>CAWBMW010000001.1:0-9139 GCA_963790015.1 uncultured Gammaproteobacteria bacterium
GAGCGGCTTCAGCCGCGACCTGAGATTCCCCCTCTGGCGCTGAGACGCGCCTGACGGGGAATCTCAGGTCGCGGCTGAAGCCGCTCCTACAGCAGTTCGACGGCCGTCGCGATCGCCTCGCCGCCGCCGATGCAGGCCGTGGCGACGCCCCGCCGCACCCCGCGTTGCCGGAGCGCGTGGATCAGCGTCACCAGCAGGCGGGTGCCGGTGGACCCGATCGGGTGGCCGAGGGCGCAGGCGCCGCCGTTGACGTTGACCTTGTCCCGGGGGATGCCGAGATCCTTCATCGCCCCCATGGTCACGCAGGCGAAAGCCTCGTTTACCTCGAAGAGGTCCACGTCGGACACCTGCCAGCGGCTGGCAGCGAGCAGTTTCTGCATGGCCGGTGCCGGCGCGGTGGTGAACCATTCCGGTTCCTGGGCGTGGCTGGCCTGGGCGACGATGCGCGCGAGGGGCTTGAGCCCGCGGCGGGCCGCTTCACCGGCGGTCATCAGGAGGATGGCGGCTGCGCCGTCGGAGATGGACGAGGAGGTGGCGGCCGTCACCGTGCCGTCCTTGGCGAACGCCGGACGCATGGTCGGAATCCGCTGGATGTCGCACCGGCCCGGTTCCTCGTCGGCTGACACGAGCGTCTCGCCAGCCCTGGTCTTGACGGCCACGGGCGCGATTTCAGCGCTGAAATTGCCGGCGGCTGCGGCGGCCAGGGCCCGGTGCACCGACTCGATGGCAAAGGCGTCCTGTTCGGCGCGCGAGAAGCCGTAGCGCTTCGCGGTGGCCTCGGCGAAGTACCCCATCATCTGGCCGTCGTAGGGATTCTGCAGGCCGTCGTAGAACATGTGGTCCAGGACCTCCTGGTGGCCCATGCGGTAGCCGGCCCGGGCCTTGGGCAGCAGGTAGGGGGCGTTGCTCATGGACTCCATGCCCCCGGCGAGGACGAGCGCGGCACCGCCCGTCCTGATCAGGTCCGTGCCCAGGTGCACGGCCTTCATGCCGGACCCGCAGACCTTGTTGATCGTGGTGGTCGGCACGGAGACCGGCAGGCCGGCAGCCAGGCTGGCCTGCCGGGCGGGCGCCTGCCCCAGCCCCGCCTGGAGGACCGACCCGACGAGAGCTTCACTGATGTCAGCGGGGGGGATGCCCGTGTCGGCCAGGCAGGCCCGGGCGGCGGCGGCAAAGAGTTCGGGAGCCGGGACTGTGGCCAGTGCCCCCTGAAAAGCGCCGATCGCCGTTCGGCGTGCGGCGACGATCACTACGGATTCACTGGACAAGGGCGCACTCCCCACAGAGGCCTTCGCAAAAAGTGGGCCGGATTATGCAGTGCAAAATGCCCCCCGCCAAGCGGCCCCCGCACCGCGGCACGCCGGGAGCGCCCAGAGGGCATGGTTGACGTCAGGCGTGCGGGGCCAGGTCGGGTTCGTCCAGGTCCGCCAGGATGCTGCGCCGCGCTTCGTCCAGGAGGGTGGCCACTGGGACGGTCGCCGATGGCACCAGCGCCGGCTTCACGATGACCTCGAGCGGCTCCCGGCCGCGGCAGCGCCCGGGAGGCGGGCAACATGCTGCGGCTGCCGCGGATCACCACGGGGATCACCGGGACCTGGCCCCGGACCGCCGCAGCAAAGGCGCCGTTATGAAAGCGCCGCAGGCCGGGCTCCGGGGCGAACGTGCCTTCGGGGAAAAACGCCAGTGATTCCTGGGCGCGGGCTTTTTGCAGGATTCGCCGTGCGTCCGCAGCACTCCTGTGCGTGTCCTTGCGTTCCACGAATTCGGACCCAATTCGTCTAAGGAGGAAGTGGGCCAGTGGGACGCGGGTCATTTCACGCTTGATCACGAAGCCGAAGCGCGGCGGCAGTGCGGCCGTCAGGATCGGGCCGTCCAGGTAGCTCGCGTGGTTGGCGACGATAATGCAGGGTTCATCCGGGATGTGACTCAATCCGCGAACCAGCAACGGCGTTCCGGTGAGACGAAATACGCTCGCGGCACCGCGGCGGACGATACGGCGACGGGCAGTCAAACCCGGTGCCACGGCCACCAGGGCCACTGTCAGCAGGACCATGACCACGAACACGGTCGTGGCGTAAACCCCAAACAGGCCGTGCCAGAGACGGCTGAACATGGACTGCATCCGGTCGTTTAGTTAAATCGTAAGTTTATGTAATTCATCATAATTTGTGAGTGTGGTCACGCCGGCAAGAAGCTGCCGCACCCATACTCGCCTCTCGTCAAAGGCACTGAACTGAAGTAGTAATGGCACCAGCGTCAGTCAATCGCGTCACGAGCAGTTCACCCCCGACAGCGTCGGAGGGAATCATCGACAAATTTCTCGATGCCATCTGGATGGAGCGGGGCCTGTCGACCAATACGCTCGGTGCGTATCGGGCGGACCTGCTGGCCCTGCAGCGCTGGCTTGCGCAGCGTGACACCAGCCTCATGTACGCCACGCGCGCCGATCTGCTCGCTTTCATCGCCAACCGCGCGAAGGAGGGTGCCAAGCCCCGTTCCACGGCCCGGCAGCTTTCCAGCTTCCGGCGCTTCTACCGCTTCCTGCTTCGCGAAGGCGTGATCCAGGAAGATCCGACCGTCAAGATCGAGATGCCGAAGATCGGCCGCTCGCTGCCGAAGTCTCTCACGGAAGTCGAGGTCGAGTCGCTGCTGGCGGCTCCCGAAATCACGGATCCCCTCGGGCACCGGGACCGGGCCATGCTCGAGGTCCTGTATGCCACGGGCCTGCGGGTCTCCGAGCTCATCAACCTGAAGCAGAACCAGGTCAACCTGAACCAGGGCGTGCTGCGCATCCGTGGCAAGGGCGACCGGGAGCGGCTGATTCCGCTCGGCGAGGAGTCCCAGCGCTGGGTCCGGGAGTTCATGACCGGCCCGCGCGTCGAGATCCTGCTGGAGCGGCAGAGCGAGTACCTGTTCCCCACGCGCCGTGGCGACCGGATGACCCGGCAGGCGTTCTGGCACATCATCAAGCGCTACGCGAAGAAGGCCGACATCAACGGCAAGCTCTCGCCCCACACCCTGCGCCACGCCTTCGCCACGCACCTCCTGAACAACGGCGCCGACCTGCGCGTGGTGCAGATGTTGCTGGGCCACAGCGATCTCTCGACCACGCAGATCTACACCCACGTGGCCCGGGAGCGCATGAAGGAAATGCACGCCCAGCACCACCCGCGCGGCTGATCGCCCGCCGTCCCGCTCCGGATCGCCTTGAGCCGCGTGCTAATATCGCGGCCGCTCGTGGCGGGGACTGAACCTCGGTTCCGATCGCCGGTCCAACGGGCAAACCGTCCTGGCCCGACCACCAAGGTGCTGATCATGTTCCTCCGAAACCGCCTTCTCGCGCTCGGCTCGAGCCTGCTGCTGACGCTCCCGGCTGGCCTTCTGGTGGCGCAGCCTGCGCCAACCCAGCCGGCCGTCGCCACGGACGCCCGCGCCGCCATAGCGGCCAAGTTCCCCGAGATCCGTCCCGAGCAGATCGCGCCGTCACCGGTCCAGGGCCTCTACGAGGTCCGGATCGGGTCGAAGATCGCCTACGTCTCCGCCGACGGCAAATTCCTGGTCCAGGGCGAGATCATCGATCTCGCCACCGACCAGAACCTCACGGAGAGCCGCCGCGAAGGCGTGCGGCGGGACGTGCTCGCCGGCGTGAGCGAGAGCGGCATGGTCGTGTTCTCGCCGGCGAATCCGACCAGCACCATCACCGTCTTCACCGACGTCGACTGCGGCTATTGCCGCAAGCTGCACAAGCAGATCGCGGACTACAACGCGAAGGGCATCAAGGTCCGCTACATGTTTTTCCCGCGCAGCGGCCCGGGCACCGAGAGCTGGACCACGGCCGAGCAGGTGGCCTGCGCCAAGGACCGCCGCTCCGCGTTGACGCGGGCAAAGCAGGGCGAGAAACTGACAGACAAGGCCTGTCAGCCGAACCCGGTGGCCGAGCACTACAACGTGGGCCGGGACTTCGGCCTGCAGGGCACGCCGGCCATCGTCCTGGAATCAGGCGAGCTGATCGGCGGTTATCTCGACCCGGTCGAGCTGTCGAAGTACATCGCCGAAACCAAAGTCGCCAAGAACTGACCCGTAGGAGCGCCTTCAGGCGCGACCGGCTTTTCCCTCTGGCGCTGAGACGCGCCTGACGGGCAAAAGCCGGTCGCGCCTGAAGGCGCTCCTACCGCTCCAGCAGCTGGCGCTTTTCCTTGATCTTCGCCCACTCGTCCGCGTCAGTCGGCGGCGTGCCCGCCTCGGTGATCACGGGCCAGCCCTTGGCCAGTTCGGCATTGAGCTTGTGAAGTCCTTCTGGTTCGCCGGGACCTCGTCCTCGGAGAAGATGGCTTCCACGGGGCATTCGGGTTCGCACAGCGTGCAATCGATGCACTCGTCGGGATCGATGACGAGCATGTTCGGCCCCTCGTGGAAGCAGTCCACCGGACACACCTCCACGCAGTCCATGTACTTGCACTTGATGCAATTCTCGGTAACGACGAAAGTCATGGTCGGAAGGCTCCTGCAGGGGTCGCTACTGTAGTGATTTCAGGCCCTTCTGACTAGGCTCGGGGCGCGGCGCCAAGCCGCACGCGAGGTGCGGCTTGGAGTCGCACCTCGGCGTTTCCGGACCGGCCGTTTTCCAGGTACTGCTCCAGGGCAATCCGGATGCTCGGAAAGGCCAGATCCTCCCAGGGAATCTCTTCCGGGTGGAACAGGCGGGTCTCCAGGGTTTCTTCCCCGGCGCCGAACTCGGGCTGTAGCAGGCGGGCCCGGAAGAACACGTGGACCTGGCCGGCATGGACCACGTCCACCACCGAGAACAGGCTGCCCAGTTCGACGCGGGCCAGGGCCTCTTCCCAGGTTTCCCGCAGGGCGGCCTCGCCCAGGGTTTCCCCGAGCTCCATGAATCCCGCCGGGACGGTCCAGAAGCCCTTCCGGGGCTCGATGGCCCGCCGGCAGAGCAGGATCTGCCCCGCGTATTCCGGAACCGAGCCCACCACCAGCTTCGGGTTTACATAGTGGACGGTGCCGCAGGCGGTACAGACGGACCGGGGCCGGTTGTCCCCCTCCGGGACGACCGTGGCGGCGGGTTGCCCGCAGGCACTGCAAAAGTTGCCGCGATCATTCATGGGGGCAGCATTCTAGCGCCGATCGTTTACCATCCGGCTCAGATTTACCGGGCCAGAGGCCGAGGGCACTGCCATGCGACACGTGTTTGTCTGCACGACCGAGTACGGGGATCACTGGACCAAGACCATTGCCAAGAAGGCGGCCCAGGTCGCGGCCATGAGCCCGGAGGACCGGGCGAAGCTCCTCAGCGCGCCGGCCGAGGAGCACGCCGACGGCCACCGGGGCCTGCACTGCGGGCTGACCATGGGCGGCGGCATCTACGAGATGTACCAGCAGCGGCTGCAGGCCGCCGGCATCAGCGACGTCGTCGTGAGCCCGAATGCCTGCATAGCCCAGCACGCCTACGGCTGCGTGGTGATGATCTATCCCGACGGCATCTGGTACCGCATCCGGGAGATGGCCGATGCCGAGAAGGTGCTGGAGCAGCACATCATCGGCGGCAAGCCCGTGAAGGAGCTGATCCATCGCACGCGTGAACCCGCCGACGGGCAAGGGCGTGCAGGCGCCCCCGGCCCGCCAGCCCGCCGCGTCCAGGAGCGACCGTCATGAGCCAACGAACACGAGCATTGCGTCGCCCAGGCCTGGGAGGATTCCCCGCCCCGGGTGCTGGACAAGCTCCGCTTCCACATCTTCCTGTGCACCGACGGCAAGGACTTCTGCGGCTGCGAGGCCAATGGCAATGCCGCGCTCTCGGGCGCGCTTCGCCAGGAACTGGCGAAGCGCCGGCTCATGGCGAGCGTGAAGATCAACATCATGCAGTGCCGGCAGCCGGGCACCGCGGGCCCGGTCTTCGTCGTGCACCCGGACGGCGTCTGGTACAGCGGCCTCAAGGCGGAGAACGTGCCGGAGTTCATCGAGCAGCACGTGCTCGGGGGCAAGCCGGTGGAACGCTTCGTGCTCCGGGACCTGAAGCCGGTGACCGCCGTGCCCGCCCACATCGTCGAGACGGCGGACTGCTGTGCCGAGAAGCTGACGCCGGAGCAGCAGGCCGAGGCCCTGGCCACGGCACGCTAGGCCGACCTCCCGTAGGAGCGGCTTCAGCCGCGATACCGGCGGATACCCGGCTCAACCCGGATACGGATCCGCGATAGCCCTCCGGACGTCCCTTGAACCGGCGGTGCAGCCAGTAGTACTGCTCCGGCACCTTGCGGATGTGCGCCTCGAGGATCGCGTTGACGCGCCGGGCATCCGTCCTCGGGGCTCGCGCCGGGAAAATCCTCCAGGGCGGGCAGGATGTCGAGTCGGTAACCGCGCCCGTCCGGCAGGCGGGTGGGGAATAGCGGGACGACGACGGCATTGCCCAGGCGCACCAGTTCGCTCAGTCCGGTGCTGGTCATCGCCGGCTCACCGAAGAACGGGATCAGGGCGCTCTGCGCCCGCCGATGGCTCTGGTCGGGCGCGTACCACACCGGCATCCCGCGCCGGAGCGCGCGCACCACGCGGCGCAGGGCATCCTTCGGAATCAGGATCGGCGCCGATCTCTTCCGCACGCGCTTGAAGAGTTCATCGACCAGCGGATTGCGGCTTGGCCGGTAGAAGCCGGCGGTGGTCGGGCACGACAGCCCGAAGGCGCGCCCGCTGAACTCCTGGGCGCCGAAATGCCCCGTCAGCAGGATCACGCCGCGGCCGCCGGCCATGGCCCGCTCCAGGTTCTCCGCGCCACGCAGGTCCACGAGCCGGTGCACGAGCGCGTCGCTGGCCCACCAGGCCAGCGCGTGCTCGATCACGGTCATGCCGAGCGACGCAAAGTGCTCGCGCAGCAGTTGCTGCGCGGGCGACGGGAGTCGCATCCGGGAAGCACAGCGCCAGGTTGGCGGCAGCCACGCGGCGCCGGCTGCGGAGCAGGTGATAAACGAGCGCGCCGAGCAACCGGCCTTCCGCCATCTGGGCGCGGTACGGGAGCCACGAGTTGAGCCACAGCACGCCGACGCCGAACCAGATGCCCCAGTACCGCGGCTGCCAGAAGCGGGACAGCGGTCGCGAGTCGTCGACAGGCGGAACGTCGGTGCTCATGGGACCACTGTGGCGACTGGCCTGCCTAATCGCAACCGTTGGTGCCTGCCACAGCCTGCCCATGCAGCGCCCCGGGTGCGTAGTGGCGCCGCGCATAGCGGAGCAGGAGGAGTCCCGGCACGCCGACGACGAGGGGGACCAGTGCGCAGGCCAGGTCGAGACGTTGCCCGTCGAACAACTGGTCATTGACCAGCCCGACGGCGAGGGGGCCGACCACGAGGCCCGCCAGCATGATCACCATGTAGAAGAGCGCCGAGACCTGCCCGCGCATCTCGCCCGGGGTGATCGCGAGCAGTGCCACCGGCGCCGCCGCGGACACCATCGACAATCCCGCCAGGTTGAACAGCCAGACGACGAAAGCGGTTTCACCGGTGGGCATCAGCGGTGCGGCGATCCCGGTCGGCACCAGCAGCAGCGTACCTGCGATGGTGATGAGCAGAGGGGCGTTGTGGCTGCCGCGAGCCGCGAGCCGGTCGCACCACCAGCCCGTGAGGTTTACCACCAGCGGACCCTGGATGATCAGGGCCAGGCCGCTCCAGGTGGCGTAGCGGGTGATATCCCAGCCGAAGTGGCGCTGGTAGAGCGCGGCGTAGAAGTTCTGGCTGTAGGCAATGATCGTCATCACGCAGACGACGGCCGTGAGGCTGCCGAACTGCCGCCAGTTTTCCCGGAGGAAGCGCAGCGTGTGGCCCATGCTCACGGCAGCGGCCGTCGTCGGGTCGCGGGTCGGCTCCCGCGCGGCGGCGAGCAGCAGCGCGACGAGCAGGCCGGGGATGCCCACGGCGATGAAGGTGAACTGCCAGGGTTGCAGCAGGCCCACCAGCGGTAGCCGGATCTCGGCCTGGCTGGTTGCCCACCCCAGCACGGCCGCACCGCCCAGCATGGCCAGCCCGGCGCCGAACGATTGCGCGCCGACGTACAGCGCCACGGGCCGTCCGCGCCTCTCGGGCGGGAAGCTGTCCGAGATCAGCGAGAGTGCGGAGGGCGCCAGCGTCGCATCGCCGATGCCCACGCCGACCCGCGCCAGGAGCAGTTGACCGAAGCTCCTGGCAAGGCCGGAGAAGGCGGTCGCGATGGACCAGAGGGCGACGCCCGCCGCGGCCAGCGTCGTGCGCCGTGTGCGGTCCGCCAGCCAGCCGAGGGGCAGCCCGAGGGTGGCGTAGAGCACCGCGAAGGCGGGGCCGAGCAGCAGGCCCATCTGGGTGTCGGAAATGCCCAGGTCCTGCTTCAGGGGCTCGACAAGAAGAGCGGGTATGTACTTGTCTACGAATGAGAAAACGTAGGCAATCGTCAGCAGTACGACGAGGTACCAGGCGCGGGTCGCGGAGGGGTACTGGTGGGCCATAGTGCCGGTAGGAGCGGCTTCAGCCGCGACCCCTTCACCAAGTCCGGGTCGCGGCGGTCGCCGCTCCTACGGCTTCGCCTTCAGAGGCTGCTGTTTCTCCAGCCACTCGTCGAAGTCCTCGGGCACCGCGTCCTGCAGCAGCGTCTGCACCGTGCGTAGCAGTTCCTTCTGCTGGGCCGGGTCGAGGGACTTGGACGTCTTGAGCGCCTTGCGGATCATGGTCAGCGGCGCCTGAGGGGCTTCCGCGTAGGCGATCATCTTCCACTCGCCGTCCTTCCGGCGGAACACCGCCATGATGCGCGGCGGCGCCCCTTGCCGTGAATGGTTCGAACAGACGATTAGACAAGATAGCAGCGAGCGCGAGGGGGGGTGGAGCCTCGCTGCCAGCGCACCCTTTAAATACGTGTCTTGAAGAGGAGGAGAGAGGAGCGGAGACTCGCGGCCGGCCGAGAGCTGCAGCCCGATTGGAGCTGCCAGACCCGCGCGGGAGTGCGGCGCTGCAGACGTCGCTGCCCCGTGGAGGAGGTGTTCAGCGATGGTCTGCGCTTGATATGCTTTGCTTTGCTTTTTTTACGCCGGTCCGCCCGCTCCGCCCGAGATGCCGCTTCCGGTCGGCGCATCACCGCCCACCGCGGGTGCCGACGCATCGCCCGGCGCGGTGCTGAC
>CAWBMW010000002.1:0-22658 GCA_963790015.1 uncultured Gammaproteobacteria bacterium
GGCAGTCACCCCCAAAAATCACCCACTCAATTCCACGAAGACCCACATAAATCTTGGCAGCGACCGCTTCACAATGTTCGCAGGTCAGATGGAATAGCCTTCGGGCATTTTTCCTCCGTGAGATGTGCTGTCCCACGCAAGGATAGTCTCCATCTGACCGCCACAAAAACCGGCATACACAACATGGCAAAGTCTGGCGGGACACCGCGGCCTCAAGGGTGCTCGCTGCGCTCGCATCGTCTCCGGCGACTGAAGCGCTTGACCCCGACCCTTTCCCCCGCCACTCACTCCGCCATGCCGTCTATGCTGCCCTGTTGCACTTCGGATTTGAAACGGCGTCTTCTTAATGATATAAATGCTGCATTGCAATAACCGAGATAGTTTAGCGCGAGCGGGACTAATCGGTGCTGCAGCCGAGAGCGGGGCGATGAGCTTGAAGTGGCCTCCCGCCGGGGACCGTCCTTCCCAACGAAGTTGACCACACTTTCGCAGATACTGTTGTATGGCCTCGTGCACAGTGATTGTCATTATCTTCAGCGAGCGGTTCGTCGTTCCACTGCTGAAGCGCGAAAAAGTCGTCATCATCGAACATCGTCTGGATTATGCCGCCCGCCCAAGAGGCGGCCATTTGCGCGCGGTGTGGCGCACGTTGCCACGAGCGGAGCGTTCGTGAACGCTGTAGAAGATGAGGTATGGATGGGGAGCATCAGGACCGTGCCGAGCTTCGCCAGCGTCCTGGTCGGCAACCGGCTGCTCGACGACTGTGGCTGGAACGCCGCCCAGGTGGTCCTGCGGGACGAGAGCGTGAGCCTCGAGCGCCCGCTCGAGGATGCGGTTGCGCTGCTCCTGGACAGCGACGTGGTCTCGGTCTTCGACAAGGGCGCCAGCGGCGGCGCGCTGCTGACCGTCGAGACCCGGGCCCGGCGCGAGCGGGACGCCCAGCCCCTGTTCACCGTCCGCCGCACCTGGCTGGCGCGCGGCGACGGCGGTTTCGGGGGGCCCCAGGGCATGAGCCCGGGAACCCACGCCATGCCCCAGCGGCGTCCCGACATGACCCACGCCTGCCCGACGCGTCCCGACCAGGCCCTGCTGTTCGGCCTGTCGCTGGCGTGCGGCGCCCCGCGCGGGAGCCGTCCGCCCGCCGGCCGGCCCACCCGTCCCCGGTCCTCGACGCCCACTGCCTCCAGGGCATCGCCTGCCTCGCGATCCTCGGCGAGATCTGTGAGTACGACCACACGCTGATCCGTTCCCTGGCCGTGGGCTTCGCGGCCCCGCCAGCCCCGGCGAGACCCTGGTGGCGGAGCCTGGCAGGACGCGAACATCGTCTCCTGCCGCCTGCGGGTCCGGAGCGGGACGCGGTGGTGCTGGACCAGGGCCGGTGCGTGCTGGTGGCCTGAACCGATTTATCCGGAGGGGGTCTTTCGGCTAGACTGCGCGCCTTGAGTGGGGCCGTAGCTCAGCTGGGAGAGCGCCGCGTTCGCAATGCGGAGGCCGGGAGTTCGATCCTCCCCGGCTCCACCAGATCACCATCCCGCGCCATGCAGTAAAACCTCGGAAGCCCGCGCAACTGCGGGCCCTTTAGTCTCCGCAGTGCCCCTCCGTCCTATGGCCCCAACCCCCCAGGACCCGGCGGCGCGCCCAGCAGCTGCCGGAACAGTGTGCTGTCCTGGGCGTTCACGGCGCCGTTGCAGTTGAGGTCGGCTTCGTTGTACGCGGGCCCGATGCTCGGTTGGCCGAGCTGCTGGCGGAACAGCGTGGCGTCCTGCGCGTTCGTGGCCAGGTTGTTGTTCAGGTCTCCGTCGCAGCGGTTGCCGAAGCCGTCACCGTCCGAGTCGCACTGTGCGCCCGCCCCGGAATTGTTCGCGAGCGTCCGGCAGTTGTCGCTGGCGTCCGGCACACCGTCACCATCCGCATCGTCACCGGTGGCGCTGATGAAGAACTGGCCCTTGCTGCCAAAAACGGTATAGCCGTCCGGACTGGAAGCAAACGGATCGCCGGTCGCCGAGTTCTGCACGACGAGGTAGTAGGTGCCCGCCGGCAGGACCGCCTGGATGAACGCCTCGGTCGTCCCGGGCGGGTCGCTGCTCGCAATCGTGATGCCGCCGGCATCCCGGAGCTCGGCGCGGACGTCCAGGTTCCCGCCGCGCGTATCGCCTCCCGGCACGATCCACGGGGTCACCGCGAGGTCGATGGACCCCGCCCACGGGAACGAGAACACGTCCGCTGCGTCCCCGTCCCCCTGCATCACGCCCTTGTTGGCGGGATTCGTGTTGGACGGATCGGTTTCCGGGGTCGTGGACGCGATGTTCCCGGCCGTGATCACGAGCGGGGTTGCCGTCGCCCAGCCGTTGCCGTGATCGTCGGCACGGTAGCCAAAGCGCTGGTCGATCTCGTAGCGGTCATTCTGGCTGTTGTTGGCGCCGAAATAGCTGCCGTCCGACCACTGCGTGACGTTGCGGGCGTAGGAGGCGCCCATGAGCGGCGCCCACGACGTCGTGCCGGTCCCGTGCCCGGTGTAGTACTCGCAGTCCGGGGGATTCGGGCAGCCAGTCAGGCCGTCGTGGGTCAGGTTGAGGACGTGCCCGGCTTCGTGGGAGGCGCATTCACTGATCGCAGAGCCGGACACGTAGCACCAGACATAGTTGTTGGACTGGCCCCAGGTATCCAGGTAGGCCACTCCCCCGTAGTTTCCCCACGGATTCAGCTGGCCGTTGGCATCGTAGCCCGACGTCACCACGACGTGAACGGTGTGGGCGCTCGGTGGGCCCGGAGGTTCCGTCGTGACATCGACGTTGAAAGGCGCGAAGTCCTCTGCAACCCGCTGCCAGGCTTCCTTGATGTAGCGCTGCTCCTCTACATTGAAGGTCGTGCGATCGCTGTCCTGGCTGTACGGCAGGGCAGGGATGGTGGCTCGGCCGAGTTCGTCGTAGGTGTTCCAGAGCGATGCACTGACGTTCTCCCCGTCAAAGTCCAGGTAGATCCGGAATGACGATGCCGGGTGGCTGTGAAAGATCAGCCCGGCCGGGAAGGGACCGACGGGCACGGTGTCTGCGAGCGCGGCGGCGCCGGCCTTCGTCGGGCCCGGGGCGGCGGGGGATTGCCCGCCAAAGGAGTCGGCGTAGTAGATGCCGCCTGCCCGGTCGACCCGCATGGAGCCCAGGAAATCCTGTTCCGGAAAGTGGGCGTTCCGCAGTTGTTCGAGGGCGCGCTGGCGGGCGGTCGACGGCAACTGCCCGATGCGGGCGCGCAAGCGCCCCGCCGGCAGCTCGTCCAGGCGCGTCCAGGTACCGGGGGCAAATTCGCGGTCCCCGGGCGCCAGTGATCCCGGCGCGGGTAACGAACGGGTCGCTTGCGACCACGCTGGCGTGGCGCACATCGCGACGGCCAGGGCGGCAGGCCAGGACCCAGGTCAGCACCGCCACCGGAACGCGCACGGCGCGTGCGGCTTCCGGTCGCTCCGTGGTCCGATGAGAAGTCCCCGGCATGGGAGCCCCCTGAGCTCTCGAGTGGCGCCAATGGCCCCATCCGTCGGGAGGGTTATACGGGGGTGCAGCGCCGGAAACATCACCCATATGGGTAGCCGGTTACACTAAACCCATGCCGACGTTAATTGAACGGGCCAGCGCACCCGCGCGCCACCCGCTGCGCCACCCGCCTGGCTGCCGCCGGGCTTGCCCTGTGCCTGCTGCTGCCCGGCGGCCTCGGCGTTGCCCAGGATTTGCCGTAGCGGTCCCGGTTGGGCAGTCCCGCGAGAAGGCTACAGCCGTGACAGCCCTTCGCCCAACGATCCAGGCTGCATTGCTGGTTCGTGAGTACGGTGCGGGATTTTGCTCAACTCGGCCTGGGCGGCCTTGAACATGGGTGAGTACATGGGCGCGGCGGAGACCTACCTCCGTTTGGTACTCAAGGCGCAACGCCAGTACTCGGGCGACCTGGGAGACCCTGGCCGAGATCAAGAACCCCCGGACAGTCGCCTTCGTGCAGCAGGCCAACGTGACCACGGGACGTAGCAGATCAACAACGGAACTGCACGCAAGAACAGGGGGCGGGCGCGGCAGGCGAGGCTGACACGCACCAGGGAACCGTGGGAACGATCCACAGGCCCAAAGACACCGGGGAGGGTACGGCGCTGGCGGCGCAGAACGTCTACAAGGGTGGGATGCGGTCCAAGCTCAAGTCAGCACGCCTCTCCACAACGACGGACTCTTCCGAAATCCAGGCACGGCGATTGACGATTTAAGACTGGTGCAGTAGCCAAATGGGTGATGCGGGACGAGAACCTAAAGTGATATATCGGAATGCAACAAAAAATCGCCACAGCCGGTGGTTAGCCGGGGGGGCAATAACCTTGGGGGCTTCGTGATGATCGCCAAAATTTTGACATTGACCGGAGTATTGACCAAACGCGTAGGTCTGTTACTTGCAGTCGCCGCATACGGGCTTGCTGGCGCACCCGCGGCCCATTCGGCCGAAGAGGCCTTTCTCTTGGACCGGTCACCGTAGCCCGCGCCCCCGGCAAGCCCGAGCTCAGTACCTACAACTTCCCAATAACAACAAGCGTTGAAGGGCCCTTTCGACTTATCGTTACCAATGGTGATGCCAATGGCCTCGCTCGTACCAGCAGTGCCCAAATCAATCTGAACGAAGCCAGTCCTGTCCCCGTCGGACCTTAATCAGAAAATTGCCAAAGTAACTAGATCGGTAGAAGTATCTGCATCAAATACACTGACTGTTCAAATTACGGGTGCACCTAAGTCATTTCTCAATGTTGCAATCGTTGGCACGAAGGCTTCGGAAGTGCCGAACGAGGTTGCACGCGCACGCTTAACCGCATCTGGTGGCGCCATTATTCGTGTGCCCAATAGCGCGCCGGCACTTGCCGTTGATATCCAACCCGCCGCCGCATTGGCAGACATTGATGTGCAGGTTGGATACGAAGACCATCTTCCTGGGCCGTTCCGAAGCGAGGTAATCGCCGCCAACCCGACGCAAGTGTCCAAGACGGTCGTGTTAAAGGTCGCTAATGGTGGTCCCTCAACCTTCGACGGGCCCGTAAGAAGTTTGCCCAATTCCGTACGACGTTGCAACCGCGGGTCGTTGCCTTCCGGCCGTCTTCTACTGGGATTCTGATGTCAGTCGATACCGTGCGGTTTCGGTAATTGATGTCAATCGCGCGAACGCAACGGTGACCTTTCAAACCTCGCACTTTTCCAAGTTTGTGGCTGTTGTCGTCGATGCGCTTGGCGCGTCGATCCCCGATGTCGATACAGGGTTCCGGATCGGTGTCGATTCTATTCTTCACCGGAATTTTGGCTCATACGAGTTCGGCGGACATTGCGCAGCCTATGCTTCGATGTCAACGCACTACTACAGCCTACGTCAGGCCAGGAGGCTCTATACCCTGGCGCAGGAGGGCGTTACCGAACAGCCAGTCGATGACGAACTCACCCGCACTGCCTTGACATTGACCTATGGCCTGGCTTCGTCGAAGTGGGCGGCCATCGCCCCAACTAACCTGGTATTTCTAAGTGAAGCCGACACCGGGCTCTTGATGCTTGAGTCCATGATGGTGAGCGGCGACCCCATTCATATGGTCATTTACAGCAACGACAGGGAAGAGGGCGGCCATTCTGTGACGGTCTATGCCTATGACTCTTCGAACGCACGATTGCGTATCTACGACAGCAATTTCCCCAAGGAGGAAGTGACGTTCGGCTGGAATCTTCTCACCGGCTTCGGTAATTATTCAAAAGCGTCGGTTTACCCGTCGGGATTCTTCGACCGCATTGGCTACGCGAGCGATGACACTTTTGGTGCGCCAATCCAGTTCCAAAATAATCTCGGCCTGGGAAAGCGGGACTCTGAAGGACTACTTTTCGAACCTAACAGTTACCGATGAGAATGGAGCTGCACAGTCGCTCGACTATGGCGTGTCAACAACTATTGAAATACCGTATCAAGACGATCAAACCATCAGTGGCCAATTCATTCGCCCTACCGGCAGCACCAGACCCGTATACCTTCACGCCTACTACGACGGTCTGCGGCAGTCGGAGGTGGCTGCGCCGATAGACGCATCGGGGAAGTTCACGCTTGCCTTTCCGAGCAAGCTCGAACAAGCGGTCGAAGTAATGCTGATTGTCTCCGAGCAGCCACGAGACATCGGGAATGGATTTACCGCGTTTGGCAGGTTTGATGTTCAGCCGACGGGCAAGAACTTCTTCGTCAACTTTGGTTTCGACACCGAAAACTGCTCCGGCGGCTGGGCAGGCCAAACAACTTTACGAAACACCGGTTCGACATGGACGCCCACAAAAATCGCCGTGGTTGGCGTCGGCTTCGATCCGATTGCCGCAGATATCCCGACAGGTCAATTCGGGTCACATGCTGCACGCGTCAATGATGCAACTCCGGACTATCACGCGACCTTCATAGCCCAAACTGCCGTTGTGCCAATCTCAGGTAACCCCCAACTAAATTTTCAATGGGCCGCGGTACTTTGATGATCCGCGAACGCGGTCCCCGGCGATCAACCGTACGTCGAAGTAGTGGTGAGTAACATCACAGACGGGATCGATCTTTACCGCAAGCGTTTCTACACAAACGACCCTAGCTTCGGGGGGTGGAATGGCTATCAGAATGGGCAATGGAAGGCGATCCCCTGGCAGTCCGTGTTGCTGACTGGACTGTCCGCCTACGGTGGCGACCAGATTGAGCTACGCATGACGGGCGCAGATTGCAATCTTGGCGGACATGGTGGGTACGTCTACTTGGATGGTGAAGAATAAAAACATTCGATGGTTGAATGCTGGATGCTGCGTCTTTAAACCGGTATGACTTGTAGTGACGTCAAGTGCCATGCGCCTCGCCGACGTTGAGGAATTCGCCACGCTGACTGCGCCCGGCGAGGCCAGGCTTGGCAGCCGAAAGTGCTTGGCAGCGGCCGGCACTGTGGTCCAGGTCCTCGGGCGGCCGACGAGGCCCGAAGACAAGGTCCCGCGCACGGCGTTGTTCGTGCGAATCGTTACGGGCTCATGTGCTGGTTTCGAACTTACAATCGATGAGAAAGTGCTTCCAGGGATTTTCGCGCGACCGTGGAACTGAAGTGAGCCGACCCGGAAGTTCTGGTCCAGGTGCCGTGTACGTGACGTCCTGCTCGGCCAGGACCACGGGGGTCGCAACAGATCGATCGCGGAACTGGCCCGGAGCAGGGTCGCGGGAAACGGTAAGCGAGCCAAAAAAACTCTTGGAGGCTACCGATTCGTGACGCCGCCTTGCTCGACCAGCATTGGGGTCCGCCGGACGAGCGGGTGACGAATTCGGACGGGGAGGCCTGGACGTACAACATCGGCCTGCGGTGGGTGGGCGTGATGCTGATTGTCATCATCATGCCCTGTGCCTGTGTTTTTGAAGCTCCAGGCCCGTTGACCTGAGTCGTCGGAGGTGTCGCCGTCTGCTACAAGAGGCAGGCAGTCCCGACAAGCTCTGACGCAGGCGCCCATTAGTGCCAGCTGAAACCGGCTGAAATACCCCGAAACTCACGTTCCCTGGCGGCGCGCCATGGGTAGCTTTTACTGGATGGACTACCTGTACTCACTGTACGATGCTCTCATCAGCATCAACGCTCCCGAATGACAAGGCGCGGGCCGTCGTCGATGCAATGGAGCGGGACATGGGCACCATGATCGCAACCAAGGCCGACCTCCAGCTGCTGCGGCAGGAAATGGCGACCAGGGCCGATGTCGCCGCCCTGCGCCAGGAGCAGGCGCTGCTGCGCAAGGATCTCGAGGTGCTGTCCGCGGGTTTGCAGAAGGACTCGGAACTCCTGTCTACGAACATGACCGTCCGGCTGGGCTCCATGCTGGTGGTCGGCTTCGGGGCGACGCTCGCGGCGCTGAAGTTCTTCCTGGTGAGCTGAAGCGCGCCGGCTAGTCCCAGGTAGGGTAGTGGGGAGTCCCTGCCCATCCGGTTACACTAAACCCATGCCGACTCTAATTGAACGGGCCCGAGCCACCAGCCTGGCCCTGTGCCTGCTGCTGCTCGCCGCCCCCGGCTGTTGCGCAGGATGCGCCGGCGGCCGCCGGCACATCCGACGCGTCCACCGCTGCGCCCGCCGTCGAGCCCCGGCCCGCCACGGCAGCAGAGCTGGTGGAGCGTCTCGACCAGGTGAGCGGCCGGCTGGCCGAGATCAACGAGTACCTGCGCAAGCCGGCGCCGGACCTGGCGGGCATCGCGGTGGCGCTGCCCGGCAAGGCCCAGGAGGCCCGGTCGGTGCTGGGCGCGGTGGAGGCCACCGACCCGGCCCAGGCCGAGATGGTGGAGGTGATGGCCACGCGCCAGAGGCTCCGCAACCTGGACCGCATCTTCGACAAGTGGCGCCAGCGGCTGAAGGTGGAGGTCGATCTGCTCGATCCGTGGCGCGAGGAGCTGCGCGCGGATGCCACCTTCCTGCGCGCGGCGGCCAGCCCGCCGGCACCCGGCGCGGACCCCGGCGAGGAAGACGTGCTGTCCCCCGCCCTGAACGCCCGGCTCACCGAGCTCGCCGACGAGCTCGAGGCCACCCGCAAGCCGCTCCTGAAGCGCCTCGACGTGATCGTCGGCGCCGACGTGCGCGTCGGGCAGCTGCAGGGCTCGCTGCGCGAGCTGCAGACGCAGCTCGACGCGGCGCGTCTCCAGCGCCAGGAGCAGCCGCTGGCGGTCACCGCGCCGCCGCTCTGGAAGGTGCCGGACAAGCTCGGCGCCGCCGATCCGGGTCGCGCGGCAGAACGTCACGACGCTGGCCGGCGGCATCCGCGACTACCTGGACGGGCGGCCGGCGCAGCTCACCGCGTTCGTGCTGATCCTGCTGGCGCTGCTCGTCGGCGGTCCAGCGCCTGCGCCGCTCGATCCTCGCCAGGGGGGAGACCGAGGTCGACGAGCTGCTCACTCACTACCCGGTGACGGTCACGCTGCTGGTCTGGACGCTCATCGGGCCGAGCCTGCTTCCTGCCCGACATGCCGCTCGGGCTGACCCTGTTGCGCGGCTTCCTGGCGGTCGTCTTGCTCTGGCGGATCCTGCCGGTCCTGGTGGCGCCGGACGAGGCGCGGCCCGTGCAAGGGCCTGCTGCTGCTGGCCGCCGCCTTCCAGCTCCAGCTCATCGTCCTCGGCGACGACTGGTACGGGCCGCGTCGTGACGGTGCTGCTCGGGCCTCGTGGCGCTGCTCGTCTTCCGGGACCTCGCCCGCCGTTCCGCCGGCGAGCCCGGCGGCCGGCCGCTGTTCCGCCGGGCGATTCACGCGCGTCGCCGTGGCGGCGCCGTTCGCCATCGCGGTGGGCCTGGTGGCCGAGGTCGCCGGCGCGCGCGCCCTGAGCGCCCAGGCCATCGGCGGCATCGTCTTCGTCACCCTCGCGCTCTGCACGCTGCTCGCGGCCGACATCATCCTGCGCTCGGTCCTCGATGCCTGGGTCGGCGGGCCGGGCGCCCGCTGGTTCCGCGGCGTCCGGAACTGGCCCGGAGGCGGTCCGCAGCTGGGGGCGGCGGGTGATCCGGCTGGTGCTGCTGGTCGCCCTCGTGAACGTGCTGCCCGACCATCCTGCCCATCCTGGAGCCGCTCTGGAATGGCGTCGGCCAGCTGCTCGCGCACGCCGGTGACCGCCGGCAACCTCGACCTGTCGCTGGGCGACGTGCTCTGGTTCTTCATCGGCATCGCGCTCGCGCTCGCGGTGGCGCGGTTCGTGCGCTTCATCCTCGACGAGGACGTGCTGCCGCGCATGCCGCTGGCGATGGGCGCCGCGTCGGCCGCCTCGCGCCTGATCTACTACGCGCTGGTGGTGGCCGGCATCCTGTTTGCGCTGGCGGCGTCCGGCGTGGAGCTGTCGAAGCTCACGCTGCTCATCAGCGCGCTCGGCGTCGGCATCGGCTTCGGCCTGCAGAACATCGTCAACAACTTCGTCTCCGGCCTCATCCTGGCCTTCGAGCGCCCGGTGCGGGAGGGCGACCAGATCACGCTCGGCACGACCACCGGCCGGGTGGACGTCGATCGGCCTGCGGGCCACGCGCATCCGCACCTTCGAGGGGGCGGAAGTGATCGTGCCGAACGCCAACCTGATCTCCGGCGAGGTCACCAACTGGACGCTCAGCGACCGCGCCCGGCGCATCGACATCGCCGTCGGCGTGGGCTACGACAGCGATCCGGTCCGCGTCCAGGAGCTGTCCTGCTGGAGGCGATCCTCGACCTGCCGGGCGTGGCGCCGCACCCGGCCGCGATGACGGCGTTCCGGGTTTCGGCGCCAGCTCGCTCGATTTCAGCCTGCTGCTCTGGACCCACGACATCGACGACCGGCTGGCCGTCGAGAGCGAGGCGCGGGTGCGGGTGCTGCGGGCCCTGCGCGAGGCCGGCATCGAGATTCCCTTCCCGCGCATGGACCTGCGGGTGCGGGACGGGGCCCTGCCGGGGGCCCCCCCGGCCGCGGCGCCGTCCGGGCCCGCCGGCTGACCGCCCGTCGTCCCGGCGGCGGTGGCGCTCCGGTTCGCGTCCGAACTGGGAGCTGAATCACGCTGGCGCCCTGCCGCCGGGGTTAGGTTAGCCACTGGAAAACCCGGTGCCGGAGCCTCTCGTGAGCTGGCTGCGAATCTTCAAGAAGAATGACGACGATCCAGCCCGCGCGGAGCCCGTGACGCGCGCGGCAGGCACCGGCGACCGTGGCACCCAAGGTGAAGACCGAGCCCACCGCGGGCTATGGCGCCAATCCCTACGACACCTACACGTGGGAGCTCCACACGGAGCCCGACGGCGAGCGGGAACTGAAGCGGGCCCACCTGATCGACAAGCGCGTCAAGGAAGACGGCGAGTCCTTCAATCCCTACGACACCGGCAAGTTCAGCGGCGGCTGGTAGGCGCTCCTACAGGCGTAAGTGCGCCGTCGATCTCGAAGCAGCGGCCCGAGACGTAGTCGTTCTGCAGGATGAACTCGACGGTCTGCGCGATCTCGTCGGGCTCGCCCATGCGCTTCAGCGGGATGCCCGAGGTCAGTTTCTCGCGGGCCTCCGGCTTCATGCCGGCGACCATCTCGGTGTTGATGAAGCCGGGCGCGATGGCCGCGGCGCGGATGCCGTAGCGCGCGAGCTCCTTCGCCCAGGTGACCGCCATGGCCGCGACCCCGGCCTTGGCGGCCGAGTAGTTGGTCTGGCCCGCGTTGCCGGCGCGGCTGATGCTCGAGATGTTGATGATCACCCCGGGCACCTTGCCGACGATCATGCGCTCCGCCGCCTCGCGGCCGCACAGGAACACGCCCGTCAGGTTCACGTCCAGCACCGCCTGCCACTGGTCGAGGCTCATCTTCGACTCGACCTTGCCGTCCTTGTACTTGATGAGCAGCGCATCGCGGGTGATGCCCGCGTTGTTGACGAGGGCGTGGACCGCGCCGCAGGTCGCGACGATCCGGTCGAAGAGGGCGATGACGTCGGCTTCCTTCGCGACGTTGGCGCCGAAGCAGTGGACGGTGGCGCCCAGCTGCTCGCAGGCCGCCGCCGCGGCCTTGAGGTCATCGGCCTTCAGGTCGACGAGCGCCAGCACGGGCTTGTGCGGCGCGAGGCGCTTCGCCATGGCGGCCCCGAGGCCCCGGGCAGCGCCGGTGATGACGATGGTCTTGCTGTTCAGGTTCATGGTCCGTCCGGGTGTGGCGAGCAATGGGCGCCCATCCTACCGCGTTTTTTTTGCGCCGCAAGATGGTGAACAATCGGTAACGCAATTCCGTGCGGCACTCTATTCGCCGCGACACCCGTCCCTGTCAGACTGCAAAAAATAACGGTCAAGCCGCACTCATGCGGCGCCTAGCCCCGAGGAAACTGATGAGCAGCACCGGTACTTCAGCCACTCCGTCCGCCGGGAGCGGCGGTGTCGCGGGCAACGCCCTGGTCGTGGCGGCCCTGATCGTCATTGCTGGTATTTCCCTCGGCGTGCTGTTCTGGGACGGGACTCGACAACATGCGCTCCATGTGGAACGAGCCCGAGTACAACCACGGGTTCATGATCCCGTTCGTGGCGGTCTACCTGCTCTGGCTGCGGGCGCGGGCGATCACCGCAGCCGACGTTACCCGGCATCCTGGCTCGGCGTCGGCCTGCTGCTGGTCAGCCTCGCCTCTGCTCTTTCTCGGTGACCGGAGCTCGGTATTTGCCATCACCCAGTACGCCTTCGTGCTCGCCCTGTGGGCGCTGGTGTATGCCGCCGGCGGCAGCCGGGGGATCAGGCTCATGTGGGTGCCGTTGCTCTACCTGGCCTTCATGGTGCCGCTTGCCGGACTTCCTGAGACCCAGAAGCTCACGGCCGGTCTGCAGCTCCTGTCGTCGCAGATCGGCGTCGCGGTGATCCGGGCGGCGGGACTGTCCGTGCTACCTCGAAGGCAACGTCATCGACCTCGGCGTCTACCAGCTGCAGGTGGCGGAGGCCTGCAGCGGCATGCGCTACCTGTTCCCGCTGATGAGCTTCGGCTTCCTGTGCGCCGTGCTCTTCCGTGGCCGGTGGTGGCAGCAGGCGATCCTGTTCCTGGCGACGATCCCGCTGACGATCCTCATGAACAGCTTCCGGATCGGCGTCATCGGCATCCTCGTGAACTACTACGGCATCGAGCAGGCCGAGGGCTTCCTGCACGACTTCGAGGGCTGGGTGATCTTCATGGCCTGCGTCGGCGTGCTGTTCATCATCATCTGGATCTTCGCGCGGATGGAGAAGAGGCCGTTCCTGGAGATCTTCGGCCTCGACATACCGGAGCTTGGCGACCTCGGCCAACTCGTCCGGAAGCGCCCGGCCCACCAGGCCAGATTGTGCTCGCGACGACCCTGCTGGTCGTGGCCGCGGCAGCGTCGCTCACCGTCACCCGTCAGCCACTGGTAGTCCCCGAGCGGGCGTCGCTCGCGACCCTGCCGCTGAGCTTTGCCGACTGGACCGGCCGGGACGAGCCCGTCGAGCAGATCTACCTGGACGAGCTCAAGGTTGTCCGACTACTCTGATGGCCTACTTCAGCGGCCCGCCGGACCCCGCCCCGGTGGGCCTCTGGATCGCCTACTACGACAACCAGACCCAGGGCGTCGCGGTCGCACTCTCCCGCAGGCCTGCCTCCCGGGCGGCGGCTGGCGCATCAAGGACCTCGCGGAGCACGAGATCGAGGGCGTGGGCCCGGATGGCGGCTCGCTGCGGGTGAACCGGGTCGAGATCGCCCTCGGCGAGGAGCGCCAGCTCGTCTACTACTGGTTCGCCCAGCGAGGCCGGAACCTCACCAGCGAGTACCTGGTCAAGTGGTACATCTTCCAGGACGGCCTGACGCATGAACCGGACCGACGGCGCCCTGGTGCGCATCACGACGCCCATCGCCGGCGCGGAGAGCCATTGCAGGCGGGCGACGCGCGCCTCGAGGCGTTCGTGCGGGACATCGATCCCAAGCTGGCCTACTACCTGCCCGGCGCCGACGCAGCCCCGCGTGCCGGGGACTTCCCCGGACTCGCCAGCGCTGCAGCCGGCGTGACGGCCCGCTGATGTCGCGTCCGCTCCTGCACATCATCGCGGCCGCGCGCCCCAACTTCATGAAGGTGGCGCCGCTGTGGCACGCGCTCGTGGCCGACGGGACCTTCGAGCCGCGGCTCGTCCACACCGGGCAGCACTACGACGCCAACATGTCCGATGCCTTCTTCCGCGACCTGCGGCCTGCCGGAGCCGCACCATCACCTCGGCGTCGGCAGCGGCAGCCATGCCGAGCAGACGGCCCGCGTGATGATGGCCTACGAGCCGCGTCGCGATGGCGGAGCGCCCGGCCTGGTCGCGATCGTGGTCGGCGACGTGAACTCGACCGCTGGCCGTGGCCCTGGTCTGCGCGAAGCTGGGCATCCGCACGGTGCACCTGGAGGCGGGCCTGCGCAGCTTCGACCGCAGCATGCCGGAGGAGATCAACCGCCTCGTGACGGACGTGCTCGCGGACCTGCTGTGGACGCCCTCGCCGGACGGCGACGAGAACCTGCCGCAACGAGGGCATTCCGGCCAGCCGGATCGAGCGCGTCGGCAACATCATGCTCGACTCCTACGAGCTGCTGCGGCAGCGCATCGAGGCGGACGGCACCTTCCGCCAGCCTGGGCCTCGAGCCCCGGCGCTACGGCGTGGTGACCCTGCACCGGCCGTCCAACGTGGACGACCCGGCCACCCTCGGGGTGCTGGTCGAGGCCCTGGCCCGGGTTTCGCCGGGACTGCCCCTGGTATTCTCCGTCCACCCGCGCACCCGCAAGGACTGGCTGAGTTCGGCCTCCTCGCGACGCTGGAGGCGGCAGCCGGCATGCGGCTGTGCGAGCCGGTCGGCTACGTGCAGTTCATGAACCTGGTCAGTCACGCCGCGCTGTGCATCACCGATTCCGGCGGGGTCCAGGAGGAGACCACCTACCTCGGACATTCCCTGCCTCACCGTGCAGGCCGAACACCGAGCGCCCGGTCACGGTCACCGAGGGTACCAACCGCCTCGTGCAGCCCGGGGACCTGGTGGCCGAGGCGGGCAAGGCCCTGCGGGGCGAGTGGCCCCACGGCCGGCGCCCGGACCGCTGGGACGGCCGCACCGCCGCCCGCTGCGTCGCCAGCCTGAAGAAGCACCTGTAGGAGCGCCTTCAGCCGCGACCGGGAAAGTGGATCGCGGCTGAGCCGCTCCTACAATGAGCCAGATTGACTCAAGGAAGATCGTCATGCACGCCAGAATCGCCCGTCCTCATCCTCGTGACCACGCTGCTGCTGCTGCCTGCGGGTCACCGGAGAAGCGCGCCGCCGACTACCTGGTGAAGGCACAGGAGTTCTACGACGCCGGCGATTACGTGAAGGCCCAGCTGGAGGCGCAGAACGCCGCGCAGGTTGAGCCGAAGAACGCGAAGGCGCGTTACCTGCTGCCGCTGGTCGCCGAGCAGGAGGAGGAATACCAGCAGATGTTCGGTCACCTGCTGGTGGCCGTGGATGGCGATCCCGACAACGTCGAGGCGCGCCATCAAGCTCGGCACGCTGTATTTTCTCGGCCAGGCCTGGGACCAGGCGGCGAAGCAGGCCACCGAGCTGCTGAAGCTGGCGCCGAATGACGCCCGGGTCCACCTGCTCCAGGCCCGCGTGCTGATCCAGAAGGGCGACCGGGAAGGCGGGCATGGCCGAAGTCGACAACGGCGCTCAAGCTCGACCCCGACAACGTCGATGCGATCCTCCTGGACGCGGCCGCCGAGGCCGATCGAGGATCTCGACGAGGGCCTGAAGACGCTCGATGCCGCCATCGCCCGCCTGCCAGCCGGACAAGAGCGCGGCCAGCTGCGCGAGCTGCAGGGTGATCATGCTCTCCCAGGCCAAGCGCCTGGACGACGTCGAGACCGGCCTGCGGGCGCTGTCTGCAGGACTTCCCGGAAGGAGCAGGGCTACCAGTTCCAGCTCGCGCAGTTCTATGCGAGCCAGGGGCGGATCGAGGAGGCCGAGCGCTGCTCGGAAGGTCACGGAGCTCGATCCCAAGAATGCCGACAAGCAGCTCGGCTACGTGCAGTTCCTGGCCGGCCAGCGGCAACGGCGAGAAGGCCGAAGCGGCCCTGAAGACCTTCATCGAGCAGAACCCGGACGCCGGCAAGCTGCGCCTCGCCCTGGGCCAGCTGCTACGAAATCGCCGAACGCCCGACGGAAGCCCGCAAGGTGCTACCGCGCCTCGGCGAGCGCGCGCCGAAGAGTGCCGAAGGGCTCGCGGCGCGCAACCGGGTCGCGGCCATCGACATCCGCGGCGGCAAGCTCGAAGACGGGCGTGCCATGATCGAGAAGATCCTCGTCGACGCGCCGGACGACGCCGAGTGCGCTGCTGCTCCGCTCCGGCCTGCGCTTCGCCGAAAGCAAGTTCGACGACGCCATCGCCGACCTGCGCCTGGTCCTGCGCAAGGAGCCCGACAACGACCGGGCACTGCTGCTGCTCGCCCAGGCCTACGTCCGCAAGAACGAGCTGGCGCTCGCGAAGGACACCTACCGCCGCCTGCTGGAGGTGGCGCCCGACTCTCCCGACGGTCTGCAGCAGCTGGCCGTGCTCTACGCGGGCGACAAGGAGTACGCCGAGGCCGAGGCTCTGCTGCGCAAGCGGCTCGGAAGCAGCCCGATGACCTGATCGCCTCCGGCCGGCTGGTGGAAATCCTGATGGCCCAGGGACAGCCCGCGAAGGCCGAGGAGGAGGCGCGGCGCATGCAGGCGCTGACCAACCAGACCGGCGTGGGCGACTTCTCGCTCGGCCGCGTGCTGGCCCAGAAGAAGGACTACGGCGGCGCCGCCGAGGCGTTCCGGAAGTCGGTGACGGCCCGTGCCGGACGACCCGCTGCCCCTCGAGGGGCTGGTGCGGTCGCTGCTCGCCGCGGGCAAGAAGGACGAGGCGATCAGCGCCCTCAACCTGCAGCTGAGCAACGACCAGAACCAGCTGTTCGCCAAGTTCCTGCTGGGCGGCATCTACGGCAGGCAGGGCGACCAGGCCAAGGCTGAGCAGTACCTGGAGGACGTGCTCAGGGAAAAGCCGGATTCGGTCGTCGCCTGGTCCTCCCTGGCCGGCGTCTACCAAGGACCGCGGACGCGCGCATCGCGATGCTACCAGCGGGCGCTCAAGGCCAATCCGGGCAACGTCGAGCTCACCATGCTGCTGGCCACCGAGTACGAGCAGGCCGAGCCGGCTATGACGATGCCATGCAGCTCTACGAAGCCTGGTGAAGGCCCAGCCGACCTACGAACCGGCCCTCAACAACCTGGCGGCGCTGCTGCTGGACCGCCGGACGGACAAGGCGAGCCACGCCCGGGCGCTCGAGCTGGCCAAGGGACTCGAGCAAGCACGGAAAACCCGGCCATGCTCGACACGCTGGGCTGGGCCCATTACCGGACGGGCCAGTACGCCGAGGCCGTCAGCGTGCTCGAGCGGGTGGTGGCCAAGCCGGCCCAGTTCCCGATCTTCCGCTACCACCTCGGCATGGCCTACCTGGCCACCGGCAACCCGGTCGGCGCGAAACAGGAACTGGCAGGCGGTCAAAGCGGAGGGCGACTACCCGGGCTGCCGAAGCCCGCGACACTGGAAAAACTCAACAAGGCCTCGTAACCTACCCCGGACTGATGAAGACCGCCGCGCGCCAGGCCCGGCTGGCCAAGCGCGATGTCCGGAGCAGACCGCCCGCACGAGCGCATCTCGCGGCCATCAACGTGGAGATGGCGCCCGCAGGAGCGCCGGTACGAGCCGGAGCGCATCAGACCCGCGGCTACAGCGTTACCTCGCCAGCTGCGAGATCACACCCGGCGAGTGCCCAGAGCCGAAGCGCAAGACCGCGGCTTCATTGACGACGCAGGCGCGACTCAAGCGAATGATTCGCGGCTGAAGCCGCTCCTACGAGCGGGATCGCGCCTGAAGGCGCTCCTACAGTTCATGAAGTTGACGATGTCCGGCCCCCTGACTGGCGTCAAGATACTCGAAATCACGCGCGTCGTGCTCGGGCCCCTGGGCCTGCCAGATGCTGGCCGACATGGGCGCCGAGGTCATCAAGATCGAGCCGCCCTAGGGCGACAGCAACCGCTACGCTCGGGCGCGCTATCGCAACACGGGCATGGCGGCGCTGTACCTCGACCTGCAACCGCAACAAGCGCAGCATCGTGCTCGACCTGAAGCAGCCGGCCGCGAACGCGGCGGTGCTGGAGCTCGTCGAAGTCTGCCGACGTGGTGATCCACAACAACCGTCCGCAGGTGATGACCAAGCTCGGCCTGGACTACGCGGCCTTCAAGGCGGTCAATCCGCAGATCATCTACTGCGGCACCTATGGCTACGGCGCGCGACGGCCCCTACGGCGCGCGTGGTGCGCTGGATGATTCCATCCAGGCGGTCAGCGGCATCGCGATGCTCAACGAGATGGTGCTGGGCGAGCCGCGCTACCTGCCGACCGTCGTCGCCGACAAGACCACGGCGATGCAGGTGGTGTCGGCGGTGACGGCGGCGCTGCTACAGTCGCGAGCGCACCGGCGACGGCCAGGAGATCGAGGTGCCGATGTTCGAGACCATGGTGTACTACACGATGGCCGAGCACCTGTGGGGCATGACTTTCGAGCCGCCGATCGGCGGCCCGGGTTACACGCGGCTGATGAGCCATCACCGCAAGCCCTACAAGACGCTGGATGGCTACATCGCGATCCTGCCGTACCTGGACGCGCACTGGGAGACGCTTCTGCAAGCTCTCGGGCCATCCGGAGCTGCTCGACGGACCCGCGCTTCACGACCCTGTCGAACCGCGTCACGAACATCGACGACACCTACCAGGAAACCGGCGAAGATCATGCTCACCCGCACGACGGGCGAGTGGCTCGACCTCTTCGGCGAGACCAGCGTGCCGACCAACGTGGTGAACACGCTGCGAGGGCCTCATGGACGATCCGCACCTGAACGCCGTCGGTTTCTGGCAGGAAGTGCGATCATCCCACCGAGGGCCGCCTGCGCATGACGCGCTTCCCGGTGACGTTCTCGAAGACCCCGGCCGACGTGCGCCGCCTGCAGCCGCGGCTCGGCGAGCACACGCGTCGAGGTCCTGCGGGAAGCCGGCCTGGACCGAGGGCCGATCGACCACCCTGCTCGCGTCGAAAGCCGCCGCTGTAGGAGCGCCTTGTAGGAGCGCCTTCAGGCGCGACACGAATTTGGAGTCGCGCCTGAAGGCGCTCCTACACGCCGACTTTCTCCGCGAAGAGCCCGTATTCGGCGGATGCTGGTTAAACGCCTGCCTTCTACAGTGGGCGCATGCCCCGCATTCCCACAGGACAGCATTTGCTCCGCCGTGGCCGGGTCTCGATCCCCGGCCAGTACTACCACGTCACCTGCGCCACGGTGGGCCGCGTGCGGGTATTCTTCGATTGGCCCACCGGGCTCCCCGTCATCAGCGCGCTCCGTGCCGCGCAGCAGGCCGACGACGCGCACACCCTGGCCTACTGCCTGATGCCGGATCACCTGCACTGGTTGTTGAAGCTCGGCAAGCCGACTCTGGCCCACGTCGTGGGGCAGATGAAGGGTCGGTCATCCCGCGCGAGCCGGGCAATTGATGGCCGCCTCTGGCAGCGTGGCTACTACGACCACGCGATCCGGACGGACGAGAATCTGCGCAACGTGGCCCGCTACATCGTCGCCAACCCGCTGCGCGCCGGGCTGGTCGCCCGCATCGGCGACTACCCCCTCTGGGACAGCATCTGGTTGTAGGAGCGCCTTCAGGCGCGACCGGCGCAATTTCGTGTCGCGCCTGAAGGCGCTCCTACGCTAGTCCGTAGATCTTCAGCACGTTGTCGCGCATCAGCTTCCGCCGCACCTCGGGCTTGAAGCCGAGCTCGTCGATGTCCTGCACGGTGCGGGCGAAGGGCAGCACGGGGAAGTCGGTGCCGAAGAAGACCTTGTCCTGGCCCTGGGAGTTTATGTAGCGCTTGAAGCTGTCCGGCCAGTACTTGGGCCGGTGGGCGTCGGAGCCGATGAAGACGTTGGCGTGCTTCCAGGCCATGGCGATCATCTCGTCGTGCCAGGGGATGCCCACGTGGATGCCGAGCAGCTTCAGCTCGGGGAAGTCGCAGGCGACGGTGTCGAGGGTGATCGGCCGGCCGACGCTGCGGCAGGGGAAGTCCGGCGCGTAGATCATCGACTGGCCGACCTGCATCTGGATCGGGATGCCGAGCTCGCAGCACTTGGTGTAGAAGGGATAGACCTTGGCGTGGTCGGGCGCCAGCTCGAACCAGTGCGGGTAGAAGTGGGCGCCGATGAAGCCCAGGTTCTTCACGGCGTGCTCCAGTTCGCGCACGCCCTTCATGCCGGTGTAGGGGTCGATGCCCGCGAGGCCGTGGAAGCGCTTCGGGTACTTCGCCACCGCCTGCGCGACGATCTCGTAGGGCATGTGGTAGCAGCCCGGGAGGCCGGGGCGGCCGGACCGGGCGGCGATCAGGAAGGCCCGCTCGATGCCCGCGGCGTCGAGCTGCTCGATCATCTGCTCGAGGCTGATGCCCTTCGACACCAGGCCCTTGTCGGCATTCATCTTGCCGGAGAAGAAGTCGGTGCCCCAGGCGGGGCGCTGGGCCAGCGCCTCGTCGGTCCAGATGTTCACGACGGCGTCGATGGCCTGGTAGTCGTACTTGCTCATGGTCGGTGTCCGCTGGGCTGAATCGGGGGCTGCATTGTAAGGGCAGGATTGGCCGTAGGAGCGCCTTCAGGCGCGACTGCCCCGCCCGGTCGCGGCTGAAGCCGCTCCTACCGGCCAGCGGCCGGTGCTATGCTCGCCGCCTGTCTTAGGGGTGGCCTGGCGCGATGCGCCCGGCCTGAGATCCGCAAGGGAACCCTCTGAACCTGATCCGGCTAGTACCGGCGTAGGGACAAGACGCACGTCTGTCGGCCCCCCTCGCCCTGTCGATGCCGGATCGCCCAGTCTCTGGAGATCCGCGGGATGCCTGTTGCTGCATAGCGCGGTCAGGAGCGCCTTCAGGCGAGACCGGCGCGGCCGGAAAATCGGGTCGCGCCTGAACGCGCTCCTACTGCTGGCCAGCCCCGCCATGGCCGCAGCCCGTTCCCGGAGATCGTCGTGGTCGCCTCCCAGCTGCGGGAGGCGGAGATCTGGCCGTGCCGGCGAGCCTTACGGTGCTCGACCCGGACGCGATCGCCGCGGGCTCGGTCCAGCACTTCGAGGAGCTCGCCCCGCTGGTCCCGAACCTGAACTGGAGCGGCGAGGGGTCCCGGGCCCGCTACTTCCAGATCCGCGGCACGGGCGAGCTGGAGCAGTACGACGGCGCGCCGAACCCGTCCGTGGGCTTCATCGTGGACGACATCGACCTCTCCGGCATCGGCGGCGCGGCGACCAGCTTCGACGTGGACCGGATCGAGGTCCTGCGCGGTCCCCAGGGCACCCGCTACGGCGCCAACGCGCTGGCCGGGCTGATCTACGTGCAGCACCGCCGACCCGACGACCTCGCCCGAGGCGCGAGGTGACCGCCACCGGGGGCGACGACGGCACCTGGGCGCTCGGCGGCGTCGCGAGCGGCCCCGTCGCCGGCGTCCGGCGAGGCGCTGACCTACCGGGTGGCCGTCCAGCGCTACGCAGAGCGACGGCTTCCGCCACAACGTGTTCCTGGGCCGCGACGACACCTCGGCGCAGGACGAACTGACCGCCCGCGCGAAGCTGCGCTGGGCCGGCGACGCGCGACCGTGCAGCTCACCGCCCTGCACGTGGATCTCGACAACGGCTACGACGACTTCGCGGTGGACGGCGGCTTCACCACCTTTTCGGACCAGCCCGGCGAGGACTCCCAGCAGACCGATGCCGCCGCCCTGCGGGCCACGCTCCCGCTCGCCGACGTGGCGGAGCTGGTCAGCATCACCGGCGTGGCGAGCTCCGACATCGTCTACGGCTTCGACGCGGACTGGGGCAACGCCGAGTTCTGGTCGCCCTACGTCTACGACTTCACCCAGCGCTTCGACCGGGAGCGCGACACCGTGAACCAGGAGCTCCGCCTCGTGTCCGCCCCCGGCGGCCGCGTCATGGGGTCCGACTGGGTGGTGGGCGCCTACGTGCTCGACCTGGAGGAGACGAACCGGCGCGTGGATACCGGCATCTGCGGGGCCAGCGCCTGCGGCGTGGAAATTGTTCTCGACGAGACGCCCGTGACCAGCGACTACGACGCGACCAGCCTCGCGTTCTTCGGCGAGCTGTCCCGGCCCCTGGGCGCGCGCACCACGCTCACCGGCGGCCTGCGCTGGGAGCAGCGCGCCGCGGAGTTCGGCAGCCACCTTCAGCCCCCGGGACGACCTGCTGGGCGGCGACCTCAGCCTCACGCACCGGCCCCGGGAGTCCGTGAGCCTCTGGGCCCGCGTCGCCCGGGGCTTCAAGGCGGGCGGCTTCAACGCGTCGCTGGTCGGCGTCCCGGGTGCGGAGGACCAGCTCGAATTCGGGCCCGAGTACCTGTGGAACTACGAGGTCGGTGCACGCGGCTCCAGTCCGGCGACGGGCGCGTCGCCGCGTCCCTCGAGCGTCTTCTACCAGGACCGGGACGACCTGCAGATCAAGGTGCCCGCGCCAGTTCGTCCCGGGCGATCCCACCACCTTCCTGTTCGCCACCGACCAACGGGGAGTCGGGCCACACCGCCGGCGTCGAGCTGGAAGGCACCTGGCAGCCGCTCGCGCCCCTCACCCTGGGCGCCGCGCTCGGCCTGCTGGCCACGGAGATCGACCGCTTCAGCGCCCGGCCCGAACTGGAGGGCCGCGAACTCGCCCACGCGCCGCGCTACAGCTTCGCCCTCAACGCCACCTGGCGGGCCGGCCGGCGGCTGGTTCGCCCGGGCGGACTACACCGGCAAGGACGCCTACACCATCGACTACTGCCAGGCCGCCGACTGCAACGATCCGGAGACGGACGCGTACGCAGGTCCTCGACCTGCGCGCGGGCCGGGAGTGGGGCGCCTGGTCCGTGGAGGCCTGGTGCCGGAACGTGCTGGACGAGGACTACGCCGTGCGGGGCTTCTACTTCGGCAACGAGCCGCCGGACTTCGCGCAGACGCTGTACACCCGCCTGGGAGATCCCCGCCACGCGGGCCTCACCGTGAAATACCGCCTGTAGGAGCGCCGTCAGGCGCGACCATCGAATGCCGGGTCGCGCCTGAAGGCGCTCCT
>CAWBMW010000003.1:0-65000 GCA_963790015.1 uncultured Gammaproteobacteria bacterium
TGGCAAAGCCCGGCATCACCACCTGGTTGAGGGCCATGCCCACGACCCGGCCGCGGACCGGCGAGTAGATCAGGTTCTGCTCGTTGGTGATCGGGTCGGTCACCGTGCCCAGGATGTCGCCGGCGGACACGAGCTGCCCCAGCCGCACCACGGAGAACAGGATCCCGCCGTAGTCGGACCGGATCCAGGTCGACCGGTAGTACACGGGCCGGGGCTCCGACAGCACGTTCATCCGGTTCACGATCTTCAGCGCGTCCAGCAGCCGCACGATGCCGGCCGTGCCCTCCCGCACCTGGGCGGACTGGAGGCGGCCCGGTTCGCCGGCTTCCAGCGTGACCGCGGGAATGCCCGCATCCGTGGCGGCCCGGCGCAGCGTGCCGACCGTGCCCGGGCTGTGCAGCACCATGAAGGCGCCAAAGCCGTTGGCGAACTCGCGCACGCTGGCATTGCGCAGATCCGCCCGGAGCTGGGGCAGGTTGGTGCGGTTCAGCGACCCCGTGTGGATGTCCACCAGCCCGTCGCAGTGGCGGATGACCTCCTCGAAGAGCGACGCGGCGATCCGCGACGCGGAGCTGCCGTTGGCGTTGCCCGGGAAGTACCGGTTCAGGTCGCGGCGGTCCGGCAGGTAGCGGGAGCCGCGGCGGAAGCCCTGCAGGTTGACGATCGGCACGCCGATCACCGCGCCCTTCACCCGGCCCGGGTCCAGGTCCTGGATCACGCGCCGGATCATCTCGATGCCGTTGAGTTCGTCGCCGTGGATGGCGCCGGTCAGGCACAGGGTTGGCCCCTTGCCGATGCCGTTCACCACCAGCACGGGCGATTCCCCGGACGTGCCGTCAAAGGCCTGTCCGCCTGACCACAGCAGGCGCCGGCTGGTGCCCGGCGCCACGGTCTCGCCCAGCAGGACCAGCGGCTCGCCGCCACGGGTGCGCCCGGCGGCTGGCACGGGCGCTTCTGCCGGCTTCGGGGCAGCCGCCGCCGGGCCTGCCGGTGCGGCTTTGCCGGGCGCGGCCGGGCCTGGCGGTGCCGGGACCACGGGTGGCCGGTCACCGCTGCAACCGCTGAGCAACGCAGCGGCGAGCAGGAATCCTGTTAAGTGGAGTCTCACGCGGTGAAAGAGTAAGGGAAGGGCAGCAGACTTCCGTGAAACGGTAGCAGGTTTTCCAGAGGCACGTCGGCGAGGCCCCGGCCGCGACGCCGGCTGTCCGCATGCCCGACGAGTGCGCACGACGTCACACCCGCAGCGTGAGGCGCGTCATCCGTTATTGTGAAACCTGTGGCAGTCTGTCCTGGTGCGGGCAGGTAACGTGCGATCAGCACGGTATCATTGCCCGTGGATCGAGTCGCCGGAATAGTGGATCGAGCAGCAGGACGTTGAGCGGCATCACATTGAGCAACAGGTCGCCAGCAATGGGCAGCAGCCGGACACGCCGGGCGTGGCTTCTGGCGTTGGCCATGGTGCTGGGTGTCGTCGCAGCGCCTGGCAATGGGCTCCTGGCCTCGGAGGCACTGCCCCGGCCCGCCGGCCTCGAGCCGGACATCGGCTTCTGGCGCAAGATCTTCGCCGAGGTTTCCACCGACGAGGCGCTGGTCCACGACAACCGCTACCTCGGCATCGTCTACGAGAAGCTCGACCTGTCCGACCTGCAATCCGATGGGGCCCGGCAGCGCGCGATGGACGCGGCCAAGGCCCGGTACTCGAAGATCCTCACGCAACTGGCCGCCGGCGACCGGTCGAATCTCGGCAAGGACGAGCGCCGGGTCCTCGCGCTGTGGGCCGGACGCGCCGGGCAACGGCACGTCTGCGCGCAGCCGCCGACCGGGTGCGGGTCCAGCAGGGCCTCTCCGACCGGTTCCTGGAGGGCTTCGTCCGCTCCGGCCGCTGGGAGGATCACATCCGGGACAGCCTGCGTGAGGTGGGCGTGCCCGAGATGCTGGCGGCCTTGCCCCACGTGGAGTCCTCGTTCAACCCGGAGGCTCGATCCTACGTGGGTGCCGCGGGCCTCTGGCAGTTCACGGCCGGCACGGGCCGGCGCTTCATGCGCATCGACAGCGCCGTTGACGAGCGGCGCGATCCCTATCGCTCGAGCGAGGCCGCGGCGCGGCTACTCAAGGCCAATTACGGCGAACTGGACTCCTGGCCCCTGGCGATCACCGCCTACAACCACGGCACCGGTGGCATGCGCCGGGCGATCCGCGCCACGGGCACCGACAACATCGAGACGATAGTGCGCAACTACGATGGACCGGCCTTCGGGTTCGCATCGCGCAACTTCTACGTGTCCTTCCTCGCGGCAGAGGAGGTCGAGCGCAATGCCGAGCAGTACTTCGGCCCGATCCGGCGCGACCCGCCCGAGAAGCTGACGACCATCGAGGTGCCCGCCTACCTGAGCGCCAGCACGCTGGAGCAGACCCTCGGGCGTGCCCCGCGAGACGCTGCAGGCCTACAACCCGTCCCTGCTGCCCGCCATCTGGCTGGGCAAGAAGTACGTGCCGCGGGGCTACACGCTGCGCCTGCCGGACAGCGTGTCCGATGCGCGACGCGCGCTCTCGCCGAGATCCCCGGCAACGAGCGGCGAACGGCCCAGATCAGCGATCCCAGGCCGCGCACGCACCGGGTCCGCAGCGGCGAGACGCTGTCCGGCATCGCGGCGCGCTACGGCACGTCGCCGAGCCGCCTCGCCAGCCTCAACGGACTGTCGAAGCGCAACCTGATCCGCGCCGGGCAGGTCCTGAAGTTGCCGGGTGGCACCGTCGCCGCGAGCAGCGAAGCGCCGCCCAGCCGCCAGTCCGGTAGCCGGGACCTACGTGGTGCGGCGGGGCGACAACCTGGCCATCATCGCGAAGCGCACTGGCGTGACCCAGCGGCAGCTGATGGCGATCAATTCCATCGACAATCCCAACCGGATATTCCCGGGACAGCGCCTGCGGCTGGCCGCCGGCAGCGAGGGCGGCTGATGAGCGCCTGGCCCCGCTTGTTGACCCTCGTGGTCCTCGCCGTTCTTGGCGCGGCCCCGTCCGCAGTCACCGGCATCGGCCATCGAGATGGCGGACCGGGTGGTCGTGCGCAAGGCTGAGCGCCGGCTGCTGCTCATGCGGGGTGAGCGCGTCCTGCGCAGCTTCGACGTGGCCCTCGGCCTGTCGCCGACCGGGCACAAGCAGCGGGAAGGGGACTTCCGGACGCCGGAGGGCAATTACCGGCTGGCAGGCCGCAACCCCAACAGCGACTTCTTCCTGGCCATCCAGGTGGACTACCCGGGGCCGGACGACCTGCGCCGGGCCTCGGAGGACGGTGTGGACCCCGGCGGCCTGATCATGATCCACGGCCAGCCCAACCGCCCGTCGCGGCCGCTGGAGTACTACCAGTCGAGGGACTGGACCAACGGCTGCATCGCCGTGTCGAACGCCGACATGGTGGATATCTGGCTCATGACGCCGGACAACACGCCGATCCAGATCCTGCCCTGACTGCTTCCGCGTGTCCCCGCACACCCTGATTGAAGTGATGCCGGAAGGCGCCCTCGAGGTGCTCTCCCAGCATGAGGTGAACCGCCTGCGCAGCACGGGCGAGGGCGGTCACCACGAGCTGCTGCGGCGCTGCGCGCTGGCCATCCTGAACTCCGGCAGCACCACCGACGACACGCGCGAGGTGCTCGAGCAGCACCGCAGCTTCGACATCAACATCGTCCAGCAGGACCGCGGCGTGAAGCTGGCGCTGCGCGACGCGCCACCAGGCGCCTTCGTGGACGGCGAGATGATCCGCGGCATCCGCGAGCTGCTGTTTGCCGTCCTGCGCGACGTGATTTACATCAACAGCGAGTTCGTCGCGGGCGGCCAGTTCGACCTCGACTCCAGCCATGGCATCACCAACGCGGTGTTCCACGTCCTGCGCAATGCCGGCGTGCTGAAGACGGGCGTCGAGCCCAACCTCGTGGTGTGCTGGGGCGGGCACTCGATCAGTCGCGATGAGTACGACTACACCAAGGAGGTGGGCTACCAGCTGGGGCTGCGCAAGCTCAATGTGTGCACCGGCTGCGGCGCCGGCGCCATGAAGGGCCCGATGAAGGGCGCCACCATCGGCCACTCGAAGCAGCGAATACGGAATGGCCGCTACATCGGGCTGACGGAGCCGGGCATCATCGCCGCGGAGTCGCCCAACCCGATCGTCAACGAACTGGTGATCATGCCGGACATGGAGAAGCGCCTCGAGGCCTTCGCCCGGATCGCGCACGCCATCGTGATCTTCCCGGGTGGCGTGGGCACCGCCGAGGAGATCCTGTTCCTGCTCGGCGTTCTGCTGCACCCCGACAACGAGGCCACCCCGCTACCGCTGATCCTGACCGGACCCGAGTCGAGCCGGGCCTATCTGGAGCAGGTCGACGCCTTCATCGGCGCCACGCTGGGCCCCGCGGCCCGCGCGCGTTACGAGATCATCATCGGGGATCCGCCCGCCGTGGCCACCTGGGTGCTCGGCAACGTGCGCCGCGTGCGCGACTTCCGCCACGCCCACAACGACGCGTACTACTACAACTGGCGGCTGCGGGTGGACGAGCGTCTTCCAGCAGCCCTTCGTCGCCACCCACGAATCCATGGCGCAGCCTCGAGATCAGCCGTGACCTGCCGGCGCAGGTCCTCGCCGCGAACCTGCGGCGCGCCTTCTCGGGGATCGTGAGCGGCAACATCCGCGAAGAAGGCATTCGTGCCATCGAGGAGCATGGCCCCTTCGAGATCCGTGGCGACAAGGCGATCCTCGCCCAGTCTCGATGCCCTGCTTCGCGCCTTCGTCGAGCAGCACCGGATGAAGTTGCCCGGACGCGCCTACGAGCCCTGCTATCGCGTCGTCGTGTGAAGTGCGAGGGGGTTCTCGCTTCATTCCGATTATTGTCGGTTCCGGTTACACATTCCCCGCACCGAGCCGCCGGCGACATCGCCAGCGCGACATGCCTGTGACCCAGTTCCTTCCGAAAAAGGCAAGCGCTGCCTAGAGTTCCTCCACGCTGACGAAGTGGGGAGACTGATATGACAGACCAGAAAAATCAGCCGCTATCCCCCAGCCTTCCGCAACTACGCGACGACAAGAAGAACGGGACGCAGCGCTACACGCAGACTCTCACGGAACGCTCCGGACCGAATCTTGTTGCCCAGGATGGCAGGGACGTAAGTGGCTGGGACGCCTACCGCCGGTGGTTGAGCCGGGTGCAGTTGCCGGACAAGCGCAGGATCGCGATGGATCCCGCCCTCTACACCTGGAAGGGTTATCGGAACTGGGCGGAGAAGGTCCGCCGGGACTGGACCCCTGAAGAGAAGTAAGACCTTTACCTGTTGGCGGATGGCCGCCACGAAGCCGGCAAAGACCGGATGCTGGAGATCCTGACGATCATGTCGGATGACGATCGCGACCGCCCCCTGATCCGCAACGAGGACACGCTGCGCCGCCGCGCCTGGATTGATCTGGCGCTGGCCAGTGTGCGGAGCCGGCTCAAGCCCGCTGAGCTGGGGGAGGCGCCGGCGGCGGCACCGGAAGCCGCGCGCTGTCGAGCCCGCCCCGGACGGCGGCCGGCCCAAGCTCTACCTGGTCCGGAACTCCGACTGACAGAGGCACCGGGTTTGGCATCTGGGCATTTGCGCGGCGTCGCCGCGCAAATGCCCAGATGCCAAACCCGGTGCCTCTTGAATTCCCGGCGGGCGGCCCTATAAAGGCGGTCCCGGCTTCAAGGTAATCACGCCCATGTCCGTCGCTGCGCGCGAAACCCACGGCTTCCAGGCCGAGGTGCAGAAGCTCCTGCACCTGATGATCCACTCCCTCTACAGCAACCGGGAGATCTTTCTCCGGGAGCTGATCTCCAATGCCTCCGACGCCGCCGACCGCCTGCGCTTCGAGGCGCTGGCCAACCCCGGCTTGCTGGAGCCCGATCCCGAGCTGAAGGTCCGGGTGGAGTACGACCCGGCGGCGAAGACGGTGACGGTCATCGACAACGGCATCGGCATGACCCGGGAGGAGGTGATCCGCCAGCTCGGCACCATCGCCCGGTCCGGCACCGGCGAGTTCATCAGCCAGCTCAGCGGCGAGCAGAAGAAGGACGCCAACCTCATCGGCCAGTTCGGCGTGGGCTTCTACTCGGCCTTCATCGTGGCCGACAGGGTGGTCGTCGAGACACGCCGGGCCGGCGCGCCGGCCGTCGAGGGCGTGCACTGGGAGTCGGACGGCCAGGGCGAGTACAGCGTCGAGAATGTCGAGCGGGCCGAGCGTGGCACGCGGGTCACCCTCCACCTGCGCGAGGACGCCGCCGAATTCGCCGACGAGTTCCGGCTGCGTACCCTGATCCGCAAGTATTCGGACCACATCGCCTTCCCGGTCGTCATGGCGACGACCGCAGAAGAGGGCGAGGCGAAGGAGGAGGCGGCCAACGAGGCCAAGGCCCTCTGGACCAGGCCCCGCACCGACATCACGGATGACGAGTACAGGGAGTTCTACCGCCACGTCTCCCACGACTTCCAGGAGCCGCTGACCTGGAGCCACAACAAGGTCGAGGGCAAGCGGGAATACACGAGCCTGCTCTACGTGCCCGCCCGGGCGCCCTGGGACCTGTGGAACCGCTCCGGTTCCCGGGGCTTGAAGCTCTACGTGAAGCGCGTCTTCATCATGGACGACGCCGAGCAGTTCCTGCCCCTGTACCTCCGCTTCGTCCGGGGCGTGGTGGACTCCGGTGACCTGTCCCTGAACGTGTCCCGGGAGCTGCTGCAGCAGGACGCGGTCGTCGACTCCATGAAGTCCGCGCTGACCAAGCGCGTGCTGGACGTGCTGGAAAAGCTGGCCAGGGACGACCCGGAGAAGTACGCCACCTTCTGGAAGGAGTTCGGCCGCGTCCTCAAGGAAGGCCCGGCGGAGGACCACGCCAACCGGGAGAAGATCGCCGGCCTGCTGCGCTTCTCCACCACGCACGACGACAATTCCGTGCCCGGCCAGTCCCTGGCCGACTACATCGGCCGCCGCAAGGCTGAGAAGAAGGTGATCTGGTACCTGACGGCGGACAGTTTCAATGCCGCGAAGTCGAGCCCGCACCTGGAGGTCTTCCGCAAGCGGGGCATCGAGGTGCTGCTGCTCACGGACACCATCGACGAGTGGCTGATCGGCCACCTGGGCGAGTTCGACGGCCACGAGTTCCGGGACGTGAAGCGCGGTGAGCTGGAGCTGGACGCGGCGGAGGAGGGCGAGGCCGAGGCGCCGAAGCCCGATGCGGGCGAGCATGCACCCCTCGTCGAGCGGCTCAAGCAGCAGCTCGGCAAGCAGGTGCAGGACGTGCGGCCGACGAACCGCCTGAGCGAGTCCGCTGCCTGCCTGGTGCTCGGCGAGCATGAAATGGGCGCCCAGATGCGCAAGCTGATGCAGGCCACCGGCCAGTCCGTGCCCGAGGTGCAGCCGATCCTGGAGATCAATCCATCCCACCCGCTGCTGGTGCGGCTGGCGGCCGAGGCCGACGACGCGCGCTTCGGCGACCTGGCCCAGCTGCTGTTTGACCAGGCGCACCTGGCGGAAGGCGGGCAGCTGCCCGATCCGGGCGCCTTCGTGCAGCGCCTGAACCGCATCCTGCTCGGGTAGGAGCGCCTTCAGGCGCGACCCCGTCGCTCTCCGCACTCCGTAGCCGCGGGACTCACTCCGTAGCCCGCGGCATCCCGGCCGGGATCCCTCCTGGCTACCGTGAGGACACGGTGAGCGCCAGGAGGGACACCCGCCCGGGATGCCGCTCGGTCGGCGAGTTCCACCGCGAACGAGCACCGGTGGTGGGCGTCGCTGCGCTCGCCGGATGCGCCGAGGTCCATCGGACCACGGATCCGGAAATCCGGGTCGCGGCTAAAGCCGCTCCTACGGCGGCAGGGAGTCGGTTAACCTGTCGCGCATGCCCAGTGGCCCGCCCCCCCGTGAAGCGCTGACTCTCGACGGTCCCGCCGGCCGCATCGAGGCCCTGCTCGACACGCCGCCCGGGCCGCTGGCGCCGGCGGTCGGCGTGGTGTGTCACCCCCATCCCCAGCACCAGGGCACCATGCTGAACAAGGTGGTGCACACGTTGAGTCGCGCGCTCAACGACCTGGGGATCCCGGCGGTGCGGTTCAATTTCCGCGGCGTGGGCGCCAGCGAGGGCGCTTACGCCGATGGCGTCGGCGAGACGGAGGACGTGCTGGCAGTGGCGGCCTGGGCCCAGCGGCGCTTTCCCGGGACTGCCCTGTGGCTGGCGGGCTTCTCGTTCGGCGCGGCGGTGGCGATTCGGGCAGCCGTCGCGAGCCCGTGCCGCCAGCTGATCAGCGTGGCGCCGCCCGTTGCACGGATGGCCAGCCTGCTCGGTGCCGCGGTACCGGCCTGTCCGTGGCTGCTGGTGCAGGGCACGGCGGACGAGGTGGTCCTGGCTGCCGACGTCGAGGCCTGGGCGCGGTCGCGAACGCCCACGCCCGACCTGGTCCTGCTGCCCGACGTGGACCACTTCTTCCACGGGAGGCTCACCCTACTTCGCGACACGATCATCAGCCGCGTGGTGCGGCCTGGAGCCCATCAATGCTGAGCCGCCTCCGCGAGTTTCTCGACGCCAGTGCTTCTCCGGCGAACCGCCAGGATCCTGCCGCCCGCGTGCGCCTCGCGGTGGCGGCGCTGCTGGTGGAGCTGGCCCGGGCCGATCATGACGAGCAGGCTGTCGAGCACGACGCCATTGCCGGCCTCATCGCGCGCTACTTCCACCTCGACAGGGCCGGGGCCGACGAGCTGCTGGCCGAGGCGAGATCCGCCGTGGACGGCTCGGTGTCCCTGCGCGAATTCACCGCGCCCCTCCACCAGGAGCTTGCCTACGCGGACAAGCAGCGCATCATCGGCATGCTCTGGGACGTAGCGCTCGAGGACCGGACCCTCGACAAGTACGAGGACTACCTGATCGGCAAGGTGGCAGAACTGCTGTACGTCAGCCGGGGGGACGTGGTGCGGCTGAAGTTCGAGGCCGGCCAGCGCCGCGCGCCGTAGGAGCGCCTTCAGGCGCGACCCGGAGGCGCCCCCGGGTCGCGCCTGAAGGCGCTCCTACTCGCCTACGAACTGGCGCTGGAACTTCACCGAGATGGGCGTCGTGGTGTTTGCCGGTGTCGCGTCCACGGTGAAGACCAGCGTTTCATCGCCGGTTATCGCCACGTCACCGATGTAGTAGATCGCCTCTCCCTCGCGGATTTCGCGCAGGGTCAGGCCCTTGAGCTGGCCGTTCAGGTTCACCGCCTCAGCCGTGACATTGCCCGGCACCGGAATGCCCGGCGAGCCCTCGGCTTTCTTCGCCATCGAGATGTTCACCAGCACGCGACTGGCGCTGCGCACGATCCCGTAGCTGGTTGCTATTTCCGGCGTCAGGCTGTCCGTGCGGATGGCATTGAAGTACAGCACGTGGTCGCCGAACTCCCTCGACGAGGAGGTGGCGGGCTCCGTCGGAATGGCGACAGTGGCCGCGGGGGGTGCCGGCTTCTGCCCGCAGGCAACGACCAGACCTGCAACCAGGAACGAAATGCAGGCCAGCCTGGCGGTTCTTCGCGTCGTGGTCATTACATCGGCTCCCCGTTCTTCTGGCGGAACTGCCTGTGCCGACTATAAACCCTCCGTGGGCTCAGAACACAGAGCGGCTGAGCGGCGAACAGAGCATCACCCCGAGGATCCTGTCGATGGGCAGCAGCATGGAAACCGCCTGGATGGCGATCAGGGCAAACAATGGCGACAGGTCCAGCCCGCCGATCATCGGTATCAGGCGCCGGAACGGCGCCAGCACCGGCTCGACGATCGCGGCCACGAGCGCCGCGCCCGGGTTGTAGCCGCCGGGGCTCACCCAGCTCAGGACCACGTAGATGATGATCGACCAGGTGAAAATGCTGAGTGCCAGTCTGACGATGTTGAGCAGGGCCAGCGCCAGGACTGGCAGGAGCTCCGGACCGCCGATGCAGCCAATCCGGACCACCAGCAGCGTCCCGAGTAACTGCAGGCCCACCAGCACCATGATCGTCGCCGTGTCGATGCGGCCGACCGGCGGGAGCAGGCGCCGCAGGGGAATGACCAGCGGGTTGGTCACGCGGAGGATGAACTGCACGAGCGGATTCCGCTTGTCCACCGCAGCCCACTGGAGCAGGAGCCGCATGGCGAAGGTGAGGATGTAGAGATCGAACAGGGTCCGGAGGATGAAGACGAGGGCGTTCTGCATGATCCTACTTTCCCGCCGGCGTTCGGCCGAGCTCCGCTGACCGGTCGCGCGCGGCTGCCAGTGCCTGGCGGACGATGGCGCCCAGGTTCGCGGCGTCGAAAACGCGCAGGGCGGCGGCTGTGGTGCCACCCGGCGAAGTCACTGCGGCCCGGAGCCGGCCCGGCTCCGCCTTCGTCTCGATCACCAGGCGCGCGGCCCCGAGAGCCGTTTCGCGCGTCAGCGCGGCTGCCAGATCGGGCGGCAGGCCGAGCTCGATGGCGGCGCGCTCCATGTGTTCCATCAGCAAATAGAAGTAAGCGGGTCCGCTGCCAGACACGGCCGTGACGGCGTCCATCAGGGACTCGTCCTGCAGCCAGACCGCCTGGCCGGTGGCGGACGCGATGTACTGCGCGATCTGCCGCTCTGCCTCGCCGACGGTGGCCGACGCTGCGAGGCCCGAGATACCGGCGCCGATCGTCGCGGGCTGGTTGGGCATGACCCGCACCAGCGGAGTGCCCGCGCCGAACCAGCCGCGCAGCGAGTCCAGCGTGATGCCGGCCGCAACGGACAGGATCAGCTGCCCGGCGCGGCGGGGCCCCGCGGCGAGCTGCCGTGCGATGTCCGCCATCACCTGGGGCTTGACGGCAAGAACGAGGACATCTGCGGTCCGCGCCACCTCCCTGTTGTCGCGCGTGGATCCCGACGCTCGCGTGCAGGGCGACGACCTGCTCGAGCTGGGCCGGATCGGGGTCGGCGACCTGGATGCGTCCGGCGGGATGTCCCGCGTGCAGCAGGCCGCGCACCAGCGCGCGGGCCATGTTGCCGCCACCGATCAGGCCGATGGTGAGGTTCTCGAAGCTCATGCGTCGCTGCTCACGTGCGCTCGCCGAACAACGCCGTCCCGATGCGGATCATCGTGCTGCCTTCCTCGATCGCAATCTCAAAGTCGTCCGACATGCCCATCGACAGGGTGTCGAGTTCGTGGCCGCGGGCATTGAGCTCGTCGAGCAGGCCCCGGGCAGCACGATATTCCACGCGGAGGGCCTCCGCGTCGAGTCCCGCGTGGGGGAGGAGCATCAGGCCGCGGAGATGGAGCCGGGGCAGTCCGGCAATGACTGCCGCCAGCGCAGGCAGGTCGCCGCGGGGGCACCCCGCGCGGGACGCCCCGCCGGCGGCTTCGCCGACCGGCCCGGGCGCCATGGGTTCCAGCTGGATGCAAACCTGGAGAGGCTCGCCGTGATGGGGCCTCTGCGCGGAGAGCCGCTCGGCGATCCGGGCAGACGTCACAGTCTGCGCCCAGGCGAAGTGCAGCGCGATGTCGCGGGTCTTGTTGGACTGGATCCGGCCGATGAAATGCCAGACGGGTTCACGGCCGGCGGCCGCGATCTTCGGCAATGCTTCCTGCAGGTAGTTCTCACCGAAATGGCCCAGGCCGGCCGCCAGGCCCTCCCGCACGGCAGCGACCGGGTGGCCCTTGCTGACCGCCACCAGGGTCACCGGGCCCGCGTGCCCGCCCGTCGCTGCCGCCCGGCTTGCTGCCTGGGCCATGCGGGCGCGAATTTCGCCCAGATGATCCGTGATTCCCGTCACGACCACCCCGTTGACCCGGCTGTACTATGTTCACCGCCTGATCCGGTTATGCAAACCGGGGCATGGGCCGCAGGCATGGGCTGGGGATAAAGATGGCTGTCGATATCGCGCAACTTCTCGCGTTTGCGGTGAAGAGCAAGGCGTCGGACCTGCACCTGTCTGCGGGCGTGCCGCCGATGATTCGTGTGGACGGTGACGTCAAGCGGGTCAACATGCCGGCGCTGGCGCACAAGGATGTTCATAGCATGATCTATGACATCATGAACGACAAGCAGCGCAAAGACTACGAGGAGTTCCTGGAGACGGACTTCTCCTTCGAGATTCCCAAGCTGGCCCGCTTCCGGGTCAACGCCTACAACCAGATGCGCGGCGCCGGCGCCGTCTTCCGGACCATTCCCTCGATCATCCAGACGCTGGAGGACCTGAAGGCCCCGGCGATCTTCCGCGACATCTGCCATGTATCCCCGCGGCATCGTGCTCGTCACCGGCCCGACGGGCTCGGGCAAGTCCACCACGCTCGCCGCGATGATCGACTACATCAACGACAACAAGCCCGACCACATCCTCACCATCGAGGACCCGATCGAGTTCGTCCACGAGAGCAAGCGCTGCCTGATCAACCAGCGGGAGGTCCACAAGGACACGCTGGGCTTCAGCGAGGCGCTGCGCTCGGCGTTGCGCGAGGACCCCGACGTGATCCTGGTCGGCGAAATGCGCGACCTGGAAACCATCCGGCTCGCCCTGACGGCGGCAGAAACCGGCCACCTCGTCTTCGGCACGCTGCACACCAGTTCGGCGGCCAAGACCATGGACCGCATCATCGACGTGTTCCCGGCCCAGGAAAAGGAAATGGTCCGGGCCATGCTCTCCGAGTCGCTGCGCGCAGTCATCTCGCAGGCGCTGCTGAAGCGCATCGGCGGCGGCCGTGTTGCCGCCCACGAGATCATGATCGGCACGCCGGCCATCCGGAACCTCATCCGCGAGGGCAAGGTGGCGCAGATGTATTCCGCGATCCAGACCGGCAGTCAAGGAAGGCATGCAGACCCTCGATCAGTGCCTGCAGGACCTCCTTTCCAAGGGTGTCATCACCAAGGAAGAGGCCCGGTTCAAGGCGCAGAACAAGGACAGCTTCTAGTTTTTGGCATGACGGCGGGCCAGGACGGCCCGCGGGAGTCACGGCGATGGAACGCGACCAGGCAACAAAGCTGATTCAGGGCCTCCTGAAGAAGATGGTGGACAAGAACGGGTCCGACCTCTTCATCACCACGGGCTTCCCGCCCGCCATCAAGATCGATGGCGAGATCCACCGGGCGGCGGAGCAGCCGCTGACGAGCGACCAGAGCGCGATCATCGTCCGCTCCATCATGAACGACCGGCAGGCGCGGGAGTTCGACGCGTCGAAGGAATGCAACTTCGCCATCAGTCCCCAGGGCATCGGGCGCTTCCGCGTCAGCGCCTTCATCCAGCAGGGGCAGGTTGGCGCCGTGCTCCGGCGCATCATCACCAAGATCCCGACACTCGAGGAGCTCGAGCTGCCGCCGGTCATGTCGGAAGTCGCCATGACCAAGCGCGGCCTCGTGATCGTCGTGGGTGCCACCGGCTCCGGCAAGTCCACCACGCTGGCGGCCATGGTCCATCACCGGAACATGAACAGCCGCGGCCACATCGTGACGGTGGAGGACCCGGTGGAGTACGTGCACCCGCACGGCCGCTGCGTCGTCACCCAGCGGGAAGTCGGCGTGGACACCGAGAGCTGGCACTCCGCACTGAAGAACACCCTCCGCCAGGCGCCCGACGTCATCCTGATCGGCGAGATCCGGGACCGGGAGACCATGGAGTTCGGCATCCAGTTTGCCGAGACGGGCCACCTGTGCCTGGCGACCCTGCATGCCAACAGCGCCAACCAGGCCCTCGACCGCATCATCAACTTCTTCCCCGAGGAGAAGCGCGGCCAGCTGCTGATGGACATGTCGCTGAACGTGAAGGCCCTGATTTCCCAGCGGCTTATCCCGCGCCAGTCCGGCGAAGGCCGGATCGCCGCCATGGAGGTGATGCTGCAGTCGCCACTGATCTCCGACCTGATCTTCAAGGGCGAGGTGCTCCGGATCAAGGAGATCATGGCCAAGTCCACCCGCATGGGCATGCAGACCTTCGACCAGGACCTGTTCACCCTCTACGAGAACAACAAGATTTCCTACGACGAGGCCATGCGCAACTCCGATTCGAAGAACGAGCTGCGGCTCCGGATCAAGCTCGAGAGCAAGCGCGACAAGACGGCGGCTCACGACGACTCGGGCGGCCTGACCATGCTGGAAGAAGAGAAGAAGGCGGCGCTCTACTAGGGCGGACCCATGAACGTTCAGCCACTTTTCAACCTGATGGTGGAGAAACGGGCATCCGACCTGTTTCTCACCTGCTTCGCCCCGGTCAAGATCAAGATCGACGGCAAGATCATCCCGGTGAACAAGCTGGAGCTGACGCCCCAGATGGTGCGCCAGGCCGCCATGGAGCTGATGACCGGCGAGCAGCTGGAGGAGTTCAACCGGGAGCTGGAAATCGACTTCGCCGTATCGAAGCCCGGCCTCGGGCGCTTCCGCGTGAACATCTTCCACCAGCGCGGGAACGTGGCGCTGGTGATGCGCTACATCACCTGCGACCTGCCCGAGCTGGACCAGCTCGGGATGCCCGGCATCCTCAAGGACCTGGTCATGTTCCGGCGCGGACTCGTGCTGATGGTCGGCGCGACGGGTTCCGGCAAGTCCACGACCCTCGCCGGCATGCTCAACTACCGGAACGAGAAGACGGCCTCCCACATCATCACGATCGAGGATCCCATCGAGTTCCTGCACTCGAACAAGAAGTCCATCGTCAACCAGCGCGAGGTGGGGGTGGACACGAAGTCCTATGCGCGGGCCCTGAAGAGCGCGATGCGCGAGGCGCCCGACGTCATCCTGGTGGGCGAGGTCCGCGACCGCGAGACGATGCAGACCACCATCGACCTGGCGGGCACGGGGCACCTGGCCGTCGCGACGCTCCACTCGAACAACGCTCCGGAGACCCTCGACCGCATCATCAACCTCTTCCCGGAGGAACAGCACCCCCAGGTCTACATGGACCTTTCCCAGTACCTGCGGGCGATCATTTCCCAGCGCCTGGTGCGCGGCATCGACGGCCAGCGCGTGGCGGCCGTGGAAGTCATGCTGAACACCCCGCGCATCGCGGAGCTGATCCAGCGCGGCGACGTCAGCAAGGTGAAGGAGTCCTTCCGGGAGAGCACCGAGCAGGGCATGCAGACCTTCGACCAGTCGCTGCTCAAGCTCTACAAGGACGGCAAGGTCTCCATGGAAGAGGCGCTGGCCAACGCCGACTCCCGCTCGAACCTCGAGGCGCAGATCCACTTCGCTTAGATTGCCCCGTAGGAGCGCCGACCGGCGCGACCGGGAATTTCCCTCTGGCGCTGAGACGCGCCTGCCGGGAAATTCCCGGTCGCGCCGGTCGGCGCTCCTACGGGGCCCTATACTGCCGGGATGACCGAGCCTGCAGTCCCGTCGTTCTCCACGCTCCAGCTCCCCCCGCCGCTTGCCCGCGCCATCGAGGTGCTGGGCTTTGCCAGCATGACGCCCGTGCAGGAGCACGCCCTGCCCGGGCTGCTCGCCGGCAGGGACGTGATCGCCCAGGCCCGCACCGGCAGTGGCAAGACCGTCGCCTTCGGGCTCGGCCTGCTGGCCCGCACCGACGTGGAGAGCGACCGGGTGCAGGCGCTGGTGCTCTGCCCGACCCGGGAGCTGGCGGACCAGGTGGGCACCGAGGTGCGGCGCCTGGCGCGCTTCATTCCGAACCTCCGGGTGGTGACCCTGTGCGGCGGCGTGCCGGTGCGCGCGCAGACACCGTCGCTGCAGGTGGCTCCCCACGTCGTCGTCGGCACGCCCGGCCGGATCCTGGATCACCTGCAGCGCGGGACCATCGACCTCGCCGGCCTGCGGGTGCTGGTCCTCGACGAGGCCGACCGGATGCTCGACATGGGCTTCCTGGAGGCGATCAGCGCCGTCGTCGAACGGGCGCCGAAGGTGCGCCAGACGCTGCTGTTTTCGGCGACCTGGCCGGACGAGATCCGCTCCCTGAGCCGCAGCCTGCAGCGCGATCCCCTCGAGGTCACGGTCGACACCATCGCCCCTGCCGACGACATCGAACAGCTGTTCTTCGACGTGGCGCCGGCGCAGAAGGGCGAGGCCCTGGTGGCCCTGCTCCTGCACTACCGCCCGGAAACGGCGCTGGTGTTCTGCCAGACCCGCAACGACGTGCGCGACGTGGCGGCCGGCCTCGCGGAACGCGGCTTTGCCGTGCTCGCCCTGCACGGCGAGATGGAGCAGCGCGAGCGGGACGAAGCCCTGCTGCGCTTTGCCAACCGGAGCTGCGCGGTGCTCGTGGCGACCGACGTCGCCGCCCGGGGCCTGGACATCAAGGGGCTGTCGGCTGTCGTGTCCTGGGAGCTGCCATCGGACCCGGACGTCCACCTGCACCGGATCGGGCGCACGGGGCGCGCCGGCGAGAAGGGCCTGTCGCTCGCCCTGGTCGCGCCCCGCGAGATCGAGCGCGCCGCCGCCGTGGAGGCCCGCACCGGCGTGGCTGCAACCTGGACGGAGTTGCCCGCCGTCACCGGCACGCCCGCGCCCGCGCCCATGACGACCCTCACCATCGACGGCGGCCGCCAGGACAAGCTCCGCCCCGGCGACCTGCTCGGCGCCCTCACGGGCGACGTCGGGCTGCCGGGCGATGCCATCGGCAAGATCGACATCGTGGCCCGCCGTTCCTACGTTGCCATCCGCCGGGACCGGGCCGAGGCCGCGTTGCGCGGCCTGCGCGCCGGCAAGATCAAGGGGAGGACCTTCCGCGTTTCCCGGCTCGGGGGCGCGGGGTGACGGACCGGCCCCAGCCGCGGAATCCCCTCCACGGCATCACGCTGGAGCAGATCGTCAATGAGCTGGTCGCCTCCCTGGGCTGGGAGGAACTCGGCCGGCGCATCCCGGTCCGCTGCTTCACCAGCGACCCGAGCGTATCGTCGAGCCTCAAGTTCCTGCGCCGGACGCCCTGGGCGCGGGCGAAGGTGGAGGCGCTCTACCTGGAATTGCGGCAGGCACCGAAGTGAGTCCGGGCGCCGTTCCGCCCTGCGTCGTGCACGAGGACGACGACCTGCTGGTCGTCAACAAGCCGCCCGGCTGGAACACCCACGCGCCGGCGCCCCACGCCGGTGAAGGCATCTACGACTGGCTGAAGCACCGCGAGCCCCGCTGGGAGCGGCTCGCCATCGTGCATCGCCTCGACAAGGACACCAGCGGCCTGCTCGTCTTCGGCAAGACGGTGGAGGCCAACCGGTCGCTCACGGCGCAGTTCACGGCGCGGGAGGTCCACAAGCGCTACACGCTGGTCACCGACCGGCCCGTGGCGCGGGACGAGTTCACGGTGTTGTCGGCGATCGTGCGCGCGGGCGACAGGTATGAGTCCCGGCCGGTCGCCGCTGGCGGCGAGCAGGCCGAAACGCACTTTCGCGTCCTCCGCCGTGAGGAGGGCCGCACCTGGCTCGAGGCCGAGCCGGTGACGGGGCGGACCCACCAGATTCGCGTCCACGCCGCCGCGGAGGGCCTGCCCATCCTCGGCGATCCGCTGTACGGCGGCGATGCCCGCCCAGCGCGCTTCACCTGCACGCGAGCGTCGCTCGAGTTCCGGCATCCGCGGACGGGAGACTCGCTCCGTTCACGGAGTCGCCACCCGACTTCGACTCGCCGCCCGCCCGGCAATTGCGCGACGCCGTCATCGACCGGACGCTCACGACCGCGTTTCGCGCGGTGAACGGCGCCGCGGACGGCGGGCGCGGCCGGTACCGGGACCGTCTCGGCGAGTGGCAGCTGTTCGAGGGCGAGGTGGAACCCGACGTGGAAGAGGCCCGGGCCCTGCTGGGCGCCACGGAAGGACCGCCGGACGTGCGCGGCGTCTACTTCAAGCGACTGCTGCGCCAGGTCCGGAAGACGCCCGTCGCCGAGGCCTCACCGCAGCTCGTGGCGGGAGCCCCGGCCCCGGAACGCTTCCCCGTGACCGAGAACGGCGTGACCTTCGAGCTCAGCGTGGCCGAGGGCTACTCCACCGGCCTCTTCCTGGACCAGCGCGACAACCGGCGGCGGCTGCTCCACGGCCACGTGGCCGCGAACTTTCCCCTCTACGGGGACACCGTGATCCCGCAGCCGGAAGTGCTGAACTGCTTCGCCTACACCTGCGCCTTCAGCGTCTGCGCCGCGCTGGGCGGCGCCCGCGCCACCAGCCTGGATCTGTCCCGGAAATACCTGGACTGGGGGCGGCGAAACTTCGAGCTGAACGGCCTGGACCCGGCCGCCCACGACTTCATCTACGGCGACGCCTTCGACTGGCTGAAGCGGCTGGCGAAGAAGGGCCGGTCATTTGACGTAATCCTGCTCGATCCGCCGACCTTTTCCCGGTCCCCGGGCCGGGGTGATTTTCGGGCGGAGGCGGACTACGGCCGCCTGTGTCGCTGGCCCTGCCCCTGCTGCGGCCGCCGGCGTGCTGCTGGCGTCGACCAACACGGCGCGGCTGTCCGCCGTGTCGTTCATCGAGCAGGTCCGGGCGGCGATCGGGGAGGCGGGGCGCCACATCATCCAGGAGCACTACGTGCCCCAGCCGCCGGACTTCCCCATCACGCGGGAGGAACCGGCCTACCTGAAGACCCTGTGGCTCCGGCTGGACGGTGCGCCCTGACGTCTGCCGGCGGGGTGCCCATTGACCCCGCGGCTGCCTTGGCCCAACAATGCTGCAAAATAACAAGAAGCCGGGTCCGTCGAGTCCCGCGGCGCCTGCCGCCGATCCGGAAGGAGAACCGTCCGATGCGCTGCCGTTTCGTCCGAGCCGCCAGCCTCTGTTCCCTCCTGCTGTCGACCGGTGTCGCACTGGCCGCCCCGACCTACACCGTCGAGGTCCTGAACCTTCCTGCCGGCACTGACACAGGGCAGGGCAATTCGATCAATGCCAGCGGCGCGGTCGTCGGGCAGGCCCAGCCGACCGGCGCCTTCCTCCAGGCAGTGCTCTGGCCCAGCGGCAGTTCGACGCCGACGGCACTGGCCAGCGTGATCGGCCAGACCACCAGTGTTGCCAACGGCATCAACGATGCCGGGCACCTGACCACGGTGGCGGGCTTCGACATTCCGGGAAGTGCCACAGGCGGGACGGCCCATTTCTGGAACGGCGCCACGGTATCCGACATCGGCAAGCTCGGCCTCGGCACGCCCGTGGGGATCCTGAGCAGCATCGGCAAGGCGGTGAACAATTTCGACGAGGTGGTCGGCAAAGCCTGGGCGTCGGATGCGGCGACGGGCAACGAGGAGGCGTTCATCTGGCAGGGCGGCACGCTGTCGGGGCTCGGGCTCCTGAGCGGCTGCACGGAATCGGATGCGGCGGACATCAACAACAACAGCCAGATCGTCGGCACGGCGTCCGGGTCCGGTGCCTGTCTGCCTTCCCAGGCGGTGGTTTGGGCCGGGCCCGCGGCGGCGCCCGTGTCCATCAATTCGGTGCTGGCCGCTGCCGGCCACCCCGACAACATCAGCCTGGCCACAGGCATCAACGACAGCGGCGCCGTGCTCGGCCAGCGCGCCATCAACAACAAGGGCCGCTGCGTGATTTTCACCCCCACCCCGGCTCCGACCGCCGTGGACATCGGCTACCTCGGCGTCGACGGCAACCTGCTGGACACCTGCGTGCCCGGCAAGATCAATAATCTGGGCGAGGTGGCTGCCCGCCAGGCCGGCAACCTCAATCCCAACGGGGTTGCGCTGCTGTATTCCGGCGGCACGCTCTACGACCTGAACACCGTGCTGGACCCAGCCTCCGACGCCGCGTGGGAGCTGCTCGGGGCCACGGACATCAACGACAGCGGCACGATTACCGGCTGGGGCCTTTTCAATGGCCAGCCCCGCCCGTTCCGGGCCACCCGCGTCGGCGGCGCGAGCGCCATCACGGTCAGTGACTCCGTGGGCACGGTGGATGACAGGAGCCTGCCCTTTGGCCCGACCACCATCGGGCTCGGCACCATCGGCACCGTGACGGTGAGCAATGGGACCGGGAATGCCGTAGATATCGCCATCACCGACGGCCTGGCGGCGCCCTTCGGCATCGCGGATCCCCAGGACTGCACCGTGGCGCTGGCCGCCAACGACTCCTGCACGATCACCATCACCTATGACCCCACCACGACGGCGGCGTCCAGCGACACGCTGACGCTGGACCTGGACGGCACGCCCTCTGTCGTCAGCGTGTCCGGCACGGGCCGGACCGCCACCACCACGATCACGGATTCCATCAGTCCGACGGACGACCACCTGGTTCCCTTCGGCAATACCGTGCTGGTCGGCAGTTCCGGCAACGCGACCATCACGGTGCGGAATACGGACCTGGTCCCGGCAAATATCTCGGTGACCGAAGGCCTGTTGCTGCCTTTCAGCTTCCAGAACGCCACGGCCTGCAACGTGACCCTCGCGCCGAACCAGACCTGCGTGCTGACGGTGGTCTTCGCGCCGAACGTGTCAGGCGCGGTCAGCGAATCCGTCACGATTGCCGCCGGCGGCGTGCCCGTGCAGGTGAGCATCACCGGGGCCCCGGGGGTGCCGAACGCCGACTTCCAGGTCACCCAGACGGCGGACAACCTGGTGCTCCAGCCGGGTGTCAGCGGCTCCGACCTGACCACCTTTACCGTGACGGTAACGAACAACGGCCCCGACAGCGCCGCCGCTGCGGTCACCGACCTGCTGCTGGCGGGGCTCAACTTCGTCAGCGCGGCGCCGGGCCAGGGCACCTACACCCAGGGCACGGGCGTCTGGGACGTCGGCGTCCTTGCCAGCGGCGCGCAGGCGACCCTGCAGCTCCAGGCCCAGGTCGCGGTCCTGCGGCGACCGGCTGCCTCGCCAACACCGCGACGGCCACGGCGGTGGTGCCGGCCGTCGATTCGCTGACGGGCAACAACAGCGCCACGATCCGCATCGGGGCGCCGGCCTGCGCAGACCTCGAAATCGGGGCCTCCAACGTCAATGATTTCCTGGATGGCGATATCCTCATTCCGATCACGGCGGTCGATATCACCCACAACATCGACGTGCGGAATGCCGGGCCCGGCGCCGCAACCGGCGTCAAGCTGACCTTGACTGCCTACTCGTTTGCGCCCGCCGGCGACATTACGGATCCCCCGGTCGCTGGTACGGTCATCGACGTCGGGAATCTGGCTGCCGGCCAGACAAAGACCGTCACCATCGCAGATTTTCAGGTTTCAAATCGTGGCAGCGGTGAAGCGGTGGATGTCACCTGGTCACTGAGTCTTGCCGGCGACGAGCTGGATCCCGATCTCGTCGACAACACGGACACTGGTAGCTACACCGTGGAACGAGGTGGCGGCGGCGGCACCAGTTGCTTCATCGCCACCGCCGCCTTCGGCTCCTACCTGGACCCGGAGGTCCTGGTGCTGCGCCAGTTCCGCGACCGCGTCCTGCTGGCCAGTGCGTGGGGCCGGGCCTTCGTCGGCTGGTATTACCGGGTGTCGCCGCCGCTCGCGGACTACATCCGCAAGCGGGAAGGCCTGCGCCTCGCGGCCCGGGTCGCGCTGACGCCGGTGGTCTACGCGATCAGGTACCCCTTACCGGCCGGCCTGCTGCTCCTGTCCCTGACGCTCGTGCCAGTCGTGGCTCGGCGCCGGCGCTGAGGGTGCGGTGATGAACTGTCGCGCAGCGTTGTGGGCCGCGGTGCTGGTTTCCGCTGTGGGGCTGGTGCAGGCGGCGGGCACGGTCGCCGGCCGCTACGCGGGCGTCGAAGATCCGTCGCTGGCACTGACGGTCGAGGAGTCTGCCGATGGGCGCATCACCGGGCGCCTCGCCGATGGCGACGCGACCCTGGTCCTGGAGGGCCGCAGGACCGGCGACGCCTTCACGGGCACGCTCAGTCAGGGGGCCGACGTCCTGCCGGTGACGGCCCGGCTGCAGGGCGACCGATTGCTCCTCGAGGTCGGCCCGGCGGGTGATGGTGAACTCGTCAGTTTCGTCCGGCGCGGCGGTACACCGGCAACGGCCGCCGTCCTCGTCAATGGCACGGAGCTCGGCGCCGCCGACCTGGGGCGGGTGGAGAAGGCCTACGGCATCCGTATTCCTCCCGGCGACTTCTGGTACGACCGGGTGCTGGGCGCGTGGGGCGGCAAGGGCGGGCCCACCATGGGCTTCATCGCCCCGGGACTGGAACTGGGCGGCAACCTGCAGGCCGATGCCTCCGGCAGTGGCACGAACGTGCTCGTGAATGGCCGCGCGCTGCATCCCTACGACCTGCTGGCCCTGGAGCGGATCGCCGGCCCCATCGTTCCCGGCCGCTACTTCATCACGGCGGACGGCCTGGCCGGACTCGAAGGCGGACCGCCGCTCTGGAACCTGGCCGCGCTCGCGGCTCAGGCGCAATCCCAGGCCCAGGGCGGTGGCAGCAACACCTGGCAATCCCGGGTGACGGGCGGCAGTGGGTTCTCGGACGGCACCACGGGCGCCGTGTTCCTGCCCAACGGCGGCATCGTCAGTACCGGGAACTGATCAGCCGGCGCCGGGCTTCCGCGCCTCGGCGAGCTGCTCCGGCGTCATCTCCGCCATCAGGCTCTCGAGCGTCGCCGCCGCCTTCCGGTGGCCCGCGGCGGCTGCCTGGCTGTACCACCGGAACGCCTCCACGAAGTCCACCCGGACACCCTGGCCCGAGGCGAAGGCCACGCCGAGGTTGAACCGGGCATCGGCGTCGCCCTGGTCGGCGGCCTTGCGGTACCAGGACAGCGCGGCCGCGTAGTTGGGCGGGACGCCGTCGTCGCTGGACAGGAGGACGCCCAGGTTGAACTGGGCCGCGGCGAAGCCCTGGCTGGCGGCCCGGGTGTACCACTCGATGGCCCGTGCGTAGTCCTTCGGCACGCCCTGGCCGTTCGCGTGGAGGTAGCCCAGGTTGTACTGGGCGCGCGCGTCGCCGTTGACGGCGAGGGCTTCCCAGATCCGCGCGGCCGCGGCGAAGTCGCCACGACGGGCCGCAGCCAGGCCTTCACGGAACGGATCAGGATGCATCAGTCGAGCCTGACGCGGGCATCAGGCGTAGACCGCCGCCCCGTCGAACACGGGTCCGTCCACGCACACCCGCTTCATCTGGCGCTGGCCGTCGACCAGCACGGGCACGACGCAGCCGGCGCAGCCGCCGACGGCGCAGGCCATGAACTCCTCCAGACAGAGCTGGGAAGGGATCGCGAATTCACCGGCCACCGTCTGCACCGCCCTGAGCATGGGCGTGGGACCGCAGGAGTAGATGGTCATGCGGTCCCGGGCCGCCGCCGGCTGGGCCGCGATCCAGGCGCGCGCCAGGTCGGTGACGAAACCGGGTTTGCAGCCGGGCAGGCCGGCGTTGCTGGCGAGTTGCGACGGGATGCCGGCCTCGTCGAGCAGGCGGAGGGTGCCGGCCGCCGCATTCACCTCGAAGGGGAACGGCAGCTCCGAGCCGAAGAAGGCGCGGGGCTCGAAGCGGATGCCGGGCGAGTGCGCGAGCACCTCGGCCAGGAACATCAGCGGCGGAATCCCCACGCCGCCGCCGATCAGCAGGGCGACGGGCCGCGCCGGGTCGGGCCGGAAGCCCTGGCCGATGGGGCCGAGCACGCTCACGCGGTCCCCGGGCCCGGCCGCCGTCAGCGCCAGCAGGCCCTGGCCGACGACCTTGTAGAGCACTTCCACCCAGCCCTCGGCCGCGTTGGCCCGGAGGATCGACAGGGGCCGGCGCATCGGGATGCCCGGCGTGCACTGCACGTGGACGAAGCTGCCGGCGGTGGCGGTGCGGGCGCAGTCCGGCGCGTGGAGCCGGGCAATGTACTGGCCGCCGGGGTAGCTCGTCTGTTGGAGGACTTCGGCTTCGGCCTGGAAGATGGTGCCGCGGTGGGACTTGTTCATGCCGTCATTTTCATGGTGCTGGCTGGTCGAGCCACATCTCTGCAATCACACAGGCGGCGAGGGCGTCCACGTCCCCGGTCCTGACCTTCTTCGTGCGGGCGCCGCTCCGCCGTTGCTCCCGCAGCCGGGACTCGGCTTCCACCGAGGTGAGTCGTTCGTCGATGCGGATCACGGGCAGTTGGTAGCGGGCTTCCAGTGTCGGCGGCGAACCGCTCGGCGGCGGATTCGCTGTCGGTCGTCTCGCTGGCGCCGCTGCCCGCGATGCGCGCGCCGGCGCCATTATAGGGGACGCCCACCACGAGCTGGCCCGGGTTCCACTCCTTCACGAGCCTGTCCAGCGCGGGCCAGTCGGGCACGCCGTCCCGGGCGGGCAATGTCAGCAGGGGGGAGGCCAGGCGGGGTGACCGGTTGGCAACGGCCACGCCGATGCGCCGCCCGCCGTGGTCGAAGACCAGGGCCGAGCCGTTCATGACAGAGGACGCCTCAGGCGTGGCCTGCCTGGTGACTGATGGTGTTGAGGTCGATGCCGATCAGCTTCGCGGACTCGCGCCAGCGCTGGTCGAAGGGCGTGTCGAAGATGATCTTCGGCGAGGCCGGCACGCTGAGCCAGGCGTTCTGCACCAGTTCGGTTTCGAGCTGCCCCGCGCCCCAGCCCGCGTAGCCGAGCGCCACGAGGGCCCGCTTCGGCCCCTGGCCCCGGGCCATGGCGGTCAGGATGTCCTGGGACGTGGTCACGCGGATCGCGTCGGTGACCGCCAGCGTGGCGTCGAACTCGCGGTCGCTCGTGTCGGCGGGCTCGTGCAGGACGAAGCCCCGCTCCTGGTGCACCGGCCCGCCCTGCAGGACCGGCTGGCGGGCCAGCTCGGGGTCCGCCGACTCGAGGGACAACTGGTCGAAGATCGTGCCGAGGTCCATGTCGAGCGGGCGGTTGATGACGATGCCGAGGGCGCCCTGGTCGCTGTGCTCGCAGATGTAGGTGACGGTCTTGACGAAGTTGGGGTCCTGCATGGCCGGCATGGCGATCAGCAGGTGGCCGGTGAGGTAGGTCGCGTCGGTCATGCGGGAAGTATAGAGTCAATCCCCCGAGGAGGCCCCCATGACCCGTGGAAAGTCCTTACGCAAGAGTCTGCCGGCCCGCCGCCGCAAACCGGCAAGGTCCGCCAGGCTCGTCCTCTTGGTGGGCACCCGCAAGGGCGCCTGGCTGTTTCACGGCGACGCCGCCCGACGCCAGTGGCGCCCGGACGGGCCCCACTTCCTCGGCCACATCATCAACCACCTGGTCCTGGATCCCCGGGACGGCAAGACGCTGCTGGCCGCTGCGAGCACGGGCCACCTGGGCCCGACCCTGTTTCGTTCGCTGGACAGGGGCCGGAGCTGGAAGGAAGTCTCCGGCCCGCCGGCCTTTCCGAAAGTGCCGGCGGGCAGCCTCGACGAAGCCGGGCTGCCGGCCCGCACGGTCAAGCACACCTTCTGGCTCACGCCCGGCCACCCGAGCCAGCCCGGGGTCTGGTTCGCGGGCACCTCGCCCCAGGCCATCTTCCGCAGCGACGACGCCGGCGACACCTGGCACCTGCTGCCCGGCCTCCACGACAACCGGCAGTACCGGGAGTGGATGGGCGCCGAGCAGGACGGCACGCCGGACGGGCCCAAGCTGCACTCCATCAACATCGATCCCCGCGACCCGGCCCACATGTACATGGCCATGTCGAGCGGCGGCGTGCACGAATCCCGGGACGGGGGCCGGAGCTGGTCCCCGCTGGTGGCGGGCCTGGCGGTGGTCGAAGGTTTCGACGCGGCCGTGAACACCTTCCACGACCCGCACTGCGTGCGGATCAGTCCGGCCAACCCGGACCGTCTCTACCAGCAGAATCACTGCGGCATCTACCGCCTCGACCGCCCGGCAAAGACCTGGGTGCGGATCGGCGACCACATGCCAAAGACCGTCGGTGACGTGGGCTTCCCGATGGTGGTGCATCCCCGCGACGCGGACGTGGCCTGGGTCATGCCGATGGACGGCACGATGGTCTGGCCGCGCACCGCGCCCGCCGGCAAGCCGGCGGTGTACGTCACCCGAAACGGCGGGACGCGCTGGCAGCGGCAGGATGCGGGCATGCCCCGCACCCAGGCCTGGTGGACGGTGAAACGGCAGGCCATGACCAACGACACCCAGCCTTCGGTGGGCCTCTACTTCGGCACGACCAGCGGCGAGCTGTGGCTGAGCCGGGACGAGGGCAGGCGCTGGACCTGCATCGCGCGGCACCTGCCCGAGATCTATTCCGTGGAAGTGGCGGAGCGCTAGCCGGGATACCGCGCGTCATGGGCGCCTGCAAGGTATCCATTCCGGCGCCGTTGCTGTCCTACACGAAGCAGCGGCACGTGGCGGCCGCGGGCCCGACGCTCGGGGCGGCGCTCGAGGACCTGGACCGCCAGTTCCCGGGCATCCGCTTCCGGATGGTGGACGAGCAGGACCGGGTGCGGCCCCATATGCGGATCTTCGTCAACGGTGCCCAGGTCTTCGATCTCGCGCAGGCGCTCGGCCCCGCCGACACCGTGCACATCGTCCAGGCCCTGAGCGGTGGTTGAGAGCGGTGGTTGAGGAAATCACGCCGGAAGAACTGGCGGCCATCCTGCCGTTGGCCCCGTTGCTGATCGATGTGCGCGGCGCGGACGAGGTCGCAGGCGGGATGCTCGATGGCGCGCGCCGGGTTTCCCCTGACGCCGTGCTCGAGGCCGTGGCGGGCGAGTCCGGCTGCCACGTCGTCGTCTACTGCGCCACCGGCAAGCGCTCGGCACTTGCCGTGGCGCGCCTGCGCGCGGCTGGCATCGGGGCCCGGTCCCTGGCCGGGGGCTTCGTGGCCTGGAAGGCCGCGGGCCTGCCCTGGGTGACGCCGGGCCCTGGCTCGCTGACCGCCACCCAGCTGGAGCGCTACTCGCGGCATCTCCGGCTGGAGGAGATCGGCCTGGAGGGCCAGGAGCGGCTCCGCCAGGCGCGGATCCTCTGCGTCGGGGCCGGCGGGCTCGGCTCTCCGGCGGCGCTGTACCTGGCGGCGGCGGGGATCGGCACCCTCGGCATCGTGGACGCCGACGTCGTGGAACTCTCCAACCTGCAGCGGCAGGTGCTGCACACCACGGACCGGGTCGGCTGCCCCAAGGTCGACAGCGCGGCGATCACCCTGGCCGCGCTCAATCCCGACGTGCGCCTGAGCACCCATCACGAGCGGCTCACCGATGCGAACGCGACGGCATTGCTGCGTGGCTACGACGTCATCATCGACGCCAGCGACAACTTCACGACCCGGTACCTGATCAACGACGTGGCCCTGGGCCTGCAGATCCCGGTCGTGCACGCCTCGATCCTGGGCTTCGAGGGCCAGCTGACGGTGTTCTCCGCCCACGGCGCACCCTGCTACCGCTGCCTCTTCGCCGCGCCACCGCCGCCGGAACTGGCGCCCTCCTGCCAGGAGGCCGGCGTGCTGGGCGTGCTCCCCGGGATCCTGGGCACCCTGCAGGCGACGGAGGCGCTGAAGCTGGTCCTCGGCATCGGCCAGCCGCTGATCGGGCGCCTGCTGATCTTCGACGCGCTGGCGATGAGCTTCGACGAGCTGACGACCTCGCCGGACCCCCATTGCCGGTGCGCGACGTAAGTAAGCCATGGGCGATGTGGAGATGGCCATCGTGAAGCGGCCCGGATAAAATCGTGCCGCGGCCCGGTCGGGTTGAGCCGGCCTCGGCGACGCCTGCTACTCATCCCGGATCGAGAAGGTACGGTAGTGCGAATCTTCATCATCAGCCTGAAAACCGCGACTGCCCGGCGCGCGGCCGTCGCGGAACAACTCGCCGGCCTCGGGCTTGCCTATGAGTTTTTCGATGCTGTAACCGGCCCGGATGCCCTCGACCACTTCAGGGGCGTGGACTCGACGCTCTATCGGCTCAATACCCGCCGGGAGCCGATGGCCAACGAGATGGCCTGCTACGCGAGTCACCTGTCGCTCTGGAAGCTTGCTGTCGAATTGAACGAACCGATCGTGATTCTCGAAGACGACTGTCGTTTCTACCCGAATTTCCCCGATGCGATCCGTGCGACGAGCAGGCTCATTAGCCGGTTTGGCTTCATCCGGCTGCAATCGCACGAGCGCCCGAGAAAAAAGCCCACGAGCCTCCCCCCCTGCAAGATCCTCGAGGACGAGGGCTTCGGCATCTCCTACCTATCCGATGTGCCGCTTTGCCTGGTGGCCTACGCGATCAGCCCGGTGGCTGCCGAACGCCTCGTCAGGTCGAGCGCCACGCTCACGGCGCCGGTTGACAAGTTCATGCAACGCACGTGGGACCATGACACGCCGATCTTCGTTCTGACGCCGCCGAGTGTGACCACGTCTGTGTATGCGGCCGAATCGACCATTGGCAGCCGGTCGCACAAGAGCTGGGATCCGGCCCTTCTTCTGAGGCGCTTGCTCTACAAAGCCGTGGGCGAAGTTCGTCGCCATCGCTTCGACAGGCGGCAGTTGGGGCGGTTCCTTCCCGCGCGAAACGGCCCTGCGCGCTCTGCCCGGCGAGCTGATTAACAATGGAGAGACTGACATGAGTAATTTCTGGGACATTGTCCTGCTGATGATTTCGACCTTCCTGTTCGTGGCGTACCTGTTGGTCATGTTCCAGATCGTCGTCGATCTGTTCCGTGACACCGAAATGGGCGGCGGGTCCAAGGTGCTGTGGATGGTCGGCCTGATCTTCATGCCGGTCATCACGGCGATCATCTACATCATCGTCCGTGGCAAGGGCATGGCGGAGCGGCAGCAGGCCAGCCTGCAGCGGGCGAAGTCCGAAACCGAGGCCTACATCAAGGGCGTGGTCGCCAGGTCGCCAGCGTCTGAAATCGCCGAGGCCAAGGCCTTGCTCGACTCGGGCGCAATCAGCCAGGACGAGTTCACCAGGCTCAAGGCGAAGGCGTTGGCCTGACGCCGGGCTCTGGGGTTGTGCCCGCCCTGGGTGCACACTTTCCTCATACGTAATTCCGCCGACTGGTGCGGGCGTCCCCCCCCCCCCCTACAATCGAAAAACAAGTAACAGAAGGCACGCAGGTACCGGATCTGCCTCGCCTTCATGCAGGCAAGCCTTAACCCAGGAGTACCCGATGAGAATTCCACGCCAGTCGATTGGGCTCACGGCGGCAGTAGCCGCCATCGTTGCCTTCAGCGGCTCGCTCGCACTGGGCGGCGGCGCCGTCCAGGCGCAGGCTGCACCGGATCACTTCCACCCGAAGGGCAAGCCGCCCTCGAGCTTCACGCAGGAGATCCTGCAAAAGGCGGAGACCACGTTGCCGTTCACGGACAAGCGTGACTTCGACGAGCGCAAGAAGGGCTTCATCGCGCCGGCCGAGAATCTCAAGATCATGGCCGACGCCGGCCATGTCGCCTGGGACATGGAGCGCTTCGATTTCCTCAACGACAGCAAGGGCTTCAGCAGCGTCCATCCGTCGCTGCACCGGATTTCCACGCTGAACATGAACTACGGCCTGTACGAGGTCATCCCCGGGATCTACCAGGTCCGCGGCTTCGACCTCGCCGATATTTCCTTCGTGCGCGGCAAGACCGGCTGGATCGTGATCGACCCGCTGACCACCGCCGAACCTGCGCGCGAGGCACTCAAGCTGTTCCAGAAGCACGTTGGCAAGGGCCTGCCGGTCACGGCGGTGATCTACTCGCACTCGCACGGTGACCACTGGGGCGGCGTGCGCGGCGTCGTTGACGAGGCGGATGTGCGGGCCGGCAAGGTCCAGATCATCGCGCCGCGCGACTTCATGCAGCACACGATCTCCGAGAATGTGTACGCCGGCAACGCGATGAACCGGCGCCTCTTCTACCAGTACGGCCTGCTGTTGCCGGCGAGCCCGTTCGGCTACGTGGGCCAGGGTCTCGGCCAGGGCGTGTCGGCTGGCTTGATGGGCCTGATCGCGCCAACCAAGGTGGTCGAGGAGGCCATCGAGGAGTTCGAGGTCGACGGCGTCAAGATGATCTTCCAGAATACGCCGGGCACCGAGGCGCCGTCGGAGATGAACACCTACATCCCCGGGATGAAGGCGCTCTGGATGGCCGAGAACGTCACCGCCACGCTGCACAACATCTACACCCTGCGCGGCGCGCCGGTGCGCGATCCGCTGCGCTGGTCCAAGTACATCGCCGAGGCGCTCTACCTTTACGGGCAGGAGGCCGAGGTGATGTTTGCCTCGCACCACTGGCCGCGCTGGGGCAACGGGCGCATCCAGGAAGTGCTGCGCGGCCAGCGCGACCTCTATGCGCACATGAACAACCAGGTGCTGCACCTGGCCAACCAGGGCGTGACGATCAACGAGATCCACAATGTCTACAAGTTGCCGGCCAGCATGCGGGACGCCTGGTTCCTGCGCGGCTACCACGGCTCGCCCGAGCACAACAGCCGGGGCGTGATCCAGCGCTACCTCGGGATTCTGGGACGCCAATCCGACCACCCTGATCCCGAAATCACCGGCCGATTCCGCTCCGCTCTACGTCGAGATGATGGGCGGCGCGGAGAAGATCCTCGCGCGCGGCCGGCAGCTGATCGACGAGGGCCGGTACCTCGACGCCACGGAGATCCTGAACAAGCTGGTCTATGCCCAGCCGCAGAACCAGAAAGCCAAGGACCTGCTGGCGGACGCCTTCGAGCAGATTGGCTACCAGCAGGAGAATCCGGGACTGCGCAACAGCTTCCTGGCGGGCGCGTATGAACTGCGATCGGGTATTCCTTCCGCCGCGGCGGTGGACTCCAGCAGTCCCGACGTGATCCGGGCGATGACCACCGAGCTGTTCCTCAACTTCCTCGGCATCCGCATGGACAGCGTCAAGGCCGAGGGCATGCGCTTCACGGTCAACCTGATCACGCCCGACAACGGCGAGAAGTTCCTGATCGAGATGGAGAACGCGACGCTGACCAACATCCAGGGCTTCCTGGCCGACAAGCCTGACCTCACGCTCACCATCAATCGCCGCGACCTCGAGCAGACCATGATCGGCGCCAAGACCCTGATGGCGCAGATCGAGGACGGCACCGCCAAGGCCGTGGGCAATACCGGCGTGCTCAAGCAGCTGGCGTCCACGATGGTCGACTTCGACCCGCGCTTCCCGATCATGCCGGGCACCACGCTGCGGGGCACGGAAACGCCGAAGACCGACCCGTTCCGGGCCACGGTCGGAGACGTGGCGGCCGAGTAGCGGGCAGGGTTCCGTTCGGACGGAGGCGGCACGCACGCGTGCCGCCTCCGTGCCGGGGGCTCCACGGGTAGCCCCAAGCCCAGGCCGCGCCCCGCTGCGGCCCGCTGCGACAATCTGCTATTGTCCGGCCACCCTTGGCAGCAGGAGACGGCCGGCATGTCTGCAAACGAACAAAAAATGTCACGGGCGATGCTCACGGCGATGGTCGTGGGCGGCATGGTCGGCGCCGGAATTTTCTCCCTGCCGCGGACCTTCGCCGGGGCCACCGGTCCCATGGGGGCGGTCATTGCCTGGCTCATCGCGGGTTCCGGCATGTACATGCTCGCCCGGGTCTTCCAGGCGCTGGCCGAGCGCAAGCCCGACATCGACGCCGGCGTCTATGCCTATGCCCGGGAGGGCTTCGGCGACTACCCGGGCTTCCTGTCGGCCTTTGGCTACTGGATCGGCAGTTGCATCGGCAACGTGTCCTACTGGGTACTCATCAAGTCGACGCTGGGCGCATTCTTCCCGGTCTTCGGTGATGGCAACACGGCGGTCGCGATCGCGGTGGCCTCGGTCGGAATCTGGCTCTTTCACTTCCTGATCCTGCGGGGCGTGCAGCAGGCTGCGTTCATCAACAGCATCGTCACCGTGGCCAAGGTCATCCCGATCCTGGTCTTCATCGTGATCCTGATCTTCGCCTTCAAGATGGACCTGTTCAGCTACAACCTGTACGGCGGGGACCTGACCACAGGCCTGTTCGAGCAGGTGCGGGCGACGATGCTGGTGACCGTGTTCGTGTTCATCGGCATCGAGGGCGCCAGCGTTTACTCCCGCTTCGCCAAGGAGCGCTCCGACGTCGGCAAGGCGACGATCATGGGCTTCATCGGCGTCACCGGCCTGATGGTGCTGGTGACCCTGCTGCCCTACGCCGTGCTGCAACGGGCCGACATCGCCGGCATGCGCCAGCCCTCGATGGCCGCGGTGCTCGAGTCGGTGGTCGGGCCGTGGGGCGCCGTCTTCGTCAGCGTCGGACTGCTCGTTTCGGTGCTCGGCGCGTACCTGGCCTGGGCGCTGATCTGCGCCGAGGTGATGTTCGCCGCGGGCAAGTCGAAGGACATGCCCAAGGTCTTCGCCCGGGTGAACAAGAACAACGTGCCCGTGGTGGCCCTCTGGGTGACCAGCATCATCATCCAGCTCATCGTGATCACCACCTACTGGTCCCGGGACGCCTTCTCGCTGATGCTGAACCTGACGAGCGCGACCACGCTGATTCCCTACCTGTTCGTCGCCGCCTATGGCTTCATGATCGCCAGGCGCGGTGAAACCTACGAGGTGCGGCCGGAAGAGCGCCAGCGCGACCTGATCCTGGCCACGCTCGCGGTGATCTACACGCTCTTCATGATCTATGCCGGCGGCCTGAAGTTCATCCTGCTCTCGGCCATACTGTTTGCGCCGGGCACGGTGCTGTACTTCTGGTCGCGGCGCGAGCAGGGCAAGGCCGTGTTCAACAAGACATCGGATTGGGTTACTTTTGGCGTCATCGTCGCCGCCGGCGTCTACGGCGTCTATGGTCTGGCGACCGGCGTCATCACCATCTAACAGGGAACAGCGGAGCGCATCATGGCGAGTGAAAAAAAAGAAGTGAAGTTCGGTGTGCATTCGGAAGTCGGGCAGCTGCGCAAGGTCATGGTCTGCGCACCGGGCCGCGCGCACCAGCGGCTTACGCCCAGCAACTGCGACGCCCTGCTGTTCGATGACGTGCTCTGGGTCGAAAACGCCAAGCGCGACCATTTCGATTTCGTCTCGAAGATGCGCGACCGCGGCGTCGACGTGGTCGAGATGCACAACATGCTGGCCGAGACCGTTGCCGTGCCCGAGGGCAAGAAGTGGATCCTCGACCACCAGATCGTGCCGAACCAGGTGGGGCTCGGCTTCATCGACGAGCTGCGGAGCTACCTCGAGGGCCTCGACGATCGCAACCTCGCCGAAACCCTGATCGGCGGCCTGTCCACCCTCGAGTTTCCCGAAACGGTCGGGGGCAAGGCGCTGAAGGTCGTGAAGGAGGCGGCGGGCGGCACCGAGTACCTGCTTCCGCCGCTGCCGAACACGCTCTACACGCGGGATACCACCTGCTGGATCTACGGCGGCGTCACGCTCAATCCGCTGTACTGGCCGGCACGGCACGAGGAGACGGTCCTCACCACGGCCATCTACAAGTTCCACCCGGACTTCAAGGGCAACGTCAACGTCTGGTGGGGCGACCCGACCGAGGACCATGGCCTGGCGACCCTCGAAGGCGGCGACGTGATGCCGATCGGCAAGGGTAACGTGCTGATCGGCATGAGCGAGCGCACCTCGCGCCAGGCGATCAGCCAGCTGGCGGCCACCCTGTTCAAGAAGAAGGCGGCGGAGCGCGTGATCGTGGCCGCCATGCCGAAGATCCGCGCGGCGATGCACCTCGACACGGTGTTCACGTTTGCAGACCGGGATTGCGTGCTGGTCGCACCCGATTTCATGAACAAGACGACCACCTTCTCCTACCGTCCGAGCAACCACCCGAGCGGGGTGGAGCTGCACGCCGAGAAGAAGCCGTTCGTGGACGTCGTCGCGGAATCCCTCGGGCTGAAGAAGCTGCGCGTGGTCGAGGCGGGAGGCACCGACTACCAGCGCGAGCGTACCCAGTGGGACAGCGGCGCGAATCTCGTCTGCGCGTCTCCCGGCGTCGTGTACGCCTATGACCGCAACACCTACACCAACACCCTGCTGCGCAAGGAAGGCATCGAGGTCATCACGATCGTCGGCGCGGAACTCGGACGCGGCCGTGGCGGCGGTCATTGCATGACCTGTCCGATCATCCGGGACCCGGTGGATTTCTAGGCACCGCAGGCAGGCGAACGCCACGTGAGCCCGCCCGAACAGGCACAGCCGGTCAGCCTGGCCGAAGCCTACGTGGCGGTCGCCAGCCTGATTGGCCTGGTCTCGCTGTCTTTCTACCTCTTCGGCGACGCCGGCGCGAAGGGCCCCAGCCAGGTCGCGCTGACCGTCGCGACCATGATCGTCGTCTTCCTGGGCTGGCGCCGCGGCCATAAACTCGAGGCGCTGAACGAAGCGGCAATGGCCAGCGTCAGTTCAGGGCTGAGCGCCGTCTTCATCCTCCTGGCCGTTGGCGCGCTGATCGGCACCTGGGCAATGAGCGGCACCCTGGTGTCCATGGTGCATTTCGGCCTGCAATTGCTGAACCCGGAGTACTTCTACGTCAGCGCGGTCCTGATCTGCGCCGTGGTCGCCGCCAGCATCGGCAGTTCGTGGACCGTGATCGGGACGATTGGCATCGGCCTGATGGGCATTGCCCAGAACATGGGCCTGGACCCGGGCATTGCCGCCGCCGCGATCATCTCCGGCGCCTACTTCGGCGATACGACCTCGCCGCTGTCGGATTCCGTCAACCTGGCCGCGGCCTCCGCCGGCACCGAGCTCTACCAGCATATCCGCGAGACGGCCCTGACCTCGGGCCTTTCGCTCGCGATTGCCCTCGGCGTGTTCTGGATGCTCGGCACGCCCGGCGAGTACGACGCCAGCTACAAGATCGCCATGATCGACCAGGTCTTCCATGTCTCGGCCTGGCTGTTCCTGCCGCTCCTCGTCGTCGTCGGGCTCGCGCTGTTCCGGTTCCCGCCGTTCACCGCGATCTTCATCGGGGCGCTCGTGGGCGGGTTGCTGGCCGCAATCGTCGCCCCGGAACGCGTCGTCGCCTTCGCGCGGGCCGGGGACGATTTCCCTGTCTGGCTGGCGCTGATCAAGGGGGTCTGGCTGGCGCTCGCCAGGGGCTACGAGTCGTCGACCGGCTTCGCAGTGCTCGACGAGCTGGTGTCGAGAGGGGGCATGTCGAGCATGCTGAACACGATCTGGCTGGTCATCACCGCGCTCGCCTTCGGCGGCGTGGTCGAGAAAGCCGGTGTGCTGGACCGGCTGATCACGCCGGTCATCGAGAAGGCGAAATCGGTCGGTGCGCTGGTCGCGGTGACGGTCGGATCCGTGGTCGCCACCAGCGTGGCCACGGCCGATCAGTACATGGCGATCGTGCTGCCGGGCCGCATGTTCAAGGGCGCCTACGAGAAGCGCGGACTCGCGCCCGTCGTGCTGTCGCGCACGATTGGCGCCTCCGGAACTCCCACCTCGGCGCTGATCCCCTGGAACAGCTGCGGCGCCTACATGGCCGCGACGCTCGGGGTTGCGACCCTGAGCTACGCGCCCTACGCGATCTTCAACCTGGTGAGCCCCCTGATGGCGATTGCCATCGCCGCACTCGGCGTGCGCACGCTGCGCGTTGCCCCGGCACCCGCCGGGACCTGAGTCTGTTTACCAGGCTGCTGCCGTGCGGGCGCGAATCTGGCCAGCCCCCTCCGAGAAGCGCCACTCGTAGGCGAAGCGCAGCACGTCGTAGTCCGCGCGCAGCCCCTCGGGGAAGGGCTCGAAGGGCGCGGCGAGCCTCAGGATCTCCATCGCCGCCTGGTCCAGTTCCCGCTGGCCGGACGAGCTCCGCACGACCACTTCCTTCAGGCGCCCGTCCGCGTTGATGGCGACCTCGAGCACGGGGAACTTCGTCGTGGCCAGGTGGCCGGCCGCGTCGGGGAAGTTCAGCGTGCCCACCTGTTCCACCTTGCTCTTCCAGGTGCTGAGGTAGGTCGCGATCCGGGACTCCCGCGTGTTGGCGCTGATCAGCAGTTCCCGCGGCCGCGCGTCGGGGATGGCGGTCGTGGCGTCGAAGCGGCCGACGATCTCGATGGCGTTGCTGGTGGAGGGCAGCATGCTCTTCTGGGCCTCGTTCACCCGGTCCGGCTGGCCCTCGTCCGGCGCAACACGGGTGGAGTCCCGGGCCAGCAGCACGGGTTGCGCGGTACGGTCATGCAGGGGCTCGCCGGGCCGCACGGGCTCGTCGCCGCCGTCCTGGGCCGGGCCGAGCACCTCGGCGGGCAGGGTCAGACCCGGCGCCGTGCGCACCGCGACGTCGGGGGCGGCATTGCCCACGCCTGCGAGGTTCCGCTGGGCGAGCAGGACCGCGCTCTCGGATGGCTCCCGGTCCTCGTACTCGGAGGTGACGAGCACGACCTCCATGGAGCTGGTGAGCTTGTCGGGTGCGCTGGTGGTTGCGCTGAAGGTAATGCCGAGGATGAGGATGCCGTGGAAGAGGGCGGCGAGGAATGCCGTGGATGACAACCGGTCCCGGGCAGCCTCGGCCGACCAGGTGGTCTGACGTCCGGTTCGGGATGGCGCTTCCTGCATGACTGGCTGGGCGAATGCCCGGTGGCCTACCCGGGATCTCACTGGATTATACGCACCAGTCCTGGCCGGAACGGGGGCAGGTCACAGATCTGCGCCGTTCCCGTTCTCCGCCGGCGCGGGCCAGTCGATCACCGGCAGCCGGCCACCGTTGTCCCGCTGCAGGCGCGTCGCCATGCCCGACGTGGTCAGCAGCTCGCCGCGGGCCGTGATCAGGAGTGCGTGGGTGAGGCCCATGGCGGCGCACACCGCGTGGAACTGCCCCTTGCCGCCAACCATGAGGGCTTTGGTCGCTGCCTCGGCCAGCTCGGCATCGGCGGCGACAACGGTCGTGCTGGCGGTGCCGTCCGTGGGCGTACCGGTCCGGGGATCCAGGACGTGGTGATAGCGTCGGCCAGCCTGGACGTAGGCGTTCTCGTAGTCGCCCGAGGTGGCGGTCGCCTCGCCGGACTCGAGCGCCAGCCGGGCGATAATCCGGTCTTCCCGCGGGTGACGTATCCCGATGTACCAGGGACGATCGCCCTTCCGCCCGAGGGCCAGCTGGCTGCTGCCGCCGATGTCGAGCAGTGCGTTCTGGATACCGCGGGCGCCGAACAGCGTGCGGGCGCGTTCGATGGCCGTGCCCTTGGCCATGCCACCCAGGTCCACGCACAGGGGCCGGGTGGCGGACACCGTGCGGCCGTCGAAGCGCAGGTCCGCGAGCGTCCCCTGCCGGGCCCGGAGCGCCTGGACCTCGGCTGACGGCGGCGGGCCGGCCGCGGTTGCCAGCGATTCCTGGCTGTCGAACTGCCACAGCCGCACCAGGGCGCACACGCCGGGATCGAAGCGCCCGCCGCTCAGCGCGTGCAACGCCATGGCCCGGGTGATCAGCGGCGCCAGGTCCGCGCTCACCGGGGCGGCCTGGCCCCGGACCAGCAACTCGTTGACCCGGGCCAGTTCCCCGCTGCCGAAGGCGTACCAGTCCCGTTCGGCGACGCGAAAACGGCTTTCGAGTTCAGTCACGGCCGCGACCGCAGCTCGCTCATCCGGCTGCACGATCTCGACGTGGACAGTGGTGCCGAAGGCCTCGAATGTGCGCCCGGTGACGGCCGGGTCGCTGCAGGCGGCCAGGCCAAAGACGACCGCGGCAGCCACGCCGGCCTGACGGCTGGTGTTCAGGTCGGCTTTGTCCTGCCCGCCAGCCGGGCGTCCAGGGCATCGAACAGCGTGGCGGCCACATCCAGGCCGCCCAGCTTCTGCAGCTCCTTCATGCCCGTCGGGCTGGTGACGTTGATCTCGGTGAGGTAGTCGCCGATCACGTCGAGGCCGGCAAAGAGCACGCCCTTTTCCCGGAGGACCGGCCCCACCCGGTCGCAGATCCACCGGTCCCGAGCCGTGAGCTCACGGACTTCGGGCTGGGCGCCGGCCACCAGGTTGCCCCGGTTGTCGTCCGCCGCCGGGACGCGGGCGAGCACGCGGCTCACCGGCTTGCCGTCCACGACGATGATGCGCTTGTCGCCCCGGGTGATCTCCGGGATGTAGGTCTGGGCCATGGCGTACTGCTGGCCGTAGTCGGTGAGCGTCTCGAAGACCACGTTGGCGTTGTTGTCGCCCTGGCGGAGCACGAAGATCGACCGGCCGCCCATCCCGTGCAATGGCTTGACGACGATGTGGCCCTGCTCGGCCAGGAAGGCCCGCATGTCGGCGATCGAGCGCGTGATCACGGTCTCGGGACAGCATTCGGGGAACCAGGCCGTGTAGACCTTCTCGTTCATGTCCCGCAGGCTCTGGGGCTTGTTCACCACCAGCACGCCGGTGAGCTCGGCCCGCTCCAGCAGGTAGGTGGTGTAGATGTACTCGGTGCCGAAGGGCGGGTCCTTGCGCATGAGGATCAGGTCGAGGTTCGACAGGGGCAGTTCCTCCCGGGGGCCGAGCTCGAACCAGGCGGTCTTGCCGTCGGTCACGCGCAGGGGGCGGGCGCTGCCCTGGGCCACGCCGTTCCGCAGCCGCAGGTCGTGCTGCTCGAAGTACCAGAGCGCATAACCGCGGCGCTGGGCCTCGACGAGCATGGCCAGGGAGCTGTCCTTGGCCGGATTGATGCCCGCGATCGGGTCCATGACCACGCCGAGTTGCGGCTTCCGCATCGTTGCTGCTCCGATCCTCTTAGGTTAAATGCGGTCGCCCGCCCGTATTTTGCGACGCCGTGCCTATTCTGGCGCGCCGGTGCTGAAATGGCACGGAGGCCGGGAGTATCATCGCTGTGCGGGCATTCCTGCCGGGCTGGCCCCTCCTCGGCATGGCTGGGCCCTGATTGTTATGTTAAAAGTTCATGGTGCGGCGGGCGGCGGGACGCCCCGCCTGGAGAACCCTGTGACGGATAGCGCCGCGCCGGCATTGCACGGGCTCAAGGTGCTCGTGATCGACGACAGCAAGACCATCCGGCGGACCGCGGAGACCCTGCTTTCCAAGGAAGGCTGCACGGTCTACACCGCCGTGGACGGCTTCGACGCGCTGGCCAAGATTGCCGATTACCGGCCCGACATCATCTTCGTGGACATCATGATGCCGCGGCTGGACGGCTACCAGACCTGCTCCCTGATCAAGCACAACCGCACCTTCCGCGAAACGCCGGTGATCATGCTGTCGAGCAAGGACGGCCTGTTCGACCGGGCCCGCGGCCGGATCGTGGGTTCCGAGCACTACCTGACCAAGCCTTTCACCAAGGATGAGCTGCTCGGCGCCATCACGCGCCAGGCGGCGCGCTGAACGACGCGCGCCCCTCTCGTCGGGCTCAACCACGAGAGGGGTCAAGGAACGAAAATGGCACTGGTACTGATCGCTGACGATTCGCCGACTGACCAGCACATCCTGTCGCGGGCGCTGGAGAAGCACGGCTTCGAGACGCTCGTGGCCAAGGACGGGGAGGAAGCCCTCCGGCTGGCCCGGGAGCGCGCACCGGATGTGATCCTCATGGACATCGTGATGCCCGGCATCAATGGTTACCAGGCCACCCGGCAGCTGGCCCAGGATCCCTCGACTGCCTCCATCCCCATCGTGATCGTGTCGACCAAGACCCAGGAGGCCGACCGGATCTGGGGTCTCCGGCAGGGTGCCGTCAGCTACCTGAACAAGCCCGTCTCCGACGCCGACCTGGTGGCCGCCGTGCGGGACGCCCTGGCGCGTAGATGAAGATCTGATGGTCGCCGCCACGCAAGGCAGCCTGCGCGCGCTCCGGGAGCACCCGTTCGATCTCCTGCGGGAAATCGAGCGCCGCAGCCGGGCTGCCGCCGCGGGTGCCCACGGCGACGACGTCGGCCTCGCTGAGTGGGTCGGCGTGGGCTTCCGGCTTGGCAGCGAGCGCTTCGTGGTGCCCCGGGACGAGGTCCGGGAGGTGCTGATGGTGCCGCCGGCCATCACCCGGGTGCCCGGCGCGAAGTCCTGGGTACGTGGCCTCGCGAACGTCCGGGGCCACCTGCTGCCGCTGGTGGACCTGCGCGAGTTCCTGGGCTCCGGTGTCGGTGGCACCGAGCGCAGCGCACGGGCACTGGTGGCGAACAGCAGCGAGTTTCCCGTCGGCCTCGTGGTCGACGAGGTCTTTGGCTTCCGGCGCTTCGTGGACCGGGAACTGGCCGACGAGGCGCCGGCCACGATGATCCGCGCCGATCGGTTTCTGGCCGGCTGCTTCCGCCGCGGCGGGGAAGTGTGGCCGGTATTCAGCCTGACGCGCCTGCTGGATGCGCGCGACTTCCAGCGCGCGGCGGGCGAGTGAAGCACACGTACACCTGAGTGAGTCAACAATGACAGAACAAACTGGCGGAATGCGGCTCCTGCCCACCCTGGGTGTCACCCTGATCCTGGTGCTGGTGGGGGCCCTCGCGCTCCTCGCCCTGAAGCCCGGCGATGGCGGACAGCGCACGAGCCCCGTGCCAGGCGCGACCGCGTACACGGAGGCGCACGCCGCCTACCGGCTCGCGGCAGGGGCCATGCGCGGCGATGCCCGGGCCTTCACCGGCCTGGCGGCCGCCAACCGGCGCATCTCGGCGGCTGATCTGGATGGCGTGGACGACGAGACCCGCCGCCGGCTGGAGCAGATTCGCGCGAGCCTCGGCACCATCGAAGCGGGCCGCGGTGAACTCGTCGGACTGCGCTCCGCCGCCGACCGCCTGGACCGGCTGCTGCCGCGACTGACCGACCAGATCGACGCGCTGGAGGCCACCGGTGCCGTCAGCGGCCAGCCGGCCACCGTTGCCCAGCTCGAGCGCCTGCGGGCACTGGCCGACGGCGTGCGCCGCGACGTCCGCGGCCTGTCCCAGGGCACCGTGGCTGCCGACACGCGCAGTCCCGCCTTGCTCGATGCCGACCTGGCGATTGCCCAGATCATCCGCGGGCTCGGTGAGGGCGACGCGGAACTGGGCCTGCGGCCGCTGGCCGGGGCCGATGCCATTCGCGCGCTGGACGGCATGCGCCAGCAGACGGGCGACCTCAGCAAGACCCTGCGGGACGTCCTCGCCGGCAGCGACCGGCTGGGGGCCCTGCGCCAGTCCATGCAACAGCTCGAAGTCCTCGTGGCCCAGCTGCCCGTCGAGGTGGTGGCACCCGCCGCCAGCGCGCCGTCGAGCCTGTCCAGCCTGGTCACCACCGGCCTGCTCGCCCTCGCCATCGCCCTGGCGCTGGCAATGGTCTGGATCTACCGCCGCGTGGCGGACACGCGCCGCGCGGCCGCCCAGCAGACCGCCCAGAGCGAACGGAACCAGCAGGCCATCCTGACCCTGCTCGACGAGATGAGCAGCCTGGCCGACGGTGACCTGACCGTGCACGCGACGGTCACCGAGGACATCACGGGGGCCATCGCCGACTCCATCAACTACGCCATCGAGGCCCTCCGTGAGCTGGTCACCACCATCAATGAGAGCGCCATCCTCGTGGATGGTGCCGCCAAGCAGACCGAAGGCTCCGCCCGCCAGCTGGCGGCGGCCAGCGAGGCCCAGTCCAAGCAGATCGAGTCGGCGTCCCGCGCCATCAGCCGCATGGCCTCGTCCATCGAGGAGGTCTCGGGCAATGCCGAGCGCTCCTCGGACGTCGCCCGCCACTCGGTGGATGTCGCGCACAAGGGCGGCGACGCCGTGCGCCGCACGATCGAGGGCATGAATGCGATCCGCGAGACCATCCAGGAGACGTCGAAGCGCATCAAGCGCCTGGGCGAGAGCTCCCAGGAGATCGGCAACATCGTGGAGCTGATCAACGACATCGCCGACCAGACCAACATCCTCGCGCTGAACGCCGCCATCCAGGCGTCCATGGCCGGTGAAGCGGGCCGTGGGTTCGCGGTGGTGGCCGACGAGGTGCAGCGGCTCGCCGAGCGCTCGGCCAATGCGACCAAGCAGATCGAGTTCCTGGTGCGCACGATCCAGGCCGACACCAACGAGGCCATCGTCTCCATGGAGCGCAGCACCACCGACGTGGTCGGCGGTGCCCTGCTGGCCGAGAACGCCGGCGCGGCTCTCGAGGAGATCGAACAGGTCTCGAACCAGATCGCGGCGCTCGTCCAGAACATCTCCAGCTCCGCCCGGGAGCAGGGCAAGGCGGCCGGGGCCGTCACCCGCAGCATGGACGTCCTGCAGGAGATCAATTCCGAAACGGCCGCCAACACCAGCGCGACCACCAGCGCCATCAGCAAGCTGGCCGAGCTGGCCACGCAGCTGCGCCGGTCCGTCGCGGGCTTCCGCCTGCCGCCGGTCACGTCGGCCACGCCGCGCTCCGCAGTCAGCGGCCTGACCGGCCAGTTCCCCGCCCTCTCGGGCTCGGCGGAGGTCTTCGACCCGGGCGTGCCCGATGAAGGGCCCGGTGAGCCCCACGCCCAGACGGTCCGGTACGACGAGCCGGTGTCCTTCGTGAGCAAGCGCACCGCCTGATCGTGGCCGCATTCCCCGAGCCCGGTATCGTTCCCGGCGGCCCCATCCATCCGGTCCGGGAGCCGCTGCTGCTCGTTGCCGACGAGCTGGCCGTCACCCTCAACGAGGCGCGTGCCGCCCTCGAGCAGTACGCCGAGGGCGAGGTGGGCAACCAGCCGCTGGAGCGCTGCGCAGCGTTGCTGCACACGGCCCGGGGCGTGCTGCAGATCACGGAGACCTGGGGCGCCAGCCTGCTCGCCGAGGAGATGGAGCAGACCTGCCGGTACCTGGCGAAGTCCCGGCGGGACGTGCAGACCGACGATGGCATCGAGGCATTGTCCCGGGCCGCCGTCCAGCTCCCTGCCTACGTGGAGCGGATTCGCGATGGCGGGCGTGACGTGCCGCTCGTGCTGCTGCCGCTGCTCAACGACCTGCGGGCAGCCCAGGGCCGGCCCCTGCTGTCCGAGAGCACGCTGCTTCTTCTGAACATAGCCCCCGGGGCCCTGGGAGGCGCCGGGGGTGGGGCCCGGGGCCCGGCACCGATGCGGGCGCCTGCACCGGCGCGCCCGGCTCCCGATGGGGAAGCCGCTCCCAGGGATGCCGCCGCCCTGGCGAAGACGCTCCGGCCCCGCTTCCAGCTGGCGCTGCTCGGCTGGATCCGTGGCGAGGGCGGCAGTGATTCACTGGCCCGGCTGCAGGACGTCGTGAACCGGCTGGAGGCCGCGTCGGGCAGCGAGATCGTGCACCAGTTGTGGTGGGTGACCGGCGGCGTGCTCGAGGCGCTGGCCGACCGGGGTCTCGAGGCGGGGGTCTCGGTGAAGCGCCTCGTCGGCCAGGCCGACCGGGAAATGAAGCGGTTGCAGACCCAGGGCGAGCGCAAGTTCGCTGCCCAGCCGCCCGTGGACCTCGTCAACAACCTTCTGTACTACGTCGCCCGGGCCACCAGTTCCGGGCCGCGCATCGCCGCCATCCGTGAGGCCTTCAACCTGTCCGGCCTGATTCCGGGCGACGAGCAGGTCGAGGTGGCCCGCCAGGCTCTGGCGGCGCCGAGCGTCAAGCTCATGCAGACGGTGGCCGCGGCGATCCGGGAGGACCTGGCCCGGGTGAAGGACGTGCTGGATATCTACGTGCGCACCGGCATGGAGCGCGTGGAGGAGCTGGCGCCGCAGATAGACCTCCTGAAGAAGATTGGCGACACGCTGGGCGTGCTGGGCCTGGGCGAACTGCGCGAGGTCGTGCAGACCCGGCGTGCCGAGCTCGAGGCACTGATCGCCGGCAACCAGCAGCCCGACGAGCCGACGCTGGTCGCCATGGCCACCGCGCTGCTGGAGGTGGAGGACCGCCTCGAGCACCAGCTGATCGGCCTGATCACGCCGGACAACCCGGCCGGCGCTGCCACCCCCGCCGAGCACGACGACGCCGACCGGATCGTGGTGACCCAGGCCGTCATGCGGGAATGCCTCGCGAACCTCGCCCGCGTGAAGGAGGCCATCAGCCTCGTCACCGAGCGTTCCGGCGACGGTGCCGCCCTCGACTCCATTCCCGCGCTGCTCCGGGGCATCACGGCCGCCCTGCTGATCGTCGAGAAGGAGCGCGCCGGACGCGTTGCCGAGCGCATCGCTGCGGCGGCCAGCGAGGTCGTCCAGCGCGGCGCCGGGCCGGAGGCGCGGGCCGCCCTCGAACGGCTTGCCGACGCCATCGTCAGCCTCGAGTACTACATGGAGACGCTTCAGGCCGGCCGTCGCGAGCCGGGCTGGATGCTCGACAACGCCGCCCGCTCACTCGACGCGCTGGTGCTGCCGGCGCCCGCGGTCCGCACCGATCTCGAGGCCACCGGCCGCGTGTCGCGCGAGGACCTGCCCGCCACGCTGGTCATCGCCCGGCCGGTCGGCGGGATCGACGTCGATTTCCCGCTGCCCGAGGCGGCAGCACCGCAGGCTCCCGTGGCCGGCTGGGCCACGGTGGCCTACCAGGGCCCCTCTGCCGACCGGCCGGTGGTGGCGGACAAGGGGCAGAACATCGACCCCGACATCCTCGAGCTCTTCATCGAGGAGGCACGGGAGGCAATCGAAGCCCTCAACGTCCATTTCCCCGCCTGGGAGCTCGACGAGGGCGAGCGCGAGTCGCTGCTCACCGTGCGTCGCGCCTTCCACACCCTGAAGGGGAGCGGCCGCATGGTCGGCGCCGAGTTGATCGGCGAGTACTGCTGGAGCGTCGAGCAACTCCTGAACCGCCTCATCGACGGCACGATCCCGCGCTCGCCGCCGCTCGTGAACTACCTGCGGCGGGCCATGCCTGCCGTGGCGGAACTGCTCGAGCAACTGGAGGTGGGCTCCAGGCCTGCCAGCGACATCCGCGCGCTGATGGCGGAAGCGGCCGAGCTGGGCCGGCCCGTCGTCCCCGTCGAGGCGGATGTCCCCGCGGACGGCGTCGACGCCACCGAGGTCCTGCCCGCCATGGAGCTGGACGGGGTGCTGGCGCCCGCGCCGCCACCCGCCGCCGAAGAGCCGATGCTGGCGGCCACCGATGCAACGCTGGTGGCAAAGCTGCCGCCCCACATTCCGCCCCGGTCAGTGCCCACGCTCGTGCTCGGCCCGGACGACGCGACGCTTTTCGCCCCCGCGCTCCCCCCAGCCGGCGCGCCCGCCATGGACCCGGTGCTGCTGGATATCCTGTCCCGCGAAGTGACCGTCCATCTCGGCGCCATCCGGGACTTCGTGGCGAAGGCCGGGGAGGCGGTTTCCCAGCCGCTGCCCGAGAGCATCTTCCGCGCCTGCCACACTCTGCATGGCAGCCTGACCATGGCTGGCGTGACGTCCGCGGTCGAAGTGGCGGCACCACTCAACGAGCTCATGGGCGTCCTGCACACGGCCCGGTTGCCGGCAGACGCGGCGATCATCGCGGCCACCGGTGAGACCGCCGCCGTCGTCGCCCGGATCGTCGAGCAGCTGCGGGCGACGGAGCCACCGGCCCCGGCCGCTGCTGCCGCGGTCCAGGCCACCGTCGAGGCACTCACGGCACGGCTGCACGACCTGGTTGCCCAGGCCGGCGAGCGCGCCGCCGCGCTGTCGGCGGAGTCGGTGGACGGCGGCACGGCCTCCATGCCGATTCCCGTGCTGTCCGAGCAGGACTTCGCCGCGGCGTCCGACGAGATGGCGGAAGCCTCACCCTGGTCCGCATCGCCCGCGTACGGCCAGCTCGAGGGGGAGCCCCCCGAACCCGGCATGGACCTCACCGAGGTCTTCGAAGTCGGCGAGATTGGATCTGGGTGACGCCGGCCTGGAACTGGAACCCGCCCCGGAACCCGAGCCAGAGCCAGGGCTCCTGCTGGAAGCCGAACCGGCGCCCGAACCCGCCGTCGAGCCCGCCGTCGAGCCCGGGGTGGCCGCCGGGCGTACCGCGGCGGGCTGGGATGCAGAAGTCGCCGCCATCTTCGCCGAGGAGGCCAGCGAGATCCTGGAGAGCTGCGACCTTGCCGTCGCGCGCCTGGCGGCCCGCCAGGATGAAGCGCAGGCCATGGCCGAGCTCCAGCGCGGGTTGCACACCCTGAAGGGCGGAGCGCGCATGGCCAGCCTGTTTGCCATGGGCGACCTGAGTCACGACCTGGAGACGCTCCTGCTGCGCATGGCCGACGGCCTGTTGCCCCGCGGGGCAGGCACCTACGGCCTGGTCCAGGCAGCACTCGATGAATTGCACGTCCTGCGGGATGAAATCCCCGCGGGGATTGCGGCGGCGCCGGCTCCCGCCCTGCTGGCGCGCCTGGCCGCTGCGCTGCGCGGTGACGAAGTGCCGGCGCAGGAGCCAGAGGCGGCACCGGAGTTGCCGGCCGAGCCCGTGGCGGAAGTGTCCGTCCCGCTTGAGGTCGTGGTCGAGCCCGAGGCCGAATTTGAGCTGGAGCTTGCGCCCGAGCCGGCGCCAGCCGAAGGTGTGGAGGCCCCCCGGGTACCGGACGAGGTGCACCCGGAAATCCTGTTGTCCGACCTGGAGCCGGCTCCGGTGCCGGAACCGCCCCTGCCGCCGTCCGGGCCATCCCTGGCGCCCTCCATTCCGCCCGCGCTCGAGCGTCTGGGCGAACTCGCGCGGGAGCTGGAAGCACCGCCCGCGCCCCAGCCGCCCCAGTCGCTCCTGCCGGGAACGCCGCTGCCGCCACCCGCCGCCGAGCCGGGCCTGCCAGCCGCGGCCCGCGAGCGTCCTGCCGAACCCCGGGACTTTGCCCGCGTGGATGCCGGCCTGCTGGAGCAGCTGCTGAACGGCGCTGGCGAGATCAGCATCGCGAATTCCCGCCTGAGCCAGCAGCTCTCGCAGATCCAGTTCAACCTGGACGAACTCAACCAGACCGTCGTCCGCCTCCGGGACCAGCTGCGCAAGCTCGAGATCGAGACCGAGGCCCAGATCCTGCACCGCCACCAGGCCGAGCCCCGGAAGGAAAGCGATTTCGACCCGCTGGAGCTGGACCGGTACTCCACCATCCAGCAGCTGTCGCGGGGCCTCGCGGAGACGGCGAGCGACGTGAGCAGCATCAAGGACCTGCTCCATAACCTCAGCGCCGACACGGAAGGGTTGCTGGTCCAGCAGGCCCGGACCACCACCGAGCTGCAGGACCAGCTGATGCGCACCCGGATGGTGCCGTTCGACCAGCACGGCTCCCGGCTCGCCCGCCTGGTGCGCCAGACGGCGAAGGACCAGGGGAAGCTCGCCGAGCTCAGCATCGTCGGCAGCGGCGACCTGGACCGGCAGGTCCTCGAGAAGATGCTGCCACCCTTCGAGCACATGCTGCGCAACGCGGTGATCCACGGCCTCGAGTCCCCCGCCGAGCGCGAGGTGATGGGCAAGCCGCCCGCGGGCTCGATCCGCATCGCGATCCGGCGCGAGGGCGCCGAGGTCGTCATCGACATCACCGACGACGGTCGCGGGCTCGACGTGCTCGCGATCCGGCGGAAGGCCATCGAGCTCGGCTTCGTCGGCAAGGAGGCCGCGCTGACGGACGAGGAGGCCATGCAGTTCATCCTGCGCTCGGGCTTCAGCACCGCAGACCAGCTCACCCAGGCTGCCGGCCGCGGCATCGGCATGGACGTGGTGGCCAATCAGGTGGCGAAACTGGGTGGCACGCTGTCCATCACCTCCCAGCGCGGGAAGGGCACCACCTTCACGTTGCGTCTGCCCTTCACGCTGGCAGTCACCCAGGCGCTGATCGTCCGTGCCGGGCCCGAACTCTACGCGCTGCCCCTGCCGACGGTGGAGGGCATCATCCGCATCGCGCGCACCGAGTTCGAGGAGCGCATGGCCGCGGCCCGAGCCCTCCATCGAGTACGGCGGGCAGCGCTATTTCTTCCGCCACCTCGGCCAGTTCCTGGGCCTCGGCCCCTCGCGACTGCCGGACGAGCAGGAGCGCGTTTCGATCATCCTGGTCCGCGCCGGCGAGAACTCGACCGCCCTCATCACCGACGAGATGCAGGACAGCCGGGAAGTCGTCGTGAAGCCCGTCGGCGCCCAGCTCGCCACGATCCGCGGCATCTCCGGCGCCACCATCCTCGGCGACGGGCGCATCGTTGTCATTCTCGACGTGGGTGCCCTGGTGCGTTCTTCACGGCCGGCGCCGGACATGCCCGCGCCGGTGGCCGAGCCGGAGCAGAAGCAGACAGTGGCCCTGGTGGTGGACGACTCGATCACCATGCGCCGCGTGACCCAGCGCCTGCTGGAGCGCAATGGCTTCCGCGTGGTCACGGCCAAGGACGGCGTGGAGGCCATCAGCGTGCTCCAGGATCACCGCCCCGATATCATCCTGCTCGACGTGGAAATGCCGCGCATGGACGGCTACGAGTTCGCCCGGCACGTGCGCAACGACGCCGGGCTGGCGAGGGTGCCGATCATCATGGTCACGTCCCGGGTCAGCGAAAAGCACCGGGCCCGGGCCATCGAGATCGGCGTCAATGACTACCTGGGCAAGCCGTACCAGGAGCGGGAGCTGCTGGAAGCCGTCCAGCACCAGCTGGTCACCCGGTGAGCAACCCGCGATGACCGCAGCCCACGACGAGCTCTACAGCCTGCTGGTGCCCCTCAACCAGGAGCGCCTGATCGTGCCCCGCGCCTGCGTGGCCGAGGTGGTCCGCTATGCTCCCCTGCACGCGGACGAGCCGGTGCCGCACTGGTTCCGGGGCCACGTCGCCTGGAACGGGCGCCGCGTGCCGGTGATCTCCTTCGAGGAACTGGCCGGCCTGACGCCGGTCGAACCCGGCGGTCGCACACGCGTGGCGATCTTGAGCGCCATCGGCGGCCGTCTCTCGGCCGGCTTTTTCGGCGTGCTGACGGAGGGCTTCCCGCAGCTCGTGCGGGTGAACCGGGAGGTGGTGCAACCCGCCGCCCGCCAGGCCTGGCCCGAGAACGGTCCCGTGATCTGCCAGATCCGGATGATCAACGAGTACCCGCTGATCCCGGACCTGGAGGCGATCGAGGACCTGATCGAGGACGCGCTGAACCCGCGCGAGGAACTGCTCTCGTAGGAGCGGCTTCAGCCGCGACCCCATCGATTCCTCCACTCCGTCGCTGATGTAAGCGCTCCGTAGCCCGCGGCATCCCGGTCGGGATCCCTTCCGGCTACCGTGAGTACACGGTGAGCGCCGGAAGGGACACCCGCCCGTGCTGCCGCTCGGTCTGCGAGTTCCACCAGTAGCACGCACCGTGGTGGGCTTCGCTGCGCTCGCCCGACACTGCACCCGAGGTGCATCCGAGCGGCCAGCGGCCGATGCCTCGCCCGCGACAAGACGTGTCCGCACGTCAGCGGGCGGGGTCTTCGGCCGCTGGCCGCGGGCTGCACCACGGATTGAAAAATCCGGGTCGCGGCTGAAGCCGCTCCTACGAGGCTGGTCCGAGGTCGCCCCGCGCGAACTGCAGGATCGCGAGGGCAGCGAGGGGTGCCGTTTCCGTGCGGAGGATCCGCGGCCCGAGCCGCAGGCCCCGGAAGCCGGCCCGGGTCAGCGTCCGGATCTCGTCCGCCGTGAAGCCGCCTTCGGGCCCGATTGCCAGGGCGACCCGGTGCGTGGCGCCAAGCAGCTCATCCAGCCCGCTCTCCCCGCGGGGATCCAGGGTCAGTCCCACCGTGCCGGGTTCCAGCGTCGCCAGGGCGTCGTCGAGCGGGCAGGCCGGCAGGACCTCCGGCAGGACGGAGCGGCCGCACTGCTCGCAGGCGCTGATCACGATGCGTTGCCAGTGTTCGAGACGCGCCTGGGCCCGCTCGGCATCGAGGCGCACCACGCTCCGGCCGGTCAGCACCGGCTGCAGGCGGCGCACACCGAGCTCGGTTGCTTTCTGCACGACGGTGTCCATGCGGGCCCCCCGGCTTACGCCCTGCAGAAGGGTTACAGCCAGCGGCGATTCCCGCTCTGCCGGGCGGCCGGCGCCCACGTCCACCGTTACGGCGCTGCGGGCCACGACTTTCAGCACGGCGTCGTAGTCCGTGCCGGTGCCGTCGAACAGGGTGATAGGATCGCCCGCAGCGAGCCGCAGCACGCGCGTGACGTGGGCGGCCGCGGATTCGGGCAGGTCCTGGGTGGTCCCGGTGCGCAGGACCTCCGGCGTGTAGATGCGGGGACGTTGCATGGGCGGATCTTACCTATGAGTGCACCGGCGAGGGCGGCGACGCGGAAGCGGGCCGGCATACCGCGCCAGCGCCTCGGCCTCGAGCCCGGCAACGGTCTGCTGCGCGGCGCGCGGCAGCTGCCCTCACCGAACTGCGACGACCGGCCGGGCGGCGTGGCACCCGAGCTCGTCGTGATCCACGGCATCTCCCTGCCGCCGGGCAAGTTCGGTGGACCGCACATCGACCACCTGTTTACCAATGTCCTGGATCCGGCGGGGCACGACTACTTCCGGGACATCGCCGGCCTCAAGGTGTCGAGTCACTTCCTGATCCGGCGCACCGGCGAAGTGGTGCAATACGTGCCGTTGCACCGGCGGGCCTGGCACGCCGGCAAGTCCAGCTACCGGGGGCGCCACCAGTGCAACGATTTCTCCGTGGGCATCGAGCTCGAGGGCACCGACGACCAGCCCTACTCGAGCGCCCAGTACCGCCGGCTGGCGACCGTGATCCGCGTGCTGCGCCGGGGTGTGCCGTCGCTGGCGGCGGCCCCGATCGTGGGCCACAGCGACGTGGCTCCCGGACGCAAGACCGACCCGGGCCCGGCCTTCGACTGGCAGCGGCTCCACGGGCTGCTCGCGCCGCGCCGCGGCCGCCGGCCCGCCCGGAAGCCTTAGACTAGCGGCATGAATTTCCTTGCGCTGCTGCTCGGCCTGGCCCTGGAGCGGGTGCTGACGCACCTGTTCCACCTGCGTGAGTTCCGCTGGCTGGATCCACTGTTCGACTCGCACCTGCGCCGCCTGCGGGCGACTGCCGGCGGCAGGAACCGGCGCTGGTCCGCGCTGGCGCTGACGTTCCTGCTGGCAGCGTTGCTCGTCGCGCCCGTGGCGCTGCTGTCCGTTGCCCTCCGGGGCGAGCTGCTGCAGATTCCGTACTTCCTCTTCGCCGTGGTCGTTCTCCTGTTCTCCCTGGGTCCCCGGGACCTGGATGACGAGGTGGAGGACTATGGCGATGCTCTGGAGACCGGCGACGTGGCCGGCCAGCAGCGCGTGGCCGAGGAGTTGCTGGAGAAGGTCCCGCCGATGCTGCCAGCCGAGCGCAATGAGGCGGTGGAACGGGCGATCTACGTCCAGGCCAACAACCGGATTTTTGGCGTGGTGTTCTGGTTCCTGGTGCTGGGCCCCACGGGCGCCTGGACGTTCCGGGTGCTGGACCTGATGCGCCACCGGACCGAGGTGAAGGCCGGGGAGGAAGACGCCACGGCGACGATGGAGGCCGTCCGCACGCTTCACGGCCTGCTGGCCTGGATCCCCTCCCGTCTCCTGGCGCTGGGCTACGTGCTCGCCGGCAACTTCGAGGAGGCCATGGAGAGCTGGCGGAACAGCGGCCGCGAGGCGCACCTGCCTTTCGCGGACGGCACCGTGGAGATCGTCGCGCGCGTCGGTGCGGCGGCATCCGGTCGCGGTGCCCTTGATGTGGCTGACGCGACCGAGGCGCTGGACCGGATCCGGGGCGCGCGCTCCCTGGTGATCCGGACGCTCTGGATGATCTGGTGCCCGGTGATCGCCGTCCTGACGCTCTATGACTGGCTCACGTGACCGCGCACGGCAGGCGGTAGGAGCGGCTTTAGCCGCGACCCTGCTGCTAACCGCGCTGCTGCTCACTTCCTGCGCCCGGGACACCCCGTCTCCCCCTGCCACCACCGACCCCGCCCGGCGCATCGTCGCCCTCGCCCCGCACCTGGCCGAGCTCACTTTTGCCGCCGGTGCCGGCGGGCGGCTGGTGGGCGTCGTGGAGTTCAGCAACCACCCGGAGGCGGCTCGCGCCCTGCCGCGGGTGGGCGATGCGTTTCGCATCGATCTCGAAGCGCTGGCTGCGCTGAAGCCCGACCTGGTCCTGGGCTGGCCCAGCGGCAACTCACCCGCGGCGCTCGAGCGGGTCCGGCGCCTGGGCTACCGGGTCGTCGAGCTGGAACCGCGACGACTGGCCGACGTGGGCGAACAGATCGAAGCCATCGGCCGGCTCGCAGGCACGGAGCGGGAAGCGCGGCAGGCGGCCGGCGCCTGGCGGGATGGTCTGGCGGCGTTGCAGGCCCGCTATGCCGGGTCACGACCGGGTCGCGTGTTCTACCAGGTCGCGCCCCAGCCGCTCATCACGGTGAGTCGCGAGCATTTCATCGGCGAGGCCATCGAGCTGTGCGGCGGGGAGAACATCTATGCGGCCGTCCCGGGCCTGACCGCCGTGGTCAGCGTCGAGTCCGTGGTGGCTGCGGCGCCGGACGCGATCGTGGCCAACGACTACACCCGCGGGCCCGGGAGTCCGGTGTCCGGCTCGCCGCTCGATGCCTGGCGGTCCTGGGGCAGTCTGGCTGCCGTCGCCCGCCAGCGGCTGTATGTTCTCGACCCCGACCTGATGAGCGTGCCCGGCCCCCGGTTGCTCAAGGGCATCACCCAGCTCTGCGCCGCACTGAACGGCACTCCTACGGCTCCTGGCGTTGTCTCCAGATGACCTCGGTGCCGCCGTCCACCCGGCACAGCACCCGGGACATGACGAAGAGCAGGTCTGACAGCCGGTTGAGGTAGCGCACGGCCTCCGCGTTCACGCGCTCGTCCCGCTGGAGCGTGATGACGCGGCGCTCCGCCCGCCGGCAGACGGCGCGGGCCAGGTGGCAGGCTGCCGCGCCCGGCGTACCGCCGGGAAGCACGAAATCCTTCAGCGGCGGCAGGTTCGCGTTCAGTTCGTCCAGCACGGCTTCGAGTGCGGTCGTATCGCCCGCCAGGATGACGTCGCGGCCCGGCACCGCGAGTTCGCCGCCCAGGTCGAAGAGCCGGTGCTGGATGCCGGTGAGGCTGCTCCGGATCAGCGCCGGCAGGTTCGCCGTCGCGAGCACCAGGCCGATGCAGGAGTTCAGCTCATCCACGCTGCCGAACGCCTCCACGCGCGCGCAGTCCTTGGCCACGCGCTCGCCCGTGGCGAGGCCGGTGGTGCCGTCGTCCCCCGTCCGCGTGTAGATCTTCGTCAGCCGGTTGCCCATGGGTTCCTGTCCTGCAGGCGCGGTCGCGTCCCGAGTGTAACCGTGGTGGTACTCAGAAGGTCAGCCGGATGCCGGCGTAGGCGCCGATGCCGGGCGTGTTGTAGCCGTAGACATTCTCGTAGTCCTCGTCGAGCAGGTTCTCGACCCGGGCGTAGACGCTGGCCTGCTCCGTCAGCCGGTAGCTGGCGGCGACGCTGGCCAGGTAGTAGGAATCCAGGTCGACGGTCCGGGTGCCGAAGGGCGGCGTGACCTCGAAGAACGTGTCGTCCTGGGCGCCGACGTAGGCCACGTTGACGTTCAGGCCGGCCCTGCTGTCCAGGAAGCGCCAGTCGCCATTGAGGCTTGCGGAGTGCCGTGGCCGGCGGATCTCCCGGGTGTCCTCGCCCGTCAGCCCGTCGGGCTGGGTGGCGTCGGTGTAGGTATACGACCCGGAGAAGCGCAGGGTGGCGGAGATCCGGGCCAGGGCGCTGACCTCCACGCCCTGGCGTTCGGAGGTCCCGTCGAGGTTCTCGGCGGTGAAAAGGAACGTCTCCGGGTCGAAGGCGAAGCCGTTGATCTCGTCCTCGAGTTCCTCGCGGAAGTACGTTGCGCCGAGACTGACCCGGTCATTCCACAGCGGCTGCTCGATGCCGGCCTCCCAACCCGTGGACGTTTCCGGCTCCAGGTCGGGATTGCCGATGAACTGGTCCGGGAAGAACCCGAAGCGCTCGATGAAGGTCGGCGCCTTCTGGCCGGTGCCGAAGCTCGCGTGCAGCCGGGTTCCGGCGCCCTCGGCGGTCCAGGCTGTCGTGGCACGGAAGGTGCCGACGTCATCGAAGTCGCTGTTGTCGTCGTAGCGTCCGCTCAGCGACAGCGACGTGCGTTCGAAGGGGCTCAGGAGCAGTTCGACCACAGCCGCGGTGTTGTCGAGGTCCTGGTCCTGGTTGGGGTCGCCAAAGGGCGATGCGACGCCTGCCTGGCTGAACTCCTGGTGCTCCCGGTCGAGCGCGAGCGTCACGGAATTGCCGGTCGAGTCCGCGGTGCGCTGCGTGAATTGCCAGGTGGACTGGTAGTACGCACCGTACTTGTCGGCAGCCGTCGACCCGTTGGCGCCGAACTCGTTGCTGTTCTCGGTGTCTGTCGTCGTCCAGGCCGCGCGGAGGCGTTGCGTCCAGCGCCCACCGGCCAGCGCCAGCGTCCCGCCCGCGCGGAAGTAACCCAGGTCCACAGCCGTCTCGTCGGCCGTATCGGTCGGCAGGCCCGTCGCGACGAAGTCGGTGCCGTCGAAGGCCTTGTTCGTACTCGTGTAGCGGCCGACGAACTCCAGGTCCAGGTTGTCGCCCGGGCTGCCAGCCAGCGTCAGGCTTCCCGTGGTGTTCTCGTAGCCGTCGTCCTCGTCACCGGTGCGGGAGCTGTTGGAGCCGTTGGAGTCGATCCGTGACAGGGACGACGCCGGCCCGGGCCCCCAGCACCTCGCCGGACAGCCGCCCGCCGGCGGAGTAGGTGGCATAGGCACCGGCCTCTGCGAAGCCGCCGGCAGAGAGCTCCTCCGTGGGCTGCCGAGTGATGACGTTGACCACGCCGGCCAGCGCGTCGCTTCCCCACAGCGCGCTCTGGGGGCCGCGGACCACCTCGATGCGCTCGACGTCCCAGGTGGTCAGGTCCTGGAAGGCGAACTCGTCGTTGCCGGCCGGGTCGTTGGCCTCGATGCCGTCGATGAGCACCAGTACCTGGTTGGCCTCGGCGCCGCGCACGCGCACCTGGGTCTGGGAGCCGATGCCGCCGGCCCGGCTGACGGTGAGACCCGGGATGTCCTGCAGCAGGTCCACGGCGAAGACGGATTGCCTGGCCTCGATCTGTTCCCGGTCGATGACGGACACCGAGCTGCCCGCGGCCACGAGCGGGACGGGCACCCGGGACGCGGTGACCACGAGCGTGTCGCGAATCTCCTCGGCGCGGACGATGGAAGTCGCGGCCGCAGCCGCAAGGAATGCTGAAAGGCACAGCAAATGACGCACACGCTTCTCCCCGTGACGCGCTCACACCCGAGCGCGCATGACGCCGGGCCACGAGGGGAGGGAGGTGACGGTGCAACAGTCCCGGGACAGTCCGGGGCCGGAGCACGCAGAACACGCAGCCAGCAGGGCACGTGCCGTCACGCGGTCTCCACCCGAGACCTGACGATCCGATGACACCTGCCGGCCGGTATACGGGCTCGCGCGGGGGATGCGGGGCTTGTGCGGCCCTGCTTCCGGAGTCATCGCCTTCCCAGGCGCGCTTGCCCAGTGGCTCGTGTGATGACCCTGATCCTGCGCTTACCGTTGCGGGGGCAGCGGCGGCGTTGCCGGCCTGTCTTCGAGGAGAGGCCGACGCACCGCACTTCCCGTTAAACCCTTGGGTCTGGAGGACCGTCAGGCACCGGCAGGAACGTCGGGGAAGTTAGCCGCCGTAGTGCTGATCGTCAAGTGCGGTCGGGGGGAGATTGCCCGGCAACAGCGCGACGTCGCCCCGGTTACTGACGTACTTCTCGTAGGGCGTGGCAAACAGCCGGGCGAGGTTTCCGGTCGTGAGAACGGCGCGGGCCGTGTCCAGCAGCCAGGTGCCGTCCGGGAACAACAGCAGCGCGTGGCTGGCGAAGCGCAGGGCGAGGGTTGGATCGTGCAGGGTCATGATCACGCCCCGGCCGGCCCGGGCCAGGGCGGCGATGTGTCCGAGCACGCCAATCTGGTGCCGGGGGTCCAGGTGATTCACCGGCTCGTCCAGCAGCAGGATGCGCGGGTCCTGGGTCAGCAGCCGCGCCAGGGCGAGCCGGCGCCGCTCGCCACCCGACAGAGTGGACACCAGCCGGTCCCCGCAACCGTCGAGACCCATGGCCGACAGTGCCGCGTGCGCCCGGGCAACGTCGTCGGCGGATTCCTTCGCGGTGCGTGCGAGGTGCGGGTGCCGGCCCATCAGCGTGGTTTCCAGGGCGGTGGCAGGAAACGTCTCGGCGTCGTCCTGCAGGAGCAGGCCCAGGCGCTGCGCCACCTCCCGGCGCCTCAATTGGCCCAGCGCCTCGGCGCCGAGCAGGATCGACCCGCGGCCCGGGGGACGGAGGCCCGCCAGCGTGTGCAACGTGAGGGTCTTGCCGACGCCGTTCGGACCGAGTACGCCGATGATGTCGCCGGCGGCGAGGTGAAAGGTGAGATCGCGAACCAGCGCGCGGCCGGCCACGTTCACCACCAGGGCAGAGCAGGTCAGCATGGGGCCTGAAGTCTAGCGGGCGCGGGGAGAATTCGCGGGCAAAAAAAACCCCGCCAGTGGCGGGGTGATACGGGTTTTTGTTGTTGTCGCGAATCCGGTCTCGGCGCGTGCGTCAGTCTGTGGTGGTTTGTTTTTCTTGTTGTTTTTTGCCGCTTCTACTTCTAATTGTTGGTTTGTTCTTCTTCTTGTGGGCTTCTTCTGGCTACGATGTCTGGTGACAGATGTCGAGCTTTCCTTCCGCGCGGCACAGAGACCTTTTTTTGTGCGCAACAGGTATCAGCAAGTCCCGTGCCAGGACTGCAAAACTCCTGATCTAACAGCAGTCTGTGGGAAATAAGTGGCCTGACTTGGGATGTGATTCGGGGTGATCGTAAGAAATACCGACTGCCGCTCCCGGCGTCCTGCCCGGTCAAACGGTGCTCAGTCCCGGACGAGAGCCAGCAATACCAAGGCATGCGGCCTTCGACAGCGTTACCCTCGCCCGGTTCCCTGATCGTTAATCCCCCCTGAACCGCCAGGAATCAGGGGCCTCGATGACCCGTAGCCCTGTAAAGGATTCCAACGGTTGGCGACGGCGGGGTCCGGGGGCGGCTTGCCTGTTAAGGGGCGTTCAGACCGGGTACTCTCGCCGGCGCCATGGACCTGGAACAACTGCGCGACCAGCTTTCCGCCATCGACCGCCAGATCCTGGAGCTCGTCGCCGAGCGGCAGCGTTTGTCGGGTGACATCGGCGCCTTGAAGCGGGCTACGGGCCGTCCCACCCGCGATTTCGGCCGGGAGAAGCAGGTGCTGGACAGGGCCCGCGCTCTGGCAGGCAGTCTCGGGGTGTCGTCCGCCCTTGCCGAGTCGCTGCTGAGCCTCCTGATCCGCTCGTCCCTCGCCAACCAGGAACAGGCCCGGGTGCGGGCCGAGGGTCAGGGTTCCGGCAAGCCCGCGCTGGTCATCGGCGGCAGCGGCAAGATGGGGCGCTGGTTCACCGAGTTCCTCCAGTCCCAGGGATTCAGCGTCACTGTGGCGGATCCTGCCGGGCCCGTGCCCGGCTTCCCGCACGCGGCGGACTGGCGGGATACCGCGGACGAGTTCGCGGTGACCGTGGTCTCGGCCCCGATCCCGCTGACCGGCGGCATTCTCCATGACCTCGGGGCCCGCCAGCGCCGGGGCCTGATCTTCGACATCGGATCTCTGAAGACACCCTTCATTCCCGAGTTGAAGGCGCTCTGCAACCGGGGCCTGCGCGTCACCTCCGTCCATCCCATGTTCGGGCCAGACACGGAGCTGCTGTCCGGCCGGCATGTGCTGTTTCTCGACGTGGGCTGCCCGGACGCAACCACGGAGGCGGCCCAGTTGTTTGCCTCCACCATGGCGGCCCAGATCCGCATGGACATCGAGGAGCACGACAGGCTGATTGCCTACGTGCTCGGCCTCTCCCATGCCCTGAACATCGCATTCTTCACGGCACTGGCGGAGAGCGGCGAGACGGTGCCGAAGCTTGCCGATATCTCGAGCACCACGTTCGACGCGCAGTTGCAGATCGCAGGCCGCGTCGCCGAGGATAATCCGCACCTCTATTTCGCGATCCAGGCCGAGAATCCCTTTGGCCTCGCAGCTCTCGAGGAACTGCGGAAGGCGGTGACCCGCATCGCCGAGGTCGTGCGGACGGGAGACGAAGCGGCTTTCGTGCGGCTGATGGAGCAGGGGCGCGGCTATCTGGCAAGCCGCCGCTAGAGAATGGCTCATCCGCCGCTGCGCAGGCTCCGCCGCAGCAGGAAGAGGAACGCCGGCACGCCTACGGCCGCGGTGATTGCGCCAACCGGCAGCTGGCGTGGCGCCAGAAGGGTACGGGCCAGCGTGTCGGCCAGCACCAGCAGCGTGCCGCCGGCCAGCGCCGATCCCGGAATCACGACCCGGTGATCGCTGCCGCCCGCGAGCCGCACGAAGTGCGGCACGATGAGGCCCACGAAGCCCACGACACCTGCCGTGGTCACGGCCAGCGACGTCAGCAGCGCGGCCAGTGCGTAGATTGCACCCCGCACCCGGCGCACCTCGACGCCCAGCAGGGCTGCCTGCCAGTCGCCCGTCCCGAGCACATTCAGCGTGCGCGCCAGCACGAGGCCCGCCACCGTGCCGGCACCAGCCACGGCAAGGATGGGGCCAGGTCGCTCGACGAAGGAAAAGTCGCCCATCAGCCAGAAGAGCAGGCCGCGCAGGCTGGCCTCGGGGCTCGTGGCGAGCAGCAGGCTCACCGCCGCACTCCAGCCCGAGGCCACCACGATCCCCGTGAGCAGCAGGCGGCCGGCTGCGCCGCCGCCGTCGTAGCCCCGGCCGTCGTACCAGGCGCCTCCGGCACGGGCGAGCGCGAACACCAGCACGGTGCTGAGCAACGCGCCGGTGAATGCGGCGCCATCCACGATCAGGCCGGCGCTGCCGAGAAGCATCGCCCCAAGCGCGCCGACGGCGGCACCGCCGGATGTGCCAAGGACGTAGGGGTCTGCGAGCGGGTTCCGCAGCAGCACCTGCATCAGGGCGCCTGCCAGCGCCAGCGCGGCACCGGTGCCGAATGCGGCCAGCGCGCGGGGCAGCCGCAGACGCAGGAGAATGTCGGTCTCCAGCGGGTCTGCGCCACCTGCCAGCAGTGCCCGGAACGTGCCCGGGCCGGCCGGGCCGCTGCCCGTGCTGACGGCGAACAGGAGCGCGGCGAGGCTGAGCGCCGCGAGAATGATCAGCAATCGACGGGGCGTGTGGGGCATTGGGTGCGCTGGAGGGAGCCAGCCGGGCCGACGAACCCGTTGAGTGTACTGGAGGGCGCGGGCGACCGTGACAGCGCGGCGGCCGCTGTGGAAGAATCCCGCCGCAGTCAGAGGTGCCGCGTGGATCAGATCGACGAAGAAGGCTTCCGCGCGAACGTCGGGATCATCGTGTGCGACTCCCGCGGACTGGTTCTCATTGGCGGCCGCGTGGGCCAGGACGCCTGGCAGTTTCCCCAGGGCGGCATTCGCCTGCACGAGTCACCCGAACAGGCCATGTACCGTGAGCTTCGCGAGGAGATCGGCCTTGCTCCGGATGACGTCTCGGTCCTGGGCAGCACGCCCGACTGGCTCCGGTATCGGCTGCCCGAGCAGTACCTGCGCCGCAAGAGGCGTCCCCTGTGCATCGGCCAGAAGCAGCGCTGGTTTCTTCTGCGGCTCCTCTCGGCCGAAAGCCGGCTGCGACTGGATACCACCACCACGCCCGAGTTCGACCGCTGGCGCTGGGTGGAGTACTGGCAGCCCCTGCGCGAGGTCATCTTCTTCAAGCGCGACGTCTACCGGCAGGCACTGCATCAGCTGGGGCCCATCGTGTTTCCCGGAGGCCTGCCGCCGCCGCCCGCTGGCGATCCCGGTCCCGGTGACGGCGATGGTTCCGGGGGTGGCATGAATGGCTGAGCGCCGTCGCCGGGGACCGCCGCCCGCGCAGGACGTCCTGGCGTCGGTGGACCTCGGGTCGAACAGCTTCCACATGGTCGTGGCCCGGTTCGACCACGGCCAGCTCACGGTCGTCGACCGGCTGCGCGAGATGGTGCGGCTCGCCTCCGGGCTCAACAAGGACAGCCGGCTCAGCGAGGCAAGCCAGGCTCGCGCCCTGGCCACCCTCCGGCGGTTCGGTGAGCGGCTCCGGGACATGCAGGCGGGTCGCGTGCGGGTCGTGGCCACCAGCACGCTCAGGAGGGCGAAGTCCACGGGCCGCTTCCTGCAGAGGGCGGCCAAGGCCCTTGGTCATCAGGTCGAGATCATTTCGGGTATCGAGGAGGCGCGCTTGATCTACCTGGGCGCGAGCCACAATCTGCCGCGGGTCGACGGCCCGCAGATCGTCGTGGATATCGGCGGCGGCAGCACGGAAATCATCGCCGGCAAGGGTTTGGAGCCGGTCACGATGGAAAGCCTGCACATGGGGTGCGTGTCTCTGAGCGAGGGGTGCTTTTCCGGCGGGCGGCTGTCAGCCAAGAACTTCGAGAAGGCCCGCCTGCAGGTTCGCCTTGAGCTGGAGCCCGTTCGCTCGCAGTTCCGCAAGGTGGAGCCTGCCCAGGTGGCAGGGACGTCAGGGAGCATCCGGGCGGCGCATGCGGTGCTCTCGGCACTGGATCGGGCGCCCCAGGGGGTGACAGTCGAAGGTCTCGAGTACCTGATCGAGGAGATGATCTCGGCCGGACGCATCGTGGATCTCCGTCTTCCGGAATTGTCCGGCGACCGGGCTGAGGTATTCCCCGGCGGCGTCTCGATTCTGGTCGAGGTCATGCGCGCGCTCGGCCTCGGGCGAATGACCGTGGCGGACGGAGCCCTTCGCGAGGGCATCCTTTACGACATGATCGGTCGGCTCACCGACGAGGACGCCCGCGTGCGAACCGTGCGGGCCATGGCCGCCCGCTATCACGTGGACCGGCCCCAGGCCGAGCGCGTGGAGGCCACGGCCATGAACCTCTATGCCCAGGCGCAGGGTGACTGGGACCTGGACAACGACCAGAAACTGTTGCTGGCCTGGGCGGCGCGGATCCATGAGCTGGGGCTGGATATCGCCCACTCGCATTACCACCGCCACGGCGCCTACGTCCTCGCCAATGCCGACATGCCGGGCTTCCCACGCGAGGAACAGCAGGTGCTGGCCTGTCTCGTGCTGGCCCACCGGCGGAAGTTCGATCGCAGTGCCTTCAGTGGCCTGCCGTTGCCCTGGCAGCGCCCGGCGCTCCGGCTGGCCATCCTCTTGCGCCTCTCTGCACTCATTCACCGCAGTCGCACGGGCGGGACTACCCCGGACCTGAAGTTGCATGTGCAGGGCAGGACGCTCCGGCTGCAGGTACCGGCGGCCTGGCTGGCGAGCAATCCGCTGACCCTCGCCGATCTCGAGCGCGAGCGTGAGTTTCTGGAGGAGGCCGACTACAAGCTGACGATCCAGCGGCGGACGGCGCTGTAGGAGCGCCTTCAGGCGCGACCCCCTCCCGCGAGAATCGAGTCCGCGAGTCTCAAGCGGGAGGGGGTCGCGCCTGAAGGCGCTCCTACAGCGCCGTTTCCGCCAGTTGCCGCAGAAGCTGGCCCTGGCAGGAGAGCGGCTCTTCACCGGGCGCCGGCCGTGTCAGTCTGTAGCCGCCGTCCGCCTTCAGCTCCCAGGCCTGGCAGTTGTCCGACAGGCACAGGTCGAGGTCGGCGATCACGCGGGCCTTGAGGTTCTCACTCAGCACCGGGAAGCACACTTCCACGCGCCGGAAGAAATTGCGGTCCATCCAGTCCGCGCTGGAGCAGAAGATCAGCTCTTCGCCATTGGCATGGAAGTAATAGACCCGGGAGTGCTCGAGGAAGCGGCCGACGATGGAGCGAACCCGGATGTTGTCGGACACACCGGGAATTCCCGGGCGCAGGCAGCAGATCCCCCGCACGACGAGGTCCACCATCACCCCCGCGCAGGAGGCCCGGTACAGGGCGCGGATCACTTCGGGCTCCACCAGGGCATTGAGCTTGGCGATGATGTGCCCTGCGCCGCCCGCCTCCACGTTCCGGATCTCCTGGTCGATGTGCTCGAGGATCTTCTGGTGGAGATTGAAGGGCGATTGGTACAGGCGCCGCAGGGGCGGCGTCTGCATGAGGCTGGTGAGCTGGAGGAAGACATGATGGACGTCGTCCCCCAGCGCCTCGTCGGCTGACAGGAGGCTGTAGTCAGTGTAGATGCGTGCCGTGCCGGTGTGATAGTTCCCGGTGCCGAGGTGCACGTAGCGCCGGAGCCGTCCGCCCTCCCGGCGGACGACGAGCGCCAGCTTGCAGTGGGTCTTGAAGCCGACCACGCCATAGACCACGTGGGCGCCGGCCTCCTGGAGCCGGTTCGCCAGTTTGATATTGGCTGCCTCGTCGAAGCGCGCGCGCAGCTCGATGCTGACGGTCACTTCCTTGCCGGCCTGTGCGGCCGTTACCAGCGCGTCCACGATGGGTGACTCGGGCCCCGTGCGGTAGAGCGTCATCTTGATGGCCAGGACGTCCGGGTCCTGGGCGGCCTTGCCGATGAAGTCGATGACGGGCCCGTAGGACTCGTACGGATGATGCAGCAGGAGGTCGCGATCGGCGATGGCGGCAAAGAGGTTATCCGCGGCGACCACGGCCTTCTGCTGGCCTGGCGTGAACCGTGCATCGCGCAGGTCGTCCCGGGACGTCAGCTGGTACACGGCCATGAGGCGGTTCAGGTTCACCGGCCCGTCGACGGGATAGAGGTCGTCGCGGTCCAGTTCGAACATCTCCAGCAGGTACTCCATGTGCTCAGCGGGGCAGTCGTGGGCAATCTCCAGCCGCACCGCCTCACCATACCTTGCCGAGATCAGCTCGCCCTCCACGGCGCGCATCAGGTCGTCCACCTCCTCGGTCTCGACATAGAGGTCGCTGTTCCGGGTGACGCGGAATTGGTGGCACCCCTGGATCTCCATGCCCGTGAACAGTTCGTCCACGAAGGCGTGAATGACGGAGGAGAGGAACACGAAATCGTTTGGGCCCGTGTCCGGCAGCGACGGGTCAAGCCGGATCAGGCGCGGGAGTGAGCGCGGCGCCTGGACGATGGCGCGCTGGACCGGGCGTCCGAAGGCGTGCATCCCCTTCAGGCCGACGATGAAGTTCAGGCTCTTGTTCAGGATCTTCGGGAAAGGGCGGGCCGGATCCAGCGAGGTCGGGCTGAGGACCGGTTCGATCTCGCGATGAAAGTAGTTGCGCAGCCAGTCCCTGTGGGCCGTTCGCCAGCGCGTGCGGCGCACGAAGCGAATGCCCGCGCTCTCGAGTGCCGGGATCAGCTCTTCATTGAGGAGGCAGTATTGCTCCTCCACCAGCGCGTGCGTGCGACTGGCGATATCGGTCAGCACCTGCTTCGCGTTCAACATGTCCGGGCCCTGGGGGGGGAGCCCCAGTTCCAGCCGCTGCCGCAACCCGCTCACCCGGATCTCGAAGAACTCATCGAGATTGGTTGAGACGATGCAGAGAAACTTCAACCGCTCGAGTAGCGGGATCGATGCGTCCTTCGCCTGGTGGAGCACCCGCTGGTTGAACTCGAGCGCGCTGAGCTCGCGATTGATGAAGTAATCAGGGAGTTTGAGGTTTGGGGTATCCAAGGCGAACGACCTGCGGCGACGGCAAAAACTATAGCAGTCCCCCGGAATACCAGTGCTGCGGGCGTCACAGTTGCCGGTACGCCGCAGGCCGGCAAGCCGGCCTGCGGCGGTTCGTTACGGGCCGGTTATGGTGCCGGAATCGGGCGGTTGGCAGCCAGCATGCTGGTGCGCGACTCAAGCCGCTGCAGGAGCGGCTCGGCGGAGGTCCGGAATGCCGTGAGGGCCTGACCGCGGAGGGGTTCGGCGTTCGGCAGGATGACGGTGCGCGGATTCAGGTGGACGCCGTTTTTCCGGTACTCGTAATGAAGATGGGGCGCTGTGGCCAGGCCCGTGGCGCCCACGTAGCCGACGACGTCACCCTGCTTCACGCGGCTCCCGTAGCCGCGGCCGCCGAAGCGGGAGAGGTGACCATACAGCGTGGTGACGTTACCACCGTGCTGAAGGATGATCGTATTGCCGTAGCCGCCCTTCCAGCCGCGGAAGATGATCTTTCCATCGCCCGATGCCTTGACCGGCGTGCCCTTGGGCGCGGAGTAGTCCACTCCCTGATGGGCGCGGATCGTGTTCAGGATGGGGTGCCGCCGCCGGGGATTGAAATCCGAACTGATGCGCGTGAAGGAGAGCGGGGCCCGAACGAAGGCCTTCCGCATCGGCTGGCCATCGTGGGTGAAGTAGGCCGCGCGGCCGTCACCGTCGTCGTAGCGGATGGCGGTATAACGGGCGCCCCGATTCACGAATTCCGCGGCCAGGACCTCCCCTTCGCCGAGCCTGGCGCCATCGCGCCACAGCTCTTCATACACCAGGGCAAACTCGTCTCCTACGCCAATGTCCCGGACAAAATCGATGTCGTACTCGAAGATCTGGGCCATGTTCATGATCAGCTTCTCCGAGACCCGCGACTCCTGGGCGGCCTCGAAAAGCGAGCTGCGGATCTTGCCGCCGATGGTGACCAGCCGGTGCTCGAGCGGCAGGGCTATGACTTTTGCCTCGAAGCCCGCATCGGCCCGCTGAATCTCGAGTTTCGAGCGGATGTCGAGCTCCCGGCCCAGCTCGAGGATCGCACCGTCGTCGTGACGCACGTGGAGGACGTCGCCCGGCCGGAGCACACGGAGGTACTTGCGCGCCACGTCCAGCTGCAGGATTTCCGTCAGGTCCACGAGGCTGAGGCTGGTCGCCCGGAACAGGCTGTCCAGCGTGTCACCAGCCTGTACTTCGAGCACGAGTTCTTCGATGGGATCCACTGGCGGGGGGACTGCAGCGACCGGTGCCGGTGCGGGCGCCGATTGGACCAGCGCCGCGGGTGCCGGGAGGGTTGCCGATTCGAAGGACCGGGAAATCTGCGCGGCAAGCTGATAGCCGGCAAGGAGCGCTACTGATGCCGAAGCCAGGGTTATGACACCGGCCCTGAATGGGTTGCCTGGGCGCAACAGTGCGCCACCTGCCGGCTCGCGCCGGTACGAATTCCCATTCATTGACGGTCAGTCCTCTCCGCAAGTACGCAACAACCCGCATCGGACCCTTCACCGGGCGGTTCGATGGAGCTGCAAGTCATTGATTTGAATGCGCTGCCTTTGTACCAGCCCCCGCCACTGCGGTCAACCGAACAGTCCCCGGTTCCCTGCCGGGGAGGCGTTTCGTGACCGCACGGGGGTAATCGTTTATCGTCGGCGGCCCGCGGCGCCGTGATCCCCGTCCCACATAATCACCTCTCCAGGCCAGGAATGCAGCTCTCCCCAGACGACCAGCTGGCTGAAATCCGGCGTGGCACCAGCGACATCCTCGTGGAAGCCGAGCTGCGGGTGCGGCTGGCGACCGGCAGGCCCCTGATCGTCAAGGCTGGGTTCGACCCCACGGCCCCGGACCTGCATCTGGGCCACACAGTCCTGATCAACAAGCTGCGCACCTTCCAGCAGCTGGGCCATTCAGTGGTGT
>CAWBMW010000003.1:72500-127506 GCA_963790015.1 uncultured Gammaproteobacteria bacterium
ACCTGAAGAGCCAGGGCATCGTGGGTGGCGACGAGTTCCGCTCGATGCCGCTCTACCTGCGGTCCGGTCGCCGGCTGTCCTGGCTGATCGTGAAGATCTTCCTCAACCTGGCGTCGGCCAGCGTGATCGCGATGTACGAGGGCACCCTCGCCGCCGCGTTCACCCTGGCGGTCTTCCTGCCGATCGTCTCGGACATGAGCGGCTGCTCGGGCTACCAGGCCGTGGCCGTGAGCATGCGCGAACTGGCCCTGGACATCATCCGGCCGGCGGACGTGGTGCGGGTCTGCCTGAAGGAGATCGCGCTGGGCCTCGTGACCGGCATCGTCCTTGGCCTGCTCCTCGCGGGCGTCGCCTGGCTCTGGAAGGGCAATGCCTGGCTGGGCCTGGTGGTGGGTGGTGCGCTGGCGGTGAACACGGTCATCGCCGTCGTCATCGGCGGTGCGCTGCCACTGCTGCTCAAGAGGCTGAAGATCGATCCGGCGCTGGCGGCTGGGCCGGTGCTGACGACGATCACGGATACCGGGGGGTTCTTCCTCGTGCTTAGTCTCGCGACGTTGGTGTTGCCGCGGCTGACGGCCTGACGCCGCCGGGGAAGGTTCAGGCTGCCGCGCTCCCGCTTGTGCTGCCACCAAAGTCCTGCTGCGGCATCGAGATCGAGACCTGCGCGGCGTGCGGGGGCAAGGTCCGGGTGATCGCGAGTATTGAGAACCCGGCGGTGATCGGGCAGATCCTCGGCCATCGGGAGTCGCGGGCCCTGCCCGAGGGCTCACGGCCGCCGGCGCGGGGCCCGCCCCAGGGAGAGCTCGGTTTCCAGTGAGGTGGCTGCCGCGCCGGATCGGCCCGCTATCGCGGGCCCGGGGGCGAACGGCTGCGCGGCCTCGCTACGCGCCGCAGGAATTCCGGGAGCAGCGGCGAGTTTTGTCGGTTCTGGCGTCAGCGGCGCCCGGGGGAGTACCAGCCGACACGCGTGGCGGGCGCGGTTCCGGGCTGGCCCACTCCGCTGATGGGTGCTTTGAATTTCCTATTCCCTATACCCTATTCCCTCGGCGCCACCGAAGACATCCGGTACGACCGGCAGGTAAGCCGGTTCGAGCACCAGGTCGCCGATTTCCATCCGGTCGACGCGCACCACCGGGACGATCGCCGATCCGGTGACGCCGCGGACGCGGACGGTCGACGTCGTCCTGGCACTCTCTCCCAGCGCGCCCGCGACTTTCTGGATCACCGCCGAGCGGTTGGCGCCCGTGTCGAGCACCAGGCGGAATGGGCCCAGGCCGTTCAGGTACACCGGGGCCCAGATCCGGCCAATGCGGTCCCGGCGGGTTGGCGCTAAGTAGCGGGGCTCGGTGGTCGAGACGACGACCTCAGCGACGGGCGCGTCTGGCGACGCCGACACTCCGGGCGTCGAGGTGACTTCGGGCGGTTCCGCGCGTGCCGTGCCGCAGGCGATAGCCGCGACCAGCAGCGTGATCGTCCAGCATCTTGCTTGCATGCCCGGACAGCATACGGTCCCCTTGCCCGCGCCCGGCTACCTCACGCGGTAGCCGACCTGGAACTCGTAGGTCCGCGGATCGCCCATGTACGGACCCAGGAAGTAGGACGTGATGTAGTCCTCGTCCATGCAGTTGCGGCAGGACAGGTTGGCGGTCCACTGGCCGTCGTCGGAGGCATAGCCCACCTGCGTCTGCAGCAGCCAGGTCGAGCCCACTTCGGCAATCGCCGGCGCGTTGATGGAAGACACCCAGTGGCGGTCAGTGAAGGAGACGTCGCCGCCCACGCGGAACACGCCGCCCAGCAGGTGGCGCGGCCAGGCGTAGGTGGCCCCCAGGCTGCCGGTGGCGTCTGGAGCGCGCACGGGCTCGGTGCTGGTCGTGATCAGGGACGGCTGGCGGACTGCCGTGTACTCGGAGTCCATCAGGCCCAGCGTCCCGTAGACATCCAGCTGGTCGGATGCCGCCCAGGTCCAGTCGAACTCGGCGCCGCGGAAGCGGGCGTCCGCGGCATTGCGGGTCAGGAACAGCACGCCGTCCGGCGCCGGTAGGCCGGTGACCAGCTGCAGGTCATCCACGTCGAGGCTGAACAGCGTGCCGTTTATCCGCAGGCGCCGATCCGGCGGGGCGTACCGGAAGCCGGCTTCGTAGGACCAGACGTGTTCCGGGCCAAAGGGTTGGTAACAGACCGGCGTGTGAAAGCAGGGCGCACTGGCCGTACCCCGCGAGTTCCAGCCGCCAGACTTAAAGCCCTCGGTGGCAGACGCCAACAGCGACCAGTCGTCGTTCCACCGGTACTCGGCGGCAACCCTCGGTGTGAACTCGCCCAGGTCCTGGTCGACCGGCACGCCGCCGTCGATCAGTTCCTGGGTCGAGATGTCGTAGAGCACCACGTCGTTCGGCCGTCGGCCGTCGGTGCTCGTGTACCGGATGGATCTGTCCTCGTCCGTGTACCGGCCACCCACGGTCAGCTTCAGGTCCGCAGTAAGCGCGTACTCAAGCTCGAAGTACCCGGCGAGGCTGTCGGTGAGGCTGCGCGTGTCGCGATCAATCTGCAGCCAGGTGGCATCAACGGGCCCGTTGGCGGGATTCCTGTTGACTGAGATGTCAATGAACCGCGTGATGTTCTCCTCGTCGAGCCAGAAGATGCCGCCGGTGTAGTGCAGCCGGCCGCCGGACAACACTCCAGTGACACGGGCCTCCTGGGTGTACTGGTAGGTGTCCTCTTCCTGGGAGATCGCGAAGTTCGACTGGCCGCCGGGAACGCCGGTCGGGTCGAAGTCCTGCGTGTAGTCCCAGCTCTCGTCGATCCGGCCGAAAATATACTGGAAGTCGACACCGCCGACGCGCCAGTCCACGTTGGCCAGGATGCGCACGGAATGGGTGTACGAATCCATTCCCTGCCCGCGCAGGGCGTCCTCCAGGGACCCTGGGTTGCTGTCTGTCGTGAACGACGTATCGCTGGCGCCGGGATCGACTCCGTAGCCACAGTCGGCCGGCCGCTCGTCCTCGCCGGGCGCCCGTCTGCAGCTCCGCACGGGGTTCAGCAGGTGGCGGTAGTGGTTCTCCAGCGCCAGGTCCACGGTCAGGGTATCCGAGGGCAGGAAGCGGACCGCGCCCCGCATGCCGTAGTCCTCCAAGTCATTGATCGTCTGTCCGGTGACGTTGCTGCGCACGAAGCCGTCGGCCTGCTCGTAGTAACCGGAGAACCGCGTGAGCCATTGCTCGTTGATCGGCGCATCCACGGTGCCACGGCCCAGCAGGCGGCCGTAGTTCCCCACGCCGAGATCAACGCCGTAATTGAAGTCCGGCGATGGCTTGCGGGTGACGATGTTGATGGCGCCGGCCGTCGTGTTGTGGCCGAAAGCCGTGCCCTGCGGGCCGCGCAGGACGTCGACCCGCTCGACGTCGTACAGGGAATAGTTGTTCGAGCTCTGGCGGCTGACGAAGACACCGTCGATGTAGGTTCCGACTGCCGGGTTGAAGGTCCCGATGGTCTCCGTGTTGCCCAGCCCCCGCAGGTAATAGGCGTTGGAATTGCCGGCCCCGCTGCTCCGGTGCCCGACGAAGTTCGGCACCAGCCGCGCAAGGTCCAGGGTCTCGTCCACCTGCCTTTCCGCCAGGTCGTCGGCGTCAAAGCTGCTGATCGAGACCGGCGCCTGCAGCCGGGCCTGTGGCGTTCCGGGAGTCGCCGGCGGGGCTGACTCGGCGAGCAACAGCCCCGGGCTGACAAGGCATGCAAGCAGCACCGCCGACCCGGCCGACGGGATTAGTCGACTCATCTGGAACCTCCGTGCCCGGCGGCGCCAAGCCCAACTTACTTAGACGTAGCTGCCGCGGAAATCAATCGGCGTCCAGCGCTGCCAGCAAGTACCTTAACGAAAGTGTCGTGGAATACGCCGGCCAGGAGCAGATCGAAGCTTTTGCCAGCCGGTCCCGGGCTGGCACACTCCGCTGATGGGTGCTTTGAATTTCCTATTCCCTAAGCTGCACTGTCGACTTGCTGCCACGACCTTGGCACCATCCCGCAATGGCACCCGTTTCCCGGCTGGGCAGGCAGATCCAGGAAGTTCTCCGGTGTCTCGATGAACTCGGGGCTGCAAGTGCCCTCATTGGAGGGCTTGCACTTGCCCCCTACCGGGTAATCCGCGCGACGACGGACGTGGATCTGCTGATCGACGCCCGCCTTGCCGATTCCATCGACAGTGCAATTCGCTCCCTGGGCTACGAGTGCCTGCATCGGAGCGCCGACGCGGCAAACTACGTTCGCGGCGACGAGCGCGTGGACTTCCTCTTCGCCAGTCGTCCCGCGGCCATGGATCTGCTGGCCGGAGCGGTGAGTCACCAGACGCCCTTTGGTGAACTGCGCGTGGTGAGCCTGGAGGGGTTAATTGCATTCAAGCTTCAGGGGCTCGTCAACGATCCCCGCCGGAGCCAGGATCTGGAAGATATCCGGGCGCTGCTTGAGGCAAACCGCGGAACGGTTGACCTCAGTCTGGTCCGGCGCTACTTCCGGTTGTTTGACAAGGAGGGACTGCTTGACGAGCTCCTCGCCAAAATACCCTGAACCGCCGACGCCGCTAACCGCCTTTCGCGCGGCCGAGCTCCGGGTTGCTTACACACGCCCCGTAGTCTCTGCGGGCGAGGCCTTCACGGCGCTCGACGACCTCATGGCCGTGGTTGAGGCACTCTGCACCTCGTGGCCAGCGAAACCGGCTATGACGCGAACGCCTGACCTGCGGCTCTGAGCAGCCATTGGCGACTGGAATCTCCCGCTCCCTACCCGATCAACTTCGAGTAGACCAACTTGTCATCCCCCGGCCCGTAGAACTCCGGCAATTGCGCAGCCACCGTGTATCCCCGGCGCAGGTAGAACGCCCGTGTCGGCTCGTACTGGGCCCGGGATGACGTCTCCGCGTACAGCCGGGTACCGCCGGCCGCCTGCACCGCGCGCTCCGTGATTTCCAGCAGGTCCCGGCCCAGGTGCTGGCCCTGGGCATCGTGGCGCACGGCGATCCAGTAGAGATCCCACCCCGACCGGGTGCCGGGAATCGGGCCGAAGCAGGTGTAGCCGAGCAGGTCGCCGTCCGCCCGGCAATGACGAAGCGGTAGTGGCTCGCCGGGCCGTTGGCCAGCCCGTCGTCGGCCAGCTCCCGCGCGATGGCGATTTCCTCGGTGCTGAAGAACCCCGTATCCCGGACGAGCTGCTCGATGGCAGCCGGATCGCCTGGCGAGAGCAGCGTCCGGAAGTCAGGTCGTCCGGCGGCCATTACCCGTAACGGGCCGCTGCCACGATCCGCTCGATGCCGTCGGCGTAGCTGATGCCGGCCTGTTCGAGGGCTGCCGCGAAGCCGGCGTCGGGGGAGATGCAGGGGTTGGCGTTGACCTCGAGGACCCAGGGCTTGCCGGCGGCGTCCACCCGGAAGTCCACCCGGGCATAGCCCCTGAGCTGGAAGATGTCCCAGCACTGCAGGGACAGGCGCCCCAGCTCGGCGCAGAGGGCCGCCTCGCTCACCGGATCGACGAAGCGCCGCACGGTATTGCGGCACTCGAAGGAGTCTTCCTGCCACTTGGCCGCGTAGCCCACGATCCGGGGCTTGCCGGCCGGGTAGTCGACGAACTCGATCTCCGGGATGGGCAGCACCTGGGGTCCGGCCGGGGCCGTCGATGAGCGCGACGTTGATCTCCCGGCCCTCGATGAACTGCTCGGCGAACCAGCGGTACTTCCGGAGGGTCTCCCGCTCCCGCACCCGGGCCGGTACCTGGCTGAAGTCGTCCACCACCGACGAGTCGTCCATGCCGATCGAGGCATCCTCGCTGACCGGCTTCGTGATCCAGCGGCCGGCGGCGGGATGGGGCGGCACGGGCGACACGCCATCCCACCAGTCCGCGGTGGCCAGGCCGTGGGCCCGCAGCCAGCTGCTTCGCCAGCATCTTGTTGCCCGTGATCATGAGCCCCTCGGTGCTGCAGCCCGTGTAGGGGATCTGCAGGTGGTCGAGGAGGGCGGTGGCAATGGCCACCAGCTGCCCGCAGTCGTCGATGGCCTCCACCAGGTTGAACACGGCGTGGGGCGGATACTCCCTGAGCCGGGCCTTGGTGGCGTCCAGGTTCAGGTTGATCGCCAGGGTCGGCGCCTCGTACCCGTGGCTCACCAGCGCAGCCCGCACGCAGTCCATCTGCTCGAGGATGTCCAGGGCATCTGCCGAGGACTCGTGGGTCACCGAGTTGTGCAGGATCAGGACCGACCTGCCGCCGGTCACGCCGCAATACTCGTGGCCAGGGCCCCGGTCAGCGGCAGGCCGGCGCGCCGGACGGCCGAGACGACGATGCGCCGGATCAGCTCGTCGTAGGGAATCCCCTTGAAGCGGCAGATGAACGGCAGGTCGGAGTGCCCCGGATTGAGGCCCGCCAGGGGGTTGGCCTCGAGGAAGCTGGGGTGGCCGGCCGCGTCGAGCCGGATGTCGAGGCGGCCGCCATCACGGCAGCCCAGGGCCCGCCAGGCGCCGACTGCCAGGGCCTCGACCGCGGTCAGCAGCGGCTCCTCCGTCAGCAGCGAGTAGGTCACGCGGCCTTCCCAGTGTTCCTTGTTGTCGAAGGTATACACCCCCGGGTCGGCCTTCGGACCCAGGTGGACCTCCATCGTGCCGATGGCCCCGGCTTCGGCTCCGGTGCCAACCAGGCCCACGGTGAATTCCCGGCCTGGCAGGAACTCCTCGATGATGACCGGCTGCCGGTGCCGGGCCAGGAGCGCGCCGCAGACCGCCTCCAGCTCCTCCATCGAGCCGGCCCGGGATGCCGTGGATATGCCCTTGCCCGTGCCTTCGGCCACCGGCTTGGCAAACAGCGGGAAGCGGAGCTTCAGGTTCCGGACTTCCTCCGCCGACTCGACCACGGCGAAGTCCGGCGTCGCCAGGCCATGCCCCCGGACCACGTGCTTGGCGACGCCCTTGTGCAGCGTCACGGCGCAGGCCAGCGGGTCGGAGAACACGTAGGGTATCTGCCAGGCGTCCAGGAGCGCCGGCACCAGGGATTCCCGGCCGAAGCCATGGAGGCCTTCGCAGAAGTTGAAGACCAGGTCCCAGCGGTCGCCGGCGGTCAGGCGGCCTGCCAGCTGGCGGGCGTGGCCGATGCGCTCGACTGCGAGGCCCAGGCGGGCCAGGGCGCCGGCTATGGCGTCGATGGTCTCCGGCTGGTCGAACTCGGCGGTATCGACGTCGCTATAACCCGCGGCGAGATACTCGCTGCGGAGGTCATAGGTCAGGCCGACTCGCATCCGGCGGCATCGGTTTGGGGATCCGGGTAGCGGTACGACCCGTTGGCGTAGTTGGTCAGGAGCAGGTCGTCGCCGTCCCGGCCCGTGATGTAGTCCGGGTGTTACCGGGATCTTGCCGCCGCCCTCCGGCGCATCGATGACGTAGGTGGGCACGGCGTAGCCCGTGGTGTGCCCGCGCAGGCCGCGGATGATCTCGATGCCCTTCTCGACCGGCGTGCGGAAGTGGGCGGAGCCCGAAATCGGGTCGCACTGGTAGAGGTAATAGGGGCGTACCCGGATCCGCAGCAGGCCCTGGACCAGGGCCTTCATGGTGGCCACGTCGTCGTTCACGCCCTTGAGCAGCACCGTCTGGCTGCCCAGCGGAATGCCGGCATCGGCCAGCCGGGCGCAGGCCTCGGCGACCTCGGGCGTCAGTTCGTCGGGATGGGTGAAATGCAGGCTCATCCACAGCGGGTGATAGCGCTTCAGGATCCGGGTGAGGGCCGGCGTGATGCGCTGGGGCTGGACCACCGGCTGCTTGCGAGCCGATCCGGATGAACTCCACGTGGGGAATGGCCCGCAGGCGGGCGAGGATCCACTCCAGGCGTTCGTCGTCCAGGCTGAGCGGGTCGCCGCCGGACAGCAGCACGTCCCGGATCGACCGGAGTTGCCCGCGATGTAGTCGATGGCCTTTTCCAGGTCGTGCTTGCGGATGCTGCGCTCGCCGACCGAGCCCACCATGCGGGCCCGGGTGCAGTACCGGCAGTAGACCGAGCAGAAGTTGGTGACCAGCAGCAGGACCCGGTCGGGATAGCGGTGCACCAGGCCGGGCACCGGGCTGTGGGCGTCCTCGCCGAGCGGATCGTCCGCTTCGCCGCGGGACCGGAGGTACTCGCCCATCACGGGGACCACGGTCCGGCGCAGGCCCTGGGCGGGATTCTCGGGATCCAGCAGGCTGGCGTAGTAGGGGGTGATGCCGACCGGCAGCGCGCCCTTGTGCAGCTCGATGGCCTGCCGCTCGTCGTCGGTCAGGCTGAACATGCGGTCCAGGTCGGAGAGCACCCGGACGCGGCTGCGGTTCTGCCAGCGCCAGTCATTCCAGTCCCGCACGGCCGCCTGGGGGTAGAAGCGGCGCCGGAAGGCGTCGCTGCGCGGGCTGACGGTCAGCCGGGGTATGGTGGGCCGGGTGGTGGGGACGGGTGTGAGGTTTACCGGGCCATGCTTGACCGGAAGGGGACCTGCCGGGGCCTGGCCGGCCGGGGTGGGTCCGGGAACGGCACCCACAGCAGAAGGGTCCACGACAGTAGGACTCGCGGCATCGGGACTACCTCGTCGGTGTGCAGGGTAGGCGGAAAGCGTGTCGAGACAGAATCAAGCCTGGTTGCCTTCTATGGCCCCGAACGCGGACGACAGTCGCCAGGTCTTCAAGTGTGATTCCGGCGATTACGCTTCCGGAAATCTGCCCGACTGGCTCGGGCGGCGACGTCTTGCTGTCTGCTGCTTTGATAAAAGAGTGACGTTTGCGTCTCGATCGCCGGTAAATATACCCACCGGTTGTCGAAATGCAATACGACGGCACACTCGCCAACTTTTCCATACACCAGTTCCTCTCGATGTCCGTCGGCATCGGCATGCATTTCTTGAGCGGGTGTCGAGCAGCCGTTGCACCAGGATCTTTCTCACTGATGCCCCAATGGCGCTCCTCGCGACCACCGCCATCACGCCCCATGACGGGGACTGACATCGAACCCCGCGCTGCCTTGTTCGAGCCGGGTTCGAAACGAGTTTGTGGTGATCGGCTCACCCGGATCTGAGCCCGCGGCAGAACTGGCAAATGCCGCTGGAAGCCCTGTCGTTCTTCAGGCTTGCCCGGATGGCAGCCCTCAGCGGGTAATCCGCACGGCCACGCACTCTGACGTCGGCCGGAGTTCGGCCGCTCGATGCGGATGTGAGGCTACACGACGAGTTGGCGGCGACCATTCAGGCCCGGCCGCACGAGGCTGACGCCCCGGAGGGCCAGTTGAACCGGAGGGCCCGGGGGCGGTCCCGGTGGTTACGCCGACCCGGCGTTCTTTGCCGATTCTGTGACGGGCCTCAATGTTCGAGCCCGGCCCGGCGGGCGGGTTGCCTGGCCGCATATCGGTCTCGATCGGCCGGTAAGATAGGCGCAGAGATCCGAACCCCGAAGGGCACCATGACGACCTCAGGCGACGGGCGCAAATCCGATCCGGCTTTGCCGATTTCCGGTGTGATCATCACCCGGGATGCGGAGGAGACAATCGCCGACTGCCTGCGGTCCCTGGCGCCTTTGGCTGAAGTCGTGGTGTATGACAATGGCTCGGCGGATCGCACCCGGGATATTGCCTGCGGCTTCCCCAATGTCCGCCTCCACACGGGACCATTCCTCGGTTTTGGTCCGACCAAGAACCATGCGGCAGCGCTGGCCAGTCACCCGTGGGTCTTGTCGATCGACAGTGACGAGGTCCTCAGCCCGGAACTGGTTGAAAGCCTTCGCAGTATCGATTTCTCGGACCCGTCTATCGTCTATGCGGTGTGGCGGCACAACTACCTGCTGGGTCGGCGGGTACGACATTCCGGATGGGGTCAGGACTGGTTGCCCCGGCTCTATCATCGGGAAACGGCCAGGCTCAGCGATGCGATGGTCCACGAGAACCTGACGTGGGGGGCGGGGGTCACGGTTCGACGCCTCCATGGCCCCCTGCGTCACGACGCTGTCCGGCAACTCGGCGACATGTTGACCAAGGTCAACCGTTACTCGGAGATCCGGCGCCGGTCCCAGGCGGCTCCACTGCACCCGGGAATCATCCTGCTCCGCAGCTGGTGGGCGTTCTGGCGCACGTACCTGCTCCAGGGTGGATGGCTGGATGGCTGGCGCGGGGTCGCTATCGCCTGGTCTAACGCCAATGGCGTCTTCTACAAGTACCTGAAGCCTTACGCTGACCAGGCGCGGCGCCGTGAAAACTCCGACTACCCTGTCCGACCTGCCGGGAAGTCATCGGAGCAGTGACTGGTACAGGTCGAACGTACGACTTACCGTATCCTTGATGTTGAAGTGTTGGTCGATGCGCTCCCGAGCGATCCGGCCCATCTCAGCGCACCGGGCCGGGTTCCGGTACAGCCAGGTGAGGGCTTCTGCCAGCGCAGTTTCGTTGCCCGGTTCGACCACGAGACCGGATTCCCCGTCCACGACCAGCTCCGCGTTGCCTCCGGTGCGTGTCACCAACGGAGTTACGCCGTACGCCATGGCCTCGATGGTCGCTTTCGGTAATCCCTCCCGGCGCAAAGCCGGGAGCACCGACACCCTGCAGGCGGCAATGACCTCGGCTGCGTCCGTTCGATAGCCCATGAAGTGGACCCGAACCTGCTTTGGCAGGCCGACAGCAGCCTCCTTGTAGACCTCCATTCCGGCCCCTACCAGCAGGACATCACAGCAGACGTCGTCCGGCAGTTGCCTCAGCGCACGGAGGAAGAGCGGGACTCCCTTGCGTGGCCGCGCATTCGCAACCAGTCCGACGACCATGCTGTTCGGGCTAATGCCAAGTTCGCCGAGACTGGCGGGCGGAGCCTGATACCAGGCCAGACTGTGCCCCTTGTAGATGGTCGCCGCCTTGGATGCGGGCAGGCCGTTGGCAATGAGGTCCAGGCGCACCGCATCGGCCACGCATACCACGCAGTCAACCCGTGGATTCAGGTGCGTGAGATACGCGGCCGGATCGTAGCGGTGGATGTTGCCGGTTTGTCCCCGGTAGGTCACGAGGCGAACCGGTAGCCCCAGCGCGGCCATAATGCCGTTGGTAATGGCCTTGTTATTGAAGGCGTGCAGGATCTGATGGCCGCCGGTCCTGAGCGCAGCCCGGATTCGCCGGATGGCACCGGGATCGACCCTGCGGCGCGGCTCGAGTTCAAGCACCTCGATGCCGGCGGCTTCCATTCTGCTCACATAGCAGGAGTCCCGCTGGGTCATGACCGTCACCTGGGCGCCAAGCTGGCGGACGCCGATGAAGGTCTCCGCCTCCGGTCGCACGTTGGTAATCGCCCCCCGGTGAGAGGTGACGCACAGGACGCGCATCAATTGGCAGTCATCACGGCGTTTCGAGTCCACAGAATGTTGGTTTGCCTTTCCAGGGCCAGCAGGCCATCCCTGCTGAGGGGTTTCAACCCGTCAGCTCGGATCTGGTGAGGAATAAGGCCGTGCCCGTCGAGCAGGTCGACGAGGTCGGCGGGTTCCATCCCGCCGCGGCGCATGAAGCCCGGTGAATACTCTGCCAGTAGCCACTGACAGCGGGCCAGGAGGTCGCCCGCACCTTGCAGTGCCCTGAGTTCGTAACCTTCCACGTCGATCTTGATGAGGCGGAGAACGCGGTTACCAAGCCCCCGTTGGTGCCAGACGTCGTCGAGTCGGACAGTATTTATCCCGACTGTGCTGCCCGAATGAATGGGCAGTAGCGAGTGTCGTCCGGCATTACCCTTCGCATAGCGGTACAGGAGTTGCTGGGAATGCTCGGGTCCGGCGGCGGCCTGGATCGGGGTCACCATTTGGCAGCCATTGCGTCGGATGTTCTCAGCCAGCAGTGCGAAGTTATCCGGATCGGGTTCGAAGGCCAGGATGTCGAGCGGTATTTTCGCCATCCTTTCGATGATCAGGGAATACCAGCCGATATTGGCACCCACGTCGAGGACCACGTCGCCGGGTTCGAACCGGACGTGGTTCGACAGGCAGCGACCCACCTCGGGCTCGTAACTCCGGTACTTGTACAGGTGTCGCCCGATTACATCATTGGTATGGACCTGCAATCTGAGGTCAAACTCCGGGATGCGGGCTTCCAGAAATGGCGGGCGCAGGATCCAACGGTAGACAAGGTAGGCAGCCGGCCGCAGGTTCAGCATGGGGCAGAAGCCTACCAAAATGGGGCTGGCCCTGCGCGACCGGCACTGGGCCGTTGCGAATCCGCGGCGTGCCGCCAGTGACGCCTCCGGTGGCCGGTATCCACTAGACTGGACTCCCTCAGGCAGGAATTGACCGTGTCCGAACCAACGCTGATTTCACCCGTGGTCTATCACGTTCGTCCCATCGACCCCCTGGCACATCTCTATGAGGTGACTTGCAGGATCGAGCGCCCGTCGCCGGATGGTCAGTTGCTGTCCCTGCCGGCCTGGATTCCCGGCAGCTACCTCGTGCGTGACTACGCCCGGCATATCGTGCAATTCCAGGCCGAGTGTGGGGGTGAACCGGTTTCCGTTCGCAAGCTGGACAAACACACCTGGCGAGTTGCTCCTGTCCCGGGCGAGCTGCTCGTGCGCATTCGCGTCTATGCCGCTGATTCCTCCGTGCGTGGTGCGTGGCTCGACCAGCAGCAGGGTTTCGTCAACGGCGTTTGCGTATTCCTGCGGGTCCACGGGCAGGAGCAGGCCCCGTCGGTCGTGCATATCGATCCGCCCGAGTTTTCGTCGCCCCCTGCCGCAGGCGAGGGCCACGATTCCGCGTGGCGGCTCTCGACGGGGCTCCAGCGCCTCACGGGCGGCCAGGGGGAATTCGGCGCATTCCGGGCTGCAAATTACGCTGAGCTCATCGATCACCCGATCCTGATGGGGCCGACCACCATGGTCGAGTTCCTGGCGGCGGGCGTGCCTCACGCGCTGGTGCTGGCGGGCCTCCCGGACCCGGATCGGGAGCGGCTGCAGGCCGATCTGACCCGGCTCTGCACCTGGCATATCGACTTCTTTGGCCGGCCGGCGCCCATGACCCGCTATGCCTTTCTCGCCCGTGTCGCCGGCGAGGGGTATGGGGGGCTCGAGCACCGTGGCTCGTCAGTCCTGGCGTGCCGGCGGGATGACATTCCGCAGGCGGGTGTCACTGTCAACGAAGCGGGCTACCGACGTTTTCTCGGCCTGGTCAGCCACGAATACTTCCACGCGTGGCACGTCAAGCGCATTCGCCCCGCAGAGTTCGTCGATGCCGACCTGGTTGCCGAGGTCTACACCCACCAGCTTTGGATCTTCGAGGGCATCACGTCCTACTACGATGATCTCGCCCTCCGCCGGAGCGGCCTGATCACTGTTGAGCAGTACCTGGAGATCCTGGGGCGGTCCCTGACCCAGCTTTACCGCACGGCGGGCCGTCGCCACCAGACCCTGGAGGAGGCGAGCTTCGACGCCTGGATCAAGTTCTACCGGCCCGACGAGAACTCGCCAAACGCGACCATCAGCTACTACCTGAAGGGCGCCCTGGTGGCGCTCGCCCTGGACCTGGAATTGCGGTCCCGGACAGCGGGTACCTGCTCCCTGGATGCCGTCATGCGCACGTTGTGGCAGGAGTACGGTTCTGATGACGCCCCCGGTCTCCCGGACGGGCAGTTCGAGCGGCTGGCGGCGAGTCTGAGCGGACTCGACCTGGAGCCGTTCTTCCGCCAGGCATTGCGCACGACCATCGATCCGCCGCTGGGCATTCTCCTGGCGCAGTTTGGCGTCCGACTTCACATGCGGGGCGCGGAGAGTGATACCGATGCTGGCGGGGTGCGGGGTCGCCGCGAGGAGCGCCCGCGTCCCTGGCTCGGGCTCAAGGTGCAGATGGCCGATGGCCGGGTGCGTATCAGTCACGTGGTCGCGGACAGTCCCGCCCAGCAGGCCGGACTGGCAGCTGGTGATGAATTACTGGCGCTCGGCGGCCGGCGGATCACGCCAGAGAACTGGGAGACCAGCATCGACCGGCTCATTGCCCGCAACGAGGTGGTTTGTCACGTCTTCCGGGACCAGCGGCTCGTCCAGCTGGGCTGCACGCCGGTGCCAGCGCCCCGGGATACCTGCTACCTGACCCTGGACCCGGACGCCGATGCCGACACGATTGCCCGCCGCAAGGCCTGGCTCGGGATGCCCTAGCCACCGGTGCGCCGGTGCTAGACTTTTTTCATGCTCGAACTGGGTCTCAAAGTTTTGCTCAGCTACCTGGCCGGTGCGCTGAACGGCGCCCTCATCGTGGGCAAGCTGGCCGGTGGCATTGATATCCGGACCCTGGGCAGCGGCAATGCCGGCGGCACCAATGCCCTGCGCACCCAAGGCAAATGGTTTGCGTTCCGCGTCATGGTGATTGACGTCGGGAAGGGCTACCTACCCCCGTGGCTCCTGCCCGCACTGGCCCTGCCGGGCGTGCCCCTGGACCCGGAGGTTTCCCGGACCTGGCTGGCGCTTGCGTGCGCGGGTGCCGCAGTGGTCGGGCACTGTTACCCCGTCTGGTTCGACTTCAAGGGCGGCAAGGGTGCGGCGACGGCCATCGGCGCCTTGCTGGCCATTGCTCCCGCACTGACCTTCCCGGCGCTCGTCGTGTGGTGCGTGGTGCTGACCGCCACCGGATTCGTGGGGCTGGCCACCATGCTCGCGGCGGCCGTACTGCCAGTCTGGGTCGCGCTGACGGAGCTGCCGATGCAGCGCGAGCTGTTCTGGTTTCTGGTGGCCCTCGCGCTGTTCATCATCTACACGCACCGGGGCAACATCCAGCGCCTGCGGGAGGGTCGGGAGAACCGGCTGGAAAAGGCAATGCTGTGGCGCCGCCCGCGCTAGACGGGCCGGCAGTCCTGGACCTGCTCGCGGACGGGGAATGGCACTCCGGCGTAACGCTGGGGCAGACCCTCGGCCTGTCCCGCGCCGCCATCTGGAAGCAGGTTCGGGTGTTGCGCACCCTTGGCCTCAGCATCGCTGCTGACCGCGGCCGGGGCTACTGCCTGGCAGTACCGCTGGACCTGCTCAGTGAGCCGGCAATCCGGGCGGCGCTGCGGCCACCGACCTTGCAGGCGCTCGAAGCACTCGATGTGCTGGTCGTCACGACCTCCACCAATGAGCGCCTGACGTCGCGCCCGGCACCGCCGCCGGGGCGCATCAGCGCTGTGGTGGCTGAATACCAGACGGGTGGCCGCGGCAGGCGGGGACGCCGCTGGCTCTCTCCGCTGGGTCACGGCATCTGTCTCTCGGTTTCCTGGTGCTTTGAACTGGCGCCGCGGGACCTGCCCGCACTAAGCCTCGTGGCTGGCGTGGCGGTGGCCATGGCACTCGCCGACCAGGGCGTGGAGGGCGTACAGCTCAAGTGGCCCAATGACATCGTGGCGGCCGGAGGAAAACTGGGAGGCATTCTGGTGGAGGTCGCCGGTGAGCCGGGCGGGCCCCTTCGGGTGGTGATCGGGATCGGGCTGAACGTGCGGCCGGTTGCCGGGATTGCGGCGGCGCTGCGGGGGGAGGGTGGCAACCTGCCCGCCCTGGCGCTCGATGATTTGCTCGACGGCCGGCGCCTGCCGCGCAACGCACTGGTTGCCGCCCTCCTGGACGTGCTGCACGGGAGCCTCCGGAGCTTCGGCACGACCGGTGCCCGGGATTTCCTTGCCGAGTGGCGCCAACGCGATTGCCTGGCCGGCCACCTGGTCGTCGTCACCCGGGGCCAGGAGTCCTTCACAGGCCTGGCCTGCGGCCTCGCCGATGATGGCTCCCTGCTGGTGGATCGGGATGGCAGTATCGTGCCGGTGGTCGCGGGCGACGTCACCCTTCGGGGGCCCGGGTGAAGGCAGTCAACTGAGGTGGCGGGGATGAAGTTGCTGATCGACGTTGGCAACAGCCGCGTGAAGTGGGCCTTCGGGACCGCTGCGGGATTCGTTGCCTGGGGCGAAACACGGCACAACGAGGCTGAGGATCTCTGCGCCCTGCTTGATGCGGCCTACGCGCCGGACGAAATCCGCGTGGCCAACGTCGCCGGCGCCGAGGCCGCGGTCCGCGTGGCGGCGAGCCTCCAGGAGCGCTTTGGCGTCGCACCAGTCTTTGCCCGGTCGGCGGAGTGCGGCGCCGGAGTGCGGAACGGCTATGCTGATCCGTCGCAGCTCGGCGTGGACCGCTGGTTAGCCATCTGCGCGGCCTTTGCCCGGTATCGTGCCCCCGTGTGCGTGGTAGACGCCGGAACTGCGACGACGATAGACGTCGTGAGCGGCAGTGGCGAGCATCAAGGAGGTCTGATCCTGCCTGGCATCACGCTCATGCAATCGGCTCTCCTGGGAAGCACGGGCGACCTTGCCCGTTTGTCGTCTGGGAGCAACCTCCCCCGGCCGAGCGCTATGCCCGGTTCCGGGGAACGGGGCATAACGTTCGGCCGGGATACCGCAGCGGCGATCCGCGACGGGGCGTTGCAAGCCACGGCCTGCCTGGTCGGAGCCTGCCTGAATCACCTGCGGGACGGCGCGGTCGCGGGCGCGGGGCCCGGGACTGTTGGTCCTCACGGGCGGCGCCGCGCCTCTGCTGGAAGCAGCGGTGCTGCGGATAGCCGGTGCGGCCGGCAGCAGCACGGTGCCGGGCTTTCACCTCGTGCACAGCCCCCAGTTGGTCCTCGATGGGCTCGCCATGGACCCGCCGTGCTTCCGGGTCGCCAACTGACGGGTTCAACATCAGGGCAGTGATGCGCAACCTTTTCCTGAGCCTGATCCTCGCGAATCTCCTCCTCCTGGCATGGCAAGTCTGGGTGGATCCGTCGTCAACTGCGGCCCCCGGCGGCGACAGTGAAGGCCTGGCCGTCTACGGTGACGGGAATGCACCCAATTCGAAGTCGGCCGCAGGGCAGGCGGCCTCTGTCCCCGCTTCCGACATCGCGGCGACGGCCCTCGCGGCCGGTAACTGTTTCCGGTTGGGTCCCCTGCCTGACTCTACTGCGGCGCAGCAGGCGTCCCGGAGCCTGGCTGATCGTGGGATAGATGCCATCCCAATCGCCCGGGACGTCCAGCTCTGGCTCGGTCACTGGGTCCAGATTTCGGGCTTCGACTCGGTGCCCGCTGCCGAAAGCGCCCGCGATCGGCTGGTGACCGGTGGGATTGCCGATGCCCTGCTGATGCAGGACGGGCCCAGGCCCATGATCAGCCTCGGCGTGTTCCGTGATCGGAATCGCGCCGACCGGGTCGCCAGTGCGGCGCGAGGGCTCGGTTTTGAGGTGGGCATGAGGGACCGGTATCGCCCCGGCGTGGAGCAATGGCTCGTCATCCGGCCGAGGGCCGGCCAGACCTTGCTACCTGTGGACCTGAGCCTGGCCGGGGACCGGATCATGAGGGCGGAACCAGCCCCCTGCGGCGAGGCTGGGGGCGCTGCGGCATCAGCCGGGTCGGGCCCGGCGGGGCAGGTCGCCGCTGAGCCGGTCCCAAGAGCCCCGGACTAACCCTTATAATGACCCTTCACGGACCGCCCGGACTCCGGCGCGGGAAGCCTGACTATCCGGGCCGGAATAGCTCAATGGCAGAGCAACCGCTTTGTAAGCGGTAGGTTGGGGGTTCAAGTCCCTCTTCCGGCATGATCACCAGCGGTTGACAGCACCCACGCGCGCACTCGACAATGCTCTGCTCGACTCAGCGGAGGGGTACCCAAGCGGCCAACGGGGGCAGACTGTAAATCTGCTGGCTTACGCCTTCGTAGGTTCGAATCCTACCCCCTCCACCATTGAACGAGGCGGAGGCAGCGGGTAGCTCCAGAAGATCTACAAGCCGTCCTCGCGAGGAGTTTGCATCCGCGGGTGTAGTTCAATGGTAGAACCTCAGTTTTCCAAGCTGATGACGTGGGTTCGATTCCCATCACCCGCTCCAGTGCGTGCACTTGAATGCATGAAGGGGCGGCGGTAGGAAAGCCGGGGTCTGCAGAGAAGGCTTCGCCCACATAGCTCAGTCGGTAGAGCACTTCCTTGGTAAGGAAGAGGTCACCGGTTCAATTCCGGTTGTGGGCTCCAGAGAGTGCGTAAGGCTTAAGCGTAGAGACAGCGTGAATCGCGGCAAGCGCCGCACTGACACAACAGAGAGAGAAAGACATGTCCAAGGCCAAATTTGAGCGCAAGAAGCCGCACGTGAACGTGGGGACGATCGGTCACGTGGACCATGGGAAGACGACGCTGACGGCGGCGCTGACCAAGGTGATGGCGGCGAAGTTTGGCGGTGAGGTGTCGGCGTACGACCAGATTGACAAGGCGCCGGAAGAGAAGGCGCGCGGCATCACGATTGCGACGGCGCACGTGGAGTACGAGAGCGACGGCGCGGCATTACGCGCACGTGGACTGCCCGGGACACGCGGACTACGTGAAGAACATGATCACGGGCGCGGCGCAGATGGACGGCGCGATCCTGGTGGTGTCGGCGGCGGACGGCCCGATGCCGCAGACGCGGGAGCACATTCTGCTGGCGCGCCAGGTGGGCGTGCCGTACATCGTGGTGTACCTGAACAAGGCGGACATGGTGGACGACGCGGAGCTGCTGGAGCTGGTGGAGCTGGAGGTGCGCGAGCTGCTGTCGACCTACGAGTTTCCGGGCGACAAGACGCCGATCATCATCGGTTCGGCGCTGAAGGCCTGGGAAGGCGATACCAGCGAGATGGGCACGCCGAGCGTCGAGAAGCTGGTGGCGGCGATGGACAGCTTCATTCCGGTGCCGGAGCGGGCGGTGGACGGCGCGTTCCTGATGCCGATCGAGGACGTGTTCTCGATCTCGGGCCGCGGCACGGTGGTGACGGGCCGCATCGAGCGGGGCCGGATCAAGGTTGGCGAGGAAGTGGAGATCGTCGGCATCAAGGACACGACGAAGACGATCTGCACGGGCGTGGAGATGTTCCGCAAGCTGCTGGACGACGGCCAGGCCGGCGACAACGTGGGCGTGCTGCTGCGCGGCACGAAGCGCGAGGACGTGGAGCGTGGCCAGGTGCTGGCCAAGCCGGGTTCGATCAATCCGCACACGACCTTCGAGGCGGAGATTTACGTGCTGACCAAGGAGGAGGGCGGTCGTCACACGCCGTTCTTCAAGGGTTACCGGCCGCAGTTTTACTTCCGGACCACGGACGTGACGGGGGCCTGCGAGCTGCCGGAGGGCGTGGAGATGGTGATGCCGGGGGACAACGTCAAGATGGTGGTGACGCTGATCAACCCGATCGCCATGGAAGAGGGCCTGCGCTTCGCCATCCGCGAGGGCGGCAAGACCGTCGGCGCCGGCGTCGTGGCCAAGATCATCAAGTAGGACGTGTAGGAGCGGCTTCAGCCGCGAATCGCTGACCGAGGTAGGTCGCGGCTGAAGCCGCTCCTACTGCGACTTTTGAAGCAGCACAGGCCAGTAGCTCAATTGGCAGAGCGGCGGTCTCCAAAACCGCAGGTTGGGGGTTCGAGACCCTCCTGGCCTGCCAACACGACCGGTAACGATGGCAACGACGAAAGATAACGAAACTTCCGCAGGCCCGATGGATGCTGTCCTTCTGGCGCTGGCGGGCCTCGTCGTGGTGGCGTCACTGGTGGCGTACTACTACTTCGAGGCCACACCGGTTGTCGTGCGGGCGCTCGGGATACTGGTGAGCCTGGGAATCGCAGCCGCGCTGGTTTACCGCACGCAGCTCGGACAGTTCCTCTGGCAGTTCATCCAGGGGTCCCGCGTAGAGATCCGCAAGGTGGTTTGGCCATCTCGTGAGGAGACGACCAAGGGAACGCTCGCTGTCTTTGCGTTCATTGTGATTATGGGTGCTTTCTTCTGGTTGTTGGATGCTCTCTTGCTTTACATCACTCGCTTGATCACCGGCTAGGGGAGCTGAGCGCATGGCACTCCGCTGGTATGTCGTACACGCGTACTCGAACTTCGAGAATAAGGTGAAGCACTCTCTCGAGGAGCGGGTCAAGCGCAATGGCCTGGAGCACAAGTTCGGGAAGGTCATCGTGCCGACCGAGGAGGTGGTCGAGATGAGGGAAGGGCAGAAGCGCAAGAGCGAGCGCAAGTTCTTCCCTGGCTATGTCCTGGTCCAGATGGAGATGGACGACGAGACCTGGCACCTCGTGAAGGAAGTGCCGAAGGTGCTCGGATTCATCGGCGGCACCAGCGACAAGCCGGCACCGATTACGGATGACGAGGCAAATGCCATCCTGCACCGGGTCGAAGAGGGCGTCGACAAGCCGCGGCCGAAGGTGCTTTTCGAGCCGGGCGAGGTCGTGCGAGTCACCGACGGTCCGTTCAACGATTTCAACGGGGTTGTCGAGCAGGTCAATTACGAGAAGAACAAGCTCCGGGTGGCGGTCCAGATTCTGGGCCGGTCCACACCGGTGGAGCTGGATTTCAGCCAGGTCGAGAAGGGCTGATGTAGGAGCGCCTTCAGGCGCGACTGGTGGCAAGCCTGCCACCGATCGCGCCTGAAGGCGCTCCTACACGACTAACGGGGAGCCTCACGGTAAGTAGCCGCGGGGCGTTTGGACCCACTGCAAGGAAAGTGTCAGATGGCCAAGAAAGTCGAGAAGTACGTCAAGTTGCAGGTTCCGGCCGGCAAGGCGAATCCGAGCCCGCCGGTGGGCCCGGCGCTGGGTCAGGCCGGCGTGAACATCATGGAGTTCTGCAAGGCCTTTAACGCCCAGACCCAGAAGATGGAAGCGGGTATGGTGATGCCCGTGGTGGTTACGGTCTACAACGACCGCAGCTTCACCTTCGTCATCAAGACGCCGCCCGCGTCGATTCTGCTCAAGAAGTCCCTGGGGCTGGAGAAGGGTAGCGGCACGCCGAACACCAAGAAGGTCGGCAAGGTGTCGCGCCAGCAGCTCGAGGACATCGCGAAGGCCAAGATGCCCGATCTCACCGCTGCCGATCTGGATGCCGCCGTGCGCACCATCGCCGGCAGTGCCCGCAGCATGGGTCTCGACGTGGAGGGCGTGAAATGACCGGCATGAGCAAGCGCGTCAAGGTCTGGCAGGACAAGATCTCGCCGGTCGCCACTTATCCGATCGACGAGGCCCTGGCGCTGGTGAAGGGCAACTGCCACGGCCAAGTTCCGGGAGTCAGTCGACGTGGCCGTGAATCTCGGCATTGATGCCAAGAAGTCCGACCAGGTAGTGCGTGGCTCGGCGCTGTTGCCCCACGGCACGGGCAAGGTCGTCCGGGTCGCTGTCTTCGCCCAGGGCCAGAACGCGGAAAAGGCGAAGGCTGCCGGCGCCGACGTGGTCGGCTTCGAGGACCTGGCTGAGCGCATGAAGGGCGGGGAAATCAACTACGACACCGTCATCGCCACTCCCGATGCCATGCGCATCGTCGGCCAGCTGGGTCGTGTGCTCGGTCCCCGCGGCCTGATGCCGAATCCCAAGGTAGGCACGGTTACCCAGGATGTCGAGACGGCCGTGAAGAATGCCAAGGCGGGTCAGGTCCGGTACCGGGCCGACAAGGCAGGAATCGTGCATTGCCCGATCGGCAAGGCCGATTTCGACGTCGCCGCGCTTCGCGAGAACCTCCTCGCGCTTCTGAACGACATCAAGAAGGTCAAGCCGCCAGCCAGCAAGGGCCAGTACCTGAAGCGCCTCACGGTGTCTTCAACGATGGGCCCGGGCGTGATGGTGGATCAGTCCAGCCTTGAGGCCGGTACCTAGGAATTATCTGAAGGTGAGACCCGGGCAACCGGGTCCCGCCGGTTCCGCTGCGGCCAGCAAGCCGGTCGTGACGGACGTTGCATCGAAGACCGCAGGTGGCCAGGGGCGATCCCGACGATCGGATTGGCCCGGGCCTTAATGCCCTGCGCAGATGGTGTTACCCGAATCAGGACAGCCTGGTGACGGCCGCCATCGGATCCGCCAGCGTGCCGAACGGGAGCAGTCCCGGGGCGCCGGTGGTGGTGACAGTGACTTTCGCATCAGGAGTGAACGATGGCATTAAGACTCGAAGACAAGAAGGCTCTTGTCGATGAGGTGAGTGCGATCGCGGCAACCGCGCATTCGGCCGTTGCGGCCGAGTATCGCGGATTGACAGTGGCGCAGGTGACCAACCTGCGGGCCAAGGCCCGCAGCCAGGGCGTCTACGTCCGCGTGATCAAGAACACCCTCGCCAGACGAGCCGTCGAAGGCACCGAGTTCGCATGCCTCAAGGAGGCCCTCAAGGGGCCGCTCATCCTGGCGTTTTCCCGCGAGGATCCGGGCGCAGCTGCCCGGGTCGTCAAGGATTTCGCCAAGACCAACGACAAGCTGGTCACGAAGGCTGTCGCCATTGGCGGCACCCTCTACGGACCAGCTGATCTCGAGCGGCTCGCGAGCCTGCCCACGCTGGACCAGGCCCGGGCGATTCTGCTCGGTGTGCTGCAGGCGCCGGGCACCAAGCTCGCCCGCACGCTGGCCGAGCCGGCCGCGCTCATCGCGCGCGTCCTGGCTGCCCGCGGCAAGGCAGAGGAGGTCTCCTGAGGGGTTTGCCTCCCGGGAGCCGACGAAGCACAAGAACCATCCGAATATCGGGTAACCAGACTGTTTAGGACTTAAGGAGATTCTGACCATGGCTCTTTCAAACCAGGAACTGCTCAACGAACTGAGCGCAAAGCCCATCATGGAGATCGTCGAGCTCGTGAAGATGCTCGAGGACACCTGGGGCGTTTCCGCTGCTGCGCCGGTGGCTGTTGCTGCCGCTGGCGCTGGCGCTGCCGCCCCGGCCGTTGAGGAAAAGACCGAGTTCACCGTCACGCTGAAGTCCATCGGCGAGAACAAGGTGGGCGTCATCAAGGCGATTCGCACGATCACGAGCCTGGGCCTCAAGGAGGCCAAGGATCTCGTCGAGGGTGCGCCGTCCGTCGTGAAGGAAGCGGTGTCGAAGGACGAGGCCGCGACCATCAAGAAGCAGCTCGAAGAAGCCGGCGCCACTGCTGAGGTTAAGTGAGCGATTGCTACCCGATGCTGACCATCACGCAGGTCTTGCGGCCTGCGGTGTTGCGAAACCGGGGTTCGCGGCGGCAGCCGGTGCATTGTGCACCGGCTGCCGCCGTCTATTCCCCGATCTGAGTGCCCTGACAGAGGTGCTGCGCCATGACATTCTCATTTACCGATAAGAAGCGGATCCGGAAGGACTTCGGCAAGCGGCCGAGCATCCTCGGGGTTCCGCCCCTGCTTTCCATTCAGCTGGATTCCTACAAGAAATTCCTGCAGGAAGACACGGCCCTGGAAAGCCGGAAAGATGAGCGTCGCGAGGATGTCGGGCTGCATGCCGCATTCAAGAGCGTTTTCCCGATCATCAGCTACTCGGGCAACGCCGCCCTCGAGTTCATCAGCTACCGGCTCGGCGAGCCGGTGTTCGACGTCAAGGAGTGCCAGCTCCGCGGGCTGACTTACGCCGCGCCACTGCGCGTGCAGGTCCGGCTGGTTATCTACGACAAGGAAGGCTCAACAGCCACCAAGAAGATCGTCAAGGAAGTTCGCGAGCAGGAGGTCTATCTCGGCGAGATGCCCCTGATGACCGACTACGGGACCTTCGTCGTGAACGGTACCGAGCGGGTCATCGTGTCCCAGCTGCACCGTTCGCCCGGCGTGTTCTTCGACCACGACAAGGGCAAGACCCATTCGTCCGGCAAGCTGCTCTTCTCGGCGCGCATCATCCCGTACCGCGGCTCCTGGCTCGACTTCGAGTTCGACCCCAAGGACAGCGTGTTTGCCCGTATCGACCGCCGCCGCAAGCTGCCGGTCACGATCATCCTGCGTGCCCTGGGCCTGACGAACCAGGAAATGCTGGATCTCTTCTTCGAGAAGAACGATTTCTACCTGTCCGCCAAGGAAGTGGAGCTCGGCCTCGTTCCGCAGCGACTCCGCGGCGACACCGCCACCTTCGACATCAAGATCGGCCGCAAGGTCGTCGTCGAGGAGGGCCGCCGGATCACCGCCCGCCACGTGCGGGAACTCGAGGAGTCCGGCGCCAAGACCATGGTGGTACCCAAGGAGTACCTCGAGGGCAAGATCCTGGCTCACGATGTGGTGGACAAGAGCTCGGGCGAACTTCTGGCCCGTGCCAACGATGAACTGACCGCCGAACTGATCGACCAGTTCGTCGAGAAGGGCATCAAGCACATCCGGACGCTCTACGTGAACGACCTGGATCGTGGCCCCTACATCTCCAATACCCTCCGGATCGACTCCTCCGTCACGCGCCTCGACGCGCTCGTCGAGATCTACCGCATGATGCGTCCGGGCGAGCCGCCCACCAAGGAAGCAGCTGAGAATCTCTTTCACAACCTGTTCTTCAACGGTGAGCGCTACGACATCTCCAGCGTCGGCCGGATGAAGTTCAACCGGCGCGTGGGCCGCACCGATTCGACAGGCCCGGGTGTGCTCACCAGGGAAGACATCATCGACGCCCTCCGCACCCTCATGGAGATCCGCAACGGCCGCGGCCAGGTTGACGACATCGATCACCTGGGCAACCGGCGTGTGCGCAGTGTCGGTGAGATGGCCGAGAACGCGTTCCGGGTGGGCCTGGTGCGTGTCGAGCGCGCCGTGAAGGAGCGGCTGACGATTGCGGACTCCGAGGGCCTGATGCCCCAGGAACTGATCAACGCCAAGCCCGTGGCGGCGGCAGTGAAGGAGTTCTTCGGCTCGAGCCAGCTCTCCCAGTTCATGGACCAGAATAATCCGCTCTCGGAGGTCACCCACAAGCGTCGCGTCTCAGCCCTTGGGCCGGGCGGCCTGACCCGTGAGCGGGCTGGGTTCGAGGTGCGCGACGTGCACCCGACCCACTACGGCCGGGTCTGTCCCATCGAGACGCCGGAAGGGCCGAACATCGGCCTGATCAACTCGCTGTCCGTCTATGCCCGGACGAACGAGTACGGCTTCCTCGAGACACCGTACCGCAAGGTCAAGAACGGCAAGGTAACGGATGACGTCGAGTATCTCTCCGCCATCGAGGAGGGGCAGCACGTCATCGCGCAAGCCAATGCGCAGCTCGACGTGAAGGGCATGTTCGTCGAGGAGCTCGTGTCGGTGCGGCACCAGAATGAGTTCACCTTGCTGCCCCGCGAGCGCATCGACTTCATGGACGTGTCACCGAAGCAGACCGTATCGGTCGCAGCCTCGCTGATCCCGTTCCTTGAGCACGACGATGCCAACCGCGCACTCATGGGCGCGAACATGCAGCGCCAGGCGGTACCCACGCTCCGTTCCGACGTGCCGCTGGTCGGCACCGGCATGGAGCGGGCCGTAGCCATCGACTCGGGTGTGACGGTCGTCGCGCGTCGCGGTGGAACCGTTGATTTCGTGGATGCGTCGCGCATCGTGGTCCGCGTCAACGACGACGAAACGATCGCCGGGGAGCCCGGCGTCGACATCTACAACCTGACGAAGTACACGCGTTCCAACCAGAACACCTGTATTAACCAGCGGCCGCTGGTGAAGGCAGGCAACGTCATCTCGAAGCGGGACGTGCTGGCCGATGGCGCCTCTACCAGCCTCGGTGAACTGGCCCTTGGCCAGAACCTCCTGGTCGCGTTCATGCCCTGGAACGGCTACAACTTCGAGGATTCCATCCTGATCTCCGAGCGTCTCGTGGAGGAAGACCGTTTCACCACGATCCACATCGAGGAGCTCACGTGCGTCGCCCGCGACACCAAGCTCGGACCCGAGGAGATCACCGCTGACATCCCGAACGTGGGTGAGACCGCACTGGCCAAGCTCGACGAGGCCGGCATCGCCTACATCGGCGCCGAGGTCAAGGTTGGCGACATCCTGGTGGGCAAGGTCACGCCGAAGGGCGAGACCCAGCTGACCCCGGAAGAGAAGTTGCTCCGCGCCATCTTCGGCGAGAAGGCCTCCGACGTTAAGGACACGGGCCTGCGTGTGCCGCCCGGCATGGACGGCACGGTCATCGACGTGCGCGTATTCACCCGGGACGGCGTTGACAAGGACAGCCGTGCCCTCGCCATCGAGTCCGCCGAGCTCGAAAGCGTTCGCAAGGACTTCGACGATCAGCTGCGCATCCTGGAAAAGGACATCTTCCAGCGTGTTGAGCGGATGATCGTCGGCAAGCAGGCCGAAGGTGGTCCCGGCGCCCTGAAGTCGGGCGGCCGCGTCAGTCAGTCCTACCTGACCGACCTGCCCCGCGAGCAGTGGTTCGAGATCCGGCTGACCAACGACGAGGCCAATACACAGCTGGAGCAGGCCGCCGAACGGCTGCGCCAGCAGCGGCAGGAGTTCGACCGCCGCTTCGAGGAGAAGCGCAAGAAGATTACTGCTGGCGACGATCTGGCCCCTGGCGTACTCAAGATGGTCAAGGTGTACCTGGCGGTGAAGCGCCGCATCCAGCCGGGCGACAAGATGGCCGGCCGTCACGGCAACAAGGGCGTCATCTCGACGATCGTCCCGGTCGAAGACATGCCCTACCTGGCTGACGGCACGCCCGTCGACATCGTTCTTAACCCACTCGGCGTGCCTTCCCGGATGAACATCGGGCAGGTTCTTGAGACCCACCTCGGGTGGGCCGCCAAGGGCCTGGGCCTGAAGATCGGCGCGATGATCGACGCGAATGCATCGACTGGCGACAAGCGCAAGTTCCTCGACGAGATCTACAACAAGACTGGCGGGCAGAAGGTCAAGCTGACCGACCTGAACGACGCCGAGATCGAGGAATTGGCGGGCAACCTCCGGCACGGCGTGCCGATGGCTACACCGGTGTTCGATGGCGCGAGCGAGCAGGAGATCAAGCAGCTGCTGGCGCTTGCCGGTGTGCCCCTTACGGGCCAGGCGCAGCTCTACGACGGCCGCACCGGTGAGGGCTTCGACCGCCCGACGACGGTTGGCTACATGTACATGCTGAAGCTCAATCACCTGGTCGACGACAAGATGCATGCGCGGTCGACGGGCCCCTACAGCCTTGTTACCCAGCAGCCTCTGGGCGGCAAGGCCCAGTTTGGCGGCCAGCGCTTCGGCGAGATGGAGGTGTGGGCTCTCGAGGCCTACGGCGCTTCCTACACGCTGCAGGAGATGCTGACGGTCAAGTCCGACGACGTGCAGGGCCGGACCAAGATGTACAAGAACATCGTGGACGGAACGCACGAGATGACTGCGGGCATGCCGGAATCCTTCAACGTGCTGGTTAAGGAAATCCGTTCACTCGCAATCAATATCGAGCTCGAGAAGGACTGAACTCGTAGCGCCCGGCGCTCCCGCAAGGGACGCCGGGCAGCCCGGAACGCAGGCGGCTACAACCGCGCAGACCGAACAATGGCAGGTGGTGACAAATGAGAGACCTACTGAAGCTTTTCAAGCAGCAGCAGACGGTCGAGGACTTCGACGCAATCCGCATCGCGCTGGCGTCGCCCGACATGATCCGCTCCTGGTCCTTTGGCGAGGTCAAGAAGCCCGAGACGATCAACTACCGCACCTTCAAGCCCGAACGCGATGGCTTGTTCTGCGCGAAGATCTTCGGGCCCATCAAGGACTACGAGTGCCTGTGCGGCAAGTACAAGCGCCTGAAGCACCGCGGCGTCGTGTGCGAGAAGTGCGGCGTGGAAGTCACCCAGGCCAAGGTGCGCCGCGAGCGCATGGGTCACATCGAGCTGGCCAGCCCGGTCGCTCACATCTGGTTCCTGAAGTCACTTCCGTCCCGGATCGGCCTCATGCTCGACATGACGCTGAGGGAGATCGAGCGCGTCCTGTACTTCGAGGCCTTCGTGGTCATCGATCCGGGCATGACGCCTCTTGAGCGCGGCCAGTTGCTGACCGACGAGCAGTACCTGGAGGCTGTCGAGCAGCACGGTGATGAATTCGATGCCCGCATGGGCGCCGAGGCTGTCCACCAGATGCTCCGCACCATCGACCTCTCGCGGGAGGTGGTCCAGATCCGTGAGGACATCGCCGGCACCAGTTCCGACACGAAGATCAAGCGCCTGTCCAAGCGCCTGAAGCTCGTCGAGGCCTTCCTGGAGTCTGGCAACCATCCCGAGTGGATGGTCATGACCGTGTTGCCGGTGTTGCCGCCCGACCTGCGTCCGCTGGTGCCGCTGGACGGGGGCCGCTTTGCCACGTCCGACCTGAACGACCTGTATCGGCGTGTCATTAACCGCAATAACCGGCTCCGTCGCCTCCTTGAACTGAACGCTCCGGACATCATCGTCCGGAACGAGAAGCGCATGCTGCAGGAAGCGGTGGATGCCCTGCTGGACAACGGCCGGCGCGGCCGGGCCATCACGGGTACGAATCGCCGTCCCCTGAAGTCCCTTGCGGACATGATCAAGGGCAAGCAGGGCCGGTTCCGCCAGAACCTGCTCGGCAAGCGCGTCGACTACTCCGGCCGGTCCGTCATCGTGGTCGGCCCGACGCTGAAGCTGCACCAGTGCGGCCTGCCGAAGAAGATGGCACTCGAACTCTTCAAGCCATTCATCTTCTCGAAGCTCCAGATCCGTGGCGAAGCCTCGACGATCAAGGCCGCCAAGCGCCTGGTCGAGCGTGAGGGCCCGGAGGTGTGGGACATCCTCGAGGAAGTCATCCGCGAGCACCCGGTGCTCCTGAACCGCGCGCCCACCCTGCATCGCCTTGGCATCCAGGCCTTTGAGCCCGTGCTCATCGAGGGCAAGGCCATCCAGCTGCATCCGCTGGTCTGCACGGCTTTCAATGCCGACTTCGACGGCGACCAGATGGCCGTCCACGTGCCATTGTCACTCGAGGCGCAGCTGGAAGCCCGCGCCCTGATGATGTCCACCAACAACATCCTCTCGCCTGCCAATGGCGAGCCGATTATCGTGCCGTCACAGGACGTTGTGCTCGGTCTCTACTACATGACCCGCGAGCGCATCAACGCGCGGGGCGAGGGCATGATCTTCGCGGACGTGAGCGAAGTGCACCGTGCCTATGAGAGCCGCACGGTCGACCTGCACGCGAAGGTCAAGGCGCGTATCCGGCACACCAACGTGGATGACGCTGGCAACATTACCAGCGCGATCAAGCTGGTGGAGACCACTGTTGGCCGCGCCCTGCTTTCCGAGATCCTGCCGGAAGGTATGGACTTCTCCATGGTCAACCGGAACATGGACAAGAAGTCCATTTCCGGCTGCATCAATGCGTGCTACCGGCAGGTCGGCCTGAAGAAGACGGTCGTCTTCGCCGACCAGTTGATGTACACGGGCTTCGCCTACGCCACCCGCGCCGGCATCTCGATTGGTGTCGACGACATGGTGGTGCCCCAGGAAAAGGTAAAGATCCTGGAGGCTGCCGAGGAAGAGGTGAAGGAGATCCAGGACCAGTTTGCGAGCGGCCTCGTGACCAACGGCGAGCGCTACAACAAGGTCGTGGACATCTGGTCGCGCACCAACGACCTCGTCGCCAAGGCGATGATGGAGAAGCTGGGCTCGGAGACGACCGTCAACTCGACGGGCGAGACCGTCAAGCAGGCCTCCTTCAACTCCATCTTCATGATGGCCGACTCGGGCGCCCGCGGTTCCGCTGCCCAGATCCGGCAGCTCGCCGGCATGCGCGGCCTCATGGCCAAGCCGGACGGCTCGATCATCGAGACGCCGATCACGGCCAACTTCCGCGAAGGCCTCGACGTTCTGCAGTACTTCATCTCGACACACGGCGCCCGCAAGGGCCTCGCTGACACCGCCTTGAAGACCGCCAACTCCGGCTACCTCACCCGCCGGCTGGTCGATGTGGCCCAGGATCTGGTCGTGTCGTCCGAGGATTGTGGCACCGTCAACGGTCTCTTCATGACCCCCCTCGTTGAGGGCGGTGACATCGTCGAGCCTCTGCGCGAGCGGGTTCTCGGCCGTGTCCTGGCTGATAGTGTTTGTCGGCCCGGCACCGAGGAGGTAATCCTCGATGCCGGCGTGCTGCTGGACGAGCGCAAGGTACGGAAGCTGGAGGAGTACGGCGTCGACCAGGTCAAGGTTCGCTCCCCGATCACCTGCGAAACCCGCTATGGGGTCTGCGCACTCTGCTACGGACGTGACCTGGCGCGCGGCACGCGGGTAAACATTGGCGAGGCGGTGGGCGTCATCGCCGCCCAGTCCATCGGCGAGCCCGGCACGCAGCTCACCATGCGCACGTTCCACATCGGCGGCGCGGCTTCGAGAAACGCTGCAGCAAGTAGTGTGGAAGTGAAGCGTCCTGGCACCGTCCGGCTGCACAATGTAAAGACTGTGCGTCACGAGAAAGGTTACCTCGTGGCCGTCAGTCGTTCCGGTGAAATCGGCGTCATGGACGATCAGGGACGTGAGCGCGAGCGCTACCGGATCCCCTACGGTGCGGTCATCAACATCGATGATGGCGTCAAGGTTGACGGGGGCCAGATCGTGGCCACCTGGGATCCCCACACCCACCCCGTGGTGACGGAAGTGGGCGGGCTCCTGAAGTTCCAGGACTTCGTCGAAGGCGTCTCCGTTGAGCTCAAGGTCGATGAAGTCACCGGCCTGTCCAGCTACGAGATCATGGACCCCAAGCAGCGCGGTATGAGCGGCCGGGATCTCCGTCCGACTGCTAAGTTGTTGAATACAAAGGGCCAGGAGATCTGCTTCGCCAATACGGACATTCCGGCCATCTACGCGCTCCCCGTGGGCGCACTGGTCAACATGGCTGATGGCGCGAGGGTATCCGTCGGCGACGTCATTGCGCGTATCCCGGAGGAGTCATCGAAGACCCGCGACATCACGGGCGGTCTGCCCCGGGTGGCAGATCTGTTCGAAGCCCGCAAGCCCAAGGATCCGGCCATCCTGGCCGAGTACAGCGGCACCGTGAGCTTCGGCAAGGAGACCAAGGGCAAGCGGCGCCTGATCATTACCGACGAGCGGGGCGAGAAGTACGAGGAACTGATACCGAAGTGGCGGCACCTGAGCGTCTTCGAGGGCGAGCAGGTAGCCCGTGGCGAGATGATTGCCGACGGCGAGCCCAACCCCCACGACATCCTGCGACTGCAGGGCGTGGAGCGCCTGGCGGACTACCTGGTGCGCGAGATCCAGGACGTCTACCGGCTCCAGGGCGTGAAGATCAACGACAAGCACATCGAGACCATCATCCGGCAGATGCTCCGGAAGGTGGAGGCCGTCCAGCCGGGCGATACGGGCTTGCTGCCCGGCGAGCAGCTGGAGCGATCACGGGTGATCGACCTGAACGAGACTGCCCGGGTCCAGAACAAGCAGGGAGCCCAGGTCGAGCCGTTGCTGCTCGGCATCACCAAGGCATCCCTGGCGACCGAGTCGTTCATCTCGGCGGCTTCCTTCCAGGAAACCACCCGCGTGCTGACCGAGGCCGCTGTGAAGGGCCTCCGGGACGACCTGCGCGGCCTGAAGGAAAACGTCATCGTCGGGCGGCTTATTCCGGCCGGTACCGGCTACCGGTACCACGCCGAGCAGCGGCGCACCCGGGAGCAGGAACTGCGCATGGAACTGCAGGGCCTGGATGAGTCCCGGTCTGCGGAGGCTACTTCGGGCGCGGAGGACGATGAGCCCACGGAGGGCCGGGGTGGCGACGCGGCCATGAACGAAGAAGCGGCTGGCGAGGGGGGCGAGTGACGCCCCCCCTGGGCCGTTTTCTCGGGTGGGCCCGGCTGGGAGCCCGGGTCTGCCTCGCTTCCCGCAGTGCACAGCTTCCCGTAGCCGTGAAGGTGGCCGGCCCCCAAGCCGCCCTTCGGAGCCGACCCGGGGTAGGCCCCGGAGCCGGTCGAGGGGTGGTGTCCGGAGCCCGGTGCCACCCGGCGCCCCGGTTCCCTTGCTTGACACCCTTTCCGGGGGGCCAATAAACTCCGCGGTCCCGCACAGACGGGAGGGTCGCTGCTGGCCCCATGCACGGCGACTCCTAAACAAGTACCGAACTAGATGCGGCGGTCCTGCTGATGAGGTCCGCAGTCCCAACAGTAATCTGAACAGCAACGTGAGCAGCAAGTCGATATGGCTACAGTGAATCAATTGGTGCGCAAGCCGCGCAGCGCGCCGACCTACAAGAGCAAGGTCCCGGCGCTGAATGGCAGCCCGCAGAAGCGAGGCGTTTGCACGCGCGTCTACACGACCACGCCGAAGAAGCCAAACTCCGCGCTCCGGAAGGTGGCTCGCGTGCGCTTGACCAACGGGTTCGAGGTCACCAGCTACATTGGCGGCGAAGGCCACAACCTTCAGGAGCACTCCGTGGTGATGATCCGCGGCGGCCGGGTCAAGGACCTGCCGGGCGTGCGCTACCACACGGTGCGCGGCACCCTGGATTGCGCCGGCGTGTCCGAGCGGCGCCAGGGTCGTTCCAAGTACGGCGCCAAGCGCCCCAAGAGTTAGTCGAAGAGCTAGGACGGAGTTCCCAGAATGTCCAGACGTACATCGGCGCCGAAGCGGGTCATCCTTCCCGACCCCAAGCACAACAGCGACCTGCTCGCCAAGTTCACCAACATGATCATGCGCTCGGGCAAGAAGTCCGTGGCCGAGGGGATCATCTACGGTGCCCTCGAGCGGATCGTCGAGCGCAGCGGCCAGGACGAAGGCAAGGCTGTCGAGCTCTTTGGTCGTGCTCTCGAGAACGTCAAGCCGATGGTCGAGGTCAAGTCGAGGCGCGTTGGTGGCGCTACCTATCAGGTGCCCGTCGAAGTCCGTCCCCTGCGGCGCCAGACGCTGGCGATGCGCTGGGTCATCGAAGCGGCACGTGGCCGCACAGAGAAGTCAATGGCCCATCGGCTCGCCCACGAGATCATGGATGCCGTGGACAACCGTGGAGCTGCCGTCAAAAAGCGCGAAGACACCCATCGCATGGCGGAAGCCAATCGCGCATTTTCGCACTACCGCTGGTAGTGCCGGCTTCCTGATGATCAGTCCTGACTGATGTCTGATTGTCAGAGAAGTACCGTGCCGCGTACGACTCCCATCGAGCACTACCGTAATATCGGTATCTCCGCCCACATCGACGCCGGAAAAACCACGACAACCGAGCGGGTCCTGTTCTATACCGGGGTCTCCCACACGATGGGTGAGGTCCATGACGGTGCCGCCGTCATGGACTGGATGGAGCAGGAGCAGGAGCGGGGGATCACGATCACCTCGGCTGCCACGACCTGCTTCTGGTCCGGCATGGACAAGCAGTTCCCAGAACATCGCATCAACATCATTGATACTCCGGGGCACGTGGACTTCACCATCGAGGTCGAACGCTCGCTGCGCGTGCTCGATGGGGGTGTAAGCCTCTTTTGCGCCGTGGGTGGCGTCGAGTCCCAGTCCGAAACCGTCTGGCGGCAGGCCGACAAGTACGGTGTGCCCCGCATCGCGTTCATCAACAAGATGGATCGCCCAGGTGCTGACTTTTTCCGCGTCGTGCAGCAGATCCGGGCCCGGCTTGGCGCCAACCCGGTGCCGATCCAGATCCCGATTGGCGCGGAAGACCGCTTCCGGGGTGTGGTCGATCTCGTGCGCATGCAGGCCATCTACTGGGACGAATCAACCCTGGGAATGCGGTTCGAATTGCACGACATTCCGGCCGAACTCCTGGAGACGGCCCGCGAACACCGCGATCGAATGGTCGCCGAAGCGGCGGAAGGTAGCGAGGAGTTGCTCGCCAGCTACCTGGAAACGGGCGAGCTGGGCATTGCCGAGATCAAGAAGGGCCTCCGTGTCCGCACGCTGAAGGGTGAGGTCGTGCTGGTGACCTGCGGCTCGGCCTTCCGCAACAAGGGTGTCCAGGCGGTACTCGATGCGGTCATCGAGTACCTGCCCTCGCCAGCCGACAAGCCGCCAGTCGTGGGGATTCTCGAAAGTAGCCAGCCGGGCCAGCGCCTGGCCAGCGACGACGAGCCATTCGCGGCACTCGCCTTCAAGATTGCAGCAGATCCAATCGCGGGCAATCTCACGTTTTTCCGCGTCTATTCCGGTGTTCTGCATTCCGGTGACACGGTATTCAATCCCGTGAAGGCCAGGAGCGAGCGCGTTGGCCTGTTGCTGCAGATGCATGCCAACGACCGCGAAGAGATTAGTGAAGTGCGGGCCGGCGACATAGCCGCCGCCGTCGGCCTGCAGGAAGTCACCACCGGTGACACACTGGTGGACGAGCGGGCGATCATTACGCTCGAGAAGATGGAGTTCCCGGAGCCGGTCATATCCGTGGTCCTCGAGCCCCGCACCGATGCTGATCAGAAGAATCTCGGCCCCGCGCTGCGGAAGCTTGCAGAGGAAGATCCCTCATTGCGCGTGACTTCCGACCCGGATTCCGGGCAGGTCATCATCTCCGGCATGGGTGAGCTGCACCTGGAAATCGTTGTCGACCGTTTGCGGCGCGAGTTCGGCGTGGAAACCACGTATTGGCCGCCCCCGCGTGGCGTATCGTGAAACGATCCGCCACGCAGTTGAGCAGGAAGGGCGGTTCATCCGTCAATCCGGCGGTCGCGGCCAGTACGGGCATGTTTTGCTGCGCATCGAGCCCCTGCCCACCGGTGCCGGCTTCCAGTTCCACAATGCCATGGGCGCTAGCGAAATCCCCGGCGCTTACGTGCATGCCACCGAGGAAGGCATTCGTGAGCAGCTGGGCAGCGGAGGCGCCACCGGTTTCCCGCTGGTGGATATCAAGGCAACGCTCATTGATGGTTCGTATCACCAAGTGGACTCAAGTGATGGCGCCTTCCGGATCGCCAGTGCCATGGCTTTCAGCGAAGGTTGTGCCAAGGCTGGATCCGTGCTTCTCGAGCCCCTGATGAGGGTCGAAGTGGCGACGCCGGACCAGTTCATGGGCGACATCAATGGCGACCTGAGTCGTCGTCGTGGTGTCGTTCGTGGTGTCGACGAATCGGCTGCAGGGAAGATCATTCGCGCCGAAGTCCCGCTGGCCGGAATGTTCGGCTATGCAACCAGCCTACGGTCGCTGAGCCAGGGCAGGGCGAGCCATTCGATGGCGTTCGCCAGGTACGCTGAGGTTCCGCCGAATGCACAACCGGCAATTGGCCGGAAACACTGAGAACAATCCAACCCATAGCCCAACAAAAGAGAGAATCCGGTTATGTCCAAGGCCAAATTTGAGCGCAAGAAGCCGCACGTGAACGTGGGGACGATCGGTCACGTGGACCATGGGAAGACGACGCTGACGGCGGCGCTGACCAAGGTGATGGCGGCGAAGTTTGGCGGTGAGGTGTCGGCGTACGACCAGATTGACAAGGCGCCGGAAGAGAAGGCGCGGGGCATCACGATTGCGACGGCGCACGTGGAGTACGAGAGCACGGCGCGGCACTACGCGCACGTGGACTGCCCGGGACACGCGGACTACGTGAAGAACATGATCACGGGCGCGGCGCAGATGGACGGCGCGATCCTGGTGGTGTCGGCGGCGGACGGCCCGATGCCGCAGACGCGGGAGCACATCCTGCTGGCGCGCCAGGTGGGCGTGCCGCACATCGTGGTCTACCTGAACAAGGCGGACATGGTGGACGACGCGGAGCTGCTGGAGCTGGTGGAGCTGGAGGTGCGCGAGCTGCTCACGGCCTATCAGTTTCCGGGCGACAAGACGCCGATCATCATCGGTTCGGCGCTGAAGGCCTGGGAGGGCGATACCAGTGAGATGGGCACGCCGAGCGTCGAGAAGCTGGTGGCGGCGATGGACAGCTTTATTCCGGTGCCGGAGCGGGCGGTGGACGGCGCGTTCCTGATGCCGATCGAGGACGTGTTCTCGATCTCGGGCCGGGGCACGGTGGTGACGGGCCGCATCGAGCGGGGCCGGATCAAGGTTGGCGAGGAAGTGGAGATCGTCGGCATCAAGGACACGACGAAGACGATCTGCACGGGCGTGGAGATGTTCCGCAAGCTGCTGGACGACGGCCAGGCCGGCGACAACGTGGGCGTGCTGCTGCGGGGCACGAAGCGCGAGGACGTGGAGCGTGGCCAGGTGCTGGCCAAGCCGGGTTCGATCAATCCGCACACGACCTTCGAGGCGGAGATTTACGTGTTGACCAAGGAGGAGGGCGGCCGTCACACGCCGTTCTTCAAGGGTTACCGGCCGCAGTTTTACTTCCGGACCACGGACGTGACGGGGGCCTGCGAGCTGCCGGAGGGCGTGGAGATGGTGATGCCGGGGGACAACGTCAAGATGGTGGTGACGCTGATCAACCCGATCGCCATGGAAGAGGGCCTGCGCTTCGCCATCCGCGAGGGCGGCAAGACCGTCGGCGCCGGCGTCGTGGCCAAGATCATCAAGTAGGACGTGTAGGAGCGGCTTCAGCCGCGATACAAACTTTCTCAATTAGTTCAAGGACATAGCCATGGCCAAGAGTCAAAATATCCGCATCCGCCTGAAGGCGTTCGATCATCGCCTGATCGACAACTCGGCGAAGGAGATCGTGGACACCGCCAAGCGCACTGGCGCTCAGGTTCGGGGCCCGGTCCCCCTGCCGAGCAAGATAGAACGCTTTACCGTCCTGACCTCCCCCCACGTGGACAAGGACGCCCGGGACCAGTACGAGATCCGAACCCATAAGCGATTGATGGATATCGTGGAACCGACCGACAAGACGGTGGATGCCCTGATGAAGCTGGAGTTGCCGGCCGGCGTGGACGTCCAGATCAAGCTCAATTAGGCAAATTGAACTCAGCCGCGAGGCTGTTATACTAACCGGCTCCGCAGAGTGTCCTGCGCGCCCTTTGCACTGCATTGGGCGTAATGCAACGACGCAGAGCGCAAAAGAAGCGAACCCGCCGTAGGGCCTGCCGGCCGATTTGACGTCCCGGCCAGCTGCACGGCCCTTCGAAAGAACTTCGAAAGGTAAAGGGGTTCGGGGGTCTCCGACGGAATCAGGCTTCCCCAGTGTCTGGGGCTGGCCGTGTCCGCGCAGGATTCATAGGCAGCAGCAGGTGCGCGAGTGGGTTGCGCGGCTTGCGGCAAGCAGGAATACCGACCAGGAAGCAGGCATGGCTATCGGGCTAGTAGGACGAAAGCGCGGCATGACGCGAGTCTTCACGGAAGACGGGGCGTCGGTGCCCGTAACGGTCATCGAGGCGTTCCCGAACCGTGTCACGCGGATCAAGAGTGCCGACTCTGACGGCTATTCCGCGGTGCAGGTCACCACGGGGAGCGTCAAGGCCTCCCGCATCAACAAGCCACTGGCCGGGCAGTACGCCAAGGTTGGTGCCGAGCCTGGCGAGGGTCTCTGGGAGTTCCGGGTCAACGCCGAGGAGGCGATTGCCCATCCAGCCGGCTCCGAGATCACGGTCGAGGCCTTCACGGCTGGCCAGTTGGTGGACGTCCGGGGCACGACGATCGGCAAGGGCTACGCGGGCACTATCAAGCGCCACAATTTCCAGAGCCAGGATGCCACCCACGGCAACTCGGTCTCACACCGGGCTCCGGGTTCCATCGGTCAGCGCCAGACGCCTGGGCGCGTGTTCAAGGGCAAGCGGATGTCCGGCCACATGGGCAACGTTGCCCGCACCACGCTCAACCTGGCGGTCGTGCGGGTCGACAAGGACCGCAACCTGCTTCTCATCCAGGGCGCCGTGCCGGGGCATGCGGGCTCCCATGTCGTCATCAAGCCTGCGGCGAAGGTTCGTAGAAAGAGGAAGGGCTGAGGCTCCCATGAAGCTTGCAATCCAGGGTGGTGGTAGCCTCGAGGTGTCCGATGACGCTTTCGGCGCCAAGTTCAATGAGGCCCTGATTCACCAGGTCGTCACCGCCTACATGGCGGGTGGTCGCGCCGGTACCAAGGCCCAGAAGACGCGCGCCGAAGTGCGTGGTGGCGGCCGGAAGCCCTTCAATCAGAAGGGTAGCGGTCGTGCGCGCGCCGGCACGACCCGCGGCCCCATCTGGGTTGGCGGTGGCCGCGCCTTTGCCGCCCGGCCACGGGACTACACGCAGAAGGTCAACCGCAAGATGTACCAGGCTGCGATGCGGTCCGTCCTCTCTGAGCTCGATTCGCCAGGATCGCCTGGTCGTCGTAGACGCCATCGACATGCCGAAGCCGAAGACCAAGGATCTGGTGAAGTACCTGCAGGGTTTCAATCTCGATCAGGTGCTGATCCTCGTCGAGGAGGGCCAGGACAACCTGCGCCTATCCGCGCGCAACCTGCCGTCCGTGGAAGTGGTCGATGTCCGGGAGCTGAACCCCGTGGCGCTCGTACGCTTCGGCAAGGTTCTGGCTACGTCGGGAGCCCTGAAGGCTGTGGCGGAGCGTCTGTCATGAATGCGAAAGCAGCTACCACCAAGTCTGCGGCCGTGAAGCCCGCCAGGGCGCCCAGGAAGACCGCCGCGAAAGCGAAGGGCGGCGCAACCGGCAAGCCCGGCGCCGGGACGTCCGTGGCCGCCAAACTGAGCAACGAGAAGCTGATGTCGATCCTGGTCGGGCCGCATCTCTCGGAGAAGAGCAGCCGGATTGCGGAGCGACTCAAGCAGTTCGTCTTCAAGGTTCGCCGCGACGCCGATAAATCCGACGTCAAGCGTGCCGTCGAGCTGATGTTCGACGTGCAGGTCACTGCGGTCCAGGTCGTCAACTGCATGGGCAAGGCCAAGCGTTTCGGCCGCAGCCCGGGCCGTCGGCAGGACTGGAAAAAGGCCTACGTGACCCTGGCCGAGGGCCAGGACATCGACTTCCTCGGCGCCGAATAATTCGCCGGATTATCCCCGAGATCACTCATGGCACTTCAGCAAACCAGACCGACATCACCGGGCAGGCGCTTCGTCGTCAAGGTCACGACGCCGAACCTGCACAAGGGCGAGCCGCACTCTCCCCTGGTCACGCGCCTCGAGCGCAGCACCGGTCGCAACAACTACGGCCGGGTAACCACGCGCCACAAGGGCGGTGGTCACAAGCGCCTGTATCGGATCATCGACTTCCGCCGCGACAAGGACGGCATCGCCGCCAAGGTCGAGCGCATCGAATACGATCCGAACCGCAGCGCCCATCTCGCGCTGTTGCTCTACGCCGACGGCGAGCGCCGCTACATCATCGCCCCCAAGGGGCTGGTCGCAGGCGACTCGGTGGTTTCAGGGCGTGACGCGCCGATCAAGAACGGTAACGCACTGCCCCTGCGGAACATCCCGGTGGGTACTCTGGTCCACGCTGTCGAACTGAAGCCCGGCAAGGGTGCCCAGATCGCCCGCGCCGCCGGCAGCAGCGTCCAGATCGTTGCCCGTGATGGCACTTACGCCACGGTTCGCCTTCGTTCTGGCGAGATGCGCAAGGTGCACGTGGAGTGCCGTGCAACGGTCGGTGAAGTCGGCCGGGAGGAGCACAACCTCCGCAAGTTCGGCAAGGCAGGCGCAAAGCGTTGGCGCGGCATCCGCCCGACTGTTCGCGGCGTTGCCATGAACCCGGTTGACCACCCGCACGGCGGCGGTGAGGGCAAGACGTCCGGCGGCCGGCATCCGGTGACGCCGTGGGGTATCAAGACCAAGGGCTACAAGACCCGCCGCAACAAGCGGACGGCGACCATGATCGTGCGCCGGCGCGACAAGAAGTAACCGACCAAGGAATCTGAAACGTGGCGCGTTCAATCAAAAAGGGACCGTTCGTCGATCTGCACCTGGCCAATAAGGTCCGGCAGGCGGTGGGCACCAACAATCGCCGGCCCATCAAGACCTGGTCGCGGCGCTCGATGATCCTCCCCGAGATGGTCGGCCTCACCATCGCCATCCACAACGGCCGGGACCACATCCCCGTGCTGATCACCGAAAATATGGTTGGCCACAAGCTCGGCGAGTTCGCAGTCACCCGGACGTTCAAGGGCCATTCGGGCGACAAGAAGACCAAGACCGCCGAAGCGGCGGCGGGATAAGGATCGGACGATGCAGGTTTCCGCTACATTGAAGTACGCCCGGATCTCGTCGCAGAAGTGCCGGCTGGTTGCCGATGCCATCCGCGGCAAGTCGGTTGCGAACGCCAAGCAGATTCTCGACCTGATGCCCAAGAAGGGCGCTGGTTTGCTCAAGAAGGTGCTGGACTCTGCCATTGCCAACGCCGAGCACAACAACGCTGCCGATATCGACGAACTCAAGGTAGCGACGGTCTTTGTCAACGAGGCGCCGCGCCTCCGCCGGTTCAAGGCCTCGGCCAAGGGCCGCGCGTCGCCCCGGCAGAAGCGCAGCAGCCACATCACCATTCAAGTTTCGGACGAGTAACCATGGGTCAGAAGGTCAATCCGATCGGCATCCGGCTCGGTATCACGCGGGACTGGGCTTCCAAGTGGTATGCCGACTCCCGCACGTTCCCGAAGTACATTGATGCGGATTTCCGTGTCCGTGAGTTCCTCAAGAAGAAGCTCAAGGAGGCGTCCGTCGGCAAGATCCAGATCGAGCGTCCCGCACGGAAGGCCCACATCACCATCCACACGGCGCGGCCGGGTGTCGTCATCGGCAAGAAGGGCGAGGACATCGAGAGCCTGCGCAGCCAGGTCGCGAAGCTCCTGAAGATGAGCCTGAACGATGTGCGCATCAATATTGCCGAAATACGGAAGCCGGAGCTGGACGCCCAGCTGGTGGCCGACGGCATTGCCCAGCAGCTGGAGCGGCGCGTGATGTTCCGACGCGCCATGAAGCGCTCCGTCACCAACACCATGCGGCTCGGTGCCCAGGGCATCAAGGTCCAGGTCGCCGGCCGGTTGAATGGCGGCGAAATCGCGAGGACCGAATGGTACCGCGAGGGACGCGTGCCCCTGCACACGTTCCGGGCCGACATGGACTATGCCTTGTCCGAAGCGCAGACCACCTACGGTGTCATTGGCGTGAAGGTGTGGATCTTCCGGGGCGAGGTATTCGATCAGCAGGAGGCACCGGCGGAAGAAGTTGCAGCGCCGGCCGCCCGCTAAGGAATCGATCCCATGATGCAACCCAAGCGAACCAAGTTCCGCAAGCAGTTCAAGGGCCGTAACCGCGGCCTTGCGCAGCGCGGCAACACCGTGGCCTTCGGCGAGTACGGCCTTAAGGCGACCGACCGCTGCCGTCTGACGGCGCGCCAGATCGAGGCGGCGCGTCGCGCGATGACCCGCTACGTGAAGCGCGGTGGCAAGGTCTGGATCCGGATCTTTCCCGACAAGCCCGTCACCGCCAAGCCGCTCGAAGTCCGGCAGGGCAGCGGCAAGGGCAACGTCGAGTTCTACGTGGCTCTCGTGCAGCCCGGTACCGTCCTCTACGAGATGGAGGGTGTCACTGAAGCGATCGCGCGCGAAGCGTTCCGCCTGGCGGCTTCCAAGCTGCCCGTCGGCACCACGTTCGTGAGCCGTCACGCCATCTGATTTTAGGTAACAGGCCGATGAAAATTAACGACCTGCGAAAGAAGTCCGAGTCCGAGCTGGCTGAAGAGCTCCTCGGTCTCCGCAAGGAACAGTTCAATCTCCGGATGCAGCGGGCCACGGGTCAGCTGAGCCGTCCGGACCAATTCGACAAGGTTCGCAAGAGCATTGCACGGATAAAGACACTGCTCAGCGAGCAGTCCCGGCAGAAGACGGCGGCCGGCCAGAAGAAGACGGAAGGCGCAGCATGAGTCCGACAACCACGACGAAGGCCAAGACCGCCAGCAAGGCGAAGACTGTTGCGGCCGCTGCCGCCCCGGTAGCAGCCGCCGACGGCGCGGCGTCGCTCCGCACACTGACCGGCACGGTCGTCAGCAACAAGATGCAGAAGACCATCGCGGTGGTCGTCGAGCGGCTGGTGAAGCACCCCCAGTACGGCAAGTACGTGCGGCGCACGACCAAGCTCCTGGCCCATGACGAGGGCAATACGTCGAAGGCGGGCGACCTGGTGTCCATCACCGAGTGCCGGCCCTATTCGAAGCGCAAGGCCTGGCGTCTGGTCGAGGTCCTTCGTCGTGCGGAGGAGTCGGGCAAGGCTGCTGTTTAACGCTGCCATTACCGGGAAACCAACATGATTCAGATGCAAACGTACCTCGCGGCAGCCGACAACAGCGGCGCCCGGCAGTTGATGTGCATCAAGGTGCTTGGTGGTACCCGCCGGCGCTATGCGTCGGTTGGCGATGTCATCAAGGTCAGCATCAAGGACGCGATTCCCCGGGGCAAGGTCAAGAAGGGGAGGTCTACAATGCCGTCGTCGTGCGCACCCGCAAAGGCGTTCGCCGGCCCGACGGCTCGGTGATCCGCTTCGACGGCAACGCGGCCGTGCTCCTGAACAACAAGCTGGAGCCCATTGGCACTCGCATTTTCGGGCCAGTGACCCGCGAGTTGCGCAACGAGAATTTCATGAAGATCATTTCCCTGGCGCCCGAAGTCCTGTGAGTGAACTGAGATGAAGCGCATTAGGAAAAACGACCAGGTCATCGTCATTGCGGGCCGCGACAAGGGCCGCAAGGGCGCGGTCACCCGCGTCGATGGTGAGCGTGTCTGGGTTGAGAACGTCAATGTCGTGAAGCGGCACCAGAAGCCCAACCCGGCCAAGGGCCTTCAGGGTGGGATCATCGAGAAGGAAATGTCACTGCACATCTCCAACGTGGCGCTGCTCAATACGACTACCGACAAGGCCGACCGGGTCGGCTTCCGGACGCTCGAGGACGGCCGCAAGGTCCGCTATTTCAAGTCGAACAACGAGGTCGTGGATGCCTGATCGGCATCGCGAACAAGCTATGGCACGGTTGCAGGAATACTACGCAAGCACGGTCGTTCCGAAGCTCAAGCAGCAGCTTGGCATCGATAACGTCATGGAGCTGCCTCGCATTACCAAGGTCACGCTCAACATGGGCGTGGGCGAGACGATCACGGACAAGAAGGTCATCGAGAAGGCGGTTCAGGACATGACCCGCATCGCCGGCCAGAAGCCGCAGATCACTCTGGCGCGAAAGTCCATCGCCACCTTCAAGGTGCGAGAGGGCTACCCCGTGGGCTGCAAGGTCACGCTGCGCCGGCAGCGCATGTGGGAGTTCCTCGATCGCCTGATCAGCATCGCAGTGCCGCGAATCCGCGACTTCCGCGGACTCAATGGCCGCTCCTTCGATGGCCGTGGCAACTACAGCATGGGCGTCCAGGAGCAGATCATCTTCCCGGAAATCGACTACGACCAGATCGACACGATCCGGGGCATGGACATCACGATAACGACTACCGCCGGCGACGATGCGAAGGGCCGCGCTCTGCTGGATGCCTTCAACTTCCCCTTCCGCAAGTAGTACTACCAGGAACACCGACAAGGAACGCCTCAGGGCACACGTTATGGCCAAGAAATCGATGGTTCTCCGGGATGCGAAGCGCGCCAGGCTGGTGCAGAAGTACGCCAAGAAGCGCACGGCGTTGAAGGCGATCATTGCCAACCCGAAGGCGCGCCCTGATGACAAGCAGGCCGCCGTGGACAAGCTGCAGTCGCTGCCCCGCGACTCGAGCCCCTGCCGCGTGCGCAGCCGCTGCTCGATCACCGGACGGTCCCGCGGGTACTACCAGAAATTCGGCCTGTCCCGGACGAAGCTGCGTGAGCTCACCCTCGCCGGCAATATCCCGGGAATGCGCAAGGCAAGCTGGTAAGCGGGCCGCAAGCCCAGCGCCAGGCATTACGACTTAACCAGACTGAGTAAACGAATATGAGTCTCTCGGACCCGATTGCCGACATGCTGACCCGGATCAGGAACGCCCAGAAGGTGGCCCTGCCCAGTGTGACCATGCCCTCGTCCACGCAGAAGGAGGCCATTGCCAAGGTCCTGCAGGACGAAGGCTATATCGTCGGTTTCCAGGTGACTGACGCCGGCAACAACAAGCGCGAGCTGTCCATCGAGCTCAAGTACTTCGATGGTCGTCCGGTCATCGACGAGATCCGTCGTGTGAGCCGGTCCGGCCTGCGCATTTACCGGGGCAAGGACTCGCTGCCGAAGATCCAGGGCGGCCTTGGTATTGCCATCGTGTCGACGCCTGCTGGCGTCATGAGCGATCGCGACGCCCGGGCCGGCGGCCACGGTGGCGAAGTGCTCTGCATCGTTTCGAGTCGGGATTAACCATGTCCAGAGTTGCAAAAATGCCGGTGCCGCTGCCGAAGGGGGTCGAACTGACCCAGGCCGGCGGCAAGGTGCGCGTGAAGGGTCCCAAGGGCGAACTCAGCCACACGCTGAACCCCCAGGTGGCGGTCAACGTGGCCGACGGCGCCGCGAACATTACCAGCCGCACGGAGGCCCAGGGAGACCGCGCCATCGCCGGCACCACCCGCGCACTGCTTGCGAACATGGTCAACGGTGTTTCCAAGGGCTTCGAGCGCAAGCTCGAACTGGTGGGCGTCGGCTATCGTGCCCAGGCGCAGGGGAAGAAGCTGAACCTGACCCTCGGGTTCTCGCACCCGGTGGCGTTTGCGGTGCCGGATGGCATCACCATCGACACGCCCAGCCAGACCGAAATCGTCATCAAGGGGGCCGACAAGCACAAGGTCGGCCAGGTTGCTGCAGACATACGCCGTTACCGGCCGCCGGAGCCCTACAAGGGCAAGGGCGTGCGGTACGCGGGTGAGAAGGTCGTCCTGAAGGAGGCGAAGAAGAAGTAGGCGATTGCGCCCGGTCCGGCATACGGCGATCTCGCCGGTGACGGATCCAGGCAATCGTGGCTTCGAGTCGCTATGAACAAGAAAGACAGCAGACTGCGGCGTGCCCGGCGTTCCCGGGCCAAGATCCGCGAGTTGGGCGTGGCGCGGCTGACGATTCACCGCACCCCGCGGCACATCTACGCGCAGGTCATCGGTCCCGATGGGGGTACGGTGATGGCGGCCGCTTCCACGTTGCAGAAGGATGTACGCGAGGCCCTCGACGGCACCGGCAACATTGCCGCCGCCGCCATGGTGGGCCGGACGATTGCAGAGAAGGCGAAGGCGGCCGGTGTCACGCGCGTAGCGTTTGACCGGTCCGGGTTCCAGTACCACGGGCGCGTCAAGGCATTGGCCGAGGCAGCCCGCGAAAACGGCTTGGAGTTCTGACAGTGGCGCGAAGACAGGAAGGCATGGCTCCGGAACGCTCAGGCGAGGGCGACGACTATCTCGAGAAGCTCGTCGCCGTCAATCGCGTGGCGAAGGTCGTCAAGGGCGGCCGCCAGTTCGGCTTCACGGCGCTGACCGTGGTTGGCGACGGCAAGGGCAAGGTTGGCTTCGGCTACGGCAAGGCGCGGGAAGTGCCGGCCGCCATTCAGAAGTCGATGCAGGCTGCCCGCAAGAACCTGAAGTCGGTGCCCCTGAAGAAGGACACCCTGTATTACCCGCAGTCGGGCAGCCACGGCGCCACGCGCGTCTACATGCAGCCCGCTTCGGACGGTACCGGCATCATCGCCGGCGGGGCGATGCGCGCCGTGTTCGAGTGCGCCGGCGTACGCAACGTGCTGGCCAAGAGCTACGGCTCGCGCAATCCGATCAACGTGGTGCGCGCCACGATGAACGCCCTGGAGGGCATGCGCTCTCCCGACGCCATCGCTGCGAAGCGCGGCAAGGCGCTGGCGGATCTGGTGGGCTGACGTCATGGCAACTGCAAAGAAGACGGCCGCCAAGGCGGCCCCCAAAGCGGCTTCGGCCGGCAAGGTCAAGCTGACCCTGGTGAAGAGCAAGTTCGGCCGGCTGGAGAGCCACAAGGCCTGCGTGTCGGGCCTTGGCCTGCGCCGCATGCACCACTCCGTCGTCGTCGCCGACACGCCGGAGAACCGGGGCATGATCAATCGCATCGCCTACATGCTGCGCGTTGAGTCGGCCTAGTCGAGTCGACCAGAACGAATCGATCAGAGGTTAAAGGGTCAATGAAACTCAATACGTTGAAGCCCGGGTCCCGCAAGGCGCGCAAGCGCGTCGGGCGCGGCAGCTCGGCCGGTCAGGGCAAGACCTGCGGTCGCGGCCACAAGGGCCAGTCTGCCCGCGCCGGCGGCTACCACAAGGTCGGATTCGAAGGTGGTCAGATGCCGATCCAGCGGCGCCTGCCGAAGATCGGCTTCGTCTCGCACCTGCACGCGGCCACGGCAGAGGTCCGGCTGCACGAACTCGTCATCGTCAAGCACGATGTGATCGACCTGGACGCACTGAAGGCGGCCAAGATCGTCGGTAAGGACGTGGAGACCGCCAAGGTCATCGCGTCGGGCAAGATCGAGAAGGCCGTGAAGCTCAAGGGCATCAAGGTCACCCCGGGCGCCCGCAAGGCCATCGAGGCGGCCGGCGGCAGCATCGAAGACTAAACAGGGCACAGGAACACACATCGTGGCGAAGGGCGGCATGACAAATCCGGCGGCAGCACTTGGCGAGGCAACGCGCTTCGCTGATCTCCGCTCGCGTCTGCTGTTCCTGATTGGCGCGCTGATCGTCTATCGCGTCGGCACTTTCATCCCGGTACCCGGCATCGATCCACAGGCGCTCGCCCAGTTCTTCCAGGAGCAGTCCGGAACGATCCTGGCCATGTTCAACATGTTCTCCGGCGGCGCGCTGGAGCGGCTGAGCATATTCGCCCTGGGCGTCATGCCCTACATCTCCGCGTCCATCATCGTGCAGATGGCTGGCATCGTGATTCCGCAGATGAACCAGTTGCGGAAGGAAGGCGAATCCGGCCGGCGGAAGCTCACCCAGTACACTCGTTACGGCACGGTGGGCCTGGCCCTGGTGCAGTCCCTCGGAGCATCCATCGCCCTGCAGAACCAGGGGCTGGTGATCAACCCGGGGTTCAGCTTCGTCTTCACGGCCGTGGTCACGCTGATCACGGGCACGATCTTCCTGATGTGGCTGGGCGAGCAGATCACCGAACGCGGCATCGGCAACGGCATCTCGATGATCATCCTCTCCAGCATCATCTCCGGACTGCCGTCCGCCATCGGCGGCACCCTGGAGCTGGTGAATACGGGTGAGATGAATCCTGCCATCGCCCTGATCCTCATCCTGCTGATCGTCGCCGTCACGGCCTTCGTGGTCTTCATGGAGCGCGGGCAGCGCCGCATCACGGTCAACTATGCCCGCCGGCAGCAGGGCCGCCGTGTCTACGCCGGCCAGTCCAGCCACCTGCCGTTCAAGATCAACATGTCGGGTGTCATCCCGCCGATCTTCGCGTCCAGCATCATCCTGTTCCCCGCCACGATCGCGAGCTGGTTCGGCACCAACGAGGGCTTTGGCTGGCTGCAGGACATCTCGGCCCAGCTGTCGCCCGGGCAACCGATCTACATCATGCTGTACGCCAGCTTGATCATGTTCTTCTGCTTCTTCTACACCGCGCTCGTCTTCAATTCCCGCGAGACGTCTGACAACCTGAAGAAGAGCGGCGCGTTCATCCCGGGCATCCGGCCGGGCCAGCAGACCGCCGACTACATCGACAAGGTGCTCACGCGCCTGACGTTCTGGGGCGGCATCTACATCACCTCGGTGTGCCTGCTGCCGGAATTCATGATTCTCTACTGGCGCGTACCCTTCTACTTCGGCGGCACCTCGCTGCTGATCATCGTGGTCGTGACCATGGACTTCATGGCGCAGCTCCAGGCGCACATGATGTCCCATCAATACGAGAGCCTGCTGAAGAAGGCCAACTTCGGCGGTGTAGGTCGGGCGGGTCAGCTCCGCTAGGAGTTGACGAACGGAGTCGTTATGAAGGTTCGGGCATCAGTCAAGAAGATCTGCAGGAACTGCAAGGTCGTTCGTCGCAAGCGCGTAGTGCGGGTGATCTGCAGTGATCCCCGGCATAAGCAGAGGCAGGGTTAAGCATGGCACGTATCGCTGGCATCAATATTCCGCCGAACAAGCACGTCGGCATCGCCCTGACCCACATCTTCGGTGTGGGCCGCAACCGGGCGTTGCGCGTTTGCGAGGCCGCAGGTATTCAGCCGAATGTGAAGGTCAAGGACCTGAGCGAGCCGGAGGTGGAGCGGATCCGCACGGAGATCGCGCGCTTCCCGGTCGAGGGCGACCTGCGGCGCGAGGTGTCCATGAGCATCAAGCGTTTGATGGACCTCGGTTGCTACCGGGGCATCCGTCACCGCAAGGGCCTCCCGATGCGTGGCCAGCGCACGCGGACCAATGCACGTACCCGGAAGGGCCCGCGACGGGCCATCCGGCGCTAACACCTAAAGAGAGAGACAGATGGCACAGGAACCAGAAGCACCCCCTCCCGCATCCGGCGCGCCAGCCGCCGCCGGCACCGCTACGGCGGCCGCGAAGGGTGTGCGCAAGAAGTCGAAGCGTCTCGTCGTGGACGGGATCGCGCACATCCATTCGACTTTCAACAACACGATCGTGACGATCACCGATCGCCAGGGCAACACGCTCAGCTGGGCCACGGCCGGCAGCTGCGGGTTCAAGGGCTCGCGGAAGAGCACGCCGTTCGCCGCCCAGGTGGCGGCCGAGCGTGCCGGCCAGGCCGCCCTCGAGTACGGACTGAAGGCCCTCGAGGTGTTCGTCAGCGGTCCGGGTCCGGGGCGCGAGTCCGCCGTCCGTTCACTGAATGGCGTGGGCTACCGCATCAGCAACATCGAAGACATCACCCCGATTCCCCACAACGGGTGTCGCCCGCCGAAGAAGCGGCGCGTTTAAGGACGATTCAGCATGGCCAGATATCGCGGACCTACCTGCAAGCTCGCCCGTCGGGAAGGCACTGACCTCTTCCTGAAGAGCGGGATCAAGCCTCTCGAAACCAAGTGCAAGCTGGAGACCCCGCCGGGGACCAAGCAGGCCGCCCGCAAGGGCCGCCTCTCGGACTATGGCGTGCAGCTGCGCGAGAAGCAGAAGCTGCGCCGGATGTACGGCGTGCTCGAGCGGCAGTTCCGGAACACCTACCACAAGGCCGCCAAGATGAAGGGCTCCACGGGCGAAAACCTGCTGAAGCTCCTCGAGGGGCGCCTGGACAACGTGGTGTACCGGATGGGCTTCGCCTCCACCCGCGCCGAGGCCCGGCAGCTGGTCAGCCACTGCGCCATCAAGGTCAACGGCGGGCTGGTGAACATCCCGTCCTACCAGGTTGCCGCCGGCGACAAGATCGAGATCACCGAGAAGGCCAAGGCCCAGCCCCGCATCAAGACCGCGGTGGCGATGGCCAGCCAGGTGGGCTTCCCCGAGTGGGTCGAAGTGGATGACCAGGCTCTCGTCGGCACGCTGAAGAACCTGCCGGCGCGGGACGACATCCTGCCCGACGTGAACGAGAACCTCGTCATCGAGCTCTATTCCAAGTAATTGCCCGGCTCGTTGCCCGGGCAACCGGGTGCCGTGTTGAGCAAGTCGTTTTTGACGTGAATCAGGTCCAGATAGTTTAGGAGGCCTGTCAGATATGCAGCCATCGATCAGCGAATTCCTGAAGCCACGCAGCGTCCGGGTCCAGGCGGAAACCGGCAACCGCGCGCGTATCGTCATCGAGCCCCTCGAGCGGGGGTTCGGCCACACCCTGGGTAACGCGCTGCGCCGGGTCCTGCTCTCGAGCATGCCGGGCGCCGCCATCGTGGAGGCCGAGATCGAGGGCGTGCTCCACGAGTACACCAGCATCGAGGGTGTGCAGGAAGATGTCGTCGAAATCCTCCTCAACCTCAAGGGCGTGGCCATCCGCATGCACTCGCGGGACCGCGTCGAGCTGACCGTGCACCGCAAGGGCCCCGGCCCGGTCACGGCCGGCGACATCGTCGCTGACCACGATGTGGAAGTCGTCAACCCGAAGCACGTCATTGCCAACCTCACGAGCAGTGGCGAGCTGAAGATGATGCTGACCATCGAGCGGGGCCGTGGCTATCGCGCCGCCGTTACCCAGCAGGATCCCGAGGAGCAGAGCACCGGCATCGGCCGGCTGCGCCTCGACGCCTCCTTCAGCCCGGTCCGCAAGGTCACCTACACGGTGGAATCAGCTCGCGTTGAGCAGCGCACCGACCTGGACAAGCTGGTGCTCGACGTCGAGACCAACGGCACGATCGATCCGGAAGATGCGATCCGTCGCGCCGGCACGATCCTCAAGGACCAGCTCGACGTGTTCCTCGAGCTGCGCGGCCAGGACGAGGCCACCTCGACCACGGCCGAGTCCCAGATCGAGCCCATCCTGCTGCGTCCCGTGGACGAGCTCGAGCTCACCGTGCGTTCCGCCAACTGCCTCAAGGCGGAGAACATCAACTACATCGGCGACCTCGTGCAGCGCACGGAAGTCGAGCTGCTCCGCACGCCGAATCTCGGCAAGAAGTCCCTCACCGAGATCAAGGAAGTGCTCGAGAGCCACGGCTTGTCGCTCGGCATGCGGATCGAGAACTGGCCGCCCCCGGGCCTGGCCAAGCACGACGACAAGGCCGCCTGATACCACACTGATCGGAACCACGAGCGATGATGCACCGTAAGGCCGGCCGAGCCCTCGGCAGAAAGAGCAGTCACCGGACTGCCATGTACCGCAACATGGCGGCCTCGCTGATTCGTGAAGAGACGATTCGCACGACGGTGCCCAAGGCCAAGGAATTGCGCCGGGTCGTGGAGCCGCTGATCACGCTGGCCAAGGTGGATGGCCTGGCGAATCGTCGCCTCGCGTTCGACCGCCTGCGGGACCGTCCAGCCGTCGGCAAGCTGTTCAACGACCTGGGCCCCCGCTTCAAGGCCCGGCCGGGTGGCTACCTGCGGATCCTGAAGATGGGTTTCCGGACCGGCGATGCGGCACCGATGGCGCTGGTCATGCTCACCGACAAGTCCGCTGCGGTAAGCCGAGGCGGCGACGCCCGCGACCAAGAAGGCCCGCAAGAAGGCGGCTCCGAAGGCCGAAGCCAGCAAGAATCCCCGCGCCAAGAAGGCCAAGGCTGCCGCGGCCTGATAGCCGGTAGGAGCGGCTTCAGCCGCGACCCGAAGAACCCGGGTCGCGGCTGAAGCCGCTCCTACAGTTTCTCCGTCGCCACTTCTGGCGACTCCCGCTTCAGCTTGTCGATCAGGCGCCCGAGGTACTCGGGTGACCTGGTCTTCCGCGCAATCAGCACGTACAGCGCCGGGATCAGGTAGAGCGTCAGGAACACCGAGATCGTCACGCCGAAGAAGACCGTGGCGCCGAGAGTGCGGCGCGACTCGGCCCCCGCACCGGTGGCCAGGATGAGTGGCATCGCGCCGAAGGCGGTGCAGAGGCTGGTCATCAGGACGGGCCGAAGGCGGATGGCGGCTGCGGAGACGATGGCCTCCATGAATTCCATGCCCCGATCCCGCAGCTGGTTGGCGAACTCCACGATCAGGATGCCGTTCTTGGCGGCCAGCCCGATGAGCATGATCGCGCCGATCTGGCTATAGACGTTGATGGATGACCCGAACAGCCACAGGCCCACCAATCCGCCAGTCAGGGCTAACGGCACGGTGAGCATGATGATCAGCGGGTGCCGGAAGCTCTCGAACTGGGCGGCGAGCACCAGGAAAACGATGATCAGGGCCAGGCCGAAGGTGAGGAACACGGCGCTGCCGGATTCCTTCAGCTCCCGCGCCTCGCCGTCGAAGGCGATGGTCGCATCCGGCGGCAACTCGGTCGCGATCAGCTTCTCCATGTACTTGACAGCCTCGCCAAGGGAGTAACCGGGCGCCAGGTTTGCCGTCAGCGTCACTGCACGCAGCTGGTTGAAGCGCTTGAGCTCCTTGGGGCCTGCCGCTTCCTCGAGCTGCACCAGGTTTGCCAGGGGCACCAGCTGGCCGGATCGCTCGGAGCGCACGTAGATGTTGGCCAGGTCCGACGGGGTGGCCCGGTCACGGGCGATGCCCTGGAGTACCACGTTGTACTCCTCCCCCCGGTCGACGAAGGTCGTGACGATCCGGGAGCCCAGCATGGTTTCCAGGGTCCGGCCGATGGACTGGAGGGAGACGCCGAGGTCGGAGGCGCGGTTCCGATCGATATTGATCTTGATCTTGGGCTTGGTCGGGAAGAAGTCCGAGCGCATGCCGAGGATCCGCGGGTTGTCCGCCGCCACCTTGGCCATGATCTTGTCCTGCCACTCGGTGAGCTGCTCGTAGGTCGTGCCGCTCAGCACCACCGCGAGCCCGGAGCCGCTGGAGCGGATCGCCAGGCTGGGGGGCAGGAAGACCGTCGCCATGGCACCAGGCAGCTGGGACACCTTGCCCCGGATCTCGGCGGACAGGTCCTGGGCCGAGCGCTCGCGCACCGAACGGGACTCGAGGGGCATGTAGACGAAGGCCGAATTCACGTCGCCGCCGGCGCCCCACATGCCCGTGCGGGCGACCACCCGCTTCATGTCGCCCGCCTCCACGTAGGGCATCACGCTGGCCTCGATCTGCTGGATCTGCCGGTCCATGTAGCCTGGCGAGGCGCCCTCGGGGGCGCGCACCATCATGAGCATCATGTTGCGGTCTTCGGCGGGCGCGTACTCACTGGGCAGGACGCTGTAGAGCCCGGCACCGGCCGCCGCGGTGGCACCCAGGAGCACGACCGCGAGCCAGGGGCGCCGCACGAAGCGCGCCAGTGAGGCCCGATAGCGCTCCGTCACCCGCTTGAAGAAAGCGTCCAGGCGGGTGGCGAACCGGCCCCGGTGAATGCCGTTGGCGAAGAACTTGGAAGTGAGCATGGGGACCAGCGTCAGTGCAACCAGCCCCGAAAATGCGATAGCAGCGGCGAGGGAAAGGCCAAATTCGCCGAACAGGCGGCCCAGGTTGCCGGGCATGAAGGAGATGGGGACGAACACGGCCACCAGCACGATCGTCGTGGCGACGACGGCAAAGCCGATCTCCCGGCTGCCGTCCACGGCCGCCAGCAACGGCGTCTTGCCGAGTTCCATCTGGCGGACGATGTTTTCGAGCACCACGATGGCGTCATCCACGACCAGGCCGATGGCCAGCACGAGGCCGAGCAGGGTGAGGGTGTTGATGGTGTAGTCCAGCGCCGCCATGGCGATGAAGGCCGAGATGATGGCCACGGGGATGGTCACGGCCGGGATGATCGTGGCCCGCACCGAGCCCACAAAGGCGAAGATGACGATCAGCACCAGGATCAGCGACTCGATCAGCACCTTGGCCACCTCGATCATGGACTCCTCGACGAATTTTGAGAAATCAATGCTGGGGCCGACCACGATGTCGTCGGGCAGGGTGCCCTGCAGGGCTTCCACCTCCCGGAGCACCGCCCGATTCACCTCCAGGATGTTGGCCTTCGACTGGGGCACTATCCCCAGGCTCACGCCCGACACCTGATTGGACCGTGAGAAGAACCGGGAGTCCTCCGGCTCGACCCGCACGTCAGCGACCTCGCCCAGCCGGATCAGGTAGTTGTCCAGGCCCCGGCCCACGACCAGGGCCTCGAAGTCCTCGGGGGTGTTGAGTCCCGTTTCTGTGCGCAGGGAGAACTCCCGCTGGCGGGACTCGATTCGGCCAGCCGGCAGTTCCACATTTTCCCGGCGCAGGGTGTCCTCGACGTCCTGCACGGTCAGGCCACGAGCCGCCAGCGCGTCCCGGTTCAGCCAGATGCGCATGGCCCGGTTCTGGGCGCCGGCCAGGCGGATCTGGGCCACGCCGTCGATGACGGACAGGCGGTCCACCAGGTTCCGCTCGGCGAAGTCGGTGAGCTCCATCAGGGAGAGGGTCCGGCTCTCGACGCTGATGTACAGCGTGGCGTCCATGCCCTGGTCCTGCTTGGTGACCTCGGGTGTGTCCGCGTCCTCCGGTAGCTGCTTCAGGATCCGGGACACCCGTTCGCGCACGTCGTTGGCGGCGCCGTCCGCATCCCGGTCCAGCGAGAACTCGATGGTGATGCTGGAACGCTCGTCCTGGCTCGTGGACGTGAGCTTCTGCACGCCGGCGATGCCGGATACCGCATCCTCGAGCGGCTGGGTGACGCGACGCTCGATGATCTCCGCCGAGGCCCCCCGGTAGCTGGTGCTGATGGAAACGACGGGCGGGTCCACGTCCGGGAATTCCCGCACCGGGAGCTGCAGCGCCGAGAGGATTCCCAGGATGACGAGGATCAGGCTGAGTACCCCGGCGAAGACGGGGCGGCGGACCGAGATGTCGGATAGCATCATGGGCAGAACCCTCCGCGGGCCGTCAGCTGCCGGGGGGCGCCTGCACCGGCGAGCCGGTGCGGACGCGTTGCGTGCCTTCGGTGATGACCTGGGCCCCGGATTCGAGGCCGCTCCGGACCTCGGCGAGCCCGGGTGCGCGGGCTCCCAGGGTTACTTCCCGCTCCATGGCCTTCCCATCCTGCACCACGAACACGTACTGGCGGCCTTCCCGCGGCACCAGGGCCTCCTCGGGGATCATCAGTACCTGGTCGCGCTTCTTCTCAAGGCCGACGGTCAGGAACATGCCGGGCTTGAGCAGCCCGTCCCCGTTCGGCACCGTGGCCAGCACGGTGACGGCGCGGGTGACGGCGTCCACCCGCGAGTCGATGGACGTGACGGTGCCCTCGAAGCGCCGGCCCGCGTAGACGGTGCTGTCGGCGACGATCGTCATGCCGGCCTTGAGGTCGCTGACGAAGTTCTCCGGAATGCCGAACTCCAGCTTGATGACGCTGGTGTCGTCCAGCGTCGTGATCACGGTGTCGGGGCCCACCAGGTCCCCGAGGCTGATCTTGCGCAGGCCGACGGTGCCGGCGAATGGCGCCCGGATCGACAGCCTGTCGAGCCGCGCCCTGGCGCCCTGGACCTGGGCCCGGGCCACGAGCACGTTGGCCTCCAGCTGGTCCAGGTCGGCTGCGGAGACGGCCTGGCTGACCGCCAGGGTCTTGCTGCGCTGGTACTGGTTCTCCGCCTGCTTCAGCTGGGCCTCGGCGAGGCTTGAGGTCGGCGCTTTCCTGCTTGCTGTCGAGTTCCACCAGCACGTCGCCGGTGCGCACCCGCTGCCCTTCGCGGAAATTGATCCGCGTGACGACGCTGGTGGTGCGGGCCGTGACCTCGATGGACTCGTTCGCCCGGGCCGTGCCGAGGGCCGTGAAGCGGTCCACGAAGGACTGGGTGGCAATCCGCTCGGTAACGACAGCGACGGGCATGCCGGCGCCGGGACCGCCGCCCCCCATGCCAGGTGGGCCAGCGCCGGCTGCCCCCGGCGCTTTCGATCCGGCGCCCGAGCCGCAGCCCAGGAGGGCGATCGCCATCAGGGCGCAGGAAAGGCGGACGAAGGCAGGCAAGGGGTTGTCGCTATTCAAGTTTTTGTCGCTGCGGAGGAAACGGAAACTGTAGCAGATAGGCGTTGCGCCGACGGCCCGGCGGGGCGAAACGCCGCACCCCGGTTGG
>CAWBMW010000004.1:0-175853 GCA_963790015.1 uncultured Gammaproteobacteria bacterium
CCAAACGTATCCGTCCCGGCGAAGAATGTCGGCGACGGGGTGTACCGGAGCGTCGTTGCGGGATTGACGATGGCCGTGCCGTGGTTGGATCTGGTCCGGTGATGGTTACCTGCCGAGCCCATTGCCCAGGCTTCCGCCAGCGTGGCGATGGTGACCGTGCCGACCGTCTTGGCGCCGGGCGTGGCCCCGACCGTGAGATGGAAATCGCGCCATCCGGTGCCACCGGCGAAACATCGGCGGCGACGGTGATGGTGATCGTGCCCTGGTCGGTGTCGATGCCGTCCGTGGCCTGGTAGACGATCGGTCTGCGTGCCGGGGCCGACACCGGTGGCGTCGTAGTTGATCGTCTGGTTCGCCTTGACGGTGGCCATGCCCTCGGCGCGGGGGCAGTCACGATGGTGATCGTCGACGTGCACCGGCGAAGTTCACGCTGTTGGCGACCGTGTCCAGCATGTTACGTCGCGCTGTTCCAGGACGGTGGCGGCGAAGTCCTGGGCGTTGGGCCGGAGCTCTGTTGCACGCCGGTGAAGGTTCAGGGCGCCACCCTGCCAGGAGTTGTCGTAGCCCGCGGGTGGTCCACCGAAGCCGATGGCGGTACTCCTCCGTCCAGTAGACGAAGGCGGACGTGATCTCGCCGGCGGCATTGGTCGAGATCTTCATGACCATGTTGTCGAAGCCGGCGCGCCTCACCGCCGCTCCAGACCAGCGCGTTGGACGTTGCAGTCCAGGTCGTTGTCCTGGGAGTCGTCGCAGGAATAGCCGGTGAAGGTGGCGGTGGACCGGGCGCCCACGTTGCCGGTGGGCGGGTTGGGCGGTGGCTGGACGAGGCACGAAGGCCGGGTCGCCCAGCAGAGCCGGTGCGCTCGATGCCGATGCCGCCGGTGGCAATCTGGGCCCAGAAGCTGACGGCCACGTCGTTGACATCGAAGTCCGTGAACACCGGAGGAGGCGTTCGACGTGGAGAGGCAATCGGCGTTGTTGGTCGCGCTGCACAGCGGGGCCGGGAAGCCGCGGCTGCCGATGACGTAGTCCGCGCCGCCGGCGCCGTTGGCCACGGTCGCGGTGGCATTGACCGGGGTCGCGGCGATGACGTGGTCCATGGTGGTCCAGCGCTGCACGGCCCGGGTGCTCTGGCCGGTGGCGATGTTCCGGGCCATGGCGCCGATCGAGAATTCCGCTCGCACCAGATCGTCGGTGGGATCGCCCGGGGTGCCGTTGTCGTCAATGGCGAAGGTGCCGGTGATCGGCGCGGCGTACTTGCCGTCGTCCACCGCCAGGGCGAAGGTCGCGGTGCCGGCATCGAACACGCCGGATTTCGGCACGTAGCCGATCACGTCCTTGATGCCGTCCGGGACGTAGTGCCCGCCGCTGAACAGGGGCCCGATCCAGGTGCCGGCCGCGCCCGCCCGGTTGCGCCCGAAGCTGCAGTCCGAACCGCCGAACAGGAGGGTGATCTGGGTGCAGCCGTGCTCGTTGCTGCCCAACGTACCAGCGATCTCGTAAATGGTACTTTCAGCATTGGCCTGCACCGACACGCCCAGTGACCCCGCGGCGACGATGCCCGCGGCTAGTAGCTTCCTCATTACGACGATCCTCCAAAAAAAACGGGTGTCCCGACCTGGCGCGAGCATCGGGGCAGTGCGGTCGCCAACAAAGCGGACTGGCTGCGGAGTTCCCCCGTACCAATGCCCGTTTCCCTCGTGGCCGTCAGGCCGGCGTCCGGGAAATCTGTGGGCACGGTGCGAAGGCAAGGCCCGGAGCCAGAAACCTCCCCCAGCGGGCGGCGGGCATGCCTTATTGGTAGCGCGGTTACGCTACCGCGTCCCGGCTAAGTAGGCAAGGTAGACGCGGGCGCGTCCGCGTGTCAGTCAGGCGCCACCGGGTCGGCCACGCGCCGCACGCGAATCGCGCGGCCGCCGGTCTGGAGCGACAGGAGGTAAGACCCCATGGCGGCCCGGCGGATCCTGACCGCGTCGCCCGGTTTCAGCCGGAGTCTGTCGCTGTCGATCTGTGCCCACACCTGGCCGTTCGCCAGGCCGATGCGCAGCTTGCCGTAACCGTCGGCGGACACCGTGGCCACGGACTGCTGCAGGGCTTCGACGGGCTCGTCGCCCCGCTCACGCTGCAGCCGCTCGGCCGAGGCCGTGGCTTCGAGCCCGAAGAGTTCCTCCGGCGTGGTGCCGGCGTCCTGTGCCGCACGTCCGGCCAGGGCGTCGTAGCAGGCCAGTCGTTGCTGATCGTCGGGCAGGCGCCGGCAGCCCGCCAGGTCCTGGGCCTGCACGGCAAGGCAGGTGCCGGTCAGCAGGAGGGCGGCCAGCGGGAGGTGCAGCGCGGGCAGTCGCGGCCGGGAAGGAGCCGGGCGGCCCCTGCGGGCCGCCCGGTTTGGGCTACGCGGTAGCCGGGAGGTCAAAACTTCGTGCGGATCCCGGCGAAGTAGAACCGGCCCACCATGTCGTACTGGGCCGGATCCGTGTTCTGGTCGATGTTGTTGTCGAAGATCGGCGGCTCGCGGTCGAACAGGTTCCGGACGCCACCCGACAGCTCCCAGTGGTCGTTGATCGCCCAGGCGGCACTGAGGTCGTGGTAGGTCTGGCTGCCGATGTCGATGTAGCCGCCGTCCTGGAACTCCGGCAGGTTGCCCTGGTTGGTCATGTCGCCGATGTACTGGATGGTCCAGGTCACGTCCACCGGGCCGATGCCGTAGGTGGCGCGCGCCGTCGTGCGCCACTCGGGCAGGGAGCCGATGTTGATGTTGTAGAAGCCCGTGCTGTCGGCGTAATCCACGTCGTCGAGCACGTACTCGTCGAGCCAGGCCACGATGACGTTCAGGTCCACTGAGCTGTCGCCGACGGGAATCGCCCAGTCCAGCTGGAAGTCCACGCCGGAAGTCTCCAGCTCGGACGCGTTGACCAGCGGGATGTTGACCTGCAGTTCTCCCGAGATCGACCGGAAGATGAGCGGCAGGTCGAGCGCGCTGTCGAAGCAGGCCGGGCTGTTCAGGTCGGCGGACTCGAAGCAGGCGTTGATGATGCCCTGGGCGCCGCCGTTCAGGTCGTTGATGTAGTCCTCGACGGTGATGTTCCAGTAGTCGAGGGACAGCCGCAGGTCCTGTACGAAGTCCGGCTGCCAGACGATGCCGGCCGTGTAGGTGTCGCTGGTTTCCTCGCCGAGGGCGGGACTGCCGTAGTTGAAGCTCTCGAGCTGGTCGTTGGGCTGGGCGTTGTTCGGCACGTCGATGATGCCCTGGGCGGCGCAGAAATCGATGGTCTCCTGGCTCAGGGGGTTGTCGATCGGGTCGTACACGGTGTCGCCCTGGGGGGTTATCCCGGCGCAGGGATCGCTCGCGAACGGGAAGTCCTGGTCGCCGTTCTGCAGGGACTCGAACAGGCTGGGTGCCCGGCTGGCGCGCTGGTACATGGCCCGGGCCCGGATCGTGTCGGTGGGGCTCCAGTTCAGGCCGGCCTTGTAGGCCGTCACGTCACCCACCGTGGAGTAGTCCGACGCGCGGACGCCGAGCTCGGCCTCGAGCCCCTCGACGAGCGGGACGAGCAGCTCGCCGAAGACCTCGAAGACGTCGAAGTCACCGGCAATCGGCTGCTGGGCATTGAAGCCCTCGATGTCGCCGCTCTGCTTGGCGGCATCCGGCGTGTAGGTCGACTTGTCCTTGCGCCACTCGATGCCCAGCGCGAAGGCCGTGGTGCCGGCGGGCATCTCGAACAGGTCGCCGTTGATGGACGCGTTCGCGAGGTCCCGCTCGAAGACGGTGTTGTCGGCGAAGTTGAGCCGGACAAAATCCGCCATCTCCGGCGTGATGTTGCCAGCGCCGAACGGGTTGACCGGCACGCAATCGGGGACGAACTGCACGTAGTCGGCCGGGCAGCCGGCGATGCCGGCCGTGAACCGGGAGTTGGACACGTCGTTGAACGTGAACTGGTCGAAGTCCGTGCGGCCGTACTGGTAATAGGCGTCGTAGGTCCAGTTGCGGAAGCCGACGTCGCCCCGCAGGCCCGCGGTGATCTGGGAGAGGGTCGAGTCGACGGTCTGCTTGCGGGCCCCGACTTCCACCATGCGCCGGCGCAGGACGCCCGGTGCGGTCGGGTCCGGACGGGTGGCGAGCAGTGCCAGCGTTTCGGGCGCGAGGAACGGGCTGTCCAGGTCGACCAGGATGTTGGTGGCCGGGGTCGGTGCCAGCTGGGTTTCGTTGCGGCTGTCCGTGAAGTTGAGCTCTGCGTAGGCCTCGATCTGGTCGTTGATGTCGAACCGGCCCAGTGCGCCGATCTGCACGCGGGTCTGGGGCGTCAGCAGCAGGTTGGGCGGGGCAAAGTTGTAGCGGTCCCCGACGCCGCCATTCACTTCCGGCAGGTCATTGATGAAGGGGCGCGGTGTGCCGTCGGCGTTGAACGCGTAGTTGCCCGCGACCGATTCCTCCAGCGAGTTGAGCGGCACGTTGTCCAGCCGGCCCGCGATGCCCGTCGCGGAGCCGCCCTGGAAGTCGATGGCCGTGTAGGACCGGTCCGCCTGGGTGATTTTTTCGCGGTCGTACCAGCTGGCGAAGAGGGTGGCGTTGCCCCGGCCGTCGGCAAAATTGCCGCCGAGGAGCAGGTCCACCTGGTTCTCGTAACCGTCGCTCTCGCTCGAGATGCCGGTCTGGTAGCCGAGTTCGATGCCTTCGAAGTCATCCTTGAGGATGAAGTTCACGACGCCGGCGAGGGCGTCCGAGCCGTACACCGCGGAGGCACCGCCGGTGACCACCTCGACCCGCTCGACGAGGCGGGTGGGGATGTTGTTCAGGTCGACGACGCCTTCGTTGGTCGACGGGTTGACGCGCTTGCCATTGATCAGGACCAGGGTGCGGGCCGGGCCGAGGCCCCGGAGGTCGACCGTGGCCGTGCCGTCGGAGGGGTTGTTGGAGGTGGCGGACAGTCCGGGCACCACCTGGGGCAGGGTGTTCAGCACCTGCTCTATGTTGGTGCGGCCGGTGGCCTGGATGACGTCCGAGGACACCGTGGCGATCGGGCTGATCGCGTCGTAGTCCCGGTCGGCGATGCGCGAGCCGGTGACGATGATCTCTTCCTCGGCGGCATAACCCGCGCTGCTGACCAGCCCCGCGACGGCAATGGCGAGAAGTCCGCCCCGGCGGGCGGTGACCCGTGATGGGTTCGACATACTGAGCCCCTCTATATAGGAAACGGTTTCAGCCGACGGATCGAGCGATCCGCAGACCACGCACGCGGGCGAGCTTAACAGCAGTGTTGCGCGCCGCGCAAAGCATCGGCATTGGAGGCACTAGGCCTGTTGTGCCTGGGCAACAGTAGTGGCCGGGCGGGACCCCGGCGGCGAGTTAGCCCAGCGAGCAGTCGGGCTCCCGGCCGTTGACCAGCCGGTCCGCGAGCACGGGCTGGCCGAGGGGGGAGACCCGCAGGACCTGCGCGTCGGCCTGGCTTTCCCCGGCGCAGAAGGTGAAGTCCCCACCGGACTGGCCGCCGTCCGGCGCCGCAACCCGGCCCGACGGCGTGTAGCCAAAGGCCCGGTCAAAGGCCTCGGTCTGTATGCGCAGGCCTGCCACCGGTGGCGCCGCGCCGAGAACCGTTTCGTCCGGGTCGGCCCGATAGTCCCCGTTGGCGTCCACGAAACGGATCCAGCCGGCGTCCCAGGCCACCCGGGCACAGGTCAGGCCGTCGGCGCTGGGGCAGATGACGATGGGTGCGTTGCGGGTGATGGCCTCGCTGCGGGCCACGTGCAGGGTCGCCACGAGCTCGTTGATCGCGCTGGCGCGGAGGTTGCTCCGGGAGACGCTGGAAAAGCTGGGGACCACCAGGGAGAGCGAGAGCCCGACGACCCCCAGGGTCGTGAGCACCTCGCCGAGCGTGAAGCCCCGTTGGCCGCCCGGGGCAGGGCACGACGGTGAAATCTGCATGGCGAGCCAGTCCGGACCAGGAATGGCACGAGGATAGGCAGGATGCGCGGCCCGGGCGTTGAAGCCGTTCACGCTTCCCCCGCGCCGGCGACCGCTTCCCGCGTGGCCGCGGGCGGCGACCCGGGTGGCCTGTTGCAGGGCTGCCACGACCGTCGCGGCCATAGCCAAGCCGTGCGGCGTGGGTTAAGTTATTACACAACTTCAGGCACCACCATCCAGGGGATACCAAATGCTACGAAGAAAGGCGATCACGACCACCGCTCTCGGGGCCTCGCTGCTGCTGGGGAGTGCAGTGGCCCAGGCAGCCGAGGAGGTCGGTCAGGCCTACCTCAAGGGCCTCGGGACTTACATCATCGCGGACGATGACCGGAACGTCGAGGATGAGTTTGCCGGCGGGCTCGTGGGCTTCGGCTACGCGCTCAGTGAGCATTTCAACGTGGAGTTCGATTTCCAGAACCTCAGCCTGGACGGTGACGGCAGCTTCGACGGCGGCGAAGGCGCCGTTGACTATCCCGACCAGGACCAGACGGCCGTCAACCTCAACCTGATTAACATGTACAACCGGGATGGCCTGTTCGCCCCGTACATCCTTGCGGGCATCGGCATCGTCAACACGGACATCGGCAGCGAGGATGGCGACGATCTGCAGGGGCAGCTCGGCGTCGGCGTCCTGACCCGACTGTGGGGCAACCGCCTGTCGTTGCGCACGGAGGCGCTGGCGCGCGGCCAGGATGCCTCGGACAACCTGACCGACATCCTCTTCAACGTGGGTCTCAGCGTGGCCCTGGGCACGAAGGCGGCACCCGTCGCCGTCGCGGCCCCGGTCGTCGCTGCTGCTCCGCCGCCGCCCCCACCGCCGGCACCGCCGGCGGACACGGACGGTGACGGCGTGATCGACTCGATCGACCAGTGCCCGGACACGCCGAAGGGCGAGCGGGTGGGTCCGCAGGGCTGCACCTGCGACGTGACGCGCCAGCTGCAGTTCAAGACGAGCTCGGCGGAGCTGAGCGACGGTGACAAGGCGATCCTGGACGAGGTGGCGGAGACGCTGAAGCGGCTGAAGTTCATCTCGGGCACGGTGGTGGGTCACACGGACAGCACGGGTTCCGAGGCCTACAACCAGGCCCTGTCGGAGCGCCGGGCGGCGAGCGCGGTGGCCTACCTGGAAACCCGGGGCATCGATGCGGGCCGGCTGAAGGCGTCGGGTGCGGGCGAGAGCCAGCCGATCGCCGACAACGGGACGCGGGAAGGCCGCGCCCTGAACCGCCGGGTGGTGCTGTCGCGCACGGACTGCGACGCGCCGAACTGAAGCCCGCCGGGCACCGACTGACGAGACGAAGACTTAGGGCCCCGGCCGCGCAAGCGGCCGGGGCTTTTTCGTTTCTCCGGGTTGGAACCGGCGTGAAGACGTTATATGTTTATGACAATAGGACAACCCGGCGGATTCCGTGGACGCTGATACCCATACCCTGCTGCGCTTCGTGCACATCCTCCTCTTCGCCTACTGGCTGGGGGCGGACTTCGGCGTCTTTCTGGGCGGCGGCTGGATGTCGCGCCCGGGGCTGACCGTCGTCGAGCGGAATCGCATCCGCGACCTGGTGATGGCCATCGACGTGGCGCCGCGGATCTCGCTGGTCCTCATGCTGCCGGTGGGCTTCAGCCTGGCGCTGGCCTGGGGTACGCCGCTGCCGGCGGCTGCCCTGCCGGTGCTGTGGGCAGGTGCTGCGGCGTGGATCGCCGTCCTGCTCTGGGTGCACTTCGCCCACGGGAATCCCCTGATCCGGACCGTGTTGCAGCTCGACCTCGCGCTCCGCGTGCTGATCCTCGCCGGCATGCTGACGCTGGGCCTCAAGGGGCTCACGGCGGCGGACAGCGTCGTGCCCGGCTGGCTGTCCACCAAGTTCCTGCTGTTCGCCGCGATCATCGGGGACGGCATCGTCCTGCGCTGGATCAGCGGCCAGTGGTATCCCGCCATCGCGCGGTTGCAGGCCGGCGATACCGCCACGGGCGAAGAGATGCTCCGCGTCCGCCGCCGCAAGGCCATCGTCGCGGCGCTCACCATGTGGCTGCTCATCGCCGCCGCGGGATTCATCGGCACGCTCAAGCCGTGACGGCGTACTCCCGCGGGCGCGTGCTCCTGATCATGTCGGCGCTGCTGCTGTCGACGGTGATGGCGAGCCTCGATTCCAGCTTCCTGCCGCTCGCATTCCCGGACATGATCGACGACCTGGACTCCAACACCAGCGAGATCGTCTGGGTAGCCCTGGGCTACCTGGTTGCCGCGACCGGGCCCATGCTCCTCGCGGCGCGCATGGCGGATGCCTGGGGGCACGTGCGCCTGTTCCAGGCGGGGACGGTCATCTACTCGCTCGCGATGATCGCCTGCACCTTTGCGCCCGACGTGCCCGTCCTGATCGGGCTGCGCCTGGTGCAGGGGCTGGGCATGGCGCTGTTCCTGCCGACCACGTTCGCCATTGCCACGCGCATCTACGGGCCGGCGCAGCGGGGCCGTGCGCTCGGCCTGCTGCAGGCGGCGAACGCGGCGGGCTTCATCCTCGGTCCCATCTTCGCGGGCTGGCTGCTGGACGCCTACGACTGGCGCGCGACCTTCGCGAGCCGTATTCCCTTCGCGATCCTGACGATCCTGCTGGCGCTACTCGCGCTCGACCACCGCCAGCCCATGGCGGTGGCCGGTGCCAGCCGGCGCTTCGACGTGCCCGGCGCGTTGTACCTGACGGTGGCCCTGTTCGGCCTGCTCTTTGGCTGCAACCGCCTGCCCGTCGAGGACAATCACCTGGATCCCCTGGTCTGGCTGATCTTCGCCGCCGGCTTCGTGTCCTTCTGGCTATTCATGCGCCGCGAGCGGACCTGCGCCGAGCCGCTGATCGATCTCAGCCTGTTCAGCCGGAGCGCCGCGTTCTCCCGCGCCTGCGTGGCCTTCGCCGCCATGTTCGCGAGCCTGCCGCTGACGCTGTTCGTGCTGCCGATCGTGCTGATCAACGGCCTGGAGATGCGGGCCTGGGACGTGGGCTTCATCATGGCGGTCTCGGCGCTGTGCACCACCGCGATGAGCCCCTGGGCCGGCCGGGCAGCCGACCGCTGGAACGCGGAGTGGCTGGCGTCCGCCGGCGCCATCGTCCGCGGCGCCGGCTACCTGCTGCTGCTCTTCGTCACCGTGGACACGGAGGCCGCCGGCCTGTACCTGCCACTGATCGTGATCGGCATCGGCACGGGCCTGTTCTTCTCGCCGAACAACGCGCTGTTGCTCGCCAACGCGCCGCCGGAGCGCGCCGGCATGGTGTCCGGCCTGTTCGGCACGATCCGTCAGGCCGGCTACGCTTTCGGATTCGCGCTCATCGCGAGCCTGTTCGCGGCCACCCAGGACTTCTACGAGACCAACTGGACCCACACGGGCTTCGGCCAGCTCACACCGGACGCCGCCGGCCAGCTCACCGCCATCTTCGACGGCGGCGGCATCTGGTCCCCCGAGATGCTGGTCTTCATCCTCCGCGTGTCGGCGATCGTCTGCACCGCGATCCTGCTGGTCGCGCTGATCAATTCGCTGCCGCGTCTCCGGATTACCGGAAAGCGCCAGCTGGCGGTGCTGGCGACGAGTGCGGGCGCTGCGGTCCTCGGGGTCTACGCGCTGCTGGTCGTGGCGCCGGGCGGCGTGGTGGTTGATGAGTCGGTGGCTGCCTCGGTGGAGACTGCCGCGCCGCCTCCGGTCGCGCCGTTCGGGATGCCGGCACGGGTCGCGGCGGTTCCCGTGCCTGTCCCGGTCGCCGGCGCGGCCACTGGCCGTTTCGCGGAATACTGCGCCGGTTGCCACGGTGGCGACGGCCGGGGGCTGCCGGGCCTCGGGGTGAATCTTGTGGAGTCGGCATGGGTGGGGCGGGCCAGTCCCACCGACCTGAGTGCGTTTCTCCGCATGGGCCGCATGCCCGGCGATCCTGGCAACACGACGGGCCGGCCCATGCCGGCCTTCGAGTGGCTGGGTGAGGAGGCGCTGGCCGATCTGGCGCGGGAGCTGAAGGCGTGGTCGCGATGACGAGCGACACCCGACTGGGTTATGTGGCGGGGTTACGTCAAACCGAATCCCGGCAAAATCATCAGGTTTGCCGGTGGCATCGCGCAAGTCCCGGTTCTACCGTTCGGGTATGCGAATAACTGGCCCAAGCGCCGCTTCCGGTCCTTCACTACAGGTCGGATGTGCGTCGCAGCCTTGCGTCAGCGGCCTTGCCCTACCATGATTCTGCGTATGGCACCCGCCGATCACATCCAGTTCACGGTCCGCCTGCCGGTCCGATACAGCCACGAGGGCGGCGCCGTGATTGCCCACAGTCCGGGAATCGACGTGGCGAGCCACGGACCGTCAAAGCAGGCCGCGCATGCCGCGCTGGTGGAGGCCATGCAGCTGTGGTTTATCTCGTGCTTCGAGCGCGGCCAGTTGGACGCGGCGCTGAAGGAGTGCGGGTTTGCGTCGATTCCGGCAGCCGTCGATGCATCGGTGGACATGATCGACGTGCCCGTGCCATTCGCCACGCTGCAGAATGTCCCAGAAGCTCGCACCTATTGACTGGCGCACGCTGGTCAAGGTGTTCGAGGCGGAAGGATTCACGCGCAACCGTCAGCACGGATCGCACATCGCTATGGTGAAGCTCGGCATCGCCCGGCCCATCATCATTCAGCAGGGGATGGATGTTCCCGTATTCATCATCAAGAACAACCTCAAGACGGCCGGCATGAGTCGCGAACGTTACTTCGCGATCCTCAGGACTCTCTAGCGACGACGATCCGGCAGAACCTCAATGGTCGGGGTGACAGGATTCGAACCTGCGACCTCTTGCTCCCGAAGCAAGCGCTCTACCAAGCTGAGCTACACCCCGAACGGGGCCGACATTGTATACGGGAGCGGCGGACGGCGTCAGTAACGGCGATCGACGGCGAAGTCGGCCAGGTCCATGAGAGCGGTCTTGAAGGGCGAGTCCGGCACCGGGGCCAGCGCCGTGCGGGCCCGCGCCGCGCAGTCCCGGGCCTTGGCCGCCGTGTAGGCGAGGGCGCCGGTGGACTGGATGGCCTCCTGGATCGGCCGGATATCCTCCCGGCCGCCCGACTCGATGGCGCGGCGGATCATCACCTGCTCCTTGGGGGAGCCCCGCTGGAGCGCGTAGATCAGGGGCAGCGTGGGCTTGCCTTCGGCCAGGTCATCGCCCACCTGCTTGCCGAGCTCGCCCTGGTTCGCGCTGTAGTCCAGCGCGTCATCCACCAGCTGGAAGGCCAGCCCGAGTTCCCGGCCGTACTCCACCAGGGCTTCTTCGACGGCCCGGGTCTGGTCGGCCAGGATCGCGCCGATCTGCGCGCCGGCCTCGAACAGCTTGGCCGTCTTGCGGTAGATGACGTCCATGTAGCGCTGCTCGGTGGTCTCCGGGTCCTTGCAGTTCATCAGCTGCAGGACCTCGCCTTCCGCGATGGTGTTCGTGGCGTCCGCCAGTACGTCCATGATCCGCATCTGGCCCACCTGCACCATCAACTGGAACGCGCGGGAGTAGAGGAAGTCGCCGACGAGCACGCTCGCCTCGTTGCCGAAGACGCTGTTCGCCGTGTACTGGCCGCGCCGGAGGTCGGAGGCGTCCACCACGTCGTCGTGGAGGAGGGTGGCGGTGTGAATGAACTCGATGATCGCCGCGGTGATGACGTGCCGGTCCCCGCGATAGCCGCAGGCCCTGGCGGCGAGCAGCGTGATCAGCGGCCGCAGCCGCTTGCCGCCGCCGCCCACGATGTAATGGGCGACACTGTTGACCAGGGCCACGTCGCTCCGCAGGCGGGCCGTGATTTCCCGATTGACGGCCGGCCAGTCGTCGCCGAGCAGGGCGCGCACTGCTTCCAGGTCAAATCGCGGGAATTCCTGTTGGACGAGATGCATCGCGACACGAATAATGCCCGCGATGCGCCGCCCTGTACACCACGCAAAACGGCTGGCCACGCTGCGGGTTCTACGGATTGCGTCCCCGTGGATCATGGCCGTGGGGATCGCGGCGGCAGCGTCGTCCTGGTCGCCGGGCGCCCTGGCCTTCGGCCCGTCCGGCCACCGGGTCGCCGGCCACATCGCCGAACGCCATCTCTGCACCGAGACCCGCATAGCCCTCGCACCGCTGCTCGCCGGCATGACGCTGGCCGATGCCGGCCTCTGGCCCGACACGATCCGGCGCCAGCCCGGGTGGGAGCACACCAGGCCCTGGCACTTCATCAACGTGGCAGACCGGGGCTCGGTGGCGCGCGCCGCCCGGAAGGACGCGGACAACGTGCTGGCGGCGCTCGCCCGCTTCGAGAAGGAGCTGGGCGACGAGTCCCTCGCCACCAGCCGGCGGGGCATCGCCCTGCGCTTCGTCGTGCACTTCGTCGCGGACCTCCACCAGCCACTGCACGTGGGCCGGGCGGAGGATCGCGGCGGGAACCTCATCCCGGTGCTGGCGGGAGCGCGGGAGACGAACCTGCACGCCCTGTGGGACGGCGAACCCCTGCGCTTGCCCGGCGGCCCCGGTCCCCGGGACCGGGCGCGATCTCTCCCGGGTCCGGCGCCGGACGAAGCGCGGCGCTGGCAGGCGGCCAGCCCCACCGACTGGGCGCGGGAGTCCCAGGCGCTCCGCCGGCAGGTCTACGGGTTCAGGCGGGGACGGGACCCGACCGCACTGCCAGCCGCCTACCTGGCGGCGGCCCGGTCCACCGTCGACCGGCGTCTGGTCCAGGCGGGGGTCCGGCTCGCCGGACGCCTCAACGCCGTGCTGGGCCCGGCGGAGCCTCTGCCCGGGCGAGGTTGCCAGCGGCCAGTCAAACCTCTAGAATTCGTCGGCTTTTCGCGGGGTTGTGTTCAACCTCCCATGAGTCGACGTTCCAGGAACAACCGATGTACGCAGTATTCAAGACGGGTGGCAAGCAGTACCGTGCCAGCCAGGGCGAGAAAGTGAAGATCGAGAAGCTCGATGCCGCCGCCGGCGACACCGTCGAGTTCGGCGACGTGCTGATGGTCGGCGAGGGCGCCACCGTGCAGGTCGGCAAGCCGCTGATCACGCGGCGCCAAGGTCACCGCCAAGGTGGTTGCCCAGGATCGTCACGACAAGATCACGGTCATCAAGTTCAAGCGCCGCACCACCTACAAGCGCATGCACGGTCACCGCCAGGCCTTCACCCTGGTGGAAATCACCGGCATCGCCGCCGGCGCCTGACGTTCGTCCAGATAATCGAGGTATTTGAGTCATGGCACACAAGAAAGCTGGCGGCAGCACACGCAACGGCCGCGATTCCGAGTCGAAGCGCCTGGGCCTCAAGAAGTTCGGCGGCGAGTCCGTGCTTGCCGGCAACATCCTGGTCCGCCAGCGCGGCACCGAGTACCACCCCGGCAGGAACGTGGGCATGGGGCGTGACCACACGCTGTTCGCCAAGGCCCACGGCGTGGTGCTGTTCGAGGTCAAGGGCGAGGGCGGCCGCCGCATCGTCAATGTCATCCCTGCCGCCGCCTGAGAGTCATCGTCCAGGCTCGCCACTCCTCGAGCCTCGTAGAAAAACCCCGCACCCGCGGGGTTTTTCGTCTCTGGACCGGGCATATCCGAAGTACCCATGAAATTCGTCGATGAAGCCAGCATCAGGGTCGCCGCCGGCAACGGCGGTCCCGGCTGCGTCAGTTTCCGGCGCGAGAAGTTCATTCCCCGGGGCGGGCCCGACGGCGGTGACGGTGGCGATGGCGGCAGCGTCTGGCTCGTGGCCACGCGCGCCCTCAACACGCTGGCGGACTTCCGCGTCAACCGGCGCTTCGCGGCGAAGAGCGGCGAAGGCGGCTCAGGCTCCGACTGCACCGGGCCGGGGTGGCGAGTCCCTCGAAGTGCCGGTGCCCTGCGGCACCCAGGTCTACGAGGCGGACACGGGCGAGCTGCTCGGCGATCTGACGACGGACGGCCAGCGCCTGCGGGTGGCGGCGGGCGGCGAGGGCGGGCGCGGCAATACCCGGTTCAAGAGCAGCGTCAATCGCGCCCCGCGCCAGTCCACACCGGGAACCCCCGGCGAGTACCGCACCCTCCGTCTCGAGCTGAGCCTGCTGGCCGACGTGGGGCTGCTGGGCAAGCCCAATGCCGGCAAGTCCACCCTGCTCCGCGCCGTGTCGGCGGCCCGGCCCAAGGTGGCGGACTACCCGTTCACCACGCTGCACCCCGGGCTGGGCGTGGTGTCGGTCGGCCCGATGCGCAGCTTCGTCATGGCCGACATCCCCGGCCTCATCGAGGGCGCGGCCGACGGCGCCGGGCTCGGCATCCGCTTCCTGCAGCACCTGAGCCGCACCCGGCTGCTGGTTCACCTGGTCGACCTGGCCCCCTTCGACGGCAGCGATCCGGCGGCGGACGCCGTCGCGGTGGTCGGGGAACTGGTCCGGTTCAGCCCGGATCTCGCCGCGCGGGAGCGCTGGCTGGTCCTGAACAAGACCGACCTGGTCAGCAGCGACGAGGCAGAGCGCCTGGAGAAGGCCGTGTGCGCCGCGCTGGGGATGTCTGCCGGTGACGAGGAGGGGCCGCGGGTCTACCGGATCAGCGCGCTGACCGGCGACGGCACCGCGCGCCTGACGCAGGATCTGATGACGCGGCTGGAACAGCTTGCTGTGGAAGATCAGGCTGTAGGAGCGGCTTCAGCCGCGACCGGCGATCCGGGCAGCGGGGAGCGTGAGGATCGCGCCTGAAGGCGCTCCTACTTCTTCTTGGTGGTGATGCCCTTGACGGCCTTGTTGAGCCGGCTCTGGTGCCGCGCAGCCTTGTTCTTGTGGGTGAGGCCCTTGTTCACCATGCTCGCCACCTCGGCGGCGCCGGACTTGAAGGCGGCGGCAGCGACAGCGGGGTCACCCGCCTCGATGGCCTTGATCACCTTCTTGATCGCGGTGCGCATGCGTGAGCGCAGGGCAACGTTGTGCTGACGACGACGTTCGCCTTGTTTGGCGCGCTTGGCTGCAGACTTGGTGTTCGCCACGGGTACTTCCAGACAGTTCTAGATAAGGGACGTCTTGCTGAGGTGCGTGCCGCGGACCCCCGCGACGGGCGCGTATTCTTTGGTTTCCCCCGCTGGAAGTCAACCGGCGGGAAGTGGCCCGGGCGGCTGGCGCCGTGGGTAGACTTGAGGCGCGCATGACCGATTCGCCACAGCCTCCCGTTCCCCCCCAGCCAGCACAGCAAGGCTGGCCCAGCGGCCGCAAGCTGCTCCGGTCCACGGGCACCGTGGGCGCCTGGACGCTGCTGTCCCGCATCCTGGGCCTCGTCCGGGACGTGGTCTATGCCCGGCTCTTCGGCGCTTCCTTCGTCATGGACGCCTTCTTCGTGGCCTTCCGCATCCCCAACATCTTCCGGCGCTTCTTCGCGGAGGGCGCCTTCTCCCAGGCCTTCGTGCCGGTCTTCGCCGAGTACGACCAGACCCGGGAGCACGCCGAGGTGCGGGAGCTGGTCCGGCGGACTGCCGGGACGCTCGGCGTCATCCTGTCCGTCCTCGCCGCCGTGGGCGCCCTCGCCGCGCCGGTCTTCATCGCGAATCTTCGCGCCGGGCTTTGCCACCGAGAGCCTGGCACGGACGCTGCGGCGACGAAGCCGACCGGTACGCCCTGGCCGTGGACATGCTGCGCTGGACGTTTCCCTACCTGCTGTTCGTGTCCCTGGCCGCGCTCGCCGGCGGCGTCCTGAACAGCTACCAGCGCTTCGTCGCGGCGGCCTTCTCGCCCGTCGTGCTCAATGTCGTGCTGATCGTCTTTGCGGTCTGGGTGGCGCCCCGGTATGACCGGCCCGGCATGGCGCTGGCGGCGGGCGTGTTTGCCGCCGGCGTCGTGCAGCTGGCGTTCATGCTGCCGTCCCTCGCCCGCATCCGCCTGCTGCCGCTGCCCGCCTGGGGCTGGAAGCATCCCGGCGTCCGCAAGATCCTGAAGCTGATGGTGCCGGGCCTGTTCGGTTCCTCCGTCGCGCAGATCAGCATCCTGCTCGACACGCTGATCGCCTCGTTCCTGGTCACGGGCAGCATCAGCTGGCTGTACTACTCCGACCGGATCATGGAGTTTCCGCTGGGCGTCTTCGGCATCGCGCTGGCCACCGTGCTGCTGCCCAACCTGTCGCGGCAGCACGCCGCCCGGGCGTCGGGCGACTTCGGCCGGACCCTCGACTGGGCCCTGCGCCTCGTGATCCTCATCGTCACCCCGGCCACGCTGGGGCTGATGCTGCTGGCGGGACCGCTGCTGGCCACGCTGTTCTACGGGGGGGAATTCACCGCGCGGGACGTGGACCAGTCCACCTACAGCCTGGTCGCCTACGCGGCCGGCCTGACGGGCTTCACGATGGTCAAGGTGCTGGCGCCGGGCTACTTCGCGCGCCAGGACACGGCCACGCCGGTGCGCGTCGGCCTGATTGCCCTCGGCTCGACGATGCTCATCAACCTCGTGCTCGTGGTGCCCTGGGCGCTGGCCGGCGGGGAAGCGCCCCACGCGGGCCTGGCGGCCTCCACGTCGCTGGGCTCCTTCATCAACTCGGCTCTCCTCTACCGGGGCCTGCGCCGGACCGGCGTGCTGCAGCCTGCGCCCGGCTGGGGGCGGTTCCTCGCGCGGGTGGCCGTCGCGGCCGGCGTCATGGCCGTGCTGCTCCTGGCGTTCGCACCGCCCACCGGGGCCTGGCTCGAAGCGGGTTTCTGGACGCGCTGTCTCTGGCTGACCGCGGCAGTCTGTGGCGGCGCTGCGGCCTACGTGGCGGCCCTGCTGGCCGTTGGCATCCGGCCCGGCGACCTGCGGATGCAAAACGCCCGGGCGGGTGACCCCCTATAATCGCGGCTTTTGGCGTCCCCGGTCCCATGCAAGTTTTCCGCCGGCCCCGGCCGGGTGTTCAAGCGGTGCCGTCCGGGTGCGTGGCCACCATCGGCGTCTTCGATGGCGTCCACCGGGGGCACCAGCGGATTCTCGACCGGGTCCTGCAGGCGGCAGCGCGGCTTGGCCTGCCGTCCCTGGTCTTCAGCTTCGAGCCGACGCCCCAGGAAGTCATGAGTCCGCTGCGGGCGCCGGCGCGCCTCATGCGCCTGCGGGAGAAAGTGCTCGTGCTGGGGGAGGCCGGCATCGACCACCTGTATTGCCCGCCTTTCGAGCGGGCGCTTCAGGAGCTGGAGCCCGGTGAGTTCATCGAGCGGCTGCTGGTGCGCACGCTCGGTGTCCGGCACCTGGTGGTGGGCGATGATTTCCGCTTTGCGCGGGGCCGCACGGGCAACTTCGAGTATCTGGCAGCGGGCGGCCGGCAGTACGGCTTCGGCGTCGAGCAGGTCGGCAGCGTGACGTCGGGGAGCCTGCGGGTGTCGAGCACGGCCATACGCAACGCGCTGGCCGCCGGCGACCTGGCCACGGCGCAGCCAGCTGCTGGGCCGGCCCTACCGGATGGCGGGCAGGGTGAGCCGCGGGCCGGCAGCTGGGCCGGCAGCTCGGGTTTCCGACGGCCAACATGCGCCTGCACCGGCGGGTGAGCCCGGTGAGCGGCATCTTCGCCGTGCGCGTGCACGGCGTGGCCGCGCAGCGCGCTGGATGCGGTCGCGAGCGTCGGCACGCGGCCGACGGTCGCCGGCGTCGAGCCGCTGCTGGAAGTGCACGTCTTCGACTTCGCCGGCGACCTGTACGGGCGGCAGATCGCCGTCGACTTCGTCGCCCGCCTGCGCGACGAGGTCCGCTTCGACGATCTCGAGGCGCTCCGCCGGCAGATGGAACTGGATGCCGCCGAGGCGCGACGCGCGCTGGCAATGACCTGAACCGAGCGGCCGTAGCCGAAAAGGACGACAGAGTGACGGACTACAAGAACACGGTGAACCTCCCGCGCACGGATTTCCCGATGAAGGGTGACCTGGCGAAGCGCGAGCCCCAGATGCTGGCGGAGTGGAGCGAGCGGGACCTCTATGGCCAGATCCGCGAGGCGGCCGCCGGCCGGCCGCGCTTCCTGCTCGTCGACGGCCCGCCCTACGCCAACGGCGACATCCACATCGGGCACGCGGTCAACAAGGTCCTCAAGGACATCATCGTCAAGTCGAAGACCCTGGCCGGCTTCGACGCGCCCTACATCCCGGGCTGGGATTGCCACGGCCTGCCCATCGAGCACGCAGGTCGAGAAGAAGCTGGGCAAGGTCGGCGAGAAGCTGTCCGCCGCCGAGTTCCGCAAGGCCTGCCGGGAGTACGCCCTGCAGCAGGTGGACAGCCAGCGCCGGGACTTCCGTCGCCTCGGCGTGCTGGGCGACTGGGACCGTCCGTACCTCACGCTGGACCCCCGCTTCGAGGCCGAGCAGATCCGCGGCTTCGCCCGCATCATCGAGAACGGCCACCTGCTGCGGGGCTACAAGCCCGTGCACTGGTGCCTCGACTGCCGGTCGGCGCTGGCCGAGGCCGAAGTGGAATACCTGGACAAGACCTCGACCGCCCTCGATGCGCGTTTCGAAGTCGTCGATTCCGGGGAGCTGTACCGGCGGCTCGAAGTCCGCGCAGGCGGACCGGTGTCGGTGCCGATCTGGACCACGACGCCCTGGACGCTGCCGGCCAACCAGGCGGTGGCCCTGGGCGCCGGGCTGCCCTACGTGCTGGTCGAGGCGCAACTGCCGTCGGGAGTCGTCCTGCTCGTGCTGGCCGAGGGGCTTGCCGAGGCGGCACTGCGCCGCTACGGCGCCCTGCACTCCGTGACGCTGGCCCGTTTCGAGGGTGCGTTGCTCGAGGGGCTGATGCTGCATCATCCGTTCTTCCCCCGCGAAGTGCCCGTCATCCTTGCCGACTACGTCACCCTCGATGCCGGCACGGGCGCCGTGCACACGGCGCCGGCCCATGGCCAGGACGACTACCAGTCCGGCCTCCGCTACAAGCTCCCGGTGGACAATCCCGTGGACGGACGTGGCGTGTACGTGGCCGGCACGCCCCTGCTCGCGGGCGTGCACATCAACGAGGGCAACGGCCGCGTCGTGGAGCTGCTGCGCGAGAACGGGCGCCTGCTGCACGCTGAGAAGTTCCAGCACAGCTACCCCCATTGCTGGCGGCACAAGACGCCGCTGATCTTCCGCGCCACGCCCCAGTGGTTCATCAGCCTCGACCAGAACAACCTGCGCGAAGCGAGCCTCGCGGCCATCGCGGGCGTGCAGTGGATCCCCGACGTGGGGCGAGGAGCGCATCGAGGGCATGGTGGCCGGCCGCCCGGACTGGTGCATCTCGCGCCAGCGCACCTGGGGCGTGCCGATTCCGCTGTTCCTCCATCGGGACACGGGCGAGCTGCACCCGGATACCCCGGCGCTGCTCGAGGCGGTCGCCGTCCGCATGGAGCAGCAGGGCATCGACGGCTGGTTCGAGCTCGATCCGGCCGAGCTGCTCGGTGCCGCCGCGGCGGACTACGAGAAGGTCATGGACACCATGGACGTCTGGATGGATTCGGGCATGGTCCATCACTGCCTCGCGCGCAGCCGTCCCGAGGTCGGTTTCCCGGCAGACCTCTACCTGGAGGGTTCCGACCAGCACCGGGGCTGGTTCCAGAGTTCGCTGCTCACGGCGGTGGCCACGGACGGGGCGGCCCCGTACCGCGCCGTGCTCACCCACGGCTTCACCGTGGACGACAAGGGCCGCAAGATGTCCAAGTCGCTGGGCAACGTCGTGGCGCCCCAGTCGGTGATGAACTCGCTGGGCGCCGACATCCTGCGACTCTGGGTGGCCTCCAGCGACTACAGCAGCGAGATGAACGTCTCCCAGGAGATCCTGAAGCGCATGGCGGATTCCTACCGCCGCATGCGGAACACGGCGCGCTTCCTGCTGGGCAACCTGGACGGCTTCGATCCCGGCCGGGACGCGCTGCCCGGTGGAATCGCTGGTGGCGGTCGACCGCTGGGTACTGGCCCGGACGGCGGACCTGCAGCGGGAGATCCTCGCGGCCTACGCGGCCTACGAGTTCCACCGGGTCTACCAGCAGCTGCACAACTTCTGCGTCGTGGACCTGGGCGCGTTCTACCTGGATGTCATCAAGGACCGGCTCTACACCACGCCCGCCGCCGGGCTGCCGCGACGGTCGGCCCAGACCGCCCTGTGGCACATCGCCGAGGCCATGGTGCGCTGGCTCGCGCCCATCCTCAGTTTCACGGCCGAGGAGATCTGGCGCTTCCTGCCGGGCCAGCGTGCCGGGTCGGTGCTGCTTGTCCACCTGGCACGGGCTCCCGGAGGTCCCGCCGGCCCGCATCGACTGGGCGAGCCTGCTCGCCGTCCGGGAACTGGCCGCCCGGGCGCTCGAGGCGCTGCCGCGAGGCCGGGGTCATCGGCTCCGGCCTGGATGCGCGCCTGACGATCTGGGCCGATGGCGCGCTGCGCGCCCAGCTGGAGGAGTTCGGCGACGAGCTCCGCTTCCTGTTCATCACCTCCGCGGTGGAGGTGCGCGCCGGCAGCCGCTCATCCAGCCGATGCCCTGGCCGGCGACGGGTACTGGGTTCAGGCCGAACCGGTGACCGACGGCAAGTGCGTCCGTTGCTGGCAGCATCGCCCGGACACCGGGACATCGGCGGCGCACCCGGAGCTCTGCGGCCGGTGCATCACGAACCTGGACGGGGGCGGGGAACGCCGGCTGCTTCGTATGAGGACCAGGACCCAGCCTGAACTGGCTCCTGCTGACGGTCGCCGTGATCGTCGTCGACCAGTACACGAAGCGGCTGATCACCGCCAGGTTCGAGCTCTTCGACCGGGTGCGCCGTGCTGCCGTTCTTCGACCTGGTGCGGCTGCACAACACCGGCGCGGCCTTCAGCTTCCTGGCGAATGCGTCGGGCTGGCAGAACTGGTTCTTCACCGGGGTTGCACTGCTCGTCAGCGGGCTGATCCTCTGGTGGTTCTTCCGGCAGCCGCCGGAGCGCATCGTGGTCCCGCTGGGGCTGGTGCTGGTCCTCGGTGGCGCGATCGGCAATCTCATCGACCGCATCCAGCACGGTTACGTGGTGGACTTCTTCCTCTTCTACTACGAGCGCTGGTCGTTTCCCGCCTTCAACGTCGCCGATTCGGCGATCACGGTCGGGGTGATGCTGCTGCTCGTCGACGGCTTCTTCCTGGAGGGCCGGCGCCCGCGCCGATGCGGGCGACCGGGTCACCGCCAGCAACGGGACAGTAATTTCGGCGCTTTCGGCGTCGCCCGAGTCGCGGGCGCCGCGCATTCCGCTCTGGTCGATGGTGAAGGCCTGGCAGTCGTCGTCGTCGCGCTGGGGGCCGGTGCCGGCGGCGGTGGCCGTGACGGTGTAGCCGGCCACGGCCCCGTCAGCCGCCGCCTCCACGGCCAGGTCGTAGAACCCCCGTTCGGTCCCCTGGATGCCCAGCCCGCCGGGCGGGGGATTGCTCAACTCGTCCGCCGTGGTCGCGTACCGGCCGTTCTGCAGATAGAAGCGCTCCTGGGCCGCCGACACGCGGAGGAGGGCGCTGCTGGCATCCACCCGGTTCGCGCGCTGGACGTACTGGCGGTAGCCCGCGACGCTGGCGGTGGCGAGGATGCCCATGATCAGTACCACGATCATGAGTTCGATCAGGGTGAACCCGCGCTGGCCTCCGGGCCAGCGCGGGGGCTGCCTGCTAATTGGCCTGGCCCTCGCGCTGGAACCAGTAGGTGCGTCGCACGGTCACCGAGCCGCAGACCGAGGCGCTCCATTTCCTCCGGGGTCAGGCACTCGGTGCCCGCGCACACCACCGGGCCGGACTCCGTCCGATAGAGGTTCACGTCGGTCACCGGGATACCCGTGTTGAGCGTCCTGAATCGGTCGGCCACGGTCAGGGGCTCGTCAACCGGGCTGTCGAAGTTGGTGCGCGGCCGGCCGTCGAAGACGCTGATCGCGTACAGCCGGTTGATGCCGACGCCGCCGGTGCATTCGCTGACCGTCGCCCCCGGGGTGAAGGACGTGAAGAAGGTGGTGTTGTCGAAGGTGACGGACTCGCCCAGCACTTTTTCGCCGGGGCCCTGGACCAGGCGGAGCTGCCAGCCGGCGGTGGCGAAGGGCAGTTCGGGCTCCGGGTCGTCCGTGATGTCGACCAGCTGGTCCACGGTCACCGGTGCCGGCACCGGCCCTTCCGGTTCGACGTAGACATCGAAGTCCCGGATCGAGAAGAAGGCCTCGTCGATGTCCGTGTCGAGGGGATGGCCCCGGTAGCCGGAGCCGATATTGATGGCGATCATCAGCTTGCGGTCCAGGATCGTCGGCACGACGTCGGGTGCCTCGTAGAAGCGGCGCAGGCTCGGCCGTCGCCGGACTGTCCACGGCTGCACCGCCGAGGGAGGCCAGCACGCCGACCCTTCGACCAGCGCGTCACGCGTCCTCGCCGTTGACGATGTCGAAGCGCCACAGCTGGCCACCCATGTCGCCCACGTAGAAGCGCTCGGCCAGGCCGTCGCCGTTCAGGTCGAGCGGCTTCACCGGGGCTGGAATCGAGTAGTTCATGCTCGAGGGCAGCGGCAGGTCGTGGGAGTCGTCGTCGCCCGCGCTCCAGACGAGCGTTCCGTCCAGCACGTCCACCATGTAGATGGCGTTGCCGATGGTGTCCTGCCGGAACGTCCGGTTGTCCTGGCCCGGGTCGTAGCCACCGCCAAAGACAGCGACGTCGGTGGTGCTGGCTCCAATGCGCACCCGGGCGGCCACCGGCGGCGACCAGGTCTGCCCGAGGTCCGCAAAGTCGCTGTCGGCCCCGCTGCGTCTCCCAGAGCAGTACGGGCTCGCTGCGGGAGGTGACGTCGACGGCGAACACGCCGTCACCGCCGCGTCCCATGCCGAAGAGCAGGATCGCGCGCTCGTCGCCGGACAGTCCCGGGCTGGCCATCGTCATTCAGGATGACCAGGTTGATCTCGCCGTCGAGCCCGTAGGCTTTGGTGGCGGCAGCCTCGTTGACGTAGAGCGGGTAGAGCCCGTTCAGGAGGCGCCCGGGTATGAACGCCCAGAGTTCCTCGCCGGTATCCGCGTCGAAGGCGTGCAGGAAGCCGTCGTTCGTCGCCAGGAATACCGCGGCGACCGGGTCATCGACCGTGCCTGAATAGAGAAGTGTCAGTGGTTGAACATGGAAGGGATCTCCCATGTCGAAACGCGCCTCGGTCAGGTCTCCATCCTGATCGGCATCCTGCACGTCCCGGCCCAGCGCCCAGTCGAGCACGGTCTCCCGTTCGTCCTCCGGTACGGCCGTCAATGCCGCCTGGACATCCGGGTCACCGGCGTCCAGGGGGACGAGTGCGGTTCCCTCCAGGTTCGTGAGCACGCGTCCGGGCCGACGGGATCGGCAGCTGGCTGGCCGCGCCCCCGGCGCTGACCCGGTCGCCGTCCGGCTGCGTCGGACCAGAAGCTGAAGGCGTCGCGCGGCGAACAGGCCGGTGTCCGGGTCGATGACGGGCTGGCCGTCCTGGCCCACGAGCACGCCGCCCTCGAGACGGTACTTCTTCAGGTTGCCCGACCAGCGCGCCGTCTCCGTGGGCTGGAAGACGGAGATGAACACGTCGCTCAGGTTCTGCGTGCGGTTGAAGGAATTCACCGGCACGGCGGGCGCCGCAAAGGTCCCGGTGTTGTCGAAGATGGACAGCACGATGCCGCTGAGCGCCGTGGACAGGGATGCCGTGTCGTCGGCCAGGTGGTACTCGCCGCCGCCCCGGGCTGCGGTGCTCACGAGCAGGGGGAAATCGACCTCGAAGCCGATGGTGTGAGTGACGACGTTCTGCAGGCCGGGCAGGGTGTCGTCCAGGTCCTGGCCCAGCAGCCATGCCGCCACGTCGTCCAGGCAACGGCCTTCGCCGCTGCCATCGCAGGCGGGCCCACGAGCGTGCCGAAGCCCGGCAGGGCCACGATCTTGCTGTTCGCGCTGGCGTCGTTGGCAGGCTCGCCGTCGGTGAGCAGGATGATGAAGTTCTTGCTGCAGGCCTCCGTGATGGGCGAACGGTAGAGGGGCGAACTGATGGTCATTGCCGATCCGGGATCCCGCCACGCTCCGGATGGAGCCGCCATTGCCGTAGTCCACGTCGGCGCCCCGGAAGAACTGCGCCGCCTCGTACAGGGTTTCCGACAGCGGCGTGCTGCCGGTGGCGCTGAGGGCGTCCACGATGGCGATCACCGAGTCGCGGGAGGTCTCGATGTCTTCCAGGGGTGCGATCACCGAACCGCCTTCGTTGCCGTTGAACCGCATCACGCCCACGTTCACGTCCCGGAGACCGGCCATGAGCGCGTTGACGCCCTCCTTCACGATCTCCAGGCGGGATTTCTGCACCATGGGCGGGTTGCTGCGCCAGTTGAGCCAGTTGCCGTCGTAGACGGTGTACTGGGTGGTCCAGGCCGGCTCATTGTCGTTGGTGGCGGACCAGGGGCCTTCATCGCCATCGGCGGCGAAGGGCTCGCTGGCAGATCCGTCGCCGTCCACTCCCCGGTCGCTCTCGCACTCGAGTTCACCGGCCGGCCCGTCCGGGGCAAGGGTGTCCCACCGCTGCCCGTCGGCGTCCCAGACGAGGAGGTAGTCCGCGTAGTAGCCCACGTTCGCCAGCGCCTGGCTCGAGGCGGCGCAGCGATTCACGGTTTTCGGGCGGACGTTGGGGTTGTCGCAGGCCGGCGTGGCGCCATTGCTGGAGAAGTACAGTGCGCCGCTGTCGTAGCAACCCGTGAAGGTCTGGCTGGTGTCGAACGTCGCCTGGGTGTCGACCAGGGTGTCCATGCTCCCGGACGTGTCGATGACAAAGAGCACGTTGGCCCGGGTCGCGCTGGCGTCCGGGTCGCTCAGGAACAGTTCGGAGTCGTCCGCGTGGGCGGGCGCTGCCAGGAGCGCGGCCAGCGCCAGCGACAGGGTCAGGAATCGGCAGCAGCGGAGGGCGTTCATCGGCGGGTCACCGGGGCGGGTGCGTCCAGCACGATGCGCTTCACCCGCCGGGTCTGCGGCTCGTAGTAGACGTACACCAGCGTGGCGGGGTTGGTGGCGGAGGCGCGGAACGCGGCCAGGACGACGGACTGGCCGGCAGGTTGCCGCGTCCCGGGCCGGTCGAACCAGGCCGTCGCGGCGGTGACCCGCAGGACCACCGGGCGGCAGGTCCGCGCAGGGCCGCACGGTCAGCGTGCCCGCGGGCTTGCCGGGCAGCTGGACCTGGTTGCGGGTGAGTTCGTAGGCCTGCTCGATGGTGCGCAGGGTGGCACCGGCGGGCACCGCGATGCCCAGCAGCAGCGTCGCCAGCGCCCTGGTGAGGAGGGTGGCCACTGACGTGGCACGGTTGCTCATCGTCCTGAAGCCCCCGTCAGCGCATAACCCTGGACGAGGCTGGCGCGCGCGTCCCGCGCGTCGGTCCGCCCGGTGGAGGCCACTTCATAGTTGTAGGTGGGAAAGCGGGGAAAGCTGTTTCCGGGAGTGATGGACTCGCCCCGGTAGCACACCTCGGTGACGTAGCGTCCACCCAGTTCGGCAATGTCCACCGCCGGATCCGGCGCGGCCGCAGGACAGTCGCTGGCGCCCACCGGTTCGTTGCCGCGCACCACCGCGTCGATGCCGTTCTGGGCAAGCCGGAAGGCGTTCTCGCGGAACTGGGCGTTGCCCGCCATGAGCAGCTCCAGGCTGGCCGTGCGCATCGTGGAGACGGCGAGCACGGTGAGGACCATGAGCAGGATGAGGCTGACGATGAGGGCCGCGCCGGACTGGCGCCGGTTGCTGCGGCTCCGCGAGACTGGTGCGGAGAAGATTGTGGCCATCTAGGCGCCCTCGTTGTTCAGGAAGATGGTCTTGGAAATCTGCAGGCGTCGGAACGCGGACGGGTAGTCGTCCGACCCGGCCACCAGGTCGCCGAGATCGGCGTCCGGCGTGGGATAGCTCCGCTCGTCCACCCAGGCCCGGTCGTCGGCGGGCGTCGCGACCAGCATCCAGAGCCGCACGGCGATGACCTGGCCGTCCGGGTCGAAACCCGCCGCGTCGGGATCTACCAGCGGGTGATTGCCGTCCACGTAACGGTCCACGTCCCCGTCCCGGTCCGTGTCCACGCCCAGCTGCACCTGCAGGTTCTCGACGCCGGGGATCACCTCCTGGTCGTCGAATTCCTCGTTCGGGCCGAGCGTCAGGCGGCGCAGCGAGGGCAGGGACGGGTCGAAGCTGGACTCGTTGCTGACGTAGTAGGCATTGACGGTCACGTTATGGGTGCTGGCATCCGCGCCCAGGGGCTCGATGCCGTCGTTGAACAGCCTGCCCTGGGCGAGGGTCGTCTGCACCTGGAGGCGGCCGTCGTCGGCCAGGGGCTCCACGTTGGCCTGCCAGGGCTCCGCGTGCCGGACGATCAGCACGTCGCTGCCGTCCCGTGGCGAGTCGTTGAAGGTCGGGCAGCCGAGGTCGTAGGTATCGTCCCTGGCTTCGACCGCTGCAGACGAGGTCTGCCAGCGCCCAGTCTGCCGCAGCGCCGTCGCAGGTCGCGACCAGCCCGGCGGGAGCCGTGATCAGCGCCGGCTCCGAGTTCAGTCCCCAGTACCGCGCCAGGCGGATGTCCGGCTCGAGCGTGTCGAGCGCGAACCGCGCGCTCTCCTGCAGCCTGGCCAGGCTGTCGCTGGCCCGGTAGGTGTTCTTGCTCTGGCTGTAGACGTACAGCGCGCCGCCGATGAGGAACAGCCCGATCGCCATGGCGACGGTCAGTTCGATGAGGGTCATGCCCCGCTGCTTGCCGGACGACATCATGGCTGCATCGTCAGCGTGTAGGTGGCGGGTTCTTCCTGGCCGATTTCCGGCCAGGCCACCGTGATGGTGTAGGTGGCCGCCGGCGCCGCCGCATCGACCAGCACCTCGCCCGAGGCGCCGTCGGGGAGCGCCGTCGTCAACCGGCTGCTCCAGTCGAGCCAGTCGTCGGCGGCGAGCTCCGCGGCCGTGCAGTCCACCGCGCCGTTGACGCAGTCGCCGTCGGCGCCCGGTCCGGTGCCCGCGTAGGCGAGACCGGCATTCCGGTTGGCCCTGATCCGGTCCGCCATGTCGGCGGCGAGCGTGATGGCCGTGGTCCGGTAGAGCGCCGTGCGGCCGGCCCGCAGGCCCTCCAGGTAGAGCGCGGCGATGCCCAGCATCCCCACGGACATCACGACGAGGGCCACCAGCACCTCGACCAGCGTGAAGCCCTTCTGCCCGGGGTCAGCAGCCACCGAGGGGATTCCTGTCGGACTGGAGGTTGGCCCGCGTGCGCACGAGCTGCTGCCGGCCAAGACCCGAGATCTGGATCCAGCGGCCCGCAGCGATGCCGCCGCCGGTGTCGGCGTCGCCCCGGCGGTCGCAGAGCTGGATGTGGTAGTCGGTGAAGGGCTCGTCGGGATCGAAACGGAGGGTGCCCGCATCCGTGAACCGCAGGGCGGTGGGGGTGGTGGTCAGGCCATCCCTGAGTTCCGGGTGGAGGGCGGCGTGCCGCTGCAGGATCACGTCGTCCGCATCGAGCGACCCGTCGCCGTTGCGATCCACGAACACGGTCCAGCCCAGGGCCAGGTTGCCGCCCCCGACGCAGGCGCCGGCGCCGTCGGGAGTGGGGCAGAGGGCAATGGGCGCCTGGCGCATCAGCGCCTCGCTGCGGGCCCCGTGCAGGCTGGTCACCAGATCGTTGGTCGCGCTGCTCATCCGTTCGTTGGCCGCCATGGTGGTGAACACCGGCACGCCGATGCCGAGCGCGATGGCCACGACGACCAGCGCCACCATGAGTTCAATGAGGCTGAAGCCCCGTTGCTCTTCTTCTTGTTCTTGTGGGGTCCGCACCGCAGCCGCCGGTCAGGAAACACGTCAACGATGGGTATCGTGCCGTGATCCGCCCGGTTGCAGGGCCTTGGCCGACAACCGGTTGGATACCGGGGATGATCAGCGATTCCGGAGGACATTCAGTTTCTTAGCCCGGACAGCTCAATGCGCCGTTAGCCGTCGCCGCGGAGGTGGCCCGGGGCCTGCCGGTGTAGCTCACCACCACTGCCCGGGCCCGTGCCGTGCCGCGCCGGTCGCAGAAGGTGAGGGTGCCGTTCACCGAGCGGGACCAGGGCCGGAAGACGAAGGCCCGGCGATTGGCGAGGACGGCCGCGAGCGGGAAGGCGGGTTCCGCCTGGAGGATCGGCTCGCCGGCATCCACCCGGGGCGGGTCGTCCCGGTCCCGGTTGACGAAGACGATCAGTCCCGCGTTCCAGCCAGCGCTTTCCGTGCACTGGCGGCCGGACGGGCTCCGGCACAACACCACGTCGGCGCCGGACTTGAGGGCTTCGTGGCGGGCGACGTGCATGCCGTGGACCACCCGGTTGACGGCAGCCGTCAGCCGCGAGTCCAGGACCAGGGTCGTGAACGCGGGCACGGCCAGGGCCAGCAGCACGGCGACGACGGCCAGCGTGACGAGCAGTTCGAGCAGCGTGAATCCCGGGGAACGAGGCATGGGGAGGGCAGCGTGGCTGGGCAGGGGTCGCGTACCTTAGGCCCCGCGAGGCAGATGCGGCCAGCGCACAATCCGGCCTGAGCGTGGAGTTTCAGGACTTGCGCTAGAATTCGAGAATGTCTCCCGGCACATCCTTGAGGGCCGACGTCGAAGCCACTCTGCGCGCCCACCGGGTGCAGCCCACGCCCCAGCGGGTCGAGGTGGGGATGCTGCTCCTCGCCGGACCGTGCCACGTGTCGGCCGACCAGCTCCTCCAGTCCCTGCGCCGGTCCGGCAGCCGGATCTCGAAGGCGACCGTCTACAACACCCTCAAGGCATTCTCGCGGGCCGGCATCATCCAGGAGGTGGCCGTGGATCCCAGCCGCCTCGTCTACGACTCGACCACGACCCGCCACCACCATTTCCTCGACGAGGACACCGGCGAGCTCACCGACATCAATCCGGCCCAGGTTGAACTGCCCCGCCTGCCCCCGTTACCCGAGGGCACCCACGCGACCAGCGTGGAACTGATCATCCGCGTCCGCCGCCGGTAGGAGCGCCTTCAGGCGCGACCGGGGTTCCTTCTGGCGCTGAGACGCGCCTGCGGAAATCCCCGGTCGCGCCTGAAGGCGCTCCTCGGCGTTTGATGGGCCGGTGTCGATTCCCTATACTGCGCCGCGGTCGCCGGGGTAGCTCAGTTGGCAGAGCACCGCATTCGTAATGCGGGGGTCGGAGGTTCGACTCCTCTCCCCGGCACCACCAGTTGGTCACCGTCCTGGCCTGCCGCAGGCCAGTTGACATAACGGCGAAAATCCCTAGCGCGCTGTAATTGACAACCGTTCCGGCCGTTGGCAATGTCGTCCATGCGCAGCCCGGCTTGCCGGGCAGGGGACTAACCCCGCTCTCGCAGGGTCTCGGAAGAAACTTAGAACGACCGCGGCGGTTATTCAAAAAACTATGTGGGGGTCAAATTGACTATGAAGAACAAGACAATTCTGGCAACGGCTGTTGCCACGGCCATCGGTGGCGTCACCGCGGCGGATGTTGCGGATGCCGCAGCCTACACCGCCACGCTGACCTCGTTGCTCGTCTACAGCAACAACGGCACGGGGGGATCGGCGAGCAACATCAGTTCGTCCACGGCTACCTTCTCGTATGACGACGTGACCGACCTGCTCTCCCAGACCGGCGGTGAGCTCAACCAGCGCGTCACCACGTCGCCCACCAGCACCCTGTACCGGGTCTTCATCACCGGCCTGGTCATGGGCAACGGCGCGGCCGCCAGCGCCGCCACCTACAGCTGCACACGAGGGCAACTTCGGCGGCAACGTGGGCGCCAGCATCTGCGGCAACTACACGTTCGGCGCCAACTTCGTCAACGAGTCGACCACCACGTGGGGTCCCGGCACGGCGGCCTCCCGCACCATCGGTGGTGACGACGGGGCTGCGGGTGCCCAGCAGACCATCGCCGGGCTGGACAGCATGTCGACGGTGAGCTTTGTGGGCACGACGCTGGTCCTGCGCAACGCGACCTGCAACTCCACCAACTGCAATGGCACCACGTCGTTCAACAACGGCCAGCAGTGGACCTTCAACGCGGCGCCCGTCCCGCTCCCCGCCACGGCGTGGCTGCTCGGCACGGGCCTCATGGGCCTGGCCGGCCGCCGGTACCTGCGCAAGAAGGCCTGACCACCTCCCACGACGACTCGACCCCCCTGGGAACCCCGCTTCGGCGGGGTTCTCTTTTTCAGGGATCTGCAATCGCCGGGCGCGAGCGCGTCCGGCTGGCCGGGTGTGCCTAGGGTGTGGCAGCCGGCTTGTCGGCGCGGTTGTACAGCAGCCAGGACGTGATGATGTACTTGTCCCCGGACAGGGGCACGTTGCCCCGGTGGGTGTGCGTGAAGCCGGCGGGGGCGATGACCACCGTGCCCTTCTTCGGCCGGATGGCGCGCTTCTGGAACCAGAACTCGGTCTCGCCGCCGACCTCCACGTCGTTCAGGTAGTACATCCACAGCACCAGCCGGTGCAGGCCCTCCAGGGACGGATCCGGCGAGGTTTCGCAGTGCCAGTGGGGGTAACCGCCACGACCCGCGGCGTACTTCTGGATGTTCACGGTGCCGCAGCGGAACAGCTTCGCGACCAGCATCTTCACCGTGCCCCGGTTGACGGTGCCGATGTTGTCCATGGTCAGCTCGAGATCCGGGCCTGCAGGCCCGAGCCGGACGCTCGGGGTGAGGCTCCCCACGAACGGGTAGCGGATGAAGTAATCCGTCAGGTGGTCCAGGCAGTTGTCCAGGATCCGCTGGTGGAGGTCCTGCAGGTCCTTGAAGTTGTCGATGGTCAGGTCGACGCTCGACTTCTTGCCCGGCGCCATGCCCATCGTGGTGATGCCAGCGCCGGCCCCCGGGTGCCCCTCGAAGCGCGCAATGGCCTCGTCGCACAGGGCGTCGGGGAGGGCGTGGTCGGCGGTGTAGATGAAGTCCATGCGGCTGTATGCCACGACCGGTCGGCCAGCGGCAACCGCCTGCTGCCCCGTCAGGCGGGCGAGCCGTCCTTGGGGAAGTGCGTCGCCAGCCACTGGGCCGCGGAGGGTCCTGGCGCCTGGCCACGGTCTGCCCCGTCCAGGTGCAGGCCTGCGTCCGGCCAGGCCCGTGCCAGCGGGTGCCGCAGGTCCTTGGCGAGCCGCAGCGCATCCTCCCGCCCGCTGTAGTAGCGGGGCACCCGGCCGGTTTCCTCGAAGCCCAGTTCCCGGTAGAACAGCAGCGCCACCGGGTTGCGCGCCCGCACCTCCAGGCAGAGCGAGAACGTCCCGGCCGTGATCGCCGACTGTTCCAGCCACTGGATGAGCCGGCGGCCCAGTCCCCGCCGCTGCCAGCGGCTGTCGACCGCCAGCAGGTTCAGGTGCGCGATGTCGTCGCCGAAATGCATGATCGCAAACCCGGCCAGGGTCGGGCTGCCCGCGCCGGCGGCGCGGGCGGTGAGGACGAGGGACTCCGGGTGTTGCAGGTGGCGGGCCACCCGCGCGGGCGTCCAGGTCCACGGCAGGCCGATTTCGACGAGCCGCCGGGACATCTCGGCAATGATCTGTGCGTCCGCGGCGCGCGCCGGGGCGATCTCGAGGGTGACTGGCATGCGGCTTCTCCGGCCGTTTTCACCACACTAGCCTAGTTGGTCCTGCGCGTTGCGGGGATTTGTCAGAAGGTGGCCGCCGGGTCGCCGGCGACCGGGATCGCCCGCTGCTTGCCGGCGCAATAGTTCACGCCGCCACCATCCCGGGTCGAGCCATCCGGGTCGACCTGGACGAACACGCGGTAGGGACCGTAGTCGTCCAGGATGCCGTACTCGCCGGTGTACTCGTAGCAGAAGAAATTCTCGAAGAGGAAGGCCCTGGGCGGCAAGTAGCTGAACGTGGCGAACACGGCGGTGAGCGTCGCCATCACGCCCGCGGCGGTGCGGGTGGAGGCCCACTGCAACGCCGGGCGCGTGAGGATCGTCCAGCTGGCGGCCTGGCCGGCGCTGATGCCGAGCACCATGATGGACAGCATCGTCGGCAGCGAGGCCTTGCCGCCCGAGGCCACCACCCAGCTCATGTAGCTGAAGTACGTGATCCAGATCAGGACCGGGGTGAGTGCCAGCGCGACGGCCTTGCCGAGCCAGTAGTTGTTGGCCACGTCCCGCGTGTAGGTGTACTGGACCAGGGCGGCAAACAGGCCCGGCCAGAAGTACATCTTGGTGTGTTCCCAGGCGCTCTCGTTCACCGCGGCGAACAGGGCCATGGGCCGCCAGTACTCGCTGAGCTCGAACGCGAAGTGCAGGGCGGAGCCCGCCACGCACACCCAGATCACCGTGCCGATCTCCCAGAGCGCGAGCTTCAGTCTGCCGGTGGAGCGCTGGCTGCCTGACATGAGCTGCCTCCTAGCCTGCGAGGCCGACGAGGAACCAGGTACCGGCACCGGCGATGGCCGCGCCGGCCACCCGCAGGAGCACCTTGCCCCGGGCGTAGTGCTGCGAAATGTCACCGATCAGCACGCCCACGATGTGCAGCAGGGCCGTGCCGGTCATGAACCCGAGGGCGTACTTCACGGGATTGGCCACGGTGGGCATCTCGGCGCCGTGGGCATAGCCGTGGAAGGTGGCGAAGATTGCCACCGCGCCCATCGCCACCAGGATGGGCATCTTCCGGTCGGCCGCAATGGCGATCCCGAGGACGAGGACTGAAAACGCGATGCCGACCTCGATGGACGCCAGCCCGACGTTCAGCCAGCCCAGCACGCCGCCGAGCGCCATGACCGTGACGAAGGTGCCCGGTACCGTCCAGATGGCGCGGCCACCGATCTGGGCGCTGACGATGCCGACGCTCACCATCGCCAGGAAGTGATCGACGCCGAGGACCGGGTGGGCGAGACCCGCGATGAAGGACCCGTACGGCAGGCTCGAGCCTTCGTGGGCCAGGGCGCGGAGCGGCGCCAGCAGGACCAGCACCAGGAAAGCCTGCAGCGCGGGGCGGTATTTCACGAAAGGATCTCCGGGAACCTGCTCAGGGGGGAATGCTAGCCGATGCCAGTCCTGTTGAATCACGCCTTCAGGAAACCCGTGACCAGCTTGTCCACGACTTCAGGCCGGTCGTAGATGGCGGCATGGCCTGCGCCCGGGACGACTTCCACGCGGATGTCGCCCATGAGCCTCTGCGCCTTGCGGCCCACCGCGTGCGGGTCGTAGAGCACCTCGTGCTCCCCGAAGATCAGCAGTCCCGGCACCTGGAACTGGCGCAGGGTGGCCTCGGCTTCGGGCAGGAAGAATTTGCGGAGCACCCGCAGCCCCTGCCACAGGTTCACCTTCCCCGTGGCTTCGTTGTAGATGCCCAGGGAGCGGTCCACGCGGTAGTGCCGGGTGCACAGGGCCATGGCCCGGGCCAGCTGGCGGTCGAAGGTGCCGAAGGTGCCCCCGGGGCTCTTGGACGACACGGATTTGGCCGTCAGGTCGTCCTGCAGCACGTCCGCGTTCTTCCACTTCTGCGCGACGCGTCCCAGCCAGATCTTGACGGGCAGCCGGGCGCTGGAAATGCCGGTGGGCCCCAGCATGACGACCTTGCGCACCCGCCCGGGATGGAGGCTGCCGAAGCGCATGGCGATCCAGGCGCCGGCGCTGATGCCCGCGACGTGGGCCCGCTCGATCCCGAGATCGTCGAGGACGTCCACGAGCCAGTCGCAGTAGTCGTCGTTCAGGAAGGAGGGCGGGTTCGGGTCGCTGCGCCCGGGCTGGCCGGGAATGTCGAGGGCGTAGACCCGGAAATTGGCGCTCAGCGATTCCAGCTGCTTGCGCCAGAGCGGGGCGCAACCCGCGACGCCCGAGATCAGGAACAGGGCCGGCGCCTCTTTGGGGCCCGCCGCCAGCAGGTGGGTGCGGCCGAAGCGGGTGTTCACGTACAGGGCCTCGAAGGGCACCCCGATCTTCTCCACCAGCGACTCGTACCACTCCATGATGGCGCGGTAGCCGTCCACGGACTTGTACAGCTTGAGAGGATCGACGGTGGGGTTGCCGGCTCCTGCGGCGGGGAGCGTGTCCCGGGTGCCGCCAAGGACGCCCTCGGCGCCTGTTCGTTGTTGCATGGTGAAGGGCCCTGCTGTCTTGACCTACTTGCTGTTTCGCGATGCCGTCCGGATCGGATTCAGGTGGCGCGCCGCGGCGCCCGCCCGCCGCCTGCCCGCTTGCCTGCCCGCTTGCCTGGCCGGTTGCCCACGGGCTTGCCCGTGCCGGCCGGCTGCCACGCCGGGACCAGGTGGTTCTTGCCGCTGCCGATCAGGTCCGCCCGGCCCATCCGCTTCAGGGCATCCCGGAGCAGCGGCCAGTTCTCGGCATCGTGGTAGCGGAGGAAGGCCTTGTGCAGGCGGCGCACCTTGATGCCCCGCGGGACCTCGACCGGCTCGCTGGTCCGGGTAACCCGGCGCAGGGGATTCCTGCCCGAGTGGTACATGGCCGTGGCGGTGGCCATGGGCGAGGGCAGGAAGTTCTGCACCTGGTCCACCCGGAGCTGGTTCTTCTTCAGCCACAGGGCCAGGTTCAGCATGTCCAGGTCCGTCGTGCCCGGGTGGGCGGCGATGAAGTACGGAATCAGGTACTGCTCCTTCCCCGCCGCCTTCGAGTACTTGTCGAAGAGTTCCTTGAAGCGGTGATAGGTGCCGATTCCCGGCTTCATCATCTTGTTGAGCGGGCCGTCCTCCGTGTGCTCCGGCGCGATCTTCAGGTAGCCGCCCACGTGGTGCGTCGCGAGCTCGCGGATGTACTCCGGCGACTCCACCGCCAGGTCGTACCGGACGCCTGACGCCACCAGCACCTTCTTCACCCCGGGCAGCGTGCGGGCCCGCTTGTACACGCTGATCAGCGCGGAGTGATCGGTGTTGAGGTTCGGGCACACGCCCGGGAACACGCAGGAGGGCCGCCGGCAGGCGGACTCGATCTCCCGGCTCTTGCAGGCGAGGCGGTACATGTTGGCCGTGGGCCCGCCCAGGTCGGAGATCACCCCGGTGAAGCCGGGGGTGCGATCCCTGATCGATTCGATCTCCCGGATGATCGAGTCCTCCGACCGGTTCTGGATGATGCGGCCCTCGTGCTCGGTGATCGAGCAGAAGGTGCAGCCGCCGAAGCAGCCGCGCTGGATGATCACGGAGAAGCGGATCATCTCCCAGGCCGGGATCTTCGCGTCGCCGTAGGCCGGGTGCGGCAGGCGCGTGTAGGGCAGTTCGTAGACGGCGTCGAACTCCTTCGTGAGCAGCGGGAGCGGCGGCGGGTTCAGCCAGATGTCCCGGTCGCCGTGCCGCTGCACGAGCGCCCGCGCGTTGCCGGGGTTCGTCTCCAGGTGCAGGACGCGGGAGGCGTGGGCGTAGAGCACGGGGTCGCCCCGGACCGCCTCGAAGGACGGCAGGCGCACGACGCTGTGGGCCCGGTCCAGCTTTGGCGCGCGCCGCTGGAACTGGATGATCTGCTCGCCGCCCGCCGCCTTCGTGCCGCCCGCGGGGGTGCCGGTAGCGCAGGCCTCGCCGCCCCGTGCCGGCGCCTCGTCCATGGCGTAGGGATCCTTCGGTGGGTCGATCGGTCCGGGCTCGTCCACGCTGGTGGAGTCGACCTCCGACCAGCCCTCGGGGAGTCCCTGGCGCGGGAAGGCGGTGCCGCGGATGTCGGTGATGGCGCCGATGGCCTCGCCCTTCGCGAGGCGGTGCGCGATCTCGACGATCTGGCGCTCGCCGTTGCCGAACACGAGGAGATCGGCCTTGCTGTCGAAGAGGATGGAGCGGCGGACCGTGTCGGACCAGTAGTCGAAGTGCGCCACGCGGCGCAGGCTGGCCTCGATGCCGCCGACCACCAGCGGGACGCCCCTGAAGGCTTCGCGGACACGCTGCGCGTAGACGATCACCGAGTGATCGGGGCGCCGGCCGGCCTCGCCATCCGGCGTGTAGGCGTCGTTCGACCGGATGCGGCGATCCGCCGTGTAGCGGTTCACCATGGAGTCCATGTTGCCCGCCGTCACGCCGAAGAAGAGCGTGGGCGCTCCGAGCGCCTTGAAGGCCTCCGTGGAGGTCCAGTCCGGCTGGGAGATGATGCCCACGCGAAAGCCCTGGGCCTCGAGCAGCCGCCCGACCACGGCCATGCCGAAACTCGGGTGGTCCACGTAGGCGTCGCCGGTGACGAGGATGACGTCGCAGGCGTCCCAGCCCAGCACGTCCATCTCGGCGCGGGACATGGGCAGCACGGGCGCCGGCGTCAGCCGGCTGGCCCAGTACTTGCGGTAGGAGAACAGGTCGCGGGCGGCGTCCATCTATGGGTATTGTCGAAGGGGTTCCGTCGTTGCTAGCGGGCCCGGGGCGCGATGCTGGCGCCCAGCCGGTCAGGTCCTGATGGCAGCCGCTCGAGGCGCGGCTCCCGGAGGCCGCCAGCGTAACGCAGGTTGACGGTCTCGAAGCGATCACCGTTCTCGACGAGCAGCGCGATGGCGCCGCCGCCGCTGGCCTCGCCGGAGGCCTGGGCCGCGGCAATGGCCTCCCGCAGCCGGCTGGCGGACCAGCGCCGGCCGTTGACGGCCCTCACCTGCATGCCGGGTGCCAGGCCTGCCGCAGCGGCGGGCGTTCCCAGGAGGATGTCGTCGATCAGGCCGGCCGTGTTCAGGCGGAGCCCCAGGGAGTAGCCGAGCTCCATGCCGGCGGAGGGATCCCAGGTCTCGAGGTCCTGGAGGAAGGCGTTGCGTTCCGGCCCGTAGGCGAGTCGCCAGCCGCCCCGGTCCAGGCCACCGACCGGCGGCGGCGGGGCGGCCGCCGTGATGCGCTCCGCGAAGAAGCGCCGCCAGTCGTGGCGGAGGACGCCGTCGAGCGCCGCGTAGATATCGTCTTCCGAGTAGGGTGCCACCCGGGGCGGCCCGGTCCGATCGGCGTCCTGGCCGCCGAAGAACGCCGCGCAGAAATCGTCCAGGCTGCGCCGGCCGCGGGTCGCCTCGCGAATCAGCATGTCGGCCTCGAGCCAGACCAGCGCGCCCTCGTTGTAGTAGTCGGCGGAGCGCCGGTCGCTGCGCCACAGGGGCGAGGCGCGGCTGAGCTGCTGGGCGGCCACCGCCGTGTCCGCCAGCGGCCGCCAGGCGCGGCCCGGCTGGATGCTGTAGTAGGCCGCCGACTGGGCGAGCCGGTCGCGATAGCGCTCGGCCGGCCAGAGTCCGCTGCGGGCGGTGAGCACGTGCCCCAGGTACTGGGTCAGGCCCTCGTAGACCCACAGCAGGTCGCCGCGCATGGGCGCCTGGAAATCGGGCGTGACGAGGCCGTCGGGCCGCCGGTACTTGCCATTCCAGGAGTGCACGTACTCGTGGGCCAGCACGGGCAGCTCCAGCATGCCCACTGCCGGGTTCGTGAAGCTGCTCTCGGCCACCCGGTTCTCGCTCGATTCGTGGGATTCGAGGCCGAACTGGGTGACCTGGTCGCTGAGCGTGACGAGGAACGTGTAGCGGCGGAACTGCCGGGAGCCGAACAACGCGTCTGCCTCGCGGACCAGGTTGCGCAGCTGCTTCACCGTTTCCGGCGGGATCTGCAGGGCGGCGGCGCCGTCGGCGGCCACGGCCAGCACCACGGGCCGTGGCGACTCGTCCAGGCTGAGCCGCTGGAAATTCCGCCCGGCCAGCAGCGGTGAGTCCACCAGCGTCGTCAGGCTGACCGGCGCAAAGCGGACGGTCCCCGGAACGGCCGGCGCCGGTGCCGCTGCTTCGAGGGCGGTCGCGAACTCCCAGCCGGCGGGCAGCGTTATCGCCGGTTCGACCTCCAGTTCGCCCGTGGGCACGCCCGCGGGATAAAGCACCACCTGGCTCCACTTGATCATCGCCAGCTCGGTGGTGAGCGACGCGGGCGACGCGAGCCCCCCATCGGGCAGTCCGGACACCAGGTCCAGGGCCACGTCGAGGTTCTGCACCCCGTCGGGCACGATGAGCCTGAAGGAATGAAGGTCCACGCTGTCCCGCTGCCAGGCCAGCGGCTGGCCGCCGCCGCTCATCCGGATGCCGACGAGGTCGATCACCGGTCCGGTCGGGCCGTGGGTTCCGGGGAGCCACTTCGGGTACACGAGGGTCAGCGGGCCCGGGGCCACGGGAATCGTCAGCCGCGCACGCAGGACCCGCCGGGGAGCCTCGCGCGCGTCCACCGTGAGCTGCAGCCGTTGCGCGCCCGTGGCGAGCAGCGGCATGCAGAGCAGGCCGAGTATTGCGGCGGCGAGCAGGCGCGTGGTCATGACGGATTCACCGTCGCCGCGGCTTTCTTCTTGCGCAGGCGGATGTTGAGCATCTCCACGATGACGGAGAACGCCATGGCGAAATAGATGTAGCCCTTCGGCACGTGGGTGTCGAAGCCGTCGGCAATCAGCGCCACGCCGACGACCATCAGGAAGGACAGTGCCAGGGTCTTGATGGTCGGATGGTCGGAGACGAAATTGCCGATGGCGGATGCGAACAACATCATCAGGCCCACCGACACCACCACCGCCGCGATCATGATCTCGACCTCGTCCACCATGCCGACCGCCGTGATGATGGAGTCGAGGGAGAACACGATGTCGATCAGGATGATCTGGAAGATGATCCCGCCGAACGTGGATGCCGCGGATTTCTGGCCCTCATCGTCCACGCCCTCGACGAGGTGGTGCAGTTCCTTCGTGCTCTTCCAGATCAGGAAGAGGCCGCCCAGGATCAGGATGAGGTCGCGTCCGGAGATCTCCAGGGAGGTGATGGTGAAGAGCGGTGCCTTGGCCCCGACGATCCAGGACAGCGTCAGCAGCAGCGCGATCCGCATGAACATCGCGAGGAACAGGCCGATGCGCCGCGCCACCTCCCGCTTCGCGCGGGGCAGCCGGTCCACCAGGATCGAGATGAAGATGATGTTGTCGATCCCCAGGACCAGCTCCAGGGCGGTCAGGGTGAAGAACGCGATCCAGGCCTCGGGTTGGGTCAGAAGTTCCAGCATGTTCAATCGTTTATGGTGAGGAGCTAAGGCGTTTACCGATGCGCCGCGCGGGCGCCCGGCAGGGTAGCACGGGCTCCAGTGCCGGGTACGGGAATGCCGTTACTGATGACCATCTCGACCCGGCCGAGTTCCAGCGACCGTCTGGCGTCCTGCGGCGTGGTCGGCACACTATAGGGGTCCGCCGGGAGCGTCACCACGAGGTTCGACCATGCCTCCGCCGAACATCATTCCGGGGCGAGTCCTCGGCATCGCGCGCCGCGAGGTGAAGCGCGGGCCCATGCTGCCGCTCGAGCGTGTCGAGGTCTCGCTGGCGGCGGGAGTGACGGGCGACACCCGGGGCAGGCCCGGTCCGCGCCAGGTGACCGTGCTGTCCGCCGGCGCGTGGCTCGAGGCCTGCGCCATCGCCGGCACCGACCTGCCGTGGCTGGCACGCCGGGCGAACATCCTGGTTGACGGCCTCGACCTCCGGCAGGTGGAAGGCGCGGTGCTGCACCTCGGCGGTGACATCGAGCTGCTGGTGACTGGCGAGCTCGATCCGTGCCGGCGGATGGACGCGGCATCGCCGGGCCTGCGCCTGGCGCTGACGGACGACTGGCGGGGTGGCGTGACGTGCCGGGTGCAGCGCGGCGGTTCGCTGACCGTCGGTGCCACGGCCTGGCTCGACAAGACCGGCTGACCGGGCTACGTTCGCTGGTCCGGGAGTCCGCAGGCCCAGCAGAGGTCGAAGCCCGCCGGGTTCTCCTCCCGGCACGCCGCGCAGGTCCAGGCGGCGTCGCTGGCTCGGGAGGGTGGTGAGGCCGCCGCCTGGAATTCGGCGATGAGCCGGGTGCACCGGTCGGCGAGTTCGGCGTCCAGCACCCAGACTTCCGCATCCACCGTCATGCCGGGATTGAACGGCAGGACGCCCGGGGTCCCCGCCACGTTCTCGTTAAGTAGCCTCGCGGGTATCCGCTGCTGCTCGAGCAGGGTGAGGATCTCGCGGGCTTCCCACAGGGAGGCCGAGGAGTAGACGCGTTTCAACTGGTGCCTCCCGGAACCGTCCACTATCATGAGCGGGCCACTATCATGCCATCTACCATCTCTCCGGGAGTTCCCATGCGGCTCATCGTCGCGATCACGGGCGCCAGCGGCGCCATCTACGGCATACGGCTGCTGGAGGCGCTGCGGGAGGTGCCGGATGCCGAGGTCCACCTCGTCATCAGCAACGGCGGCAAGCTGAATATCTCCCTGGAGACCGACTGGGCCCTCAAGGACGTGGAGGCGCTGGCTCACGAGGTGCACAGCGACCAGAACCTGGCGGCGACGATCGCCAGCGGTTCATTCAGGACGGGCGGCATGATCGTGGCACCCTGCTCGATGAAGACGCTGTCGGGCATCGTGACGTCCTACGCGGACACGCTGATCGTCCGGGCCGCCGACGTGATCCTGAAGGAGCAGCGCAAGCTGGTGCTGATGCCGCGGGAGACGCCGCTGCACGTGGGCCACTGCCGCCTGCTGCTGCAGGCAGCGGAGATGGGCGCGATCGTCGCGCCGCCGATGCCCGGCTTCTACAATGATCCGCAGACCATCGACGACCTCCTGAATCACAACGTTGGCCGCGTGCTCGACCTCTTCGACATCGAGAGCGGCCTGGTGAAGCGCTGGAAGGGCGGGCGCGAGGGCAAGCGCAAGGCCCGGACGCGCGCGAAGTAGGGGAAACGGCAGTGCCCGAGGTGCATCTGAAGCGGGTCCGCGAGCTGCTGGCGGGACACAGCACGCATCACGCTGGCGACGACCGCCGAGGGCCGGTCCTGGGCCGCTGCTGTCTTCTACTCCAGCGACGCGGACCTGAACATCTACTTCGTCACTGACCTCAAGACCCGCCATGGCCGGGACATGCACCGGGACGCGCACGTGACGGGCGCGATCAACCACGACGTGTCCACCTGGAGCGAGGTCATCGGCCTGCAGGTCGAGGGCCGCGCCGTCGTGCTGGAGGGCGAGGAGCGCCTCAAGGCGCTGGAAACCTACCTGGACAAATTCCCCGACGTGCGCCGGCTGTTCGACCGGCCCCGGGACGCCAGCGAGAAGATCATCGCCGACCGCCTGCAGCGCGCGCCGTTCTGGCGCCTGACACCGTCCTGGATCCGGCTGATCGACAGCACGAAGGGCTTCGGCTGGAAGTGGGAGACGCCGCTGCCACTGCCCTGACGCGCCTCCGTCGCGCCTGAAGGCGCTCCTGCAGCCGTAGGAGCGCCTTCAGGCGCGACCGCCGCCGCTCATCACTAGTACGAATCCCCGCTCGAATACGGCGGCAGCGTGCCGATGTGGATGCCGCTGTCCACGATCAGCGTCTCGCCGGTGATCAGGTGGGCCGACTCCAGGAACCAGACCAGCACCGCGGCAATGTCCTCGGCGGTGGCCACTTTCTTCAGGGGCAGCTGGGCGCCCTGGGTCTTGATCATCGCCTCGTACTGCTCGTCGCCCATGCCGCCCTTGAGCCAGCGGGTCTGGATCATCCCCGGCACCACCGTGTTGATGTTGATCTCCGGCGCGAGCACGTGGGCCAGGGACTTCGTCATCAGGTTCAGCGCCGCCTTGGAGGCGGCGTAGGGGATGGAGGAGGCGATGCCGGTGACGCCGCCGATGGACGAGTCGTTGACGATGGAGCCGTGGCCCTGCTTCTTCATGTACGGCACGACGGCCCGCACCATCTGGTACGCGCCCACGACATTGACCGCGTAGATGTCGAGGAAGTCCTGCTTGCTGACGCCATCCAGCTTCTTGTAGGGATTGAACTTGGTGCGCGCGGCGTTGTTGACAGGTAGTCGATGCGTCCCCACTTGTCGCCGGCAGCCTTCGCCATGGCCTGGCAGGCATCGTCGTCCGAGACGTCGGCCTGGAAGACGATGGTCTCCGCGCCCTTCGCCCGGCACGCCGCCGCCGTCTCCTCGGCCTCCGCCTTGCTGCGCGTGTAGTTGATCACCACGTTGCAGCCGTGGTCTGCCAGCAGGATGGCGGCAGCGGCGCCGACGCCCGTGGCGGAACCGGTGACGATGGCGACTTTCTTGTCGGACGTGGGCATGGGGCAGTTCCTGGTGAAGTGCCTGCAAGGGGCGCATAGCCTACTGCAAAGCACCGTCCGGTAGGAGCGGCTTCAGCCGCGACCCGTGTCCCGCGCAATCGCGTCCGCGCGTCCTGCGCGGGACACGGGTCGCGGCTGAAGCCGCTCCTACCCGGCACGTTCGTCATGCTAAGGTTTATGCCCTCAAACCAGCCGCACGAGCACGGGAGCACGATTCGATGGCGTTCAAGGATATGCGCGAGTTTCTCGCGAAACTCGACGAGATGGGGCAGCTGAAGCACGTCAAGGCGCCGATCAACGCGGCCCAGGGCACCAACGAGCTCCAGACCCTCATGCGCCTGCTGGCCGAGACGAACGGCCCCGGCCTGCTGCTGGAGAACCTGGAGGGCTACAACACCCCCGACGTCCCGGTCATCTTCAACCCGTTCGGCACCCGTGAGCGCACCGGGCTGACCATCGGCACCAAGGACCCCATCGAGGCCAAGGTCAAGCACACCGCGATCCTGGCGGACCGGAGCACCTGGCACAAGCCGACGCTGGTCGACCGCAAGCAGGCGCCCTGCAAGGACGTGATCATTCCCCGCGACAAGGTCTCGATCGACAAGCAGATTCCCCACGTCTGGCTGGGCAAGGAGGGCGCGTCCTACATCTGCGGTGGCGTCGTCGTCACCAAGGACCCGGAGACCGGCGTGCGCAACGTGGGCTGGTACCGGCTCACCAGTCTCTGGAACTGCAAGCATCCCCACGGCGGCACCTACTCGGAGCACGAGCAGAAGAAGCAGCTGTCCGTCTTTGCCTTCTGGAACCCGCCGATGAATCACGTCGGCCTGCACCTCGCCAAGGCCCAGCGCATGGGCAAGCCGCTGGAGATCGCGGTGGCCTGCCAGTGCGATCCGGCCGTGCACATGGCCGCGGCGACCGGCGTTCCCTATGGCCTGGATGAATACGACTACGCGGGCGGCCTGCGGGGCTCGCCGGTGGAGCTGGTGAAGTGCGAGACGGTGGACCTGGAGGTGCCGGCCACGGCGGAGTACGTGATCGAGGGTGTCTTCCAGCCGGACGTGCCCCAGCAGATCATCGGCTGGCACTCGAACTCCGTCGGCTACTACGACAAGCACCAGGTCTTCCCGCTGTTCGACGTCACCGCGATCACGCACCGCAAGAACCCGCTGTGGTACGCGACCATCGAGATGATGCCGCCCTTCGACCACAACTACCTGGCGCTGATCCCGGTGGAAGGCGAGATGCTCTCCGACCTGCAGCGGAAGATCCCGGAAGTGAAGGACTGCGTGGTCACGCCGAACATGACCTACGTCGTGCAGCTCAACGTCGATGGGGCCAGCAAGCCGCATCCGGAATTCGGCAAGTACGTGCTGCACGCGCTCTGGGGCGCGTCCGGCCGCTGGCCGCGGACGGCGAAGATCGCCGTGGTGGTCGGCCCGGACGTCAATCCCTACGACATCGTCGTCGATCGAGTGGGCCATCCAGACCCGCGTGCAGCCCTACAGCGACATCATCATCAACCGTTCCGGCCAGGCCTTCGTGCTCGACCCGTCGGCACCGAAGGGCCCCCAGGGCTTCCCGACGGTGGGCGAGCAGATGGGCATCGACGCGACCATCAAGATCCCCGAGCGCTTCACCGAGTACGCGGACGTCAGCCAGGCGGACCCGGCGGAAGTGGCGAAGCTCGCGGAGAAGCTGAAGGGTCTCTGGTAGGAGCGCGTTCACGCGCGACCGGGGGCGGCGGTCGCGGCTGAAGCCGCTCCTACGGCACGTACTCGCCGGGCTGCGTGTCCGGCACCGACTGGGCGTCCGCCGCCCGGTGCGCGCCCGAGGCCATGGGTAATTTCCGCATGTGCCGGATGACCGGTTGCCGCCAGGCAGCCAGTGCGACCAGCAGGCACAGGAAGCCCGCGACGGCGAGGGCATAGCGGAGGCCCACGTGCTCACCGATCCAGCCGCCCAGCAGGGCGCCCGGTCCGGCCGGCAGCAGGATCAGCCAGCGCATCGTGCTCGTCATGCGCCCCAGCAGGGGCGCCGGCGTCGCGGCCTGGCGCAGGGCAAGGAAGGTGATGAAGACCAGCGTGGCGCCGACGCCGAAGGCGGTCAGCATCGCCGCGAACACGAACCGGCCCAGCGCGTTCTGGGGCGCGAGGGCGCCGAGCAGCCAGCCGCCGGCGCAGACGGCCAGCCCGACCACCAGCGTCGGTCCCGGGCCGAGCCGGTTGGCCAGCCTGTGGCCCAGCGTGCTGGCGATGATCGTCCCGACGCCCAGCGCGATGTAGGAGAGGCCGACGCCGCCAGCCGTGAGGCCGAGTTCCCGCGTGGCAAACAGGATCTGCACGACGAGCGCGATGTTGTGGCACATCTGCCAGCCGCCGACGATGCAGGCCATGGTCACCAGCAGCCGGTTGCCCGCGACGAAGGCCAGCCCCGCGCGCAACGCGCTGTGAAAGCGCTCCGTCGACGTGTGCAGGACCTCGTTCAGCCGCAGGCCCCTGAGGATCAGTGCCGACACCGCCAGCAGCACGGCGTCCGCCACCAGCGCCGCCGGGGCGCTCGTCAGGCTGATCAGGACGCCCGCGGCGCCGGGGCCCGCCACCTCGGCCGTCGAGTTCGCGAGGGCGTTCTTGGCGTGGGCCTCCACGAGCCGCTCCCGGGGCACGATCTGGGTCAGCACGATCTGCGCGGCGCTGCCGGCCACCGTGTGCACGGCGCCGATGGCGAAGCCGACCACGTACAACCAGGACATGGACAGCATGTCGAACCACCAGGCCAGGGGCACGCTGGCCACGGCGACGGCCAGGAGGGACTCGCCGGTCACGTAGACCGGCAGCTTGTGCACCCGGTCCAGCCAGACGCCGGCGGGCAGCGACAGCAGCACGAAGGCGCTGATCTCCGTGGCCGTCAGCCAGGCCATCTGGGTGGGCGTGGCGCGCAGGAGCAGGGCGGCGGTCAGGGGGACCGCCAGCAGGGTGAGCTGCCCCCCGAAGGAACTGATCAGGATCGAGGTCCACAGCCGCCGGTAGGTCCGGTCCCGGAGGAGGTCCTCGGTTGGCAGGACGGCGCTGATCAGCCCATTCATCCCGCCAGTCTAGAACGAGTCCCGCCCGCGGGTTCATACTCGGGACGTCAGTTCTGCACGGAGCCCGACGGTGTTCATCAACAACTGGTACGCGGCCTGCATCGGCGCCGAGCTCGGCCAGTCACCCGTCAGGGTCCGCATGCTCGACTGCGACTTCGTGCTGTTCCGCGACCGGGCGGGCCGGGCCCACTGCCTGAGCGACGCCTGCTGCCACCGGGGCGCGTCCCTGGCCGCCGGCCAGCGGCGGGACGACCTGCTCATCTGCCCCCAGCACGGCTGGGAGTTCGAGGGCAGCGGCCGCTGCGTGCGGGTGCCCGCGGGCCTCGAGGACCCCGCCGCGCCGCCCCGCAAGGCGCGGGTTCCCGCCTACCCGGTGGACGAGCGCTACGGGCTGGTGTTCGTGTTCCTCGGCGACCTGCCCGAGGCTGAGCGCCCGCAGCTCCGCAACCTTCTCCCCGAGTACGGCGACCCCGACCGGTGGCACGTGGGCATCCTCGCCCGCCGGACCGACGTGAACTACGTGCGCATGGCCGAGAACTACAACGACCCGTGCCACGTGCACTACGTGCACGAGTTCGCGAAGTGGCTGCCCAAGGGCGTGACCATCGAGACCCTGGAGCTGACCGGGACCTACGTGAAGGCGTTTCACGCGGCGTGGGACGCGCAGGGCAACACGAGCCCGGACCGGGGCCTGCTGATGGAGTTCGACGTGGTCGGCCTGGTGTCCCGGAACACGAACCGGCAGCCGGGCTACCCGGTGACCGTCGTCGTGGCGACGGTGACGCCGGTCGACGAGGGGAACACGCAGATCTTCATGCTGCTGCTGCAGCCAAAGCCCGGCGCCGACGGCAAGGGCGGCATCTCCGCCGCCGATCACCAGCGGCTCGTCGCGATGACCAGGGACCAGGTCATGGACGAGGACTACGCCGTGCTGAAGGGCACGCGGCCGCGGCAGGCCGCATCCCCCGCCGAGGAGCTGCTGGTCGGGACCGATGTCACCGTCGCCCAGGTCCGCAAGATGACCCGGGACTACGCCGCGACGCACGGCGCGATCGACGCCGGGGCGCTGGCGGCAGTGCGTGACACCCACATCCGCGTGGTGCCCTGTCCGGCCACCGGGCCGAGCCCGGGCAGTGGGTGCACAGGACCCTGCCCCTGCGCCCGCCGTCCCGGGACGTCACACAGGCGGCCCGGGCGGCCTCATGACCTTCCAGGCCTTCGTCCAGGCGGAGCCCCGTCCCTGGCACGGGCTCCGGGACGACTGGCTGGTGCGCAGCTTCGTGGGGCACCGGTTGCCGCCCGAGGTGACCAAAGCCATTGAGCCGGAGCTGGCCGACCTGGCGTCCCTGGCCGCCGGGCCGCTCTGGGACTTCCAGCGCGCCGACCGGGCGAACGAGCCGCGGCTGACCCGCTTCGACGCCTGGGGCAACCGCATCGACCGCATCGAACTGTCCCCGTTGTGGCAGGAAGCCGAGCGCCTGGCCGTCCAGTTCGGCCTCACCGCCCACCCCCGGGAACGCCCGCACGGCGCCTGGTCCCGGGTGCACCAGTTCCTCCTCGTGCACCTCTTCCATCCCGTCACCGACGTGTACAGCTGCCCGCTGGCCATGACCGACGGTGCCGCGCGCACCCTGCTCGCGTCCGGCAACCAGGCGTTGATCGACCGCGCCGTGCCGCACCTCACCAGCCGGGATGCCGGCAGTTTCTGGACCAGCGGCCAGTGGATGACCGAGGCCACCGGCGGCTCGGACGTGGGCCTGTCGCTGGCCCGGGCGGAGCATCGGGACGGTGCGTGGCGCCTGTACGGCAAGAAGTGGTTCACGTCGGCCGCAACCTCCCAGATGGCCCTCACCCTGGCCCGGCCCGAGGGCAACGGGCCCGGCGGCAGCGGTCTCGCGCTGTTCTACCTGGAGACCCGGGACGCGGCGGGCCGGCTGAACGGCATCGGGGTGGAACGGCTCAAGGACAAGCTCGGCACCCGCAAGGTGCCCACCGCGGAGCTCACGCTGGATGGCGCCGTCGCGCAGCTCGTCGCCGGCCCGACCCACGGCACCCGCCACATCGAGCCGATGCTGCGGGTCACGCGCACCTGGAACAGCGTGTGCGCCGCCTCCTTCCTGCGCCACGGACTCGGCCTGGCTGAGGACTACGCGACCCGGCGAGTGGCGTTTGGCGCCCGGCTCAGCGACCAGCCCCTGCATCGGGCGACCCTGGATGACGTGGATGCGGAATCGGCGGGCGCCTTCCTGCTCGCCTTCGAGCTGGCGATCCTCCTCGGCCGGGACGAGGGCGGGGAGCTGGAGGCGGGGGAGGCCGCGCTGCTACGGCTGCTGACTCCCTTGGTAAAGGCGACCACCGGGAAGCAGGCGGCAGCCGGCGTCAGCGAGCTCGTGGAGGCCTTCGGCGGCGCCGGCTACGTGGAGGACACCGGGATCCCGGTGCTGCTCCGGGACGGGCAGGTGCTGCCGATCTGGGAGGGCACCACCAACGTGCTGGCCCTCGATCTCCTGCTGCGCGCGGACCTGGACCAGGGCCTGGCCGCGCTCCGCCAGCGGATCACCCGGGCCTGCGGCACCGCCGGCGACGCGGAGCTGGATTCCGCCAGGGCCGCCAGCCTGGCGGCCGTGGACCGCGCCATCGAATGGCACCACGCGACGCGGGACCCGGTCGAGCGGCAGCGCGCAGCGCGCCGGTTCGCCCTCACGCTCGGCCGGACGCTGGAACTGGCGCTGCTGGTGGAGCACGCCGCCGCGGTGGCCGGCGGCGGCGACGGGCCCGCCGCGAGGCAGGCCTGCCGGCGCTTCCGGCAGCTGGGCGTGGACCTGCTGCCCGGCGGACCGTGATGAAGGACAACTTCCGTGGCAACGTGGTGGTGATCACCGGGGCATCGAAGGGCATCGGCGCGGAGCTCGCGCGCCAGCTCGCGGCCCGGGGTGCCAGGCTCGCGCTGGCCGCCCGGGACACCGCCGCGCTCGACGCGGTGGCGGCGGAATGCCGCCAGCCAGGCGCCGAGGTGGAGGTGCTGCGCACCGACGTGGCCGTGGAGAGCGACTGCCGGCAGCTCATCGAGTGGACCGTCGCCGCGCTTCGGCCGGCTCGACACGCTGGTCAACAACGCGGGCGCCACCATGTGGGCCCGGGTCGACGAGATCCGCGACCTCGGCATGCTGGACCGGATCATGCGGGTCAACTACATGGGCTCGGTCTATTGCACCGCCCATGCGCTGCCGCACCTGAAGGTCTCCCGGGGGCGGATCGTCGGCATCGCCAGCCTCACCGGTCTCACCGGCGTGCCGACCCGCTCCGGGTACGCGGCGTCCAAGCACGCCATGCGCGGGCTTCTTCGATTCACTGCGCATCGAGCTCGATGGCTCCGGCGTCACGGTCACGATGGTCTACCCGGGCTTCGTCGCCACCGGCATCCGCGAGAACGCCACCGGGCCGGACGGCAGGCCGATCCGCATCGACCCGCTCGACCCGGCCCGGGTGATGAGCGTGACCGAGTGTGCCCGGCAGATCCTGGTGGCGACGGACCGCCGCGCCCGGGACCTCGTGATGACCCCGCGGGGCAGGCTCGCCCAGTGGCTCAAGCTCATCGCGCCCGGCCTGGTCGATGGCATCGCCCGCCGCGCCATCGAACGGGGTCACTAGGCGGTTCTGCCATACTTTCGTCCCCATGCCCCGCACCCTCGCCGAGAAGATCCTGGCCCGCGCCGCCGGCCGGCCCCGCGTCACGCCCGGCGAGATCGTCACCTGCCGGGTGGACCTGGCGCTCCTGCTCGACTCGGGCGGGCCCCGCCGGATCTGGCCGCGGCTGAAGGAGCTCGGCGTCGGCGTCTGGGACCCGGACCGCATCGTGCTGTGCTCGGATCACTTCACGCCGGCGGTGGACGCGGAATCCGCCGCCATCCTGCAGCTCACCCGCGACTTCGCCCGCCACTTCGGCATCCGCCGGTTCTTCGACATGCGCGGCATCGGCCACGTCCTGCTGGCGGAGCAGGGCCTGCTGGAGCCCGGCATGTTCGCCGTGGGCGGCGACTCCCATTCCAGCATGGGCGGCGCCTTCGGCTGCTTCATGGCCGGCTTCGGGGCCATCGAGATGACGGGCGTCGTGGTGACGGGCGAGATCTGGATCCAGGTGCCGGACACCGTCCGGGTGAACTGGTCGGGCCGCTTCGGGCGCGGCGTGGTCGCCAAGGACATCGTGCTCTTCCTGTGCCGGGAACTGGGCATGGAGAACGGCGGCCGGGTGCTCGAGTACGGCGGCGAGACGGTGCGGAACATGTCCATCTGGGAACGGATGGTGCTGACGAACATGGCGGCGGAACTGGGCGCGGAAACCGGACTGGTGGAGACGGACGAGGTGACCCTGGAGGCGCTGCGCGCCGCGGGCCGGGAGCCCGCCGCCGATGCCCTCGACTGGCGCAGCGATCCGGGCGCCGCTTACGCGGCCAGCCACGACTTCTCGGCCACGGACCTGCCGCCCCAGGTTGCCGCGCCCCATTCACCCGCGAATTCCGGGCCCGTCGGGTCCGTCGGCGACGTTCGCGTGGACCAGGCCTACATCGGCGCCTGCGTGGGCGCCAAGCTCACGGACCTGCGGATGGCCGCCGAGGTGCTGAAGGGCCGGACCGTGGCAACCGGCACCCGGCTCCTGGTGGCGCCCGCGTCGACCAAGGTCATGGCGGACGCGGCGGCGGACGGCACGCTGGCCACGCTCACGGCGGCTGGCGCGTACCTCCTGCCGACCGGCTGCGGCGCCTGCGCGGCGCTGGGCGCCGGCGTGCTCGGCGAGAACGAAGTGTGCATCTCGTCCACCAACCGCAATTTCCGCGGGCGCATGGGCGCCAACTCGGCGCAGGTCTGGCTGGCGTCGCCCTACACGGTGGCCGCGTCGGCCGTTGCGGGCCGCATCGCCGACCCGCGGGAGTTCCTCCGGTGAAAGTCATCGAGGGCCGCGCCTGGGTGTTCGGCGACGACGTGAACACCGACGTGATGGCCCCGGGTCTGTACTTCAAGTCGCCCGATGGCGGAGATGGCCCGGCACTGCCTCGAGGCGCTCGACCCGGCGTTCGCGGCGAACGTGCAGCCCGGCGACATCGTCGTCGCCGGGCCGCAACTTCGGCGTGGGCTCGGCCCGGGAGCAGGCGGCGCTGGCGCTGACGCACCTGGGCGTCGGCGCGGTGCTGGCCGTGTCCTACGGCCGGATCTTCTATCGCAACGCGCTCGAACTTCGGCCTGCCGGCGCTGGTGTTTCCCGACTGCCGGGACCGTCAGTCGCCGGCGACCGGCTGCGGGTGGATCCCGTGGCCGGGTCGCATCGAGAACAGCCGCACCGGCGCCGTGCACGCCGTGAACGGCATCCCGGCCCACCTCATGGCCATGGTCGAGGCCGGCGGGCTGATGCCCTGGCTCAAGCTGCGCCTGCAGAAGGAAAAGGAAAGTCTGATGTCCCACGCCCAGCGCCTGCGCGAGCTGCTCGCCGGCCAGCCCTTCATCGCCCCCGGGTGCTACGACGCCTTCACCGCGCTGCTGATCGAGCAGGCGGGCTTCCACTGCGCCTACGTGAGCGGTGCGAGCATCGCGTTCACGAAGCTCGGCCGGCCGGACATCGGCCTGACGACGCTCACGGAAGTGGCCGAAACGGTCGGCAACATCCGCGACCGCGTCGCGCTGCCCCTGATCGTCGACGGCGACAACGGCTTCGGCAATGCGCTGAACGTGCAGCGCACCGTGCGGCTGCTGGAGAAGATGGGCGCGTCGGCCATCCAGCTGGAGGACCAGACCCTGCCGAAGCGCTGCGGCCACCTGGACGGCAAGACGCTGGTGAGCACCGGGCGAGATGCTCGGCAAGCTGAAGGCCGCGCAGGATGCCCGCGCGGATTCGGCCACCGTCATCGTGGCCCGCACCGACGCGATCGCCGTGGACGGCTTCGAGGCCGGCATGGAGCGGGCCCACGCCTACGCGGAAGCGGGCGCCGACGTCCTGTTCATCGAGGCGCTGCGCACGCTGGCGCAGTTCGAGCGGGTGGGGCGGGAGCTGGGCGGGCGCATTCCGCTGCTGGCGAACATGGTGGAGGGCGGGAAGACGCCCCTGCTGTCCATCGGCGAGCTGGGGGCGCTCGGCTTCCGGGTGGCCATCCATCCCGGCGCCATGGTCCGGGTCGTGGGACATGCGGCCACCAACTACCTGGCCACATTGCAGTCAGACGGCACGACTCGCGGCATGCTGGACCGGATGTTCGACTTCCGGCGGCTCAACGAGGTGATTGGGACCGAAGGCATGCTGCAGGATGGCGACCGCTACAAGGACTTGTAACACTTTGTAACGATTGAAGACGGGCGCATCCAATCCACGGGTGCCCCCGAAATCCACTCCAGTTCCCGAACAACCGTCCACATGGAGTGGGTCATGCGCATCTCAAACCTCTTGTTCCGTTACCGCCGCCTCTGCCGCGCTTCTGATCTCTGCCCCGGTCCTGGCTGGCGAAGCGTCGGCCAGTGCCGGGTGGCGCCAGGTGGCCTACAGCTGCGAGTCGGGTCAGGAACTGACCGTGGCCTACCGGGAGTCCGGCAGCGCCGTCCAGGTCCAGGCCGCCGATCGCCCGATGGTCAAGCTCATCTCCCGTCCCGCCAAGTCCGGCTTCCGTTACGGCGACTCCCGCCACGAGTTGCGGGGCGAAGGTGACGCCGTGACCTGGCAGATCGGCAAGAAGAGCCCGGTCAGGTGCACGAGCCAGGATCCGGCTGCGCTGAACCTGGCCGCTGCCGCGACGAGTTAGAACGACAGGTCCCCCAGAGCCCCTGGCGCTGTCCCCCCGGCGCCAGGTACTTCGCGGCGCGAGTCTCCCCCCCGAGGCTCGCGCCGTTTCTTTTCCGGGCTCAGGTCCCCGATCCGGTCCCTAAGCCGGGTAGAGACCCCGTCTCCGCGAAACGCGGCGCCATCAGCCCGCGCTCCGACGCGCCGCGGGTGCTCCGGTGGGCGCGGATCGCATTGACCATCTCGAGGGCGGTCCGCTCATTCGGCGGCAGCTCTGCAGCGCTGTGGCCGAGGGGCGTCACCCGGTCGCCCCAGCGCACGACGTGGGAGCACACGGTGAGGCCGCCGCCGAAGCCGGGCATGAGGATCGTCGCACCCGGCTTCACCCTGCCGGCCTCGAGCGCCTCGACCAGGGCAACCGGCACCGTGGCCGCCGACATGTTCCCGTAGCGCTCCACCGTCAGGAAGACCTTGTCCATGGGGACGCCGGCGTACTTCGCCACGGACTCGATGATGCGCAGGTTGGCCTGGTGGGGGACCATCAGGTCGATCTGGTCGGTGGCGATGCCACACCGGGCCAGCGCCTTCTCGGTCGCCTGGGCCATGCCCTTCACGGCACGCCGGAAGATTTCCTGGCCGTCGAAGTCCCAGAGGGTGTCGCCGTACTGCACACCCTGGTTGGCGTAGGAGCAGCCCATGCCGCGCACCCGGAGCGTCTGCCGCGCATCCGCGAAGCAACCGAGGTGCTCGCCGAGCACGCCCAGTTCGCTCTCGCTGGACTGGAGGACCACCGCGGCCGCGCCATCGCCGAACAGCACCGACACGTTGCGGTTGTCCCAGTCCATGTAGGGCGAGATCAGCTCCACGCCGATCACCAGCGCGTTGCGGACGACCCCGGAGCGGACCATCGCGCTGGCTGCCGACAGTCCGTACAGGAAGCTGGTGCAGGCCGTATTGATGTCCATGGCGCCCGCGTTGTGGGCGCCGAGCCGCACCTGCACGCCGGACGCGCTGTTCGGCACCTGCTCGTCGGAACTGCAGCTGCCATAGACGATCAGGTCGAGCTCCTGCGCGCCGAGTCCCGCACAGGCCAGGGCCCTGGCACTGGCGACCGCGGCCATGTCGATGGCCGGCACGTGGGAAATGCGCCGCTCCCGCATGCCCGTCCGGGTCCTGATCCAGTCGTCGCTGGTGTCCAGGAAGGTTGCCAGGTCCGCGTTGGTCAGTACCGCCGGGGGCAGGCATTTGCCCCAGCCTGTGATCGCTGCATAAGCCATCGGTTACTCCCGGGCGACGGGCCGCGTGAACCAGGCCATCACCATGATCATGAGTGTGAAGCTGACAAAATCCGAGAAGATCATCATCCACTGGTAGCCCGGCGGGAAATCCGAGAACACGATGTCGGCGATCCGCGGGTAGGCCGAGTAGGCCAGGCCGATGGTGGTGCAGATCGCCACGTGGTTCCAGTATTTCGTGGTGTAGCGGTTCAGCATCAGCATGGCCACGCCGAGCGTCAGGCCGATCACGATGCCCTGGAGGGTTCCGAGCGCCGTTTTCAGCGGGGACGACTGGGGCCTGCCGTCGCGGACGAGGTACACCGTGGCCACCGGTCCGTTGGCCCGCATCTCGCTGCGCACCGACCGGCCGCTGTCCCGGCCCGGGAGGATGTAGGTGCCGCTTGCCGGGAAGTGCTCGAGCAGTGCCGCGCCAGCCGCCCGGTCGTCCAGCGTCTGCGACACGGTCCAGTAGGGGATGGGGCTCAGCACGTAGAAGCCGACGCTCCAGATCCAGGACACGACCGTCACCGCCAGGGCGCCAAGGAACAATCGCCGCACGCCGCTACTCCTTCAGGTTGCTAGTGCCTGCCGTGGCGCCGGTCGCCCAGCAGCCGCTGGTGCACGGCAGCCGCGTGGGCGGCCGAGGCCTCCCGCGGCGATGGCACGCTCAGGCGGTCGCCCGGCCTCGCCACGCGCAGTCCGGCCTTCGCCAGGGCCACCCCGTCTTCCGGCGACGCATAGTGGTACACCACCATCTGCCGGCGCAGTTCCTCGTTGTAGTCCCGGAGCAGGTCCGGCAGGCCGGTGTGGGACGGGTTGCCGTGGAGGTCGCAGTCGTGCACCAGGGGCATCAGGCCATCCGCGAACTGGGCGACGGTCTCGGGGATGGGCCGGGTGTCGCCGGTGAAGAGGAAGCTCCCCGGCAGGCAGATGCCGTAGGCCGTGCCCGGCACGTGGTGACGGACGGCGAAGACGTCGAACCACAGGCCCTGGTGCCAGAAGCCGTAGCTCACGGGCACGACGTCGAAGGCGTCCCAGAAATTGGCGGAGCCCTCGGCCACCACATTGGGGTAGTCGGCGACGCGGCCCTGGAGCAGGGGGACCAGCATCGCCGGCACGAAGAGCCGGGTGCGGGGCAGGCCCGTGTTGCCGAAGTAGTTGGCCACGAAGAGCCGCTCGAAGCCGGCCACGTGGTCCATGTGCACGTGGGTCACGAACACGGCGGGCGGCGGGCGACCGTAGCGCTCGAGGCAGGCCGACAGCGCCTCCTGGCCGCAGTCCACCATCAGGAGCGGGGCGTCGTCCTTCTCCAGCACCACGCTGGCGGAGCCCAGCCGCGGGGCCGCGGCATTGCCGACCCCGAGGAAGGTCAGGTGCCACGCCGTCATCGGGTTCCGGCTCCCGACTCCGCGACCGCGCGGGCATGACCGAGCCGGATGCCCAGCGCGCCGGTCAGGGCATAGAGGACCCCATAGGCGACCATGGACACGAGCAGGCCGAACAGGCCGTTGGCAATCCAGGGCGGCGAGAACCAGGCGCTGGCGGCGCCGATGGCGAAGGCGACAACCGCGATCGGGTTCCAGGCCGGCAGGCGATCCAGCAGCTCCGCGCGGAAGCGCATCCGGTTGCAGAGGTAGTAGTCCACGATCACCGGGCCGATGATCGGTGGCGCGATGGTGGCCAGGATCGTGATGAAGTCCATGAAGCGCTGGTAGATGCCGAGGCCGATCAGCGTGCCCAGCAGGCCGCAGATCACGACCATCACCCGCTTGGGGCGCCGGAAGACGCTGGCCGTCTGGATCGACGGCAGATAGAGGTTCGCGTCGCCCGTGGTCCACAGGGCAAAACTCATGGCGATCAGGCCGAAGAGGGACACGAACGTGCCCACGGAGCGCATGTACACCGTGAAGTCGAAGTTGCCCGAGACCACACCGCCCATGGCGCCGACGAACTGCAGGATCCACTGGGTGACGATGAGCACGATGAAGGGAATGGCGATGGCCACCCAGGCCTGCCGCGCAAACCGGGTGTACTCGGCCATCACCACGGCGCCCACGATCCAGGAGCCGATCACGATGTTCATGGCCTGCACGTTGGTCAGCGGGTTCTGCGCGGCGGTGGTCCGGGACAGCGCCAGGAAGGCGTCCCAGCCACCCGCCTGGTTCACGTTGTACCAGCCCGCGTAGAGGAGCACGGCCACGAGGATCAGTGCCGCCGGGAGGGCGACCTTCTCGAGGCCCTGGACCCCGTAGTAGGTGGTCCAGGTGTAGAGCAGGCCCGCAAAGATGGCGACGGCGTAGAACCAGGGCGACTCGAAGTCCTGCACCCAGGCAAAGCTGAACGCGCCCACGGTGATGCCCTGCCAGAAGATCAGGAGCACGGTGAGGAAGAGTACCGGCACGGCGGCGCCCACGTTGCCGTAGACCAGCCGGAACAGCAGCCCGCTGTTGCAGCCGGTGCGGAAGCCCATGTAGCCCACCAGCGCGCCCACCGCGAAGTTCACGCCATTGCCGAGCAGGGAGCTCCAGACGAGCTCGGGCCAGAAGGGCTGGCCCGCACCCAGGAGGCCGCCGATGAAGAGCCCGGTGATCAGGAAGCCCCAGCCGAAGGCGAGGGCCAGCATCGGCCCCGCATCGCGCCGCTGGCCGGGACCCAGGGGGCCGAAGGGGTTGTCCGGGCTGTCCTGTTCGGCAGCCGTATCCAGCGTCCACCAGACGCGGAGCTTCGCGAACATGGGCACATACCCTGTTGTTGGAATTGTCGCCGGGATTATGCCGAAAGTCCGCTGCACAAAGGGGAAAGGGCCGGCGACGCGGGTCACCGGCCCCGAGAGGGCAAAGACACCGGGCCTCAGTCGGCGGAGAGGTGCACGCCGAGGACCCGGGCCGTGAACTCATTGGTGTCGGGGTCCCAGGCGCCTTCGGCCCAGAGGCCGTAGGCCCGGGTGTTGCCGTCCAGCCGCTCGGCGAGGGTCAGTGGCGAGGCTGGCAAAGTCCGGGTAGACGAGCACCCGCGGACCTTTGAGGATCGCGTAGCGCGTCGGGCCGCTGGCGGGGGGCACCAGCGTCGGCGCTGCGGGCAGGTCCAGCAGGTCTACGGGTACGCCGCCGACCAGGATGACGTGCCGGGCACCCAGGTCCGGGTTCGCCAGGTCCGGCACGATGCCGTCCGCGCCGAGCGCCAGGAACGGCGCCGTCGTGCCCTCGGGCCACCAGCCGAGAGCGAGGCGGGCGCCCCGCGTGGTCAGGCCGACCACCGTGAAGGCGTTGAAGTCCTGGGGCGCGGCGCCGAAGGGCTGGACGAAGCCGGACAGGCGTACCGCGTCACCGGTGGCGACGTCCGCGAGCGGCAGCTGGCCGGTGGCCACCTCGTAGTCGGAGGGATCGGCGTCAACCGCCGGCGAGAGGCCGGTGCCGCTGAAGTCGAACAGCCCGGCGGGACGGCGGTCGATGCTGGCCAGGTCCACGTTGAGCTGGCCGGGGTTGCTGGCGCTCACCAGGCCGGCGAGCTGGGTGACCAGCAGGCGCACCCGGCCGGCCGTGGCGTCGAGCGTCGTCGCTTCGGCAGAGGGCGCCGAGGTGATCGTGCCGAGGATCTCGACCCGCTGGCCGACGGAGATGGCTGACTTGTCCAGCGCCAGTCCGGGTCGGCGTCGCACCGAGGTGTCATCGCCGATGGTGACGATGACGTCGTCGCGGTAGATCACCACGCCGGAACGGCGCACGATCGTGGCGCCGCGAACCGTGAGCACGTCGCCGGAACGGGCTACGACGTTGCCATGCACGGCATCCAGACCCTGGCCCGGCACGCTGCTGCCCGCGAGGACGATGCTGGCGTCGTAGCGCCGCTCTGCCGTCGTCAGCGTGCCGAAGGCCACCGTCGGGGTGTCGGCGGGCAGGGCGGAGAGTGCCACCAGGCCGGCGGCACCGGCGTAGCTCACGCCGTCGATCTCGAACTCGGTGTCGTCGCCGGTGTGCACCGTCGCCGTGCCGAAGGTGGCGCCACCGTGCTGGTGCCAGGGGCGCACCAGCACGGTGTACCCGGAGGCGGCCGTGTCGACCGACTGCAGGAGGCCGCGAAGCCGCAGCTCCTTCTCGGCGACGGGTTCCAGTTCCGCCACCAGGAAAGGCGCCGTGGTGACCAACGCCGGGCTCTGCGTGAGGTCCACCTCGTGGGAGGCGTCCAGGTCGAAGTCCACGCTGAGCAGGGCGGGGACGCCGGGAGCCACCACCAGCGGACGGCCATTGGCGAGCTGGATGCGGAGGGTGTAGCGGGTGAGCGCGTTGCCGTCCCGGTCGACCGCAATCGCCGGGACCGGCGCGCCCGCCGACTCCACCTGCAGGTCGGCGTTGCTGTAGTCGAGGGTGATGGACCCGGCGACGTAGGTGCCGAGCGGGACCCGCGCGGCCGTGAAGAGCTCGGTCAGGTCCCGGTACCCGGCGAAGTCCAGCCGGCCCGCCGTGGGCAGGGTCTCCACGGTGCTGCCGTTGGCCTTCTCCAGCGTCAGGGAAACCACGTCGACGGTGTAGTGCAGGAAGTCGCCGTCCGCGTCGGTCAGGCCGATCAGCACGGTGCCCTCGGCGGCGGCCGGCGCCGCGCTGTCGCTGCCCCCACCGCCGCCACAACCGGCCAGGGTGGCGAGCACGGTGGTCAACAGGGCGAGGCGGGCCGAGAATCTTTTCCAGGCAGTCGGTGGCGTGGGCATGGTGGCTCTCCGGGTTCAGGCAGTGGGGTGACCGTGTAGAGAACGCCCCAGGGGTCAGCCGGTTGACCGGGGCGAGAGCCTGATCACCAAATCCGAAGGAGAACATTGGCTTAGGTTGTATTCTGAAAAATCTCTGTCAGAATGCGTCGCAGGTGGCCGGGGGGCAACGGACATAATGGAATACCACCTGACGCTGACGGGCCTGCAGGATGCCACGGGCGCCCGGACTGCCGGGGGGCTCGACGTGGTCTACACCAAGCTCGCGGTGGACCTGCAGAACCTGGCGGGCGGCCCGGACGACCCCGTCCTGGCGGCGGCCCTCGAAACCCTCCGGGACGAAACCGCCTGCGACGCCATCGGGGTGCTGCTCCTGGATCCCCCGGGCCGGCGCATCGGGCAGGTCATCGCCGCCCGGGGCGCCTTCGCCATCTGCAATCCGGAGGTGCTGACGGGCACTTCCCTCGATGAGCTGCCCTGGCTCGACAAGCACCTGGATCACCTGCGGGTCCACGGCCTCGCCAGCACGGACACGCCCCCCGCAGCCCAGGTCACCGACGCGGCCCGGCTCGCCACGCTCGGCTGCGGCGCGGTTTTGCTCATCGGGTTCCACGTCCACGGCCAGCGGGCCGGCTGCCTGGCCCTGTTCTTCGGCCAGCCCCAGCCGGGCTGGAGCGTGGAGCACACGCTGCTGCTGAAGCTGCTCGGCTCGAGCCTGGCCTGCGGCCTGGAGCGGCTCAGGACCACCAAGCGCCTCGCCGAGATCAACGAGCGCGAGGAACTGCTGGAAAAGACGGTCAACGACGGCACCTGGGACTTCGACGCCCTCAACAACCGCGTCGAGTACTCGCCCCGCTGGAAGCAGATGATGGGCTACGCCGAGGACGACCTGGCGCGGAACGCGCCGGACTGGCGGCGCATCGTCCACGTGGACGATTACGCCCGGCTGCAGGCGCGGCTCCGGGACCACATCGCCGGCCGCACGCCGATCTTCGAGAACACCCACCGCATGCGCCGCAAGGACGGCGACTGGCGCTGGGTGACCTGCCGGGCCAAGGCGCTGCTGGACGAGCACGGCCGGCTGCGCCGCCTGGTCGGGGTCGAGACCGACATCACGGAGCAGAAGGTCTACGAGGAGGCCCTGTTCCGCGAGAAGGAGAGCGCCCAGATCACCCTGCAGTCCATCGGCGATGGCGTGGTCACCACCGATCACGACGGCACGGTGGAGTACATCAACCCCGTGGCCGAGGAGCTCACCGGCTGGAAGCTGGACGACGCGGGCGGGCGGCACGTGGACGAGATCTTCCGCGGCTTCCACGAGGAGACCTGCGAGCCCCTCGAGAACCCGGTGATGAGCTCGATCAAGCGCAATCGCTCCGTCAAGTCTGTGCGCCCGTCGCTGCTGATCCGGCGGGATGGCAACGAGCTCTACATCGAGAGCACCGCCTCACCGATCCGCAACGACCGCGGGGACGTCACTGGCGGCGTGCTGGTGTTCCACGACGTCAGCGAGTCCCGGGAACTGAACCGGCGCCTGTCCTACCACGCCAGCCACGACCTGCTCACCGGCCTCGTCAACCGCCGGGAGTTCGAGAGCCGGCTGGAGCGTTCGCTGAAGAGCGCCAAGGCGCGGGAGACGTCCTACGCGCTGCTCTACCTGGACCTGGACCAGTTCAAGATCATCAACGACTCCTGCGGCCACGGCGCCGGCGACACGCTGCTCACCCAGCTGGGCGCCCTGCTGAAGGCCAAGATCCGCTGGCGGGACACCCTGGCCCGCCTCGGTGGCGACGAGTTCGGCCTGCTGCTGGAGTCCTGCAGCATGGAGGAGGCCACGCGGACGGCCGAGATGCTGCGCGAGGCCATCAAGGACCACAAATTCACCTGGGATGACCGCACGTTCCGCCTGGGCGTCAGCATCGGCGTCGTGCCGATCACCGGCGACAACGAGAACGTCGCGACGCTGATCACCGCCGGCGACGGCGCCTGCCAGGCGGCCAAGGAGGCGGGGCGGAACCGCATCCACACCTACAAGCAGAACGACATCGACCTGATGCGCCGCCGCCGCGAGATGCAGTGGGCCGCGCGCATCAACAACGCGCTCGAGGACGACCGCTTCGAGCTGTACCGGATGACGATCCAGCCGCTGCAGGTCGAGGAGCCGGGCTCCCACTACGAGATCCTGCTGCGCATGCGGGACGAGCAGGGTGCGCTGGTGTCGCCCGACCTCTTCATCGCGGCGGCTGAGCGCTACGGCCTGATCTCGAACATCGACCGGTGGGTCGTGGAGCACGCCTTCCGCTGGCTGGTGTCCGAGGCCGACGAGCGGGAGCGGCTGGCGCTGTGCTCCATCAACCTGTCCGGCGCGAGCCTGGCCGACAACGAGTTCCTGCCCTTCGTCATCCGCCAGTTCCAGCGGAGCGGGCTGGATGCCAGCAAGATCTGCTTCGAAATCACCGAGACCGCGGCCATCGCCAGCTTCGCCCAGGCGAGCCGCTTCATCAACGCGCTGAAGGAACTGGGCTGCAAGTTCGCCCTGGACGACTTCGGCACCGGCCTGTCGTCATTCGGCTACCTCAAACATTTCCCCGTCGACTACCTGAAGATCGACGGCAGCTTCGTCAAGGAGATTCTGCATGATCCCATCGACCGCGAGATGGTCCGTTCCATCAACGAAATCGGCCATCTCACCGGCAAGAAAGTCATTGCCGAATGGGCGGAAAATCAGGAAATCATCACCATGCTCCGCGGCATGGGCGTGGATTACGCGCAGGGTTACGGGATTGCGGAGCCCAAGCGCGTGGTGATGGCGGCGGTGGTCAACGGCAGCTGACTGCCTTGGGCGCAGCCGGCCACTTCGAGATCATTCGCGGATTTCTATCCGCACTACCTTCGCGAGCACCAGAACCGGACCAACCGGCGGCTGCATTTTTTCGGTACCAGCCTGGTGCTGGTCCTCGTAGCGGCCAGTCTGGCCACAGGAAGCTGGCTTCTGCTCGCCGTGGTCCCGCTGGCTGGCTACGGACCGGCCTGGTTCGGCCACTTCTATTTCGAACGCAACAAGCCCGCCACGTTCTACCACCCGTTCTACAGCCTGATCGGCGACTTCCGCATGTACGTGGACACCTGGGCCAAGCGTATTCCGTTCTAGGGCGCATTCCGTTCTAGGCTATTGCACCTGGCCGGAGACGCACGCCCCCGGGGGCGGCGTCCGGCGCGGTTGGGTGGACTAGCGGGCAGCCAGGCGGGCCTCGGCCACTGCGGCGCCGCTGGGCGCGTGCCGTGCGACCACGTTGAGCTCCGTGCCAGAACCCCACCGCGCGGTCCTGCAGTGGGACACCGTGTCGCCCAGCGCCGTGCCGCCTTTCGCGGTGTAGGCCGACTCGATCGTGAACTCGCGCCACAGGCCACGGACGGTGACCTCCGTCACCGTGTGCCTGGCCGTGGCGGCGCCGACATCGGCGGCCTCGGGGCGCAGGGCGACGACGCAGCGCTGCAGCTCGTCGCCGTAGACGGGCAGGGTCGCGGCCGTATCGGCCGAAGCCGGCTGGGCCAGGATGCCGGCCAGGCTGCCGAGGATCAGGGCGGTGCGGATCGTGCTGTTCATGACAGGGCTCTTCTTTCCGGTTGCCGGCGGTACCCCCGCCGTTGGACAGACAGTGCGCCGGCCCGCGCCCGGCTTCTGTCAACGGGTTGACACAAGGGGCGCAAAAGTCGCGACGGCGCCGTTCTCCCTGCCCACGGCGAACTGGCTATTGCTCGCCGCCGTCCCGCTCCGCGGCGGCCTCCGGCGCTACGACTGCAGCTCCCTCGTCGTGTCCAGCACATGCTGCCTGAAGGTCATCGAGCCATAGCCCGGGGCCCGCATGTCATTGACCAGATAGTAGTGAACGACCTTCAGGAAGCCGGAAAGAACCGCGACTCTCCTGACGAACAGCCCGACAAACCCCGTGAGCCGGATCACGGCCGTGAGTGCCCAGTTGGGGACGCTGATGATCCTCGGTTCCCTGCCCAGGGCTTCGAAGACCATCCGGAGGGATTCCCGGTAGCTGATGATGTTGCCGGGCACCTCCGGTCCGCCAAGGACGAAGACCCGGTTCTGGCGCTCAGGGTTGCCAATGCTGTCCACCATGAATTCGGCCAGGTCTTCTTTGGAGATAGGGTTGTGGACCGCCTGGTCGCCGGTGCCGACCACGTAGGCCGGCTTCCCTTTGGCGATCATCCGGGTCTGCGCGTCGAATACCCAGAAGTAGGCGGTCGGCCTGACGATGGTGTAGTCGATTCCCGACCGCATCAATTCGTCTTCCATCTTCAGCTTGGCAAGCTGCAGCGGCAGTTCGGGCTTCCTCACGCAGATGGCGGACAGCAGGATGAACTTTTCCGTGCCGCTCGCCTGGGCCGCATTGAGAACATTGAGCGTGGCCTTGTAGTCGATATCGTCGAAGTCCTTGGGCAGGCCGGATCGGCACGCCAGGCAGGAAATGACGACATCGATCTTCCGCTCGAACACCTTCGCCATCGATGCCGGGTCGCCCACATCGGCCAACACCAGCTCGGCCCCGTCAAACTGGCAGTCGGCTTTCCGCGATCGGGCCACGGCAATCACGTTGTAGCCCTGCCGCACCGATTCCGTAACGACCGCCCTGCCGATATAGCCGGTTGCGCCAACGATCAGGACCGTTGTATTACCGTTGACATTACCCATGAGAATGATCGCCGTCCCGCGCACTGGAGGGCAGAGACTATAGGTGCGATCCGGCGCCAGGCCATACGTGGTTGCCGGGGTCTGGGCCTACCCCCGGTTGAACCGGCGGCGGGGTTCCGGGAGCGGCCTCGAATGTCCTATGCTCCAGCTTGAGGGCCCCGCGTGCCGGGGAGCGGTAATTGCGGGCGAGGAAAACCATGGTACTTGACGCGTTATGAACAACGGACGATCCACCAGGCGCTTTGAAGCCCTACTGGTGCTGATCTCGGTCCTGGTGACCCTCGCTGTCGCTGAGGTCGCCTACCGGGGCTGGCTTCATTTCCGGTACACCCCCGCCGTGGGCCAGAGCTTCTACGTCTACGACAAGGTCAACGTGCAGCTCGACCGGGACTTCGGCTTCGCCTACATCCCGAAAAGCGAGGGGGTGTACATCTATGTCGCTGACGGGGTTCCCGTCAGCCTGGTCGACATGCCGGCCAATTCCCTGGGCAACATGGGCCGGGAGCCCGCTGGCTATGACGAGGCGGCCCTCAAGATCCTGATCTTCGGCGACTCGTTCACCTCCATCGGGCACGATGGCCAGACCTGGACAGACATTCTTCAAGACCAGTTGACCCGGAAGCTGTCGAGGCCGGTCTCGGTGGTGAACTTCGGCCGCGACGGCTACGGCATCCTGCAGATGTTCGACCTGGCCGCCGTCCAGGTGGCGCGGTTCAAGCCCGACTACGTGATCTTCGCCTTCATCTCCGACGACCTCACTCGCGCCCGGTCCTGGTGGCTGAGCGACCCAGGCCAGACGCGGCTCTTCCGGTTCGAGTCTCCCCGGTCCGGACGGACCTGGCCTACGCCGAGGAACACGGCGTGGATGCTGCGCTCATCGATGGCCGCGCCACCAAGTCCTGGTTCGCAGCCATGCGTGCACGGCCGGACGCGAGTGACCCGGTGCTGGCCGCGCTGCTGGCCCGGCGCCAGCAGCTGGACAAGACGAAGGCCACCCCCCGCCAGGAGCTTCGGTCGTGGACGTCCTCGGTGGTCTATAACCGGATCATTCATGGCCATCCCTACGGTGTCGCCAGGGATGGACCCGCCCGCCCGCGTTTCCGGATGGGGTTGGAGGATTTCGCTGAGGACGCCCGGTTCATGCAGGGCCTCGCAACCCTGAACGCGTTGGGCGTCCCCTTTGACCTGGTCCACCTGCCGGTTCATGGCGAACTCGAAGCCGGCAAATTCCGGCTCTCCGGGCAGGAGGCTGCGCTGCTGGAGAGCCTGTCCCGCGTGACCGGCAAGGAACCCATCAGCCTCCTGGAGTCGCCAACCGGCGTCGATGACCGCCGGACGTTGTTCATGCTGCCCGACAATCATGCATCGGCGGCGGGACTTGGCTTTTTCGCGGAATCGGTCAGCGACATCCTGGTCCGTCGGAAGGACTGGTAATCGGGCCGGCACCACCCGCGTGGTTTTCGATGAGCCGCAGGACTGCATCGCGCGGCTAGCCGTTGCTGATGCCCAGCGCCCCCAGGATCGGCCCGGCGAACAGGCTGCCCTTGGCGACCATGCAGTACAGAAGGATGTAAAGCGTGGCGACCAGGGCCAGCATCCCGCGGATGCCACCGCTCAGCATGCCGTGCATCGGGTTGCCGGCATTGCGGTTCCGGGCGTAGCGGATCACGTCCGGCACGACGCTGAAGCCGGCCATCAGCCAGAAGACGAAGTAGGCGTCCCAGGCCCAGGGCACGTTGGTCAGGCCGCCCCAGTCGTCGATGAGCATCACCCCGAACAGGGGCGTGGTCACCGCGGTGGGCCCGGTGACGCCGAGGCAGAGCTTGCGGAGCAGGGCGCGGGCCCAGATGCCGACCTCAACCGGCTGGGTCTTGCGGATCAGCAGCGACCAGATGTTGCTGAAGAAGGTGTGGCCGAAGTAGAGGAAGGCCGAGAGCTCGTGAACGATCAGCGTGGCGGTGTAGCCCATGACCCGGGGAATGGTCACGAGGCCCAGCATGGGCAGGGCCGACACGGCCATGACCAGCACCCACACCCCGTACCAGAAGTAGCGCTGCGGGTCGGCTTCGGCGGCGGGGTTTGCGATGGCGGTCTGGTTCACGGCGAAATGGTAGCCTGATCCCGCGCACGCTGGAGCAGGGTGCGCAGCAGGCGCCGCAGGTTGGACCGCAGGGCTTCCGGCTCGCCGAGGGCCGGGAGCACGTCGCCGATGGCCTCCAGGGTGGAGACCCATTCCTTTCGCGGCTCCTTGCGCAGGCGGCCGTACATGGACGGTTCCCGGGGCTGCAGCACCACGCGGGGCAGTTTCAGCAGCCAGGCATTGCGCCACCAGAGCGTCTTTGCCTGGCTCCAGGTGCCGTCCAGGACGATGATGCCCTCCAGTCCGTGGCGCTTCAGGTCGCGGAGTCGTCCCTTCCTGTCGATGACCACCACCGGTTCGCTGCGGGCCTCCCCGGGGACCGGGACCGGCAGTTTGGCGACCGCCAGGACCGCCCAGCGCTCCCGATCCGCGTTCCGGGCGCCAATGGCCTGGTCCAGCGAGGCCCAGGACAGGCCGACGCGGACCTCGGCCTTCGGCAGCGTCACTTCCACGAGCTTCGCCGTGCCGAGCAGCGCGTCGTCTTCCTGGGGGTGCTGCAGGATGACGACCCGGAGCTGCGTCGCCACCTTCTCGACCCGGTCGCAGATGCAGACGCCGGGGGGCTTGCCGCACTCGGGGCAGGCGATGGTTTCGATCGTCATCCGAAGCGGAACCGCATCGAGAGGTCAACGGCCCGGATGTTCTTGGTCAGGGCGCCGATCGAGATGAAGTCCACGCCGGTCTCGGCGACGGGGCGCAGCGTCTCGAAGTGGATGCCCCCGGAGGCTTCGAGGGTCGTCTGGGGTGACAGGCGGTCGCGCAGGGCGACTGCCTCGCGCATGGTCGCGATGTCGAAGTTGTCGAGCAGCAGGCGGTCGGCGCCGGCCGCCATGGCTTCCTCCGCCTGGGCCAGGGTCTCCACCTCGACCTCGAGAAGCACGGTCGTACCTTGCTCGCGGGCCCGGCGGACGGCAGCCGTGATGCCGCCGGCGGCGACGATGTGGTTCTCCTTCACGAGTATCCCGTCGTAGAGGCCGATGCGGTGATTCGTGCCGCCGCCGATGCGCACGGCGTATTTCTGGGCAAGGCGGAGCCCGGGTATGGTCTTGCGCGTGTCCAGTATGCGGGTCTTCGTGCCGGCGACGGCCTCCACGCAGGCCCGGGTGGCGGAGGCGACGGCCGAGAGTGTCTGCAGGAAGTTGAGTACCGTGCGTTCGCCGGTGAGCAGGGGCCGGGCGGGGCCGGTGAGCTCGCAGAGAGCCTCATTCGGGCTGGCGTCTCCGCCTTCCCCGATACACCAGTCGATGCGGACGGCCGGATCCAGTTGCCGGAAGACTTCCTTGACCCAGGGCTGCCCGCAGATGACCGCCGCGTCGCGGGTGATGATCGTCGCGTCAGCCCGCTGCTCCGCAGGCACCAGCGCGGCCGTCAGGTCGCCGCTCCCCACGTCCTCGGCCAGCGCCCCGCGCACGGACGCGGAGACGTGGGCGATCAGCTCGGGAGACATGGAGGTGGGCATAAGGAGTGCCCGTAGGAGCGCCTTTAGGCGCGACCAATTCGGCGGTCGCGCCTAAAGGCGCTCCTACGGGGGCATTCAGAACGGCAGGCCGTGGGACTGGCCGCCCATTGCCATCAGCATCGGGATCGAGAGGATGAAGTTGATGCGGGAGACCATGGCCGCCGTGGCCCGCGCCTTGGCCTTCTCTTCGTCCGTGGCCGGGACCACGCCGATGACCTTCTTCTGGTTCGGCCAGATCAGCACCCAGACGTTGAACAGCATGATGATCCCCAGCCAGCCGCCCACGCCGATGGTCTCGAACCCGTCGCGGAACATCAGGCCCTTCATCAGGCCACCGCCGCCGTAGGCGAACTCCATGAGCAGGATGCCGCTCACCACGGTCACGACGGCGCCCCAGCGGAACCAGAGCAGCGCCCGCGGCGCGATGTACTTGATGATGCCCGCGTTGCCCGGGCCGCCCTTGTCGGCCAGCCCGGCGGCCAGCCCGGGAATCTGCACGACGTTGAAGTAATAGAGGAGGCCGACCCAGAAGATGCCCGACACGATGTGCAGCCAGCGGTCGAGGCTGGCCAGGTTCGCAGTGACATCGGCACTGGCCGGGAGAAGCAGGCTGATGACGATCATCAGGATGATGCCGGTGATGAGCGCAGACGTTACGGTCTTGAGTGGATTCATGGTCCTGTCCCCTTGAGTTCCGGCGTTGCCGGAGGTGTGGCGAGAATAGCGGAATCGTAAAGCGGTTTGAACCGGTTCACGATCTGGCAGAACAGATCGGCCGTGAGTTCCGCATCGTAGATCGCCGAGTGGGCGCGGGTGGAGTCCCAGGCCATGCCGGCCGCGACGGCCGCCTGGGCCAGCACCGTCTGGCCGTAGGCGACGCCGCAGAGCGTGGCGGTGTCCAGCACACTGAACGGGTGAAACGGACTGCGCTTGACCCCGGTGCGCGCGATGGCCTCGTTGAGGAAGCCCAGGTCGAAGTGGGCATTGTGCGCCGTGAGGATGGCCCGCTTGCAGTCCGCCTCCTTCATGGCCTCGCGGATCGGCTTGAAGACGTGCTGGAGCGCGTCGCGCTCGGCGAGCGCCAGCCGTAGCGGGTGCCAGGGATCGATGCCGGTGATCTGCAGGGCGGCCGGCTCCAGGTTGGCGCCCTCGAAGGGCTTCACGTGACAGTGAATCGTGTCGCCGCGACGGAGGGTGCCGTCGTCGTCCATCCGGAGGATCACGGCGGCCATCTCCAGCAGCGCGTCGGTCCGGCAGTTGAAGCCGCCCGTCTCGAAGTCCACGACGACGGGCAGGAAGCCGCGGAAGCGCCGGCTGATCGGCGACGTGGCGGCCGGGGCCGGTCCTGCCTGCGTTCCGTCAGTCTGCGCTGAACCCGTCAGTGGCCCGGTGGGCGGCGTGCCGGTCATCCAGCGAGGTGCTTCAGGTCGCTGGCGTGGTCCAGCAGCAGGGAGAGCGAGTAGCGCACGCCAAAGCCGGTGGGGCCGCCGGGCATCTGGCCGAGCCCGTCCTTGCGCAGCGCGGACGCCAGGTCCACGTGCACCCAGGGCGTCTCCGCCGGGACGAAGCGCTGGAGGAAGCGCGCCGCCAGGATCTGGTCGGCCTCGCCAGTCGCTGCGCACTGGGCCACGTCCGCCAGCTTCGACTTGAGGTCGTCGTCGAAATCCGGGTCGTTGGGGAAGGGCCAGACGCGCTCGCCGGAGTCGCGCCCGGCCCGGACCAGCAGGTCGTTCAGGGCCTCCCGGTTGGTGAACACGCCGCTGTAGCGTTCCGACAGGGCATAGACGCAGGCGCCCGTCAGCGTGGCGTAGTCCACCATCAGAGCCGGCTTCTCCCGGCCGGCCAGGGCCAGGGTGTCGGCGAGCACCATGCGCCCCTCGGCGTCGGTGTGGATGATCTCGATGGTCACGCCGTTGCAGGCGGTGATCACGTCGCGCTGCTTGTAGGCCGCCGGCCCCGTCCGGTTCTCGGTGATCGCCAGCCAGCAGTCGACACTGAGCGGGGAGTTGATGGCCGTCAGCGCGCGGAGGACGGCCAGCGCCACGGCACTGCCGGACATGTCGGTGTGCATGTCGAGCATGTGGGGCGCCGTCTTCAGGTTCGTGCCGCCCGTGTCGAAGATGATGCCCTTGCCGACCAGTGCGAGATCGGGTGGTTGGCGGCGGGCTGCGCCTTTCGGCCGGTACCTGAGCCGCGCGATACCGGCCTCCGGCGTGGCGTTGCCCTGGGCCACCGCCAGGAAGGCCCCGGCATTCAGCTTACGCAGCGCCGGCTCGCCGAGCCACTCGAATTCCCACCCGTGCTGGCGGGCCAGTGCGGCGAGCAGTTCACGATAGGTGGAGGCCGAGAGCTTGTTGGCGGGCAGCGCCGTCAGCCAGCGCACCAGGTTGGCACCCTCGATCTCGGCGAGCGTGCGGCCGAGATCCAGCGGGTGGCTCAGGCCGAGCAGGTGCACGGTCCTGAGAGGCAGCGCTTTCGACTCCTTCTGGAATGCCGGCGGCTTCCAGGCGCGCGCGCCGAGCGCCAGCAGCACGGCACGGGACACCCGGTCCTCGTCCTCCGGCGGGAAGCCGTGGATCAATATCGCCAGGGAGCGGGGCTCGTCCGCCAGGGCGTCCGCAACGACATCCCCGGCAAATTTCAGGAGTGCGAATGCTGCGGGCAGCGCCTGGCGGGGTGGCGTCCTGGCTGCCGGCAACGCGCCCAGGGTGACCGCCACGCCGCCCGCCAGCGCGCCCCGCAGCGCACGGCCGGTCCCGTCCTTGCCAAGGCGCTTCTGCAGCGCCTGCAGCGACTTCAGTCCGGGGATGTTGCGCCACGCGCTCTCCGGAATCCGGTGCGGCGTCACGACGAGAACGTGGTCCACCCGGCTGAGTGCCGCGCGCGTTACCCGTCCTGGCGCCTGCAGCACTTTCCAGCCGGTGGCGGGCGGGAGAAGGGCGTGAGCGCCCGTCGGCTTGACCCGTTTAGGTGAAACCCCGATCATTTGTGGCCGCCGCGCTTGCCTTGGTGGTTCATTTGGGGCCCGCAGTATAGGGCAAGTCGTCCAGCATCAGCGGAGCCACCGTGGCCGATTCCAGCACGCCGATTGGTCTGACAGACGGGCAGTCCGAGGATCACGATCCCGACGAGACCCGCGACTGGATCGAGTCCATCGACTCCGTGCTCCGCACCACCGGACCGGAGCGCGCCCAGTTCCTGCTCAACCAGATGGTGGATCACGCCCGGCGCTCGGGCGCCTACCTGCCGTTCCGCCCCAATACCGCCTACCTGAACACCATCCCGCTCTGGCAGCAGCCGGAGTACCCGGGCGACCGGGCCATCGAGCGGCGTCTCGAGGCCTACATCCGCTGGAATGCCATGGCCATGGTGGTCCAGGCCAACCGGCAGAGCTCGGAGTACGGCGGCCACATCGCCACCTACGCCTCGGCCGCAACCCTTTACGAGGTGGGCTTCAACCACTTCTGGCGGGCGGCCACCGACACCTTCGGCGGGGACCTGCTCTACGTGCAGGGGCATTCCTCCCCGGGCATCTACGCCCGTGCCTACCTGGAGGGGCGGCTGACCGAGGAGCACCTGGACCACTTCCGGCAGGAAGTCGCCGGCAAGGGCAAGGGCCTGTCGTCCTACCCGCACCCGTGGCTGATGCCGGACTTCTGGCAGTTCCCGACCGTGTCCATGGGCCTCGGCCCCATGATGGGCATCTACCAGGCACGCTTCATGCGCTACCTGGAGCATCGGGGGCTGGCCGACACGGCGGGCCGCAAGGTCTGGTGCTTCCTCGGCGACGGCGAGATGGACGAGCCCGAGTCCATGGGCGCCATCACGATGCCCGTGCGCGAAAAGCTCGACAACCTGATCTTCGTCATCAACTGCAACCTGCAGCGTCTGGATGGTCCCGTGCGGGGCAACGGCAAGATCATCCAGGAGCTGGAGGCTGCGTTCCGCGGCGCCGGCTGGGCCGTGATCAAGGTGCTCTGGGGGTCCCGCTGGGATCCGCTGCTCGCCCAGGACAACGACGGTTTCCTTCGCCGTCGTATGGAAGAGTGCGTCGACGGGGAGTACCAGAATTTCAAGGCCGGCGGCGGCGCCTACGTGCGCGAGCACTTCTTCGGCAAGTATCCCGAACTGAAGGCCATGGTCGCCAACATGTCGGACGACGAGGTGTGGCGCCTCAACCGCGGCGGGCTCGATGCGATCAAGGTCTACGCCGCCTACGAGCGGGCGATGAAGCAGGACGGCCGGCCCGTGGTCATCCTCGCCAAGACGGTGAAGGGCTACGGCATGGGCGAGGCGGGCGAGGGCCAGATGACGGCCCACCAGGCCAAGAAGCTCGACGTGGACGACCTGAAGGCCTTCCGCGACCGGTTCAACATCCCGATCTCGGACAGTGAGATCGAGGGCATTCCTTACTACCGGCCGGGGGCCGACGGCGAGGAGATCCGGTACCTGCAGGAGCGCCGCAGGCAGCTCGGCGGCTACCTGCCGGCCCGCAAGCCGCACATCCAGCCGCTGACCGTGCCCGGCCTCGATGCGTTCCGAGCGCAGCTCGAGGGCAGCGGTGACCGCGAGGCATCCACCACCATGGTCTTCGTGCGCATCCTCACGACGCTGCGTGCGCGATCCGAACATCGGCAGGAACATCGTGCCCATCGTGCCCGACGAGGCGCGCACCTTCGGCATGGAGGGCATGTTCCGGCAGATCGGCATCTACTCGTCCGTGGGGCAGCTCTACACGCCCCAGGATGCCGAGCAGCTGATGTACTACCGGGAGGACAAGCAGGGCCAGATCCTGGAAGAAGGCATCAACGAAGGCGGCGCGATTCTGCTCCTGGCTGGCGGCCGCCACGTCCTACGCCAATCATGGCGTGTACATGATTCCCTTCTACATCTTCTACTCGATGTTCGGCTTCCAGCGCATCGGCGACTTCATCTGGGCCGGCGGCGACATGCAGGCCAAGGGCTTCCTGCTCGGCGCCACGGCGGGCCGCACGACGCTCGCGGGCGAGGGCCTGCAGCACCAGGACGGGCACAGCCACCTGGCCGCCTCGCACGATCCCGAACTGCGTGGCCTACGACCCGGCCTACGGCTACGAGCTGGCCGTGATCATCCAGGACGGACTGCGGCGGATGTACGAGAAGCAGGAGCGCGTCTTCTACTACATCACCGTCATGAACGAGAACTACCCGCAGCCCGCCATGCCGGAGGGCGTCGAAGGACGGCATCCTCCACGGCATGTACCGGCTGCAGACGGGCGGCCGGGGCAAGGTCCGCGTGCAGCTGCTCGGCGCCGGCACGATCCTGCGCGAGGTGCTCGCGGCGGCCGAGATCCTGGAGAAGGATTACCAGGTGTCCCGCCGACGTGTGGAGCGTCACCAGCTTCAGCGAACTGCGCCGCGACGGCCTGGACTGCGAGCGCTGGAACCTGCTCCACCCGGACCAGGCGCCCCGGCAAGTCCTACGTCGCAGCGCAGCCTTGCCGCCGTCAGCGGGCCGTTCGTCGCTGCCACCGACTACATGCGCATCGTCGCCGACCAGATCCGGCCGTGGATCCCCGGGCGCTATGCGGTGCTGGGCACCGATGGCTACGGCCGCAGCGATTCCCGGGCGGCGCTGCGCGAGTTCTTCGAGGTGGATCCGGAAGTACATCGTCGTCGCCGCGCTCAAGGCGCTCGCCGACGACGGCTCCCTCGATCCGAAGACGGTGGCGAAGGCCATCGAAGCGCTCGGCATCGATCCCTCGAAACCGAATCCGGTGACCGTCTCGGGAGAGTCCCGCATGGCGCGACGCGAAGTCACGGTTCCCGATCTCGGCGAGTTCAAGAACGTCGAGATCGTCGAGTTGCTGGTGAAGGCCGGCGACCAGGTGCGCGCCGAGCAGCCCCTGCTGACGCTGGAAACCGACAAGGCGGCGATGGAGGTGCCCGTCGCCCGCAGCCGGCACCGTCGTCGAGCTGAAGGTCGCCCAGGGCGGGCGGGTGTCGAAGGGCGACCTGATCCTGATCCTCGACGCGGATGAGGTCGCCGTAGGAGCGGCTTCAGCCGCGACCAATTCGGCACCGCCGTCAGAGAAGGCCAGCCCTCCGGTCGCTGCCCCTGCGCCGGTCGCGCCTAAAGGCGCTCCTGCGATCGCCACGTCCGCTTTCAAACCCGCGACCCTGCCGCCCATCGACGAGGCCAACTTCGCCCAGGCCCACGCGAGTCCTTCGGTCAGGAAGTTCGCGCGAGAACTCGGCGTGGACCTCGGCCGCGTCCGGGGCTCCGGCCAGAAGGGCAGGGTCGTCGTCGAGGACGTGAAGGCCTTCGTGAAGTCCGTGATGACCGGGGCCGTCAGCACCGGGCCGTCACTGCCCCAGGTTGCCCGTCGTCGATTTCGCGAAGTTCGGTCCCGTCGAGATCAGCCCGCTGTCGCGGGTGCGGAAGATCTCCGGGCCGCGGCTGCAGGCCGCCTGGCTCGAACATTCCCCACGTCACCCAGCAGGACGAGGCCGACATCACCGCCCTCGAGGACCGGCGCAAGGCCCTGAAGGCCGAGGCGGAAAAGGCCGGCGCCAGGCTGACGCCCCTGGCCTTCTTCATCCGCGCCGCGGTGCTGGCGCTGAAGCAGTTTCCCGACTTCAACAGTTCGCTCACCGAGGACGGTACCGGCCTCGTCCACAAGAACTACTGGCACATCGGCTTCGCCGCCGACACGCCGCAGGGCCTGGTCGTGCCGGTGATCCGGGACGCCGGACCGGGAAGGACGTCATCGCCATCGCGAAGGATCTGGCAACGCTGTCGCGAGAAGGCACGGGCCGGCAAACTGATGGCCACGGAAATGCAGGGCGGAACGTTCACGATCTCCAGCCTGGGCGGCATCGGCGGCACGTACTTCACGCCCATCATCAATGCGCCGGAAGTCGCCATTCTCGGCGTCGGCCGCGCCCAGATGAAGCCGGTCTGGGACAAGGACAGATTCGTGCCCCGTTTCCTCGTGCCGCTCTCACTGTCCTACGACCACCGGGTCATCGACGGCGCCACCGGCGTCCGCTTCTCCACGTTCCTCGTCGGCCTGCTTGCCGATGTCGACAAGCTCCTGAAGGTCTAGGGTCCCATGGCGCTGCTCGATGTGAAGGTCCCCAACCTCGGCGATTTCAGGGACGTCGAGATCATCGAGGTGCACGTGAAGCCGGGGGACAAGGTCGCCGCTGAGGCGCCCCTGATCACCCTCGAGACCGACAAGGCCGCCATGGAAGTGCCGGCGCCCGCGGCGGGCGTCGTCAAAGAGGTGCTGGTGAGCAAGGGCGGGAAGGCCAGCGAAGGCACGCTGATCGTGCGGCTGGAGGCTGACGTTGCTGCCGCTCGCGCCTGCTCCCGCTTCCGCTCGAGGAGCGCCTTCAGGCGCGATCGGAGGCCAGGCGGGCGACGGGTCGCGCCTGAAGCCGCTCCTGCAACGCGGCAAGGCCTACACCGGCCCCGTCGACCTGCAGGCGGACGTGTTGGTGCTCGGCGCCGGCCCCGGCGGCTACCCGGCCGCCTTCCGCGCCGCAGATCTTGGCCTGAACGTCACGCTGGTCGAGCGCTGGCCCGTGCTGGGCGGCGTCTGCCTGAACGTCGGCTGCATACCCTCCAAGGCGCTGCTCCATGCCGCCCGGGTCATCGACGAGGCGGAGTCCATGGCCGCCTGCGGCGTGACCTTCGGCCACCCGGCGATCGACCTCGACGCGCTGCGGGGCTGGAAGGACAAGGTGGTGGGCAAGCTGACCGGCGGGCTGGCCATGCTGGCGAAGCAGCGCAAGGTCACCGTGGTGAAGGGCACCGGCCGCTTCCTGTCGGCCAGTCACCTGGAAGTGACCGACGGTGACGCGAAGCAGGTGATCGCGTTCAAGACCTGCGTGATCGCCGCCGGGTCCGAGCCGGTGCGGCTGCCGGGCTTTCCGGACGATCCCCGCATCATCGATTCCACCGGCGCCCTGGAACTGAAGTCGATCCCGAAGACCATGCTGGTCGTCGGCGGCGGGATCATCGGCCTGGAGATGGCCACGGTCTACGACGCCCTGGGCAGCAAGGTCTCGGTCGTCGAGCTCACGGATGCGCTGATGCCGGGCACCGACCCGGACCTGGTGCGGCCGCTGCAGAGGCGGATCGCGAAGCGCTACGCCCAGATCCTCCTCGGCACGAAAGTCGCGAAGATCGAGCCGGCGGCGGACGGACTGCACGTGACCTTCGAGGGCAAGACCACGGGAACCCAGCTTTTCGACTCCGTGCTCATGTCGGTGGGCCGCTCGCCGAACGGCAAGCGCATCGGGGCCGAGAACGCAGGCGTCAATGTCGATGCGCGCGGCTACATAGCCGTCGACCGGCAGATGCGCACGAACGTGCCGCACATCCTCGCGGTGGGCGACATCGTCGGCCAGCCGATGCTGGCCCACAAGGCCAACCACGAGGGGCGGGTGGCTGCCGAGGTGGCGGCCGGCATGAAGGTGGCCTTCGACGCGCGGGTGATCCCGTCGGTCGCCTACACCGATCCCGAGGTGGCCTGGGTGGGCGTGACGGAGACCGACGCGAAGGCCAGGGGCCTGGCCTACGGCAAGGGCACGTTCCCCTGGGCGGCGAGCGGCCGCTCGCTGGGCATCAACCGGGACGAAGGCGTGACGAAGATCCTCTTCGACGAGGCGACCCACCGGGTGATCGGCGCCGGGATCGTCGGGCCGAATGCCGGCGAACTCATTGGCGAGGTGGCCCTCGCGATCGAGATGGGCTGCGATGCCGCCGACATCGGGCTCACCATCCACCCGCACCCGACGCTGTCGGAGACGGTCGCCTTCGCGGCCGAGGCCTTCGAAGGCACGCTGATTGATCTCTATCTGCCCCGGAAGAAGCCACCGGGTCGCAGCGCCTGAGGCAAGCGGCCGCCCGTCAGGCAGCACGCCGGATGCCCCACCCGCCGAAAACCGGTCGCGCCGCCGGCGGCACTGCCCCGTCCCGGGCCGCGTTTCCGGGCATCGTCTGGCCGGCCGTCTCGGACGCCAGTCCGGCGGGGCTGCGCGACGTCCTGAAGCAGCTGCATTCCTCCCAGGGTCTTTCTGCGGAGCAATTGCGGGACTGCCAGTTGCGTCAGCTCCAGCGCCTGTTGCAGCACGCTCTGACGACGGTACCCCACTACGCCCGGACCTGCACCGGTCTTGACCCGCGGCGCCTGGACTGGAATACGTTTGCCAGACTGCCGCTGCTCGGCCGTGCGGAGTTGCAGGCCAGTTACACGGCACTCCGCAGCAGGGCCCTGCCGGCAGGTCACGGGCCGGCCACGGAGGGGCAAAGCTCGGGGTCCACGGGCCGGCCGGTGCGTTTTCTGCGCACTGCCGCCAGCCAGTTCTTCTGGAGTGCGCTGACGATCCGGGAGCACCTGTGGCAGCAACGGGATTTCTCCGGAAAGCTGGCGGCCATCCGCGTGCGTGTCGAGGAACGGAGCCTGCCGAACTGGGGACGGCCCGTGGCCCTGCTGTTCCAGACGGGCCCCGCCGCCACGCTCGACGTGCGCACCGACACCGCCCGCCAGCTCGAGTGGCTCCAGCGGGAGGACCCGCACTACCTGCTGACCCACGCCAGCAATCTCGGGGCGCTGGCGGAACAGAGCCTGCGGCGCGGGATCCGTCTGCCTCGCCTCCGCCAGGCCCGCACCTTCAGCGAGGCACTGCGCCCGGCCCTCCGGGACACGGTGCGGGCCGCCTGGGGCGTCGAAACCGCCGATACCTACAGCTGCGAGGAAGCGGGCTACATCGCCCTGCAGTGCCCGCGGCACGAGCACTATCACGTGCAGGCGGAGAACCTGGTCGTCGAGGTGCTGGATCCGGAAGGGCGGCCCTGCGCTCCCGGCGAGACGGGCGAGGTGGTGCTGACGACCCTGCACAATTTCGCCCTGCCACTGATCCGCTACCGGCTCGGCGACTACGCCGAAGTCGGCGCTCCCTGCGACTGCGGCCGCGGCCTGCCGGTCCTGCGCCGGATTCACGGCCGGCAGCGCAACATGCTGCGCACGCCGGACGGCCGGGAACTCTGGCCAAGCCTGCCTTCCTCCCTCTGGCTGGACGTCGTACCGCTCGAGCAGTTCCAGGTCATCCAGAAGAGCATCGGGCAGCTCGAAATCAACTACGTCATGGCCCGGGACCTGACGCCGGATGAACAGTCGCGGCTGGCCACCGCGCTGACCGCGCGCCTGGGCTACCCCTTCGACTTCGACTGGCAGCGTCGCGAGCGCCTGGAACGGACCGCCGGCGGCAAGTTCGAGGACTTCATCTCGCTGGTGCCGGCCCGCTGAGTCAGGCCCCCGGGTCCGGAGCGAGGTCCAGTTCGAGCACGGTCCAGACAGCCACATCGGGCAGGCTGAAGGCATGCTTCTTCGGGTTGGTGCCCACGACCCGGTAGCCGAAGCGCCGGACGTACCAGCGAACCGTGGCGGGGCGGTCCGTCTCCGTGCGCACCCGGCGGACACCCCGCCGGCGCATCTCGGCGAGCCGGGCCTCCTGCAACAACACGCCCACCCCGGCAAACTGCGGCGCCGGGTCCACCGCCAGGCTGGCGGTCTCGGCCCAGCCATCGTCGAGCAGGAAGTAGCTGCAGGTGCCGACGATGCGCCCTTCCGATTCAGCCACGAAGCCGTTGGCCACCTCGATCGTGGTGCGCTCCGGATCCGGGACCTCCGCCGAGACTGGCCGGGGGGCCATGTTCCAGAGGGCGAGGATGCGCAGCACGCCGGGGAGGTCTGCCTCCCGCATCTTGCGCACCCGCAGGGCTTCCCGTCCGGGGGGCTGCTGGTTGTCGTCGCTGGTGTCAGGCACGGCGCGGCTCGCCCGTCAACCGAGGAGCAGGTAGGCGGCGAACGACAGCAAGCCCGCCGCCGACGCGCGAATCGCCAGGCGCCGGAAAGGCGGGGCGGTCCAGGCCATCACCATCCCGGAGCCCAGGATCGTCACCAGGCCGATGGCCCACGCCACCGAGATGGCCTTGGCGAAGTCGCTGCCCTTCGCCTTGTGCAGCTGGACGAAGTGTCGCCAGGGCTTCGTGTCCTTGATCACGAGCTCCGCCTGCAGCGGATCCGCGGTGGGCCGGAGCACGACATCGCGCGCAACCCCGGTCCACTCGAGCTCGAAGGATGTCCCGGCCTTCTTTACCGACGCGCCACCGCTGGGCGGTGCGATGCCCGCGGACTGCAGCTCCCGCTCGGCCAGCGCGACGAGAAGCGCAAGCTCGGGCTTCAGGGGCTCCCCGAGTGCCAGGGTCTGCCGGTTCTCCGCATAGCCGCTCTTGATTTCCAGTGTGTACAGCCCGCCGGTGAAGGCGAACATGAGGGCCACGGGAAAGAAGAAGGCCGCGAGGGCCAGGTGGACGGTCGTGAGTGTGCGGCGCATGCCTAGTTCCTCGCCACGTGGATCAGTGCGTAGCCGGAGAACACCACCTGGGGCACGGCCATGCCGACGATGGTCCCGGCCGATGTGGCTTTCACCACGTGCCGTTCGTCGGTGAACGGGTCGTCGATATGGGCGACGACGTCCCCTGCAGTGATTACCGCGCCCAGCGGCTGGTCGGCGTAGAACACGCCGCCCTGGCCGACCGGCGCCCGCAGCCAGCCCGAACTGGAGTAGATGCGGGCCGCTGGCGTCGGCGCGCTGGGCGTGCCCGCGACCATGCCGAGGTGGATCATCACGTTGCGCACGCCCTGCACGCCACGCGCAATCTCCTCGGGCTCGAAGCGCAGCGGCAGGCCCGCCTCGTAGATGATCGTGGGGATCCCGGCATCCATTGCCTCCCGGCGCAGGCTGCTCTTGGGTCCGGCGCCGCCCATCACGACCGCGGCGCCGAAGCGCCTGGCCAGTTCCAGCGCACGGGGATTGGCGAGGTCCACCCGGACCTGGGGAAGGTTCGCCCTCTCGAAGGAGCCTGTGTGGAGGTCGATGAGCGCGTCGCAGTGCTGCCTGATCGTTTCGAAGACGATGCCGGCGATCAGCGAGGTGTTGCTCCCGCGGGTATTGCCCGGGAACGCCCGGTTCAGGTCGCGCCGGTCCGGCATGTAGCGGCTGCCCGTGCGGAAACCGTTCACGTTGATGGCGGGCAGGGCGATGAGCGTGCCCGACAGTTGCCGCGCGTCGGTCCCGGCAAAGGCCATTCGTGCCACCTCGAAGCCATTGCGCTCGTCGCCATGCACGAGCGCCGTCAGGCACAACGTGGGTCCGGGTTTCGAGCCGCGTGCGGCAAAAATGGCCGTGTTCAGGAAGGAGCCCTCGAAGGTCGGCACCTGCTGGAAGGAGAACTTGCGCTTTTCGCCCACCGGAATTGTCCGCTGCAGCAGTTCCAGCGCGCCCCAGTCGGGCGCGGGGGCATCCGCGGCCAGGGCGTTGCCTGTCAGGAACAGCGTGGCTAGCAGGCTGGTGAGCGAAGTCTTCATTGCGGAGGGCTCGATGAGTGATTTGACCGGGTAGTCTATGGACTGATGGATCCGCTTGCTACAAGCTGCCACGCCCGACGTTCGGTAGAGGCTCGCATGTACACCCTCTATATCGCCAACAAGAACTACTCGTCCTGGTCGCTGCGGCCCTGGGTGCTGATGAAGGCCCTCGGTATCTCCTTCGAGGAGCGGCTGGTGGTCTTCCAGGAGGGCTCCAACTGGGAGCCCTTCCGGAAATTCTCGCCGGCCGGCCTCGTGCCCTGCCTCCACGATAAATCGACGGTCGTCTGGGAGTCGCTGGGCATCGCCGAGTACCTGGCCGAGCGCCACCCCGGTGTCTGGCCGGCCGCGAGCGGCGCCCGGGCCTGGGCGCGGTGCGCGGCGGCGGAGATGCATGCCGGCTTTCCGGTCCTGCGCAACACCTGCACCATGAATTGCGGCCTGCGGATCCGGCTCCGGGAGATCGTCGCCGGCCCTCCAGCGCAATCTGGACCGCCTCGGCGAGCTCTGGGCCGAAGGCCTCGACCGCTTCGGTGGCCCGTACCTGGCCGGCCCGGAGTTCACGGCGGTGGACGCGTTCTACGCGCCAGTCGCCTTCCGCATCCAGACCTACGACCTTCGCCTGAGCGGTGGCGCCAACGACTATGCGAGCCGGCTGCTGGCGTTGCCGCCGATGCAGGCGTGGTACGCGGCGGCACTGCAGGAGACGTGGCGTGAGCAGGCTCACGAGGCCGAGGCGCGCGATGTGGGCACGGTGCTGCAGGACCTGCGGGCGACGGCCTAGCGGCGGAAACCCGCACGCCTCCAGGCCACCGCCGTCAGCAGGTAGAAGCCGGACATCAGCAGGCAGAACACCCACTCGATGGCGTTCTCGACCGGGTCCTTGTCGGCAATGAAGTTGGACACGGGGATGCTGCCCAGGCCGAGCAGCAACAGTGTCGTGACCAGCCAGGTCTTGGCCCTGAGGATGCCCGGTGGACACAGTGCGTGGCCGGTGTTCGCGCGGAGCCGGGCCAGCCGCCACACGAGCAGCAATTGGGCGAGGACCGTGAGGCCGAGGCTCAGGGTGACGCCGAAGCGTCGAAGCAGGTTGTAGATGTCGCCCTGGTGGCCGAGAAACACGGTGTACAGGATCATGCCCAGTGCGCCGGCAGTGCCCAGCCACAGCAGGCCGCGCAGCGCCGGGCCATCCGCGTCGCCGGCGGCCAGCAGCCAGTCCCGGCACAGGCGCCAGTAGGCGATGAGCAGCAACGCCGACGGCAGCATGCCCGCCTTGAACAGGACGTAGCCCCAGCCGTGGCGCCCCGTCGCGCTGATGGACGTGCACCCGTCCAGGTAGGGAATGCAGGTGGGGATGACGCCCGCCGAGGCGGACAGCACGTAGCAGACGTGAACCGTGAGGAGCGGGACCAGTCCACAGAGCAGCGCGATGGTGGCTGGTGTCGGCGTCGACCGGTGCGCGGGTATGGCCATGCTGTCATGCTATCAACCGGGTGATGCGAAGCGGGGTCTGGCGCTCTCATGACGATTGCGATTACGGCGGCTTCGGGCCGCCTCGGCCACGCCATCCTCCGGGAACTGGCCAGGCAGGGGCTGGCGCGGGATACGGTGGCCGTTGCCCGGGATCCCGGGCGCGTCCAGGTGGCGGGCATCGAGGCCCGCGCCGGTGACTACGGGTCCGTGGCCGGCATGACAGCCGCCCTGGCCGGCATCGACACCGCCGTGATGATTTCCGCGCCGGTGGCTGGTGGCCGTGAGCGGATTCCCCTGCACCGGAACGTCATCGAGGCGGCACGCAGGGCCGGCGTGCGCCGTGTGCTGTTCACCAGCGTGATCGGCAACGGGCGCGAGATGGACACGCTGTTCGGTCCCACCCAGCAGGTCAATCGCCAGACCGAGGCCGACCTGCAGGCCTCCGGCCTGGAGTGGGTCATCGGCCGCAACGGGCTCTACCTGGAGCTGGACCTGATCCAGATGCGGAAGGCCCAGGAGACGGGCATCTACAGCAACCCGGCGGGCAACGGCCGCTGCCCGTACCTCGGCATCGACGAGATTGCCTGCGCCTTCGCCAGTCTCGCGGTGGACGAGCAGCAGGCCGGCCAGGTCTACAACATCACCAGCGAGAACCTGACCCAGGCGGAGCTGCTCGGCCTCGCCTGCGAGATCTTCGGCCTGGACGTGCGCTACGAGGTGATGAGCGACGAGGCCTGCATCGACAAGTTCCGCAAGCTCATGCCGGAGAGGGGCGAGGCGGTGGCGCAGATGCTGACCGGCTGCTTCCAGAGCATCCGCGCCGGGGCTTTCGACGTGCCGTCGCACTTCCGGGAGGCGGCCGGGCGGCCGCCGAAGACCGTGCGACAGATGCTGGAGGGGCTCGCGGCGGCGCCAAAGTCGTCATAACGCCCGGAATGTCTGCTTTCACCCGGCGCCGGCCTGGGCCAGACTGCACGCCATGGGTTTGACGCGCACGGCCATTCAGCTCCGCAATCCGCTCCGCCCGGACCAGGCACCCCTGCAGGTTCCTGCCCTGGCGGACACCGGCGCCGTCTACCTGTGCCTCCCGCCCGCCATTGCCGCCGAGATCGGCCTCAGCGAACTCGAGAGGCGCGAGGTCACGCTGGCCGATGGCAGCCGGCGCCTCGTTCCCTACGGTGGACCGGTCGAGGTGCGTTTCGGCACTCGCCGGTGCTTCGTCGGCGCCATGCTGATGGGCGACGAGGTGCTCCTGGGCGCGATCCCCATGGAGGACCTGGACCTGGTCATCCAACCGCTGACTCGGACGGTGACGGTCAATCCGGCCAGCCCCGACATGCCTTCAGGCCGCGCCTAGGCCCGCAATCGCGCCGTCAACTTCGGTTCGCCACCGCCGGTAGCGCAATCGAAGTGCCGGGTCCGGCGTCGGCAGCCGGACTTCAACGGCTGGCAGCGGCCATGCCCTGGCGTCGTCGCCGGCAACCAGCCGCGCCAGCCCGCGCGCCGTTGCTTCCGGGTCCCCGGCCCGGCGCACCGCCAGCCCGCTGAGGCTCGCCAGGCAGGCGCACAGGTACTCGTTCGCCGACAACCCGCCGGTGACCAGCAGCCCGGTGAGCGGCGGGCCGTGAGGTGCGAGTTCTTCGAGGTTCACCTGCAGCAGGAACGCGATGCTCTCCAGCACAGCCAGGACCCGTGCGCCACGACTGCCCGCGCCGACGAAGCGGGATTCCAGGCTGCTCACCCAGAACGGCGCGCCAAGGCCCGAGACGCCGTTGATGAACAGCGGCGGCGTCTCGTCGACAGCACGCGATGCTTCCGCCTCAGCCAGCAGAAGGGGCAGCGGCGCACCTTCCTGGTTCGCGAGCCAGTCGAGCGCGCTGCCGGCGCCATTCACGGTGCCCTCGAGCAGGTAGTCCACGTGGCCGGCGGTGGACCAGACGACGCTGACCAGCAGCCGCGGCGCGACCGGCAATGCGCCTGACACCGCCCGCTGGGCAAAGGCGCCGGTGCCCAGGTTGACGTAGACGATCCCCGAGTCCAGCGGTCCGAACGCGAAGGGGACGGCGGACTGGTCCCCGGTGACGACAGTGAGTGGAACGGGCCCGGCGGGCGTCGGCAGGATGCCGTAGTCGTAGCGGCTCGGCACGGCCCGGGGGAGTACGTCCCCGTCGATGCCGAAGAGGGACAGCAGTTCCGGCGACCAGTCCCGGGTCGCCAGCGACCACAGTTGCGTGCGTGAAGCGTTGGCGGGATCCGCCAGGAGCGGCCCGCCTTCCAGCAGGCGGCAGGCGAGGAAGCTGGCGAGGGGGCCCATGACGAGGTCGCCCGACGCCTGTGCGGCCCGGACGGCGGGCAGGTGGTCGAGGCACCAGCGCATCTTGCTGGCGCCGTAGTGGGGCGTCAGGACCAGGCCGGTCAGTTCGCGAATCCGGGCGGCCTGGGGTGCGAGCCGCTCCAGCCAGGCCGCGTTCCGGCGGTCCTGCCAGGAAATCACCGGGGACAGCGCGGCGCCGGTCCGCCGGTGCCAGCAGGCCATGCTGGAGCGCTGGGTGGCGAGGCCGGCGGCCACGACCCGGCTGCCGGCAGGCAGGTCGCCGCAGGCCGTGTCGACGGCCTGCCGCAGGGATGCCACGAGCTCTTCGGGGTCGTGCTCGATATGGCCTTGCGTCGTTCCGCCGCGGTCGCGACCGGTATCGATGCCGAACGTGACCACCGTCCCGCCGGCAGCGAAGACGAGGGCGCGGCTGGCATGGCCGCCCTGGTCGAGGGCGAGGTAGAGCTTTTCCATGGGGTCGCGGCTGAAGCCGCTCCTACGGGACGGTTTTGTGGGGGTACTCGCACTGCTTCGCGATCGGGCAGTGCGGGCACTCCGGCCGGCGCGCCTTGCACACGTAGCGGCCGAGGAGGATGAGCCAGTGGTGGGCGTCCTTGCGGAACCGGGCCGGGGTGGTCGCGACGAGCACGTCCTCGACGGCCCGCGGCGTCTTGCCCGGCGCCAGTCCCGTGCGGTTGGCGACGCGGAAGATGTGCGTGTCGACGGCGATCGTCGGCTCGCCGAAGGCGGTGTTCAGCACGACGTTCGCCGTCTTGCGGCCCACCCCGGGCAGCGCCTCGAGCGCCTCCCGGTCGCGGGGCACCGCGCCACCGTGCTCATCGAGCAGGACCTGGCACGTGCGCAGGATGTTCTTCGCCTTGGTGTTGAACAGGCCGATGGTCCTGATGTGCCGCTTCAGGCCGGACTCGCCGAGGGCCAGGATGGCGGCGGGCGTGTTCGCGACCGCGAAGAGGCCGGCCGTGGCCTTGTTCACGCTCACGTCGGTGGCCTGGGCGGAGAGGATCACCGCGACCAGCAGCTCGAACGGGCCGTGGTAGACCAGCTCGGTGGCCGGATGCGGGTTGGCCGACCGCAGGCGACTGAAGAGCGCGGCGCGCTGGCGGGGCGTCATGGGCTGCGCCTGCGGTGGAGCCAGGCCTGGCGCAGGGCGAGCAGCGCGGCCAGCAGGAACAGCGCGCCGGCCGGCAGTGCGGCGACCGCGAGGGCCGGGGCGAGCACCTCCCGGACTGCGCCGAGGCCGCTCAGCAGCAGGGTGAAGCCGGCGCCGTAGCGCAGCCCATCGAGCAGGGCCTGCCACCAGCCCCGGTGCGCGGCGACGGCCTCGGCGCGCGCGACGATCAGGCCGTTGGTGACGATCAGGGGGACGAACAGGCCGACCTCAGCGTAGAGGACGAACCAGTGCGCCTGGAAGAGCAGGTCCACGGCGGTGACGAGGGCGGCGATGAGCACCAGGAACGCCGGTACCCGGAAGCGCGAGGGGATCGATCCGGCAAGGCCCGCGACGAGGACGTTGCTGGTGCAGAGCACGGCGAGCGAGGCGATCCCCAGGGCCAGTCCCGTGGCGAAAGTGCGGCTGACGGCCAGGAGCGGGAAAAGCCCCGCCAGGCCGACGATGCCCGGCGCGCTCCACCACGGGCCGTCAGTGGGCTTGCCGGTGTTCATGTCGTTCATCACCGCCGGGCCACCGCGGTGGGCAGGGCGAAGATTTCGTCCTGGTGCGTCGTGAAGAACTGCACCGCCCTGCGTACGCCGCCGATGACGGCGCGGCTGCTGACCGTGGCTCCCGCAATGGCGTCGAACTCGCCACCGTCATTGCGGACAGTCCAGCGCGCTTCGGGCGGGTCCGCCAGCGATCTCCCAACCAGGCCGGCCAGCACGGGAGAATCGTCCGCGGCGACGGCGGCGCCGATCCCCGGCGTCTCGGTGTGGGCCTGGACCCGCGCGCCGAGCACGCGGCCGTCGGTCGAGATCCCGACCAGGAGCCGGATCGGGCCGGCGTAGCCGTCGGGGGCCACGATGGTCACTGCCGCTGCGACGGGCCTGCCGTTCCGCCGCGCCCGGTAGACCGGCACGGGCTGGCCGCCGCCGGTGTCGATCTGCACCAGGTCCCTGGCGGGTGAATTGTCGTAAAGGCCGGCGGGCAGTACCGCAGCGATCTCTGTCAGCACGCCGCGGTCGGCATTGTCCGCGATGGCGTGGCGCGTGTAGCGCCAGGCGCCACCGACAACGAGGACGACCACGAGCAGCAGGGCAGCGAGGCCGGCGACGGCGCGCGCGCGCCCCGGCTCGGGCAGGATCGGCGGCTGCCCGGTGCCGGGCGTGCTCATGCGGGCCGCCCGTAGACCCGGGGCCGTGTCCAGCGCTCGATCAGTGGCGCCGCCAGGTTCATCAGGAGCACCGCGAAGGCGACGCCGTCCGGGTAACTGCCGAACGTCCGGATGACGTAGGTCAGCACGCCAATGCCGCCGCCGTAGATGAGCCGGCCACGAGCGGTCGTCGGTGACGAGACGGGATCGGTGGCGATGAAGAACGCGCCCAGCATCGCACCCCCGCTGAAGAGGTGAAAGCCGGGCGAGGGGTGGATATTCGGGTCGAGGAGCCAGCCGAAGGTCGCCATGCCCAGCAGTCCGCCCAGCACGCCGGCGGGCGTGTGCCAGCGGATGATGCCCAGCAGCAGCAGGGCGAAGCCGCCCATGGCTATGCAGTTCCCGATCCACTCCCAGCCTGCGCCGCCGAAATCCCCGAACCCGGGGTTCGCACGGATCTCGTCCATGGTTTGCATGAGGGCAAGCCCTTCCCGCGTGCTGGCCAGGGTCGTCGCCCGGGCGATCGCGTCCACGGTCAGGCCCTCCGGCAGGGCACCGGTCAGGCAGTACTGAAACGTGGCGGCCATGCCCGGCCGGACGTAGTCCAGGTCGCCGATGTCCGGCGCAGGCCAGAGCCGCATGGCATCGGGGAAGCAGACCAGCACGAGCACGAAGCCCGCCATCGCCGGATTGAACAGGTTGTAGCCGAGTCCGCCGTAGGCGTGCTTCGCGACGCCAATGGCGAAGACCATGCCGAGCGTCGTGATCCACCAGGGGCAGAGCGGCGGCAGGCAGAACGCGAACAGCACGGCTGTCACCAGTGCGCTGCCGTCGGTCAGGTGGGTTGCCACCGGTTTACCCGCGAGCCGGAGGCACAGGGCTTCGGTGGCGAGCGCGGCCAGGAGCGCGACGGCGATGTTGAGCAGGATGCCAATGCCGAAGAACCACACGTGGGCCAGCACGGCGGGCACGAGCGCGTACAACACCGTGCGCATGATGCCGCCCACCGTGGCGGGGGAGCGCCACTGGGGCGGCGGTGACGTCTCGAAGCGCATCAGCCGGCCTCGTCCACGGTGTTCCGGACGGCAGCCTTGGCGGCGATGAAGCGCCGGGTGAGCGGGATGTGGCTGGGGCAGACGTAGTCGCAGGCCCCGCACTCGATGCACTCCGTCACGCCCAGGGTCTCGAGTTGCGCCAGGTCGCCCGCGCGGGCGGCGGTGAGGATCTCGAGGGGCAGCAGGCTCGCGGGGCAGGCCTCGATGCAGTCGCCGCAGCGGATGCAGGGCATTTCCGGGCTGGCGCGACCCGCCGCCGGGCCGTCCAGGTCGGCGGCCGTGGCGGCGATGAGGCAGTTGGTTGCGCCGGTGATCGGCAACTCGTCGCTCGCCAGGGCGACGCCCATCATCGGCCCGCCCATGATGAGCCGGCGTGGCTCGTTCCGGTAGCCGCCGGCCAGGACGATCAGGTCGGCGACCGGGGTGCCGATGCGGGCCTCGATGTTGCGCGGCCGGGCGACGCCGCCGCCTGTCACGGTGACGATCCGCGAGATGAACGGCTGGCCCTCCTGGAAGAAGGCGGCGACCGCGGCCGCCGTGGCCACGTTCTGGCACAGCACGCCCGCGTCCGCCGGGTGTCCGCCGGCCGGCACCTCCCGGCCCAGCACCAGTTCGATGAGCTGACGCTCGCCGCCGACCGGATACCGGGCCGTCACCACCGAGAGCACGAGCCGCGGGTCGCCCGCGGACTGCAGCGCGTTGTAGAGGGCAACGCGCGCCTCTGGCATGTTGTTCTTGACCGCGATGATGCAACGCCGGGCGCCGATCGCCGCCAGCAGCAGCCGGCCGCCGGCCACGACGAGGTCTGCACGCTCCCGCATCAGGACGTCGTCGCAGCTGACATAGGGCTCGCATTCGGCCCCGTTCAGCAGCAGGACCGGCGCGTCAGCAGCCATGGCCAGCTTGCGGGCCGTGGGGAACAGCGCGCCGCCAAGGCCGATGATGCCCGCGGCCGCGATCCGTTCACGCAGGTCCCGGGCCGGGCGGTTGCCCGCTTCCGCGTCGGGTGCATAGCCTGCCCAGCGCTCCTCGGCTCCGGAACCCCGGATGACCACGCAGGGCATGGCGCCATCGCTGCCGGCGACCTGGCGCACCTCGACGTGCGTGACCAGGCCGCCGATGGAGGCGTGGACGCGGGGCAGGCCCGGCTCGGCCGGTTCGCCGATCGGTTCCCCGCACGCCACGCGCTGGCCCGGCACGACGATCGGCAGCGCCGCCACCCCGGGGCCCTGGGCCAGGGAAATGCAGACGACCGCCGGCGGTGGAGCGACGAGCAGGGGCTCCCGGGTGGAGAGGGACTTGCGGAGCGGCGTGCTGACGCCCCAGGCCGGACGCCGCGGCCGGGCGTCGTAGGCGATCCGGTCGGTGTTCACGGGTTCGCTCATGCCGCCACCACTGCTGCCCGACGCGCCCCTAGCTGCCCAGGCCCGAAAATCCGAGGAAGGCGAGTGACAGCATGCCAACGGTCACGAGGGCGATGGCGGGCCCGCGCAGCGCCGCCGGCACGGGGGCCTGCTCCAGGCGGTGGCGCAGACCGGTGAAGAGGAGCACCACGAGGCTGAAGCCCGCACCTGCGCCGAAGCCCAGCGCCAGCGCAGCCGCCAGGCCGTTCACGGTTCCGGCGGTGAGCAGGGCGACGCCCAGCACCACGGAGCCGGTCGTGACCAGGGGCAGCCGGTGACCGCGCCGTCGAAGGATGAGGTTCGCCGCCGGGATCGTCAGCAGGGCAATGCCGAGAAACCCGAGGATGCGGAGATACGGCAGGTCATAAGGGACGAGTGCCCAGCGGTCCAGTGCGTGACAGAGGCCCGTGGTGACCGCCACCACGCCGGTGGTCGCCACCGCCATGGTGGGGAATTCCTCCAGGCTCGAATCCGGGTCCAGCACCGGCGACAGGCCCAGCAGCCGGACGAGGACGAAATTGTTGACGGTGGCGGCGGCGACTGCAATGAGCAGAAGGTCCGTCATCAGGTCACGCGCAGGCCCGCCGGAGCCTTGCCATCGGGCCCGACCAGGAACAGGCCCGAGTCGTCACCAGCGGCCAGCACCATGCCCTGTGAGATGCCAAAGCGCATTTTTCGCGGCTTGAGGTTGGCCACCAGGATGACCTGCCTGCCGACCAGGTCGGCGGGCGCGTAGGCGGACTTGATGCCCGACAGGACCGTGCGCTGCTCCGTGCCGATGTCGAGCGTGAGCCGCACGAGCTTGTCGGCACCCTCAACCGCTTCGGCCTGCAGTACCGTGGCGATCCGCAGGTCGACCTTCTGGAAGTCTGCCAGCTCGATTTCCGGCGTTGACGACGCCGGTGGTGCGGCAGTAGCGGGGATGCTTGTCGGCTTGTCCATGGAATCTTCCACCATACGGGAGACGGCGCCCGGGTCAACCCGGACGAGGAGGGGTTCGTACGCCGCGATCCGGGAACCGAGCAGCGGCGTCTCGCGCGCGGCCCAGCTAACCGGCCCGGCGTTCAGGAAGGCGGCGGCCTGTTCGGTCACGCGGGGCAGCACCGGCGCGAGGTAGGTCATGAGCACGCGGAACAGGTTCAGGCCCTGCGTGCACACGAGCTGCACGCGGGGCAGGGTCGCCGGGTCGCGGGCCAGCACCCAGGGCTTCTGGTCGTCGATGTACCGGTTGGCGGCATCGGCGAGCTGCATGGTTTCCCGCATGGCCCGCCCGTAGTCCCGCTGATCGAAGGCCGCGCCGATGCTGCCGCCGGCCGCCACGAACTCGCGGTACAGCGCCGGCGCATCCAGCGTGGCGGCCAGCTGGCCGTCGAAGCGCTGGCTGATGAAGCCCGCGCACCGGCTGGCCAGGTTCACCACCTTGCCCACCAGGTCGGCGTTCACCCGTGCGACGAAGTCGTCGAGGTTCAGGTCGATGTCGTCCAGTCCGGAGCCCAGCTTGAACGCGTAGTAGTAGCGCAGGTACTCGGGGTCCAGGTGCCTGAGGTAGGTGCTGGCGGCGACGAAGGTGCCCCGGGACTTGGACATCTTCTGCCCGTTGACCGTGAGGAAACCGTGCACGTGGACCGCGGTCGGCTGCCGGAAGCCGGCGCCTTCCAGCAGGGCCGGCCAGAACAGGGTGTGGAAGTAGAGGATGTCCTTGCCGATGAAGTGATGCAGCTCGGTGTCGCTGCCGGGACTCCAGGCTGCCGCGAACTCGCTGTCGGGCCGGCCCGTCCGCTGGCAGCCAGTTCCGGTGGCTCGCCATGTAGCCCACCGGCGCGTCGAGCCACACGTAGAAGTACTTGTCGGCGGTGCCGGGGATGCGAAAGCCGAAGTAGGGAGCGTCCCGGGAGATGTCCCAGTCGCGCAGGCCCGCCGAGAACCACTCCTGCAGCTTGCGCGCGACGCTCTCGTGGACGTGGCCGCCTGCCAGCCAGCGCTTCAGGTTCTCCTCGAAGGCGGCCAGGCGGAAGAAGAAGTGCACCGAGTCCTTCTCGACGGGCGTCGTGCCGGAAACGACTGACCGGGCGTTCTTCAGCTCGGAGGGCGAATAGGTCGCGCCGCAGCTCTCGCAGCTGTCGCCGTACTGGTCGGGCGCGCCGCACACCGGGCAGTTCCCCCGGATGAAGCGGTCCGGCAGGAACATGCCCGCCTCCGCGTCGTAGGCCTGCTTTGACGACCCGCTGGGAGATCAGCCCCCGGGCATCGAGCGCGGCATAGAACTGCTCCACCAGCAGCCGGTTCTCCTCCGAATGCGTGGTGTGGTAGTTGTCGAAGTCCACCCGGAAGCCGGCGAAGGCCTGCTGGTGCTCGGTGCGGAAGCGCTCGACGAGGGCCTCGGGCGTGAGCCCCAGGTCCCGCGCCTTGAGCATGATCGGCGTGCCGTGGGCGTCGCTGGCGCAGAGGTAGGTGACGTCGTGGCCGGCCAGGCGCTGGTAGCGCACCCAGATGTCGGTCTGGACGTACTCCACCAGGTGACCGATGTGGATTGGCCCGTTGGCGTAGGGCAGGGCGCTGGTGACGAGGATTTTGCGGGGCTTGGCAGGCACGCCGCATTATAGGGGCGGCGACTTCACGCTGTCAGGCGGGCTGTCAGGCGAGTTCCTTCACGTCCTCGAACTTGCGCTTCTCCAGCGCGGACTCGTAGGCGGTCTTGCCGGTGATCCGGCCCTGGTCGAGCAGGTCCTTGAGCGCCGAGTCCATGGTGCGCATGCCGATCCGCGCCCCGCCCTGGATCGCGGTTTCCAGCTGGTCGAGCTTGCCCTGCCGGATCAGGTTGGAGACGGCCGGGGTGTTCACCATGATCTCCAGGGCGGCGACGAGGCCCGGCTCGCCCTTGCGGGCCACGAGCTGCTGGGAGATCACGCCCCGCAGGGAGGTCGAGAGCATGGTCCGGACGTGGGGCTGCTTGTCGGTCGGGAAGGAGTTGACGATCCGGTCGATGGTCTGGCCGGCGCCGTTGGTGTGCAGCGTGCCCATCACCAGGATGCCCATCTCGGCGGCAGTCACGGCGATGCTCACGGTCTCCAGGTCGCGCATCTCGCCCACCAGGATGACGTCGGGGTCCTCGCGCAGGGCGGAGTGGAGCGCCGCCGCGAAGCTCGGGCTGTGGACGCCGATTTCGCGCTGGCTGATCAGGCACTTCTTGCGCTTGTGGACGAACTCGATCGGGTCCTCGATGGTGAGGATGTGGCCGCTGACGCGGGTGTTGATCTCGTCGATCATCGCGGCCAGCGTCGTGGACTTGCCCGAGCCCGTCTTGCCGGTCACGAGGATCATTCCCTGGGGCTGCTTGCACAGCTGGGACACGACCGGGGGCATCTTGAGGTCTTCCAGCGACTTGGCCTTCGAGGGAATCGCACGAAGCACGGCGCCCATCCCGGCCACGTGCCGGAACACGTTCACGCGGAAGCGGGCCAGGTCCTCGAGGGAGTAGGCGAAGTCGGTCGAGTCCCGGCGCTGGAAGTCCTCCCGGGCCTTGGGCGACATGACCTCGAGCAGCGCGGCCTCGACCTTGCTCATGCTCAGGGTTTCGGCCGCGAGGATCTGCAGCTCGCCGTAGATTCGCGCCCGGGGCGGCTCGCCTGCGATGAAGTGCAGGTCCGAGCCATTCCGGATCAGGACCTGCTTCAGGTAGTCGTCGATCTGGCTCACGGGCCACTGACCTCGAACTTCGGCAGCACCGAGGTGTCGGTGACGAAGCGCTGGAAAAGGGACTTGTCGCTCGCGTAGCGGAACGCGTCGTCCGGATCGATCTGCTTCTTCTGGATGGCGTCCATCAGCGCCTGGTCCATCATCTGCATGCCGAGGTCCTTGCCGGTCTGCAGCTGGGCGGGAATCTGGTGCGTCTGGTCCGTCATGATCAGCTTCGCGATGGCGCGGGTCATGATCATGATCTCGACGATGGCCTTGCGGCCCCTCCCATCCGGCGTGCGAACGAGGTTCTGGCTGATGACCGCGTTGAGGCTCTGGGCGAGAAAGCTCTTGGTCTGCTCGCGCATGTCGCCGGGCAGGGCGTCGATGACCCGGTCGATGGTCTTCACGGCGCCAGTGGTATGCAGGGTGCCGAGCACGAGGTGCCCGGTCTCGGCCGCCGTCATGGCCATCTGGATCGTGTCGGCGTCGCGCAGCTCGCCGACCAGGATGACATCCGGGTCCTCGCGGAGCGCGGCCCGGATGCCCTCGGCAAACGACGGCAGGTGCGTCCCCAGTTCCCGCTGGATGATCTGTGCCTGCTTGCTCCGGTGGATGAATTCGATCGGGTCTTCCAGGCTGATGATGTTGCAGTTCTGATTGCTGTTCAGGTGGTCGATCATGGCTGCCAGCGTGGTGGACTTGCCGGTGCCCGTGGACCCGGTGACCAGGATCATTCCCTGGTGGTGCTCGAGGAGCTTCCGGAGCACAGGCGGCAGGGCGAGGCTGTCCAGCGTGGGAATGTTGCCGGGGATGAACCGGAACGTCGCGCCCACGCCCGTCTCCTTGCGGAAGACGTTGACGCGAAATCGCCCGCCATCCTCGGAGACGTAGGAAAAGTCCAGGTCATGCCCCTCCTCGAACCGCTTCTTCTGGGTCGGGGTCAGGATCTCGCCCACGTAGCTCTCGAGTTCCGTGTCGCCGAGTTCGCGGAACTTGATGGGCATCAGGTCGCCGTGCATCCTGAGCATGGGCGGCACACCGACGGCCAGGTGGATGTCCGAGCAGCCCTGGGCAAGGCCCAGTTTCAGGAATGCGTCGATGCGGGCCATGATCTGTCGCGGGCGGGCTCAGGCAGCCCGCTCGAGCGCCTCCCGCAGCTCATCCATTGAATTGAAGCGCTTCAGCTTGTCCACTTCCATGGCCTTGCGGACGACCGCCGCGAGTGCGGGCGGAATCTCCGGATTGAGCTCCTCGCAGAGCTTCGCCTTGCCCTGCACGTGCTGGTACATGACGGACATGTGATCGCCCTTGGTGTACGGGGGCGTGCCGGTGAGCATCTCGTAGACGATGACGCCAATGCTGTAGATGTCGGCGCGATGATCCACCTTTTTGCCCAGGATCTGCTCGGGGGCCATGTACTTGGGCGAGCCGATGACGTAGCCCGTCTTGGTGAGCTGGGTGTCGCCGGAGCTGGCCGCCGCCGCAACGCCGAAGTCCACGATCTTCAGCAGGCCCTCCTCGTTGATCAGTATGTTGGCGGGCTTCAGGTCCCGGTGGATGATGCCCACCTGGTGCGCCACGGCCATGCCGTTGGCCATGTCCCGGGCCCAGCTGTTCGTCTTGGCGAATGGCAGGGGCTTGTGCTTCTGCATTTCGGCCCCGAGCGTGTGGGAGGGAAAGTACTCCATGGAAATGGCGTAGTTGCCACCCAGGCTCACGAAATCGAAGATGCGAATGACGTTACGGTGCGTGATCTTGCGGGAGTACCGCAGCTCGTGCACGAAGCGCTTCATCATCTCCTCGTCGGAGCTCACGTTCGGGTTGAGGAACTTGAGGATCAGGCGCTCGCCGACGACCTCGTCCTCCACGAGGACGACCGTGCCGAACGCGCCCTTGCCGATCTTCTCGATGTACCGGTAGCGGCCCTCGATGAGGTCGCCCGTCTTGAGGGTGCTGACATCGAGCTTGATGGCCTTGTCGAGCGACTTGACCATTTCCTCGACCCGGGCATTGTCCACGAGCAGCGTCTTGGCCGCCTCGCCGGGCGTCTCGGTGCGGAGCTCCGGGCTGCCCGGGTTGGTCCCCGCGATGCTCTCGATGCGCGACATCGCCTGGGCGGCCACCTTGGCGATGGTTTCGTCGGCGCCGGTGGCCAGGCTGCGCAACCGGTCCTTGAGCGGTTCGGCTGAATCGGACGTGGCCAGGTGGCCGATCGCATTCACGGCCTCGATGCGGATGTCCTTCTCGGGGCGGTCCAGCATCGGCAGCAGCCTCGGTAGCACCTCCGAACTGCCGAGCCTGCCCAGGGCGCGGAGGGCGGCGGGCACCGAACGGGCGTCGCCCGTGAGCATCTCGAGGAGGGCGGGCGCGGCTTTCTCGCTGCGGATCTCGGCCAGCGCATCGGCGGCGCGCTCGCGAACCCACCAGTCGTTGTCGCGGGTCGCCTTGATCAGGTAGTCCACGGCCCGCTCGTCCTTGGTCTGGTTCAGGATCTCGATGGCCGAGCGCCGGATATTCTCGTTCTTGTCGCCCACCAGCTGCAGGACCGCGTCCATCACCTTCGGGCCGCCAATCTTGGCGAGGGCGTCCGAGGCGCGGGACCGGACCCACCAGTCACCGTCCTCCAGGGCCATGAGCAGGGCCTTGATGGTGGACGGCTCGGCGATCTCGTTCAGCACTTCGACGGCTGAACGGCGGGCGAACTCCGACTCGTCCTTGAGCACGTTGACCAGGTGTTTCATGGTGTCGGGGTGGCGGAGCTTGACCACCAGGTCCACGGCCCGGGCCTGCACCTCGAGCTCCGGGTCTGCCAGCAGGGAGCAGATCAGTCCGATGTCCCGGTCACCGGGCATGGCCGCCAGCGCCTCGAGGGCAGCCTTGCGGACCATCTTGTTCTTGTCCTTCAGCTGTCGTTCGAGGGCCCGCGCGACTTCCGGCTGGTTGAAGCGGCTCAGCAACTCGATGATGTTCAGCCGGACCGAGGGATCCTTGCCTTCGATCCGCGCGATCAGGTCGGGCACCAGGTCGGGACCGGCGATGTCGCCGATGATCTTGAAGACGGCGGCTTTCTCGCGGGGCTCGAGATCGTAGGCCCGCTTGAGTAATTCCCGAGCATTCAATCGCTTGCGGACTATACCCAGAATCTCTATCAGGGCCGGCTTGAAGATTTCCGGCCTGCCCAGCAGCTCGGTGAGCCGGTTGGTGTCGTAGTTGGCGGAGATGGCCAGGGCCTTGGTGACCCCCGCCACGCAGAGCTTGTCCGTGTGCCCGAGGCCCGCGGTGAAGAGGGGGAAGGTCTTGTCGTCCAGCAGCGACGCCAGCAGCGTGACCATCGCCCCGCTGTGCTCCTTGTCTGCCGTGGCGAACGCCTCGATGACCTTCGGAATGGCGTCGGGGCCGATGCTGCGGAGGCTCTCGAGCGCCTTTCGGCCCTCGGGACTGGCGGGATCCCGTTCCGATAGCAGCTGGGTGAGGCAGCGTTCTGCCTTCAGTGTGCTGAAGAACTTCATACGCCCCGGAATTCGCTCCGCGCCCCGCTCTCGTCGGTCGTCCTTGCCCTGGCCAGGAGACAGGAAGACCGGCCCCACCCGGTCACTCCGCACGCCCGAAATTATGCCACATGACGTGGCGGCGCCCGGTCCTGCCACCCGTTACAATGTGGCGTCTGACCTCACACCTTACTGTTAATCCCATCACGAATTATGGCAACCGCATGACCAGGGTCGTCGCCCATGCCGTGCAGGGCAACCTGACGCCGCTGCCCAACGTCCGGAACGTGATTGCCGTCGCATCCGGCAAGGGCGGCGTCGGCAAGTCCACCACGGCCGTCAATCTGGCGCTGGCCCTGGCCCGGGACGGCGCGCGGGTCGGGATTCTCGACGCCGATGTCTACGGGCCCAGCCAGCCCCGGATGCTGGGCCTGCTCGGGCAGCACCCCGAGTCGCTGGACGGCAAGACCTTCGAGCCCCTGGTGGCCCATGGCCTCGAGACCAACTCGATCGGCTTCCTGATCGAGGAGGAGCGTCCCGTGATCTGGCGCGGGCCGATGGTGACGCAGGCGCTGCAGCAGCTGGCGTTCCAGACCAACTGGCACGACCTGGACTACCTCATCGTGGATTTGCCGCCCGGCACTGGCGACATCCACCTCACCCTGACACAGAAGGTGCCCCTCGCTGGCGCCGTGATCGTCACGACGCCGCAGGACATCGCGCTGGCGGACGCCCGGAAGGGCCTGAAGATGTTCGAGAAGGTCGGCGTGGCCGTGCTGGGCGTGATCGAGAACATGAGCACCTTCATCTGCCCCTGCTGCCAGACCGAAACGGCGATCTTCGGCGAGGGCGGCGGCGAGCGGCTGGCGGCCGAATCCGGTGTGCCGCTGCTCGGCAGGCTGCCGCTCCACGCGCAGATCCGGGAGGAGGCCGATGGCGGCCGGCCGACGGTGGTGGCCGCGCCGGACAGCGTGCTGGCGGAACGCTACCAGGCCATTGCCCGGCGCCTGGCCGAAGTGCTCGCGCAGCGCCCGAAGGACCGGCGGGGCATGTTCGGTTCCATCGTGGTGGAGAAGGGCAAATGAGCATCCGACCGGATCACTGGATCCGTCGCATGGCCGCGGAGCACGGCATGATCGAGCCCTTCGAGCCCGGCCAGGTGCGTGCCGTCAATGGCGAGCGGGTAATCTCCTTCGGCACGTCGAGCTATGGCTACGACGTGCGTTGCGCGCGCCAGTTCAAGGTGTTCACCAACATCAACTCCACCATCGTGGACCCCAAGGCCTTCGATCCGAACAGCTTCGTCGACATGGACACGGACGTCTGCATCATCCCGCCGAACTCCTTCGCGCTGGCATCCACCGTCGAGTACTTCCGGATCCCCCGCAACGTCCTCACGGTCTGCCTGGGCAAGTCCACCTACGCCCGCTGCGGCATCATCGTCAACGTGACGCCGCTGGAGCCCGAGTGGGAAGGTCACGTGACGCTCGAGTTCTCCAACACCACGCCGCTGCCTGCACGCATCTACGCGAACGAGGGCGTCGCCCAGATGCTGTTCTTCGAGTCCGACGAGGTCTGCGAGACCTCCTACAAGGACAGAGGCGGCAAGTACCAGGGGCAGAAAGGCGTGACGTTGCCCCGCGCGTAGGAGCGGCGACCGCCGCGACCACCATCATCCAGCCCCGAGCCCGTGCCATCATCGCGCCGTGCAGAGGGGGTTGAGTTCCTCAGTCGCGTTGAGCGTCAATCGTTGTTACATTTGAGAGCCCCTGGAGCAGGGTCCAGCGTTGAACGGAGAAGCTTTCTGGTGCGTGCCAAAAATTTCATGATGTTCACCGTTGGTAACGCCGAGTTCATCCATCGGCAGGCGAACTTCGCCGCGCTCAGTATTCTGGCAAATACCGTTCCGGAAGACCGGGCCACGATAACCATCATCACCGATAGGCCGGACTGGTACGCATGGCTCGGCGACCGGATCAGTGTGCTGCCCATCGACCACAAGACCCTGACCGAGTGGCGGGGTGTCCACGATCATTTCTTTCGAATCAAGATCAAGGCGATGCAGCTCATGGTCGAGAGGCTGCCTGGTGACTTGATTTACCTGGACTCTGATGTTGCATGTGACGGCCCGTTGAACGACTTTCTGGAGCAACTGGCACGCGGCCAATGTTTCATGGACGAGCGCGTCTACTTGCTGAGCGGGAGGGGTGGCTCGGCAAGGGAGACCTGGGTCAAAGCCCGGGGCAATACCTATGGAAAATTCACGATCACCGAGGACAGCGCCATGTGGTGCGCCGGCGTTGTCGCACTGCCTGCCGAGCGCAGCACTGAATATCTCGCCGACGCGCTCGAGTGCATGGACCAGATGTGTGCCGGGAAACTGCACAAAAACCATCTCGAGCAGCTGGCGCTTAGCCTTTCGCTTTCGCGGGGCGGCGATCTGAAGCCGACGACCCAGTGGCTGAAGCATTACTGGGGCAACAAGGACCCGTGGAATGCACTGATTGCGGCTTTCCTCGGCAATGTGGGCGTGAAGGCCTTGTCAGTCGAGCAGGCGTGCCAGGCGTTTCGCGAAATGAAGCTCGATGTTCCCAGGATTCTAAGAAGGAGTCGTCTGGAGAGGTTTGCTGTCAGCGTCGGCAAGCGGGTCAAGGTCAGGGACACGGCGCAAGAAGCCTCGGTCAAGGCACTGCTGACACGCTAGCCGCACAGTCGCTGGCGGACGGCTAGCCCGGCGATCAGGCGGCCGTGCTGCGTTCGGCGGCGGCCTCGTCCACGACCACCGGCTCTGTCAGTCTCTCCCCGTCGAGCCAGGCGGCGCCATCCCGCAAGCTCACCCGCCCGGCCGCCAGCCAGGCGATGGCCCGCGGGTAGATCAGGTGCTCGCCGGCGCGGACCCGTTCCCGCAGGGACGCCTCCGTGTCGCCCGGGTGGACCGGCACCCGGTACTGGAGGATGCCCGGGCCGGCATCGAGCGCCGGGATGACGAAGTGCACCGTGGACCCGTGCTCCCGGTCGCCTGCTTCCAGCGCGCGGCGATAGGTGTGCAGGCCCGGGTATTTTGGCAGCAGGGACGGGTGCACATTCAGCATGCGCCCGCGGTACTGGTCGACGAGTTCCGCCGGCAGGATGCGCATGAAGCCGGCGAGGATCACCAGGTCCGGCTGCAGGTCGGTGAGCGTCGCCGCGAGCCGCCCGGGGAAGGCCAGCCGGTCGCTTGCACAGTCCACCACGTGCGCGGGGATGCCCGCCGCCACTCCGCGCTCCAGGGCGCGAACGCCGGGCCGGTCGCTCACGACACCCACCAGGGTTAACCCCAAGGCGCTTCGGCGGACCTGGTCGATGATTGCCTGCAGGTTGCTGCCGTCGCCGGAGACCAGGACGACGGCGCGCGGCGTGGCGTTCACCCGCGCAGTTCCACCTGGCCCGTGCCCGCCGCGATTTCGCCCAGCACGGTGACCGTCTCGCCCGCCTGCTCCAGCAGTTCCCGCGCGAGCTCCGCATCTTCGCGGCGAACGATGACCGTCATGCCGATGCCGCAGTTGAAGGTCCGGAGGAGGTCGTCCTCGGGCACGTTGCCTTCCTTCTGCAGCCAGTCGAAGAGGGCGGGGCGCTGCCACGCGCTCTTGTGCAGCACCGCGTTCACCGTTTCCGGCAGCACCCGCACGAGGTTGTCCGCGAGGCCTCCGCCGGTGATGTGCGCCAGGCCCCGGATCCTGCAGGTGGCCATCAGGGCGAGCAGGGACCGCACGTAGATGCGGGTGGGCGCGAGGAGCGCCGAGCCCAGGGTGCCGCCTTCCCAGGGGGTGTCCAGCGGTGTATGGCTGACCTCCAGCACCCGCCGGATCAGGGAGTAGCCGTTGGAGTGGGGCCCGGATGAGGCGAGGCCGAGGATGATGTCGCCGGGCAGGATGCCGGTGCCGTCGATGATCTGGTCCCGGTTGACGATCCCCACGCAGAAGCCGGCCAGGTCGAAGTCCTTGCCGGAGTACATGCCCGGCAACTCGGCCGTCTCGCCGCCGAGCAGGGCGGCGCCCGCCTGCTGGCAGCCGGTCGCGATCCCGCGGATGACGGCGGTGGCCGTGTCGACCGACAGCTTGCCCGAGGCGTAGTAGTCCAGGAAGAAGAGGGGCTCCGCGCCCTGGACGATGACGTCGTTGGCGCACATGGCGACGAGATCGATGCCGATGGTGTCGTAGCGGTCCAGCTCGATGGCGAGCTTGAGCTTGGTGCCGACGCCGTCCGTCCCCGAGACCAGCACCGGGCGCGGCCAGCGCGCCAGGTCGATCTCGAAGAGCCCGCCGAAACCCCCGATACCGCCCAGGACACCAGGCCGGTTCGTGCTGCGGGCGAGCGGCTTGATGTGCTCGACCAGATCGTCGCCCGCATCGATGTCGACGCCGGCGTCCTTGTAGGTCAGGGGCTGTTTCGCGGTCATGATCGGCGCCGTGAACGGGGGTCGCTATAATAAGGAAATGTTGCACGCACAGTCCAAGGCAGCCCTGCTCTCGCTCCTGGCGGTGACGATGGCCGGGCAGCCCCTGTCCGCAGCCAACGCTCCCGATCTCTACGTGGCCGAGGTCCCGGCGACAGCGCTCAGCGGACCGCCACTCGACGAGGCCTTCGCCCTGGCACTCGACCAGGTGCTGGTCAAGGTCACCGGGCAGCGAGCCATTGCCACCGACCCTGCCCGGCGCCGCGCCGTCGGGCCCCCGGCGCCACTCGTGCGCCAGTACCAGCCGATGGCTGGCGGACAGGTCCGGGTCAGCTTCGACCCGGACGCCCTCCGCCGCCGCCTCGATGCCGCCAACCTGCCCGTGTGGGCCGACGACAGGCCCCTCACGCTCGTGAGCCTGCCGCCCGAGCCGGCGCCAGCCCTGGCAGCCCCTGCCGGCGGGCCAGCCGCGACGGCGGCCGAGCCGGTGCGCTCGTTCAGGCAGTTGTTCCAGGCGACCGCCGCCAGTCGCGGCATTCCCGTGGTGCTCGCACCGGAGCCGGTGGCCGGTTCGCTCGCCGGCGCCGATCCCCTGCTGGATCCGGACGGTGCCGCGCGCGCCGCTGGCGCCGACCTGCTGCTCGCCGGAAGGCCTGCACCGGCCGGTGGCCCGGCGCTGTTCCGCTGGACGCTCGCCCGGGAAGCCGACCGGTCGGAGTGGCAGGGCGATCCGGTCGAAGGAGCGCATGGCCTCGCCGATCGGCTGGCCGCCCGCTACGCCACGGCCGCATCATCGGGCCGCGTCCTGCGCCTGCGAATCACCGGCGTGGACAGTTTCGACGCCTACGGTCGCCTGCAGAGCTACCTGCGCAGCATGGGCCTGATCCAGAGTGCGGATCTGAAGGAAGTGGGCGGCGGGCAGCTCGTCTACGAAGTGGCCGTGCGTGGCGACGTCAACCAGCTGAACGACGCGTTCGCCCTGCGCCGCGTCCTGGAGCCGGTGGCAGCTCCCGTGGCTGGTGACTACGTCTACCGCCTGGTCACCGGCACTCTGCCGGCCGGTGCCGAAGGCCTGTGAAAGCGGCCCACATTCCCAACCTCATTTGCGTCCTCCGCATCGCACTGGTGTGGCCGATCATCAGTGCCCTCGTGGGCGGCCGGTTTGTCACGGCGCTGTTGCTCGTGGCCGTGGCGGGCTTCTCCGATGGCCTCGACGGTTATCTCGCGAAGCGCTTTGACTGGCGAAGCCGGCTCGGCGGCCTGCTGGATCCGCTCGCCGACAAGTTGCTGCTCGTGTCGACCTTCGTCACCCTCACCTGGCTCGGGCTCGTGCCGGTCTGGCTGACTGCCGTCGTCATCGTTCGCGACTTCGTGATCGTCAGCGGCGGGCTCGTCTACCAGGCCATCGTCGCGCCCGTTCAGCCAGAGCCCAGCCGCGCCAGCAAGTTCAATACCGGTGCGCAACTCCTGTTCATCTGCGCCGTGATTGCCAATCATGGCCTCGGCGAGCCTCCGGCCCAGTTCCTCCTCGCGGTCGGCGCCGCCGTGCTGGTCACGTCCACGGTCAGCGGCCTGGACTACGTGGTGCGCTGGTCGGGCAAGGCGGCGCGCGCCGGCCGCTAGCGGTGATGCAGCAGCTACCCCTCGAAATCCGGCTGGCTGATCACGCCGTGTTCAGCAACTTCCTGCCAGTGGGCAATGAGCTGGTCATCCACGAGCTCAGCCAGCCCGCCGCCAGGGCCGGGCAGCCCATGCTCTGGATCTGGGGCCCGGTGGAATCGGGGCGCACGCACCTTCTGCAGGCCTGCATTGCCGAGGCGGGCGAACGGAACCGACGCTCGGCCTACGTGCCCCTGGACCGCTCGCTGGCACTGCCTGCCGCCGCGCTGGATGGCCTCGGCGAGTTCGAGGTCGTCGGGCTGGACGATATCGATGCGATCGCCGGCGATGCCGGATTCGAGCGGGCGGTGTTTGGCCTGTTCGAGCAGCTGCGCCAGTCGGGCGGCCGGCTGGTCGTCTCGGCAGCGGCGCCGCCAGGCGACGTGCCGTTCCGGTTGCCGGACCTCGCCTCCAGGCTGAAGTCAGGTGGTGTCTATCGCGTGCAGCCGCTGGACGATGCGGGCCGGCTCGCGGCGCTCCAGATTCGCGCGCGTTTTCGCGGCTTCGATCTGCCGGACGACACCGGGCGATACCTGCTCAACCGCATGGCGCGGGGCCCGGCCAGCCTGTTCCGGGTGCTGGACACGCTGGACCGGGCGGCCCTCGTGGCCCGGAAGCGCCTGACCATCCCCTTCGTGCGGAGCGTGCTCGACTAGGAGCGTCGCCGTGACGCCGCGATCCCCGTGAAGACCACCACGGCGATCAGCGCGGCAAATGCCGCCGCCTCGAGTCGCTGGCCGGGCGCGACGAGCAGCGCGCCGACGCTGAGGGCGAAGTACGGAATCATGACGATCGCCACCCAGGCTCCCCACTGGCGAACCGTGCGCAGGCCTGCCAGGACCAGCAGAAGGAGGGGAGCGGCGCAGAGCGCGCCGATCAGCAGCCGGGTGGCCGGTGCCGTTGCCGGTCCGGCCGGTGGAGCGACCAGGAGCCAGGCGCTCAGGACCAGGAGTCCGGCCAGCGTCGCGCGAGTGGCGGTCACCGCTCCCAGCCCTCGAGGCGCAGTGCCGCTGCCGCCACGCGCCGCCCCAGATGCTGGGCAATCCGCGCCTCATCGGCGCTTAACGAGGTGTCTCCAGCGTTCGGGGCGAAGTGCGTCGCCCCGTAGGGCGAACCGCCCGTGCGCGTGGCCGAGAGCGCCGGCTCGCGGTACGGGATGCCCACCAGGACCATGCCGTGGTGGAGCAGGGGCAGCGCCATGGACAGCAGGGTGGTTTCCTGTCCGCCGTGCAGGGAACTGGTCGAGGTGAAGACGCCGGCGGGTTTTCCGCTGAGCGTGCCGGACAGCCAGTCAGTGCCCGTCCCGTCCAGGAAATGCTTGAGCGGCGCCGCCATGTTGCCAAAACGCGTCGGACTCCCGAGCACCAGGCCTGCACACGCGGCCAGATCCGCACTGGTCGCGTAGGGGGGTCCCTCGGTCGGAACCTCCGGCAGGCGAGGCCCGTTCTCCGCAGAGACCGGCGGCACCGTCCGGAGCCGTGCCGTCGCGCCGGCCACAGCGTTGATGCCCCGGCAGACCTGGGTCGCGAGGTTGGCCACCGAGCCGTGGCGCGAGTAATACAGCACGAGGATGTCTGGCATCTGGGCATCGCCTGAGAACAGCAACCGGCATTTTACAGGCGGTGAAGCCGACTGCTTGACGGTCGGCGGGCGGGTGGCTAGCGTGGCCTGCCATGACGCTGCCGAACACCCGCCTCCGACTGCTCCTGTACGCCGTCCTGCTCGGCGCCGCCGGCTGTGCGACCGGCCCCCCCGTCCAGGAAATGAGTGACGCCCGCCAGGCCATCGCGGCGGCGCGGGAGGCCGGCGCGGCGACCTACGACAACGACGGATTGCACCGGGCAGAGACGCAACTGGCCGAAGCGGAAGCCCAGCTGCAGGAGCGTGTCTACTGGGACGCGAAGCGGCTGGCGGTCGACGCCAAGGAGACGGCCATTGCAGCGCTGCTGCGGAGCCGCTCCCTGCGGGAGCAGGGCGCGTCGCCACCCTGAAGCCCGCGTGAACGACGGACTGGCTGCGCGCCGCTTCCTCGTCAGTGGCAAGGTTCAGGGCGTCTTCTTCCGCGCCAGCGCGGCGCGGATGGCCGACCAGCTCGGGCTGCGCGGCTATGCCCGCAACCTGGCCGACGGCCGGGTGGAGGTCCTGGCGGTGGGCGCTGCCACGTCGCTGGAAGCCCTGGCCGACTGGCTCGGGCGGGGGCCGCCCCGCGCGACGGTGACGGCGGTCGTCACGGAGGAGCAGCCGGTGGCCCCGTACGCCGGACTGGTGGATTTCCGCACGGGGTGAGCGCGGCCGCGGGGGATCGCGCCGGTCGGGGGATCGCGCCTGAAGGCGCTCCTACTGTTGGAACCAGCGGGTGCGCAGGCGCTCGAAGACCCGGTCCGGGTAGGCGCGGCTGCCGAGGCTGCCGTTGTAGCGGGCGAGGGCCCTCGTCCAGTTGCCTTTCTCCAGGTCGTAGTAATGCCGGAGGATCGTGCACCCCATGCGGACGTTTTCCTGGACGTCGAGCAGCGCGTACCCGGGCATGTCCAGTTCGGTGAGCCAGAAGCGCATGATCTGCATGAGCCCCTGGGCGTTGGCCCGGGACACGGCATAGCGCTGGAAACCGCTTTCCACGTCGATCACGGCCAGGATCATCTCGGGGGGCAGACCGACCCGGCTGGCCTCCCGGTGCACGGTGGTCAGGATCTCCAGCCGTTCCGCGGGGTCCGGCACTTTCGGGGCGAGCCGGCCGGCCATGTCCGTGAGCCAGACTTCGGCTTCGAAGCGGTCCGCGAAGGCCAGGGGTTCGTCGAGGGCGGCCTTGAGTTTCTCCCGGAGGACCGGGTCGGCGCCTGGCGCGGCGTCAGCCGCCGGCGCGGCAATCAGCGCGACGACGAGCGCCGCGGCCAGGGCTGCGACCGGGGCGGCCGTTAGCCTAGCCCTGGCGTGGCAGCTCGCGACGGGCCCGCAGGAAGTCCGGTACATCGGTCAGGCCTACCTGTTCCTCATTGCCGCTCTGCCGGTGGCGGTACTCCGCCTTGCCATCCCTGGCGCCACGCTCGCCGACCACGAGACGGTGCGGAATACCCACCAGGTCGGCGTCGGCGAACTTCACGCCGGGGCGGGCGTCCCGGTCATCGAACAGCACGTCGAAGCCGGCGGCCTGCAGATCCTTGTACAACATTGCCGCCGCTGCCGTGACGGGCTCGGACTTTTTGGGGTTGATCTCGATCAGGATCACGTCGAAGGGACTCATGGGCTCCGGCCAGAGGATGCCGTTGGCGTCGTGATTCTGCTCGATCGCTGCGCCGACGATGCGGGAAACCCCGATGCCGTAGCAGCCCATCGTCATCACGCGCTCCTTGCCGTCCTGGTCGAGGACCACGGCGTGCATGCTCTGGCTGTATTTGTCACCCAGCTGGAAAATGTGCCCGACCTCGATCCCGCGCGCCATGGTCAGGGCGCCGCCACCACCGGGGCTCGGATCGCCCGTCTCGACGTTGCGGAGGTCCGTCGCCGCGGGCAGGGGCAGGTCGCGCTCCCAGTTGACCCCGGTCAGGTGCGCATCGGCGGCATTCGCCCCGCAGACGAAATCCGCCAGGACGAGGGCGCTGTGATCGGCAACCATCGGCAGCGGCAGGTTCACGGGCCCGATGGCCCCGACAGGCGCGCCCGTGGCCGCCAGCACGCGCTCGGGCGAGGCCAGGCGGAGAGGCCGGGCGACGCCGGGAGCGCGTTCGGCCTTCAGCGGGTTCAGTTCGTGATCGCCGCGCAGGAGCAAGGCGACGAGCCCGCCGTCGGTGCCCTCCACGACGAGTGTCTTGAGGCACTGGCCGGCGCCAACCTTCAGGAAGGCCGTCACTTCGTCGATGGAACGGACGCCGGGCGTCGCAACCCGGGTGAGTGACTGACGGCCCGCGGGGCGCGGGTTGGCGGGCGGCGCGGCGGGCGCCATTTCGACGTTGGCAGCGAAGCTGTCGCCCTCGCACCAGGCGATGCGGTCTTCGCCGGATTCCGCCAGCACGTGGAATTCCTGCGAGCGCGAGCCGCCGATCTCGCCGCCGTGGGCATCCACCTTCCGGAAGCGCAGCCCGAGGCGCGTGAAGATCCGGGCGTAGGCCTCCGCCATCACATCGTAGGTGGCTTCCAGCGAGGCCTGGTCCAGGTGGAAGGAATAGGCGTCCTTCATGATGAACTCGCGCGCGCGCATCACGCCGAACCGCGGGCGGATCTCGTCGCGGAACTTGGTATTGATCTGGTAGTAGTTCACCGGCAGCTGGCGATAACTGCGCAGTTCGCGCCGGGCCACTTCCGTGACGACTTCCTCGGCGGTCGGCGCGAAGCAATAGTCACGGTCGTGGCGGTCGCGGATGCGGAGCAAAAGGTCGCCGTAGACGTCCCAGCGACCCGTTTCCTGCCAGAGCTCGGCCGGCTGCACGGCCGGCATGAGGATCTCCAGCGCGCCGGCCCGGTCCATCTCCTCGCGCACGATCCGCTCGACCTTGCGCAGCACGCGGAGGCCCAGCGGCATCCAGGTGAAGAGGCCGGAGGACAGGCGGCGTACCAGGCCGGCCCGCAGCATCAGCTGGTGGCTGATGATCTCGGCATCGGCGGGGACTTCCTTCAGGGTGGTGAGCGGCAGCTGGGACAGGCGCATGACGAACAGGTCTCTGGCGGGCCGGGAGGTGCTGGCGCGGCATTCTAGCCCGCAGGGCCAGCCTTGTCCCCGCGGGCAGGCTGCTGTATCTGGCTGTCCCGCCGTGGCACTATGCCTCGCGTCAGGGTGATCCGTCGCTGGAGTGTGGAAGCAGCTATGCCAGAGCCGGGCGACATCGAGCCAGCCCCCAGGCGGCGGGCGATCTACCTCCTGCCGAACCTGCTGACGACCGGCACGCTGTTCGCCGGGTTCTACGGCATCGTCGCGTCGATCGACGGCAACTACCAGCCGGCCTGCATCGCGGTGTTCATCGCGGCCCTGCTCGACGGCATGGACGGCCGCCTGGCACGGCTCACGCACACCGAGTCCGAGTTCGGCAAGCAGTACGACAGCCTCGCCGACATGGTGGCGTTCGGCATGGCACCGGCGATCATCGTCTACCTGTGGGGCCTCAAGGCCCTCGCTGAGTACGGCTGGGCCTGGGGCAAGCTGGGCTGGCTGGCGGCGTTCCTCTACGCAGTGGCCGCGGCTCTCCGGCTGGCGCGTTTCAACGTGGCGTCCAAGACCGGCGACCGCCGCTTCTTCGAAGGCCTGCCGAGTCCATCCGCGGCCGGACTCGTCTCCAGCATGGTCTGGCTGGCGTGGGACCTGGGCGTGGGCGGCCTGCCGGCGCTGGCCGTCAGCACGGCCATCACCGTGGCCGCAGGCGTTCTCATGGTGTCCAGCTTCCCGTACTACAGCTTCAAGGAGCTCGGTCCGCGCGGCCGCATCTCCTTCGCCTACGTGTTCGTGATTCCCCTGATCTTCGTGCTCATCGCCCTCGATCCGCCCAAGGTGTGTTTCATCATCGCGTCGATCTACGCACTGTCCGGCATCGCCAGCGCAGCCTGGCGGCGGCAGCGGCGACTCGCGGGCCGCACGCGCCGGCACGCCGGCGGGCCCAGCACGGGACCCTGAGCCCACGGGCCCGCAGTCCTTCGATGACCACGTCAATTCAACGTCACACCTCACCGGCCAGCAACTCGCTGCGCTGGATGCCATGGGCGTCGCGGTGTGGACGCGCCGCGCGGAACTCGCTCCGCCGGCAGGCGGGCCCGCGCCGGCAACCAGCAGCTCACGTCCGGCGGACTGGGACAGTCTGGAGCGTGAGGCGCTGGCCTGCACGAAGTGCGCGCTGCACGCGACCCGTACGCGCGTCGTCTTCGGGGTCGGCAACCGGGGCGCGTCCTGGATGGTGATCGGCGAGGCGCCCGGCGCCGACGAGGACCGGCAGGGCGAGCCCTTCGTGGGGCGGGCGGGCCAGCTGCTGAACGAAATGCTGCACGCCGCAGGAGCGGGCCGGGAACAGGTCTACATCGCCAACATCCTCAAGTGTCGCCCGCCGGAGAATCGGGATCCAAAGCCAGAGGAATCAGCGAGTTGTGAAGGATACCTGCAGCGCCAGATTGCCCTGGTGCAGCCCGGCCTGCTGCTGGCTGTCGGCCGGATCGCCGCCCAGAACCTGCTCCGGGTGGACACCCCGATCGGGCAGCTGCGCGGGCGTGTGCATCGCTACGGGGCCGCGGGCCTACCCCTCATCGTGACCTACCACCCTGCCTACCTGTTGCGCAGCCCCGGGCAGAAGCGCAAGTCCTGGGACGACCTCTGCCTGGCGCGGGCCACGGTCCCGCCGCTGCGGGTGGCGGCAGCCAGCCCCGGATTTCTGCCGCCTGCCGTTGCTGCGAAAGATGAGCGCTGAACTCCAGGCAGTGCCGGCCACCATCCGCGACATGCGGCAAACGGACGTGACCGTGGCGGCCACGATCGAGCAGGGCGCCTACGAGTTTCCCTGGAGCCCGGGCATCTTCCGGGACTGCCTGCTCGCCGGCTATACCAGCCTGGTTCTCGAGCACAGCGGCAAGGTGATCGGCTACGGCATCATGTCGGTGGCGGCCGGGGAAGCGCACCTGCTCAACCTGGCCCTTTCGGAGTCGGCGCGCCGCATGGGGAATGGCCGGCGCCTGCTCCATCACCTCATGGACCTGGCGCGTGTCGCCGGCGCGGAAGGCATGTACCTGGAGGTGCGTCCCTCGAACCGGCGGGCACTGGCGCTCTACGAGCGCTCGGGCTTCGAGGTGCTCGGCCGGCGCCGGGGCTATTACCGCGCCCGGGGCGGCACCGAGGACGCGGTGGTGCTCGTCCACCGGTTCCGCCGGCGGCGCTGACAGGGGCGTGGCAAGCTCTTACTGGCGCAGCCGGCCGGTGCTGGCCTGGGCGCTCTACGACTGGGCGAACTCCGCTTTTGCGCTCGCGGTGCTGACGGCCTTCGTGCCCGTCATGCTTGCCGGTGCATGGAACGACGGTGCACCCAGCACCGTCACGACGTTCCGGCTCGGTCTCGCGAATGGCCTGGCCAGCCTGGTCGTCGTCCTCCTGGCGCCGCTGCTCGGCGCGATGACCGACCAGGCCCGGCGCCGGAAACCCTGGCTCGCGCTGTTCACCCTCGTCGGCGTCATCGCCACGATGCTCCTCGCAGCGATCGGCCCCGGCGGCTGGCAGCTGGCGATGGTCTGCTTCGTGACGGCCTCCGTGGGCTTCTTCGCCGCCAACAGCCTCTACGACGCCATGCTGATCGACGTGGCGGCAGCCGGCGGACTTCGACCGGGTCTCCGCCTTCGGCTACGGGCTCGGGTATCTCGGCGGGGCGCTGCTCTTCACGGTCAGCGTGATCCTGCTGGCGCGGCCGGCGGCGTTCGGCCTCGCGAGTCCGACGGCGGCGATCCAGCTGACCTTCGTTCTCGTCGGTGGCTGGTGGGCGTTGTTCTCGGTGCCGCTTTTGCTGTGGGTCAGGGAGCGGCACGGCGCCCCGGCGCCCGTCGCGGGCGCCTTCGGCGCGGGCCTGCGGCAATTGCGGCAGACAGTGAGCAACCTCCGCGCCGACCGGAACCTGCTCTGGTTCCTCGCCGCCTACTGGCTGTACATCGACGGCGTGTACACCATCATCAAGATGGCCGTGGACTACGGCCTGTCCCAGGGGCTGTCGGCCACCGACGTGACCGGCGCGATCCTCCTCACGAACTTCCTCGGCTTTCCGGCCGCGCTCGCCTTCGGGGCGCTCGGCACGCGCATTGGCCCGCGCCGGGCCATCTACCTGGCGCTGGTGGTCTACATCGTCGCCACGGCGCTGGCCGTTTTCCTGACGACGGCCCCGCAGTTCTACGGGCTTGCCGCCACGATCGGCCTGGTCCAGGGCGGCGTGCAGTCGCTCAGCCGGTCGCTGTACGCGCGACTCATACCGCCGGGGAAGAGCGGCGAGTATTTCGGTTTCTTCAACATGCTGGGCAAGTTCTCGTCGATCCTCGGGCCGGTGCTTGCGGGAACCGTCGCCCTCGTCTCGGGCAGTCAGCGCGTCGGCATCCTCTCGATCATCGTGCTGTTCGGCTCGGGGCTCCTGCTGCTGACGCGGGTGCGGGTGCCGGGGCCACGCGCAGCGTCCTGACCAGCCGCGCGAACCGTTGCACGTCGGCCGACCGTGGGTGTCTGCTCGTAGCGCAGGCGCAGGTAGTGGCCCGCCAGGGCCTGCACGGTGGCACCCAGGTCCGGGCGCAGGGCTGCCACCGCAGCGGCATACTCCGCCGGTCCCTCGTGAGGAGAGCGCGGGCGCACGGCCTTCCCCAGCCGGCGGCACAGTCGCTGCCAGATTTCCTCGACCCGGTCGGGCCGGGCCGGGCTCGAACGCAGCCCGAGCAGGGTGAAGACCACGAGCACGGCGCTCACCGTGAGCGCGCACACCAGTGCGATGTCGCGCAATGACGGGGACTGGATGCCGAGGCCTTCGAGCAGCGCCGACTGCTGGTCCGGTCCGAAGGCGAGCACCCAGCGGTCCCAGGTGGCATTGAGCGCATCCCAGCTCAGGGCCACGCGTTCGAGCCATGCACCACCCCCCAGCAAGGGCAGGGCGTCGCCCGCCAGGCCGGGCAGGGCGGCATCGAGGCCGCTCTCGATCCGCTCGGGCGCCACGGCAGCCGTGGGGTCGTAGCGCAGCCACCGCCCGTCGAGCCAGACTTCGGTCCAGGCGTGGGCATCGGACTGCCGGACGATCCAGTAGTCGGCCACCGGATTCCGCTCGCCGCCCTGGTAGCCGGCCACGACGCGGGCCGGCAGTCCCGCCGCCCGGGCGAGGACGGCGAATGCAGAGGCGTAGTGCTCGCAGAATCCGGCCCGCGTTCTAAAGAGAAAATCGTCCACGGGCTGCTCGCCCAGCGCCGGGGGCTGCAGCGTGTAAAAGAACTGCTGCTCCCGGAACATGAGGAGCACCCGCCGCAGGAAGTCCTCATCCGAGCTGGAGCTTCCGCGCAGCTCGCGGGCCAGCGCGACGGCACGCGGGTTCGCGCGCCCCGCCAGGTCCCGGTTCACTCTTCCGGGCGGACCGGGATCACGGAAGCTGCCGCCGCCCGCCGACCTGCCGTTCCAGGCCATGCGCCGGTCCACCGGCCGCTTGTTGAGCAGCTCCAGCGTTCCGGCGAGGCGGCTTTCGGGCGCGTCCCAGCTCAGCGGGGTCTCGAGCGGCAGCAGCCATCGCTGCCGATTTGGCTCGAGCGTGATCTCGTAGCTGTACACCGGTTGTCCCGCAGCCAGCGGCGGCGCGTAGTTGCGCAGCGGAGGCAGCCGTTCCCGCAGCGAGTCCGGCTGCGTCCGCCAGCGGCGCCCGTCGAAGCGCTCGAGGACGGGTCCCCGCCAGTACAGTTCCGCCGGCAGCGGGCTCGGCCCGCTGAAGCGGACGCGGAAGGCCACCTCGTCCGACTGCGCGAGCTCGGTGATGTCGCCCGGGTTCAACTGATCCGTCAGGCCCGTCCGCCCGCCGCCGCCCGGCGCCGGCAGTGCCCAGAACGGGCCCGGCAAGCGTGGGAAGAGCACGAAGAGGGCCAGCGCCAGGGGCAGCGCCTGCAGGAGAAGGCGGCCCGTCATCCGGAGGGCCTGCGCCGGGGACAGCAGCCCGGTGGGACGCGCGCTCTGCAGCAGCGCCAGGGTGCCCATTACGATGCCGGCAGCCAGTTGCGGAATCGAAGCGACGGATTGCTCGCGCAGGAAGCCGGCGAACAGCACGAACCAGGCGATCAGGATCACGATGCTCCGGTCCCGCGTCGAGTGGGTCTCGAGGAGCTTCAGGGCCAGCATGAGGATCAGGAGAGCCGAGCCGGCATCGAGCCCCGATATCCGCCGATAGGCGAACACGACGGCGAAGGAACCGGCGAGGGTGAGCGCGGCGCGCAGGAACTTGCCCGGCAGTTGCCAGCCCCAGCGCGCGGCACCGAGCCGCCAGACCACCGAGCCGCAGAGCCCCGCGATCACCCAGGGCTGCACCGACCCCAGGTGGGGCCCGACGGCGACGCCGATCAGGAGCGTCAGCCACGCGAGGTGGCCGAACGATGCGGGACTGCGGCCGGCGATCCCGGAACCGGGGGCCGGTGCCGCCCACTCGTGCGCGGACTCGCGCAGTCCGGGGGCGACCGGTTCACCGCTCATGGTCTGGACCCCGGGCCGCAGCCGCCGGTGCAGCGTAGGTGGCCAGGACCGCGAGGCAGCGGTGGTAGTGGTCAGGACCCGCCATGGGCTGGAGCTCTATCCCCGGCAGGCGCAAGCCGAAGCACTGGCCCGCGGACTCCGCGTCGATGACCAGCCGGGTGAGCAGCGAGAGTCGCTCCTCGGGATCGGTCGCCGGCATGGCGTTCCAGTCCAGCCAGGCCGAGCCAGCGCCGCTGCGATAGTCCTTGGCCAGCAGCTGGCCCGTGCGCGCCCATGCCTTCCACGCGATTCGCGACAGTGATTCACCTGCAAGCGGTGGGCGCAGCCCGACGAACTCGTCGGTTCCCCGCACCGACTCGCCCGCGTTCTCGAAATCGGCACCGGCTGGCGGGAGCCGCACGCTCGCACTCGCCGCGGGGCGGGGGTACACGAGCAACTCGCGCTCGGGATACAGCAGTGCCCAGGACTCGAAGAGACCCAGCGGATGGCGCGTGCTCACGCGGATCTCCGGGCAGCGCAGGCGGCCACGCTGGTCCGTGGGCAACCGCAAGGTGAGTGCAGCGGCGCCGCCCGCCGTAATGTCCACGGTGGGCGTCCGTTCCGCCGCGGGCCCGGCCGCTATCTGCCAGCGCGGCGACCGGCCGGGATTCGTGACGTGCAGGGTGCATTCCAGGGACTCGCCCGCGAAGACCGGCGAGCAGCCGCTGACCGAGAGGCGCAGTCCCGCGAGGTTCCGCTGGCAATGATGGATGCTGACCACGGCAACAGCGGTGAGCACGAACGCGAGGGCGAAGCCCATGTTGTTGCTGTAGTTGAGCGCACCGAGGAGCATGGTGAAGAACACCAGGCCGAAGACCAGGCCGCTGCGGGTGGGCAGGATGTAAATCCGGCGCTGGTGCAGTTCGACGAACTCACCATCGAGACCCTGGCGGCGCCGGGCCCAGCGCCGGACCTGCCGTTTCAGGAAGGGCGGCAGGCGGCGCCGTGGCCTGCTCGCAGCGGCGCCCATTTCAGGGAACCGGCACTGACTCCAGCACGAAGCGTGCCGGGTCGCGGAGGGCGGCGGTGCCACCCTGCCGGGGCCGCAGGCGGTGGCCGGCGACGGCGGCAAACACGGCCTTGACGTCCTCGGGATGGACGCCCGGATGGCCGTGAATCAGGGCCCGGCACCGGGCGGCGTTGACCAGATCCTGGGCTCCCCGGGGCGACAGGCCCAGGTCGAACTGGGCGGACTGACGTGTGAAGCGCACGAGCGCTTGCACGTAGTCGAGCAGCGCGTCCGACAGGAACAGCTCCCGCGCAGCAGCGCGCAGCGCCGTCAGTCCGGCGACGTCGACGACCGGGCGGAGTTCACCGAGCATCGTGCGGCGGTCATCGCCCCTGAGCAGCTTGCGCTCGAGCACCTCGCCCGGATAGCCGAGTCCGATGCGCATGAGGAAGCGGTCGAGCTGCGATTCGGGCAGCGGGAACGTGCCGGTCTGGTGCAGGGGATTCTGGGTGGCGATCACGAAGAACGGCGCGGGCAGGGCGTGAGTGTGCCCGTCGAGGGTGACCTGGTGCTCCTCCATGGCCTCGAGCAGCGCGCTCTGGGCCTTCGGCGTGGCGCGGTTGATCTCGTCGGCAAGGACCACGTGGGAGAAGATCGGGCCCGGGTGGAAGCGGAAGGTGGACGTGGCCTGCTCGAGGATCGACATGCCGACGATGTCCGCCGGCAGCATGTCGCTGGTGAACTGGATCCGGCGGAAGGACAGACCGAGCACCCCGGCCAGGGAGCGGGCCAGCAGCGTCTTGCCGACGCCCGGCACGTCCTCGATCAGGAGGTGGCCGCCGGCCAGCAGACAGGTGAACGCCAGCTGGATTTCCGCCTGCTTGCCCAGGATCACCTGGCCAATCTCGGCTCCCACCTGGTCCGCCAGCTGGCGGGCGCGGTGCAGCTCCTCCTTGCCCGCCAGTGCCGTGACGTTCGCCGCCATGCTGCGTTCCACTCGGGGTTTTCCGGTCCGAAGATACCATGGCATCTTGCCGGAACCCCCGGGGCCGGATCGCGAACTGGGGCACAGATTTGGCCGTCCTGCGCCATACTCCGGGGCCACGGTCCCCCCGACGGAGTCCTGTATGGCACGCGATCCGAGCAAGCCCAAGCCCGAGCAGTACCGGGCAATCCTGGATCCGGAACGTTACGGCGTGCTCTTCGAGGAGAACACCGAGCGGCCGTTCACCAGTCCGCTGAACGACGAGAAGCGGGCCGGCACCTTCGTCTGCGCGGCCTGTCACTCACCGCTGTTCGTGGCGTCCGGAAAGTTCGACAGCGGCACGGGCTGGCCGAGCTTCTTCCAGCCCATCGCGCAGGCCAGCATCGGTACGCAGCGTGATTTCCACCTGCTCATGCCGCGCACGGAGTACCACTGCGCCCGCTGCGGTGGGCACCAGGGCCACGTGTTCAAGGACGGGCCGGCGCCCACCGGGCTGCGCTACTGCAACAACGGGCTCGCGTTGATATTCATCCCCGACGGCGAGCCCCTCCCCGAACAGCGGTAGATTCAGAGGCACCGGGTTTGGCATCTGGGCATTTGCGCGGCAACGCCGCGCAAATGCCCAGATGCCAAACCCGGTGCCTCTTACAAGGTGGCCAGTTGCGTGAGTTGCGCGTCCAGCTTCGCCAGGTCGCGGCGCAGCGCTTGCTGGCGCTCGCGTTCCTTGGCCACCACCGCCTCCGGCGCGTGGCTCGTGAAGCTCTCGGTGGCCAGCTTCTGCTCAACCCGCTCCAGGTCGGCGGCCGCCTTGAGGCGGGTCTTGGTCAGGCGGGCACGTTCCGCTGCCACGTCGATCAGCCCGGCAACCGGCACGAGCAGCTTGAGGCTGCCCACCAGGGCGGTGGCGCTGGGCGGCGGCTGGGTGCCCGGGCGCCAGCAACTCGATGCCGGACAGCCGGGCCAGTTCCCGCAGGTAGCGGTCGTGAACGGCGAGCAGCCGGGTGTCGTCCGCATTGGCGTCCTGGAGAAGCACCGGGATCCGCTTGCCCGGCGCGATGTCCATCTCGCCACGGATCTGCCGGACGGCCAGGACGAAGCCCTGGATCCAGCCCAGTTCGGCTTCGGCGTCGTCGTCCACCGGGAACAGGGAGGGGTCCGGCCAGCGCTGGGTCATGATCGATTCGCCGCAGGCGCCGGCCAGGGGCGCTACCCGCTGCCAGATCTCCTCGGTGATGAAGGGCATGAACGGGTGGGTGGCGCGCAGCAGGGCTTCCAGGACCGTCACCAGAGTCCGGCGCGTCACCGCCTGCACGCTGGCCGGCGTGGCGGCGTCCTGCAGGATCGGCTTCGTCAGCTCCAGGTACCAGTCGCAGTACTCGTTCCAGATGAATTCGTAGAGGGCGCGCGCGGCGAGATCGAAACGATACGTCGAGAAATGCCCCTCGACCGCCTCGATGGTCCTGCAGAGCCGCGAGAGGATCCAGCGATCCGGCAGGCTGAGTGACGCGACCGCCGCTCCGCCCCGGGCGAGTTCCCGCCCCTCGACGTTCATCAGCACGAAGCGCGCCGCGTTCCAGATCTTGTTGCAGAAGTTGCGGTAGCCCTCGATGCGGTTGAGGTCGAAGCGGATGTCCCGGCCGGTGCTGGCCAGTGCGGCAAACGTGAAGCGCAGCGCGTCGGTGCCGTAGTCGGGAATGCCATTGGGAAACTGCTTCTTGGTCGCCTTCTCGATCTGCGGCTTCAGTTGCGGCTGCATGAGGCCGGTCGTGCGCTTGGCGAGCAGGCTCGGCAGGTCGATGCCGTCGATGAGGTCCAGCGGATCGAGGATGTTGCCCTTCGACTTGGACATCTTGTCGCCGTTCTCGTCCCGGATCAGTCCCGTGATGTACACCTCGCGGAAGGGCACGTCCCCGGCGAACTTGAGCCCGAACATGATCATCCGGGCGACCCAGAAGAAGATGATGTCGAAGCCGGTGACGAGGACGCTGGAGGGGTAGAAGGTCTTCAGCGCTTCCGTCTGTTCCGGCCAGCCGAGAGTGGAGAAGGGCCAGAGCGCCGACGAGAACCAGGTGTCGAGCACGTCCTCGTCCTGGCGCAGCGCCACCTCCGGGCCCAGCTGGTGCGCCGAACGCACGGCCTGCTCGCTGGGGCCCACGTAGACCTTGCCCTCGGCGTCATACCAGGCGGGGATCCGGTGGCCCCACCAGAGCTGGCGGCTGATGCACCAGTCCTGGATGTTGTTCATCCACTGGAAGTAGGTCTTGGACCAGTTGTCGGGCACGAACCGGATCCGCCCGTCCGCGACGGCGGCGATGGCCGGTGCCGCGAGCGGCGCGATCTGCACGTACCACTGGTCCGTCAGCCAGGGCTCCAGGATGGCGCCGCTGCGGTCGCCCCGGGGCACCTGCAGGGTGTGGGGGTCGATCCGCTCGACCAGCCCCTGTTCCTCCAGGAGGGCAACGACGCGCCGGCGCGCCTCCGCGCGATCGAGGCCACGCAGGCCCGGCGGAATCTCGTCGAGCGCCTGGGCCGGGTCGTAGCCGGAGCCCGCGGTGTCGGGCCTGCTGATGATGCGGGCGTCCCGGTCGAAGATATTGATGACCGGCAGCTGGTGCCGCTTGCCCATCTCGTAGTCGTTGAAGTCGTGCCCCGGGGTGATCTTGACGCAGCCGGAGCCGAACTCCCGGTCCACGTACTCGTCGGCGATGATCGGGATCAGGCGGTGGGTCAGCGGCAGGCGGACCTGCTTGCCGAGGTGCTTGCGGTACCGGTCGTCTTCCGGGTGCACGGCCACCGCCGTGTCGCCCAGCATGGTTTCCGGGCGGGTGGTGGCGACGACCAGGTGGCCGCTGCCGTCCGCGAGCGGGTACCGCAGGTGCCACAGCGAACCCTGCTCCGGTTCCGACTGGACCTCCAGGTCGGACAGGGCGGTGTGCAGCACCGGGTCCCAGTTCACGAGACGCTTGCCGCGGTAGATCAGCCCTTCCGCGTGCAGCCGGACGAACACCTCGGTGACTGCCCGGGAGAGGCCCTCGTCCATCGTGAAGCGGTCCCGGGACCAGTCCACCGAGTTGCCGAGGCGGCGCATCTGCCGGGTGATCGTGCCGCCGGACTCCTGCTTCCACTGCCAGACGCGGGTCACGAAGGCTTCTCGTCCCAGGTCCTGCCGCGTCTTGCCGGCGGCATTGAGCTGCCGCTCGACCACCATCTGGGTGGCAATGCCCGCGTGATCGGTCCCCGGCTGCCACAGGGTGTTGTCGCCGCGCATCCGGTGGTAACGGGTCAGCGCATCCTGCAGCGTGTGCTGGAAGGCGTGGCCCATGTGCAGCGTGCCCGTGACGTTGGGCGGGGGGATCATGATGCAGAAGGGCGCGCCGCGACCGGCCGGTGCGAAGTACCCGGCGGCTTCCCAGCGGGCGTACCAGCGCTGTTCGATGCCCGCGGGCTGATAGGCCTTGTCGAGAGGAGCGGCGGTGCTGCCCGCGGATTCGTCTGTCACTCAGTCATCCTTGAGGTCTTGCTCGAAGTGCTCGCGCAGCACCTGGTCGATCAGTTCGGGCAGTTCGTGGCGCAGGCGACCGACCACTTCGTCGAAGAGGGTCGCCTCCATTTCCTTGTAGGCCTGGTGGAGCAGTTTCTCCACCAGCATGAAGCTCCCGGTGGCGATCCGGGTCTGCAGTTCGGCCAGTTCCGACTCGGTGAGGGCGGGACGCGCGATTTCGTCCGCGGCACTGCGCCTCGGGCGCGCCACGGCATCGGTGAGGACGGGAATGCGGGACAGGTCCATGTTCAGGTCACCTCGTGGGTTTCCGGTTCCAGGCCCTGTTCGCGGTAGAAGCGGTGCCGTGCCCGGCCGGCTTCCCGGCCCGCCGGACTGCCATCGATGATCTCCGCAACGCGGGGAAAACGGTGGTAGAACGCCGGCACGTCGGTCGCGAGATTGATCAGCAGGTCAGCGGCGGGCGGCTCGACCGGCCCCGTGGCATCGGCGGCGCCGATGGTCACGGGCGCCAGCGGGGGCTCGCCTCCCGGGGCCAGCAGTTCGTGGGGCACGAAGCTCCCCTGGCGAAAGGTCCAGAGCAGGTCGTCCAGGTTCTTCGCCATGCTGCTGTCGACCGCGTGGGCGTGAATACGGTGCTGCAGCTTGTAGGCCTTCTCCGCCAGCCGGCAGGCATAGCCGAGCCGGCTGCCGGGCTCGGCCCGGTCAGCACATAGAAGGACACTCGTGTTGCGCTCATGTCCGTGGTCGACCTACTTCCGGTGGAGCAGGTATTCCATCAGCAGGGGGATGGGCCGGCCGGTGCCCCCCTTGTTGCTGCCCTGGTTCCACGCTGTGCCGGCAATGTCGAGGTGGGCCCAGTCGGTCTTGCCGACGAAGCGCGCCAGGAAACTCGCGGCGGTGATCGTGCCGGCATCCCTGCCGCCCACGTTCGCCACGTCGGCGAAGGGGCTCTTGATCAGTTCGGCATAGTCGTCGTCGAGCGGCAGCCGCCAGGCCCGGTCGTCCGCCGCCTGTCCGGCGGCCAGCAGGTCGTCGGCCAGCTTGTCGGAGTTGCCGAGCAGCCCTGACCGGACCCTGCCCAGTGCGACCAGGCACGCGCCGGTGAGCGTGGCGATGTCGATCAACGCGGCCGGCTTGAAGCGCAGGGCGTAGGTGATGGCGTCGCAGAGGATCAGGCGGCCTTCCGCGTCGGTATTGAGGATCTCGACGGTCTGCCCCGACATGGTCTTCACGATGTCGCTGGGTCGCGTGGCCGTCCCGCTGGGCAGGTTCTCGCAGGTCGGCACCACGCCAGTCACGTTGATCGGCAGCTTGAGTTCCGCGACGGCCTGGAGCACCCCGAGGACAGTGGCGGCGCCGCACATGTCGTACTTCATCTCGTCCATCGCGCCTGCCGGCTTGATGGAGATGCCGCCCGAATCGAAGGTGATGCCCTTGCCGACGAGCACGACGGGCGGTGCCCCCGTCCGTCCGCCCCGGTACTGGAGCACGATGAAGCGGGGTGGTTCCGCGGAGCCCTGGGTAACGGCCAGGAAGGCCCCCATGCGCAACTTGCGGATCTCGGCCAGGCCAAGGGCCTTCACCGTCAGCCTGGAGGCGCGCTTCGCGATCCCGCGCGCGCGTTCCACCAGGTAGCTGGGCGTGCAGACGTTCGGCGGCAGGTTGCCCAGGTCCTTCGCCAGGGCCACGGCGTGTGCGATGGCCGCGCCGTGCTCGATCCCGCGGCGGGCGCCGCGCACATCGCGCCCGGCGGCGGCGATGCCGAGTTCCTTCAGGGCCGGCGCCGTGTCGCCAGGCTCCGATTTCATGGTGGTAAACCGGTAGCTGACGTCGTGCCAGATCTCGACGGCCAGGCGGGCGCGCCGGTAGGCGTCGGCGTCACCGACCGGCTCGCTGGTGAGGTGCAGGATGGCGTCGCCGTACTTCCCGCGCGCGACAGTGGCGAGCGCCGTCCGGACGGCCTTGCGCCAGGCGCGGCGATCCAGCTTCGCCTTCGGCCCGAGGCCGACGAGCAGGATGCGCTGGCAGGGGAGCTCCCCGGTGTGGGTGAGGAGGAGCATGTCGCCCAACTCGCCCTTGATGTCCTTGTTGCGGATCGCCCGGCTGATCAGGCCGCCGCCGGCCTTGTCGAGGCTGCTGGCGGCTGACGGCAGGTCGCCGCCGGAGAAGACGGGAACGATTGCGCAGGCTGTCCGCTGCTGGCTCGCGGCGCCAGTTTTCACCTGGAATTGCATGCTGACCTCATTTGCGGGTGCTTGACTCCATGCGACCCCTAAACCAAGGTTGCCACCCAGGTTGGTCCACGTCCGGGACGTCGCATGCAAACCCTTGTAAAACGCCGATTAGTGTACTCGATTCGTCCGGAGGCTGGCTAAGTCCGCGCCTGGCATGTCCGGCATCCTGCAACGTTACGTGTTTCGCGAGACCCTGCAGACGTGGCTGGTCGTCACGGTCGTCCTGCTGCTCATCCTCGTCACCAACCAGTTCGCCGCCGTGCTCGGGGATGCAGCGGCCAACAAGCTGCCCCGCGGGGCCATCCTCCAGGTACTCGGCCTGACGACGGTCCAGTACCTGACCATCCTCATTCCCGTCGGCTTCTTCCTCGCGATCATGCTGGCCCTGGCCAGGCTGTACCACGACAGCGAAATGGCCGCGATGATGTCCTGTGGCGTCGGGCCGGCGCAGCTCTACCGGGCAGTCCTGACGCTGGGTGGCGTCCTGGCCGTCGTCGTCGCGGTGCTCGCGCTGGTGGTGTCGCCGGCGGCACTCCGGCAGGTCGAGATCTTCGCCGCCCAGGCGAAGCGGGAGGCCAGCATCGGGCTGCTGGAGGCCGGGCGCTTCATCAGCTTCGCCAACGGCACGGCGGCACTCTATGCCGAGTCGTTGACCCCGGATCGTCACCTGCACCGGGTTTTCGTCCAGCGCCGTAACGGCAACCGGGTGGAGGTGGTCGTTGCCGACGAGGCCTGGCAGGAAGACGTGCGTGACGGTGTCCGGGTCCTGATCTTTGCACGGGGGCACCGGTATGAAGGCGAGCCCGGCGATGCCCGGTTCCGGATCGTCCAGTTCGCGGAGCACGGGATACCCTTCGAGCTCCCGGCCGCCGGGCCCGTGAAGCTGGACCCCGAGGCGCTCACCACGGCGGCGCTGCTGTCGTCCGCAGACCCGGCCAACCGGGCCGAGCTGCACTGGCGGCTGGGTGTGCCGCTGACGCTGCTGGTGCTGGCCGTGGTCGCCGTGCCGCTGGCCCGCACGGAGCCGCGGAAGGGCCGGTTCGCCGGCCTGGCATCGGCGGTCCTCGTCTACCTCATCTACGCGAACCTGCTCGCGGCCGGCCGGGGCTGGATCGAGCGGGGCCAGGTGCCCGAAGCGGCGGGACTCTGGTGGGTGCACGGGCTGTTCCTGGCGGTGGCGGGCGTGATGCTGGCCTTCCAGCTGGGCCTGTGGCACCAATGGGTCCGAAGGCCCGGTGGCCGGGCTGCCACGCAGGCCGGGGTGACCCCGTGAGGATCCTGCGCGGCTACCTCTTCAGGACGATCCTCGGCACCACCGGCCTCGTCCTTGCCGTGCTGCTCAGTCTGGGCGCGTTCATCGAGTTCATGGGCCAGCTCGATGACATCGGCGTCGGCGAGTATGGGCTCCTGGACGCGCTGGGCTGGGTGCTGCTCCAGATGCCAACCATCGTCGCGCAGCTGCTGCCGGTCGCCGCGCTGCTGGGCGCGCTGCTGGGCCTGGGTTCCCTGGCCAGCCGCAGCGAACTGATCGTGCTCCGGGCTGCCGGGGTCTCGCCGCGCGGGCTGGCCCGGTCCGTGCTCCTGACCGGGATCGTCCTCGCCGTGGCGGGCACGGCGCTCAGCCTCTACCTGGCTCCGCCCCTCGAGCGCTACGCCCGCCAGCAGCGGGAACTGGCCAAGTTCGGGCAGGCGGGAATCAGCGCCGGCGGAGGGGCCTGGATTCGCGACCGGACGACCATCCTCAATGTGACTCCGCCGAGCGACGAGCATCCCGCGGGCAACGTCTACGTGTTCCGCGTCGGCGGCGATGGGGGCCTCGCCGCGATCGGCCGGGCTGACTCCGTGCGGGCCGAGCCGGACCGGCGCTGGTTCCTGCGCAACCATGCGGAGAGCCGGTTCACGCCGACGGCAATCCGCACGAGCGTGACCAAGGAAGTGCTCGCGCTGGAGGGCGTCAATCCCGAGCTGCTGGGCCTGACGGTGATCCGCGAGGAAACCATGACGGGTGCGGCCCTGTGGCGCTACGTGCAGTACCTCAAGCGCAGCGGGCTCGAGGCCCGCAACTATGAAGTGGCCTTCTGGAGCCGCATCGCATCCATCTTCGCGGTGCCACTGATGTGCGTGCTCGCGGTGCCGTTCGTGCTCGGGCCGCTGCGCTCGGGCGGGTCGGGGGCACGCATGGCGGCCGGCCTCGGCATCGGGCTCACCTGGTTCCTCATCAGCCGGACGCTCTCGGACGGCGGCGAGGTGTGGAATCTCAACGCCATCGTGACGGCGTGGTTGCCCACCGTGCTGCTGGCGATGGCCACGGGCGTCGTGCTCAGCCGGACGCGCTGACCGGGTCAGTCGCGCGACTTGGGCAGCACGACCACCCGGGTGCCCGCGAGCCGGTCGTGCCAGGTCAGCTCGTCCCGGTCGACCCACAGCCACAGCAGGCCGATGCCGCCGGTGGCGACCGAGAGCAGGCCGCCCAGGAACCGCAGGATGCCGGCCCGGGCATCGAGGGCCTCGCCCGACTCCCGCTCGACCCGGAGCCGCCAGGCACGCATGCCGAGCGTCTGGCCCCCGCGCAGCCACGATGCGATGAAGAAGAGCGCCGCGACGACGAGGAGCAGCAGCTGGTAAGCCGGGCTCGCCCGCGGGCACCGGCTGTCCGCCCCGGACAGCGACGACGACGAGCGTCGCGGCCATCCACAGGGCGCCCAGCAGCAGGGCGTCGTAGCAGCCGGCAGCCAGGCGGCGCAGGACGCCGGCGGTGGGCGCGTGGTGTGGGGGCGGAGACGGCGATGGCATGCGTGGAAGAAGTAAGGTGGCGCTCCCTGCGGGAATTGAACCCGCGTTTCAGCCTTGAGAGGGCCGCGTCCTAACCCCTAGACGAAGGGAGCTTGTGGTGACTGTGCCGCCGTGAGCGGGGCTGCTATTATAGGCGCCCTTGCCGTTGGCTCAAGCCGGAGCTGTTTTGACCCACCCCATTCCGACCCATCCGGAGGCGACTGCGGATTCGCCCCGCATCATCTCGCGATCCGACCACCACGTCTCCCGCGCGAACATTTCCCGGAATGCCCTGAAGGTCCTCTACCGCCTCAAGGATGGCGGGTATCAGGCCTTCATCGTGGGCGGCGGGGTGCGGGATCTGCTGCTGAACCGCCAGCCCAAGGACTTCGACATCGCCACGGACGCCAGTCCCGAGCAGGTCCGGGCGCTGTTCGGCAATGCGCGGCTCATCGGCCGCCGGTTCCGCCTGGTGCACGTCCGGTTCCGGGACGAGATCGTCGAGGTGGCGACCTTCCGCGGCCTGGGCAACGAGGACCTGGAGAGCGAGGACCGGCAGATCCTGGACGCGGCCGGCCGCATCATCAAGGACAACTCCTTCGGCTCCATCGAGGAGGACGCCTGGCGCCGCGACTTCACCGTCAACGCCCTCTACTACAACATCGCTGATTTCTCGATCTGGGACTTCGTGGACGGCATGCGCGACATCGAGGCCCGCACGATCCGCCTGATCGGCGACCCCGAGACCCGCTACCGGGAGGACCCGGTGCGGATGATCCGCGCGGTGCGCCTCGCCGCGAAGCTGGACCTGCAGATCCACCCCGAGGCCGCGGAGCCCATGGCGCGGCTCGGCAGGCTGATCGACAGCGTGCCGGCCGCCCGGCTGTTCGACGAGTTCCTCAAGGTCTTCGAGACGGGCCACGCGCTGGAGAGCTACCGGCGGCTGCGGGAGCACGGGCTGTTCGAGCACCTGTTCCCGGCCACCGCGGACTGGCTCGCAGCCGACGTGTCCCGGGGCGACGCCGGCGGGCGCCGCAACCGCTTCATCGAGCGGGCCCTCGCCAGCACCGACCAGCGGATCGCCGAGGGCCTGCCGGTGACGCCCATGTTCCTCTTCGGCGTGTTCCTCTGGGGGCCCGTCCAGGAGCGGGCCAACGCCCTGCGGCGCACGGGCCAGCTCTCGGAGGTGCAGGCGCTCATCGATGCCGGCATCGAGATCACCGACCAGCAGATCGCGCGCATCACGCTGCCCGCGGCGGTTCTCGGTGCCCATGCGCGAGATGCTCCAGTTGCAGCCGCGGTTCAACCGGCGGCAGGGCCGTCGCGCCTCCGTGCTGCTGGAGCACCGGCGCTTTCGCGCCGCCTACGACCTGCTCGTGCTCCGCACGGAGCTGGGCGACGTGCCGGCGGAACTGGCCGATTGGTGGACGCGGATCCAGACCCTGTCGCCCGACGAGCAGCACCGGGAATTCAATGGCGGCCGCGGCGGCGGCCGCGATCCGCAGCGGTCACGGTCCGCGGAACAGGCCGTCTGAGGCCGGCGGCGATGCCCGCCGGGAGCTGGGTGCCCGCCTACGTGGGCATCGGCAGCAATCTGGACGATCCGGAGGAGCAGGTCCGGACGGCGCTGCAGGCTCTGGCCGGATTGCCGGAGACCCGTCTGCATCGTCTGCTCCGCGACGCTGGCGTAATCCCGCCCTCGGGCCGCAACCCCAGCCCGATTTCGTCAATGCCGTGGCCGGCGCTGCTCACGCTGCTGCCCCCGGACGAGTTGCTGGATGAGTTGCTGGCCATCGAGCGCCGGCAGGGCAGGGATCGCAGCGACGGCGTGCGGTGGGGGCCCCGGCGCATCGACCTCGACCTGCTCGTGCACGGCGCCGCCGTGATGGACACCGCGCCCCTGGTGTTGCCGCATCCGGGCATCGCGAGCGCGAAATTTTGTATTGTTCCCGCTGCTGGAGATCGCGCCGGACCTGCGCGTGCCGGGACTGGGTCCGGTGTGGCGCCTCGCTGCAGCCTTGAACCAAGAAGAACAACAGGCCGACACCATGCAAGCCATGGGCAATTCCCGTTACATCGCCATCGAAGGCCCCATAGGGGTCGGCAAGACCAGCCTGGCCCGCCGGCTGGCGGATTCGCTGGATGGCGAGCTGCTGCTCGAGCAGCCGGAGGCCAATCCGTTCCTCGAGCGGTTCTACCGGGACCCGCGCGGCGCGTCGCTGCCGACGCAGCTCTTCTTCCTCTTCCAGCGGGTCCAGCAGATCGAACAGCTGCGGCAGACCGACATCTTTGCCGAGACCCGCATCTCGGATTTCCTGATCAACAAGGACCGGCTGTTCGCCGAGATCAACCTGGACCGGGCGGAGCTGGACCTCTACGACAAGGTGGCCGAGTCGCTGGCCTTCGAGGCACCGGCCCCGGATCTCGTCGTGTATCTCCAGGCGCCGGTGGACACCCTGCTGTTCCGGATTGCGCGCCGGGGCATCGACTTCGAGCAGCGCATCGGGCGCCGCTACCTGGAGCGGCTGGCCGAGGCCTACGCCCGGTACTTCCACGACTACGACGCTGCGCCGCTTCTCATCGTGAATGCGGCCGTGATCGACCCGGTCCATAATGACGCGCACTTCGGCCTGCTGCTCGAGCAGATCGGACGGATCCGCAGCGGCCGGCATTTTTTCAACCCGCTGAGCCTCGGCGTTTGCCTAGGCACCATGTACAAGCAGCTCCAGCAACGCGACCTGCCGGAAGCGCCGGTCAACATCTCGACCCTGCGGACGATGAAGGCGGCGGGGGAGCCGATCGCGTGCCTGACGGCCTACGACGCCAGCTTCGCCATGCTGGTGGACCGTGCCGGCGCGGACCTGGTGCTGGTCGGGGACTCGCGTGGGGATGGTGGTCCAGGGGCATGACACGACCGTGCCCGTCACCGTGCAGGACATCATCTACCACTCGCGGATCGTGCGGCGCGGCCTCGGCCGGGCGTTCCTGGTGGCCGACATGCCGTTCATGAGCTACACCAATCCGTCCCAGGCGCTCGAGAATGCCGTCCGCCTGATGCAGGAGGGCGCGGCGATGATGGTCAAGCTCGAAGGCGGCGCCAGCCAGGTGAAGATCGTCGAGCATCTCGCGGGCCACGACATCCCGGTGTGCGCCCACCTCGGCCTGCGGCCCCAGTCCGTGCACAAGATCGGCGGCTTCAAGGTTCAGGGCCGCGACCAGGCCCAGGCGGAGCAGATGCTGGAGGACGCGGTCGCGCTGGAGCAGGCGGGGGCGGATATCCTGCTGCTGGAGTGCGTGCCGAACGAGCTTGGGCAGGCCGTGCGGGATGCCGTCACGGTGCCGGTGATCGGCATCGGCGCCGGTCCCGGCGTCGATGGCCAGATCCTGGTCCTCTACGACATGCTGGGCATCACGCAGGGGCGGCTGCCCCGGTTCGTGCGCAACTTCATGCAGGGCAGCGCGTCGCCGCTCGAGGCGCTCCAGGCCTACGTGGCCGCCGTGAAGGACCGCAGCTATCCGGCGCCCGAGCACTGCTTTTCCTGACCTTGAAGACCGTACGCACGATTGCGAGCCTGCGGGAAAATCTCCGGGGCTGGCGGGGATTCGGCGAAACCGTCGCCCTGGTGCCGACCATGGGCAATCTCCATGCCGGGCACCTGAGCCTGGTGGATCTCGCCCGGACACTGGCCGATCGTGTCGTCGTCTCCATCTTCGTCAACCCGACGCAGTTCGGGCCCGGTGAGGACTTTGCCGCCTACCCGCGCACGCTGGACAAGGACCGGCGCCACCTGACGCGGGCGAACGTGGACCTCCTCTTCGCCCCGCCCGTCGAGGAGGTCTACCCCGACCGGGAACAGCCCGGCACCGTGGTCTCCGTTCCCGGGTTGTCCGGCATCCTGTGCGGCCAGTTTCGCCCGGGCCATTTCGACGGCGTCGCCTCGGTCGTCACCCGGCTGTTCAACATCGTGCAGCCGGACAGCGCCGTGTTCGGCCAGAAGGACTACCAGCAGCTGCTGGTGATCCGCCGCCTCCAGGCCGACCTGCACCTGCCGGTCCGGATCGTCGCCGCCCCGACCGCCCGCGAGCCCGACGGGCTCGCGCTCAGTTCGCGCAACCAGTACCTGGATGGCGCACAAAGGGCGACGGCGCCCGGCCTGCACCGGGCACTCGCGGACTGCGCCGGGGCGCTTCGCCGGGGCGACCGGGAGTTCGGGGTGCTGGAGTCGAGCGGGATGAAGGCGCTGGTCGCCGCCGGATTCCGGCCGGACTACTTCGCGATCCGGAATGCCGCCGACTTGAGCCCGCCGACGGGGGCGAGCCGCAGCCTCGTGGTGCTCGCCGCCGGCCACCTTGGTCGCGCGCGGCTGATCGACAATCTGCTGGTGGATCTCGCGTAGGCCTCAGGCCCCGCGGGAGGCGTGCTGCCCCAGCGCCCACGCGACGTGCTCCCGCACCAGCTCCGACGGGTGGCCTGCCCGGGCTGACAGCGCCTCGATGACGGCGGCCGACGTCGGCGCATTGCCCAGTGCTATCGCGAGGTTCCGCAGCCAGCCCAGGTAACCGGGCCGGCGCAAGGCGCTGCCGGCCGTGCGCTCGGACCACTCGGGCTCGGACCAGCCGAACAGGTCGGTCAGCCGGGCGGCATCCAGGCCGTGCCGGGGCGCGAAGTCCGGCTCGGCCGTGGCCCGGGCGTAGCGGTTCCAGGGGCACACCAGCTGGCAGTCGTCGCAGCCGAAGATGCGGTTGCCCATGGGCTTGCGGAATTCGACCGGTATCGGGCCTTTCGCCTCGATCGTGAAGTAGGAGATGCAGCGCCGGGCGTCGAGCACGTAGGGCGCGACGATGGCCCGGGTCGGGCACACGTCGAGGCACGCCTGGCAGCTGCCGCAGTGGTCGGTGACCGGTGCATCCAGCGGCAGTGGCAGGTCCGTGTAGATCTCGCCGAGCAGGAACCAGGACCCGGCCTGCCGGTTGATGAGGTTGGTGTGCTTGCCCTGCCAGCCCAGTCCGGCGGCGGCCGCGAGGGGCTTCTCCAGCACCGGGGCGCTGTCGACGAAGACCCGGTAGCCGTGGGGCGCCCCGGCTTCGCGGATCCGTTCGGCCAGGCGCTTCAGGCGCTGGCGGAGCAGCTTGTGGTAGTCGCGCCCCAGCGCGTAGCGCGCGATGTAGGCCCGCCCGCCATCCTGGAGCACGCCCGCCGCCGGCGCCGCCGCGGCGGGCAGGTAGTCCATGCGGGCCGAAATGACCCGGGCCGTGCCCGGCAGGAGGTCGGCCGGCCGGGTGCGCTTGCGGCCGTGACGGGTCATGTACGCAAGCTCCCCGTGGAGGCCCCGCGCGACCCAGTCGTCCAGCCTCGCCTCGGCGTCGTCCAGCGCGATGCCGGCAACGCCGACCTGCTGGAAGCCGAGTTCGGCGCCCCAGCTCCTGATCTGTGCGGCGAGCCGCCGGAGGTCCATGCCGATCTCCGCACCGGGCCGTGGAAGGGCGATCAGTATAATCACCCGCATGTCTGAAGCAGCGCTTGGCATCTGGACGCCCGAGGCGGTGCGGACCCTCGACAGGACCGCCACGAGCGCCTTCGGGATTGCCGGCTATGAGCTCATGCGCCGGGCTGCCGAAGCCGTGTGCGCCGCCGCCAACGCACGCTGGCCCGATGCCCGGCGCTGGCTGGTCCTGTGCGGCGCCGGGAACAACGGCGGCGATGGCTACGTGATCGCGAGGCTGGCGCAGCGGGCCGGCCGTGACGTGCGGGTCTGCGCGCTCGCCGATCCCGGCCAGTTGACGGGCGATGCCGCCACGGCCTGGCATGACTTCGTTGCGGCGGGCGGGACCCTCGAGTCTTTCGCGCCGGGTCTGCTGGCCGATGCCGGGCTGGTGGTGGACGCCATCCTGGGCACCGGTCTCGCGCGCCCGGTCAGCGGCGACCTGCGCGCGGCGATCGAGGCCGTCAACGCGGCGCACCGGCCGGTCGTCGCCGTCGATATTCCCTCGGGCCTCGACGCCACCACCGGGCTGCCCTCCGGAGCCGCCATCCGCGCGGACCTGACGGTGACCTTCGTCGGCCGCAAGCTCGGCCTGCACCTCGGCGAGGGCCCGGCCCTCGCCGGCGTCGTCGAGTTCGCGGACCTCGGTATTCCGCCGGCCGTGGTCGAGCGCGCCGGTCTGACCGGGCAGGCGCGACTGCGCCTGTTCACCGCCGCCGAGTTGCCCCGGCTCCTGCCGCGGCGGCCGGCCACCGCGCACAAGGGCAACTTCGGCCATGTGCTCGTCGTCGGCGGCAATCACGGGATGAGTGGCGCCGTCCGGCTGGCGGGCGAAGCGGCCCTGCGCACGGGTGCCGGGCTCGTCAGTGTCGCCACCCGGCCGGCCCATGCCGCGCTCCTGCCGCTGGTGCGCCCGGAGCTCATGGGTCACGGGATTGGCGACGCCGGGGATCTCGCGCCGCTGTTGGCCCGCGCGACGGTGGTCGCCGTGGGGCCAGGCCTGGGCCAGGACGATTGGGCGCGGCAGCTGCTCGCCGCCGACGCTCGCGACGCGGCTTGCCGCTGGTCATCGACGCCGATGCCCTGAACCTGCTCCCGGCCGGTCATCCGCCGCGCGGGAACTGGATCCTCACGCCCCATCCCGGCGAGGCGGCGCGCCTGCTCGGCCTGACGTCCGCGGAGGTGCAGCGGGATCGCCTGGGCGCGCTCGACGTCGCTGCGGGAACGCTGGGGCGGCACGCTCGTGCTCAAGGGCAGCGGCACGCTGGTGGGCGGCGGTACCGGCACCCCCTGGGTAATTCCGACGGGCAATCCGGGCATGGCCACGGCGGGCATGGGCGATGTCCTGACGGGAATCACGGCCGGGCTCGTCGCGCAGGCGGGAGCGGGCGTCCCCGCAGCAGACCTCGCGGCGGCCGCGGCCTTCGTGCACGGCGCTGCCGGCGACGCGGCGGCCCGCGGCGGCCAGCGGGGCATCCTCGCGAGCGACCTGATCGGGCAGTTGCGGCCGTGGCTGAATCCCTAGCGGGCCCGGTCGCCAGGTCCGTCAGCTGGCTGCTGCCGGATCCCGCGGCGACGGCGCGCTTTGGGCATGCCCTGGCGCACAGCCTGCCCGGCGCAGGGGCCGCGCCGCTCGTGCTGTACTTCGAGGGCGAGCTGGGCGCCGGCAAGACGTCCCTGATCCGCAGCGTCCTGGCCAGCCTCGGCCACGCCGGGCGCGTGCCCAGCCCCACGTACACGCTCGTCGAGCCCTACCTCCTCGAACGCCATCGCGTGTTGCACGTCGACCTGTACCGGTTGCGGGACCCTGCCGAGCTGGACGATCTCGGGCTGGCCGACGACCTGGCCGCCGTTGACGAGCAGGGGCGGGTGAGCGTGCTGCTGGCCGAATGGCCGAGCCGGGGCGCGGGCCGCTTGCCGGGCCCGGATCTGATCCTCCGCCTGGCGCTAGACGGCGATGGCCGGAAGGTCTGTCTGAACGCCGTGCACGGGGGTGGGCTCGAGCCTCCTTCGTGAGGTGCAACGGGCCCTGCCGGGCGGTTTCTGATCCCCACCGCAGGTAATCTGCCTATCTGCCTATTTCATATCAGAAAACTATTCCGATAGGCGGCTGGATTAAGTATACTTGCCGGCCGCGAAAGGGATTTTCGGGGGGGCAGGGCGTTGGTCTTGCACGGAGCCGTCACTCGCGGGCTGCTGGCCCGGTACCTGGTCTCCTGCGTCCTGGGCAGTGTCCTTGCCGCGCCCACGCTTTCCGCCGCGCCGGACCGTCTCCAGGTCCAAGCCATGGCCATCACCGAGCAGGGCTCCGCCACGCTGGTGGACCTGCAACTCACCCGCAACGCGCAATTCGATCTCTTCACGCTCAGCAGCCCGGACCGGGTCGTCATCGACATTTCCTCGGCGGCGCTGGGGCCCTCCGCCTTGCCGCTGCCGGTGGGTGCGGGGGCGATTCGCCAGATCCGCGTGGCCCATCGTCCGGGCGGGAACCTGCGCATCGTCTTCGACGTGACCGAGGCGATGCGGCCCTCGGCCACGCCGGCCGGGGATGAGCGGGCGCCGCGCCTCGCCATCGAACTACGGCCGGTCACCCGGCTGGGTGCGTCGCCACCGGCCCTGCCGGCCCCGGCTTGCGTCGCCGGTCGTGTCCACGGTCGCATCCCCGCCGCCTCCCAGTCCGCCGCCGGCGCCCGAACCGGTGCCCGCGGTGGTCCGCCCGCCGGCAGCGGCCCCGGCTATCGTGGTGGTCGTGGACGCCGGCCACGGCGGTCACGACCCGGGCGCGCACGGCCCCTCCGGCACGCGGGAGAAGGACGTCACCCTCGCCATCAGCCGCCGTCTCGTGACCCTTCTGAACGAGGAGCCCGGCATGCGGGGCGTGCTCACCCGCAGCGACGACCGCTTCCTCGGCTTGCGGGAGCGCATGGAGCGGGCCCGCAGCGCCAATGCCAGCCTGTTCATCTCCGTGCACGCCGACGCGGCCTACAACCGCAGCGCGCAGGGCTCCACCGTGTACGTGCTGTCGGAAAAGGCGGCCAGCGACGAGGCCTCGCGCCGCCTCGCCGCCCGGGAGAACGCGGCCCTGATCGGCGGCGTGGAGCTGGGCGACAAGGATCCCGTGCTCGCCTCCGTGCTCATGGACCTGTCCCAGAACGCATCGATCAGCTCGAGCATCGCGGTGGGCGATGCGATCCTCGGCAACATGAGCCGCCTCGGCCGGCTGCACCGGCGCACCGTCCAGCAGGCCCCGTTCATGGTGCTGAAATCGCCCGACGTTCCCTCGGTGCTGGTGGAGACCGCCTACATCTCCAACCCGACCGACGAGCGCAATCTGCGTTCCGCGGCCCATCAGAAGGCGCTCGCCCGCGCCATGCTCGACGGCATCCGCAAGTACTTCGCCGCCAACCCGCCGGGCAACGCCGACGGTCGTCCGCCCATGACCGTGGCGTCCGCGGCTGCGCCGTCCCGATCCACGGCCAGCACGGCGGCCGTGCGCCCGCAGCAACACGTCATCCGGCGCGGGGACACCCTGTCCGGGGTGGCGAGCCTCTACCGCGTCAGCCTCAGCAGCCTGCGGGCCGAGAATCGCCTCCGTTCCGACACCGTCCGGATCGGCCAGAAGCTGCGCATTCCCCGCGAGGCGAGCTGACGCCGGGCGGCCCGCGTCCCCCGTCGCCCGCCGGGAGTCACGGGCCGCATAGGCAAGAGGCCGCGCATTTGAAAGAATGCGGCCATGCCCATCCGCCAGTTGCCAGCGCATCTCGTCAACCAGATCGCTGCGGGCGAGGTCGTGGAGCGGCCCGCATCGGTGGTCAAGGAACTCCTCGAGAACAGCCTGGACGCCGGCGCCACGCGCGTGGAGCTCGAACTCCAGGAGGCCGGCATCCGCCTCTGCCGCATCCGCGACAACGGCGGCGGCATCCCCCGGGACGAGTTGCCCGTCGCGCTGGCGCGCCACGCCACGAGCAAGATCGGGAGCCTGGAAGATCTCGAGCAGGTGGCAACCCTGGGCTTCCGGGGCGAGGCGTTGCCCAGCATTGCCTCGGTCTCGCGCCTGACGCTGACGTCGCGGCACCGGGATGCCGCCAGCGGCTTCGCGGTGACCGGCGAGGATGGCGGGCCGGGGCTCGTCGCACCCGCTGCCCATCCGCCGGGCACCACCGTCGAAGTGCGTGACCTGTTCTTCAACACGCCGGCACGACGGCGCTTCCTCCGGAGCGAGCGGACCGAGTTCGCCCACGTGCGCGCCACCATCGAGAGCATCGCCCTGTCGCGGGGCTCGGTCGCGGTGCGGGTCGAGCACAACGAGCGCGTCGTGCTGGATCTGCCGGCGGCGCAGTCCCCGGCGGAGCTCGCCGTCCGCATCGGGAAGGTGTGCGGCGAGGACTTCGTCCGCAATGCTCTCTACCTGGAGCGGGACGCCGCCGGCTTCGCGCTCCGCGGCTGGATCGTGCGGCCGACCCACGCGCGGACCCGGCCCGACCTGCAGCACCTGTTCCTGAACGGCCGAGCCATTCGCGACAAGTTGCTCGCGGGCGCCGTCCGGGCGGCGTACCGGGATGTGCTGTACCGGGATCGCTGGCCGGCCTATGTGCTCTACCTGGACATGGATCCCGCGTGGGTGGACGTGAATGCCCACCCGGCGAAGCACGAGGTGCGCTTCCGTGACCCCGGCAACGTTCGTGACTTCGTGCGCCGGGCCGTCGAGGAGGCCCTGGCGGGGCAGGGCGCGGGCACTGCCGGCGCCGGGCCCGGCAGCGCGCCCGGAGAGCCGCGGCACGCCCCGGCGACGGCGTTTCTGGCCCTCGGGATCCCGGGCCACAGTGCGGCCGCGCCGCTGGCACCGGACCGGGTGCGGGATGCCGGTCCCGGGTACCTGGCGGCGGACGGGGCGGAGCCGGGTGCCGGCCCGCCGGCCCTCGGTTTCGCCATTGCGCAGCTCCACGGCATCTACATACTCGCCGAGACCGCTGACGGTCTGGTGGTCGTGGACGCGCACGCCGCCCATGAGCGCATCACCTACGAGCGCTTGAAGGCGTCCATCCGGCGGGCGTCCGTCCAGTCCCAGGCGCTGCTGCTGCCCGAGGCCCTGCAGGTGACCGAGGCCGAGGCGGAGCGTGCCGTGCATCACGCCGGGCTGCTGGAACGCTGCGGTTTCGACCTGATGCGCACGGGCCCGGACCGGCTCACGCTGCGGGCCGTGCCGGCCATGCTCGCAGGCGACGACGTGGTGTCCCTGGTGCGCCGGCTCGTGGCGGGGCTCCACGACGACATCGCCTTCGATGAGCTTCTGGGCCTCCTCGACCGCTGCCTTGCCGACGTGGCCTGCCATGCGTCCATACGCGCCAGTCGCCGCCTCACCATCGACGAGATGAACAGCCTGCTGCGCGACATGGAGCGCACGCCACGCAGCGAACAGTGCAACCACGGGCGGCCGACCCGTGTTGTCCTGTCGCTGCCGGAGCTCGACCGACTCTTTGCCCGCGGCCGCTGAGCCGCCGTCGGCATGCCCGGGGCGCCAGCGATCGTTGCGGTATGCCTGATGGGCCCAACCGCCACTGGCAAGACCGACCTGGCCATGGCACTGGCCGACCGGCTGCCGCTCGGCCTGGTCAGCGTGGATTCGGCCATGGTTTACCGCTATCTGGATATCGGCAGCGGGAAGCCGGCGCCCGACGTGCTGGCGCGGTATCCCCACCGGCTGGTCGATATCCGGGATCCCTGGGAGCAGTACTCGGCGGGCGAGTTTGCCGCCGACGCGTCGCAGGTCATTCGGGATATCAGCGCGTCCGGCCGGATCCCCCTGCTGGTCGGCGGTACGTTCCTCTACTTTCGCAGCCTCGTGCAGGGACTTGCCGATCTGCCGGCCGCCAATCCGGCCCTGCGGGCGGAACTCGAGGCGCGTGCGGCCCGCGAGGGCTGGCCCGCGTTGCACGCGGAGCTGGCGCGCGTCGATCCCGCCGCTGCGGCCCGGATCGGCGCGACGGACCGACAGCGCATTCAGCGGGCCCTCGAAGTCCGCCTGCTGACGGGGCAGCCGATCTCCGCCCTGCAGGCCCGCCCTGCCGCGGGCGAGCGGGGGAGCTTCTTCCGCATCGGCCTCCTGCCCCGGGACCGTCCTGCCCTGGCGGAGCGCATCGCACTGCGCTTCCAGGGGATGCTCGAGCGTGGCTTCATCGACGAGGTGGAGCGCCTCCTGTCCCTGCCGGAAATGCATGCCGACAGACCGGCGCTGCGCGCCGTCGGCTACCGGCAGATCGCGCAGTTCGTCGGTGGCCGCTGCACGCGTGCCGAGGCCGAGCGGCAGGCCCTGGCTGCCACCCGGCAACTGGCCAAGCGGCAGCTGACCTGGCTCCGCCGGGAGGCGTGCGATCTGTGGCTGGACGTGGAGGCCGATGACCTCCCCGGGACCCTGGAACAGGCCGTGCGTGGCATGCTGCCGCGGATGCAATGTCAGCCCTGAGCGGCTAGAATGCGGCGGCGGCTGGAACAAAAAAGAATAATCTCAGGAGTCCAAGATGGCCAAAGGTCAGGTGCTGCAGGATCCCTTCTTGAACGCGCTTCGGAAGGAAAAGGTGCCTGTCTCCATCTATCTCGTGAACGGCATCAAGCTGCAGGGGACCGTCGAGTCCTTTGACCAGTTTGTCGTGCTGCTCAAGAACAGCGTCAGCCAGATGGTCTACAAGCACGCCATCTCCACGGTCGTCCCGTCCCGCGCGGTCCGGGTCCCGGATGGCGACGAAGAGGACGAAGACTGATCAATCTCCCTGATCTGCTGACCCTCCGGTGGAGGCCTGCCGGGCACTTCGGGTCGGGTTCGGAGTACCTCCTTGTTTGACCGGCCCAGTCACGGCGAACTGGCCGTGCTCGTCCATGTCGGCATTGGCCATGCCCCGGGGCCCGATGCCCAGACCGAGTTCAATGCCCTGGCCCTGTCGGCCGGCGCCGGGATCGCGGGTTCGCTGACTGCCACGCTCCGCCAGGTCAATCCGCGTTTCCTGATCGGCACCGGCAAGGTGGAGGAGCTGCGGCAGCTGCTGCACGACACCTGCGCTGAAATTGTCCTGATCGATCATCGCCTGAGCCCCGCCCAGCAGCGGAATCTCGAAAAGGCCCTGGATCGGCGGGTGATCGACCGGACGGGACTGATCCTCGACATCTTTGCCCAGCGTGCGCGCACGCACGAGGGCAAGCTGCAGGTAGAACTGGCGCAGATGGAGCACCTCGCCACGCGCCTGGTCCGCGGGTGGACGCACCTGGAACGGCAGAAGGGCGGTATCGGCCTGCGTGGCCCGGGCGAGACCCAGCTGGAGACTGATCGTCGCCTCATCGGTGCCCGGATCCGCAGCCTCGGCGAGCGCCTGGGCCGCGTGTCCCGCCAGCGGCGCACGGCGGGGCAGAAGCGCCGCAAGGAAGAAGTGCCCACCGTCTCGCTGGTGGGGTACACCAATGCGGGCAAGTCCACGCTCTTCAACCTGCTCACCCGGGCCGGGGTGCTCGTTGCGGACCAGTTGTTTGCGACCCTCGATCCCACGCTGCGGCGTGTCACGCTGCCCGATGGCACGGGCATCGTGCTGGCCGACACCGTCGGCTTCATCCGGGATCTGCCGCACGAGCTCGTAGCCGCATTTCGTTCCACCCTCGACGAGACCCAGCATTCCCGCCTGCTCCTGCACGTCATCGATTCATCGGATCCCGCGCACGAGGAGCGGATTCATGACGTGGTGAAAGTGCTGGAGGAGATCGGGGCAGACCATTTGCCGCGAGTCCAGGTCTATAACAAGGCTGATATACTCGGCGTTCCGCCACGAGTGGACCGCGCAGAGACCGGCATGGCCAACCGGGTCTGGCTGTCGTCGCGCACGGGTCAGGGCGTCGATGCCCTGCTCGGCGTGATCGCCGAGTACCTGCACGTGGCCTTGCTCAAGTGCACGGTGGAAGTGTCGGCGGCCGAGGCCAGGGTCCGGGCCCGCCTCTACGCACTGGGCGCGGTCACGGCGGAGCGATTGCGGGACGATGGTGGCTGGGAACTCGATCTGGAACTCGACCGGCGAGGCTTCGACGACCTCAACCGGCGCGAGCATCTCCGGGTGCTGTCCGGGCGGTTGCCGGAGCAGGCGCCTGCCCGTCCGGCGGCGGGTCAATGAGCGGCTCGCGGCGTCTGCTGTGTGTAATGTGCGCATCAACATGAAAGCCTGGGACTGAAGGCATGGCGTGGAACGAATCTGGCAACGGCAAGAATCCGTGGGACCGGGGGCGCAACGAAGGCCCGCCGGACCTGGACAAGATCGTCCGTGAGTGGCAACAGCGCCTGAACGCTTTCCTCCGGGGTGGCCGGGGCGGGCCGCGTGCAGCGGGTCCGTCCGGGGGGCAGCTCAGCGGGCCGCTCCTGGGTCTCCTTGGGGGCATCGCCTTCGTGATCTGGATCGGCACCGGCGTCTACCGGGTCGACGCCGCCGAGCGCGGCGTCGTCACGCGCTTTGGCGCCTACCAGGAATCCACCGAGCCCGGCCTGCGCTGGCACCTGCCCTGGCCCATCGAGCGCGTCGAGCGGGTCAACATCAACGAAGTGGTGCCCTTCAAGCAGCAGACCCGCATGCTGACGGCAGACGAGAACATCGTGGTCGTCGACCTGGTGGTGCAGTTCCGCCGGGCGGACCCCGTCAAGTTCCTGTTCAACGTGCGGGATCCGGAAGCCACCTTGCAGGACGTCAGCGAAAGCGCCATTCGTGAGGTCATCGGCAAGAACAAGCTGGACTTCGTCCTGCTCGAGGGGCGCACCGAGATCGCCGTCCTCACGGAGAAGCTGATCCAGCAGACCCTCGACGAATACCAGACCGGAATGCTCGTGACGAAGGTCAATCTCCAGGACGCCAACTTCCCCAGCCAGGTGGAGGCGGCCGTGCAGGACGCCATCAAGGCGCGCGAAGACCGGGAGCGCCTCTCGTTCGAGGCCCAGGCCTATGCCAATGACGTGCTGCCCAGGGCCCGTGGCGAGGCCGTCCGGCGCCAGCAGGACTCCGAGGCCTACCGCGCCCGGGTCGTGGCGGACGCCCAGGGTGAGGCGTCACGCTTCACCCAGCTCCTCACCGAGTACCAGCAGGCGCCGGAAGTCACGCGCAAGCGCCTCTACCTCGATGCCATGGAAGACATCTACGCCAACTCGAGCAAGGTGCTGATTGATTCCAGCGACGGCAACAAGATGATCTACCTGCCCGTGGACAAGCTCCTCGAGAAGCGCCGCGAGCCGGCGGCCGCCGGCGCCGGTGAGGCCAACCGCGCCCCCGAAGCCAGCGCGGCGGCCGAGGCCTCCACGGTAACCCGCGATCGGGAAGATCGCCGCACCCGGGAGGCCCGATGAACATCCGCGCACTCGTGCCGTTCGGCCTGCTCCTGCTGGCGTGGATCGCCAGCATGTCGTTCTTCACCGTGGATGAGCGCGAGCTCGCCATCAAGTTCCGGCTGGGCAAGATCATCCAGACGGAGTTCGAGCCGGGGCTGCATTTCAAGATGCCCTTCATCAACAACGTGCGGAAGTTCCCGCGCCAGATCCTGACCCAGACCAACCCGCAGGAGCTGTTCCTGACCTTCGAGAAGAAGAACCTGTTCGTGGACTTCTTCGTCAAGTGGCGGATCATCGACGTGGGCGCGTTCTACCGCGCGACGCGCGGCGACGAGGCCCTGGCGGCCCAGCGCCTGATCGAAATCGTGAAGGATGGCGTCCGCAGCGAGTTCGCCAAGCGCACCGTGCCCCAGGTGGTCACGGCCGAGCGGCGCGAACTGCTGGACAACATGCTGGCCAACGCGCGGGTCAACGCGCGGGAACTGGGCATGGAGGTCGTCGACGTCCGGGTCAAGCGCACGGAGTTCCCCGAGCAGGTCAGCGACTCGGTGTTCGACCGCATGCGCCAGGAACGCGCACGAACTGCCTCCGAACTGCGCGCCCAGGGCGCCGAGGCCGCCGAGCAGATCCGGGCGGAGGCCGACCGGCAGCGCACCGTGACGCTCGCCGAGGCCTATCGCGAGGCGGAGAAGGTCCGGGGTGCCGGCGACGCCGAGGCCGCGCGCATCTATGCGGAGGCCTATCGGAAGGATCCCGAGTTCTTCTCCTTCTACCGGAGCATCCAGGCCTACCGCCGGTCGCTCGGCAAGGACAATGACCTGCTGGTCCTCGACAAGAACAGCGACTTCTTCCGGTACATGCAGCGGCCGGACGCCGGGCGCTAGGACCACGCACCACAGCCAGGCGCTTCCTTGTCACGGGGCGAGGCAGCCGGCGAACGATGCTTTGGCACCCATGGACTGGAATGATCTGCTGACGGGGCTGGCGCTCTACCTTGTCCTCGAGGGGGTGCTGCCTTTCCTGAGCCCGGACGGGTGGCGGCGGAGCATGAGCTTGATGGCGGGGCTGCCAGGCCGGCAGCTGCGCATTTTCGGTTTGGTGAGCATGCTGGCAGGCGTTGCGCTGCTGGTGCTGGTGCGGGGCGGAACCTGAGCGTGGGCAAGAACGTAATAGTCATCGGCACCCAGTGGGGTGACGAAGGCAAGGGCAAGATCGTGGACTTGCTGACGGAGCAGGCCCACGCCGTGATCCGCTTCCAGGGCGGGCACAATGCCGGGCACACGCTGATCATCAACGGCCAGAAGACCGTCCTGCACCTGATTCCCTCGGGGATCTTGCGGCCGGCCGTCGCCTGCGTCATCGGCAACGGCGTGGTCGTGCACCTGCCATCCCTGCTGAAGGAGATCGATGGCCTGGAGGCCCGTGGCATTGCCGTCGCGGATCGCCTGCGCATCAGTGCCGCCTGCCCCCTGATCCTGCCCCACGCACATCGCCCTTGACCAGGCCCGGGAGCAGGCGCGCGGGCGAGCGGGCGATCGGCACGACCGGCCGCGGTATCGGTCCTGCTTACGAGGACAAGGCCGGACGGCGCTCGCTGCGCATGGCGGACCTGTTCGACGAGCGACGCTTTGGCGAGCGGCTCGCCGAGGTGATGGAGCTGCACAATTTCATGCTCGAGCGGTACTTCTCCGCCGCGCCGGTCAGCGTGGAGGCCACGCGTGACGAGTGGCTCGGTCTTGCGGTCCGCATCCGCCCGATGATCGTCGATACCGTGGCTTACCTCGATGAGCTGCGCCGGGGAGGCGCCCGGCTCATGTTCGAAGGTGCCCAGGGCGCGTTGCTGGACGTGGATCACGGGACCTATCCCTACGTCACTTCGTCCAACACGTCGGCTGGCGCCGCGGCGACCGGCTCGGGCCTGGGGCCGGCGGTGTTCGACTACGTCCTCGGCGTGGTCAAGGCCTATGCCACACGGGTGGGCGGCGGCCCGTTTCCCACCGAGCTCTTCGATGAGACGGGTGAGCGTCTCGCGCGAGTCGGCGTCGAGTTCGGCTCGACCACCGGGCGGCCGCGCCGCTGCGGCTGGTTCGATGCCGTGACGGTCCGCCGGGCCGTGATCAACAGCAGCGTCACCGGCCTGTGCGTCACCAAGCTCGACGTGCTGGACGGCCTGCCGGTGGTGAAGGTCTGCACCGGGTACCGGCTGAACGGCCAGGTCACGGACAATCCACCGCTGCTCGTCGACCAGTACGAGCACGTCGAGCCCGTTTACGAGGAACTCCCGGGCTGGTCTGCCTCGACCCTTGGGGTCCGCACCCTCGACGGCCTGCCGGCGGCGGCGCGGCACTACCTGCAGCGCCTCGAGGTCATCACCGGCGTGCCGGTGGACATGATCTCGACCGGTGCCGACCGTGACAACAACATCATCCTCCGCCACCCGTTCGACTGACCGCGAGGCATTCGGCCCGATGGAATTCCCGCCGCAACCCGTGACACCGCCGGCGGGTTCCGGGCGGGCGCGCCGGACGGGCTGGTTCCGGCTCGCCGTCACGGGCGTGGTCGCTGCTGTCATGCTCAGCGGTTGCGTGGTCCGGGTCGTCTACAACCAGCTGGACTGGCTGGCGCTCTGGTACGTGGAGGACTACTTCGATCTCGACCGTGCCCAGGAGGAGCAGGCGCGGCAGGTGATCGGCCGGACGATCAGCTGGCACCGGGAGACCCAGCTGCCGCGCTATGCGGCCCTGATGCGCACGGTGCTGGGGGGTATCAGCCCGCCAGTCGAAGCCGCTTTCCTGGCCGAGCGGTATGCCGAGGTCGTGGCGCTCTGGGACGATCTGCTGCGGCACGTAGCGCCCGACTTCGCCGGACTGCTCCAGTCGCTCAGTGACGAGCAGGTCGAGGAACTTTTCGGGAACCTCGCCGACGAGAACCGCGAGCTGGAGGAGGACTACTCGGGTATCAGCCGCGAAGAACGCCGGGCCAAGCAGGACAAGGCCATCATCAAGGCCTTCAGGCGCTTCACCGGCCGGCTGAGTCCCGAACAGGAGGTGCTGGTGCGCACGCGCACGGCCCGGTTTCATGACCTGTCGGCGGACTGGATCCGGCGGCGGGAGGCCTGGCAGATGGAGTTCCGCGTGCTGATGACTGGCAGGAATGCCGACCCGCTATTCGCGGAACGCATCACGGATCTCCTCCTCAACCCAAACCAGTTCGACAGTCCCGGCTACCGGAAGCGGGTGCTCGAAAACCAGCAATCCTCATTCAGGCTGGTGGCGGCGGTTCTCAGCAGCCTTTCGCCAAAGCAGGCCGAGCACCTGCGCAATCAACTCGACACCTACGCCAGGGACTTCGACGCGCTGGTCCGTGACAGGACGGGGCAGGCGCGGGAGCAGGCACCAGGCCAGACCAGTAATCGGGAGATACGTGATGATGAAGCCGCTTGAAATACTGCAGTGGGAACGCCGCCGGAAACTGCAGGTGCGCGAGGCCTTTCGTGCGGGCATGACGGCGTTCAGCACGTCGGCGGGAGATCCCGTGGCGTTCTACCGGGCCGCGGCCGGCCCAGCGCCGCCTGATCGACCAGGACCTGCGGCTTGCCAATCTCATCGAGAGCCGCGTGCCGGCGTCCCAGGCGGAGGATCACGGGAAGATTGCGGCACTCAAGGGGCGGCTCCAGGACAGTGACGTGGCGCTGCGTGCGTTCGAGGCTGCGCCGGGACCTGGGGAGCAGGGGGTGCGCCGAGGGGGCTTCGAAGCGGCGGCCCGGACCTACATCGATTTCGTCGTCTGTGCCGGCGCCCGGAGCCACTCGCTTCGGCACCTGACATCGACGCTGTTGAGCGAGGCGGACTGGGGCCACATCACCGGGATGACGCCGGAGCTGGTGGCCGAGGAAGGTGAGTTGTTTGAGCGGGTGAGGGCGACCGCCCCCGCGGGAATTGATCCCGCCACGGTGTCGACAGAGCGACCGGCGAAGCCCGCCTGATGCAAAAGCCGGTCTGGCGTGGTGCCGAGGAAAGGACTTGAACCTTCACGGGGTTGCCCCCACTGGCACCTGAAGCCAGCGCGTCTACCAATTCCGCCACCTCGGCGCGGTGGTGCGGCTCAATAAGAGTGCGGCAATCTAATGGCAGGCTGTATGCTTGTCAACGCAATGAGCAGATCAACAGCAGACATTCATGCGTAAGCGGCGTGGTCGCCGAGCATCAGCAGCAGTTCCGTCGGGCCCTGGCGAATCCACCGCCGCGTACCGGCATCCCGTTCCGGACCCGAATGCGCTACTCGACGCCCTCAGGCAGCAGGGCGTCCCCCTGACCCTGCCGGCCGTGGCCGCATCGCTGGGGATTGCCGGCGAACGGCAGGTTGCGGACCTGCGCCGTCGTCTCGAGGCGCTGCGGACGGCGGGCCAGCTGCTGGTCAATCGCCGCGGCGAGTACTGTCTGAGCGACAAGCTCGACGTGGTCCCGGGCACGGTCACCGCGCACAGGGATGGCTTCGGGTTTCTGGTGCCTGATGACGGCTCGGACGACGTGTTCCTGCCGGTGCCCGAAATGCGCGCCGTGCTGGACGGCGACCGGGTCGCCGTTCGCGTGTCCGGGCGCGGCCGGGGCGGCCGGCGCGCCGGGACCGTCGTCGAAATCCTCGCCCGCAGCCGCGAGAGCCTGGTGGGCCGTTATCACCGTGACCGCGACCTCGGCTGGGTCGTGGAGGCGGGTCGCTCGCCCCATCGCTTCATCGTCACCGACCGTGACCGGGGTGGCGCCGAGCACGGCCAGCTGGTCGAAGCTGGAGATCCTCGAGTACCCGGGGCCCGAGCACGAGGCCCGTGGCAGGGTGGTCGAGGTTCTCGGCGATCCCCGCGATCCGCGCGTGCTTACCGATGCGGCCATCGAGATGTTCCACATCCCGTCCCGCTGGCAGGAGCGCACGCTGGATGAAGCGCGGCGCATCGGCTCGGAGGTCGCCGCGGCCGACAAGCGCGGCCGCACCGACCTGCGCGACATGCCGCTGGTCACCATCGACGGCGAGGACGCGCGCGATTTCGACGATGCAGTGTATGCGGAGCCGCTGGCGGACGGCTGGCGGCTGGTGGTTGCGATTGCCGATGTATCCCACTACGTGTCCAGCGGCGACGCCATCGACACGGAAGCGCGGCGGCGGGGAACGTCCGTCTACTTCCCGGACCGTGTCGTGCCCATGTTGCCCGAGGAACTGTCGAACGAGCTCTGCTCGCTGAAGCCGGCAGTCGACCGCCTGTGCATGGTGTGCGACATGCGGATCGACTTGCGTGGCAACGTGACCGGCTCGACGTTCTACCGCGCGGTCATGCACTCGCGGGCGCGGCTGACGTACGACGCCGTTGACCAGCACCAGCGTGGCGAGTTGCAGGCGCGGGTGCCGGAGGCGGCGAAACCCGTCATCGGTAATCTCTACCGCGTCTATGCGTGCCTGCGCCAGGCCCGGGAGCGGCGCGGGGCCCTCGACCTGGATCTGCCCGAGATCAAGATCCGGCTGGATGCCTCGGGAGCCATTGCCGGCGTCGTTTCGCGCCTGCGGAATGACGCTCACCGCCTGATCGAGGAATGCATGATCGCCGCCAACGTGGAGGCGGCCCGCTACCTGCGGAGGCACAAGCTGACGACCCTCTACCGGGTCCACGCCGGCCCCGAGGGCGACAAGCTCGAGGAGCTTCGCCTGCTGTTCCAGGGCCTCGGCATCCCGATCGCCGACACGGCCGGGACGAAGCCGAAGGAGATCAACCGGGTTCTCAGGCAGATCAGCGACCGGCCCGACTTTCCAATGCTGGCGACCGCCGTGCTGCGCAGCATGAAGCAGGCCGTCTACCAGCCCGCCAACAACGGCCATTTCGGGCTGGCCCTGAACTGCTACGCCCACTTCACGTCCCCGATCCGCCGCTATCCGGACCTGCTGGTGCACCGGGGCATCGGCCACCTCCTCGACGGCGGAAAGCCGGCGGCGTTCCCGGTCGACGTTCCGGCCGCGGAGCAGCTGGGCACCATCACCTCGGTGCAGGAGCGGCGGGCGGACGAGGCGACCCGCTACGTGGAGGCCCGCTGCAAGTGCCTCTTCATGCAGGAGCACGTCGGCGCCACGCTGGATGGCGTGATCACCGGCGTGACGCACTTCGGGCTCTTCGTGATGCTGCGCGACCTGCTCGTCGACGGCCTGATTCACGTCACGAGCCTGCCCAGCGACTACTACCACCTGGAGGCGGGTGGCCGCGGACTGAAGGGCGAGCGGACGGGCCGCGCGTTCCGGCTGGGCGACGACGTGCGGGTGCGGGTCGTGCGCGTCGATCCGGACGAGGCGAAGATCGACCTGACGCTGGACGGCGGCAGCGATGGCCAGCCCGGCAGCGGGGGTCCGGCGCGACAGAAGGGAGCGGGTCCCGAGCGGGGCCGCCGGCGCCGGCGATAGACGTGGCCATGAACCAGCGTCTGGTTTACGGGATTCACCCGGTGCGGCAGCTCCTGCTCGCGCGGCCTGACGCCGTGGAGCGCCTCTACCTGCAGTCCGACCTGGGCGAGGAGCGCCGTGCGCGACTGGCCGACGTCCTCGGCAAGGCCGGGCGCGTGATGAGCGTTTCGGCCGAGGAACTCGCCAGGCTCACGGGCACGACGAAGCACCAGGGAGTTGCCGCGCTGGTGATGGAAGCGGGGCCGCTGTCGGAGGGCGCCGCCCGGGACCTGCTGGCCCGCGTGCCAAAGCCGCTCGTTCTCGCGCTCGACGGCGTCCAGGACCCCCGCAACTTCGGTGCGTGCCTGCGGACAGCCGACGCGGCCGGCGCCCACCTCGTCGTGGTGGCGCGGCACCGGAATGTGGACATCACCCCCGTCGTCAGCAAGGTGGCGGCCGGGGCAGCCGAGGCCGTGCCGATCGTCCAGGTCAGCAACCTGGTGCGCTTCCTGGAAGCGATGAAAAGTCAGGGCTTGTGGATCGTCGGCACGGACGATGCCGCCGGGACGTCCCTCTACGACGTGGACCTGACCACCGGCATCGCGCTGGTGCTGGGTGCCGAGGGGGAGGGCCTCCGGCGCCTCACCAGCGAGCGCTGTGACCATCGGGTGAGCCTGCCGATGCGGGGTACGGTCAGCAGCCTCAATGTGGCCGTGGCAGCCGGAATCTGCCTGTATGAGTGCCTGCGCCAGCGCTCGGCGGCGGTCCCCGCCCCGGGAGGCCCCGACGGAGGCCGGTTGCCCGGGACCCGCCCCGTCCGGTAGCATGCGCGTCCCGCAGCCGGGGTTTACCCCGCGCGCGGTCCTTGCCACACCGACCGGCCCGCCTCCCGGACTCCCCGTCCGGACGTGGCAACCGGGATGGGTGGCTTTAATCCACAAGGAGCAGCCGAATGCGTCATTACGAGATCGTCTTTCTCGTTCACCCTGATCAGAGCGAACAGGTCCCGGCCATGGTCGAGCGTTATCGCGCCATGATCACGACCGGGGGCGGGCAGGTTCACCGGCTCGAGGACTGGGGGCGGCGCCAGCTGGCCCATTCGATCAACAAGGTCCACAAGGCCCACTACGTCCTGATGAACGTGGAGTGCGACCAGGCCACCCTGACGGAGCTGGTGGGCGCCTTCCGCTTCAGCGACGCGGTTCTGCGCCACCTGGTCATGGGCCGGGACGATGCCGTGAGCGAAGCGTCGCCCCTGGTGAAGTCGGCGGACGATGGGAGTCGCCCGGTCCTCGGGCGGCCTGATGACGGTGGCGATGGTCCGGCCCGGGGCCGCGGCGACGACGGCGATGCGCCGGATGTCGACAGCGCGGCCGTCTAGCGCCCTTCCAGCCCGAAACCAGGCCCCAACGAATCGAGGACAGCCGAGTCATGAGCAAGTATTTTCGCCGCCGCAAGTTCTGCAAGTTCACCGCCGAGGGCGTCAAGGAGATCGACTACAAGGATCTCGAGACGCTGCGCGCCTACGTCACCGAAACCGGCAAGATCGTGCCGAGCCGGATCACCGGGACGAAGGCCCGCTACCAGCGCCAGCTGTCGACGGCCGTCAAGCGGGCCCGCTTTCTGGCGTTGCTGCCCTACACTGACAAGCACTGAGAACCTGACGGCCGTCCGCTCCAGAAGCCGGCCGGCAAGCCTCCTGGCAGAGGGCAGGCGCTCGTGAGCGCAGTCGCCCGGTGGCTCCGGGGCCATCGCCTGCCGCGCATAGCGACGGTCGTCTTCATGTTCCTGCTGCCCCTGACGAACGTCGTCAGTGCCGCCATCGTCGTCATGACGGCCCGCGCCGCCGGCTGGCGCAGCGCCGCCATCGACGTCGCGGCGGCGCTGGTCATACTCGGGGCCCTCGTTGTGCTCACGAGTGGCGAGTCCGGCGCTCCTTCGCCCGGTGCGACCGCTCTGGGCGCGGGGGCCTTGTGGGGCGGCAGTCTCCTGGGCGGAGCGCTGCTCCGGCGCTACGGCTCGGTGGACCTGGCCGTGCAGTCACTGGTCGCTGGCGGGCTGGTCGGCGTGATCCTGGCCGGCCTGGCCATTCCGGATGCCCGGGCCTATTGGCAACCGGTGCTGCAGGCCCTGATCCAGGCCGCCGGCCTTCCCCAGGTGGACGGCTTGCCGCCCGGCTGGCTGGCCACGGTCGCGGCCCTGATGCACGGCGTCATCGGTGCCAGCCTGCTGTCCACGCTGATCCTGGCCCTGATGCTGGGTCTGTGGCTGGACCGGGAGACCGAGGCGGGTGACTGGCGCCGGAAGTTTCTGGAACTGCGGCTCGGCCGCGTGCTGTCGCTGGTGGCAGCCCTTGCGTTGCTGCTGCTCGCTGCTGGCTTCGTGAGCCTGGGCGGCGGTCTGCTGCTGGTTCTGGCCACCGGTTTTGCCGCCCAGGGCCTGGCCGTCGTGCACTGGACGGCGGACGCATGGCGCTGGCCGCGGATCTGGCCCCTGGTGCTCTACGCGCCGCTGCTGCTGGGGGCGCCGTGGGCAGGGCTGCTGCTGCTGGGGCTGGCCCTGGCGGGCATCGCCGACAACGGGTTCGCCCTGCGCCGGCGACGGTCGAATGTGGTTTAATACGCGGCCCCATCGGGGGTCGCCGGACTTCCGTTAAAGACGCAACCCAAGAGATCGTAACCATGGACGTGATTCTCCTCGAAAAGGTCGACAACCTCGGCAACATTGGCGACCGGGTCAAGGTCCGTTCCGGTTATGGCCGCAACTTCCTGCTTCCCCGTGGCAAGGCCACGCTGGCGACGCAGGCCAATGTCGCGGTGTTCGAAGCACGTCGCGCCGAACTCGAGGTGAAGGAAGCGGCTGAACTCGACGCCGCCCGGCAGCGGGCTGCCAGCGCCGGCAAGCTGACGCTGCGCCTGTCTGCCAAGGCCGGCACCGAGGGCAAGCTGTTCGGTTCGCTCGGCACTGCTGACATCGCGGAGGCCTGCACCGCCGCTGGCGTGCCCGTGAAGCGCAGCGAGATCCGGCTGCCGGATGGCCCCATCCGCACCCTCGGCGAGCATTCGATCGAACTCCACCTGCACAGCGACGTAAACGCCGTCATCAATATCACGGTGGTTGGCGAGGACGACGGCGGCCAGGCCGCGTAGGCCTGGTTTCGATCCCAGGCCCGGCCCGACCAGGAGCAGTCTGAGCATGGCAATACCCGGGCCGCGCCGCGACGCCGGGTCGCTGGCTGATGTGCCCGCGCCGCCAAGCTCGAACCAGGCCGAGCAGGCCCTGCTTGGCGGCCTGATGCTCGATAACAGCAGCTGGGACCGCATCGCAGACCTGGTTTCCGCGCCGGACTTCTTCCGTCCCGACCATCGCCTGATCTTCGGTGCCATCGAGGGCCTGGCCGAGCGCAGCCAGCCCGCCGATCCCGTCACCCTCGGCGAGTACCTCGCCTCCCGCGGCGAACTCGCGGACGCCGGCGGGGCGGCCTATCTCGGTGACCTGGTCACGGATACGCCCAGCGCGGCCAACGTCACCTACTACGCGCGCATCATCCGCGAGCGGGCGCTCCTGCGTCGCCTCATCGAGGTTGGCAATGAGATCGCCTCGTCGGCCTACCGCCCGGAGGGCCGGCCGATCGCCGAGCTCGTCGACGAAGCCGAACGCCGTGTCTTCGAGATCGCCGAGCGGGGCCAGCGCCGCGGCTCTGGTTTCGTGCGCCTCAACGAAGTCCTCAAGTCCACGATCGACCGCCTCGACTCCCTGCACCAGTCCCAGGGCGCGCTGACCGGCCTGCCCACCGGCTTCACGCGCCTCGACGAGTACACCTCGGGGCTGCAGGGCGGCGACCTCATCATCATTGCGGGCCGCCCGTCCATGGGCAAAACCACGCTCGCACTGAACATCGCGGAGAACGCCGCGCTGGGGGCGGGCAAGTCGGCCGCCGTCTTCAGCATGGAAATGTCCGTCGAGCAACTGGCCTTCCGCATGGTCGCGTCGCTCGGGCGCGTGGACCAGTCGCACCTGCGTAACGGGCGCTTCGGCGACGACGACTGGCCGCGAATTCACGGCGCCATCCAGCAGATGGCCGAGGCCCCGATCTACATCGACGACACGCCGTCCATGACGCCGACCGAGGTCCGTGCGAGGGCACGTCGCCTGCAGCGTGAGCGCGGACTGGACCTGATCGTCGTCGACTACCTGCAGTTGATGCGCGTGGCGGGCACGGCAGAGAACCGGGCCACGGAGATCTCCGAGATCTCACGGTCGCTCAAGGGTCTGGCCCGCGAACTGCGCGTGCCGGTGATCGCCTTGTCCCAGCTGAATCGCAGCGTCGAGTCGCGCACCGACAAGAAGCCCGTGATGTCCGACCTCCGGGAGTCCGGCGCCATCGAGCAGGACGCCGACCTCATCCTGTTCATCTACCGCGACGAGGTCTACAACCACGACAGTCCGCGGAAGGGCATTGCCGACATCAACGTGGCGAAGCAGAGAAATGGCCCCACGGGCGAGTTTCCGCTCACCTTTCTCGGCAAGTTCACCAAGTTCGAGAACTACGCGCCCGAGATCGAGGGCTTTCAGTGACCCCAGCCGCTGTCGCGGTCATCCGGCCCGCAGCGCTCCGCAGCAACCTCGACCGGGTCCGGGAACTGGCGCCGGGCTGTCCGGTGCTCGCGGTCATCAAGGCCAATGCCTACGGTCATGGCCTCGTGCAGGTCGCGCGCATTCTCCCGGATGCCGACGCGTTTGCGGTCGCCCGGATCGAGGAAGCTGTCCAGCTGCGCGAGGCCGGTATTCGCACGCGCCTCGTCATCCTGGGCGGGTGCATCTCGGCGGGAGAGGTGCGCACGGCTGCCGAGTTCGCGCTCGACGTGGTCGTCCACTCGGACCAGCAGGTGGCGCTGCTGGAGGCTTCGGTCGTGAACGACCCCATGGCCTGCTGGCTCAAGGTCGACACCGGCATGGGCCGGCTCGGCATCGATCCCGCGTCATTTTCCCGGGTCGTGGAGCGCCTGCGTGGTTCGGCGGCGGTCCGCTCGCTGACGCTGATGACGCACCTTGCGTGTGCCGATGATCACACCGACCCCGAGACGACGGAACAGCTGCAGACCTTCAGCACGTTGCTGGGCAATTGGGATGGTGATGTGAGCATCGCCAACTCCGCTGCGATCCTCCAGTGGCCCGATACCCTGCGCAGCGGAGGCGTGTTGCGGTATTCCGGCAGCAACTGGGTTCGCCCGGGCCTCATGCTGTTCGGGGCGTCGCCGCTGCGGGGTCGCCCGGCGCCCGACCTCGGCCTGCGCCCGGCAATGTCCTTCGAGACACGCCTCATCTCGGTGAAGCCGGTGAAGAAGGGCCGGCGAGTGGGGTATGGCGGGCACTGGGTCGCCCCGCGGGACAGCGTGCTGGGCGTGGCGGCGGCGGGTTACGCGGACGGCTATCCCTGGCACGTGGGCGCGGGCACGCCGGTGGGCGTACGCGACTGCCTTGCGCCCATCGTCGGGCGCGTGTCGATGGACATGCTGACGATCGATCTCACCGACGTGCCAGGCGCGAGGGCCGGCGACCGGGTGGTGCTCTGGGGGGACGGCCCGACGGTGGAGGACGTGGCGGGCGCCGCCCGGACCATCCCGTGGACGCTCATGACCGGCATCAACCGTCGCGTGGCCGTCCGGGTGGATGGCATCACAACGCCGGCCCTGCCCGCATCGGCCCCGGCTCCGGCCCCAACCCCGGTCTAGGTGAGGAAGAATCCCATCTTGATGCCGATGATCTCGATCACGTCGTTGTCCGTGAGCCTCTGAGCCTGGGGACCCAGGGCCTGCCCGTTCAGCTTGGGCGGCTGGTTCTCCGTCTTGTTCTCCACCTGCACGAGGTGGTAACCGTCGGCGCGCCGGGTAATCGCAACGACCTGGGATCCGGGCCGCCCGAGCGTCGTCAGGGCCTTGTTGAGCGTGATTTCACGGCCAGCGAAGGAGCCGTTGAGGACCTGGACCTTGGCCATGGCCAGCGGCTTCGCCGCCGGCTCGGCGCCCGCAGGCCGACCTGCAGCGGGTGAACTGGACCCGCTGCCGGCAGTCGGACTCTGGCCGCCGTTCAGGCCTCCATTCAGGCCGGCAGAGACGGCGGCGGCCTTCGCCAGAGCCTCGGCGCCGCCGACCTGGCGCTCGATGACCATCGTGCTGGCAAATTCGTCTTCCTCGTCGGCCGAGCCGTCGACGAAGCGCAACTGGTGCCGACCCACGGTGACCACGTCCCCGTTCTGCAGGGCGTGCTTCTTGATCAGGCGACCATTGACGTAGGTGCCGTTGGTGCTGTTCAGGTCCTCGAGGAAGGAGTCATTGAGGATATTGATGACCAGGGAATGGTGGCCGCTGACCGTCGGGTTGTCGATCCGAATGTCATTGTCCGGGAGGCGGCCTACCGTGTACCGCTCCTTGGACATGTTGTATTCGGCGAGAACCTGTCCGTCGAGGCTCAGAATGAGTCGTGCCATGACCGGGTTGCCTGCTCAGATCTATTGAAAGATGGGCTTATTGAAACATGCGCCGAAACTGGGCGAAGACGCTGGTCTTGGCCGGAAAAGGCTCAACGACCTGCGAGAGGATGACCGAGACATTGTCCTTGCCCCCATGGTCATTACTGAGCTGGATCAGCTGTTGACCTACCATTTGAAGATTAGCACTAAAAGTGCTGATCGTTAAGTGAATATCTTCGTCCTCGACCATGTCGGGCAGGCCGTCCGAGCAGAGCAGGTAGACATCCCCCTCCTGGACCTCCAGTTCCTGGACTTCCACCTGCACCGTGGCCTCGACCCCGAGGGCCCGGGTGACGTAGTTGCGGTTGGTGGACCGGGCAGCTTCCTCCTGGGAGTAGAAGCCCCTGTCGACCAGTTCCTGCAGCAGCGAGTGGTCCATCGTCAGCTGCTCGAACCGGTTGCGCCGGAACCGGTAGAGCCGGGAGTCACCCACGTGGGCGATGGAGACGCGATTGTCGTAGAACAGGCAGGCCACGATGGTGGTGCCCATCCCCTCGCACTGGGGCTGCATCTGGGCCGTCTGGTGAATCACCCGGTTGGCCCGGGCGATGGCATCCCGCAGGATGATCGTCTGGCGCATCAGGCTGGTATCGGGGTCCGTGGCGTTCCGCGCCTCCCGTTCGCAGGCCGGCGGCACGAGTTCCATCACGGTCCGGACCGCTATCCCGCTGGCGACTTCGCCCGCGTTGTAGCCGCCCATGCCATCGGCGAGCACGAGGAGGCCGGCATCGCCGTTGGTGCCAACGGCATCCTCGTTGTGCTCCCTGACCCTGCCGGTGTCAGAGAGCTGGACGTTGTTGAATTTGGTGCGCAGGCTCATACGATGTCCGACGGGAACGTACTACAACATTCCCGCAGGGCCAATGCCATGGCCTTGCCGCTGTCGTACCGGTCCGCCGGGTTCTTGGCCAGGGCCCGGTCCAGGATCACGTCCACGCCGGCCGGCACGTCATCGCGGATGTCGGAGACCGGCCGGTGCTTCTGGTGAACGATCTTGTCCATCAGTCGTGGAATGGAGTCGGCCTGGAACGGCGGCGCGCCGGTCAGCAGGTGGTACATCGTGACGCCCAGGGAGTAGAGGTCGGTCTGACCGGAAACCTTGCTGGCCGAGAGCTGTTCCGGCGACATGTAGGACGGGGTCCCAAGGATGATGCCGGTGCGCGTGCGGCTGGAGTCGGTCAGCCGGGCGATCCCGAAGTCCGTCAGCTTGAGGCGGTCCGACGTGATGTCGTACATGAGATTGGCCGGCTTGACGTCCCGGTGGACCACGTTCTGGCTGTGGGCATAGTGCAGGGCCTCGGCGGCCCGCGCCATCAGCTCGAAGACCACCTTTGGCGGCAACAGCCGGCCCAGCTGGGCATAGTGGCTGAGCGGCTTGCCTTCGAAGTACTCCATGGCCAGGTAGGCGACGTGATGGTCCTCGCCGGCATCATGAATCGAGATGATGTAGGGGTGATTGAGGCGTCCCGCCGACTCGGCTTCCCGCAGGAAGTGCGAGCGGGCCGTGGCCAGGTCGTTGTCGGCAAACTCCTCGGCAAGAGGCAGCGTCTTGATCGCCACCCGGCGATTGATCGTGGGGTCCCTGCCCAGGTACACGGTCGCCATCGCGCCGCGCCCTATGACCCGCTCCAGTTCGTAGCGTCCCAGCGTCCGCCCCGCCGGGGAAACGGCCGCCGGTTCGGGGCCGGGGGCGGGCCCGGTGCTGCGCGTCGCCGCCTTCTGGGGAGCAACGCCCCGCGCTCCCGACAGTTTCTCCAGCTTCGCCGCCACATCCCGATAGCCCGGGTCGCGGGCAGCAAGGTGCCGGAAGACCCGCTCGGCCCGGGCGTAGTCGCGCTTCTTGCCGTGTTCCATGGCAAGTTCGTAGAGTTGGGCCTTGGTGCGCTCGGTCGTCGGCTGTTGCCGGAGGACGGAGAAGCCGAGATCCAGTTCCTCGCCGGGGCCTGCAGCGCTGATTCCCCGTGTCCCGGCGCCACCGGCCGACGCCGTGCGGGACTGGCGGGAGAGCTGCACGGCAAATTGCAGAAGGGCGACGCCGGTAAGGCAGAAGAGGGCCAGGCCGGCCAGGTGGAGCCACAGGCCTGCCATGGCGACGAGGACGTACTCCGCCAGGAGCAGCACCACCATGCCGGCGACGGCGGCGACGGCCGCTACCGGCAAGCTCAGGCGACCACTGAGCACGGCACCGACAGCCAGCAGAAGGGCGAGGCCGATTTCCAGCCAGAGGGCCCAGCCAGGCCGCCTGATCTGGTCACCCGACAGGTAGTTGGCCACGTCCGTCGCGATCAGCACGGCGGTCCCGGAGTGGTCGCCCAGCGGAGTGCGCACGCTGTGCGTCGTGTTCGCCTCCGGGCTGCCGATGACGACGTAGCGGTCGCGCAATGCACCGGCAGTACGCCCGGCGAGGACGTCGTCAGCCGTGATGACCGGAAACCCCAGCGGGTCCGCAGCGGACGAGTAGAAGCGGGCGAAATTGCCCTTCCGGCGAGGCTCATCGCCCGCCAGCCGGATAGCGGCCAGCGCGCTCGAGGGCACGGCGCCGGCTTCCGTCGTGAGCACAGGCGCTGCCCGCCGGACCACCCCGTCGCGGTCGGTCAGAAGTGCCACGTGGCCGATCGCAGCGGCTGCGTCGCAGAGCACCGTCGCCGCTGGAACCAGAGCCGCCGTCGCTGGCCTGGCACCATCGGGGACCGCGAAGAGGGCGCTCGCCGCGGCGACCCGCTGGCTGCAGGGGCCGCTTGCCGCTGGCAGTCCGGGGCGGTACTCGGTCGTCGCCAGGCCGAGAACCACGATGGCAGCCGTCCTGATGGCAGCCGCCGTGCGCTGTTCCTGCGCCAGGCGGTCCTCGGCTTCCGCAAGCTGGCGCTGGAGCAGCCCGGGCTCGGCGCTGTTCGCCAGTGCGCCGCCCCGTTGCTCGAGGCGGAGCAACGACTGCAAGCGGCCAACCTCGTCCGTGGTGGCCAGCAGGGGCGCTGGTGTGGCGGGAATGATGGCCCTGGCACCGGCCGCCCGGACGCTGGCGATGAGCCTGTCGAGGCGGGGCAGGGACCAGAGGTCGGCGGCGCCCGCACTGGGCTGGACGATGACCACCGGTGCCTCGGCCGCGGTGGCGGAGAGCCGCTGGCACAGGTCATAGAAGCCGCGCTCGATGCCGACCAGCCGGTCGCCGCCCAGCGCAAAGAACAGGGCCAGCACGGCGCACAGCCCGGCCTGGGCGGCCTCGCTGGGCAGGCCGGTTCCCTGACTGTCCCGGATGAACATAACAAAATAGTATGCGGATCAGCCGGACCGGGTTGAGAACTGAGTGGTGGTTTTGGCCCTCATGGCCGGGTTTTCCGTCTCGAAACGGGGCGATCGACGGCCCACAATGCACGCCGGCTGAACCCTGGGGACCCAATGGCCAGAGCCCACAAGACCTTCGTTTGCAGCGCGTGCGGCGCGACCGCCCCGAAGTGGCAGGGGCAGTGCCCCGCCTGCGGCGCGTGGAACTCTCTGGAACCGTCAGTCGTCGCGCCGCAAAGCCCGGCGTCGAACGGCGCTGCACCCCCCGTCCGGCGCCTCGCCGACGTGGGCACCGAGTCGGTCTCCCGGGTCTCCACCGGCATGACCGAGCTCGATCGCACCCTGGGCGGCGGCCTGGTGCCGGGCTCGGTCGTGCTTCTCGGTGGCGACCCGGGAATCGGCAAATCCACCCTGTTGCTCCAGGCAGCGACGCGTCTCAGGACCCCGGGTGGAACCCTCTATGCGAGCGGCGAGGAATCGCTCCAGCAGATCAGCCTGCGCGGGCAGCGACTCGACGCCGATCTGGGCGCGGTGGCCGCCATTGCCACGACGCGGGTGGAGGACGTGCTGGCCGCGGTCCAGGCCACGAGGCCCGGTTGCGTCATCGTGGATTCCATCCAGACGATGGCCACGGACCTGCTGCCATCGACACCCGGTTCGCCAAATCAGCTGCGGACGTGCGCCGGCCTCCTGGTGCGCCTCGCCAAGCAGTCGGGCATTGCCGTGATCCTCGTCGGCCACGTCACCAAGGACGGGCAGATCGCCGGTCCGCGCCTGCTGGAGCACATGGTGGATGTCGTCCTCTACTTCGAGAGCGAGGTGGGCAGCAGGTACCGCGTGCTGCGCGCCGTGAAGAACCGCTTCGGCGCCGCCAACGAACTCGGCATCTTCGTGATGTCCGAGGGCGGCATCCGGGAGGTGCGCAACCCGTCGGCGCTGTTCGTCTCCCAGCGAGGCGAGCCGGTTCCCGGGAGCGTGGTGACGGCAGTGCACCAGGGCAGCCGGCCGCTGCTCGTCGAGGTCCAGGCTCTTGCCGACCAGGGTAGCGGCGGACCACCGCGGCGCGTGGCCATCGGGCTCGAGCAGAACCGGCTCACGCTGCTGCTCGCAGCCCTGCACCGGCACGCGGGGATAGCGACCCACACGAACGACGTGTTCGTCAACGTGGTTGGCGGCGTGCGCATCATGGAGCCGGCTGCCGACCTGGCAGCGCTGCTGGCAACGATATCAAGCATCCGGGACCGGCCGCTGCCCCGGGGCCTGGTGGTGTTCGGCGAGGTCGGCCTCGCTGGTGAGATACGCCCCGTGGCCTACGGGGAGGAGCGCCTGCGCGAGGCGGCCAAGGTGGGCTTCACGCGCGCCGTCATTCCGCGGGCCAATGCGCCCAAGCAGCCGATCGAGGGACTGGCCATCACCACCGCTGACCACCTGCGGGACATCATGACGATGTTGCCGGCCCTGGAGGCGTGATGCGCACGCTACTCACCGCGTTCTCGCCCGTGGCCAGGATCTCCACCGCGTAGCCATTCAGCACGAGGACCGCGCCTGTTTCCGGGATCGTCTCGAGTTGCTCCAGGATCAGCCCGTTCAGCGTGGTCGGTCCATCGGTCGGCAGCCGCCAGTGCATCATGCGATTGAGGGCCCGCAAGTTGATGCCGGCATTGATGATCCAGGCGTCGGTGGAGGGATCCTTGCGGACGTCCGCCTCGGCGGCTTCGGTTGACGTGGAGAACTCTCCCAGGATCTCCTCGAGGATGTCGTCGATCGTAACCATGCCCTGGATGTCGCCGTACTCGTCGACGACGAATGCCGTGCGCTGGCCGGATCGGTGGAACTGCCCGAGCAGGCCGTGGACCGACGTGCCTTCGGGTACGAAGAAGGGCTCGACCATGAGGGCTTCAATGGCCGCCTGGTCGAGGGGGCCTGCCATCACCCCGACCAGCGAGCGAACGTGGAGCAGTCCTGCCAGGTTCTCGATGTTCCCGCGATATACCGGCAGCCGGCTGTGAGGCGAGCGGGTGATCGTGTCGACGATGGTCTGCCAGTCGTCATCGAGGTCGATGCCCACGAGTTCGTTGTCCGGGATCATCATCTCGTCCACGCTCATGTCCTCGAGTTCGAGGATCGACATGAGCATGCGCTGCCGGCGGCGGGGGAGGAGTGCGCCCGCGTCGGTGACGATCGTGCGCAGCTCGTCGAGCGTCAGGTTGTGCGTGCGTCGTCTGGTCGCCGCGCACGCCGAACAGCCTGAGCAGGCCGTTGGAGATCGCCGTGACGAACCAGACGACTGGCAGGGTGACCTTGAGCAGGACGTAGTAGACCACTGCCGCTGGCAGGCCAAGCTGCTCCGAGCGCAGTGCACCCACGGTCTTCGGCATGACGTCGGTGAATACCATGATGACGAAGGCGAGGCCGATGCTGGCCACTGCCACCCCGCCCGGGCCACCGATCCTGAGCGCGGCCAGCGTGACGAGCGACGTGGCCAGGGTATTGGCGATGTTGCTGCCGATGAGGATGAGGGAAATCAGCCGGTCGGGGCGGGTCAGCAGCTTTTCGGCCAGCCGGGCGCCCAGGTGCCCCTGGCGGGCCCGGTGGCGCAGCCGGTAGCGATTGAGGGTCAGGAGGGCGGTTTCGGATCCGGAAAAAAACGCCGAGATCAGCAGCAGAAGCAGCAGCAGCCCGAGCAATGGGCCCGCGGAGAGTTCACCAGCCAAGTTTGAAGGACCCCGGATGCGGGTAATCAGGGGTTCATCGTGACCAACGTGAGCCAGAACTGTCAAGGCACGCACCCGGGGCCGACACCGGGGACTCGCGGCGGTCTCGCGGCATACAATTGGCGACAGGCCGGTGCCACCGGAAGCAACGGGATTCATTACGATGTTCAATACCCTGAGTGACCGCCTTCGCGGCGTTCTCGATCAGGTCCGTGGCCGCGGCCGCCTGACGGAGGAGAACATCCAGGACGCCGTCAGGGACGTCCGGCGTGCGCTCATCGAGGCCGACGTGGCGTTGCCCGTGGTCCGCGACTTCGTCGAGCTGGTGAGAGAGCGGGCGTTGGGCGCGGACGTCCTGCGCAGCCTGACGCCGGGGCAGGTGTTCGTCAGGATCATCCACGAAGAGCTGACCCGGACGCTCGGCGATGGTGTGGCCGAGCTTAACCTCCGGCACCAGCCGCCGGCGGTAATCCTGCTTGCCGGTCTCCAGGGCGCCGGCAAGACCACGACGGCGGCCAAACTTGCGCTGTTCATTCGCGAGCGGCTGGGCAAGCGCGTGGGCCTGGTGAGCACGGACACGCAGCGGCCCGCCGCAATCCTGCAGCTGGAGCGGCTGGCAAGTTCCATTGCAGTGCCCTTCCTGGCCGAGTGACGTGAGCCTTGGGCCCATTGGCATTGCCGAGCGCGCGCTGGCGGAGGCGCGCCGGGACCAGCTGGAAGTCCTCATCGTCGACACCGCAGGCCGCAGCAGGCTCGATGTCGAACTCCTCGACGAGCTGCGCGCGATGCGCGGCAAGGTCGATCCGGTCGAAACACTCTTCGTCGTCGACAGCATGGCCGGGCAGGACGCGGTGAATGCGGCCCGGGCCTTCGCCGATGCCCTGCCGCTCACCGGCGTCATCCTGACCAAGGCCGATGGCGACGCCCGCGGCGGGGCGGCGCTGTCCGTGAAGACGGTGACGGGCCAGCCGATCAAGTTCCTCGGCAGTGGCGAAGCCGTGACCGAGCTGGAGCCGTTCTACCCGGACCGCATGGCCTCCCGCATCCTCGGCATGGGCGACGTGCTCTCCCTGGTCGAGGAGGTCCAGCGCAAGGCCGACCACGATTCGGCGGCCCGGCTGGCGGAGAAGGTGGCCACCGGCAAGCAGTTCGATCTGAACGACCTGCGGGCCCAGCTCCAGCAGATCGCCGGGATGGGGGGCGTCGAAAGTCTCCTCGAGAAGCTGCCCCTGCCCGGTGGAATGTCGGCCGGGAAGCTGGCCGGCCAGATCGATCCGCGGATGCTGCGGCGCCAGATCGCCCTGATCGACTCCATGACGCCCCGGGAGCGCCGGCGCCCCGCCATCGTCGACGGCTCGCGCCGGCGCCGGATCGCGGGCGGGGCGGGCCTGCCCGTCCAGGAGGTCAACCGCCTCCTGAAGCAGCACGCCCAGATGCAGAAAATGATGAAGAAGATGGGGCAGGGCGGGTTTCGGAAGCTGATGCGGGGCTTCCCGGGGCTGCCCCGATAGCCCCGACAACGGTGCCATTGAGCCATTTTTCGAGTAATATTCGGCGGTTAATCGGGTCCCACCGATCCAGAACTGGCATAAGGAAGCTTAAAAGCGATGGTTACTATCCGTCTGTCCCGCGGAGGCGCCAAGGGGCGGCCCTTCTATCACCTCGCCGTCAGCGACTCGCGGCGTGCCCGAGATGGCCGCTACATCGAGCGCCTTGGTTTTTTCAGTCCATTCGCCACCGCGTCGGAAGAGCGGTTGCGGATTGATCTCGGACGTTATGAATACTGGCTCGGCGTGGGTGCCCAGGCATCCGACCGGGTCGCCTCGCTGGTGAAGGATTTCCGTCAGCAGGCCCCCGCGCAGGCGGCCTGATGGCGCTGCCCCAACGGACGCACCTGAACAGCCGCCACTGAGCAAGCGCGTCGGTATAGGCCGCATCTCCGGAGTGTTCGGAGTACGCGGCTGGGTCAAGATCTACTCCTACACCTCGCCGCGCGTAAACGTAGTGCGGTACAGCCCCTGGTTCCTGAGGCAGGATGGCAAGGAATCGACCAGAGAGGTGCTTGCGGGCCAGGCGCAAGGTGACGGGGTAGTGGCGCAGCTCGCAGGCATCAACGACCGGGATGCCGCCGCCGCGCTGATTGGCGCCGAGATTGAAGTGGACCGGGCGGTACTGGGTCCAGCGCTGCGTGGAGAAGCAGCGGAGTCAGGGCTGCCCGGCGAGTTTTTCTGGGTCGACCTTCAGGGCATGGAGGTTCGGACCCAGTCTGGAGTGAGCCTTGGTTTCGTTGATCACTTGTTCGAAACCGGGGCCAACGACGTGATGGTCGTCGCCGGTGCCGCGAGACACCTGATTCCGTTCCTCTACGGCAGCGTGGTGCGGGCGGTGGATGGCGATCAGCGCGTGATTACCGTGGACTGGGATCCGGAATTCTGAATCCTGGACCACGGCCTGACTGAGCCTTGAGGATCCAGACGTGGACGTGGCGGTGGTTTCGCTGTTTCCCGAGATGCTTGCGCCGGTGGCGCAGTTCGGGGTGGTTGGACGGGCGATCCGGCGGAATCTCGCCCGGGTCATCCCGGTTGACCCGCGGGACTTTGCCACGGACGTGCATGGCACGGTGGACGACCGGCCCTATGGCGGTGGGCCCGGCATGGTCATCCGGGTCGAACCCTTCGCCACGGCGATAATCGCCGCACGGGGGCAGGTCCCGGAAGGCAGTCCCGTCGTGTTCCTGAGTCCGCAGGGCAGGCCCTTCGACCAGGCGACAGCCCGGCGCTATGCCGCTCTGCCGGGACTGGTGCTGGTGGCGGGCCGTTATGAGGGCTTTGACGAACGCCTGATCGAGATTGCCGGCGGCGAGGAGATTTCGGTCGGCGACTTCGTGATGAGTGGTGGGGAGATCGCGGCCATGGCCGTGCTCGATGCCACGCTGAGGCTGCTTCCCGGTGTGCTGGGCGACGAGCAATCGGCGGAGCAGGAATCGTTTGCCGAGGGGTTGCTGGACCACCCGCACTACACCCGGCCGGAGGTCGCCCACGGGCGGCCCGTGCCGCAGGTGCTGATCGAGGGCAATCACGAGGCGATACGGCGGTGGCGGCGGAAACAGGCTCTGGGCCGCACGAGCCTCCGGCGTCCCGACCTGCTCGGCGACCGGGAACTGAGCGACGAGGATCGCCGGTTGCTGGATGAGTTTCGCGCAGAGCAGCCGGCCGCGCCCCCGACCGGGTGAGGACTGGCTGCAGGACTAACAGACGACAACTATTCAAGCTACTGACATTGGGATTACCAGCATGGCAAACATCATCGAAAAGCTCGAAGCCGAGGCCCTCAAGAGCGACGTTCCTGACTTTGCGCCGGGTGACACCGTCGTGGTCCAGGTGCGGGTCAAGGAAGGAAATCGCGAGCGGCTCCAGGCCTACGAGGGAGTGGTCGTCGCGCGCCGGAACCGCGGCCTGAACTCGTCGTTCACCGTCCGCAAGGTCTCGCACGGCGAGGGCGTGGAGCGCGTGTTTCCACTGCACAGCCCCACCGTTGCCGAGATCAAGGTGAAGCGTCGCGGTGACGTGCGTCGCGCCAAGCTCTACTTCCTGCGCGACCGCAGCGGCAAGTCGGCCCGGATTCGCGAGAAGGTCTGATTCGCCGCGAGAGGGCAGTGGCCCGTCTGCCTGTCCATCGGGGATGCACGCTAGTGCTGCGGCTGGCTGGCATTGCGACGGTCATCGCGGCGCTGGGCGGCGCCCTCGGCGGCTGCAGCAGCCTGGCGAGTTCCGCCGCGGGCGATCTCGCGGGGAACCTGTCCACAGCGATCCTCAACCAGGACGATCCCGAACTCGTCAGGGAGAGCCTGCCGGCCTATCTGCTGTTGCTGGATTCCCTGGCCGCCGAGCCCGGATGCCAGTCCGGCGGTGCTTGGCGCGGCGGCGCGCCTCTACGCCGCCTACGCGGTGGTTTTCGTGGCCGACCCGTCCCGGGCCGCCACGCTCGCTGCCCGCGCCCGGTCCTACGGGGCTCGCGCCGCCTGCGCGGCAGGCCCTGCCACCTGCGACCTGGAGAGCGTTCCCTATCCCTGAACTGGCCGCCCGCCTCGACCGGGTGAAGCCCGCGCAGTCCGGTGCGCTGTTCAGCGCGGCAGTGGGCTCGCTCGCCTACGTCCGCACCCACAGCGACGACTGGCAGGCGCTGGCCGATCTGCCCCGCATCGAGGCGGTGCTGAAGAGGCTGCTGGTGATTGGCGACCCAGCCGATGCCGGCACGGTGAACTCGTATCTGGGCATCCTGAACACGCTGCGCCCGGCGGCGCTCGGCGGCCAGCCCGAGCAGGGCCGCGCCTACTTCGAAAAGGCCATCGAGCTGACCGGCGGGCAGGATCTCAGTGTCCTGGTCGAGTTCGCCCGCAGCTATGCCCGGCTGGTCTACGACCGGGAGCTGCACGACTCGCTTCTCAGGCGGGTACTCGCCGCCGATCCACGGCAGGAGGGCTACACGCTCCTGAATACCCTCGCGCAGAAGCAGGCATCGGAACTCCTTGCTTCGGCGAACGACTACTTCTGATCTCACCCTACCCACGAGAGGATGCGCCGGTGAAGCTGCATACCTGCACCCCGAGACTGGCAGCACTGATCCTGCTTGCCTGCCTGCCGCTCGCCGTTCCTGCCACGGATCTCAAGCTCGCCACAGTCGCGCCCGAGGGTTCGAGCTGGATGAAGGATCTCCGCACGGCCGGACTGCAGATCAAGGAGCGCACCGGCGGGCGGGTCAACATCAAGTTCTACGGCGGTGGCATCCAGGGCACCGACAAGAAGGTCCTGCGCAAGATCCGCATCGGCCAGCTCCAGGGCGGCGTGTTCACCTCCAACAGCCTCGAGGAGCGCTACCCGGACATCCTGATCTACGGCCTGCCCATGCTCTTCAATTCCCAGGAGGAGGTGGATTACGTCCGGCAGAAGATGGACGCCAGGCTCACCGCGGGGCTGGAGAAGGCGGGCTTCGTGTCCTACGGCTTCGCGGGAGGCGGTTTCGCGTATTTCATGACCGGCAAGCCGGTTGCCGGCCTTGCCGACCTGCGCGGGCAGAAGATCTGGGTGCCGGAGGGCGATCAGACCAGCTACGTGGCGATGCAGGCGCTGCGGCTTTCGCCCGTCGTATTGCCGATCACGGATGTGCTGACCGGGCTGGAGACCGGCCTCCTGGACATCGTGGCCACGCCGCCCGTCGGGGCCGTCATCCTCCAGTGGTACACCAAGACGAAGTTCGTGACCAACCTGCCGCTCAGCTACACGCTGGGCGTCCTGGCCATCGACAAGGGGGCCCTGCAGGCCGTGAGTGCTGCCGACCAGGCCGTGATCCGCGAAGTGATGTCGGCGCTCTACGCGCGGCTCGATGCCCAGAACCGCGTTGACAACGCCAAGGCGGAGCAGGCACTCAGGGCCAATGGCCTCAAGTTCGTGGAGCCGAACGCGGCCGATGTGCCGGAATGGCGGGCAGCCGTGTCGGCCGCGATGGACGACATGGCCACCAAGGGCACTTTTTCTGCGGAGCTGCTCGCCGAGGTCCGGCGCCATCTGCAGGATTTTCGCAGGTCCGGGCCCGTGGCCCGGGTGACTGGCAACCGGCCGTGAACGAGTCCGGCACCCCGGCGGGCGATGCTCCCGGCCGTGCCGAGCGACTGGGCCGCTGGCTCGAGAACGCACTTCTCGCCATCGTCCTGTTCCTGATGATCGCCCTGGCGGCCTCGCAGGTGTTCATGCGCGGCGTCCTGGGCAGCGGTCTCACCTGGGCCGACGAGGCCCTGCGGCTGCTGGTCCTCTGGGCGGCAATGCTCGGTGCCATTGCTGCCAGCCGCGATAACGTGCACCTGCGCATCGACCTGCTGTCCCGGTTCCTGCCGGCGGCCTGGCGACGGCTGACGGCGGCCCTGGTGGACCTCTTCGCCGCTGGCGTTTCGGCCGTCCTGGCCTGGCAATCCTGGCGCTTCGTGGCCGAGTCCCGCGAGTTCGGTGATCAGGTGCTGGGGACCTTGCCGGCCTGGACGGTCCAGCTGATCCTGCCCACGGCATTCGTCCTGATCACCTACCGGTACCTGGCGGGAATTCCCCGGCACTTTCGGCCCCGGCACGCCGTGACCGGACGCAGCGCCGCATGATCCTGACCAGTCTCGTGCTGGTCCTGCTGGCGGTCCTGGGGGCGCCGCTGTTCGCCATCATCGGCGCGGGCGCACTGCTGGGCTTCTCCCGGGCGGAGGTGGACCTGACGGCCGTCCCGATCGAAATCTACGGCATCGCCGAAACCCCGATCCTGCTGGCGATTCCGCTCTTCACGTTCGCCGGGTACGTGCTCAGCGAGAGCCGGGCCGCCGCCCGTCTCGTGCGACTCAGCGCCGCGCTGCATCGGCTGGCTCCCCGGCGGCCTGGCGATGGTCGCCGTGGCCACGTGCTCGCTGTTCACCGCCTTCACCGGTGGGTCCGGCGTCACGATCATCGCGATTGGCGCCCTGCTGTTCCCCGCGCTCATCCAGGCGGGCTATGGCGAGCGCTTCACCCTGGGCCTCGTCACGTCGTCCGGCAGCCTCGGCCTGCTCTTCGCCCCGTCGCTCCCGCTGATCATCTACGGGATCATCGCGGAGGTCTCGATCGATTCGCTGTTCGTGGCGGGCATCGTTCCCGGGATCCTCATGATGCTGGCCCTGGCCGGCTTCTGCCTGTGGCACAACCGCGAGAATCGCCGGCCGCTTTCGGAATTCTCCTGGGTCGAGGTCCGGGCCGCCGTCCGGGAGTCCATCTGGGAGCTGCCGCTGCCGGTGGTGGTGCTGGGAGGAATCTACGGCGGCTTTTTCGCCGTTTCCGAGGCGGCGGCCGTCACGGTCGTCTACGTGTTGATCGTGGAGCTCTTCGTCTACCGGGAAGTGCCGTTGCAGCGGCTGGTGGCGATCGTCCGCGACTCGATGGTGCTGGTGGGTGGAATCCTGCTGATCCTGGGCATCTCGCTGGCGTCGACCAACTACATGATCGATGCCCAGGTGCCCCAGCAGCTGATCGAACTGGTCACCCGGTATGTCTCGAGCCAGACCAGCTTCCTGCTGCTGCTGATCGGCTTCCTGCTGCTGATCGGCTGCATCCTGCACATCTTCTCGGCGCTGGTGCTGGTGGTCCCGCTGATGCTGCCCGTTGCGGCGCAGTACGGGGTGGATCCCGTCCACCTCGGCATCATCTTCGTGGCGACGATGGAACTTGGCTATCTCCTGCCGCCGATTGGCCTCAATCTGTACATCTCGAGCTACCGCTTCAACCGGCCCGTGCTGGATGTCTGCCTGGCGACTTTGCCGTTCATACTGATCCTCTTCGGGGCCGTCCTGTTGATCACCTTCGTCCCGACCCTGTCGTTGATGTTCGTCGAGCCCTAGTCCCCCAGCAATCCGGAGGTTTCGCCCATGACCCGGTCACTCGCAGCGCTGATGATGGTGGTCCTGACCGCGGGCTGCGTCACCGGCCCGCCGGCGGTTCCGCCCGGCAAGCCGGCCGAGTTCCTGCGTGTGCCCCCCGGGTTCCGTGCCGATATCCTGGTCGAGAACGTGCCGAATGCCCGCTCGATGGCGCTCGGGGAGGGCGGCACCCTGTTCGTGGGCACCCGGTCCGGCGGCACCGTGTACGCGGTCCGCGATGCGCTCGGCGGCAACCCGACGGTCCTGAAGTTTGCCGAGGGCCTGAGCATGCCCAACGGGATTGCCCTGCACGAGGGCGCCCTGTACGTGGCGGAGCAGAAGCGGCTGATCCGTTTTCCCGCTGCCGAGGCCAGCCTGGACGCACCCCCGCCCGCCGAGGTCGTTGACCCGGCGTTGCCCTTCAAGGGGGCGTTGCATTCCTGGAAGTACCTCGCAGTCGGTCCGGACGGGAAGCTGTATGTTCCGATCGGGACGCCCTGCAACGTCTGCGTCGAGCCCGGCTTTGGCGTGATCCTCCGGATGAACCCGGACGGGACGGGGCGCGAGGTGGTGGCGTCCGGCGTGCGCAACTCCGTCGGGCTCGCCTGGCACCCCAGGACCCGGGAGCTGTGGTTCACCGACAATGGCCGTGACATGCTGGGTGACGACGTGCCGCCCTGCGAGCTGAACCGCGTGGCCCGTACCGGACTCGACTTCGGCTTTCCCTATTGCCACGGTGGCACCATCGCCGATCCCCAGTTCGGGTCGGCGGGCAGCTGCGCCGCCGCGGTGGCGCCGGTCCAGGCACTCGCGCCCCACGTCGCCCCGCTGGCAGTGAAGTTCTACACGGGCCGCATGTTTCCGGCGGAGTATCGCGGGCAGGTTCTGATTGCGGAGCACGGCTCGTGGAACCGCAGCAAGGCGGCCGGCAAGACGGGTTACCGGGTGAGCCTCGTGCGCCTGAAGGGCAACGAGGCCGTGTCCTACGAGCCGTTCATCGAGGGCTGGCTGCAGGGTGACGAGGTGCTGGGTAGGCCGGTTGACCTGCTCGTGGCCCCCGACGGCTCCCTGCTGGTGAGCGACGACCAGCGCGGCGTGATCTATCGCATCAGCTACACGGGTTAGTTGGGAACCAGCATATGTTCATCTTCCGTTTCATCGGCAATCTGCTCCGGGCCATCTGGTATGGCCTGAACACGTTGCGCCGGATACTGCACCTGATCCTGCTGCTGGCCCTGTTCGCAGTGCTGCTCGCGGGCGTGGTCGGCCAGCCCATGGCGGTGCCCACGTCGGCGGCCCTGGTCATCAATCCGAGCGGCATCCTGGTGGAACAGCTCGAAGGCAGCCCGCTGGACCGGGCACTGGCGGACCTGAACAATGAGGCTCCGCCCCAGACGCTCGTGCGCGAGGTCACCGACAGCCTCGACCGTGCGGTCACCGACGAGCGCATCAAGGCAGTCGTCCTCGACCTGGATGGTCTCCAGGGCGGCGGCCTCGCCAAGCTGCAGACCATCGGGGACAAGATCCAGAAGGTGCGCGATGCGGGCAAGAAGGTCATTGCCATCGGCAGTGGCTACACGCGGGACCAGTACTACCTTGCGTCGCGGGCCGACGAAGTCATCATGCACGAGCTCGGGCTCGTGTATCTCGAGGGCTACGACTACTACCGGATGTTCTTCCGCAGCGCGCTCGAGAAGCTGCAGGTGGATCTCAACGTGTTCCGCGTCGGCGAGTTCAAGTCCTTCGTGGAGCCGTTCATCCGGGACGACATGTCTGCCGAGGATCGCGAGGCCAGCCAGGTGTGGCTGTCCGGCCTCTGGTCCGCCTGGGAGCGGGATGTGGCGGCGGCGCGCAAGCTGAAGCCGGGCGCCCTCCAGTCCTATGCGGACGACCTGGCGAGCCGGATCGAGGCGGAAAAGGGCAATGCAGCCCGGGCTGCCGTCAACGCCGGGCTGGTCGACCGGCTCATGAGCCGCCCGGACGTCGATGATTATCTGCTGGGCCTGGTTGGCGAGAGCAAGGCCGATGAGGGCACCTACAGTGCCATCGACTTCCGTGCCTATGCGCTGGCAACCGGCATCGAGCAGCGCCTGCAGGATGGCAAGGAGCACAACGTGGCGATCATCGTTGCGTCGGGGCAGATCGTCGATGGCGAGGCTGCTCCCGGCATCATCGGTGGCGACACGCTGGCCGCGGAGATCCGCAGCGCCAGGCTGGACGATGCCGTGGATGCCGTCGTGCTGCGCATCGACAGCCCGGGTGGCAGCATGTTCGCTTCCCAGGTCATCGTCGACGAGATCGCGGCGCTGAAGGCCGAGGGCAAGCCGGTCGTCGCCTCGATGAGCAGCGTGGCGGCGTCGGGCGGCTACTACATCGCGATGCTGGCCGATGAGATCTGGGCGCGGAGCACGACCATCACCGGCTCGATCGGCGTTGGCGCCCTCGTGCCGACGGTCCCCCGCACACTGGACAGGCTCGGTGTGCACGTCGACGGCTTCGGCACCACGCGCCTCGCCGGCCAGCTCCGGGTCGACAGGCCTCTCGGCGACGATGCCCGGCGTCTTCTGACCGCCAGTGTCGAGGATGCCTACCGGATCTTCGTCGGCAAGGTGGCCGAGTCCCGCAAGCTCACGTTCGAACAGGCCGACGAAATTGCCAGGGGGCGCGTCTGGATCGGCGCGGACGCGCGCGAGCGCGGCCTGGTCGACCGCATTGGCGGGCTCGATGAGGCCGTCGAGGCCGCGGCCACCCGGGCCGGCCTGGAGGAGGGCAGCTACGGCCGCCGCTATGTCCAGCCCGAACTCTCGTTGCTCCAGCGCATGGCGGTGGAGTTCGGCGCGCGGGCCGTGCACGCGGCTGACCGCATCGGGCTGGGCTCGTTTCTCGCCGGCCTCCATGGGCCTGGCGCCGGAATGGTGGGCGACGTCGTCGGCCGGCTGGACCGCGAGCTGACGCTGCTGTCACGCTTCAACGATCCCCGCGGCATCTACGCCCACTGCCTGTGTGGGACCGAGTAGTCAGGCGAGCGGGTCGCTGCGCGGATAGTCGAAGAACAGCAGTTCCCCCTGCGCTCCGTCCAGGTCCGCCCAGCTCTTCAGGTTCAGGCCGATGACGACCACCCCCGTGGTCGGTACGTTGTCGATCCCGGCGCCCGTCAGCCGGTTGGCGAGCTCGGTCAGGCCGGGATTGTGGCCGCAGACGATCAGGTCGCGGAAGCTGCTGTCCTGGCGCGCGATGACGGCAATGATCTCGTCGGGTGAGGCCAGGTACAGGTCCTCCTCCCGCTGCAGGAACTCCTGGGGATAGCCGATCTCGCGGGCAATGATCTGGGCCGTGCGCCGCGCGCGGACTGCGGGGCTGGTGAGAATCAGCGTGGGCCGCGCGCCGCGGGCGCGCAACCGGCGGCCCATGCGGGGCGCGTCGCGCTCGCCGCGCTCGTTGAGGGGCCGGTCCCGGTCCTTCACCCCCGCATCGTCCCAGGACGACTTCGCGTGCCGCAGGAGGGTCAGCTGGCGTTTGCGCGGCATCCGGGCCTACATCAACCCGGCTTCGAGGCGCGCGGCCTCCGACATCATGTCCTGGCTCCAGGGCGGATCGAAGACGAGCTCCACGTCCACCTCGTCGACGGTCGGGATGATGCTGATCTTCTGCCGGGCCTCCTCCACGAGGATCTCGCCCATGCCGCAGCCGGGGGCTGTCACCGTCATCCGGAGGCTGACGGCGCGCTGTCCTCCCGGCAGACTCCGGATGGAGCACTCATAGACCAGGCCGAGCTCGACGATGTTGATCGGGATCTCGGGGTCATAGATGGTCTTCAGCTGCTCCCAGACGATGGCCTCGAACTGCTCGTCGGTGGCGTTCTCCGGGAGGGCGGGCGGCTTTGCGGATTCCTTGCCCAGGGCGTCGGCATCCATGCCGGGCACGCGCACGAGATTCCCGTCGAAGTACACCGTGAAGCTGCCGCCCATGGCCTGGGTGATGTAGACGAGCGAATCCAGGGGAATCGTCACCGGGATGCCCGAGGGAACCATCAGTCCGTCCACGTCGCGTTTGACCACGACGGGTTCGTTGTCCACGCTGCTCATCAGGATGGGCTCATCTGTTCGGTTGTGACGGTGTCAGGGGAGGCATCGAGGGCGGCGATCAGCGCCTTCCACGGAAGTGTCGCGCAGCGGATCCGGGATGGATACTGACTGACGCCTGCCAGTGCTGCGAGGTCGCCGGCCAGATTGCCGCCGCCGGACTCGAGGGCGTTCTCGAACTGGCCCGCCAGGGCCCGGACCTCGGGAAGGGTGCGTCCCCTGGCGGCCTCGGTCATCAGGGAGGCCGAGGCCAGGCAGATTGCACAGCCGGATGCCTCGAAAGCGACGTCCCTGAGGCTGTCACCGGCCAGCCGGGCGTAGACCCGGACCTTGTCGCCGCACAGCGGGTTGTGGCCTTCGGCCTCCCGGTCGGCATGCTCCGGCCGGCGCTGGTTGCGCGGGTGCCGGCTGTGATCCAGCACGATCTGCCGGTAGAGGTTCTGCAGGTCCGGGGCGGGCGCGGACATCAGGCGAACATCCGTTGCGCGACGCGCACGGCGTCGACGAGCTGGTCGATCTCGCCGGTGGTGTTGTAGAACGCAAACGATGCCCGCGCCGTTCCGGCCAGCCCGAACCGCTCCATCACCGGCATCGCGCAATGGTGGCCCGCGCGGATCGCGACGCCCTGCTGGTCCAGGACGGTGCCCAGGTCGTGGGGGTGGATGCCGTCCACGTTGAAGGACACGAGCCCGGCCTTGTGCCGGGCGGTGCCGACGATCCTGAGTCCCGGAATCTGCACGAGTGCCGCTGTCGCGTAGGCCAGCAGCCCCGCTTCCCAGTCTGCGATGCGGGCCATGCCGATCCCGGTCAGGTAGCGGATCGCGGCCGCGAGGCCCACGGCCCCGGCGATGTGCGGTGTGCCTGCCTCCAGGCGGTAGGGCAGGTCGTTGTAGGTGGTGCCGCTGAAACTGACGGTCAGGATCATGTCGCCCCCACCCTGCCAGGGAGGCAGGTCCCTGAGGATGGCCTCGCGGCCGTAGAGCACGCCCGTGCCCGTGGGTCCGCACATCTTGTGGCCCGAGAAGGCGTAGAAGTCGCAGTCGAGGTCGCGAACGTCCACGGCTTCGTGGGCGATCGCCTGCGCACCGTCCAGGAGCACGGGTATGCCGCGGGCGTGCGCGGCGGCGACGATCGCCTTCACGGGATTGACCGTCCCGAGGGCATTCGAGACGTGGGCTACCGACACCAGCTTCGTGCGCGGGCCGAGCAGCTGGACGAACTCGTCCAGCAGCAGCTCTCCCGCCTCGTTGATGGGCGCCACGCGGAGCACGGCGCCGCTCCTTGCGCACAGCAGCTGCCACGGCACGATGTTGGAGTGATGCTCCATCGTCGTGACCAGGATCTCGTCACCGGGACCCAGGCGCTGGCCAAAGCTGAACGCGACCAGGTTGATCGCCTCGGTGGTCCCGCGGGTAAAGACGATCTCCCGCACGGACGCCGCGTTGATGAACGCGCGCACGGTCTCCCGCGCGCCCTCGTAGAGGTCCGTCGCCCGGTGGCTCAGGGTATGGACGCCCCGGTGAATGTTGGCGTGGTCGTGCGTGTAGTAGTGCTGGATGGCATCGAGCACCTGCATCGGCCGCTGGGAAGAGGCGGCATTGTCCAGGTACGCCAGGGGATGCCCGTTGATCTGTTGCGCGAGGATCGGGAAGTCGCGGCGAATGGCCACGACATCCAGGGGGCGCGCGGTGGCATTGCCCTGCTGTGGGACCTGGCGCGTCTCCGTGGTCCTACTGGTCATGGCTCCGCACCCGGTCCGGCAATGGCAATGCTGCCACCGAGTTTCTCCTCGAGGCGGGCTTCCAGCCGGGCCCGCAGCTCCGGTGGCGCAATGCTGGCCGAGGGCTTCGCGAAGGAATGCGGCGGTAAGTACCTGGCGCGCCGCCGCCGGGTCCAGGCCCGCGGGAGCGCAGGTAGAACAGGGCGTTGGCATCCAGCTGACCCGTCGTGGCGCCATGGCTGCAGCGCACGTCGTCCACGTAGATCTCCAGTTCCGGCTTGGTGTCGATCTCCGCGGTCGCCGCGAGGAGCAGGTTGCGATTCGACAGCGCCGCGTTGCTGCCCGCGGCCCCCGGCATCACGATGATCTTGCCGTTGAAGACACCGCGGCCGTGGCCGTCCGCCAGCCCGCGGAACGACTCGCGGCTGGTCGTGGCCGGAGCCTGGTGCTCGAGCAGCGTGCGGTTGTCGATGTGCCGATGGCCATCCGCGAGGAACAGGCCGTCGACCGTGGCGGATGCGCCGGCGCCGGCCAGCACCACGGTCATGGACTGGCGGCTCAGCAGGCTGCCAAGGTCCACGCTGGTGACGTGTACGGAGGCCCCGGCGGCGAGTTCGATGCGGCTGGTGTCCGTGAGCATCCCGTCGTCCGGCAGGCACTGCACCCGGATGAGATCGAGGTGTCCGCCCTGGCCTACCCAGGCCTGCGTGACGGCATTGGCAAGGGTGCCCTCCCGCCCCGAGTGCTCGAGGCTCAGGGTGAGCCGGCTGTTGTGAGCCACGTCCACGAGGACCCGTGGCTGGCTGAAGGCCGGTGCGCCGCTGCCCTGCAGGTGGACGTGAACCGGGGTGTCCTCGAGGCTGCTGCCCGCGTCGGTGGCGATGACGATCACATCGGCGACCAGCGCCGAATTCAGGTCCACCAGGCTCTCCGGCGCCAGGCTGTCCGACCGCTGGATGAGATCCCCGGCCCGGGCACGCCGGTCTGGCGGCAGCTGCCGGAGCGAGCCGATGAACAGTCCGGACGGAAGGGCGCCCGCTGGCGCGCCAGGAACGCCGTCAACGACCTGCACGTGCACCGTCACGGATTGCAGGTCGGTGACTGGCTGGCTGGCAGTGACACCCGGAATTGCGGGGCCAGTGGAGGGGCCTGCAGCAGCCAGGTAGGTCGACCAGCGCTGCCCGTAAGCCTTCAGGCTGGTGTAGCGCCAGTCCTCCCCGCTGCCATCGGGCAACCCGGCTTCGTCGAGGCGGGCGAGGGCGGCCGCGCGCCGCTCGTCCGGCCAGTCCTGCAGGGCCGCGTCCGTCCGGACCAGGTCCGCGGCAAGGCGCCACGGCCGCTGGGGCGGGTTCGCGCTGCCGGGCTGGCCCTGCGCCGTCGGGTGAGTTGCTGGTTCTGTCACGATGACCGGCCTCAGGTGCTGGCGGCGGCCATTACCTGGTCGTAACCGCCAGCCTCGAGTTCGAGGGCCAGCGTCCGGTCGCCGGTGCGGACGATCCGCCCGCCCGCCAGGATGTGGACGAAGTCGGGACGGATGTAGTCGAGCAGGCGCTGGTAGTGCGTCACGAGGACGAAGGCCCGTTCGGGACTCCGCAGGCTGTTGACGCCGTTGGAGACGACCTTCAGTGCATCGATGTCGAGGCCGGAGTCCGTCTCGTCGAGGATGGCCAGCACGGGTTCGAGGACCGCCATCTGGAAGATTTCGTTGCGCTTCTTCTCGCCGCCGGAGAAGCCCTCGTTCACGCCCCGCTGCAGGAAGCTCTCGTCCATCTGCATCAACCGGGCCTTTTCCCTGACGAGCCTCAGGAAGCGTGCAGCATCGATCTCGCTATCGCCGCGCGCGGCACGCCGGGCATTCAGGGCTGAACGGAGCAGGTAGACGTTGCTGACGCCGGGGATCTCGATGGGGTACTGGAAGCCCAGGAAGACCCCGGCCCGGGCGCGCTCCTCCGGCGCCATGGCCAGGAGGTCCCTGCCGAGGTACGTGACCGATCCGCCCGTGACGTCATAGCCGTCGCGGCCCGCGAGGACGTGGGCCAGGGTGCTCTTGCCCGAGCCGTTCGGGCCCATGATGGCGTGCACCTCGCCGGCGCGAACCGTCAGGTCGAGGCCCGTGAGAATCTCCTTGCCGCCCACGGTGACGCGGAGTCCCGTGACCTGGAGGAGGGGTGCGTTTGTTGCGTTGGATTCCAAGACAGATGTGGGGTCGTTCAGCCGACCGCACCCTCCAGGCTGACGTTCAACAGGTTCTGGGCTTCCACCGCAAATTCCATCGGCAGTTCGCGGAACACCTGCTTGCAGAAGCCGTTCACGATGAGGTTCACGGCATCCTCCGTCGACAGGCCGCGCTGCCGGCAATAGAAGAGCTGGTCGTCGCCGATCCGGGAGGTGGTGGCCTCGTGCTCGACCACCGCGGTGGGGTTCCGGACCTCCATGTACGGGAAGGTATGCGCCCCGCACCGGGCACCCATCAGCAGCGAATCGCACTGGGTGTAGTTACGGGCGTTCTCCGCCGTGGGCAGGATCTTCACCAGCCCGCGATACGCGTTCTGCGCCCGGCCGGCCGAGATGCCCTTGGACACGATCGTGCTCCGGGTGTTGCGGCCGATGTGGATCATCTTGGTGCCGGTGTCGGCCTGCTGCAGGTTGTTCGTGACGGCCACGGAGTAGAACTCGCCCACGGAGTTCTCGCCGCGCAGTATGCAGCTGGGGTACTTCCAGGTGATGGCGGAACCGGCCTCGACCTGGGTCCAGGAAATGCGCGAGTTCGCACCCCGGCAGTCGCCGCGCTTGGTGACGAAGTTGTAGATGCCGCCCCTGCCTTCCTCGTCACCGGGGTACCAGTTCTGCACGGTCGAATACTTGATGGTGGCGTCCTTGAGGGCCACCAGCTCGACGACGGCCGCGTGCAGCTGGTTCTCGTCGCGCTGGGGGGCGGTGCAGCCTTCGAGGTAGCTGACATGACTGGCCTCTTCCGCAATGATCAGCGTGCGCTCGAACTGGCCGGTCTTGGCCTGGTTGATCCGGAAGTAGGTGGACAGCTCCATGGGGCAGCGGACGCCCTTCGGGATGTACACGAAGGAGCCGTCGGTGAAGACCGCGGAATTCAGCGCCGCGAAGTAGTTGTCCCGGTAGGGGACCACCGTCCCCAGGTACTTGCGGACGAGCTCGGGGTGCTCCCGCACGGCTTCCGAGAAGGAGCAGAAGATGACCCCGACCGCGGAGAGCTTGTCCTTGAAGGTGGTCGTGACGGAGACGCTGTCGAATACCGCGTCCACCGCCACGCCCGCCAGCCGGGCCCGCTCGTGGAGGGGGATGCCCAGCTTCTCGTAGGTCTCCAGGAGCTTCGGGTCCACCTCGTCGATGGACTTCAGGCCCTGCGGCGCCTTCGGCGCGGAGTAGTAGGAGATGGCCTGGTAGTCGATCGGCGGGTGATGCAGCTTCGCCCAGCGGGGCTCGCGGAGCGTCAGCCAGTGCCGGTAGGCCTTGAGGCGCCACTCCAGCAGGAACCCGGGCTCGCCCTTCTTGGCGGAAATGAACCGGATCGTGTCCTCGCTGAGGCCGGGCGGCACCGTGTCGGACTCGATGTCGGTGACGAAGCCGTGGGCGTAGCGCCGGCCGATGAGATCCTCGAGGTCCTGGTTCTGTGTGCTGCTGGTCATGGTGTCGATCCTCAGCTGGTCGGCAGCCGATGCCGAAGGCGACCGGCGCGCCCCGACAGGTCCACCAGGGGGAATTCCCGGGGCGGGTGGGCCAGTTCGGCCAGGGTGATCTCGCCCAGGGCGCCGCGAATGCCGCGGTTGATCTTCTGCCAGGCGCCGCCCACCGGGCAGCCGTCCTCCAGCTCGCACCGGCTTTCCGACGTGCTGCATTCCGTGATGCTGAGCGGTCCCTCGAGGACATCGAGGATATCGGCGGCCGAGATGGTGGCTGGCGTGCGCGCCAGCACGTAGCCGCCTTCCGCACCCCGCACGGAACGCACCAGGTCGCTCCGGGCCAGCAGCTTGAGCAGCTTCTGGACGGTGGGCAACGCCAGCCGGGTGCCGGTGGCGACATCGCTGGCCGAATTCAGGCGTCCCTGGTGCACGGCGAGGTGCACCAGGATCATGGTTGCCGTAGTCGGTGAGCTTGCTGATCCGGAGCATGGCCGTGGGAAGTCCGGGTGACGAGATCTATATGGGACTATGTTAGTCCAGTATGGGCCCAGTGAAAACCCCGGGCGGGCAGCCGCACGGGGGAATTTGTTATCCTTCGCAGCCGCGTTGGCTACCCGACTCGCTGGTAGCCGGTGCGCACACCCCAGCGCGACCTGACCGAAAAACCGGAGGATTGAACTCATGACTGCACAGTCTCTTGCTGCCGTTGCACAGGCGATGGTGGCGCCGGGGAAGGGGATCCTGGCTGCCGACGAAAGCTCGGGAACCATCAAGAAGCGCTTCGATTCGATCAAGCTCGAGTCCACGGCCGAGAGCCGGCGCGCCTACCGGGACATGCTCTTCACGACGCCGGGGGCCAGCGAGTTCATCAGCGGCGTGATCCTCTACGACGAAACCCTGCGCCAGTCCACGCTGGGCGGGATGCCGTTCCCGAAGTACCTGGCCCAGCAGGGCATGCTTCCCGGCATCAAGGTCGATGCCGGCGCCAAGGCGCTGGCCGGCTTCCCGGGCGAGACGGTCACCGAGGGCCTCGATGGCCTGCGGGAGCGCCTGAAGGAATACGCCGGTCTTGGCGCGAAGTTCGCGAAATGGCGGGCCGTGATCGCCATCGGTCCGGATTTCCCGGGCAAGCTTCTCCCTGGCGGCCAACGCCCATGCCCTGGCCCGCTACGCGGCCCTGTGCCAGGAAGCCGGGATCGTGCCGATCGTCGAGCCGGAGGTCCTCATGGACGGCGACCACACCATCGCCCGTTGCGAGGCAGTCACCACGGCAGCCCTGGAACGCACCTTCATCGAGCTCCGGGCCCACCGGGTGGACTTCGCCGGCATGGTCCTGAAGCCGAACATGGTGGTGCCGGGCCAGGACTGCAAGCAGAAGGCCTCCGTGCGCGACGTCGCGGAAGCCACGCTCCGCTGCCTCAAGGCGACGGTGCCCGCCACCGTGCCGGGAATCGCTTTCCTGTCGGGCGGCCAAAGCCCTGAGGAATCCACGGAACACCTGGCCGTCATGAACACGCTGGGCGCGCTGCCCTGGCAGCTGACGTTCTCCTACGGGCGCGCGCTGCAGGCGCCCTCCCTCAAGGCCTGGGGCGGGAAACCCGAGGCGGTGAAGGCCGGCCAGGCGGCGTTCTACAAGCGCGCGCGCCTCAACGGCCTGGCCCATGCCGGGCAGTACGGGCGCGAAATGGAAGCCGCCTGACCCAGTGACGGCGGATAACGTAGTAGAGGTCAGCGGACTGCGTTTCGGCCGGTCCGGGCGTCCGATTTTCTCCGGGCTGGATCTCGGCATCCGCCGGGGCAGCATCACGGCGATCATGGGGCCGAGTGGCACCGGCAAGACCACCCTGCTCCGGATGATCACCGGCCAGCTGCGCCCCGAGGCCGGTACGGTCCGGGTGGCTGGCCTGGAGGTGGCCGCGCTGTCCCGGAACGAGCTGTTCGACCTGCGGCGGCGCATGGGCATGCTCTTCCAGAACAGCGCCCTGCTGACGGACTTCAACGTCTTCGAGAATGTGGCGTTTCCCGTGCGGGAGAACACCCGCTTGCCGGAAGCCCTGATCCGCCAGCTCGTGCTGACCAAGCTGAATTCGGTCGGCCTGCGCGGGGCAGCCGACCTGATGCCAGCGGAGCTGTCCGGCGGCATGGGCAGGCGCGTCGCGATGGCCCGGGCGATGGTGCTCGATCCGGAGCTCCTGCTCTACGACGAGCCGTTCTCCGGCCTCGATCCGATTTCCCTGGGCGTCGTCCTGCGCCTGATCCGGCTCAACAACGATGCGCTGGGCCTGACCAGCATCGTCGTGTCCCACGACGTGGCCGAGATCAGCCGCATCGCCGACCACTGCTTCGTCATCTCCGAAGGCCGGGTGATCGCCTCGGGGGCGCCCGGGAACTGGCTGAAAGCTCCTCGGAGCTGGTGCGCCAGTTCATGACGGGCGCTGCGGATGGCCCGGTGCCGTTTCACTACCCGGCCCCTGATTATGGCGAGCAGCTGCTCGGCAGGCCCGCATGACCCTGCCTCTGCAGCTTTGGGAGGGCCTGCTCCATTCCCTGCGCAAGCTCGGTGCGGCAATCCTGTTCCTCATCGAGATCCTGAAGCAGTGCCCCGCCGCACTGGCCAGGCCGAAGGCTGATCTCCCAGCAGGTGCGCAATTCCGGCGTGCTGTCGCTGATCATCATCATGACCTCGGCCTTCTTCGTCGGCATGGTCATCGGCCTGCAGGGCTACGACTCGCTGTCCCGCCTGCGGCAGGAGGACATCCTCGGGGCGGGCGTGGCGCTCACCCTGTTCAAGGAGCTGGGACCGGTGGTCACGGCGCTGCTGTTTGCCGGCCGGGCCGGCACCTCCCTGGCCTCCGAGATCGGGCTGATGCGGGCCACGGACCAGCTGGCCGCGATGGAGGTCATGGCCATCGACCCGATCCGGCGGATCGTTGCGCCGCGTTTCATCGGGGCCGTGATCTCGGTCCCGCTGCTGACGGCCGTGTTCAACGCCGTCGGCGTCCTCGGCGCCTGGTTCATCGGCGTGCAGATCATGGGCGTCGACAACGGCGCGTTCTGGTCCCAGATGCAGGAATACGTCGATCCGCCGGACATCTACGAGGGCGTGCTGAAGAGCTTCGTGTTCGGCACCACCGCCGGGCTCGTGGCGGTCTTCGAGGGGTACAATGCGCCGCCTACCGCCGAGGGCGTGGGCATGGCCACCACGCGCACGGTCGTGACGACGTCGATTCTGGTCCTGATCCTCGATTACACGATTACCGCCTACCTTCTCTGAGGGCTCGTTAGATCATGGAAAGCACCCGCACACGGGAACTCGGCACCGGCCTGTTCATCTTCCTGGGCTTCGCCGCGCTGCTCTTTCTGGCTACCCAGACCACCGATCTCGAGGAGTACGGTGGCGACAGCGACGGCTACCGCGTGACCGCCCGCTTCGACGACGTGGCCGGCCTGAAGGTGCGGTCGCCCGTGACCATGGCCGGCGTGAGCATCGGCCGCGTCGAGAGCATCGTTTTTGACAATGAGCGACTCGATGCCGTGGTCAGCCTGCGCATTAAGGAGAAGTTCAACCGGATCCCGGATGATTCCGACGCCAGCATCCTCACGGCAGGTTTGCTCGGCAGCAAGTACGTGGGCCTCGGCCCCGGGGGCTCGGAAACCTACCTGAAGGACCAGAGCGAGCTGGAAATCACCCAGTCGGCGATCGTCCTGGAGCAGTTGGTCAGCAAGTTCCTGTTCAGCCAGGCCGAGAAGGGTGGCGCTGCCGAGGCGGCGCCGGCAGTCCCGGCAGCCGACACCCAACCTTCCAGCGAGTAAGTACGGAGGTCAATCATGCGAATCGTGGCCGCTCTCGCCCTTGTCCTCTGCAGCCTGTCCAGTCTCGCGACGGCCGACCCGCGCACGCCCGACCAGGTCGTGCAGCAGACGGCCGACCAGCTGGCGGCCCGCATCGAGGGCCGCCAGAAGCAGCTGGAGGCGAACCCGCCCGAGCTCTACAAGCTGGTGGACGAAGTCTTCCTGCCGGTGTTCGACACGGACTATGCCGGCCGGCTCGTGCTCGGCAAGCACTGGCGAACCGCCACGCCGGCCCAGCGCGAGCAGTTCATCGACACGTTCTACGATTTCCTCCTGCGCAGCTATTCGCGCTACGTGCTGCGCTTCGAGAAGGACAAGGTCCGGATCCTCCCGGGGCAGGCCGCGGCTGCCGACCCGAAGCGGGCGGTGGTCAAGACGGAGATGCAGCTGGAGGACGGCACGAAACTGCCGGTTCACTACTCGCTGCACCAGACCCCGGATGGCTGGCGCGCCTACGACGTCCGGATCGAGGGCATTTCAGCAATACGAGAACGGTTCAAGGTATGAACATAAC
>CAWBMW010000005.1:0-32265 GCA_963790015.1 uncultured Gammaproteobacteria bacterium
TTTCCACACTGGCCGTGCAGAGCACGCGCGTCTCGCCGAAGCTGGCCAGTACCGACCCCTCGGCGTGGCGGGTAAACGCAGGTTTCGAAGCTGACCTTGCGGAGCTCGGCCGGGGCCCGGCCGCTGGGGCGCGCTATGACCGTGGGCATGCTCATCCGGCCGCCGCCTTCGACTGGCCCTTGCTCCGGCTCCGGGGCTTGTCCGGGGTATCGCTCTTGCCGAGGTACCGGAGCGCGGCCCCGGAGGTGTTGTCGCTGTAGGGCCCGCAAGCCCGCACCGACTGCTCGCCAAGCCGCCGCAGCCCTACCGTGAGGGGCTGGCTGTCGCCGGCCAGCGCAGCAATGCGCTCGTCACCCAGGCCCGACCACAAGCCGTCGGTGCAGACCATCAGGACATCACCGGGCTCCAGTCGCTTCTGCCGCGTGATCGTCATGCCAGGCAGCCACGCATCACCGCCCAGGCAGCATTCGACAAAGTTACGCATGGGGTGGGCCGCGATTTCAGCCTCCGTGATCACGCCCTCCTGCAGGAGCAGCTCCACATGGCTGTGGTCGCGCGTTCGCTCGCGAACCACGCCATTGCGGAGGTGATAGATGCGGCTGTCGCCCACGTGGGCGAAGTACGCCGCGTCGTCCTGCACGAGGCAGAGGGCGCATGTGGCGCGGGGCCTGGCTTCCAGCGACAGGCGTGCACCCAGGGTGACCAGGTTCACGTGCGCCCGGCCGATGGCCAGGTGCAGGAACCCGATGGGGTCGAATACGGGATGGGTGACCCGGTTGAAGGCATCGCGGACGGTCTCCGTGGCCAGCTGGGCCGCCTTGGCCCCATCGGCGTGACCGCCCATGCCATCCACGGCGATGAGGAGCACGGCGTCATCGGCGGCGATGACCTGAACGCGATCCTGATTCTCCTCCCGGTCGCCAATCAGGCTCAGGTCTGCATACTCGACGCGCAAGGCAACACCCTGTGATACTTCGCGGCAGTCTAAGCGTGGCCCAAACCCAATGCACAGAATTTTTGCCCTAAACGTGAGCGCCGTCCCGTGATCCGGAGCATGACCGGCTTCGCACGGGGCGAGACCGCCACGCCCCAGGGGCAGCTCCTCTGGGAGGCCCGCTCCATCAACCACCGCTACCTGGAGGTCCAGCTGAAGCTGCCGGACTTCTGCCGGGCCATTGAAACCGACCTCCGGCAGCTCGCCACCGGGCAGCTGGGCCGGGGCCGCGTCGAGGCGTCCCTGTCGCTGCGCGCCGGCGAGAACCGGGCACCGGCCGGAAAGCTGAATCTCCCCCTGGTCCGTCAACTGGTCGCGCACTTCAGTGCCATTGCGGACGAACTCAGGAATTCGGCATCGGTGAGTCCGCTCGACGTGCTGCGCTGGCCCGGCGTGCTCGAGCAGGAAGAGCTGGATCCGGCGGCCTTGCTGCCGGTCGTGACGCAAACCTTCGAGGCCGTGATCGGCGAGCTGAATGCTGCGCGGGCCCGGGAAGGCGCCCGCATCGGGGAGATGCTGGAGCGCCGGCTGGTCGAGATCGAGGCCCACGTCGCCGCAGTGATCGCACGGCTGCCGGTCGTGCTGGCCCGCATCCGCGAGCGCCTGGCCGAGCGGGTGGCGGCCTTGAGCACGCCCGTGGATCCCGACCGGCTCGAGCAGGAGATCGTGCTGCTGGCCCAGAAGCTCGACGTGAGTGAGGAACTGGACCGCCTCACCGCCCACCTCGCCGAGTTCCGCGACAACCTGAAGTCGGACACACCCGTCGGGCGCCGACTCGACTTCCTCGTGCAGGAGCTGAACCGGGAAGCGAACACACTGGGCTCCAAGTCCGCCGACGCGGAGACGACGCGGCACGCGGTCGACATCAAGGTGCTGATCGAGCAGATCCGTGAGCAGGTCCAGAACGTCGAGTGAGCCGGCAGGCACTGCCGCACTTCGCCGCGGCACCCTGCTGGTCCTCTCCGCTCCCTCCGGCGCCGGCAAGACCACGCTGGTGAAGGCGCTGCTGGCCCGGGACCCGAGCCTGCGCTTTTCGATTTCCTACACCACCCGGCCGCCGCGGCCCGGCGAGAAGGATGCCAAGGACTACTGCTTCGTCGATCGCGGGCGTTTCCAGCAGATGGTGGCCGCGGCCGAGTTCCTCGAGCACGCGGAAGTCTTCGGCAACTTCTACGGCACCAGCCGCAGCCAGGTGGAAGCCCTGCGCACGGGCGGGCACGATGTGCTCCTCGAGATCGACTGGCAGGGCGCCCGCCAGATCCGCGCGAACGCTCCCGACTGCCGCACCGTTTTCATCATGCCGCCGTCGGTCACCGAGCTCGAGCGGCGCCTGCGCACGCGGGCGACCGACAGTGAGGACGTCATCCGCCGGCGGCTCGGCCAGGCCCTGGACGACATGGGCCACTGGGCGGAGTTCGACTTCGTGGTGGTGAACCAGGTGCTGGAGGAAGCCGTGGATGGCCTCGTCGCGATCCTCCGGGGACAGAGTGACCACCTGGCGTCCACGGCGCCGGCGACGGCCGCGCGGGTCCGGGAAATCCTGCTCGGCTGACCGCTCGCTCCCACGGGGACATATGGCATTTGTGCATATGCCATTGCTCCGCGACGGCCCGGCACTCTAGAGTCCCGGCCCCGGCAATCAACCAGAGCAGAGCACATGGCCCGCATCACCGTCGAAGACTGCCTCAAGAATATCCCGAACCTGTTTGAGCTGGTGATGGTGGCCGCCAAGCGCTCCCGCCGCATCGCCAACGGTGCCGAGCCGCTGCTGGAGCGGGAAAACGACAAGCCCACCGTCCTTGCACTGCGCGAGATCGGCGCCGGCCTCGTGACCGCCGAGCTGCTCAAGGAAGCCGACCAGACGCCGGAAGACCTCATGGCCCGCGAACAGGCCGAGGCCCTGCTGAACCCGCCCATCCAGCTGGACCGCCTGGACGACGATCTGACCGACTGATTTCCGCCGCAGCGGCGCAAGCCGGCTCCGGAATCCCGACTTTCTGCCGGCCCTGGCCGCCGCGGCAGGGCTAGAATCGGTCCATGGATTACGCGGCGACCATCCTCAATCGCCTGCCCCTGGCCCGCCGCAACAGCGGGCTCGGCGGCCTGCTGCAAAAGGCCAGCTACCTGCCCAAGCAGCAGCTCGCCATCATCGCCGATGCCTACGCCTTCAGCGCCGACGCCCACGAAGGCCAGAAACGGCGCTCGGGCGACCCCTACATCACCCACCCGGTGGCGGTCGCCGCGATCCTGGCGGACCTGCGCCTGGACTACCAGAGCCTCGCGGCGGCGCTGATGCACGACGTGATCGAGGACACCCCGACCGCCAAGCACGATATCGCCGCGAAATTCGGCGCCGAGATCGCCTCCCTCGTCGATGGTGTCAGCAAGCTCGACAAGCTGAACTTCAGCAGCCGGACCGAGCTGCAGGTGGAGAGCTTCCGCAAGATGATGCTGGCGATGGTCGAGGACATCCGCGTCATCCTGATCAAGCTGGCCGACCGGCTGCACAACATGCAGACGCTGGACTCCATGCCGGCCGACAGGCAGCAGCGAATCGCCAGGGAAACCCTCGAGATCTATGCGCCCATCGCCAACCGCCTCGGGATCAACGCGATCAAGACCCAGCTGGAGGACCTGGGCTTCCGCCACGCCCACCCGTTCCGCTACCGGGTGCTCGACAAGACGGTCCGGCGCGGCGAGGGCAACCAGAAGCAGTTCGTCAAGCGGATCTCCGAGCGGCTCAACAATGCCATGGACAACGCGGGCATCAAGGCCAGCGTGACGGGCCGCAAGAAGCACCTGTACAGCATCTACCGGAAGATGGAGTCCAAGAAGCGCTCCCTCGGCGATATCGCCGACGTCTTCGGCTTCCGGGTGGTGGTGGACTCGGTGGACGAGTGCTACCGGACGCTGGGCATCGTGCACCAGCTCTACAAGCCGATGCCGGGCCGGTTCAAGGACTACATCGCGATCCCGCGCATCAACGGCTACCAGTCGCTGCACACGAGCCTCTTCGGCCCCAACGGCATGCCCATCGAGGTGCAGATCCGCACCAGCGAGATGGACCGCATCGCCGAGCGCGGCATCGCCGCCCACTGGCAGTACAAGGACACCGACCGGGAAGTCGCCGCGCCGGAGGCCCGCGCCCGGGAGTGGCTGGCCAGCATCAGCGAGATGCAGCTCGGCGGCGAACTCGGAAGAGTTCATGGAGCACGTCAAGGTCGACCTCTTCCCCGACGCGGTGTACGTCTTCACGCCCAAGGGCGACATCCTGCGCCTGCCGCGCGGCTCCACCTGCGTGGACTTCGCCTACGCGGTCCACACCGACGTGGGCAACCGGTGCGTCGCCGCCAAGATCGACCGCCGTCTGGTGCCCCTGCGCACGCAGATCGAGAACGGCCAGACGGTGGAAGTCATCACGGCCAAGGGTGCCCACCCGAACCCCAGCTGGGTGAACTTCGTGGCCACGGCGAAGGCCCGCGCTGCCATCCGCCAGTACCTGAAGAACCTGCGCTTCAACGAGGCGCTGGAGCTCGGGCGACGCCTGCTCGACCAGGCGCTGCGCGATGCCGGCAAACCGCTCCGGAAGATCAGCGACCAGCAGATGAAGGCACTGCTCGACGAGTTCGGCCTCAACAACACCAACGAGCTGTTCGAGCAGCTCGGCCTGGGCGAGCGGCTCGCGCCGCTCGTGGCGAAGGCCCTGCTGCAGTCGTCGGGCACGGCCGGCTCCGAGCCCGGGAAGCCCACGCCGATCGCCATCGCCGGCACGGAGGGGCTCGTCGTGTCCTACGCCCGCTGCTGTCATCCGATTCCGGGGGATGCGATCATGGGTTACCTGAGCGCTGGCCGCGGCGTGGTAATCCACCGCAACGTGTGCGGCAACCTCGGGGAATTCCGGAAACAGCCCAACAAGTGGATCGCCGTCACCTGGCAGGCAGGCATCGAGCGGGAGTTCTCCGCCGAGATCCGGGTGGACGTGGACAACCGGCCGGGCGTGCTCGCCGAAGTGGCGGCGCACATCGCGGATTCGGGCTCGAACATCGAGCAGGTATCCATCGATGAAGGCCAGGACGATTCAGCCACCATGCTGTTCGCGATCCTGGTGCGGGATCGCCGGCACCTGGCGGACGTGATCCGGACCCTGCGGCGGATGAACGCGGTCAAGAAACTGAGTCGTACCTGCACATGAGCAAGCCCCTCACATGACCAAGCAAGGCATCGAGACGCCGAAGGCGCCTGCCGCCATCGGCACCTACTCCCAGGGCATTCGCGCCGGCGGCACGATCTGGCTGTCGGGCCAGCTGCCGCTGGACCCGGCCACGGGCCAGCTGCTCACCGGGGATATGCGGGACCAGGTGCGGCAGGTGTTCCGCAACCTGGCGGCGGTGGCGGAAGCAGCCGGCTCGTCGCTGGACCAGGCCGTGAAGGTCACCGTGTTCCTCGTGGACCTCGGCCATTTCACCGTCGTCAACGAGGTGATGGCCGAGTTCTTCACCAAGCCGTACCCCGCGCGTGCCGCCATCGGGGTCGCTTCCCTGCCGCGCGGCGCAGCCGTCGAGGCGGACGCGGTCCTGGTTGCCTGAGGCCGGCAGCCTGCTGAGCCTCCGCGGCGTCGGCCCGGCCGTCGCCGAGCGCCTGGCCCGGCTGGGTGTCGAGCGGCCTCTCGACCTGTTGTTCCTCCTGCCGCAGCGCTACGAGGACCGGACCCGCGTGGTCCCGCTCGGGTCGCTCCGGCCCGGGCAGCGGGTGGTGGTCGAGGGCGAGATCGCGCTGGCCGACGTGGCCTACCGGCGCCGGCGGAGCCTGCTGGTGCGCCTCACTGACCGGACGGGGCAACTCACGCTGCGCTTCTTCCACTTCTCCCGGGCCCAGCAGGACAACCTGGTGACCGGCGCACGCCTGCGCTGCTACGGCGAAGTCCGGCCCGGCCCGCTCGGCAGCGAGATGGTCCACCCGGAGTACCGCGTGCTGGCCCCGGGCCTGGAGCCGCCGCTGGATGAACGGCTGACGCCGGTCTATCCGGCCGTGGAGGGACTCGCCCAGTTCCGCCTGCGGGATCTCACCAGCCAGGTGCTGGACCGGCTGCTGCCGCAGCTCACCGATGTGCTTCCTCACGCCGACATCGCCGGGTGGGAGTTACCCGAACTGGCCGACGCGCTGCGCTACGTGCACCGCCCGCCGGCCGGTGCCGACCTGCAGCTGCTCAGCTCCGGCATGCACCCCTGCCAGCGGCGGCTGGCACTGGAGGAACTGCTCGCCCAGCACCTGAGCCTGCGCCAGATCCGGGAGCGCACGCGGAAGGACGCGGCCGTGATGCTCGCGGCCGGCACTGACCGGGCCCGGCAGCTGCGCCGGGAGTTCCTCGCCAGCCTCGGCTTCGAGCTCACCGGCGGCCAGCGGGCCGCGCTGGCGGACATCGACGCGGATCTCGCGAGCGGCTGCCCGATGATGCGGCTCGTGCAGGGCGACGTGGGCTGCGGCAAGACCGTGGTCGCCGCCGCCGCCGCGCTCCTCGCCGTGGCCCACGGGCACCAGGTGGCCATCATGGCGCCGACGGAGCTGCTCGCCGAGCAGCACCGGGACAGCTTTTTCCGCTGGTTTCGGCCGCTGGGCATCACGGTCGCGTGGCTGTCCGGCAGTCTCGGCCAGAAGGCCCGCACCCAGACCTACGCCGCCATCGAGGATGGCACCGCCGAAGTGATCGTCGGCACCCACGCCCTCTTCCAGGAAAACCTGCGCTACAGGAGCCTGGCGCTGGTGATTGTCGACGAGCAGCACCGCTTCGGCGTGCACCAGCGCCTCAAGCTCATGGACAAGGGTGCCAACGGTGACGGCCGCGAGGTGAAACCCCACCAGCTCGTGATGACCGCCACGCCAATACCGCGCACGCTCGCCATGACCCTCTACGCCGACCTGGACAGTTCCGTGATCCGGGAACTCCCGCCGGGTCGCCAGCCGGTGAATACCGTGGCGCTGTCGGACAGGCGGCGGCCCGAGGTCGTGGAACGGGTGCAGGCAGCCGTCCGTTCCGGCGCACGGGTCTACTGGGTGTGCCCGCTGATCGAGGAGTCGGAACACCTCGAGTCGGAGGCGGCCGAGCCTACGGCGGCGGCACTGGCGGAAGCGCTGCCCGACGTCCGCGTGGGCCTCATCCACGGCCGGATGGCGAGCGCCGACAAGGAGCGGGTAATGAAGGCCTTCGCCCAGGGCAAGGTCCAGCTGCTGGTCGCCACGACCGTCATCGAGGTGGGCGTCGACGTGCCGGCCGCCACGCTGATGATCATTGAGAACGCGGAGCGGCTGGGCCTGTCCCAGCTGCACCAGTTACGCGGCCGCGTTGGCCGCGGCCGTGATTCCAGCGCCTGCGTGCTGCTCTACAGGAGCCCGCTGGCAACCATGGCCCGGGCGCGGCTCGACGTGCTCCGCGGGACGAACGACGGCTTCGAGGTGGCGCAGCGGGACCTGGAGCTGCGTGGCCCCGGCGAGGTGCTGGGTACGCGGCAGACGGGGCTGATGCAGTTGCGCGTTGCGGATCTCGTTCGGGACGCCGACCTGATGCCTGCCGTGCAGGAGCTCGCGGAAAAGCTCGCCGCCCTGCCAGAGGTGACCGCAGAACTGATGCAGCGCTGGATCGGCAGCGGCAGCCGCTTCGGTGAGGTCTGAGGATCCCGGCGAACGACTCACCGAACGGGTTCCAGTAAACTCCGGGTCTCCGCGCACTCTCTCACCACCGGCTGCACAGGCATGGGAACCTCGACAGAGCCAGATATCGCCAGGGCCCTCGCCGCCTGCGTCGGCCCCGGCCGCGTGATCACCGACCTGGCGGAGCGCGCCTTGCTCAGCTCCGATCTGTACGCCGAGGGCGCGACCTGCGCTGTGGCGATCCGGCCCGCCGATGCCGCCACGCTCGCGGCGGCCGTGGGCACGGCCACCCGCGCCGGTTACGCCGTCATACCCCGCGGCGGCGGGCTGTCCTACACCCGGGGCTACGTGCCGGACACCGGGTACGCGGTGGTCGTGGACACGCGGGACCTGGCCGGCATCGTGGAACTGGACGCCGAGGGCATGACGCTCACTGTGCGCACCGGCACCACCTGGGAGGCGATCGACACGGCGCTGGCGCCCCACGGACTGCGGCTGCCTTACTTCGGGACGTTCTCGGGAAGGGCCGCCACGGTCGGGGGCGGCCTGTCCGGCGGCGCACTTTTCTACGGCACGGCCCGTTACGGCGCGGCCGCGGACAACGTGCTGGACCTGGAGATCGCCTGCGCCGACGGGCGGGTGCTGCGCACCGGGCAGGCGGCACTCCGCAACGGCAAGCCGTTCTACCGCACCCACGGGCCCGACTTCACGGGGCTTTTCCTGCACGACGGCGGCGCGCTTGGCATCAAGACCGAGGCCACCTTCCGGCTGATCGAGCGCCCCGCCCACACCGGCTTCCTGTCCTGGGCCTTCCCCGACGCGCAGAACGCCGCGGCTGCGCTTTCCGCCATCGGGCGCAGCGGTGCGACCGAAGAAGCCTACGTGTTCGACCCGGCGACGACAGCGCGCGGCATGGCGGCCAGCACTCTCGCGAGCGATCTCCGCCGGCTCCGGGGCATCGTCACCGGCCAGCGCGGGCTGCTCGCAGGGCTGCGGGCCGGCGCGCGGGTCGTGCGGGCGGGCAAGCGCCTGGTGCCCGAAGGCGCCCACTCCCTGCACCTGGTCTGCGCAGGCCGCACGACGGCAGCCCTGGCCGCCGACCTCGACCTGTGCGCCGCGCTGCTCGGCCGGCACGGCGGCCAGGAGATCCCGAACTCCATCCCGATGGGGGTGCGCGCGGCGCCCTTCGACAACCTGAACGGCGTGGTCGGCCCGCGGGGTGAGCGCTGGCTGGCACTCAACGCGAAGGTGCGGCACGGCGACGCGCTGCGGATCATCAACCGCTTCGGGATCATGATCGAGGGGTACCGGGAGCGCATGGCCGCTGCCCGAGTGACCTGCTCGACCCTCTTCACCGCCATGAATACCCACGCGTTCAGCTTCGAGTCCGTGTATCACTGGCCGGATCGCTGGCTGCCGCTGCACCGGGCGACGGCCGACCCTGCGTTCCTGGCGACGCTGCCGCCGGACACGCCGAACCCGGCGGGTGCCGCGCTGGTCGCGGAACTCCGCGAACGCACGCTCGACCTCTTCGACGAGCTTGGCGTGGCCTCCAACCAGCTCGGTCGCACCTACCGCTACTACGACAACCTGGCGCCCGAGACCCGGGCGCTTCTGGACGCGCTGAAGGCTGCGCTGGATCCACAGGGGCTCATGAATCCGGGTGTGCTCGGGCCACGCGAGCGAAGCCTGAACAGCTAGACTCTGCCCATGTCCGAGGGACCCGCCCACAGCCTCTCCCGCCTCGGCAGCGAACTGGCCGAGCAGGCCCGCCAGTACGCGCGGCTGATGCGCCTGGACAAGCCGGTCGGCATCTGGCTGCTGATGTGGCCGACGCTCTGGGGCCTGTGGATCGCCGGCGACGGCACGCCGCAACCGGTGAACTTCCTGGTGTTCGTCGCAGGCGTCATCGTCATGCGCTCGGCAGGCTGCGTGATCAATGACTTCGCGGACCGGCGCATCGACGGGTCCGTGGCCCGCACGCGTTCGCGTCCGCTGGCGGCCGGGCAGGTGGCCACCGCCGAGGCGCTGGCCCTGTTCGCGGTCCTCGGGCTCATGGCCCTCGCCCTGCTCAGCCTGCTGAATCCCCTCGCGCGACTGCTGGCCATCGGCGCTGCGGCGCTCACCGTGATCTACCCCTTCAGCAAACGCTGGCTGTCGGCGCCCCAGCTGCTGCTGGGCGCCGCCTTCGGCTGGGGAATTCCGATGGCCTTCGCCGCGGAGACCGAAGCCGTGCCCCGGCTCGCCTGGCTGCTGTGGCTGGTCGTCGTGGTGTGGGCCGTGATCTACGACACCATGTACGCCATGGCCGACCGGGAGGACGACCTGCGGATCGGCGTGCGCTCCACCGCAATCCTGTTCGGTACAGCGGACCTCTTCATCATCTTCCTGCTGCAGGTCGTGCTGGTCATCGGGCTGGTGCTCGCCGGGCGGGAAGGCGGGCTGGGCACCTGGTACCAGGCTGGCGTGGCGGTGGGGGCGCTGCTGCTGGCCACCCAGCTGTGGACGATACGGCACCGGGAGCCAGCAGCCTGCCTCGACGCCTTCCGGGCGAACCAGCATTTCGGGGCCGCAGTCTTCGCGGGAATCCTGCTCGACTACACCTTTCGTGCCGTGAGCTGATCGGCCGGCGGCGGCGTGTGGGCGGCAGCCCACACGGTGAGCTGCTGCACCCCCGCGGCCTGAAACACGCTCGCGAGCGCCGCCACCGTGGCGCCCGTGGTCAGCACATCATCCACCAGCAACACGTGCCGGCAGCGGGCCAGCGCCCGGGGATTCACCACAGCGAATGCGCCGCGGAGATTCTCCCGCCGGCCTGCGGCACCGAGGGCCGACTGCTCCGGCGTCGGACGCACCCGGCGGCACAGATCCACCCGCAGCGGCCAGTTCCGGTCATCACACAGGCCCCTGGCGATTTCCTCAGCCTGGTTGAAACCCCGGTCCGCCTCGCGGCGCCAGTGCAGCGGCACCGGAACCACCGCGTCGGGCGGCAGCGAGAGCGCCGGCATCGCCGCCGCCAGGAGCTGGCCGAGGCCCCGGGCCACCGGCAGCTGGCGCCCGAACTTGGCCGCCGCCACCAGCCGGTCCACCGGGTACTCATATCTAAGGGCGCACCGGACCTGCACGCCGGGAATTAGCCCGGGTCCCGGGGTTCCGGCGTCAATCCAGGGCAGGTCGCCCCGGCAGCCCGGGCACACCGGTGCCGGGCCAGGGGTGGCCTGGCCACACAGCAGGCACCGGATGGGGAACAGGACGGCCAGGATCTGGTCAACCCGCTTCCAGACCATGAGTTGACAGCCTCCGGAGGCGTTCCGATACTGCTGCTCGATTTAGCAGGTTGGGACCGGCCCGGTCGCGCTGCAAAATCGGGGTTTTCACATGGATATGAATGTAGACCGGCAGGTTGCCCGGCCCGGGGCCGTGGATTCCGTCCGCACCGACTGGACAGTGGCCGAGGTGGCGGAACTCTTCCGGCTGCCGCTGCACGAGCTGCTGTTCCGGGCCCACTCGGTGCACCGGGCAAACTTCGATCCGGCGGAAGTCCAGATCAGCACCCTCATGAGCATCAAGACGGGCGGCTGCCCCGAGGACTGCGGCTATTGCCCCCAGAGCGTGCACTTCAACACCGGCCTGACGCCGGAAGTGCTGGTCCCCCTGGCCGCCGTGGTCGATGCGGCACGGGCCGCCCAGGACCGGGGCGCCACGCGCTTCTGCATGGGCGCCGCGTATCGGAATCCCAAGCCGGGCCAGCTCGCAAAGATCACGGAGATGGTTCGCGCCGTGCACGACCTGGGCCTGGAGACCTGCGCCACGCTGGGGATGCTGACCCGCGACCAGGCGGCGTCTCTGCGCGACGCGGGCCTCGACTACTACAACCACAACCTGGACACGTCGGAGGCCTTCTATCCCCAGGTCATCTCGACCCGGACCTATGCCGACCGGCTCGACACCCTGAAGACGGTGCGCGACGCGGGCCTCAAGGTCTGCTGCGGCGGGATCATCGGCCTTGGCGAGGCCGACCAGGACCGCATCGAGCTGCTGCACACGCTGGCCACGCTGCCGGAACACCCGGAAAGCGTGCCGGTGAACCAGCTGGTGCAGGTCGAGGGAACGGCTCTCGACGGTCAGGCCCCGGTGGACCCGCTAACCTTCGTCCGGGTGATCGCGGTAGCCCGTATCCTCATGCCCCGGTCCCGCGTGCGCCTCTCCGCCGGCCGCGCCGACATGAGCGACGAGCTGCAGGCCCTGTGCTTCTTCGCCGGCGCCAACTCGATCTTCTACGGCGAGCAGTTGCTGACGACCCCGAATCCCGCCACGGACCGTGACCTGGAACTGCTGGCCCGGCTGGGCCTCCGGCCGGCGGGGACACCGCTGCCGGCATGACAGCACCGCCGATCGACCTGCGGCAGGTGCGCCGCTCATTTGCCCGGGCGGCAGGCAGCTACGATGGTGCCGACGTACTGCAGACTGAGGTCCGGGACCGGCTGCTGGAGCGCCTCCAGTGGATTCAGCTGCAGCCGCGCCGGGTGCTCGATCTGGGCACGGGCACGGGCAAAGCCCTCCCGACGCTGGCGGCACGCTTTCCGGAGGCGGAGATCGTGGGGCTGGATCTCACGCCGGCGATGCTCCGGGTGGCCGGGGGCCGGCGGCCGGACCTCGCCGGTGGCGCGCGTCCCGTTCTGGTCTGCGCGGATGCCGCCCGTCTGCCCCTCCCCGACCAGAGCGTGGACCTGGTGTTCTCCAGCCTCGCGATCCACTGGAGCCCGGCACTGGACGACGTCCTCGCCGAAGTCCGCCGCGTACTCCGCTATCCCGGCCTGTTCACGTTCACCACACCCGGGCCTGACTCCTACCGGGAACTGCGGAGGGCCTGGCGAGCCGTGGACGAAGCGCCCCACGTGATGCCATTTCCCGGAATGCAGGCGCTGGGCGACGGACTGGTGCGCGCCGGGCTCGCGGAGCCGGTGCTGGACACCGACACCGTGACACTGCAGTACCGGGAATTCGGGCAACTGATCGCCGACCTCCGCGCCACGGGGACCACCAATGCCAGCGCCGGGCGGCGCCCGGGCCTGACCGGCCGTCGGGCCTGGTCGCGGCTCAAAGCCGCCTACGAGGAGGAGCGGGGTCCCGATGGCCGGCTGCCGGCCACCATCGAAGTGGTCTACGGGCAGGCGTGGGCAGCGGGTAACCGGCGTCACCGGCGTTCGCCGGCGGACGAGATCGCGGTGCCACTCGACAGCCTCAGCCGCCGGACGGCGCGATAAAGCGCTGTTTCCGCACGCTTAACGGCATACCGAGGCAGGCTCACGCAAATTGCGCCCGGACTCGTTGTTCAAGTAACATTTCCCGGCTGCGAAGGTGTTCTACCGTGCATTCGTTCGAGCTGCGGCCGAATTCCTCCCTGACGCCACGCGCTGCCGCCTGGTTTTACGGTTCCCTGGTGGCGGTGTTGCTTTGCGTCGCGGCCGGCTGCATGGCGCTGGGCTTCTGGCCCGTGCTGCCCTTCGCCGGACTGGAGGCGGCGGTGCTGCTCGCGGCGGTGCACTGGGTACAACGCCGGGCTGCGGCCCGGGAGTACATCCGGGTGGACGCCGCGTCGGTGGTGGTCGAGAAGCGGCTGCCGGGCCGGCGCGGACACGACACCAGCGTGGCCTACGCGTTCCAGAGGCCCTGGACCCGGGTGGAACTGCGTCGGGGCGAGCCTGCCCACTGGCCCAGCCGGCTGCTGTTCAGCTCGCGGGGTCGCACCTTGGAAGTTGGCGCCTTCCTGACGGACGGGGAACGCCGGGGACTGAAGAACCGGCTGGCAGAGTTGCTGGCTGACGATGACCTATCAACGGGAAGAAACTGACATGCACCGAGTTGCCTCCAAAGCCCGCCGGCTCATCCCGGGCGCCCTGCTGACCACCCTGGCGGCCCTTCCCGCGCAGGCCGCCTGGCAACTCAACATGACCCAGGGCGTCACCTCCACGGCCCAGGAGGCCTACGACCTGCACATGCTGGTGCTGTGGATCTGCACGATCGTCGGTGTCGCCGTCTTCGCGGTGATGATCTACGCCATCGTGACCTTCCAGAAGGCGAAGGGCGCGACACCTGCCACCTTCACCCACAGCACCAGGGCCGAGGTGATCTGGACCGTCATCCCGACGCTGATCCTGGTCTTCCTCGGCTACCAGTCTGCCCCGGCGCTGGTCCGCATCGCTGACACGCGCAACTCGGAGATGACCATCAAGATCACCGGCTACCAGTGGAAGTGGCAGTACGAGTACATGGGCGAGGACTACTCGTTCTTCAGCACCCTGGCCGACACCAGCAACGCCGCCCGCCAGCTGGGTTCCGGCGTCGACCCGAGGAGCGTCGACAACTACCTGCTCGAGGTGGATAACCCGCTGGTCGTGCCGGCTCGGCGTGAAGATCCGTTACCTTCTCACCGCCAACGACGTCCTCCACGCCTGGTGGGTGCCCGCGTTCTCCGTAAAGCGCGACGCCATCCCCGGTTTCGTGAACGAAGGCTGGTTCAACGTGGACAAGCCCGGCACCTACCGCGGCCAGTGCGCGGAATTGTGCGGCAAGGACCACGGCTTCATGCCGATCGTCGTCGAGGCCCTGCCGAAGGCGGAGTTCGAGGCCTGGCTTGCCTCGAAGAAGGCCGCCCCGGCGGCCGTTGCCGCCAATTGATCAGCCCCAGTTAACCAGCCCAGGCCGAACCCGGAGCACGAACGATGAGCACGAAGACCCCGTCCCACGCCGGCCACGATCACGGCCATGCGCACGATGATCATGCCGGGCACCACGGTCCCGCCAAGGGCCTGACGCGCTGGCTCTTCACCACCAACCACAAGGACATCGGTACCCTCTACCTGCTGTTCGCACTCGTGATGCTCTTCGTCGGCGGCGCGATGGCCATGGTGATCCGCGCTGGAGCTGTTCCAGCCCGGCCTGCAGTTCGTGAACCCGGATTTCTTCAACCAGATGACCACCATGCACGCGCTGATCATGATCTTCGGCATGATCATGCCGGCGTTCGTCGGCTTCGCGAACTGGATGATCCCGCTGATGATCGGCGCGCCGGACATGGCGCTGCCGCGGCTCAACAACTGGTCGTTCTGGATCCTGCCCTTCGCCTGCACGATGCTGGTATCCACGTTCTTCATGCCCGGCGGCGCTCCCGCCGGCGGCTGGACGCTGTACCCGCCTCTGTCCCTGCAGACCGGTAACGCCTTTCCCTTCACGATCTTCGCCGTGCACCTGCTGGGCATGTCGTCGATCCTGGGCTCGATCAACATCATCGTCACTATCATGAACATGCGCGCGCCGGGCATGACCCTGCTCAAGATGCCGCTGTTCGTCTGGACCTGGCTGATCACCGCCTACCTGCTGATCGCCGCCATGCCCGTCCTCGCGGGTGGCGTAACGATGCTGCTCACCGACCAGTTCTTCGGCACCAGCTTCTTCCAGGCGGCGGGCGGTGGCGACCCCGTGCTCTTCCAGCACATCTTCTGGTTCTTCGGCCACCCGGAGGTCTACATCATCATCCTGCCGGCCTTCGGCATCGTGTCGCAGATCATCCCGACCTTCTCGCGCAAGCCCCTCTTCGGCTACGCCGCCATGGTCTACGCGACCGCCAGCATCGGCTTCCTGTCCTTCATCGTCTGGGCCCACCACATGTTCACGGTAGGCATGCCGCTGGCGGGCGAGATGTTCTTCATGCTCTCCACCATGCTGATCGCCATCCCGACGGCGGTTAAGGTCTTCAACTGGACGGCGACCATGTGGCGGGGCTCGCTGACGTTCGAGACGCCCATGCTGTTCTCGCTGGCGTTCCTGTTCCTGTTCACGATCGGCGGCTTCTCGGGCCTGATGCTCGCCATCGCGCCGGCGGATTTCCAGTACCACGACACCTACTTCGTGGTGGCCCACTTCCACTACGTGCTGGTGCCCGGGCGCCCTGTTCGCGGCCATCGCGGGCGCCTACTTCTGGCTGCCCAAGTGGACCGGCCACATGTACGACGAGACCCTCGGCAAGATCCACTTCTGGCTCTCGGCCATCTTCGTCAACGTCACGTTCTTCCCCCAGCACTTCCTGGGCCTGGCCGGCATGCCCCGGCGCATCCCGGACTACGCCACCCAGTTCGCGGACTGGAACATGGTCTCCAGCATCGGCTCCTTCGGCTTCGGCCTGGCCCAGCTGCTGTTCGCGTACATCGTGATCAAGACGATCCGGGGCGGCCGCACAGCCACCGCGGAGGTCTGGGATCAGCCCGAGGGCCTGGAATGGACGGTACCGTCGCCCGCCCCGTACCACACCTTCGACGAGGCGCCGGTCGTCAAGTGACCGGTACCGCGCACAAGAGCGGAGCTGGCGCCGGCGTCGGGCGCGAACCGGCGCTGCCGGCTCCCGCCCTGCCGGATCCGGTGCTCCTGGCGGCGCAGCGCCGCCAGGCCCGCCGGACGGCGCTGGTGCTGGGTGTCGTCGCCGTGTGCGTTTACGTGGGCTTCATCCTGGGCACAGGCTTCCGGAACTGACGCGTGGAACGCGGTGGCAACGGTCGACTGATCTTCCGCCTCGCCGTGATGGCGGTGGGGATGTTCGCCTTCGGCTTCCTGCTGGTGCCGATCTACGAGGTGATGTGCAAGATTGCCGGCATTGGCGGCCGCACCAACGCCGAGGCCGCGACGGTGTCTGCCACCCGGGAAGTGTCCGAGCGGCTGATTACCGTCGAGTTCGTCGCCGTGGTCAATGAGCAGGCGCCCTGGGAGTTTCGCCCGACGGTCAGCTCCATACAGGTGCATCCCGGCCAGCTCTACGACACCGCCTTCTTCGCGCGCAACTTGACCGGCGACGTGCTGGTCGGGTCCGCCGTGCCCAGCGTGGCGCCGGGCCAGGCGGCCAAGCATTTCATCAAGACCCAGTGCTTCTGCTTCACCCAGCAGAACTTCACTGCGGGCGAGGCTCGGGACATGGGCGTGCAGTTCATGATCGACCCCAAGCTGCCCGAGTTCATAGACCGCGTCACGCTTTCCTACACCTTCTTCGTCAATCGCCCGGAGACGGCGGAACTCGCCAGCCGCGAGGCCACCACCGGCTCCACCACCTGATCCGTTTCGACCCAGGAAGACACCGTCATGGCTCACGCACAGGACAAGTACTACGTCCCCCACGGCACCCGCTGGCCGCTCATCGGTTCCGTAGGCCTGTTCACGCTCTTTGTCGGGGTCTCCACCCTGCTGAACGGCGCATCTACGGCGCCCATCGCCCTGCTGGGGGCGGCGATACTCATCGTGATGATGTTCCTCTGGTTCGGCGAGGTCATCGCCGAGAGCGAGGCGGGCACCTACAATTCCCAGGTCGACCAGTCATTCCGGATGGGCATGATGTGGTTCATCCTGTCCGAGGTGATGTTCTTCGCCTGCTTCTTCGGCGCCCTGTTCTATGCGCGCCAGCTGTCCCTGGCATGGCTGGGCGGCGACGGCAGCAGCCCGATGACGAACAGGATCCTGTGGCCGGAGTTCGAAAACAGCTGGCCGTCGAGCGGGCCGGGCGAGCTGGGCGGGGATTACGAGATCATGGGCCCCTGGGGCATCCCGGCGCTGAACACCGCCATCCTGCTGACCAGCGGCGTGACCATCACGATCGCGCACCACGCACTGAAGGCGAACAAGCGCGGGACACTGAACCTGTTCCTGGCGCTCACGGTGCTCCTGGGCTTCACCTTCCTGGGCTTCCAGGCCTACGAGTACGCCCACGCCTACTCCGAGCTGAACCTGAAGCTGAACACCGCCGGCATCTACGGCAGCACCTTCTTCATGCTCACCGGCTTCCACGGACTGCACGTGACCATCGGCGCCATCATGCTCACGGTGATCCTGTTCCGCTGCCTGAAGGGCCACTTCACCCCCGCGCGGCACTTCGCCTTCGAGGGCGTGGCCTGGTACTGGCACTTCGTCGACGTGGTGTGGCTGGGGCTGTTCATCTTCGTCTACTGGCTCTGACGCCTGGTAGGAGCGCCTTCAGGCGCGACCGGCTTTTCCCCTCTAGCGCTGAGACGCGTCTGCCGGGGAAAGGCCGGTCGCGCCTGAAGGCGCTCCTAACCTTGGCATGACGCCGTGGGGCTGGATGGCGCCCGTCCACCAGGCAATCAGCAGAATCAGAAAGAGCAGCACGGACAGGGTGATGCGCACGGTCAGGGCCCGCACCATGCGGCCGGAGCCGCCCTGGTCCCGATTGAGAAAAAAGAGTCCGGAGAAGAGACTTACGACGATGGCCGCGAGCAGCACGAGCACCAGGAACTTGATCATTCGCCCATCATACTGGACGGTTGATTGACCCGCCGCTGGCTGGGTCCCTGGTGGGCCACGCTGCTCGCCACCGCCGGTGTGGGCATCGGTGTCACCGCCGGGCTCTGGCAGCTCGACCGCGCCGGCGAAAAGCGGGACCTGGAGGCGCGCTTCGCCGCCGGCGGCGCAGCGGGGGCCCTGCAGCAGCTGGTCACGAGCGCCGACGCGGCGGACTTCCGGTATCGCACCGTCCGGGTCCGCGGACGCTACGATCCGGATCACCAGCTGTTGCTCGACAACATCAGTCATGGGCGGCAGCCGGGGTACCAGGTGTTGACGCCGTTGGCCTCGGCCGCAGGTACGGTGCTCGTGAACCGCGGCTGGGTGCCCGCCGACGGCGACCGGCGGATCCTGCCGGACATCAGCGTGGGCGGCGAACCGCGGGAGGTCGTCGGCCGCATCGAGTGGCTCCCCCGGCCCGGCATCGAGCTGGCGGCGGTCGCCCCGCCGCCGGAGGCGGCCTGGCCACGGCGGCTGCTCTTTCCAACCATCGAGCAGGCCAGCGCCCAGCTTGGCATTCCGCTGCGGACCTATCAGCTGCTCCTCGATCCGGCGGCGCCGGATGGTTATGTGCGGGACTGGCAGCCCGGGGGAATGGGACCGGATCAGCACATCGCCTACGCGGTACAATGGTTCGGCCTGGCCCTGACCGTGATCGTCATATACCTCGTGCTCACCATCCGGAACCGAAAGCAGTTCTCGTGACAGACCCGGACGACACTGCCGGCTGGAAGCTGGCCAACCTGCGCATTCCCGCGTGGCTGGCGCTGCTTTTCTTCGGGCCGATCGTCGCGGCGATCGTCATGTACTACGCGGGCGGCGACCCGTGGCGGCCCTCCGGATCCGTGGCGCATGGCGTCCTTCTCACCCAACCGCGCACTCTGCCCACCGGGGTCATGATTCTGCCGGACGGGGCCACGGCAGACTTCGGCGGCAAGTGGTCGCTGCTCTACGTGGGCCGGGGCGACTGCGACGACGCCTGCAAGGAGGCGCTGTTCCGGACCCGGCAGGTCCGACGCGCGCTTGGCAAGGACATGGAGCGTGTCCAGCGGTTCTTCATCGCCACGAGCGGTGCACCCAATGCGGGGTTCCTCGCCGCGGATCATCCCGGCCTCCTCGTCCTGACCGACGGGCAGTCATCCCGCGATACGGTGCTGGCCACCCTGGGGGAGTTTGCCGAGGGCGACGTCTTCATCACCGATCCCCTGGGCAACGTGGTGCTGCGCTTTCCGGCAGGCACCGCGATGAAGGACATGCACCAGGACCTGGTCCTGCTGCTCAAGGCATCACAGATCGGATGAACTACGCTGCCTGGTATCGCCGCTGCCTCTGGGTGGGCGCCGCGCTCGGCCTGGTCGTGATCGTGCTGGGCGCTTATGTGCGCCTGTCGGACGCCGGTCTCGGGTGCCCGGACTGGCCGGGTTGCTACGGCCACCTGGTGCTGCCGGGGGACGAAGGGATCCGGGCGGCCGCCCAATCCGCCTTTCCCCAGCGGGAGCTGGAGGCCGGCAAGGCGTGGCGGGAGATGATTCACCGCTATGCCGCCACGACGCTGGGGCTCTCGATCGTGCTGGCTGCCCTGTTCGCCTGGCTGAACCGGCGCTCGCCCCGCCAGCCGGTGGCCACGCCGCTGGTCCTGCTGGGGGTGGTGATCTTCCAGGGCCTGCTCGGCATGTGGACGGTGACGCTGTTGCTGAAGCCGCTCATCGTCATGGGGCACCTCCTCGGCGGCCTCACCACGCTGGGCCTGCTCACCTGGCTGCTGCTGGAAGACCGGCGGCGAAACGCCGACCGGCAACCTCGCGCAGTGGTCGGGCCCGTCGTCGCGGGCCTGCTGGTGCTGATTGGCCAGATCGCCCTCGGCGGCTGGACGAGTTCCAACTACGCCGCGCTGGCCTGCCCCGACGTGCCGACCTGCCAGGGACAGTGGTGGCCGGAGGAGGCCAACTTTGCGGAGGGCTTCGTGCTCTGGCGCGGCCTCGGCGTCAATTACGAGTTCGGCGTCCTGGACGCGCCCTCCCGCGTGGCCATCCACTTCACGCACCGCCTGGGCGCGATGCTGACGCTCACGGTCCTCGTGAGCGTCGCGCTGTGGGTGCGGCGCCGGGCAAAGTCAGCCAGCCTGCGCACCGCCACGTCGCTCGTTCTCGCCACCGTGCTGCTGCAGGTGGCGATCGGTATCGGCATCGTCTGGTTCGGGCTGCCGCTTTCGCTGGCCACTGCCCACAACGGCATCGCGGCCCTGCTTCTCCTCGCGATGATCAACCTCCTGCACAACACATCCTTCCGGGCAGCGCTCCGACCGGCCCCGGGGCGCTAGCCCTTGTCGCGGAGCGCGTTAGTCGTCGCGGCCGCGCTGTTCGCGGTGGGCGCACTCGTCTGGCTGCTCATCGCCGGCCGGAATACTCCGGCACCTGGGCCCGCCACCGCCACCGTCGCCGTGCGCGCAGCAAGTTCGCCAGCACCGCGCGCCAGAACCGGCATCAGTGCCGCCACCCGCGAGGACTCCACGCGCCACGCCCGGCACCCCGCCGCGAATCTCGACCCGTGACGAATTCATCCGGGCGCTGAACGCCGCAGGCCGGGACGGGGAGAAGTTGCTGGCTGCATACCGGGAATGGCGCACAGCCCGTGGCTATCTGGGTGCCGACTCGCTGACCGGGGTCACGGCCGAGGGCGCACCCTCCGAGGTATACGCCGCCATGGACAGGGCCACGCAGAAGTCGCTGGCAGACTCCGGCGACCTGGGTGCCATGCAGGCCTACGCGGCGGGAAGCCTGCCGGGCGATCCGGTGACGGCCGTGGAGTACTACGGCCGGGCCGCGGAAATGGGCTCGGCCGCGGCCATGGCGGAGATCGCCGACGTCCTCGCGGATATCGCGGACCAGGATCCCGGTGGACCAGGGAATGACCCGACCTTTCCCGGGCGGCTGCTCGCACTCCGCGGCGGTGACCCGAATCGGGACCTGCGGCTGGATGCCGTGGCCTGGACGCTGGCCGCCATCCGGCAGCACGGCCCGATCGTCGCGACACCGGCCAGCCTGGCGTTGACCCAGGGACTGGAGCGGAACCCCGACAAGGCCCTGCTCACCGCCGTCTGCGGCAAGTCCCTGGCTATCCTTGCCGATCTGAGCGCGGCGAACGCCGGGCAGGGACACGGCATCGCTCCCGCCAGCCTTCGTCGCCGAGAAGGACCTCTACGCACGCCTGCCGTGCCGCGACACGCCAGCACCGGTAACGCCACCACGCACCCTCGAGCGCTGCGCCCCGACCCCCGCGGTGGGCGGTAACAACCAGCCGGTGGAGCTCTGGATCTGCGAGGAGAACTAAGCTGCTAGACTCCTCGGCCGCCATGGACGTCACGCCAATCCTCGACCCGCTGAACGACGCCCAGCGGGAGGCTGTCACTGCGCCCCAGGAACCCATGCTCGTGGTGGCAGGCGCCGGCAGCGGCAAGACCCGCGTGCTCGTCCACCGGATCGCCTGGCTGATCCAGGTGGAGAACGTGTCGCCGCTCGGCATCCTCGCCGTGACGTTCACCAACAAGGCCGCGGCGGAGATGCGCGGCCGCGTCCAGGAACTGCTGGACATGCCGGTGAACCATCTCTGGATCGGCACCTTCCACGGCCTCGCGCACCGGTTACTCCGCCGGCACGCGCAGGATGCCGGATTGCCCGAGGGCTTCCAGATCCTGGACGCGGAGGACCAGCAACGACTGATCCGGCGCCTCCTGAAAAACCTGGACCTGGACGAATCCACCTGGGTGCCCCGGGAAGTCCAGTGGTTCATCAATCACCACAAGGACGAGGGGCTCCGTGCCGCGCAGCTCAAGGACGACGGCGACGAGACCCGGCGCCAGCTGATCCGTCTCTACGGCCTCTACCAGGAAACCTGCGACAAGTCCGGCCTCGTGGATTTCGCCGAACTGCTGCTCCGGGCCTTCGAGCTCTGGAAGAACAATCCCGAGATCCTGGCCCAGTACCGGCGCCGCTTCCGGCACATCCTCGTCGACGAGTTCCAGGACACCAATGCCATCCAGTACGCCTGGCTGCGGCTGCTGGCGGGCGATACCGGCGTGCCCTTCGCGGTCGGCGACGACGACCAGTCGATCTACCGCTGGCGTGGCGCCCGGCAGGAACACCTGCGGCGCTTCCAGCGGGATTTCCCGGGTTCGCGCACGGTCAAGCTCGAGCAGAACTACCGCTCGACCAAGACGATCCTCAGCGCCGCCAACGCCATCATCGGCCACAACACGGGCCGGCTCGGCAAGGAACTCTGGACGGCCGGCAGCGAGGGGGCGCCCATCCGGCTCTACCGGGCCTACAACGAACGGGACGAGGCGGAGTTCGTCGTTGGCCGGATCCAGGATTGGGTGCGGCAGGGCAACTCGCGCAACGAGGTGGCGGTGCTGTACCGGTCCAACGCCCAGTCCCGCGTGTTCGAAGAGGTCCTGCTCCGGGCGGGGCTCCCGTACCGGGTGTATGGCGGCCAGCGGTTCTTCGAACGGGCCGAGATCAAGGACGCGCTCGCCTACCTCCGGCTGATCGCCAACCGGGATGACGACTCGTCCTTTGAGAGGGTGGTCAACGTGCCCACCCGGGGTATCGGGGCGCGCTCGGTGGATGCTATCCGGGAGTACGCCAAGGCCAATGCGCTGGCCCTGTGGCGCGCGGCCCAGGTCGTATCGGCGGGCGATGCGGGCAGCCGCGGCGGCAAGGCCGTGCAGGTCTTCCTCCACCTGATCGAGACGCTGGCCCGGGACACCGCGGGGCTGGCCCTGCACGAGCAGGTGGACCACGTGATCCAGCGCAGCGGCCTGATCGAGCACTACCGCAAGGAGCCCAGGGACCGTGCGGAGGCGCGGCTGGAGAACCTGGACGAGCTCGTTAGCGCCGCCCGGAGCTTCGATCCCCAGGTCGACCTCGAGGATGCCGAACAGAGCATGCCGCCGCTGGTGGCGTTCCTGTCTCACGCAGCCCTTGAGTCAGGCGATGCCCAGGGTGACGCCTGGACCGACTGCGTGCAGCTGATGACCCTGCACTCCGCCAAGGGGCTCGAATTTCCGGTGGTGTTCCTCACCGGCCTCGAGGACGGGCTGTTCCCGCATCGCCGGTCGCTGAATGACGTGGACGGGCTCGAGGAGGAGCGCCGCCTCTGCTACGTGGGCGCCACCCGGGCCATGAGCGAGCTGTATCTCTGCCATGCCGAGCAGCGCCGCCTGCACGGCACGGACAGCTTCGGCCAGGCCTCGCGCTTCATCAGCGAGATCCCGGCGGAGCTCATCGAGGAAGTGCGGCCCCGGCTCAACGTGGCACAACCCGCCTACCGGCGCGGTGGCATCCCGTCCGACGACCAGGCCTTCGGTGGCCTGCGCCTGGGCCAGCGGGTCAAGCACGGCAAGTTCGGCGAGGGTATCGTGCTGAGCTACGAGGGGGCGGGCGCCCATGCCCGGGTGCAGGTCAACTTCGAGGACTCGGGTGCCAAGTGGCTGGTGATGTCCTACGCGAACCTGGAAGTGATGTAGGCGAATGAAGATCCTTATCCTGGGCGCGGGACAGGTGGGCTCCACGGCCGCGTATCACCTGGCCCGGGAGGAATCCAACGAAGTCACGATCATCGACTCCAGCCCGTCCGTGCTCCGGGAGCTGCAGGACCGGCTCGACGTGCGCACGGTGCAGGGCCACGCCGCATCCCCGGGCGCCCTGGAGCGCGCCGGTGCCGCCGAGGCGGACATGGTCATCGCGCTGACCAACAGCGACGAAGTGAACATGATCGCCTGCCAGGTGGCCTATACCCTCTTCGGCACCCAGACCAAGATCGCCCGGGTCCGCTCCGCCGAGTACATGAACACCCCGGGACTGTTTGGCGCCGACCGGGTCCCCGTGGATCTCTGCATCAGCCCCGAGCAGCTGGTGACCCGGTACATCGAGCAGCTCATCCGCTATCCCGGCGCCTTCCAGGTGCTGGACTTCGCCGACGGCAAGGTACGGCTCGTCGGGGTCCGGGCCCACCGGGACGGGCCGCTGGTGGGCCAGGAGATCCGCACGCTCCGGGATCACATCCCGGAGATCGAGACCCGCATCGCGGCCATCTACCGGGACGGGCAGGAGATCATCCCGGAGGGCAGCACACGCCTGCTCGAAAACGACGAGGTGTTCTTCATCGCCGCGCGCCAGGACATCCGGGCCGTTATGCGGGAGATGCGCCGCCTGGAAGACCCGGTGCGGCGGATCTTCATCGCCGGCGGGGGCAATATCGGCTTTCGGGTCGCCCAGGCGCTCGAGGGCACGAACCAGGTGAAGCTGATCGAGCGCTCCCGGGACCGGGCCCGCATGATTTCCGAGCGGCTGGCCAAGACGATCGTCCTGTCGGGCGACGCCGCGGACGAGGAGCTGCTGCTCGAGGAGAACATCGACAGCTCGGACGTGTTCGTGTCGTTGACCAACGCCGAGGAGGTCAACATCCTCTCGGCCATGCTTGCGAAGCGGCTCGGCTGCAAGAAGGTGATGGCGCTCATCAACCGGCCCGCCTACGCCGAGCTGGTGGAAGGGCCCCGCATCGACGTGGGCATTTCCCCGCCCCAGATCACCATCGGCGCCCTGCTGGCCTACGTCCGGCAGTCGGGGATGGTGCGCATCCACACCCTGCGGCGCGGCCGTGCCGAGGCCATCGAGGCGATCGCCCAGGGCAACCGCGGCGACATGCGGGTGGTCGGACGCAAGGTGGAGGACGTGCCGCTGCCCAAGGGGGCGAGGATCAACGTCATCGTCCGGGGCGACGAGGTCCTGCAGGCGCACCACGACACGGTGATCCAGTCCGGGGACCACCTGATCCTGTTCGTGTCGGACCGGCGCCAGATCCAGCTGGTCGAGCGGCTGTTCCGCCCGTAACCGTCAGCCTGTAGCCCTCGATGCATCTCAGAGTTGTCCAACGCATCCTCGGCATGCTGCTGATGCTGTACAGCGTGACGATGATGCCGCCGATTGCCGTGTCGGTTTACTACGCGGATGCCCAGGCACCGTCGTTCATCGAGGCATTCGCCATCACGTTCATCGCGGGGCTGATTGCCTGGTTCCCCGCGCGTAACGACAAACGTGAACTTCGTCTGCGCGATGGATTCCTCGTGGCGGCCGTGTTCTGGCTGGGCCTTGGCAGCTTCGGCGCCGTGCCGTTGCTCCTCGCGCAGTCGCCGGCGCTTTCAGTAACTGACGCCTTCTTCGAAGCCGTGTCGGGGCTCACCACGACCGGCGCAACGATCCTGACCGGTCTGGACAACCTGCCCAAGTCCATCCTCTATTACCGCGCCCAGCTCCACTGGCTGGGTGGCATGGGCATCATCGTGCTTGCCGTTGCCATCCTGCCCATGCTCGGTGTCGGCGGCATGCAGCTCTACCGGGCCGAGACGCCCGGTCCGATGAAGGACAGCAAGCTTACGCCCCGCATCACGGAGACGGCCAAGGCGCTGTGGCTCATCTACGTGGGACTGTCCGTAGCCTGCACGCTGGCCTACTACTACGCCGGCATGAGCATGTTCGACGCGGTCTGCCATTCCTTCGCCACGCTCGGCACCGGGGGCTTCTCCACCCACGATGCCAGCATCGCCTGGTTCCAGAGCCCGCTGATCGAAGCCATCGCGATCCTCTTCATGTTCCTGGCGGGTGCGAACTTCTCGTTGCACTTCGTTGCCTGGCGCAGCCGAAGTCCACGTTCGTACTTGAACGATCCCGAGTTCCGCACCTACTTTGTGATACTGCTGGTGCTGACCCTGACGGGTGCCGCTTACCTCACCTTCACTGGCCACTATCCGACGATTGGCGAATCCGGCCGGCATGCGGCATTCCACTTCGTCTCCTTCATGACGAGCACCGGCTTTACCGCGACCGGATTCGACCAGTGGCCGGGGGCACTGCCGCTCACGCTCATTCTGGTGAGCTTCATCGGCGGCTGCGCGGGCTCCACGGGGGGCGGCATGAAGGTCGTGCGCTGGCTGCTGCTCTACAACCAGGGCGTCCGGGAGGTGAAGCGACTGGTGCACCCGGCCGCCGAAATTCCCGTGCGGCTCGGCGGCTCGGTCGTGCCCCAGCGGGTGATCGAGGCTGTGTGGGGCTTCTGCGTGGTGTACATCATCCTGTTCGGCGTGATGCTGCTGATCCTGGTCGGGAGCGGCGTGGATCAGGTCACGGCGTTCTCGGCCCTGGCGACGTCCATCAACAACATGGGCCCCGGACTCGGCAAGGTGGTCGCCGACTTCACACAGGTGAACGACCTGGCCAAGTGGGTGTGCATCTTCGCCATGCTGTTCGGCCGCCTGGAAGTCTTCACGCTCCTCGTCCTCTTCTCCCCCACCTTCTGGCGCTCGTAAAGGGCGCCGCCCTGTAGGAGCGTCTTCAGGCGCGAACAGTATCTGGTCGCGCCTGAAGGCGCTCCTACGCGTAAAGGTGACAGGCAACCGTTCGGCAGCCATCACCCTCCGGAGACTTGAGCACCGGGACCAGCGTCCGGCACTTGTCCATCACCTTCGGGCACCGGGTATGGAACGGGCAACCTGCCGGCGGATTCCGCGGCGACGGCACGTCACCGCTGAGAACGATGCGTTTCCGGCCACCGGTATCCACCTGGGGCACCGCCGACAGGAGCGCCTCCGTGTAGGGGTGCAGCGGCTGCCGGAACAGCGCGGCCGCCGGCGCGAGTTCCACGAGCTTGCCCAGGTACATCACGCCGATCTGGTCGCTCACGTGCTGGATCACCGCCAGGTCATGGGATATGAACAGGAAGGCGATGCCCCGTTCCCGCTGGAGCCGGGCGATGAGGTTCAGGACCTGGGACTGGACCGACACGTCGAGGGCGGAAACGGGCTCGTCCGCCACGATGAACCGCGGATTCAGCGCCAGCGCCCGGGCAATCCCCACCCGCTGCCGCTGGCCGCCCGAAAACTCGTGGGGATACCGGTCCGCCGCCTGGGAACTCAGGCCCACCTCGTCCAGGAGTTCGGCCACCCGGGCGTTCCGCTCGCCCGACGTGCCCACCCGGTGCACATCGAGGGGCTCCCGCACCGTCTGGGCCACGGTGCGACGGGGACTCAGCGACCCGTAGGGGTCCTGGAAAACCGCCTGCATCCGCTGGCGCCAGGGCAGCATCTGCTGGCGGGTCAGGTGGGTGATGTCGTCGCCGGCAAACCGGATCGAGCCGCTGGTGGGCTCCTGCAGCCGCAGGATGGTGCGACCCAGCGTGGACTTGCCGCACCCCGACTCGCCCACCAACCCGAGGGTCTGGCCCGTTCCTACGGCGAGGGTTACCCCGTCCACCGCCTTGATCTGGCCGACGACGCGGCGGAACACGCCGCCCCGCACGGGGAAGTGCTTCCGGAGGTCGGTAACCTCCACCAGTGGGTCGCCAGGACTCATCCCGAGAGTATAGAGTGCGAGCCCCGATTTCCTTCAGACCCAACCTTCCGGAGCCCCGCCATGCCTGCCAAGCAGTACGACACGCCGCCCGCCCTGCAGATCGAGACCAACCGCAGCTACACGATCAGCATCGAAACCGACAGGGGTGCCATCGAGCTCGAGCTGTTTCCCCAGCACGCGCCAAAGACCGTGAACAACTTCGTCTTCCTGGCCCAGGACGGCTTCTACGACGGGGTCACGTTCCACCGCGTGATCAGCAACTTCATGATCCAGGGTGGCGACCCCACGGGCTCCGGCCGTGGCGGCCCGGGCTACCGGTTCGAGGACGAGTTCAAGGGGAACCCCCTGCGCCACGAGCGGGGCGTCATCTCGATGGCCAATTCGGGTCCAGGCACCAACGGCAGCCAGTTCTTCATCACCCACGGCCCGCAGCCCCACCTGGACGGCAAGCACACCGTGTTCGGCAAGGTGACGAAGGGCATCGACGTGGTCGACGCCATCGAGCAGGGCGACACGATGCGGAAGATCACGGTGACCTGAGGCCCCAGGGCCCGCAGCGCCGGGCTACAGGGGGTAGTGACAGGCCACCAACCTGCCGCCGGCGTCCGCCGCGGCCAGCGGTGGCCTTTCCACCCGGCAACGGTCCTGCACCCGCGGGCACCGGTCCGCGAACCGGCACCCGGCGGGCAGGTTGAGCAGATCGGGCACCCGCCCGGGAATCACCGGCAGTTCCACCAGCCGTTCCGCGCGCAGCCGGGGAATCGAGGCCAGCAGGCCGGCGGTGTAGGGATGCCGCGGCCGGCTGAACAGCGACGCCACGTCCCCCGCTTCCACGATGCTCCCGCAGTACATGACGACCGCCCGCCGGCAGGTCTCGGCGACGACGCCCAGATCGTGGGTCACGAGGATCACGGCCATGCGGAATTCCGCCTGGAGCGCGCTGATCTGCTGCAGCACCTGGGCCTGGGTCGTGACGTCCAGTGCCGTGGTGGGCTCGTCGGCGATCAGCAGCTGCGGATTGCAGGACAGGGCCATGGCGATCATCACCCGCTGGCGCATGCCGCCCGAAAGCTGGTGGGGGTAATCATCGAGCCGCGAGGCAGGCGCCGGGATGTTGACCTTGGCGAGCAGCCCGGCCGCCACGTCCCGCGCCTGCCGGCGCGTGAGATCCCGGTGGCGGCAGAGGACATCGGCCATCTGGCTACCGATGGTGAAGACGGGATTCAACGCCGTCATCGGTTCCTGGAAGATCATCGAGACATCGCGGCCGCGGATGTTCTCGATCTCCCCGTCCGGAAGCGGCACCAGGTCCCGGCCGTTCAGCTCGATGCTGCCGCCCGCGATGCGCCCGGGCGGCATCGGGATGAGGCGCAGGATCGACAGGCCCGTGACCGTCTTGCCGCAGCCCGATTCGCCCACGAGACCCAGCGTCTCGTTGGGCAGCACGTCGAAGCTCACCCGGTCCACGGCCCGGATCACACCCTCCTCCGTGGCGAATTCCACGGACAGGTCGCGGACCCGCAGCACCGGCACGGGCGCGTCGGCCGCCATCAACCGACCTTCCGCGGGTCGAGCGCGTCCTGCAGGGCGTCCGCCACGGCATTGAAGGCCATCACCAGGCCGAACATCAGCAGCGAGGCGGCGAGGAAGTTGTTGTAGAAGCCGGCGAGCACCTCCTTGGTGCTCTCGTCGATCATCAGGCCCCAGCTCATGCCGTCCTTGATGCCCAGCCCGAGGAAGCTCAGGATGACCTCGGCCTTGATCGCGCCGACGAACATCACCGAGGCCTGCACCAGCAGGATGTGGGAGGTGTTGGGCAGGATGTGGCGGAAGATGATCACAACTTCCGGCACGCCGATGGAGTGGGCCGCCTCCACGTACTCCATGCCCCGCAGCTTGATCACCTCGCCCCGGATCAGGCGGCCGGTGCCGACCCAGAACGTGGAGATCATCGCCACGTGCATGGCCCAGGGATTGTCCGTCAGCGCATAGGCCACGGCCGCCACGAAGAGGTAGAAGGGGATGGCGTCGAGCACGCCCATGAGCCACACGAGCACTCCATCGATCCAGGTGCCGGCGAAGAAGCCGGCGAAGCCCCCGAGGATGGCGCCAATGGCCGTGGCCACCAGGGCCACGATCAGCCCGACCTCGAAGGCGGTGGCGGTGCTGTAGATGGCCCGGTCGAAGATGTCCTGGCCGATGATGTTGGTGCCGAACCAGTGGGCGCCGGACACCGGCTCCCACTTCGTCCCGGTGAGGTCGGGCCAGCCCATGGCCCACCAGCCCAGCCAGACACCGACGGCGGCCACGAAGTACACCAGCACGACGCCCAGCGCGACCATGCCGAGCCGGTCCCGGGCGAACTTGCGGGCCGCCTTGCGCCACAGGGATTCCCCCTTCGCCCGCGGCGCGGCCACGCCGGGCAGGACGACGGCGCTCATTTGAGGGTCACCCGCGGGTCCACCGCCCGGTAAAGGATGTCGGTGAGCACCACCACGAGCACGAAGAGGATCGCCGTGAGACTGACCACGGCCTTCAGCACCGGCTGGTCGCCGGTGATGATCGCCTCGTAGGTGGCCTTGCCGATGCCCGGGATCCCGAAGTAGCTCTCGATCAGCAGCGCGCCGCCGATGGCGACCTGGGGAATCGAGAACATGATCCGGGTGATGATCGGAATCAGGCAGTTCTTCAGGATGTTGCGGAAGAAAATCCGGGTCTCGGGCAGGCCGAAGGCCCTGGCGGTGCGCACGTGGTCCCGGCTCATCTCCTCCACGATGATCGACCGGTAGAAGCGGGTCTCGTAGCCCAGCGCGACGAACATGGTAGCCAGGGTCGGCACCGTCACGTAGGTGAGGTAGCTGCCCAGGGAGCTGGCATTCCAGCCACGGACCGGAAACAGGTCGAGCCCGTCACTGGAGCTCAGCACGATCTGGAAGCCGATGATGACGATGAGGAAGCTGACGCTCATGCCGGTCACCGCCACGGCCATGATCAGCTTGTCGAGCCAGCGGCCCCGCCAGTAGGCCGCGGCCAGCGCCAGCAGCAGCCCGACCACGTGCCCGAGGATGAAGCCGGGCAGGATGAGGATCAGCGAGACGGGAATCGTCTTGGCCAGCAGCTCGGTGACGGGCTCGCCGGTGGCTGCGACGCCGAAGTCGAGCGTGACGATCTCCCGCAGGAAGCCCACGTAGCGCTGCAGGAAGGGCTGGTCGTAGCCGAGCTGCTGGCGCACTTCGACAATCTGCTCCGGCGTCGGGTTCTTGCCCAGCAGCAGGTAGGTCTGGTCCGGGCCGAAGTAGACCATCAGCGCGAAGCTCACCACCGTCACACCGATGATGAGTGGCAGGCCCCCGAGGAGCTTGCGCAGCGCGTACTGGAGGATCTCCACCGCTCAGGTGTCCTTTGCCGCCGGTGATGCGGTCCCGGCAGCCTTCGCCGGCAGGACATCCACGTACTTGAGCCAGAAGCCGCCGAGTATCTCCCGGTCCGGGACGGCGATGACATCCTTGTGCCAGAGATAGATACGGGTACGCGACAGTCCGGTCATCGCCACGCAGTCGTCGATGACGATCTGGTTCATCCGGCGGTAGAGCCGGGTGCGTTCCTCGGATGGCTGCATGACGGCGGCCTGCTCGTAAAGCCGGTCGAATTCCGGGTCCTTCCAGTTGGCGTCGTTGGAGCCCGGGGACCCGTTGGGCCCGTAGAAGAGCTGCAGGGTATTTTCGGCATCGGGATAGTCCAGGCCCCAGCCCTTCGCGACCAGTGGCAGCTGGTTCCGCTTCCAGGCGCGGGAGATGTCACCGAAGGTGGCGTAGGTCTTCTGCACGACCTTCTCGCGGGGAAAGCCGATGTCCCGCATCCAGGCCCGGAACTGCTCGAAGTTCAGGCGCTCGGTCGTGCCCGACGTAGTGCCATAGACGAGCTTCGGCAGGTTCTCGGGCGTCCAGCCGGCGTCACGCAGGAGCTTGCGGGCACCGGCGACGTCCCGGGTGACACTGGCCCGCGACTGCGCCGGATCGAACTCGGGGCTCGCCGGCACGATGATGCCGGGGAAGACCTGCCCGAGGCCGTTGTACCAGCTCTCGTTGCGGGCCTGCCAGTCGTAGCCCTTGATGATCGCGCAGCGCAGGGCCTTGTTGCGTCGCTCCCGCTCCGGGTCCGGGTTGTAGCCGAAATCGGGAAAGTCCATGTTGAAGGCCGTGAAGATGAAGCCGGCCTCGAGCCCTGCGTACAGGTGGTACTTGTCGGCAAACTCCGGCCGCAGGGTTACAGGCTGCTTGCCGGCGAGCACCCGTTCCACCTGCTCGATCGGCAGCACGGTGTACTGGATTTCGTCGCCCTTCGTGAAGGACGTCCAGGAGGCGCTCGGCTCGTTGATGAAATTGATCTCCAGCCGGTCCACGAAGGGTGGCGACCGGCCCTGGATGGCCTCGACGCCGCTAAATGCCTGGGTGGCCGGGTCGTAGCCCTCGTCGGCAGGTCGACCGGTTCCTGGCGGAAGTTCGGGTTGCGCTCCATCACGACCCGCGCCGTGTCGTAGGAGACCAGCCTGAAAGGTCCGGAACCCACCGGCCGGACCCCGAGACCCTTGCCGTACTTCTCGACGGCCTCGCGCGGGACGAGTGCGGCATAGCCCTGGGCGAGCGTCGAGACCAGCTGCGGATAGGGCCGGGTCAGCCGGATCTCCAGTGTGTGCGAATCGAGGGCGCGCAGTCCGCTGACGGGCTGGTCGTAGTCGGAGCCCGCCGCCTTCCACTCCTCGAGTCCGGCGATCCGGCCCTGCCAGAGCCAGGCGCCCTGGGGCTGATTCCGGGGATCGAACTGGCGCTTGATCGAGTAGATGAGATCCTCGGCCACCACTTCCCGCCCGCGCCCGTCCGG
>CAWBMW010000006.1:0-11069 GCA_963790015.1 uncultured Gammaproteobacteria bacterium
ACCGGCGTCCCGTCCTTCCTGCGCAACTCGGGCCGTGGCTGGATCACGGCCGAATACGGCATGCTGCCCCGCGCGACCCACACCCGGACCCGGCGCGAGTCGGCCCAGGGCAAGCAGACCGGGCGCACGCTGGAGATCCAGCGGCTGATCGGCCGGTCGCTGCGGGCAGCGGCCAACCTGGAGGCGCTCGGCGAGCGCACGATTACGCTCGACTGCGACGTGCTGCAGGCGGACGGCGGTACACGCACGGCCGCGATCTCCGGCAGCTACGTCGCGCTGGTGCTGGCCGTGCAGTCCCTGGTGGCCAGCCGCGTGATCGCGTCGAGCCCGCTGCACGGCCAGGTGGCGGCGGTCTCGGTCGGCATCTACCGGGGCCAGCCGGTCCTGGATCTGGACTACGCCGAGGATTCGGGCGCGGAGACCGACATGAACGTGGTGATGAACGAAGCGGGCCAGTTCATCGAGGTGCAGGGCACGGCGGAAGGCCACGCGTTCCGCCGCGAAGAGCTGGACAAGCTGCTCGACCTTGCCGCGGACGGCGTCCGCGGCATCATGGAGGTCCAGAACACCGCCGTGGCCGCCTGCCCGGTGCCCAGCGCCGCCCCGGCTGACGTCGTCCTGGCCAGCGGCAACGCCGGCAAGGTCAGGGAAATTCAGGCGCTGCTGGGCCCGGAGTGGCGGGTCCGCCCCCAGTCGGAATTCGGCGTCGCGCCGGTCGAGGAGACCGGGGACACCTTCCTCGCCAATGCCCTGCTGAAGGCGCGCCACGCGGCGCGCCTCACCGGCCTGCCGGCGCTGGCAGACGATTCCGGACTGGAAGTGGACGCGCTGGGAGGCGAACCGGGCGTGCGGTCGGCCCGCTACGCAGGGCCGGGGGCCGACGATGCGGCCAACATCGGCAAGCTGCTGGCCGCACTGCACGGTGTGCCCGACGCGCAGCGTGCCGCCCGCTTCCGCTGTGTGCTGGTCTGGGTGCGACGGTCCTGACGACGAATCGCCACTGGTCGCCGAGGGGACCTGGGAGGGACAGATCCTGCCGGCGCCCCGGGGTTGCGGCGGCTTTGGCTACGATCCGGTGTTCATGGATACCGATTCGGGTCTCGCAGCGGCGGAACTCGACCCGGGGGCCAAGAACGCCCGCAGCCATCGGGGTCGCGCGCTGGCCCGATTGAGGCCACTGCTGGCAGGCCCGGCATGGCCCGGGGCGGCAGGATTTATTCACAAGGGCAGGAGGGCCGCCAAATATCAGTTAGATACGTGGGGCTTATTAAGTTGAATACACGCTTTGATGGTTTATCTAATTGTTTTATATATATAAAGTCACTTGGCTAAAACTTCACCAACGTTACAGATATTCGCTGTCGGACGGAATTGAGACCACCTGGGTTGTAGTCGTCCACAGACTTATCCACAGCTTCTGTGGATAAGTGCCGTCGGGAGATGCAGCTTGCGGCCCCGCCGCCTTCTGGCTATCCTTCCGCGCCCCAAGACCAGCGGGTCACGAAGCCCTGCGCCCGGGGTCTGGGCGCCGCAACCTGCTGACGATCCGCCCCCCAACCACTGCATCCTGACGGTGACTGTGCATGAAAGCCGATATCCATCCCGCCTACGCTGAAGTGAAAGTCACCTGCAGCTGCGGCAACGAATTCGTGACCCGCTCGACCCTGGGCCGCGACCTGCACGTGGAAGTCTGTTCGTCCTGCCACCCGTTCTACACGGGCAAGCAGAAGATGCTCGACACCGCCGGCCGGGTCGACAAGTTCCGCAAAAAGTACAGCCGCCCCGAGTAGCAGCGGCCTCCTCTGCGGCCGCACACTGGCCGCAAGCCTGTCCAAAATTTTCTGATCGTCGCCGGAAGCGTGACCCGGGCGGGTGCGCTGCGTCGGCGCCTTCCCTATAATGCGTCGTTCATTTGGCCCGCACGCATCCGGACACGATCATGAGCGACGCGAAGAAGGACGGACGCACCTACACCGTCAGCGACAAAGCCTCGGGGAAGGAGTTCGAACTCAAGTCCCGGGCCGGCACCACGGGCCCCGATGTGGTGGACATCCGCAACCTGTTCACGGGCCAGGGGCTTTTCACCTATGACCCCGGCTACGGCTCCACCGCCAGCTGCGAGAGCAAGATCACCTACATCGACGGTGACGCGGGCATCCTCATGTACCGGGGCTACCCTGTCGAACAGCTTGCCGCGAAGAGTTCCTTCATCGAAGTCGCGTGGCTGCTTCTCTACGGCGAGCTGCCAACCGCAGGCCCAGCTCGTGGAGTTCGATCGCACGATTCGCACCCACACGATGCTGAACGAGACGATCCTCCGTCTCTTCAACGGCTTTCACCACGACGCCCACCCGATGGCGATGGTTGCCGGCGTGGTGGCATCCATGTCGGCGTTCTACCACGACACCACCGACATCCTGAACCCGCGCCACCGGGACATTTTCGCCCACCGGATCATCGCCAAGCTGCCCACGATCGCGGCGGCGGCCTACAAGCATTCGCTCGGCCAGCCCTTCACCTACCCGCGCAATGACCTGGGCTACTGCTCCAATCTGCTGCACATGTTCTTCGCGGTGCCAGCCGAGCCCTACCACGTCGACCCCGTGGCCGCCGAGGCTCTCGACCTGCTCTTCATCCTGCACGCGGACCACGAGCAGAACTGCAGCACGTCGACCGTGCGCATGGCCGGCAGTTCCGGCACGAATCCCTACTCGGCGATCTCCGCCGGCATCTCCGCACTCTGGGGCCCTGCCCACGGCGGCGCCAACGAAGCCGTGCTGCACATGCTCGAGGAAATCGGCACCGCGGCGAACATCCCGAAGTTCATCGCCAAGGCCAAGGACAAGGACGACCCCTTCCGCCTGATGGGCTTCGGCCATCGCGTGTACAAGAACTACGACCCGCGGGCGACGATCATCCGCGAGACCTGCCACAAGGTGCTGGCGCGGCTCGGCCGCAACCAGCCGCTGTTCGAGCTGGCGCTCCGCCTGGAAGAGATCGCCCTCAAGGATCCTTACTTCGTCGAGAAGAAGCTCTACCCCAACGTGGACTTCTACTCCGGGATCATTTACCGGGCTCTCGGCATTCCCAAGTCCATGTACACGGTGATGTTCGCCATCGGGCGCACCGTCGGCTGGGTTGCCCACTGGACGGAAATGATCACGGATCCGGATGGCCGCATCGGCCGTCCCCGGCAGCTCTACACCGGTCCGACGACCCGCGACTACATCGACGTCGCCAAGCGCTAGAAGGTACCGGACCCGTAGGAGCGCCTTCAGGCGCGATCTCAATGGATCGCGCCTGAAGGCGCTCCTACGGGTCCGGTACCGTTTCAGACTTCAGCAGTTCCCCGAGCTCCCGCAGGCTGGCCCGCCGCATCGGGCGCCCGTCCACCGGGGAGAGCGGTGCGTGGCCGCGCAGGCGCAGGGGAAAAACTGTGCTCGAGAACTCACAGTCGTGCACGGCGAAGCGGTAGGCCGGGAACGCTTCGACCTCGTCGTGGCGCAGGCGGTGGCGACGGGCGATGTCCCGGTGCGCGATGCCCAGCACCTCCAGCGCGGCCCCGACCGATTCTGCGGTGTCGCTGAACAGGTGCAGGTCTACCGCCGAGTGCGGCGTGGCCGAGCCGCTCAGGACGTCACCCACCAGCCGCGGGTGAAACCCGGCAAGTTCATGCATGACCTCGAAGGCCGCCTGACGCAGGGCCGCGAGCAGTGCCGGCTGGGTGGCACCGTAGAAAATCCGGGTGCGCTCGGCGAGCGCCGCCTCGATCTCCGCGTTGTCGGGCAGCGGAGCGTTCCTGCCCAGCCCGAGCCGCTCGGCAGCCTTGGCCTTGGCAGCGCGGAAGTCAGTCAGGCCTTCTTCCTGGATGATGCGCGCGGCCTCCACCGCCAGGGTCATCCGCCGATGATCGGGCGCTTCCGGGTGCCGCCGCCCGGGCCGCCGCTGATTGCGGCCGCGACCGCCGTCAGAAGATCTCATTGCCGTCGGTGGCCGCCGTGCCGGCGGCGTCCGCACTGATGCCGTCAACCGCATCCGTTCCCAGGTTCGCCAGGTCTGACTCGCGGAACAGCTCGAAGGTGGCGTCGGGCGTGCCCGCCAGCGCCAGCAGGCCGGTTGACGCCGAAATGCGCGCCGTCACGATGCCGGCAGGACGGGGCAGGGGTGCCTCCGGCACGCCCTTGAGGGCCTCCGCCATGAAGTAGATCCACATCGGGAGTGCCGTGCGGCTGCCTTCCTCCCGGGCACCGAGTGAGCGTTCCTGGTCGAAGCCCACCCAGGAGGTCGCGACCAGTTCCTGGTTGAAGCCGCTGAACCAGGCGTCACGCCGGTCGTTGGACGTGCCGGTCTTCCCGGCCAGGTCCGAGCGGCCCAGCGCCAGCGCGCGGCGGCCGGTTCCTCGCCGGATCACGTCCCGCATCATGTCGTACATCAGGTAGCCGTTTTCGGCCGTGATGATCCGCGGCGCCCGGGAATCGCCAGCCAGGAACTCCGGTGTTTCGTCGATGCCGGGTCGCCAGGCCTCGGCCTGCGCGATCATCTCGGCCGCGTCCCTATAGGCTGGGATCTCCTGGCCGGGCCGGGCCCTTGGCAGGTCGGGCGTCAGGACGACGCCGCCGGCCGCCGCGCCGGCAGACCCAGGCGCGCTCTCCCTGGTGACCGTTGGCCTGGCATCGCCGAGCCACTGCTCGACACAACTCGTGCAGACGATCTTGCTGGGCGCGTCAAAGATCACCGCGCCCCGGGAATCTTCGATGCGCTCGATCAGGTAGGGGTCCACCCGGTAGCCCCCGTTGGCGAAGCCCGCGAAGCCGGCGGCCATATCCCGGGGTGCCGCGGCACCACTGCCGAGCACCATGGTGGGATTGCGCGGCATGACGCTGTCCGGCAGGCCGAAGGGTTTGATATGACGGATTGCACGCCCGATCCCGGTCCGCAACAGCACGCGGATCGACACCAGGTTCAGGGACTGGACGAGCCCTTCCCGGAACCGGGTGGGGCCGTAGAACCGCCCCGTATTGTTCTCGGGCCGCCACACTTCCTCATCCGGCCCCGCATTCTCGAACACGATCGGCGCGTCGTTAATGACGGTTGCGGGCGAGAAGCCGTTCTCGAGCGCGGCCGAATACACGAACGGCTTGAAGGAGGAACCCGGCTGACGTCTTGCCTGGACCGCGCGATTGAACTTGCTGGCAAAGAAGTCATAGCCGCCCGACAGGGCAACGGTGGCCCCGTCCTGCGGGTCTAGAGCCACGAGCGCACCCTGCACGGCCGGCAGCTGGGCGAGCAGCCAGCCCCGGTTCACCGTGCGCAGCAGGTAGACCACGTCGCCCTCGGCCACCATGTCCGCCGCGGTCGCGGGCGCCGGGCCCACCGTGTCGTCGTCCACGAAGGCCCGCCAGCGCAGCCCGGCCCAGGTCACAGTCGTGGTGCCGACGTCGTGGACGTAGAAGGTCGCCGAGTTGTCGGCGTTCAGGTCCGTGACCACAGCGGGAAACAGGTCCGGGTGCACGGGGTAGGCGTCGAGAAGCCTCTGCAGCGCCGCTTCCCTCGGCAGGGCCGGGTCGAGCCGGCCAATCACGTCCCGCTCCAGGGCGCCGCGGAAACCGTGCCGCCGGTCATATTCCAGCAACGCGGTGCGCAGCGCGCGGTCGGCAGCGCCCTGCAGGTGGCTGTCGATGGTCGTGGTTACCCGATAGCCCTCGCTGGTCACGTCGGGGCCGAAGCGGGCGACCATTTCCGCGCGCACCATTTCTGCGATATAGGGGGCATCGAGCTCGACGGAGGGCCCGTGCAGCTTCGATTCGACGGGCGAGGCCAGGGCGGCCTCATAAGCCGGTTCGTCGATGTAATCGAGCTCCAGCATGCGCCGGAGGACGTAGGCCCGCCGGTCCCGGGCCCGATCCGGGTCGGAGACCGGATTGAGCTGGGACGGTGCCTTGGGAATGCCAGCCAGCAGCGCGGCCTCGGCCACCGTCAGCTGGTTCAGGCCCTTGCCGAAGTACACCTCGGCTGCCGCCGCGATTCCATAAGCCCGCTGGCCGAGGAAGATCTTGTTCAGGTAGAGGGCGAGGATGTCCTCCTTGCTGAAGGCCTGCTCGACCTGGAGCGCGAGCAGGATCTCCTTGGCCTTGCGGACGAAGGTCCGCTCGGGCGTCAGGAAATAGGCCCGGGCCAGCTGCTGGGTGATGGTGCTGCCGCCTTGGGAGCGCTCGCCCGTGAGCATGAAGTTGAAGCCCGCCCGGACGAGGCCCTGGTAGTCGAAGCCGGGGTGCTCGAAGAAGCGGTCATCCTCGGCGGCGAGCACCGCGTCCACGAGCACGTCGGGTATGTCCGCATAGCGCACGGGGATCCGGCGGAACTCCCCCAGCTGCGCAATGAGACGCCCGTCACGGGAATAGATCCTGAGCGGGACCTGGAGGGGGACGTCCTGCATGCTCCCGACCGAGGGGAGGCCCGGGGACAGGAAATACCAGGCGCCAGCGCCCGCGGCCCCCAGAGCGATAAGGAGGGTCAGCGCGACGCCGAGCAGCCCTAGAAACGCCCGGATGAGTAATTTCATGAAGAAGCGGGAAAGGTACCTTGCGCGCCCCGAGGCGATTATGCATATTGGCCGCGGTTTTTGGGCAAACCTACTGAAAGGTGGGGACGCAAAGCCACCGGTCTACGGGACTGCGCGAGGTGCGAAGCCATTATTTCAAGGCTTCGCGAGGGGTGCAGGGTCCTATGATAGCGGGGCTGCCAGACGGCGGAACGCCTGTGGCGTTCGTGGTCTGCACCCGTTTGCATTCGATCCCGACCAGGGCGCGACTTGTCGCGCCCCATCCCCCACCGCAGTCCTGCGGATCGTCGGATTTTGCGCCTTAACTGACCGGTTCTCGCCAGCAGGTGAAGCGCGTCACATCGCGTTTCTATCGGCGGTGATATATGGTTAAATCGGGTTTGTAACGCGCCGAAGACGTTGTTTGCGCAACCTCTGGAGTTAGAAGGGAAAAGCAGTGCTTTTCGGCCCACGTTCCAGGCCTCTGATAGGCCTCGACATAACGACCTCGTCGATCAAGCTCGTCGAGCTGACGCAAAGTGGCAAGAGCTATCGCGCCGAAAGCTATGCCGCTGAGCCGACGCCGCCGAACGCCATCAACGAGAAAACCATCGTGGATGCGCCCGCTGTAGGCGAGGCCATCCGCCGTGCCCTGAAACGCGCAGGCACCAGCTCCAAGGAGGTGGCGATCGCGATCAGTGGCGACGCGGCCATCACCAAGATCATCCAGATGCCGCGGCGGCTTTCCGCCCGCGAGCTCGAAGGCCAGGTGGAAATCCAGGCCGATCAGTACATCCCGTTTCCCATGGAGGAGGTCAGCTTCGACTACGAGCTGATGGGCCCCTCCACCACCGATCCCGAGATGCTCGACGTACTGCTCGTGGCGACGCGCACCGAGAACGTGGACCAGCGCAAGGCGGCCGTCGAGGCGGCTGGCCTCATCGCCAAGGTCGTCGACGTCGAGCCCTTCGCGTTGGAGAACGCGTGCCATCTGCTGGCGCACCAGATGCCCGACGGCGGCATGCAGCACCTGATCGCCATCGTCGACTTCGGCGCCAGTAACACCACATTCAGCGTCCTCAAGGACATGCGGGTCATCTACACGCGCGACTTCTCGTTCGGTGGCCAGCAGCTGACTGAAGAGATCATGCGCACCTATGGCCTCAGCCTCGAGGACGCGGGCCGCGCGAAAAAGGAGGGCGGCCTGCCGGGCAACTACGAGCCCGAGGTCCTGGTGCCCTTTATCGATGACATGACCCAGCAGGTCAGCCGGTCACTGCAGTTCTTCCTGGCATCCGGCGGCGGACGCGAGCAGCCCGACCAGATCCTCGTCTGCGGCGGCTGCGCCAACATCGCCGGCGTCGCAGACATGATCTCGAGCAAGGTCGGAATTCCCACGGAAATCGGTGACCCGCTCGGGCAGATGAAGATCGCCAGCAAGGCAAAATCCCAGGGTATCCGGCGGGACGCGACTGCCCTGCTGACGGCGTGCGGCCTGGCGCTGCGGAGCTTCGATAAAAATGCCTAATATCAATCTGCTGCCCTGGCGGGCAGAACTTCGGGCCAAGCGGCGCAACCAGTTCTTTATCGGGCTGGGCGCCTCGCTGGGTGCCGCCGGCCTGGCCGTGCTGGCTTCCAATTTCGTGATGGAAGGCATCATCAGCAACCAGAACGGCCGCAATGAGCTGCTGAAGACCGAGATCTCCGCGCTCGACAAGCGCATAGCGGAGATCCTCGATCTCGAGGCCAAGAAGGAGCGCCTGCTGGCCCGCATGGAGATCATCGAGCAACTCCAGCGCAGCCGGCCAGAGATCGTTCACGTCTTCGACGAGATCGTTCGAACCCTGCCCGACGGCGTGCGCCTCGTGTCCATCAAGCAGACCGCCCGCCGGCTCGAGATCAAGGGCGATGCCGAGTCCAACACCCGCGTATCCGCCTTCATGCGCAACATCGACAAATCCAAGTGGCTGACGCAGCCTGACCTGGAGGTGGTCGAGGTGCGTGAGGCCGGAACCAAGGTCAAGAAGGGCTCGGGCCCCGTCGAGACCGGCGAGTTCGCCGGCCGCTCCTCCCAGTTCACCGTGTACGCCAACCAGGTGTCCACGGAGGTCGACGGGGAGGCCGCACAATGAGCTTCATCGAAGATCTGAAGAGCCTCGACTTCAACGACATCGGCCGCTGGCCGCTGCCGGTACAGGCATTCTTCATGGTGCTGTTCTTCTTCATCGCAACTGCCGGCGCCTTCTGGTTCTTCGTCTGGGAGAACCAGATGCCGCGGCTTGAGAAGGCCCAGGCTGAGGAGCGGGAGCTCCGCTCAACCTTCGAAGCGAAGCAGAAGAAAGCGGCCAATTTCAGCAGCTACAAGGCCCAGCTCGCCGAGATCGAGCGCTCGTTCGGCACGATGCTCCGCCAGCTGCCCGGCAAGACTGAGATTCCGAACCTGCTGGTGGACATCTCCCAGACGGGCCTCGGCGCCGGTCTCCAGGAGGAGCTGTTCCAGCCCATGGAGGAGGTCCGCAAGGACTTCTACGCGGAGAAGCCGATCAAGATCCGCCTGTCCGGTTCGTACCATGAGTTCGGGCAGTTCGTGAGCGAGATTGCGGCGCTGCCCCGGATCGTGACCCTCCACGACATCGAGATCACGCCCAAGGGCAAGGATGCGACGTTCGACGAGCTGGTGCTGAACGTCACGGCCAAGACCTACCGCTATCTCGATGAGGACGAGGTGAACGCCGCGGCCGCTGCCGAGGAAGGCAAGGCCAGTCGGGGCAAGGGCAAGGCACGTACCACCCGCGAGACGAGCAAGGGCAATCGGAAGCCCAAGGCAGAGAAGAAGGGTTGATGGTGATGGGCTCCTCCGCAAGAACTCTCTCGGGCTTGTTGCTGGCGGCGGTTGTGGTGACCGGCTGTGGCAGCGGCCAATCCGATCTGGAAGAGTACGTAGACAAGGTGAAGGCCCGGCCGGGTGGCCGCATCGAGCCGCTCCCCCAGGTCAAGCCTTACGAGACCTTCGCCTACGAGGCTGACGATCTCCGCTCGCCCTTCGTGCCGGACCGGCCGGCGGGCAGGGCTGGCGCCACGGGGCCCCGTCCCGAGGCTACGCGGCCGAAGGAGTACCTGGAGCAGTTCCCGATCGACTCGCTGGCGATGGCGGGCACGATCAGCCAGGGCAACAGTACCTACGGGCTGGTGCAGACCCAGGATGGGCTCCTGCACAGGGTGCGGCCCGGCAACTTTATCGGCCAGTACGACGGCCGCGTGGTCGCCGTGACCCCTTCGGAGATCCAGATCGAGGAGTTGGTGCCGGATGGCATCGGTGGTTTCTACAAGCGATCGGCAGCGATCGCCCTCAATAACTGATTTGGCAGATTTGACCGGGCCGGCGCCAAGAGCCGGCCGCCGACACAGGACAGTTTGGGAGTACGGGATGATGAGCACGACCAGGGGCAATGACGGACGCGTAACGCCGGGTGGGTGGGTGACTGCCGCGGGCCGTGGCCTCGCAGCAGTGATCGCCGGGCTGATGCTCGCGCTCACCGGGGCGTCGCTGGCGAGCGCCCAGAATGCGCCGGCGGCTGTGGGTCCCAACCAGCTCCAGGACATTCAGGTGCAGCCGCTCCCGGGCGACCGCGTCGAGCTGCGGCTGTTGACGTCCGGTCCCGCTTCTGTACCCCTCTCCTTCACCATCGACAACCCCGCCCGCATTTCCCTGGATCTCCAGGGCACCACACTTGCCCTGCCATCGCGGCGCAAGGACGTGAAGATGGGTCCCCTCGACACGATCCTGGCCGCCGAAGCCGAAGGCCGGACCCGGGTAGTGCTGAATCTGGACCGCATGGTCCCTTACCAGACCAGGGTGGACGGCAACGCCGTCGTGGTGACCCTGGGAACTGCCACGGCGGCTGACGCAGCGGTGACCACCTTCCCGGCAGCTGCCCCGGCGGGCTCGGTCGCCACCGCGGCCGCCACCCCCGCCGCTGGCCGCCGGATAGAACAGATGATACCAGAAATAGACTGGTCAAATATTACTTTCCTTAATCTTCTGGATGATCTGAAACCCCTTTTAATGCCTTTCATTTTGGGTACTTTGTTGATGGGGTCTATCGCCTCTATTGTTTGCTACATCATCATATACATGGCAGCCAAAAAACACACTTCCTTCCATCATTTCAACTAATAATCTATTACTTTTCGCTCTATGCTTTATGCTCTACGCTCTTCATAAGTTTCGAGAGCACTCTTCAAACCCTTCTCCCAAGAGCTTTTTAGAATAAATATAAATGTAATTCAGGCAATTACCAAAATTATTTTTAAAGTAAGAGATTCTTTGCTATTGTGCGTTTGGAGGTAGGCCAAGCTTTCAAAGGATAAACCTTTGATAAGTTCGGCTTGTTTATTCTGATTGATACCCCAAGGGGGGTATGGGGGTAAAGAAGCTTTTCATTCCATCACTTCTTGAGCTTGTCTTATTAAGTTTCTGGACTCTTATCCTGAATAATCCGATCAAAATATTTTTATTTTTTCATTT
>CAWBMW010000007.1:0-85971 GCA_963790015.1 uncultured Gammaproteobacteria bacterium
CGGATTATTGCTTTCATTACGGAACGGCGATCCATTTGCTGGGACTGCAACACAACAATTGACGTCGGGAAGGCTTCCTAGATTAATCCTCCAGGACCCGACCCAGCCTCCGGCCCCGCCCCACGCGGGCCGGGGGTTGGTTTTTCTAGGCTATCCTGTTCGCATGGGTGGCTGGTTCTGGCTCATCGCCCTCGGACTCTTCCTGGTCCTGGTCGGGCTCTACATGCACTGGACGGTCGTCCTTCTGGGCGCGCTCCTGCCCTTCTTCCCTGTCGTTGCCGAGCTGCTGCGCCGTCGCCGGAACAAGCAGCCCTAGAAGCGGTTCCTGCGGACCACGTCACGCCGCCGGAATATGCATGCAACCAATCTGACTATGCCGCCAACCCGGCCATGGCTAAGCTGGCCGCCTCAGCAGCTTCCCTGCTGGAAATCCAGGCTCATGGACGCGACGGGACAAATGGTTCTGGCAAACCGGCTGGCTGATGGCCGCGTGGTATTCCTGGCCGCCGATGGCAGCTGGGTCGAGGACCTTGCCGGCGGGGCCATGGCTGCCGATGCGGACGCGGGCGAGCGGCTGCTCGTGGCAGCCCGGCTGGCCGAGTCCGGCAACGCCGTGGTCGAACCCTACCTCATCGCCGTCCGGCAGGTCGCCGGGCAGCGGCAGCCGGTCGCCTGGCGCGAGGCGATCCGCGCCGCGGGACCGACCGTGCGCACCGACCTCCAGGGCGGAAGCCATGTACCGCTACGATGAATTCGACCACACGCTGGTTGCCGAACGCATCGCGACGTTCCGGCGCCAGGTGGCACGCCGTCTCAGCGGTGACCTCACCGAGGACCAGTTCAAGCCGCTGCGCCTGATGAACGGCCTCTACCTGCAGCTGCACGCCTACATGCTGCGGGTGAACATTCCCTACGGCTGCCTCTCGGCGCGCCAGCTCCGGCAACTGGCCTTCATCGCGCGGCGTTACGACCGGGGTTTCGGCCACTTCACGACCCGGCAGAACATCCAGTACAACTGGATCAGGCTCGACGAGACGCCGGACGTGCTGGCCGCGCTCGCAGAAGTCGAAATGAACGCCATGCAGTCGTCCGGCAACTGCGTGCGCAACATCACCGCAGACCAGTTCGCCGGCCGGGCCCGCGACGAGGTCGAGGATCCCCGGCCCTGGTGCGAGCTGATCCGGCAGTGGTCCATCCTGCACCCGGAATTTTCCTACCTGCCACGCAAGTTCAAGATCGCGGTCTCCGGCGCAACCGTGGACCGGGCCGCCGTGAAGTTCCACGACGTGGGACTGTACCTGCGCCGGAATGCCGACGGCGTCGTCGGTTTCGAGGTCATCGTGGGCGGTGGCCAGGGGCGTCTGCCCTACGTGGGCCACACGATCCGGGAGTGGCTCGCCAAGGAGGACCTCCTGTCGTACCTCGAAGCGATCCTGCGCATCTACAACCTGGGCGGGCGGCGGGACAACCCGCAGAAGGCCCGCATCAAGGTCCAGGTCAATGCGCTGGGCGCCGATGAGTTCCGCCGGCTCGTGGATGAGGAGTGGGAACAGGTCCGGCAAAGCCCCCTGCTCGCCGTGCCCCGGGCGGAAATCGAGCGAATCGCCGCCTACTTCGCCGACCCCCTGTGGGCAACGCTCCCGGACGAACCCACCGCCATCGCCCACCAGCGAAGGGCCGAGCCGGGCTTCGACGACTGGTACCGCGCCAACGTGGTGGACCATCGCACGCCGGGCTACGCGATCGTCAACCTGTCGCTGAAGTCGCCCGGGATCGCGCCGGGCGACCTCACCGCCGACCAGATGGACAAGGTGGCCGACCTGGCCGAGCGCTTCAGCCTCGGCGAGCTGCGGGTTTCACACCGCCAGAACCTGGTATTCCCCGACGTGCGGCAGCAGGATCTGCATACGCTCTGGCAGGAACTCGGCGACCTGTCGCTCGCCACGCCCAACATCGGCCAGCTGACCGACATCATCGCCTGCCCCGGCCTCGACTTCTGCGCACTCGCCAACGCCCGGGCGATCCCGGTCGCCCAGGACATCGGCCGGCACTTCAGCGACGCGGCGGTGCTGCAGGACATCGGCGAGCTGACGATCAACATCTCCGGCTGCATGAACGCCTGCGGCCACCATCACGTGGGACACATCGGCATTCTCGGCGTGGAGAAGAACGGCCAGGAGTTCTACCAGCTGACGCTGGGTGGGTCCTCGGGCGAGGATGCCTCGCTGGGCGACCGGCTCGGCCGGAGCATTTCCGCCGCCGAGGTCCCGCCGGCGATCGAGGCCATCGTGGAGCGCTACAAGTCACTCCGCCTCGCCGGTGAGCGCTTCCTCGACACCTACCGGCGGGTCGGCATCGAGCCCTTCAAGGAAGCGGTCTACGGCACGCGCCGGAGCGCCGAGGGCGGTGGCCTGATGGGCCTGATCCGCGACGGCCGGCTGGCGCCTGATCCCTTCACCGACGCCTCGGAGCTGGCGGACCTGCCCGCGGGCAGGCCCCTGATCGTCAGCCTGGAGCAGTGGCAGGCCCACCGCGACGCACTGCTGGCCCGCGGCACAGCCGCTCGGCATTCGCCTACGGAGCGACCAGTCCCCCGCCGGGATCGCCGGCGACCTCGGACATTTCGCCGTCGTCGCGCTGGAGTTCCCCAGGTACCGGGACGGCCGCGCCTACACCCACGCCCGCATGCTGAAGGAGCGCCTCGGCTACACGCGGCGAGATCCGCGCCGTCGGCGACGTGCTCCAGGAACAGCTGCACTTCATGCAGCGCTGCGGCTTCGACAGCTTCGACATCTCCGGGCCCGGACCCGGAGAAGGCCTGGGCGACCATCGCGGCCGATCACACCGTCTGGTACCAGGCCACCGGCGACGGCCGCGCGCGGGCCCTCGACCGCCGCAACCACCGGTAGGAGCGGCTTTAGCCGCGAACCTGCCTTGGCCGCCCTGGCCGCAGAAACAGGACACCCGCCTTCGGCGGGTTCCTGGTCAGTCTGTCGATAGTACTGTAACTGCGGATTTGCGGCCGCAGCGCGTGACCGATCAAGGATGCGCCGGGCACGGGTAGGCGTTGCAGAGCCCGACGGCCCCGGTATGCGCCGAGCAGCCGCCCGGAACAGCGTGGTGTCCTGACGCAGTTCACGAAGCCGTTGGCATTGATGTCGGCCTTGTTGTAGGTCGGGGCGACGCTGGGCTGGCCGAGCTGCGCGTGGAACAGCGTGGTGTCCTGGGCGTTGGTGAAGTTATTACCGGTGCCCGGCCCAGGTCACCGTCGCAGCGGTTGCCGAACGCCATCGGCATCCGAGTCGACCTGGGTGGCGTTGGACAGCGAGCCGGCAGTTGTCCAGCGCGTCGACCACGCCGTCACTGTCCGTGTCCACCGGCGGGGCGAAGATGTAGTAGCTGATGTCCGCGAGCGCGGGATCACGGCGCGCAGGGGCTTGTGCGCCTGCTCGCGAGGCCCGGCCGAACATGTAGCAGCTGTCGCGGCCCGTAGACGGTGGGCTGATTGGACAGGATCACGAAGCGCGGGTTGGGCACGAGGTACCAGAGGTCGTAGGTGCCCTCGACCGCGTCGCAACCGCCACCGGCCGCAGCCGTGGAGACGCCGCGCACCTCGCCGAGGGGGATGTCGTCGGCCGGATTGGGCGGGTCCTGGGGGTTGCCGTTCAACTGGCGGTCGATGCAGTTGGCATCGCCGCCGATGTTGTAGGCCACGACGGGGCTCTCGAACAGGAAATTGGCGCCCAGTATCAACGTTGGAGCAGCCATTCACGTTGACGCTGGCGAGGAACGTGCCTTCGTAGCACTGGTAAGTCGCGGCGGTCGTGGTCAGGGTTGTGGGCGTCACCGTCAGGTTCGTCGCCCTGAAGCCCAGCACCGCGGTGCCAATGGCATTCGAGCCATTGAACGCGGTTGTCCACAGAAGTCCCGTTCCGGTCATGGTCGTGCCGTTCCAGTCCCAGGTGGCGGGGCTGGCCTGGACGTCGGAAATCAGGGTGGGCACGCAGGCGACCCAGGCATTGGCCGGGTTGTAGCAGGGCTGCTTGAACGGGGCCGCCGCCGGGCAACCCTGGGCAGTGCCCGACTTGAAGAACTGCGCCGCCAGGTTGCCGTTGGGCGCGCTCCGGGAATGCACGGCGACGAGCACGTACGGGGCAGCGCTCGCGGTACCCCACGCGGCCAGCAGCGGCAGCAGTGGTGATTGCGGCCGCGATGAGCCTTGAAAATTGAGTCTGTCATTTCAGTTACTCCCCCGAGAAGACTGTTGCCGATGTTTCGCATCGATATCGTCGGCGCAAGGCCGTCCTCCGTCTTCGATTATCTCGATTGGCCGCCCGAATGGGCGGTGACGACGAAGGGCAATCCCGCGACGCTTCTCCAGGAGTATGTCGATTCCCTGGCTACTAGATTCTGTGACGGGAGTGTACGCCCGCGGGAGCCCCCCGCAAGCCTTCCCTTGAGCCGAGCAGATTGCCGCTGAGAAGCCCTCCTACTTGTCCGGGGTGCGGAGCGGGACGACGACCCGGCGCGCCGGCGGGCGCCGCCGCCTGGGCACGACGGCCTCGCGCGCCGCGGCCTCGTCGGCCACCAGGACAGCGCGGCGCCTGGCCACGCGGCCGGCGGGAAAGGGCGCACCGCCTGCATACAGGTCGGCCACCACGCCGGCCTTGTCGGCGCCGGTGACGAACCAGAGCACGTTGCGGGCCCGGTTCAGCACGGGAAAGGTCAGCGTCATCCGCCGGTGGCCGTTGTGCTCGGCCGTGAGGGCGACACTGCGATCCTTGACGGCAAGGGCGGGGTCGCCGGGAAACAGCGAGGCGGTGTGCCCGTCGCCGCCGAGACCGAGGTGCACCACATCCAGGATGGGCGGCTCACCCGCCACCTGGGCAAGTTCCTCGCCGTAGGAGTCCGCGGCGCCATCGAGGTCTGCGCGATCCACCCACATGGGATGGAGGTTCCTGCGGGGGAGCGGCCCCCGCCAGACGAGGATCTCGTCCAGGACGCCAAGGTTGCGCGCGGAGTCGCCCCGGGCCACGACGCGCTCGTCCACCTGGTACACGTGGACGGCGGACCAGTCGAGCGGCTCGCGCGCGAGAGCCCGGAACACGGGCAGGGGTGAACTGCCGCCACTGAGCGCCAGCGAGGCCCGCGTGCGGCGTCCGATGGCCACGCCGAGGACGGTGGCGATCAGGCGCGCCGCGACTCCGGCAGCCGCTTCAGCCGTCTTGGAAACCTCCAGCCGCATTCCGGTCCGAGCCGCGCCCGATCAGGTGCCGCGCCCGATCCCATCCTGGGTCGGGTTGTACCAGCCGCCGAAGGCGGCCACCATGCGCTCCGCCTCGCGGGGCCCCCAGGTGCCGGGCTCGTAGCGGTAGGCCGGACCGCCCTTGTTGAGCACGGGATCGCAGATCGCCCAGGCGGCTTCCACGCTGTCTTCCCGCGCGAACAGCGTGGCGTCACCGCTCATGGCGTCGCCGATGAGGCGCTCGTAGGCTTCCTTGGCCTCGCTGGTGGCATTGCAGACGTACAGTTCGACCTCTTCACCGGCCATGCGCTCGCCGGGGGTCTTCGTACGCGAACCCACGGCGATCGCCACCTGGTTGGGCCCCAGCCGGAAGCGGAAGTAATTCGACTGGGGCGGCACGGGCTCGTCAAAGACCTGCTGGGGAGGTGCCTTGAGGATCACCATCACCTCGGTCGCGGTGACCGGGAGCGACTTGCCGGTGCGGATGAAGAACGGCACGCCCTGCCAGCGCCAGGAGTTCAGATGCAGCTCCATCGCGGCATAGGTCTCCACGTCCGAGTCCGGCGCCACGCCCTCGTCGCCCCGGTAGCCCTTGTACTGGCCCCGGACCATGCTCTGGGTGGTGAAGGGGCTGATGGCCCGGAGCACCTTGATGCGCTCGTCGCGCTGCGCCTCGCCCCAGTAGCCCACGGGTGGTTCCATCGCGAGGCTGGCAACCACCTCGAGCAGGTGGTTCTGCACCACGTCGCGAATGGCACCCACTTCCTCGTAGAACTTGCCACGGCCTTCCACGCCGATGGTTTCGGCCATCGTGATCTGGACGCTTTCGACGTAGTTGCGGTTCCAGATGGGCTCGAGGAACGAGTTGGCAAAGCGGAAGTACAACAGGTTCTGCACCGGCTCCTTGCCGAGGAAGTGATCGATCCGGAAGATCGCCGTCTCGGGGAACACGCTGTGCAGCGTGTGATTCAGGTCCCGGGCGGAAGCCAGGTCCCGGCCGAAGGGCTTCTCGACGACGACCCGCGCGTTCTGCGCGCAGCCGGACTCACCGAGCAGCTTCACGACGGGGCCGAACAGGCTCGGCGGAATGGCCAGGTAGAACAGCGGCGCCTTCGCGTCCTTGAGCGCCTCCTTGAGCCGCGCGAAGGTCTCGGGCGAGTGGTAGTCGCCGTCCACGTAGCGCAGCAGCGAGATCAGCTTTTCGGCCGGCGGCGACGTGGCGTCCTTCGTGCGCTTGTCGAGGCTGTCCCGCACGCGCCCCTGGAACTGCTCCAGGTTCCAGCCGGAGCGGGCCACGCCCACCACGGGCACGTCCAGCGTGCCGCGCTTCACCATGGCCTTCAGCGCGGGATAGATCTTGCGGTGGGCCAGGTCGCCGGTCGCGCCCAGCAACACCACCGCGTCGGAGCGTTCGGTCATGACTTGCCCGGTTCCCGGTGGCCGCCGAACTGGAAGCGCATGGCCGACAGCAGGCGGTTGGCAAACTCGGCCTCGCCGCGCGACTCGAACCGCGAATACAGCGCGGCCGACAGCACCGGTACCGGCACCGCGGTGTCGATCGCCGCCTTGAGCGTCCAGCGGCCCTCGCCGGAATCCGAGACCCGCCCGTGGAAGCCCTTGCAGCTGCGGATCGTCCGCCAGCGACGCCGCCGTCAGGTCGAGCAGCCAGGACGTCACGACGCTGCCTCGCCGCCAGAGCTCGGCAACGGCGCCCAGGTCGAAGTCGTACTGGTAGCGCTCGGGCGATCCGGGGCGCCAGGGCCCTCCCGGAGGCCCGCGCCGGCGTGCCGGAGCAGGTTGAAGCCCTCGGCATAGGCCGCCATCATCCCGTACTCGATGCCGTTGTGGACCATCTTCACGAAGTGGCCGGCGCCCGGCGGCCCGCAGTGCAGGTAGCCCTTCGATGCCGGGGCACTGGCGTCACGGCCCGGCACCGGCTCCACGTCCCCCATTCCCGGCGCGAGGTCGCGGAAGATCGGCTCGAGCCGCTGCACGGCTTCCGGGGAGCCGCCGATCATCAGGCAGTAGCCCCGCTCGAGGCCCCAGACGCCGCCACTCGTGCCCACGTCGACGAAGTGGATGCCCTTGGGGCTAAGGTCGGTGGCCCGCCGGATCGCGTTCTCGAAGGGGGAATTGCCGCCGTCGATCAGGATGTCGCCAGGCTGCAGGTGTGCGGCGACGGTCTTCACGACCCCCTCCACCACCGGCACCGGCAGCATGATCCAGACGGCGCGCGGCGGCGTGAGCCGCGCGATGAATTCCTCGACGGAGGACGTGCCCTTCGCACCGGCAGCCGTCACCGCGGCAACCGCCTCGGCATTGGCGTCGAACACCACGCACTCGTGGCCGTGCTGCATCAGCCGACGCACCATGTTGGCGCCCATCCGGCCGAGGCCGATCATTCCCAGTTGCATGGCGGTTTTCCCCCTGCCGGTACACCTTTTGCTATCGGCCCCGTCAGCTCGGACTTGAGGCCCGAGTGAGAACTGCATCGCTCGTTGACCCGCGCGAGTGTACCCCAGCATCATCCCGGCATGACCCTGCGCGCAACCATCATCCCCGTCACCGCCTTCCAGCAGAACTGCTCGATCATCTGGTCGGCGGAGACCCGGGAGGGCGCCGTCATCGACCCCGGCGGCGACCTCGAGCACATCCTGGCGGCCGCCGGCGACGAGGGTGTCCGCCTCACGAAAATCCTCCTGACGCACGCGCACATCGATCATGCCGGGGCAACCCAGGCCCTGGCCGACAGGCTCGGCTTGCCGATCGAGGGCCCGCATCCCGACGACCAGTTCTGGATCGACATGCTGCCGGAGCAGGCGCGAATGTTCGGCTTCGCGCCCGTGGCAAAGTTCACGCCCACCCGGTGGCTGCACCAGGGCGATACCGTGCAGGTCGGACCGGAAACACTCGAGGTCTACCACTGCCCGGGCCACACGCCCGGACACGTGGTCTTCCATTCGCGACCGGACCGGCTGGCCTTCGTCGGCGACGTGCTGTTCGCCGGCTCCATCGGCCGGACGGATTTTCCCCGCGGCGACCACCCCACCCTGATCAACTCCATCACGCGCAATCTCTGGCCCCTGGGGAACGATGTCACGTTCGTTCCCGGTCACGGGCCCACGTCGACCTTCGGCCAGGAGCGGGCAACGAATCCCTTCGTCAGCGACCGGGTGCTCCAGCACCGCTGATCCGGCACTGCTGCCGACCGTGGAGCGAGACGCCGTTCACGGATTGACGACTCATCCGGCCGGGACGCGCGTATCCAATGCGGACCCGTTCAAGGGTGGTCGGGCCGGGCCGAGAACAGTCGGGTATGCGGACCCTGCGCTTCAAGATCCTTGGCCTGGCGGCCCTGCTGGTGGTCGTCACGCAACTGGGCACCATCGCCGCCGTGCTGTTCACGGCAAACCGCGAGGTCGGCGTGCGGGCCGGGCGTCTCCTGGAAAGCGCCGGTACGGTCACCGTCCAGCTCGCGCAGGGCCGTGACACCCGGCTGCGCACCGCCGGCGCGGTGCTCGCCGCAGATCCCTTCTTCCGCGGGGCGATCGTCGGCAACGACAAAGCCGCAATGGCCACCATCCTGGCGGCCCAGAGGCAGCGCGCGGAGGTGGACCTCGCCATGCTCCTCGATCCGCACGGCCGCGTGCTCGCGGGCTCCGATTCCATCGGGCGGAAGCGCGTAAGTTTCCCGGGCCTCGTCAGCAGGACTGATGGCGAGGGCCGGTCGCGCGCCGTGCTCAGGGCCGAGAACCGCGCCTGGGAAGTCGTTGCCGTTCCGGTCGGCGAGGCCGAGCCGATTGCCTGGCTCGCCATGGGCATCCTCATCGACACCGCCTTCGCCGGGCGCCTCGGCAACCTGACCGGCCTCGACGCCACGCTGCTCGCTCGGGTCGGCCAGACCCAGCTGGTGCTGGGCAGTTCCCTGGACCACCTGGATGCCACCACCCTGCTCGGCGATCTCGCCAGCACCGGCGCCCGGGATGGCAACCCGATCGAGATCACCACGGGCGGCGTCGAGCACGTCGCGCTGATCGTGCCGCTGATACCGGGCTACGCGGACGTGGAGGTCCTGCTGTCCCAACCCCTGGACGCCGTCGATGGCGCCGTTCGAGTCCCTGCGGCTCTCGGTACTGGCGCTCAGTTCCATCGCACTCGCCCTGGCACTGGTTGGCGGCATCCTTCTGTCCAGGACGATCTCGGAGCCGGTGCGGGCGCTGGCCCTGGCCGCCCGGCGCATCCGCGACGGCGACTACCGCCAGCCGGTGGACGTGCGCGCCGACGGCGAAGTCGCCGAACTGGCCAACGCCCTGAACGCCATGCAGGACGGCATCGCCGAGAGGGAGGAGCGGATCACGTACCACGCGCGGTTCGACACGCTGACCGGATTGCCGACCCGGATGTCGGCGCTCGACGCCCTCGAGTCCGCCATTGGCGACGCACGGCTGCGTGGCGAGCCCGTGTCGGTGATGCTGATCGACCTGGACAGTTTCAGCGAGATCGGTTCATCCCTGGGCCACGATATCAGCGATGCCTTGCGGTGCCAGGCAGCCGAGCGCCTGCGTGCCGGGCTCGATGCCCGCCACCTGCTGGCGCGAATCGAGGGCGACCAGTTCCTGGCGATCCTGGCAGGCCGCAGCCTTGCACAGGCCGAGGAAACGGCCGAGGACCTGTTGCGACTGCTCGGGGCAGGCCTCTCGGTGCGGGACGTGAACGTCAGCGTCGAGGCCCGCGCGGGCCTTGCCGGCTATCCGCCGCACGGGGACGATGCCGACCAGCTGCTCAAGCGGGCAGCCGTGGCGCGCAACGAGGCACGCAGCGCGGACACTCCCGTCGTCGTCTACCAGCCGGGCAACGAGGAGCGGCATGTGCGGCAGCTCGCCATCCTCGCCGACCTGCGCCGCGCCGCCCGGCATGACGAGCTGCGCCTCTACCTGCAGCCCAAGATCCGGCTGGCCGACGGCAGGATCTGCGGCGCCGAAGCGCTGGTGCGGTGGCAGCACCCGGTGTTCGGGTTCCTCACGCCGGACCAGTTCATCCCGCTCGCGGAGAAGTCCGGCAACATCTCCCTCATCACGAACTGGGCCCTGACGGCGGCGGTCCGCGAGTGCCGTCTCTGGCTGGAAGAGGGCCTGGACCTGCCGGTGGCCGTCAACCTGTCGAGCAGGGACCTCCAGAACCGTGACCTGCCCTGCTTCGTGCTCGAGCTGCTCCGGGATCATGACCTGCCGGCCCGCAACCTCGCGCTCGAGATCACGGAGCAGGCGGTGATGCGCGACTTCCAGCGCGCCACGCTGGTGCTCGAGTGCCTGCGGGACCTCGGCATCCGCATTGCGATCGATGATTTTGGCACCGGCTACTCGTCGCTGGCGCAGATCAAGCACCTGCCAGTGGACGAGCTGAAAATCGACCGGTCATTCGTCATGGACCTGCCGGGTAACGATGACGATGCGGCCATCGTGCGCGCGTCGATCGACCTGGCCCACAACCTGGGCCTTGAGGTGCTGGCCGAGGGAGTTGAAACGCAGCCCGCACTGGAGTGGCTGCAAGCTCAGGGGTGCGAGCAGGCCCAGGGCTTCCTGATCAGCAAGCCGATGCCGGCCGAACAGTTCAGCGCCTGGGTGCGCAGCCACGAGCGCGACGAGACGCAGCCGGGCACCGTCCTGCGGATTGCCTCCTGAGACTCAGCCGCCGGGAAGAGTGCCGCCGCCGGTCGCTCCGCTTCCGGCAGGCCTGCCGGTGGCGCGCCCGGTGACGAGCGCCGTCAGCGCCCCGAAGCCGGCCAATACCAGCAGGCTGCTCAGCAATCCGCCCAGCACCGGCACCTGTTGCGCCAGCACCAGGACGACCACGACCAGCAGGAGCAGCATTGCGCTCCGCCACCCGCCGTTTGCGGCGAGCGCCCCCCAGTCGGCCACGCAGGATGATGGTGACGATCAGCAGGCCCACCAGCCCCGACAGCAACACTGCAAAGACGTAGCCGGCCAGCACGACCAGGCCGAGGAGCCAGCCGAGCACGGTGGCGAACAGGACCAGGGCTGCGATCGGGGTGAGCACGATCGACGCGGCCCCGAGGAGCAGGGTCCTGCCGGGCGCCTCGCGGAACACCACGGCGGCGCGGCTCGCCAGCTGCGGGGCAAACCACAGGAGGATCAGGCCCGCCGATGCCAGCGCAATACCCACCGCCCAGCCCCCGTCAAACCGGGACGAGGGCTCGTCGCTGGCCGCTTCCGGTTCGTCGTCACCCGCCGCGCGCACTTCACCGAGGATCTGCGCGTCCTCGGCGATCAGCGGCGGCAACTCGCTCCGCCAGATGAGGTCGCCACCGATGACGGCACCCGGCTCCACGCGAATCTCCCGGGCGGCGACCTCGACGTTCCCCACCACGCGGCCCGAGATGACCACAGCGCCCCCGGCGACGTGCAGGTCGTCACCGATCTGGCCGGCCATCTCCACGTCCCCGCCGACAATCCACGTGCGGCCACCGATGGCGCTGCCGGGGCCCACGGTCACCGAGCCGCCGGCGATCGTCGCCTGGTCGGTGACGAAGCCCGTGATCTGGACGTTGCCGCCAGCGGCCCGGAGGTCGTCGCCGACGCCGCCGTCCAGGTTGATCCGGCCGCCGGCCAGGATCACATCGCCCTCGATGTCGCCCGAGATCTCGGCGCTGCCGGCGGCCAGGGTGGCAGAGCCAGCGATGGAGCCCTCGATCCGCACCTCGCCAGCGGCCGCGTAGAGATCGTCGTCGATCGCCTCCGTGACGACGACGGAATCGGAAAACCGGGTCTCCGCCAGGGCCGGCCCGCAGGCGAACAGCGCCAGTACCTGCAGAAGCAGGAACCGGCAGGCTGCTCGTCCGGCCCGCATCAGCGGCGTTCCGGCTGCCTCAGCTGGCAGGCCGGAGGTCATTGAGTGCGGCCGGCAGGGCAGCGAAGACCCGGGCATAGAGCTGCTGCTCGACGCGGGTCTCCTCGTCGGTGACGCCGGCCATGTAGTCCCAGTCCGCCGTGGTAAACAGGCGGCCGGCGAGATCCGTGGTGGCGCCGTGATGGCCCATGTTCGTAACGATGTAGTTGCTGTACGCGGCAGCAACGCCCTCGAAATGCTCGAGGGCGGCGGCGCCACCGCCGCTGAGCGCGCGCTTGGCGGCCGAGAAAGCCCTGAGGTGCTGCTGGTTGCCCTCGAGGCGCTCATCGAGTTCGCGCAGCGCCTGTTCCGACTGGGCATCCAGCTTGCCGAGCTTTTCACGGATCATGTCGCCCATCTTGACGTCCTGCGCGTGCAGGCGGCCCATGGACGTCTCGATGTAGTCAGCGACCGCCACGTAGAAGGGCGCGAAGGTGGAATCGCCTCCCGACTTCCGGGCCACGGCCGCGGTCATGGCCTCCCGCACCGACTTGAGCCGGCGACGCTCGCCGGCGACCTTTTCGCGCAGTGTGCTCATGTCACTTACCCCATTTCCCTGGATTCAGTCCATTGTCCAATTGCAGTGGACGGGATGATACTCGTAGGATCATAGACCGAAGCCCGGACCCAGTTGAAGGAGCTTGTCATGTCGTCTGTCATGCCACCGGCCATGCCCGCCGTAGCGCTGCCCAGGGTCTCCCGCATCCTGCTGATCATCGGGAGCCTGTCGCTGCTCTCCGCAACCCAGCTGAGCGCCCTGGGCTTCCACGCGTTGACCAACGTGCTCACTCCCCAGCAAATCGAGGCCTGGCACTGGGCGACGGAGTTGCAGTTCTACCACTCGATCGGGCTGATCCTGCTGGCGCTGATTGCGCCCCGGCTCGGCAATCCGAAGCTGGTGGCCTGGGCTGGCGGCATCATGACGCTCGGCCTGCTCCTGTTCTCGGGAACGATCTACGTGAATTCGCTCGGGCTCGCGCCGGTGGGCCAGTTCGCACCGTTCGGTGGTGGCTCGTTCATGCTGGCGTGGCTGCTCGTCGCCATCGCCGCCTTCCGCGCCCGGCCGCAGGCATAGGTAACGACGATGATCCTCACAAGAAGAACCGGACTGCTCCTGGTGCCTGTGATCGCTGTGGGCATGATCCTGGGCGGTTGCACCACGAGCCTCAGCGGTGAGCCAGGGAAGGTGCTGGTGGCGGGCGCCACGGGCCAGACCGGCCAGCTCATCGTGAGCGAACTGCTGGCCAGCGGCTACGAGGTGCGCGCCCTGGTCCGCGATACCACGAAGGCACGCAAGGTCCTCGGCGACAAGGTCGAGCTCGTGCAGGGTGACGTCAAGGACCCTGCGACGCTGACCGCTGCCTTCGCCGGCACGGATGCCGTGATTTCCGCCGTCGGCGCCCGGGGCGCCAAGGGGCCGGACCGGCCCGAAGCCATCGACTACGAGGGCGTGAGGAACCTGGTGGATGCCGCGGTGGCCGCCCGGTCCCGGCAGTTCGTGCTGATCTCCTCCCGCTCGGTCACGCAGCCGGACAATCCGCTGAACAAGCTGTTCGGCAACGTGCTGATCTGGAAGCTGAAGGGCGAGGACGCCCTGCGCGCCAGCGGCGTTCCCTACACCGTGATACGGCCCGGTGGCCTCACGAACGGCCCGGGCGGCAACCTGGACCTGGTCTTCGAGCAGGGTGACACCGTCAGGGCCCAGACGACGATCACCCGCGCCGACCTCGCGCGGATCGCCGTGCAGGCGCTGAGGTACCCGGAGGCCCGGAACCGGACCTTCGAGACCAGCGCACAGCCGGGGGCACCGGTTACGGACTGGCGGGCGAAGTTCGCGGCGCTCCGGCCTGACCCGTAGGGTGACCCCCAGGGTCCTGCCGGAAGAAGGCCGCGAGCTGCCGGTAGACCGGCGGGTATTCGGCCTCGAGGTCCGCCGGCACGTCGAAGAACAACTCGACCATCACCGCGAAGAACTCCGCCGGATCCTGGACGGCGTAGGGATCGATCCAGGGGTCCTCGCCCCGCTCGAGCCGCACGGCCAGGTCGTCGTAGGCTGCATCGAAGGCCGCTTCCCAGGCCGCGACGTCCATGCCCCCGTGCAGGGGCGGCAGCCCGTTCGCCGCGCCGTCCAGCATGTCGAGCTTGTGCGCGAACTCGTGAGCGACCACGTTGTAGCCCTCTCCCCGGCCGCTGGTCTCGACATCCGGCCAGGAGAGGATTACGGGCCCCTGCTCCCAGGCCTCTCCGGTGAGGACCTCGTCGCCCCGGTGGACCACGCCATCCTCATCGACGTGCTCGCGGTCGCGCACGAGAAACGCCTCGGGATAGACGATCACCGAGGCAAAGGCCGCGTAGCTGTCGAGGCCCAGCTCGAGGATGGGCTGGCAGGCGAGCAGCGCAATGCGGACACGCATGGCGTCGTCCAGCACGAGGCCACCCGCGGGCTCCAGGGACTTCTCGTGCAGGAAGAGCAGCGCGAGATCCCGCAGGCGGCGGCGCGCCCCGCCATCGAGATAGGCCACCGCCGGCGTTGCGGCGACCGTGGCATCCCAGAGTGCATCGGGGATGGCGTGGCGCACGAGGACCCGCCGGCGGCGCCAGGATTTAAACACGGCACCTCACGGCCAACGTCCCGCCACAGAGAGCTTGAAGGGGGTCGCGCCTAAAGGCGCTCCTACGGGAGGTTGGTCCGTTGCCAGGCATCGTCCTGCCAGCTGATCTGCCACGCCGGCCAGTAAGTGTCGTCGAGCTTCAGCGTCAGGACTTCCAGCTGGTTGTTCCAGGTCACCGTCGTCAGCCGCACGGCATCGCGGTTGCCCTGGGTGCCCACGACCTCGAGGAACTGGTCCAGGTCGGCGATGGCGACGCCGTCGACCTGGGTGATCCGCCGGCCGGCGTACAGGCCGTACCGGGACGCGGGCGAGCCGAAGGCGAAGTAGGACACGTACACGCCGGTCGGCTCGACGCCGCGCTGGGCTGCCATGTCCCGATAAGGCTCCTGCAGCAACGCGCCGGCCCACATCACCACGCGCCGCACGCCGGCGCCACTCAGGACCACGGTGGCGACGTCCAGGCGCACGACGCTGCCATCGCGCAGGACCTCCACGGCCACGGCCGGCTTCTGCACGCGGAGTTCGACCTCCCGGTAGCGGGTTGCGGGCTCGCCGTCGATCGTGAGCAGCAGGTCGCCGGGCTGGAAGGCGGCGGCCGCGGGCGAGCCGGCGACGGTCCGCGCCACGCTGAGGAGACGCCGGCGCTCCGGATCGTGATCACCGATGCGCAGGGCCCAGTCGGCGGGCAGGCCGAGCCGGCGGGCCGCGGCCAGCGGCATCTGGGTCCACTCGACTTCCAGGGACCGCAGCTCGCGGCCGGTCGCGACCAGGTCCATCAGTTCCCGGACGTACTCCACGGGCATGCCCCGGTTTTCCTGCCGCAGGTCGCCACTGCCCTGCCAGGCGAAACTCGACCAGAGCGCGGCCACTTCGCCCTTGCGGTTCACGAGCACGCCGTCCAGGTCCCGGGGCCCGTTGACGAGGTCAATCGTCTCAAGATTGGCCTGGCGGAACCGCATGGTCCGGGACAGCGGGTACCCGACAGGCTCGAACGACGCGAAGGCGGCGGACTGGGACACCAGCTTCTCCCCGCCCTTAAGGCCCGCGATCCACAGTTCCTCACCGGGCTCGGGAATGCCCGAGGCAAGGCGCGCGGAGGCCACTGGCGAATCGCCGATCAGCGCGGGGTCGTAGGCAAGGAGCACGAGATTGTGCAGCGGGTGGACGTACACGACGCGGCCGGGAATCTCCAGCGACCCCCCGAACGTGATGCGCACGTCACCGATCGCCTCGGGAATCGTGTTCCGGTCGGCCACCACGTAGCCGCGCTCCGCATCGACGATCAGGCCCGTGCCGTAGTAGTGCTGCTCGGACACTCCGGAGACGGTATAGGGCATGTCGAAGTTGACCAGTACCAGCGAGGGCGCGATCTTGCGGAGGCGCGCATCCGGCTGGTCGACGAAACGGGCGAGGCCGCCCTCGGGCGGCGCGTCCGCGGGCCCGGGATCGAGGGCCCGGCAGGGCCACTCTCCCAGCGTGTCGTTGCGGCGGCAGCGCACGGCCGGAAACCAGCTACGGTCCATGCGGGCCACCCGGACCTTGCTCGTGCCGGGTTCCTCGAGCGTGATGAAGCGCACGGTGAAGCGCTGCTGGTCGGCCTTGCCGGCGAGCAGCCGCTCGAGGTCATCGAGCTCGCGCACGGGCTCGCCCTCCACCGCGATGATGACGGCCCCGCGGGGGATGCCGGCGGCGGCGAAGACGAAGCCGGGGTTCGCGACATACAGGCCTTCCGCAGCCCGGTTGAAATGCCGCGCCTGCTGATAGGACAGGTTGTTGACGACCGCGTCACCGAACTGCAGGTACTCGTCCGGACTGAGCTGGTTGAGATCCTGCACGGGAACCGTGAAGAACAGCTGGCTGCCGCCCCGCTCGACCGTCAGGTCCACTGACTGGCCAACGCGGTCGTCAAGAACCGCAGCCAGTGGCGCGAATTCGGCCAGGTAATCGCCGTCGACCCGCACCAGGATGTCGCCGACCTGGAGCTTGCCGTCGGCGCTGCTGCCCGGGAGAACCTCGCTCACCACCAGCATGCCGATGCCGTCGGGAAAGCGGGCACGGACCGTCCGCTCGCTGGGTTCGCGAAGGCCGAGCCGCCGGAGCTCGTCGTAGGCGGTGTAGCTGAAGATGGCGCCCAGGGTGCCGCGCGTGACGGGCTGCCCGGCCTGCAGCAGCCGGAGGGCCCTCTGGACCCGGTCGAGGGGCAGGAAGAAGCTGGATGCCGCCTGGTTGCTGGCGCCGGCGTTGAGCGCGATCACCCTGCCCTCGATGTCGATGACCGGGGAGCCCGATGAGCCGCCGGAGGTGCCCGACGCCGCCTGCAGGTAGAAGGTGTTGAAATCGTTGTACTTGCCACGCCCGTATTCGGGCGCTTCGCGCCGCAGGCGCGCCAGCGTGCCGGACAGGATCGACAGCTGCTCGCCATCGTCGTTGCCCACCACCCGGATCTCGCGGCCCAGTTCGGCACCAGCCGGGTACAGCGGCAAGGCCTTCGGCCGGATGTACTTCAGCGCCGCGGGATCGTACCGGTAGAAGCCGAAGTCGTGGACCGGATCCCGGTAGACCGGGATGAGCTCGACCTCTTCCTGGTTGTTGAACAGCCCCTCAGCCCGCACCGGCCCCGCCGTGACGACGTGGCGGTTGGTGAGGATCAGCCCGCGCTCGGCGTCGACCACGAAGCCGGTTGCCTGGCTCGATTCGTTCCACTCGGTGTCGAAGGCCCGCGTGCCGTCCACCTGGATCGAGACCACCGAGGGCGCGATGCGCTCGAGGGTGCGCCGCCAGGCCGCGGGCTCGACGCCGTCGGCGGCCTGCAGCGCCGGCGCGACCAGCGCCATCGCCAGCAGTGCGGAGGAGCGGATCGTGCGACTAGAGCCGCAGGTCATGCCCGAATGCCGCGTGGAATTCCCTGGCGAGAGAGGCTGGCGTGAAGGTGTGGTTCTGGGTGCCCTTGTGGGCGATCTTGAGCGCGCCCAGCAGGGACGCGAGGCGGCCGGTATCGCCCCAGGACAGGCCGCGGGCAATGCCGTGCAGCAGGCCGGCCCGGTAGGCATCGCCGCAGCCGGTGGGATCCAGCACCGCCCGGGGCTTCACCGCGGGAATCTCGCAACACTCGCCGCCGGCCCGGATCGTGGAGCCGCTGGCACCGTGCGTGACGATCAGGGCGCGGACCTTGCCGGCCACCTGCTCCTCGCTCCAGCCGGTACGGTCGACCAGCAGGCGAGCCTCGTAGTCGTTCACGGCAACCCAGGTGGCGCGCTCGACGAAATGGCGCAGGTCGTCGCCGTCGAACATGGGCAGCCCCTGGCCGGGATCGAACATGAACGGGATGCCCGCCGCGTGCAGCTGCGCCGCATGGTCGAGCATGCCCTGGCGCCCGTCCGGCGACACGATGCCGAGCTCGATGCCGGACTTCCCGCCGGCCGGCACGACATTGCGGTGGGCCTCGTTCATGGCCCCCGGATGGAAGGCCGTGATCTGGTTGTCGTCCAGGTCGGTGGTGATGTAGGCCTGGGCCGTCAGCATCCCGGGGACCTCGCAGGACGTGGGCCAGGTTCACGCCCTGGCGGGTCAGCCACTCCCGGTAGGGACCGAAGTCGGTGCCCACCGTCGCCATGATGCGCGGCTCACCGCCCAGCAAGCGCAGGTTGTAGGCGACGTTGCCCGCGCAGCCGCCGAACTCGCGGCGCAGGTCCGGCACGAGGAACGACACGTTGAGGATGTGGATCTGGTCGGGAAGGATGTGCTCCTTGAAGCGGCCCTCGAAGACCATGATGTTGTCGTAGGCAATCGAGCCGCAGATCAGGGCAGACAAGCCAGCACTCCTAGGTGGGGGAAGGAGCCTGGCGGCCGGGATCCCGGCTCTGCCAGGTCAGGTCGAGCTGCTTCGCGGCCCGCACGTCGTCCAGGCGCCGCACGGGCGTGGTCAGCGGCGCGCGCTTGACCTCGGCGGCATCCCGGAGGGCCAGGTCCCGGATGTCGATCAGCGCCTGGGCGAAGGCGTCCAGGTCCTGGCGCGCCTCGCTCTCGGTCGGTTCGATCAGCAGGCACTCCGGCACCAGCAGCGGGAAGTAGGTGGTCGGGGCGTGGAAGCCCTTGTCGAGCAGGGCCTTGGCGAAGTCCATCGCGGTGACGCCGGTGTCCCGGGCGATGTCCTTGAGCGTGATGATGAACTCGTGGCTGGCGCGGCGCTGGGGGAAGGCGGGGGTGAAGCCCGCGGCTGCCAGCCGCTTCATCAGGTAGTTCGCGTTCAGGGTGGCGAAGCCCGACACGCGGCGCATGCCCTCCGCGCCCAGCAGGCGCATGTACACGTAGGCGCGCAGCAGGATACCGGCATTGCCCATGAAGCCGGACAGCCGCCCGATGCTCCGGGGCCTTTCGCCTTCGGCCAGCCAGCAGTAACCACCGTCGCGCCGACCCACGATCGGGATGGGCAGGAAGGGCTCGAGGCGGTCCGTCACGGCGACGATGCCCGCGCCGGGGCCGCCGCCGCCGTGGGGCGTGGAGAAGGTCTTGTGCAGGTTGATGTGCACCACGTCGAAGCCCATGGCTGCGGGCAGGGCCCGGCCCAGGATCGCGTTCAGGTTGGCGCCGTCGTAGTACAGGAGGCCGCCCGCGCCGTGGACCACGTCGGCAATCTCGGCGATGCGCCGCTCGAAGGCGCCGAGCGTCGAGGGGTTCGTGAGCATGATGCCGGCCGTCTGCGGGCCGACGACCTTGCGGAGGGCGTCCACGTCCACGTCGCCATCCGGGCTGGTCGGGATTTCGACCACGTCGCAGCCGCACATGGTGGCCGTGGCGGGGTTGGTGCCGTGCGCCGCGTCCGGGACGATGATCTGCGTGCGCCCGGTGTCCCCGCGGGCCAGGTGGTAGGCGCGGATCATCGCCACGCCGGCGAACTCGCCCTGGGCGCCAGCCATCGGCGTCAGCGACACGCCGCTCATGCCAGTGACCGCCTTGAGCATTTCCTGAAGGTCGAACAGGCATTCGAGGACGCCCTGGGCATGGCCCTCGGGCTCCAGCGGGTGGCGATCGAGGAATCCCGGCAGCATCGCCAGCTTGTTCGAGGCACGCGGGTTGTACTTCATCGTGCACGAACCCAGCGGGTAGAAGTGCGTGTCGATGGAGAAGTTCAGCTGGGACAGGCGGGTGAAGTGGCGCACCACCTGCAGTTCAGAGACTTCGGGCAGCGACGGCGGCGTACGGCGCAGAAGCCCGGCGGGCAGGTCGTCTGTCGGCGCCGCGATGCCGGGCGCCTGGGTAGGCGCGCGCCGGCCGGGCCGGCCCTGGTCGAAGATCAGCGGCTCGCGCATCACGCCGCCACCGCCACGCCAAGCACACCGGCAAGCACCCGCCGGTAAGTGTCGATGTCTTCCGCCGTGCGCAACTCGGTGGCGCAGACGAGCAGACCGTGGCCCAGCTCGGGGAAGTCGGCCGCGAGATCGAAGCCGCCGAGAATTCCGGCCGCTGCCAGTTGCTGCAGCACCGGTGCGACAGGCCGCGGCAGGGTGCAGCACGGCCTCGTGGAAATAGGGCGTGAACGGCGCATTGATGCCCGCCGAGGCCGGTCAGCGCGCCGACCAGGGCGCGCGTGTTGGCGTGGCACTGGGCGGCCACCCGCCGCAATCCCTCGCTGCCCAGCAGGGACAGGTAGATGGTGGCCGCGGTGACCATCAGCCCCTGGTTCGTGCAGATGTTTGACGTGGCCTTGGACCGGCGGATGTGCTGCTCACGGGCCTGGAGCGTGAGCGTGAAGCCGGGACGGCCCTCCACGTCGACGGTGCCACCGACGATGCGGCCCGGCATCTGGCGGACGAGGGCCCGCCGGCACGCGAGAAACCCGAAGTACGGCCCGCCGGAACTGAGCGGGATGCCGAGGGGCTGGCCCTCGCCACAGGCGATGTCAGCGCCTTTGGCGCCCCACTCGCCGGGCGGCTTCAGCAGAGCGAGCGCCGTGGGATTGCAGGCCGCGATGACCAGCATGCCCCGGGCATGGGCCCAGTCCGTGAGTTCATCCACCGGCTCGAAGCCGCCGAGGAAGTTCGGGTACGGAATGCAGAGCGCAGCGAAGTCCTGGCCCTCGTGCGCCGCCAGCGCGGCGAGGTCCGTGCGGCCCGCCGACGCGGCCAGTCTCCACCAGCTCCACGTTCTGCCCCGCCAGCAGTGCGCGGGCCACCTTGCGCCAGACGGGATTCACATAGCGGGGCACGAGCACACGCCGGGAACGCGCCCCGCGGGCGCCGCGCACCGCCATCAGGCAGGCCTCCGCAAAGGCCGTGGCGCCGTCGTAGAGGGAGGCGTTGGAAACGTCCAGCCCCGTGAGTCCCGCCAGCATGGACTGGTATTCGTAGATCAGCTGCAGCGTGCCCTGGCTGGCCTCGGCCTGGTAGGGCGTGTAGGCACTGTAGAACTCGCCGCGGGTGGCGATTTCCCACACGGCAGCCGGAATGTGGTGCTCGTAGGCGCCGGCGCCGAGGAAGCAGAGGCTGGGGACGTTGCGCGCGGCCCGCTCGCGCATCAGGCGCGTGACTGCCGCTTCGGACAGCCCCGCCGGCACGCCCGGCAGGCCGTCCACGCGCAGCTTCGCGGGGATCTCGTCGAAGAGGTCCTCGATGGTCCGGACGCCGATCGCGCCCAGCATGGACGACGTCTCGTCGGGCGTGTGGGGAATGAACGGCACGGGCGACCGGTGTCCGGCTCAGTGCGCGGCGTCGAGCAATGCGGCGTAGGCGGACGCGTCGAGGAGTCCCTGCGGGCGGCTCGCATCCGCCGGCTTGAGGCGGACGAGCCAGCCCGCGCCGTAGGGATCGGTGTTCACCAGCTCGGGCTGTGACGTGAGCGCCGGGTTGACGGCGGTCACGGTACCCGCCAGCGGGGCATAGACGTCCGACGCAGCCTTCGTGGACTCGACCACGGCCATGGCGTCGCCCGGCTTGAGGGCGCGCCCTGCCTCGGGCAACTCGACGTAGACGAGCTCACCGAGCTGGTGCTGGGCGTGGTCGGTGATGCCGACGACGACGGTGCCGTCGTTCTCCCGGCGGATCCATTCGTGCTCCTTCGTGTACTGGAGCTGCTTCGGCACGTCGCTCATGCGGTTTTCCTGATTGCTATTCGACAAGTACCCGGCCGTGGCGCACGAACGGCGGACGCACGATGCGTGCGGCCCGCAGCGCCGAGCGGATCTCCACCTGGCACGGACCCTCGGCCGCCACCGGCACCCGGGCGAGTGCGATGGACCGGTCCATGGTGGGAGAAAAGCCGCCGCTGGTGATCACGCCTTCGCCGGCCGGGGTGAGTACCCGCTGGCCGTGACGCATGATACCGCGATCTTCCAGGAGCAGGCCCGTCAACTTCTCCGGGATGCCCGCTCGCCTTCTGCTGCTCCAGCGCGGCACGACCGCGGAACTGCCGGTCGGCAGGCTCGAAGGCCACCGTCCAGGCCAGGCCCGAGACCAGGGGCGACGTACCCGCGTCCATGTCCTGGCCGTAGAGGTTCAGCGCCGCCTCGAGACGCAGGGTATCGCGGGCGCCGAGGCCGCAGCGCGTGGCGCCGGCCCCGGCCAGCGCGTTCCAGAGCGCCAGTCCGGCGGCCACCGGCAGGATGACTTCGAAGCCGTCTTCCCCGGTGTAACCGGTCCGGGCAACGAACAGGTCGTCCTGCAGCAGCGACGTGAAGGTCTTCAGCGCCAGGGCAGCCGTGCCCGGCGCCGTTCGGCAACAGGGGGGCCGCCAGCTCCCGCGCCGCCGGGCCCTGGACGGCGATCATGAGGAGGTCGTCCCGGTGACGAAGCACGACGTCGTCCCGGTCCGCGACGCGGGCCAGCCAGGCCAGGTCCTGGGACCGGGTGGCGGCGTTCACGACGAGCCGGAAGCGGTCGTCGCCGGTCCAGTAGGCGATCAGGTCGTCCACCACGCCGCCCGCGTCGTTGAGCATGCAGCTGTAGAGGCCCTGCCCGGGCTCCCGGAGCTTGCCGATGTCGTTGGCCAGCAGGCGCCGGAGGAAGGCGGTGGCATCGGGGCCCATCACGTCCACGACGGTCATGTGCGACACGTCGAAGATCCCGCAGGACTTGCGCACGGCATGGTGCTCGGCCAGGGCCGATGCGTACTGCAGGGGCATGTCCCAGCCGCCGAACTCCACCATGCGGGCGCCGGCGGCCACGTGTGCGGCGTACAAAGGTGTCTGGTGTCCCAAGGACTGTTCTCCCGTCAGTTCAGCGCCGGTGCGGCCGTCGCCAGTGAATTCATTGCAAAGGCCACGCGCTCGTCGACGGCAGCACCGGCCGGTTCCGCCTCCACCAGGTCCAGTCGGGGCCGGAGCCCGCAGCGGTTGGCGATCTGGATATTCAGTCCGGGGCGGGCATTCAGCTCCAGGAGCATGGGCCCCTTGTCCCGGTCGAGCACGATATCCACACCCAGGTACCCGAGGCCGGTGAGCTCGTAGCAGCGAGCGGCGAACTGGAGCAGGTATTCCCACTGCGGGATCTGGAGGCCGCCGATGGCGGCGCCCGTATCGGGATGCTCCGTCACGGTCGAGTTGCCGGTGACACCGTACGTGGTCGCGGCCGGTGGCCAGGTCGAGCCCGGCGCCCACCGCTCCCTGGTGCAGGTTCGCCTTGCCGTGGGACCGGCGCGTCGGCAGCCGGACCATGCCCATCACGGGGTACCCGCGAAAGACGATCACGCGGATGTCGGGCACGCCGCGGAAGGAATGCTCGGCGAACGTGGCGTCGAACTTGACGCAGTACTCCACCAGGGCCACGTCCCGGTGCCCGCCGAGGCTGTACTGCCCGCTGATGATGTTGGAGAGGTGATGCTCGATGTCGTCCTCGCCCATGATGGAGCCGTCGACCAGCCGGTAGACGTTCCGGTCCTTGACCCGCGCGGAGACGACCAGGATGCCATCCCCGCCCGACCCCTGGGCCGGCTTCACGACGAAATCCCGGTGTGCCGCCAGGATCGTCGGCAGGTCGCGCGACCTCGCGATGACTGCCGATCACGCCGTAGAGCTCGGGCACCGGCAGTCCGGCGGCCATGGCGAGGCGCTTGGTCGCCAGCTTGTCATCCACCAGCGGGTACAGGCGCCGGGGGTTGTAGCGCATGATGTACTGGCAGTTGCGCTCGTTGAGGCCGACCACCCCGTTCCCCGCCAGCTTGCCGATCAACCCGAACATCAGCGCGGCGGCACGGCCATGGACTTGAAGCGCACCAGCTCCAGCAGGCGGTAGCCGCTGTAGCGGCCCATCAGGAGGCAGATGGCGAGCACCCAGAGCAGCAGCTCGGGGAAGACGAAGAACAGGTGCTTCAGCACGTCGATCTCCATGACCGTGAAGCAGATGGCGGCGACGATCAGGCTGCCCACGCCCTGCTGGATCGCCTCCGTCGGACCGCGCTCCTCCCAGACGATCGACATGCGCTCGATGGTCATGGTGAGGATGACCATGGGGAACAGGCCGACCGACAGCCCCATGTCGAGGCCCAGCTGGTGGAACACGATGCTGATGACCGCCATCAGCAGCACGACGATGATGAGCACGGACGCCAGCCTGGGCACCAGCAGCAGCCGGAGGTTCTCCATGAAGAAGCGGAACAGGAGGCCGAGCGTCACCACCAGCGAGAACAGGATGACGCCCGCCAGCACCTGGGTCTCGCGGAACGACAGCGCCACCAGCACGGGCATGAAGGTGCCGAAGGTCGTGATCCCCACCACGTTGCGCAACAGGACCACCACCAGTGCACCGAGCGGGATCATCAGCAGCACGGCATAGACGGCCTGGGTCTGGATCGGCAGGGAAAACAGCGAGAAGTCGGCGATACGCGACTGCACCGTCTGCGCCCGGCGCCCGGCCACCAGCACGGGATCCGCCTCGTTCCGCTGTACGGCGAACCGGATTTCGGTCTTGCCGCCACCGTCCATGGTGTAGAGGGGATCGTCGCCTCGCCACCAGGTCAGGAAATTCTCCGGCAGGCCCTGGGCACCGGTGGCCGGGATCGAAGTACAGCCAGCGGTCCCCGTCGTGCACTTCCAGCCAGGGCAGGAGGCGTGCCTGCCGCTCGCGGTCCACCAGGTTCACGCCGCGCATGAGGCGCGCAGGTATCTGCGCGGCGGCCAGCACGGTGACCGCGGTCCGGGCACGTGCCGTCGGATCGGTCTGTCCGGCCAGCAGCAACCCGACGTTCTGGTCCCCCGTGGCATCCGCCAGCCGCTTCAGCAATTCGACCGTGAAGGACGCGGGGTCGGCCGATTGCTCCCGGACCTGACCCACGAGCTCCTGGAGGGCCGTGTCCAGCGGCTCGCCGAGCACCGGCGCCGTGGGGAAAGGCGGCGTGGTGTCGTTCTCGGACTGGGCCGGATCCTTGTAGACGACGGCCCTGTAGTACAGCGTTTGCGGCCCCTTGGCGCGGCGAATGGCCCACTGGACCTGGCGGCCGCCGGCCACGAGGCGCGTGGTGAACCCAAAGCCGCGGGACACGAAATTCTCGTCGAGGACCGCGAAGCCGGGGGTGAGGCCGGGAATATGCAGCGTCGCCTTCACAGGCATGGCCCGCTCGCCGGCGTCGAAGTCGAAGGTGACCTCCACCGTCCAGATGCGGGTCTCTTCCTCGGGCAGCAGCGGGTAGCCGAGGCCGCGCCACTTGTAGAGAAACAGTCCGCCGCCGATCAGGAACAGGGCCAGCGCGAAGCCCCAGATCTTATAGCCCTGCATGGCGCCCCCCGGTGACCTGCCCCGAGCCCGCCGCCTGGGCCATCAGCAGGCGCTTGACCGCCGGCAACCGGTCCACGGCACCGAGTCCGGCGGCGGCAAGGCGCGCGAGGGCGGTGAAGTCGCTGGTGAACACGCGGTGCAATCCTTCCATCGCCGCCATCGTCAGCAGATTGGCGCCCTTGCGCCACCGCTCGTAGCGGCGGAGAACCAGCGCGTCACCCGGATCGGCCAGGCGCGTGCCGAGAAGGTGGGTCGCCAGGGTCCCGGCCAGAGCCGCGACGTCGAGCAGGCCGAGATTGATGCCCTGCCCTGCCAGCGGGTGGATCTGGTGCGCGGCATCGCCGATCAGGGCAAAGCGCGCGCCAGTGTAACGATGGGTATGTCGCGCGGCCAGCGGCAGCGCGAGGCGCGGTGTCGTAGCCCGGAGGTTGCCCAGCACGTGACCGGTGGCCGCCGTAAGCCTGGCGCCGAATTCGACGTCGCTCAGGTTCACTATTTCCCGTGCCTCTGCCTCGAAGCACGACCAGACGATTGATGAGCGACCGTCCGCCAGCGGCAGCAGCGCGACGGGACCACCTGGCGTAAAGCACTGCCAGGCCGTGCGCTCGTGCGGACGCTCGCTGCTGACATGGCCGACCACCGCCAGCTGCCCGTAGTCCCGCTCCGTGGTCGGCAGCTGCAGCTGTGCCCGCACCCAGGAATCGGCACCGTCGGCACCCACCAGCAGCCGGGTTTGCAGGGCCTCGCCATCGGCCAGCCGCACGGTCGTCGCCCCGGGCCCGGCCTCCAGGCCGGCGGGCGACGACCCGGTGAGCAGGTGAACCTCCCCGCCGCGCGGCTCCAGGAGGGTGTTCCACAGGCCGAGCCGCAGCCAGTCGTGATCCACGATGTGGCCCAGATCGGACCCGCCACTCTCAGCGGCATCGAAACCGATGCTGCCGGCGCCGAAGGGCGTGCTGCCCGATTGCCAGACGCGCATACGCTCGTAGGGCGCGGCCATTCCCGGCGGCAGGCCGTCCCACCCGCCGCAGGCCTCGAGGATCGCCCGCCCCGCCGGCGCGATGGCAAACACGCGCAGCCCGGGTCCGGCGTCCGCGGCCGGCGGGCGCGGTGCCCGGGCCTCGAGGACGGCGATGCGCAGGGGCTCGCGCCGCCCGCGCAGGAGATTCCGGAGCAGGCTTGCGCAGGCGAGGCCGGCCACTCCGCCGCCAACGATCAGGACGTCGTAGTCGTGCCCGTTCACAGCGGCAATCCCCGGACCAGCCGCGTCCGCCGGCCGCCAAGACCCATGGTCTGCCGGGCCAGGACGCGCTTGGCGCCGGGCGTGGTGTCGAAGAGCAGGAGCCCGAGGCCCCGGAGCGCTCCGGGGCCGCTCCGGTCGAAGAGCCGGATCAGGCCGTCGGTGAAGGCGACCACCCGGCGCTGGTCGGGCCGGCGCCAGGCGGCATAGCGTGCCAGGAGTTCCGGGCGGCCGGGATCGGCGCCGGCAGTTTCCGCGATGAGTTCGGCCAGGGCGGCGGCGTCCCGCAGCCCGAGGTTGTAGCCCTGCCCGGCCACCGGGTGCAGCCCGTGCGCGGCATTGCCAACCAGCGCGACACGCGGGGCCGTCACGGCATCCGCCTCGACCAGCTCCAGCGGATAGCTGCTCCGCGCCCCGAGGCGCTCGAAGCGCCCAAGGCGGTAACCAAACTCCTGCTGCAGCAACTGGAGAAAGTCGGCGTCCGGCAGGCCCACCACCGCCCCGGCCGCCGCGGCGCGTCGCGTCAGGACGAAGACGTACCTGCCCGGACCCGCCGGCAGGAGGGCCAGCGGGCCGTCCGGCGTGAAGCGCTCATAGGCGATCGAACCCTGGCCCCCGGACCGGCCGCCGCCGTGCACCGCCACGTTGCCGACGATTGCCACCTGCTCGTAGGGACGGATTCGCGCCGCGATGCCCAGGGACGCTCGCAACGCTGAGCGGGCGCCGTCAGCCACGACCAGCAGGCGCGTGCGGAGCACGGTGCCGGCACCGCCCTCCTGCACCGTCACTTCGAGCGCATCGTCGGCGCGCACAACCCCGGCCACCGTGGCGGGCGACCGGACGGTGACGTTCGGACTGTCGCGCATGGCCCGCCACAGCGCCGCACCGAGCAGCCGGTTCTCGAGGACGTAGCCGAGTGGCTCGCCGCCCTCGTCGTCGCCGTCGATCACCGTCGTGCCGAGCCTGCCGCGCTCGGACACGTGGATGCGCTGGATCGGCGCCGCCTCGGCGTGCACCGCGGGCCAGATCCCGAGGGTCGCCAGGATGTGCTGGCTGCTGCGTGACAGGGCGGTGGTGCGGGCGTCGAAGCTGGGCTGGCCGGGAGCGCCGGCGGGAACAGCCTCCACGAGCGTCACCCGCACCGGCAGGCCGGCCAGCGCCACGGCAAGGCTCGCCCCCACCATGCCGCCTCCGGCGATCAGGACATCGCAACCGGAATCCGCAGCCGTGTCCCGCGCCGTCATTGGGCCGCCGCGCCGACGAGTGCTTCGAGCACGTCGGGATCCCGGGGCAGGTCGCGCGTCAGGACGTCCGCTCCCTCGCGGGTGACCAGCACGTCGTCCTCGATGCGCACGCCGATGTTCCACCAGCGCTTCGGCACACCCCGGGTGCCGGGAGGGATGTAGATGCCCGGCTCGACCGTCAGCGCCATGCCGGGCTCCAGGACCCGCCACTGGTCGGCAATCTTGTAGTCGCCCACATCGTGCACGTCCATCCCGAGCCAGTGCCCGGTGCGGTGCATGAAGAACTTCTGGTACCCACGGGTGCGTATCAGGGACGACACCGCGCCCTCGAGAAGGCCGATCTTCTTCAGTCCCTTCGTCACGTGGCGCACGGCGGCCTCGTGGGGCTCGCTCCAGGGATTGCCCGGCGCGACGGCAGCCAGGGCGGCCTCGTGCGCGTCGAGCACCACTTCGTAGATGGCCCGCTGTTCCGGCGTGAACCGCCCGTTCACGGGGTAGGTGCGGGTTACGTCGGAGGCGTAATAGTCGTACTCGCAGCCGGCGTCCACCAGCAGCAGGTCGCCGTCCTCCATGCGCCGGTCATTGGAGTGGTAATGCAGGATGCAGGAGTTGGCGCCGGACCCGACGATGGGCTGGTACGACGCCTGCGCCCCGTGGGAGCGGAACTCGTGCATGAACTCCGCTTCGATCTGGTATTCGAACAGCCCGGGCCTGCACAGGCTCATGGCGCGACGGTGCGCCTGGACCGCGATCCGGGCCGCCCGTCGCATGGCACCGGCCTCCTCCCGGCTCTTGTAGAGCCGCAGGTCGTGAAGGAAGTGATCGAGGGCGATGAACTCGTCCGGCGTGTGGGTACCCGCGCCCCCGCGGATCCGGAGCCTGGACACCCAGCCCATGAGGCGCTGCTCGAATTCCGGGTGCGCGCCCATGGTGTAGTACACGCGGTCGCAGGCCCCCACGATCTTCGGGAGCACCTCCTCGACGGCGTCAATGGGATAGGCCGCGTTCGCGCCGAACCGGGTCACGGCATTACCGGGCCCGGCACGCGTGCCGTCCCAGGTCTCCTTGTCGGGGTCGCGGTCCCGGCAGAACAGCAGGTACTCACCCTCCGGACGGCCGGGGGCGAGCACCGCCACCGCGTCGGGTTCGGCGAAGCCGGTTAGGTAGTAGAAGTCGCTGTCCTGGCGGTAGGGGTACAGGACGTCACGGTTCCGTAACCGGGTCTGGGCGGCGGGCAGGATCGCCACTGAGCCCCTGCCCATCATGCGCATGAGCTGCCGCCGCCGGCGGATAAATTCGTCGGTGTTCATAAACGAGGCTTCAGTGGATGCCGGCAGACTGCACGCGCTGCCGGACCTCGCTGAGCTCCTCGTAGACCAGCTGCACGCTCACGCGAATGTACTCGACGAGTTCGGCATAGGCGGCCTCCCCCTCCGGGTCGGCCTCCTCGTCGCCAACGGACACCTGGGCCATATCGCCAAAATCGCGAACGATCTCGGCGGTATTGCCACCGCCCAGCGCGGCCTCCGCGTCGCCAATGCGGGCAGCCACGAACAACCCATGATTGAAGCCCTGGCACCACTGGGCAAGGCAATCGACGCGTTCCACCAGGGGCTCGGTGTCGTCGGGAAGCAGGGGCTGGAAGGTCATGTCGGCACCTTCAAGGGCGGCCCGGGTGCTGGCTGCCAGGGCCACGAGCAACGTGCTCGTCTGCCTGGCGACGGCCTCGTTGGCCTGGGTGTCCGCCAGGGTCTCGGCCAGCCATGTGGCCTGGGCGCCAGCGCCAAGCCCGCAGACCAGGCCGCAGAGGCTGCCATGGGCTTCGGCGGCGTCCGTGGACGCTTCCGCGCGGCGCAGGCCCTCGTCTATGCGATCGAAGGAGGGGGTTTCGGTCGTCGTCGGAGCTTTTAACATCATCCGGAACCAGCAATTATCCTAGCATCGCGGCAGACGCCCTTCAGTACCGCCCCGCATTTGACCCTGCGTGCAGGGTGACACTATATTGACTTCATGACCGACTCATTGGAAAAGACTTTTACGCGGGAACTGGAACGCCTGGAGCGCCGGCTGGACGAACTCGTCGTCATCACGACCCAGCTGAAGGAAGAGAACCGTTCCCTGCGCCAGCGGCAGGACAACCTGATTGCCGAGCGGGCCACCCTGTTGCAGAAGAATGAGCAGGTCAGGGCCCGTGTCGAAGCGATGATCGGCCGCCTGAAAGCCATGGAGCACGGTTCGTGACGGAGCCCTACGTACAGGTCAACATCAAGATCCTCGAGAAGGAATACCAGATCTCGTGCCCCACCAGCGAGCGCGCGGCGCTCATGGATTCCGCCGAACTGCTGAACGGGAAGATGCGCGAGATCCGCGATACCGGCAAGGTGATCGGGCTCGACCGCATCGCCGTCATGGCCGCGCTGAACATGGCCAATGAATTGCTGCGCTCCCGCAGTCGGGGCGAGCACCTGGAGGGGGACGCGAAGCTGCGGCTCCAGGCCATGCGCGAGCGGGTCGAGGGCGCACTGCAAACCAGTCGTCAGCTGGAACTCTGAAGCCCCCGTCACGTTTTTCTCACGAACACCGCATATACTTGCCCCAGGTCTCTCCTGCGGTGTTCGACAGCGGCTTGATAGGTCTCTCGACCCTTAATCGCGCTTTCGGGACTGCGTACTGCCGGCAGTTTGTGCACGACCGGCCGGGCCACAAAGCCCGGACGGGAAGCCTGCTCTGCCGCTTCTGGTCCCACCTGATGCTCTTGGTCTGAGAGCAGCAGGCTGCACCGGCACAGGCGGGAGAGACCGCTTACTTCTCCCGGTCAGCGGCATGCCCACAGACCCACCCAGCGGCAACAAGCCCCGCCTCCGGCGTCAGATGCGCGCCCGGCGCAGCAGCCTGTCGCCAGCCGCGGCGCGCGCAGCCGCCTTCAGTGCCGTGCACCGGCTCTGGTCCCTTCCCTGCCTTGCGCGCGCCCGCCGCCTGGCACTCTATCTCCCCGCCGACGGCGAACTCGACTGCACTCCCCTGGCTGTGCAGGCCTGGCGCCGCGGCCGGCAGGTATTCCTGCCCGTGATCACCGGTGAGACGCTCCGTTTTGCACCGTTTCATTCCCGCTCGGAGATGCGCGCGAATCGCTTCGGCATCGCGGAGCCCGTCACCCCGCGGCGTAACTGGCGAACCGCCCACGAGCTCGATGTGATCGTCGCGCCGCTCGTGGCCTTCGACTTTCAGGGGCGTCGGCTCGGCATGGGCGGTGGCTTCTACGACCGCACGCTCGCGTTCCTCACGCGGGGTTCACGCGGGCGCCGACCGCATTTCATCGCACTCGCCTACGAGATGCAGAAGATTGCAGAGCTGCCTTCCGATGCGTGGGACGTTCATCTCGATGCTGTCGTCACGGAGTCGGAGACCTATCGGTTCGCTTGAGTTGTTGTCTGCCTGCAACCGGTGTCAAGGTCCAAAACACCCCCCTTGCTGGAATTTTGCAAACTGTTGTATATACTCAGACCCGTCTACCCCGACACGGAGACTAAAACTATGGCTACGAAGAAGAAGGCTGCATCGAAGAAGAAGACCAAGAAGAAGGCTGCGAAGAAAAAGCGTTAGAGATGACGCGTTGGCGTGAGACCCTAAAAAGTCTCACGCCAATCCTCGAAAGGGGAAACGCGCAAAGATCGGTGCCCGCCTCTGGCGGGCACTTTTTTTGAGCGGTGCCGGGTTTGGCATCTGACGCCCGGTACCATCTGACGCCATCCTTTCCTGGCAAAGGTGCGCTGAAATGGCCATGAATCACGACAGCCGCAAGGAACAGGCAGCCCGGGCTGCCCTGGAATTCATCAAGCCCGGAATGGCCCTGGGCGTCGGCACGGGATCCACCGTGAACTTCCTGATCGATGCCATGGACCGGTTTCGCGGTGACCTGGCCGCCGTCGTCGCCAGCTCACGTGCCACCGAGGCCCGCCTGCGAGCGCGGGGTTTCACGGTCGTGGAGCTGGACCAGGCGGGTGACCTGGACCTCTACGTGGATGGCGCGGATGAGGCCAACAAGCACTTCCACCTGGTCAAGGGTGGCGGCGGGGCCCTGACGCGGGAGAAGATCCTGGCGGCGGCGTCCCGGAAGTTCGTCTGCATCATCGACAACAGCAAGTGGGTGGCGACCCTCGGCAAGTTCCCCCTGCCCGTCGAGGTCATCCCCATGGCCCGCTCCTGGGTGGCCCGGCAGTTCGTCAAGCTGCGCGGCCAGCCGGTCTGGCGCGAGAACTTCGTGACCGACAACGGCAACCAGATCCTGGACGTGCACAACCTGCAGATTACGAACCCCCCGGAACTGGAGAGCCGTCTGAACCAGATCCCGGGCATCGTCACAGTGGGCCTGTTTGCCAACCGGCCGGCCGACGTCATCCTCATAGCCGACGACGGCGGGGTCAGGCGCATGGATCGCCGCTAGGGACCAAAGCAAAGGGCCCGCTGATGCGGGCCCTTGACGTAGTGGCTGGGGGACTAGGATTCGAACCTAGGTTCTCGGAGTCAGAGTCCGATGTCCTACCGCTGGACGATCCCCCAACATGCGGGAGTGCTGAGCAGGACGCATTATAAGCACGCCTCTTGCTTCTGCTGGCAGTACGCGGCTTAACGCTTCGAGAACTGGGTCGCGCGACGGGCCTTGCGCAGGCCGACCTTCTTGCGCTCGACCTCGCGGGCGTCACGGGTGACGTAGCCGGCCTTGCGCAGCGAGGGGCGGAGGCTCTCGTCGTAGGCCATGAGCGCCCGGGTGAGGCCGTGACGGATGGCGCCGGCCTGGCCGGTGATGCCGCCGCCAGCCACGTTCACGATCACGTCGAACTGGCCGTCCAGCTTGGTCAGCTCCAGGGGCTGACGAACGATCATCCGGGCAGTCTTGCGGCCGAAGAACACGTCGATCGGCTTGCTGTTGATGGTGATGTCGCCCTTGCCGCGGCGGATGAAGACGCGTGCGGTGGACGCCTTGCGGCGGCCGGTGGCGGAGTACTGCTGGGGCTGCGTGGCCATTAGATCTGGTGCCTGCCTAATCGGGTTCGGGATTTCAGGTTGCCGCTGGGATTACAGCTTGAGGGGCAGCGGCTGCTGGGCCGAGTGCTCGTGCTCGCCGCCCGCGTAGACACGGAGCTTCTTCAGCATGGTCGCTCCGAGGCTGTTCTTGGGCAGCATGCCCTTCACGGCCTTCGTGAGCGCGCGCTCGGGATGCTCTTCCATCATCTTGCCGAGGGTGACCGTCTTCAGGTTGCCCATGTAGCCCGTGTGATGCTGGTAGACCTTGTCCTTCAGCTTGTTGCCGGTCGCCTTGATGCGCGAGGCATTGACCACGACGATGTAGTCGCCGGTATCCACGTGGGGCGTGAAGATCGGCCTTGTGCTTGCCGCGCAGACGGAAGGCAATGGCGGACGCGAGGCGACCGAGCGTGCAGTCCGTGGCATCCACCACGTACCAGTCGCGCCGCACCTCATGGGATTTGGCAGAGAAACGTACCCATCTGAAACCTGTCTTTTTGGAGCTGTTCGGGACCCGTGTCGTGGGGTCCGGAAGCCGGAGGACCCGCAGTCGGGCCGCAAAGTGTAGGCGGCTGGCGGGGTTTTTTCAAACCGGCGGGCCCGGCAAGCCCCGGCCGGCCAGGCCAGCCCCGGCCAGGCCAGCCCGGCCGGGGCTGCCGGGCCCGCGTCGGGACTGGGCTGGAAGCCGGTTTGCCCGGCGTCGCGGCCCGCGACCATAATCGAGGCCATGCCCACCTATCACGTGATCGACAGTCTGCTCGCGGAAGTCGATAACGGCCTCCGCACACTCGCGGCCCCGGCACAGACCGCCCGTCCCAGCCCGGCGGCAGGCCTGCCGAGGCCTTCGCTGTCGGCGGACGAACAGGCCGCGGGCGCCTCCCTCATGCGCGTGAACCATGCCGGTGAAGTCGCCGCCCAGGGGCTCTACCGCGGCCAGGCCTTCACCACGCGGAATCCCGCCATCCGGCAGAACCTCCTGGACGCCGCCCGGGAGGAGCAGGATCACCTGGCCTGGTGCGCCCAGCGGATCAACGAGTTCGGGAGCCGCACCAGCCTCCTCGGCCCCCTCTGGTATGCCGGCAGCTTCGCCCTCGGCGCCGCCGCCGGCCTGCTGGGGACGGCGACAGGGCTCGGCTTCGTGGTGGAGACCGAGCGCCAGGTCGAGGAACACCTGACGGGCCACCTGGACCGCCTGCCGCCGGCCGACCTGCCGAGCCGCGAGATCGTGCGCCAGATGCGGACCGACGAGGTTGCCCACGGGGCCCTGGCCCGCGAACTGGGCGCGGCAGAGCTGCCGGAACCCCTGCGGGCGGGCATGAGAATGGTGGCCCGGGTCATGACGACCGTGGCTCACCGGCTCTAGAACAGCCCACGGAACGTCGCGCCTGGTCCCGCTCCTGCAGCCGGTGGGACCGCCCAAGGGGTGACCTTTGTGAGGGGCATCACAAATCCGGCACGTGCCAGTTCACGCTGCCCCGGGCTTCGACTACCGTAGCTCCCGAATTCGACATATTCCTCGTACTGGTTCGGGCTGCTTCAAGGATTGGGGGCCGGGGCACGGGGGTTGGGCTTAAACGGATTTTGGCTTGAACGGGTTTATTGGGGAGAGACTGCAATGGCTGCTACTGGCAAAGCTCTGAGTGATGTCCCGGCGATCAATCGCTTTCTGACGTACTGCCGCGTGCGGACGGTGCCGGGCAAGACCGTGATGATTCACGCGGGCGACCTGCCCGACAGCCTCTACTACATCATCGACGGCTCGGTCGAAGTGATGATCGAGGACGAGGACGGCAATGAAATGGTCCTGGCCTACCTGAACAAGGGCCAGTTCTTCGGTGAGATGGGCCTGTTCCACGAGCAGCCCGCCCGGAGCGCCTGGGTGAGAACCCGCGTCAGCTCCGAGATCGCCGAGATGACCTACCCGCGCTTCCGCCAGATCGCCAGCGAGAGCCCCGGGCTCGTCTTCGAACTGGCCACGCAGCTCGCCACCCGCCTCGACCGCACCAACCGCAAGCTGGGCGACCTGGCCTTCGTGGACGTCACGGGCCGCGTTGCCCACGCGATCATGGACCTCTGCAACGAGCCCGACGCGATGACCCATCCCGAGGGGATGCAGATCAAGGTCAGCCGCCAGGAGCTGTCACGCCTGGTGGGTTGCTCCCGCGAAATGGCGGGCCGGGTGCTGAAGGTGCTGGAAGACCAGGGCCTGATCACGGCCACCGGCAAGACCATCGTCGTCTACAACGCCCGGCCGAAGCCGAAGCTGAAGGCGGTGGGCCTCTAGCACGCCCCCCTGTAGGAGCGCCTTCAGGCGCGAAAGTATCGATCGCGCCTGAAGGCGCTCCTACAGGGTCCTCTACTTCAACTCGGCGCGCATCCGACGGATCGTTGCCGCATAGTCAGTGCTGCCGAAGATCGCGGAACCCGCGACAAACACATCCGCCCCGGCCACTGCCACCGCGCGGATGTTGTCGGGCTTGATGCCCCCGTCCACCTCGAGGCGAACCGGCTTGCCGAGCCGGGTGATCCGTTCGCGGATAGCCTTCAGCTTGGGCAGGGTGCCGGGAATGAACGCCTGGCCGCCGAAACCAGGATTCACCGACATCACCAGCACCAGGTCCAGGTTCGGCAGCGTGTAGTCCAGGCACTCCAGCGGCGTGGCGGGATTGAGCACGAGCCCCGGGCTGCAGCCGAGCTCGCGGATGAGGCCGATCGTGCGGTCCACGTGCAGCGTCGCCTCCGGATGGAAGCTGATCCAGCTGGCGCCGGCGGCGGCGAAGGCGCGCGCCAGTTCATCCACCGGCTTCACCATGAGGTGCACGTCGATGGGCGCCTTGATGCCCCTCTTGCGCAGCGCCTCGCAGACCAGCGGCCCGATGGTGAGGTTCGGGACGTAGTGGTTGTCCATCACGTCGAAATGAATGATGTCCGCGCCGGCGGCAAGGACGGCCTCGACCTCCTCGCCCAGGCGGGCGAAGTCGGCGGAGAGGATGGAGGGCGCAATGAGCGGAGTTGTCATTAGAAAAATATAGCAGGTAGGAGCGGCTTCAGCCGCGATCCCGGTCGCGCCTGAAGGCGCTCCTACATCCCCCGCCGCTCACGGATCAGCTCGTAGGCGGCGCGGATCTCGTGGGTCCGCTCCTCTGCCGCTTCCAGCATGGATTCGGGCAGGCCTCGCGCGGCCTGCTTGTCCGGGTGATGCTGGTTCATGAGCCGCCGGTAGGCCGTCTTGACCTCCGCATTGGTGGCTTCCGGGTCGAGGCCCAGCGCCCGGTAGGCGCCTTCCAGCGTCTGGCCGGGCGCCGCGACAGGACGTTGCTGCCGGAAGGAACGGCGGGCCCTGAGAATTCCTTCCAGGCGGGCCAGGTCCATGCGACCTACCCCCAGGGCGTCCGTCATCACCAGCAGCAGCGCGCGTTCAGCGGAGCTGATCGCCTGCTTGCCCAGCAGGAAGTCCATCTGGATCTCGATGAAGGTCCGGAGGAGCTCGGGTTCGTGGCGGCAGGCCCGGCGCAGCAGCAGCACGCGCTCCCGGATGGGGAAGCCTGCCTGTTTGCCCTCGTTGAACCAGCCGATGGCCTGGCGCACGGTGTCGGGTGACAGGCGCATCTCGGTCATCAGCGTCGCGCGCCGCGTCGATCTCGGCCTCGGAGACACGACCGTCCACCTTGGCGAGCGCCCCCAGGCCATGAAACGTGGTCTGGAAGAAGAGCCGCTGGCGATCAGCGGCAGAATAGACGGTGCCATCGTCGGCGCCAGGCAGACCCTCGTAGCTCGAGCAGCCCGCCGGCGACCGGCCCCGCGATCGAACTGGTGGCCCAGGGCTCTGCCAATAACGGCGCCGACGGGGCCGCCAACGATCAGGCCGAGGATGCCTCCGCCGACTTTGCCAATCCAAGCCATCCGGGTCTCTGGGTTGATTCAGAACGGGGCAAGCGCTGACGGCGCTGCTAGAATCCCGCCGATGACGCGGAGCATCGTCCCTGACGCCATGTTCGAATCCAGATTGACAGCCCTCACCCGGCTCAGTCAAGGCAAGGTCCGCGACATCTACGCGGTGGACGACAAGCACCTGCTCATCATCACCACGGACCGGCTTTCGGCCTTCGACGTGGTGCTGCCCGATCCGATTCCCGGCAAGGGCGAGGTGCTCACGAGGCTGTCGAACTTCTGGTTCGCCCGGACGGCCAGCATCGTCCGCAATCACCTGGCCGACCTGCCCCTGGAGGCCGTGATCCGGGATCCCGCCGAGCGAGCGGCCGTCGCCACGCGCGCTACCGTGGTACGCCGGCTCAAGCCACTGCCCATCGAGGCCGTGGTCCGCGGCTACCTCATCGGTTCCGGCTACAAGGACTACCAGGCGACTGGCAAGGTGTGCGGCATTCCCCTGCCCGCCGGCCTGCCCCTGGCGGCCCCGCTGCCCGAGCCGCTGTTCACGCCGGCCACCAAGGCCGCTATCGGCGATCACGACGAGAACATCAGCTTTGCGGAGTGCGAGAAGCTGGTGGGCGCTGACCTCGCCCGGCAGGTCCGGACGCTGGCGATCCGGGTCTACAGCGACGGCGCGGCCTATGCCAGGAGCCGCGGCATCATCATCGCCGACACCAAGTTCGAGTTCGGCCTGGACGACGCGGGCGGGCTCTACCTGATCGACGAGGTGATGACCCCGGACTCCTCCCGCTTCTGGCCCGCCGCGGAGTACCGCACCGGCATCAGCCCGCCGAGCTTCGACAAGCAGTTCGTCCGTGACTACCTGGAAACGCTCGACTGGAACAAGAAGGCGCCCGGCCCCAGGCTGCCGCCGGACGTGATCCGGCGGACGACCGAGAAGTACCGGCAGGCGCTGGAGTTGCTGCACCGCCTAGGGCTGCCGGCCTGGAGGGAGGCTCGCGTCCATGAAACGACTGCTGGGCTTTACCGCAACCGTGTCGCGACGGGTATTGCGCCAGATCCTGCAGCTGGTCGTGCTCGTCGCAGGCGCGTGCCTTGTGCTCGTTCTCGGCTACACGCTGTACGCCGTGAACATGCTGCCAGACCTCCAACCCTGGCACACGGAGCGCATCGACGGCGAGTACTCCGCTCTCACTGACAGCACACTCGACTTTGCCGGCTACCAGGCCCTGGAGACGCGGCTCCTGGCGAACACCGCGGCAGCAGTCCGCAAATGGTCGAGCGTCGGTGAGCCCTTCACCCACAGCCGCTTCAATCCGGACGGCAATATCCAGCGGCTTGCCGCCGGAGCGCCCTATAACCGCTCGTTCCGGTTGACCCCTGCCGCGCCATCTCCGGCGGGAGGCGTGCTGCTGGTTCACGGCCTGACTGACTCGCCCTACTCGATGAAGGCCCTTGCGGAGGCGCTGTACCGCCGCGGCTTCGAGGTCACCGTGCTGCGGCTCCCGGGCCACGGCACCCTGCCCTCCATGCTGACCGAGATGCGATACCGGGACTGGGTAGCCGCGGTCCGGCTCGCGGCGCGCGACGTCGCGCGACGAACCGGGGCCGGCCAGCCGTTCTACGTGGGCGGCTACTCGACCGGAGCGACGCTGACGCTGAGCTACGCGATGGATGCACTGAAAGAGCCTGGGCTGCGCCGCCCGGACCGGATCCTGCTGATGTCGCCGGCCATCGAGCTGACGGCCGTGGCCGGACTGGCCAACATCATCGACGTGCTCAGCATCGTGCCCCTGCCGGTCCTGGACAAGGTTCGCTGGCAGAAGGTGCTTCCCGAGTACGACCCGTACAAGTTCAATTCCTTCCCGGTAAATGCGGGCCGGCAGGTGAATCGCGCCACGAAGGAACTGGTTGCCGCGCTCGCGGCGGCTGGCGAAGACGGTACGATCTCGAACCTACCCCCGGTAGTGACCTGGCAATCCGTGGTGGACAGCACCGTGGGATCCTCAGGCACTGTGGACACCCTCTATGCGCACCTTGCCGGGGGCAAACACCGGCTGGTGATCTTCGACGTGAACCGCAGCCGGATGCTGAGCAGCGTGCAACGGCCCGCCGCCCGGGACGTCATTGAACGGGCGGTCGCGACCAATCATGGCTACAGCCTGGAGATCGTCTCGAACGCCGAATGAGAGCGGTCCTGGGCTGGTCCTGGCCCGCTACACGCCGGGTTCGTCCCTGGCAACGGTGCAGCCCCTCGATCTTGCCTGGCCTGCGGACGTCGTTTCCCTCGGCCATGTGGCGCTTCCGTTCCCGCCGGACGACCCGGTCTACGGCATCCTTCCCGGTAGCGGCCACGACGGTGTGCCGAGCCTGGGCTCGCTGTTGTTCCGGGGCGAGAGCGGTGCCCTGACGATTTCGCTGGGATCCCTCACCCGCCTGCGCAGCAACCCATTCTGGAGCCTGATTGACCGGCAGCTGGGCGAAATCGTCGCGGCAGACCTGGCCGGACCCGGGAAGTAGTCCGCAGTAAAGCGCGCGGCAGCCGGGTATGATCCGCGCGCCGGTAACCAGGGATGGGTTGGGGTCATGCGAAGCTTCTGTGGAGCGCGAGGACTGTTGGCGCTCGTTCTGTCAGGGCTGCTGCTTTCCGCAGCCGCCGGCACTCCGTCAACCGCCACGGCGAAGCCAGCAACCAGGCCGGAGGTGCGCTCCAGCGCCGCGCTGGTGGTGGATGCGAGGGACTCGTCCGTCCTCTTCGCCCAGCGGGACGACGCGGCGGTGCCCATCGCCTCGATCACCAAGCTGATGACCGCACTGGTCGTTCTGGAGGGCAGGCAGCCGCTCGACGAGATGATCACGATCACGGGCGCGGATCGGGATAACGCACGGGGCTCTCCGTCCCGCCTGGGCGTGGGTACCAGGCTCTCCCGGGGCGAGTTGCTGCATCTCGCACTCATGTCCTCGGAGAACCGGGCGGCCCAGGCCCTGGGCCGCAGCTATCCCGGCGGGCTTACCGTGTTCGTACGCGCCATGAATGCCAAGGCAAAAGCCCTGGGCATGTCGAGGTCGCGCTTTGCGGACCCGACCGGCTTGTCGAGCGGGAATGTCGCTTCGGCCCGGGACCTGGTGAAGCTGGTCAAGGCCGCCTCCGCCGATCCACTCGTCCGGCGGTACTCGACCGACCCACGCCACACGGTGGTGGCGGGCAAGCATGCGCTCGAGTTTCGCAACACCAATACCCTGGTTGCCAAGCCCGACTGGAGCATCGCCGTCCAGAAGACCGGCTACACCATCGCCGCCGGGCAGTGCCTCGTGATGCAGACCGTCATCGAGGGCCGGTCGGTGGTCATCGTGCTGCTCAATTCATTCGGCAAGTACACGCGTGTCGCCGATGCCCGCCGCATCAGGAAGTGGATGGAGGCGGCCCGCCAGTCGGCGACCTGAGCGAGGGCCGCCCTAGCGGGAAGCGTCGGGCGTGGCTGCCAATTCCCGCGCACGGCGGGCAAGATCCGGGTCGACCTCGAAGATCGCCCCCTCGAGCCGGCTGAGGTAATCCACCGGAAACTCCCAGACACCGGTTTCCGGATCCTGCGTGAGGCCGCGTTGGGCGGGAGTCAGGTCGTATCGCAGGGTCGCCAGCAGGTCGCTGCTGACCAGGGGACTGTCACGGAAGTAACTGTGGCCGTTACCCGCATCGTAGCCGGGCGCATTCGTGATGCTCACCAGGGACAAGGCATCCGAGCTGCGGAGGAACTTCCGGGCCCCGGGAGTCAGGTCCGAAGGATCGAGCTGCCCGACGCGGTTCTTGCCGAAGGCCAGCAGCGCCATGCCCAGAGCCTTGTCCCTGGGTGACTCGTAGATGGTGAGCCGCTCCTGCACCCTCAGCAGGCCGTCCATCAGGTAAGTCGAGAAAATGCCCCGGTCGATGTCGCTGCCCACGAGGATCACGTTGCCCAGCCGCAGTCGCTCCCGGATCTCTGCGGCTGTGCGATGCTCGTTGACCAGGGCAAGCTGGTGCAGCGCCGCGCCCACGAGCCGGGTGCCCGCGCTGTAGCCCAGGATGTGGATGCGGCGGGCCGTGGTTTCATCGGCCAGGAACTCGAGGAACTCCCGGAGGTAGAGGGCCGAATAGCGGGCGGACTCGGTGTCGCCGAAGTAGTCGAGGCGCCCCATTCGCGACGGCCAGGCGAAGGGAATGAACACCCCCTCGTAGCCGATGAAATGCCAGAGCTCCGCCGCCACCAGGATGGGATTCTCGAAATTGACCTTGTAGCCGTGCACGTAGATGAAGATGTCCTGGTCAGGGCTGGTCGCAAGCCGGGCGTTGACCTCGGCGACAAAGCGCTCGCGGGGCCTGGCGTCCGGTGCACGGCTGTCCCGGGGCTCGAGGATCGGGTGGAGCGTCCGGTCCAGCACGCCGAATTCCTCGAGCTCCGCCACCTGCAGCGGGTAATCCTCGGTTGAGTTCTTGAGGATGGACATCTTGCGCGCCATGTCCCAGGTGATGTCGCTGCGCCCCAGGATGATCCGGCTGGTCCCGAGGCGCAGTGACCCAGCGCGCTCAGTGCCGTAAAAGCGGTCGGCGGTGCCCTCGGCGGCAGGCGCACGCAGGGTCGCGTAGAGGACTTGCGGGTCCGGCGGCTCTGCTACCGGTCCCGGGTCCGAGAAGGGCGGCACCTCCCCCGCCTCGAGGAACGCCGGCGGCGGCATGAACGGGATGCTGTACTGGCTCCCGCTGGCACAACCCGCCAGTGCGGGCAGCAGGCAGAGCCAGGCCCAGCAGGAACTGGCTGGAGGTAGCGCTTTGTGGCCGGGATGCATACGGGCTTCTTCGTCGTGAGCAGGCGCATGGACTCACCCCGGGTGCGGGACGTCCGGCGGCCGGGACGGTCTTTGACCCTGCCGGCATCAGGGCGTAGCGTCAAGATACCCCAACCCACAGGAGACTCCCATGCGGAACAGTCCCTGGAGTGCCGTCCTGATCGCCACCATCGCCTGTCTGGCAGGGTCCGTCGTCGCCCTCGCCGCTGATGTACCGGTCCCTGCAACGAAGCTTCCGGCGGTCGTCGCCGCGGACCTCAAGGCCATCGCCGACCAGTGCACCGAGGTGGGCGGCACGCCCCGGACCGGTGACGCGGTGAAACGCGCCGACCTCAATGGCGATGGCAGGGAGGACTTCGTGCTGGACACCGGCTCCGTCAACTGCGACGGCGCGGCCAGCATCTACGGCGACCGGGAGAAGTGGGTCGGCGTGTACGCCGGTGACGGCAAGGGCGGTGCAACCTCCGCGTTCGTCGGCTCGGTGTACGGCGTCAGTATCGAGGGCACCGGCTCCGCGGCCCGGCTCTGGCTGACCGTGTCCGGCGAACAGTGCGGGAAGAAGCCGGCAAAGGACTTCGCGAGCGAGAACTTCTGCGACCGGTCCATCCTCTGGAATCCGGCGACGAAGAAGTTCGACTACGCACCCGTGGCAACGGCGCGAATGATCGAGTAGAGGCGGGGGCGTTTACGTCCCGAGGCCGAGCTCGCGACGGATGGCCTGCAGGTTCAGGCTGGCGCTCGCCACGCCGTTGACGGCCTTGCCGACGGTGATCATTGCAGCGTGGACCCGGCGCAGCTTGTCGCACTCGTAGTCGGGGCACGTGGCACAGTTCTCGTAGCCCCGGTCCCGGGCGCACTGCCGGACCTGGCAGGTAGCGCAGAATCCCGACTTGGGCCGTTCGTCCCGGCAGCCGTGGCAATTGAGACTTGCCGGCTCCACGACCAGCTTCCAGGACTTGAACACCTTGTCGGCATAGGCCTGGCGGAGGCTGTCGTCATTCCAGGCCGTGGCCTGGAAGACGTCGCAGCCTGAGCAATCCAGGCCGCAGTAGGCGACATGCGCGGCCAGCGGGTTACGATGACTCATGGTCGGCGCTCCGTGGATTCCGGGGCCATGCTAGCAGTGAACCGGCAATAAAATGAAGAACGAGGCTCCCTCCCACGGACAACCCGAACCCGGCCGTGTCGCCCGGCCGCCGGCGGTCGCAGCGCCCGGGTGGAGGCGGTGGCTGCCCGGGCTCGATATGGCGCGCCGCTACGAGCCTGCCTGGCTGCTCCACGACGCGATTGCCGGGCTCGTGCTGACCACGATGCTGGTGCCCGTCGGCATCGCCTACGCGGTCGCCTCGGGCGTCCCTGGCATCTACGGCCTGTACGCCACCATCGTGCCGCTGCTGGCCTACGCCCTGTTCGGCCCCAGCCGCATCCTGGTGCTGGGGCCCGACTCCTCCCTGGCGGCTCTGGTCCTTGCCGTCGTGCTGCCCCTGTCGGGCGGCGACCCGGCACGCGCCGTTGCAATTGCGGGAATGATGGCGGTCGTGTCGGGCGTGGCGTGCATCCTGGCCGGGCTGCTGCGCCTCGGCTTCATCACCGAACTGCTCTCCAAGCCCATTCGCTACGGCTATATGAACGGAATTGCATTCGTGGTGATCATCAACCAGTTGCCGAAGCTCCTCGGCATTGCCATCGACAGCGCCGGGCCGATGCGGGATCTCTGGCAGGTTGGGGTCGCGGTGCTGGACGGCGCAGCCAACTGGACCACCTTCGGCATCGGTGCGGGCACGCTCGCGGTGATACTGCTGCTCAAGCCCTGGCCGCGCATCCCGGGGCTGCTGATCGCCGTGGTGGCGGCCACGGTCGCTGTCGGCCTCTTCGATCTCGGCACGAGCGCCGGCGTGAAGGTGCTCGGGGAACTGCCGCAGGGCCTGCCGGCCTTCCAGCTGCCCTGGATCGGCCTCGCCGACCTGGGCACCGTGCTGATAGGCGGCTGCGCGGTGGCACTGGTGTCATTCGCCGACACCAGTGTCCTGTCGCGCACTTATGCGTCCCGGACGCGGACCTACGTGGATCCCAACCAGGAGATGGTTGGCCTCGGCGCCGCAAACCTGGCCGCCGGGCTCTTCCAGGGTTTTCCGATCAGCAGCAGTTCCTCGCGCACGCCTGTCGCCGAGGCTGCCGGGGCCAGGACCCAGCTCACGGGCGTGATCGGCGCAGCGACGGTAGCGCTGCTGCTGATGGTCGCGCCGGACCTGCTGCGCAACCTGCCGACCAGCGGGCTGGCAGCCGTCGTGATCGCGTCGGCCATCGGCCTGTTCGAGATCGCCGACCTGCGCCGCATCTTCCGCATCCAGCGCTGGGAATTCTGGCTGTCCATCGGCTGCTTCGCCGGCGTCGCTGCGCTCGGGGCAATTCCGGGCATTGGACTGGCCATCGTCGTGGCCGTCGTCGAGTTCCTGTGGGACGGCTGGCGGCCGCACTTCGCCGTGCTCGGCCGCGTGGACGGCATCCGCGGTTATCACGACATCAAGCGCTACCCGGACGCCCGGCTGATTCCCGGCCTGGTCCTGTTCCGCTGGGATGCGCCCCTGTTCTTTGCCAATGCAGAGCAATTCCAGCAGCGGGTTCTGGAGGCCGTCGCGGCCTCGCCCACACCCGTGAAGCGGATCATCGTGGCCGCGGAGCCGGTGACCAGCATCGACGTCAGCTCGGCGGACGTGCTCGCCGAACTCGAGCGAACATTGCGGGAGTCGCAAATCGAGCTGCACTTTGCCGAGATGAAGGATCCTGTCAAGGACAAGCTGAAGCGCTTCGAGCTGCTCGAGCACTTCGGCCCCGACGTCTTCCACCCGACCGTGGGAGCGGCAGTGGACGACTATCTCGCCGATCACGCCGTGAACTGGAAGCCCTGAGGCCGGCCTCCTCGGCTAGACTGCTTCTTTGTGCCAGGAACTCCCATGAGCCAGCTGCCGTCATGCCCGAAGTGCGGTTCGCAATACACCTACGAGGACGGTGAACTGTTCGTCTGCCCGGAGTGCGCCCACGAGTGGCCCCGGACGGCCAGCGCGGAAAGCCCGGACCCCGAGCGGGTCGTGCGCGATGCCCACGGCAACGTGCTAAGGGACGGCGACACAGTCACCGTGATCAAGGACCTGAAGATCAAGGGTACTTCGTCGGTGGTCAAGGTGGGGACCAAGGTGAAGGGCATCCGCCTGGTTGATGGCGACCACGACATCGACTGCAGGATCGACGGCATCGGCGCCATGCAGCTGAAGTCGCAGTTCGTGAAGAAGGCCTGACGCCTGTGATGGCGTAGCGTAGCGCCCTTGCGGGCCTATACTCCGGCCTGGCCACTTTTCAACCCTGCAAGGAACTCCCGATGAACGCGAAAATGACCCTGGCGCTCGCCCTGATCGCCACCACCGTGGCCGGGACCACACTGACTGGTACCGCCGCCGCCCAGCAGCCGGGCGCAGGCACGGGCGCGGTGATCTCCAGCAAGCCGGGCAAGTTTGCGGCCATGAGCACGGTCGAGCTGTCCGCCCAGGTGATCAGCATCAACAAGGCCACCCGCACGCTGACACTGAAAGGCGAGCGGGGCAACGTCGTCGAGATCGTGGCGGGCGATGAAGTCCGCAACTTCGACCAGATCGGGGTTGGTGACTCCGTCGTCGCGCGCTACCTGGAGGCGCTGACCCTCGAACTGAAGAAGACGAAGGTCGCGGCGGGCGAGCCCACCGTCAGCGAGGAACTCGGGCGGGCCAAGCCCGGCGAGCGGCCGGCAGTGGCCGGGCAGCGCACGATCACGGCGATAACCGACGTCGTGGCCGTCGATCCCGCAGCAAGCACCATCTCGCTCAAGGGGCCTCAGGGGAACGTCGTGACGCTCGATGTCCAGAACCCCGACCAGTTCAAGGTCGTCAAGGTGGGTGACCAGGTCGAGGTGACGTACACGGAAGCTCTCGCCCTGAGCGTGGAGCCGGCGCCGGCCAAGAAGAAGTAAAGGCGGCGGAATCCGACGAACTCCGCGGTTCAGCTGGACACCTTGATCAGGGCAGCGCGTGCTGTCGGGCGTGACTTGCGGATAGGGTTCGAATCAAGGGCCGGGCAACACGCAGCCCCTAGCTCCCCGCGACCGTCATCTCCTCGACGAGGATCGACCCCGTCAGCACCCCGCCCCGCTGGTCCAGGTCGGTGCCGATGCCAAGGATGTGCTGGTACATGTCCTTCAGGTTGCCGGCGATGGTGATCTCGGTGACGGGGTACTGGATCGCGCCGTTCTCCACCCAGAAGCCGCTGGCGCCCCGGGAGTAGTCGCCGGTCACCGGGTTCACGCCGCTGCCCATGAGGTCGGCAACGACCAGGCCCGTGCCCATCATCTTCAACAACTCAGCGAAACTCTGGCCCGTGTCGTGCACCACCAGGTTGTGGGCGCCGCCCGCATTGCCGGTGGTCTGCATGCCGAGCTTGCGGGCGTAGTAGCTGCCCAGCAGGTAGCCGCCAAGCACACCCCCATCAACCAGCCGGCGCTCGGTCGTTTCCACACCTTCATTGTCGAAGGGCGCACTGTTCAGCGCCTTCGGCAGATGGGGCCTCTCGTCGATCGTGACACGACTGGCAAACACCGGCTTGCCGAGCGCGTCAACGAGGAACGAGGACTTCCGGTACAGCGCGCCGCCACTGATGGCGCCGAGCAGGTGGCCGATCAGGCCGCGGGCGACCCGCGCCGGAAAGAGCACGGGCGCGGTCCGGGTCTCGAGCTTGGTGCCGCCCAGCCGGGCCACGGTCCGCCGGCCGGCTTCGGCGCCGACAGCGGCGGGCGATGGCAGGTCCGCGGCATCCCGGGCAACGGCGTATTCGTAGTCGGTCTCCATGGCACCGTCCTGGGCAGCCACCACCGAGCAGGAGATGCTGTGGTCCGACTCCCGGTACCCGCCGAGGAAACCGTGGCTGTTTCCATACACGCGCAAACCCTCGCTGGTGCTGACGGACGCACCTTCCGAGTTGGTCACACGCGGGTCATGGTCCAGCGCGGCCGCCTCACAGACCGTCGCGAGTTCAATGGCCGCCGCGGGCTCGATCGCCCAGGGGTGGTACAGGCTGAGATCGGGAATGCTCTTCGCCAGCCGGTGCGCGTCGGCGAGGCCCGACGCGGGATCCTCGGCACCGTACTTCGCGAGCGCGCAGGCCTTGCGCACGGATTCCTCGAGCGCCTCGGGCCGCAGGTCCGAGGTGCTCGCGCTGCCCTTCCGGTGCCCGAGCCAGACCGTGACGCTGAGCCCCTGGTCACGCTGGTGGCGGAGGGTCTCCACCTCCCGCATGCGCACGTTCACCGAGAAGCCGGTGCCGAAGTTGGCGTGGGCTTCCGCCTGGGTAGCACCCAGCTGCTTCGCCAGCTTCAGGACGTCCGTGACCTTTTCCTGCAGGGTGCCGAGGCCCGTCTGCAGGCTCAGTGCGGTGCGGGTGCTCATTCGTCACCGCCCACTTCACCAGCCGTGCCGCCGACCGTGAGGCCGTCGATCCGCAGGGTCGGCTGGCCGACGCCGACCGGCACCGACTGCCCCTCCTTGCCGCAGACGCCGATGCCGGTGTCCAGCGCCATGTCGTTGCCGACCATGGTGACGCGGTTCAGGACGGTGGGACCGTCGCCCACCAGCGTGGCGTCCCGGATCGGCGCGCCGAGCTTCCCGTTCTCGATGCGGTAGGCCTCGGTGGCGGAGAAGACGAACTTGCCGGAGGTGATGTCGACCTGCCCGCCCCCGAAGTTGCGCGCGTACACGCCCTTCTTCACCGAGGCGATGATCTCATCCGGGTGATGCGGACCAGCCAGCATGTAGGTGTTGGTCATCCGCGGCATCGGCGTGTGGGCGAAGGACTGGCGCCGGCCGTTGCCCGTGGACTCGACGCCCATCAGCCGGGCATTCATCTTGTCCTGCAGGTAGCCCCGGAGGATGCCGTTCTCGATGAGCACGGTGTTCCGCGTCGGCGTGCCCTCGTCGTCCACGTTCAGGGAGCCGCGACGGCCCGGCAGCGTGCCGTCGTCGACGACCGTGCAGAGGTCGGAGGCCACGCGCTCACCGATGCGGCCGGTGAAGGCCGACGTGCCCTTGCGGTTGAAGTCGCCCTCCAGGCCGTGACCGATGGCCTCGTGCAGCAGCACCCCGGGCCAGCCCGGCCCGAGCACCACGATCATTTCACCCGATGGCGCCGGCACGGCGTCCAGGTTGACGGTGGCCTGGCGCACGGCCTCGCGCCCGAAGTCCAGCACGCGCTCGGGCGTGAAGTACTCGTAGCCGAAGCGCCCGCCGCCGCCCGCGTACCCCTGCTCGCGCTTGTCGCCGTCCTCGACGATCACCGAGATGTTGAAGCGCACGAGGGGCCGGACATCGGCGGCCAGCGTGCCGTCGCTGGCGCAGACGAGGACCACGTCGTGGGCCGCCGCGAGGCTCGCCACCACCTGCTTCACGCGGGGATCCAGCGCCCGCACCTCGCTGTCGACGCGCTGGAGCAGCGCCACCTTGTCGTCGTCCTTGAGCGTCGGCAGCGGATCGATGGGCGCGTAGAGCCGGTGGCCGGCGCGGGGCTGCCAGGCCTGCACACGGCCCTGCTGCCCCTGGCGGACGATGGCGCTCGCGGCAGCCGAGGCCTGCAGGAGCGCGGGGACCATCACCTCGTCCGAGTACGCGAAACCCGTCTTCTCGCCCGACATGGCCCGGACGCCGACGCCCTGCTCGATGCTGTGGGCGCCCTCCTTCACGATGCCGTCCTCCAGGGTCCAGGACTCCTGGCGGGACACCTCGAAGTAGAGGTCCGCGTTGTCCACGGCGCCGCGCATCAGGGTACCCAGCGCCCGCTCGAGGTCGCGATCGGCGATACCGGCAGCGTCCAGCACGTGGCTGCGGACGCTCGCAAGGGAAGAATCGGGAGTGACTACTGCATTCATCAGGGATCCTGTCGGGTAGCTGTTCTGCGCGGCAAGACTGCTCAGCCAGGGGCCTTGAAGCGCCGGTGCTCGAGCACGGGAAACTGCTGGCGGAGCTTCTTCAGGCGCTGGGTATCGATGGTCGTGGTGATGACGCCAGTGCGCCCAACCGCATCGACGAGCACGGCGCCCCACGGGTCCACAAGCATGGTGTGGCCATAGGTCTGGCGCCCGCCGGGGTGCGTGCCCGTCTGGGCCGCCGCGGCGATATAGACGAGGTTCTCGATGGCCCGGGCGCGCAGCAGAGGCTCCCAGTGGGCCGCACCGGTGCGGTAGGTGAAGGCGGCCGGCACGGCGAGCACGTCCATGCCCACGCCCGCCATCCAGCGGAACAGCTCCGGGAAGCGCAGGTCGTAGCAGACGGCGACGCCGAGGCTGCCCCAGGGGGTCTCGACCACCAGGGGCTTCGAGCCGTGCATCGTGCTGCGGGACTCCCGGTAGGCCTCCTCGCTCTCCGGCACCCGGACGTCGAACAGGTGCACCTTGTCGTAACGCCCGGCGCGCTTGCCACTGCCGTCGTAGACCAGGGCGGCCGCATAGGGCCGCTTGGGGTCGTCGCTCTTCAGGGGAATCGTGCCGCCCACGATCCACATGCCGGAGCGGGCTGCCTCCGCCGCGAGGAAGTCCTGCAGGGGACCCGCGCCGTCCTCCTCGATGATCGCCAGGCGATCCGACTCCTTCTTCCCCATCCGCGCAAAGTTCTCGGGCAGCACGGCCAGCGTCGCCCCGTCGGCAGCCGCCGAGCGCAGCCAGCGCCGGGCGCGCGTCAGGTTGGCGGCGACGTCCTCGCCGGAGTTCATCTGGATCGCGGAAATGCGGAGCGTCTTCATCGGATCATCTTTCGGAGCAAGCCGGTGAGTGTACGAAAAATGCGGCTCAGCGGGTCAACTCGGCTTCCGGGGGGAGCTCCTTGAGGGCCTCGGCCAGGTAGCGCTCGCAGTCCCGGAATGGCGTCAGGTCCACCTCGCTCTTCTGGACCTTGCTAACGACCGGCTCGTCCCACCCCCCGGTCACCCGGTAGTAGCTCTCGCCCAGCGAACTCAGCGGCTTGCGGAAGATCTGGGAGATCAGCAGCACCGTGCTGCCTACCAGGGGCCCGCCCACGAACCCGCCCACGGCCAGCAGGTCCGACACGTGGGGCCGGACTACGGCCAGCTGGTCGTAACTCCGGTCCCGGATCGACACGCGCCCCAGTATCCCGATGTCCGTCACCGGTCCTTCCAGGCCCAGGTTGCAGGTGAAGGCATTGCCCTTGTCGAGGCGGAATTCCCCCGTCACCTGATCGAAGGCCAGCCCCTTGTCCGTCACGTCGGAGAAATCGAGGCCGAGGCGGCGGGGCAGCGCCGCAATGCTGAGCAGGCCGACGACACGCCCGCCGCCGGGCTCCACGGGCAGGAACTGGCCCCTGTCGAGGTTCACCACGACCCTGCCACCCGCGGAGTTGAGGAAGTCGACGCTCGGACCGCCCGGCCAGAACAGATCGAGGGTGACGCTGGCCTTCTCGCCCTCGACGACGGGTTTATAGCCCAGCGCCTCGAGGGTCGGCGCGATATCCGTGGAAACCAGCTGCAGCCGCAGTTCGCTGCGCTGGCGGCCGACGTCGTTGTCCTCCACCACCCAGGTGGCATCGCCGCTGATCCGGAAGGTGTCGCTCTCCAGGTTGAGCGGTTCAACCACGACGCCATCACCACGCTGGGCAAGCTCTGCGGTGAGCCGGCCGAGTCGCATGTCCGTCAGCACGAAATCGCCGACGGAAGCACGCACGGCGGGCAGGTTCCGCGGGTCCGCGACGCCATCGCCAGTGGCGGAATCGGTCTCGACCAGCCAAAGGCGCTCCATGTCGAGCACCACCGGCGCCTCGTCCGCCGGTCCGACAGGCACCGTCACCACGCCCTCCGCGGACGGTCCACGCACCTCCACCCGCCATTCGTTTCCTGCCCGACGGGCGTCGATCCGCGCCTCGGGAAACGCCCGGCCAAGGATGGCGAAGCGGTTTGCCTCGATGTCGATCTTGCGAATCAGGTCGGCGGCGGAGTCCTGGCTGCCACCACCCGTGCCACGGCCGGGAAACCAGTCCTCGAAACGCAGGCTGGCGAAGTTCCCGCCGATCTCCAGCCCAGGCTCGCCCGGCAAGCTGGCCAGGACACTGCCACTGCGCAGGGCGCCCCGCTCCAGGCGCCAGGTGGACCTGCCACGCTTCGTTCCTGACACGAGTTGCAGCGCCCAGCTGACGCCACGCTCGATGGTGCCGCTCACCTGGACCAGTCCCCGTTCTGGTAACCGCACCTCCAGGCGCATGGGTTCCGGATCGCCGGCCGCCTTGGCCAGCGGCGGTGGCAACGTGCTGACGAGCTGCTCCAGGTCCGACCGGATCTCGATGCGCAAAGGCTCGCTGGTGCGGCGCTCCGGTACCTTTACGGTCGCCATCCAGGCCACGCCGCCCCCGAGCTTCTCTGCGTAGGGGAGGGAGAACGCGGCAGCCAGCTTGCCCGCCGGGGTCTCGCCCTGCAGGTCAGCCACCTGCGTCAGGCCCGATTCGTCCGGTGTCGCGGGGCGCAACCCGATCTTCACCGGCTCATCCAGGAAGCGGCCGGTGAGCTCGGTGGCCACGAGCCGGTCGGTATCCAGCCGCACCACGCCATCCAGGGCGGTGAGGCCGATATCCACGCCGCGCAGTCCCAGGCGCGCACCCTCCAGGTCGAAGGTGCCAGCCAGCCGGTAGTCCTTCGGGCTGCCAATGGGGACCCGCAGGTCGACACCCGTGGTCACCGGGCCGCTGCCCGTCACGGTTTCGAGGGTGGGGCCGAGCACAGCGGCGACCGGTGTCTGGCGGAGGAAGCCGAGGATCTGGCCGAGCTGCAGCCGTTCTGCCGCGGCCACATCGAGCTCTGCATCGCGGATCAGGTTCGGGACACGGATCTCGGCATCATTGAAGGGAATGCCGCCGATCGCACCCCGGTTCTCCACCGAGGTGAGCGTGACGCGATCGATGATGACGGTGCCCGTCGCGCTTTCCAGTCGGGGCCAGTTATCCGCGTAGTCGATCACCGCATCCGCCAGGGTGAACTCGGCGCGGAAACGCCCGCCGCCATCTTCGTAAGGGAAGCCGCGCAGCGGCCCCTGCCAGAGCAACTCGGCCCGGGGCACCGACCCGGCGACGAAGGCGCGGTCCAGCCACTGCACCACACCAGGCTTGAACCTCACCAGCGGCAGGTAGTTCAGGGCCGCCGGGGCCGACGACGCAACGAAGTTGGCCGCGATGTCGACGAAGACGGAGCCCGCCGGGGGAAAGTTGACGCGGAACCGCGACCGGCTCTCGCCGTCGGGCGTCGCGATCTGCAGGTCGTCACCAAAGACTTCCAGGCCCTGCTCCGAGCGCTTCCAGCCGAGCAGCCCGGTGGCGCTGCTGGTGCGGATGTCGGCGCGGAAGAGTTTCGGAAAGCGCAGGAAGCCGGCCCGGGAATTGAGGTCAACGCGGCCTCCGGACTGATCGGCGCGCACGGTCCCGGTGACGCCCGTGACCGCCCAGCCTGGCGCCGGCATGACCAGGCCCACCTTGCTGAAAGTGGCCTCCGCCACCCAGCCTGGCGGCTGGTCCGCCGGCAGGGATGCCGTGAGCTTGAAGTCACTGATGTCGCCATCGAGCCGCTCGGGCAGGAGATCGCGCCGGAGCCCGGTGCTGGCGACCGACCAGACTATCGGCCACAGGTCCTGCAGGCGCATGTCCCTGGCCACCGCGGTGAGTGCCCCGCTGGCGTCATTGCCGGGCGCCCGATAGCTCATGGAACCGGTGGCCGCGGGCGACTTCCGGGAGTCGCGCTGCACGGCAAACCGCCGGAGGCTCGCCTCCCAGCCAGCCGCGCTCCGCTGCCAGGCGGCCTGGAGTTCCAGCCCCTCGAAATTGTTGTCGGCAGTGACGACGCCGTCCCATACCGTGGGTCCCAGGTCCAGGTCCACCTCAACGGCCGTCGGCGCCGTCCCGGCGAACGTGGCCTGAAGATCCACGTCGCCGCGGCCGGAGGCCAGGGGCACGGGCTCATTCGCCAGCATGCGCAGCCATCGGGCCACGTCGAGATCGGCCCCGGTGGCCCGCACCTCCCAGGCTAGCGGGTCCCGCACCGTCGTGGGATCCGGGGGCCGGCCGGCAGGCAGCAGGGCCGCCGGCACCGTGCCCGCGAGTTCGATGCCGAGCCCAAGGCCGTCGCGCCCGTCCACCTCGGCGGCAAACCCGACGAGCCGGGAACCCAGGTCCAGGTCCAGCTGCCGGATACCGAGCGCCAGGCGGGGCTCGAGGCGCGAGGGATCTTCCACCACCAGCTCGATGTCCCTGAGCTGCAGGTCCAGGCGCGGCAGACGCTGGTTCCTCGGCCGGCGCAGCAATTCATCGAGGAACACGGTGTTCACGAGCCACTGGCCGGTAGGCAGGCGCTCGGCTTTGACGCTGGCGCCACTGACGGCGATCCGTCCCGGCTGGAGCCGGCGGTCCACGATGAGGCGCCAGATATTGACTCCAACACTGAGCTCCCGGGCATCGAACACCGGGCGCTCGTCCGACAACATCGCAATACGGACGTCCGAGAAGCGCACTTCCGGACCGCTCAGCGGCCAGCTCGCGCTCAAGGTCCCGAACCGGACGTCGAAGCCGGTGGCCTCCGTGACGAAGCGCCGGATCTGATCCTGGTAGTCGGGAGCCAGGGGCAGGAGCAGGCGGGCGAGCCCCACGAGCACTGCCAGGACGATGAGCACGGCGGCGGTGATTCCAGCCAGCCAGCCCAGGCTCCGCCTGACGATCCCGCGTTCCCTCATGGCGCCGGCCGCCTACACCAGCACGACGTCGAACTGATCCTGGGCATACAGACTCTCGGCCTGCAGCCGGATCGACTTGCCGGTCAGCGCCTCGAGTTCGGCGATGCTGGATGACTCCTCGTCAAGCAGCAGCTCGATGACTTCCTGGTGAGCGAGTATGACCAACTCCTTGAAACTGAACTGCGCGTGCTGCCGGAGGATCTCCCGGAAGATCTCGTAGCAGACGGTCTCGGGGGACTTGATGTGTCCCCGCCCCTCGCAGGTTGGACAAGGCTCGCACAGGAGGTGTTCCAGGCTTTCCCGGGTTCTTTTCCGCGTCATCTGCACGAGCCCGAGCGGCGACACCTCGGCGACCTGAGGACGGGCAGTGTCGCCGGCAAACGCGGTATTGAGCGCCTCCAGGACCTGCTTCCGGTGCGCATCCTCGAGCATGTCAATGAAGTCGATGATGATGATCCCGCCGAGGTTGCGCAGCCGGAGCTGCCGGGCAATGGCCACGGCGGCCTCGAGATTGGTCCGGAAGATGGTGTCCTCCAGATTCCGGTGCCCGACGTAGCCACCGGTGTTCACGTCGATGCTGGTCAGCGCCTCAGTCTGGTCGATGACCAGGTAGCCGCCGGACTTGAGCTCTACCTTGCGGGCCAGGGCCTTCTGGATCTCGTCTTCGATGCCGTAGAGGTCGAAGATCGGCCGGGGACCCGGGTAGAGCTCGATGCGGCCCGCCAGTTCGGGCATGACGCTGGCGGCAAATTCCCGCAATTCGTCGCAGGCCCGCGCGTCGTCGATGCGTACCTTGACCGTCCCCGGATTCACGAGGTCGCGAAGCACGCGGATGGCGAGTGGCAGATCCTGGTGGACGAGGGACGGCACCGGCGAGTTCTGCGCCTGCCGCCACACCACCTCCCAGAGGCGACGCAGGAACTCCACGTCGGCGCGCAGCGGGCCCTCATTCACCCCTTCGGCGGCGGTCCGCACGATATAACCGTGGTGCGGGCTGGCACCGGTCAGGTCGGTCATCAGCTGCTTCAGCCGGGTGCGCTCCTCCTCGGATTCGATTCGCCCGGAAACACCGAGTGTCATTTCCCGGGGCAGCAGCACCAGGTAGCGGGACGGCATGGTGATGAAGGTCGTGAGGCGGGCGCCCTTGGTGCCCAGCTGGTCCTTCACCACCTGGACGAGCACCGTGTCGCCCTCACGCAGCAGGTCCCGGATATCGGGTTCCAGTCCCGGCACCGCCGGCGGCGACCCGGCCGCAGGCAGCACGTCCGAGGCGTGCAGGAAACCGGTGCGGGCCAGGCCCATTTCCACGAAGGCAGCCTGCATCCCCGGCAGAACCCGGGCCACGCGCCCCTTGTAGATGTTGCCGTTGAGCCCCCGCCGCGAAGTGCGCTCGATCAGCACCTCCCGGAGCACACCACCTTCGACCACGGCGGCGCGCACCTCCCGGGACGTGAGATTGATGAGGATTTCTTCGTTCACAGGCGCGACGTCACCATAGCTCGCAGCCGAACAGGGTCAGCAGCCGGGCCGTCTCGAACAGGGGCAGACCCATCACACCGGAATAGCTGCCCCGGAGGCCGGCGACGAACTGGGCGCCGCGGCCCTGTATCGCGTAGGCGCCGGCCTTGTCGGCCGGCTCGCCGGTGCGCCAGTAAGCGGCGATTTCCTCGGGCGCCAGCACGCGGAACGTGACCTCGCTGTGACAGAGTTCGACTCGCTCCCGCTGCTCGTCCGCGACGGCCACGGCCGTAAACACGGAGTGCGTCCGGCCCGACAGCCGGCTCAGGATCCGGGCGGCATCCGCCTGGTCGCGCGGCTTCGCAAACAACTCGGCGCCGAGGGCTACCGACGTGTCGGCCGCAACGACGGGTATACCCGGGCCCGGCCGGAGCGCAACAGCCGGCCCGCACCTTGGCGGACGCCAGGCGGCAGGTCAGATCGGCAGACCCTTCCCCGGGCCGGACTGCCTCATCCACTGCGACGGGCAGTACCTCAAACCGGACGCCCAGCTGGGTGAGGAGCTCCTGTCGTCGCGGCGATGCGGAGGCGAGATACACAAACGGGTTCGAGGGCGGGTTCACGGGGCTGGATGTCCTGACATTCAGGCCTTGTGGTAGGGATGGCCCTGGAGGATCGTCCACGCGCGGTACAGCTGCTCGACGACGATCACGCGGACGAGGCCGTGGGGAAACGTCAGCGCGGACAGGGACCAGGACTGGTTGGCGCGCGCCGTCACGTCGTCCGACAGCCCCTCGGGGCCGCCGATGACCAGTGCCAGCGACGGCTGGTGGTTCTGCCAGCGCGTCAGTTCCCGGGCCAGCTCTGCCGAGGACCAGCCCCTCCCCCGCTCGTCCAGGGTCACCACGAAATCGCCAGGCTTGATGCGCTGGAGTATGCGCTGGCCTTCCTTGGCCTTGGCCACCTCGGGGTCGCCGCCGGATGAGCGCAGTGACAGTGGGATCTCGACGAGCTCGGGCTTCAGGTGCGCCGGCAGACGGGCCAGGTACAGGCTGACGGCATCGCGCACCCAGTCTTCCGGGCGGGTACCGATCACCAGGAGCCGAATTTTCATGCGTGATTCTGCCAAGTCCCCGCCGAAAGGGGGCGGAGGATCATACACGCCAACCTTGCCAGCCTGACCGGTGGCCGGCCTGGAGCCCCCGATGACCGCGGGAGCAGGTCCGCCAGGGCCGCCCTCAGGCGGTGGCGGCAGCGCCCATGTCCCAGAGGCTTTCCAGCTTGTAAAACTCCCGGGCCTTGGGCTGCATGATGTGCACGATCACATCCGCCAGGTCCACCAGGACCCACTCCCCGCTGCCGGTGCCCTCGACGCCCAGTGGCGGGCAACCGGCTTCGGACGCCCGCTGTACCAGCCGGTCGGCGATGGACTTCACGTGGCGATCGGACGTGCCGCTGGCCACGACCATGTAGTCCGCAATCGTGGTCAGCTGGCGCACGTCCAGGACCTTGATGTCGCGGGCCTTGAGATCCGCCAGCGCGTGCTCCGCAAGCGCCAGCAGTTGCTTACTGCGCACTAGTTCTTGCCTCCCTTGGATTGGCATAGATGTGGGTCTTCGCGATCAATTCAAGCACGGCGTCAGGCACGAGGAAGCGGGGATCACCGCCAGCGGCCACCAGGGTGCGAATCGCCGACGACGAAATTTCGAGCTGGGTCACATCCCGGAGCAGCACACGCCCTGCCGGCGCTTTCGCGAGGTCAACCGGGTTGGTCGTCCCCCGCGACCGGAGGAGCTCACCCGCTTCACCGTCCACGGGCTGCGCGACGCCGGGGCGGCGCGCCACCACGACGTGGGCCAGATCCGGGATGTCGCGCCAGCGATGCCACGTGGGCAGGCCCAGGAAGGCATCGAGTCCGAGCAGCAGGCACAGCGGGCGATCGTCCACTTCCTCGCGGAGGCTCGCCAGCGTGTCGACCATGTAGGACAACCCCGGGCGGCGAAGTTCCCGCCCATCGACCCGGAAGCCCGGCAGGCCCTCCAGAGCGGCCTCGAGCATGCGCAGCCGCAGCGCTTCCGGCGCCACGGCCGGGGGACGATGGGGCGGCAGGCGACAGGGCACGAAGCGGACCTCGGCCAGCCTGAGCGCGGTCATCAGCTCGTGGGCCGTGCGCAGGTGGCCCACGTGGATGGGATCGAAAGTGCCGCCAAAAACACCGATGGGTTGCTGCGGCATCAGGTGAGTTCGGCTCCCCTGAGCGGCCGGCCCGCCAGGGCCAGGGTCAGTTCGAGCAGGGCGTTCCAGGGCTCACCGGGGCGTGCGCCCTTCACGATCTGGTCGGCGCGGCCGGCCATGCGCAGCAGCCTGCGGAGCGCGCCGGGCTTGTGGTGGCGCAACGCCCGGATGTAGAGATCGGACCGGGATTGCCAGACGCCGGCGCCCTGGACCCCCCGGGCGGCGGAGCCGTCGCGACTGGCGCGGATGCCCGCATCGACGAGCACCAGCGTTTCCCTCACCAGTGACCAGAGCACCAGGGGCGCGGCCGTACCCTCTTCCCGGAGGCCGCCGAGGACGCGCACCGCGCGCTCCACGTCCCCGGCGAGCGCCGCGTCGCCCAGCTGGAAGACATCGAAGCGGGCACCATCGGCGACGGCAGCCCGGATCCGGTCCGCGTCGAGGGCCGTGCCCGCGGGATGCAGCAGGGCCAGCTTGTCGATCTCCTGCTGGGCCGCCAGAAGGTTCCCTTCCACCCGGCCCGCCAGCAGGTCCAGGCCCTCGGCGTCGCAGGTGAGGCCGGCGGCGCGGAAACGCCGGGCGATCCACTGGGGCAGTTCCGCCAGTCCCGGCGGGCGAGTCTCCACCCAGACCCCCGCGTTGGTGAGCGCGCATCGCCCAGGCAGACTCCGCGACCTTGCGGGTCAGCGCCGGCGTGATGATCACCACGACGTTGTCGTCCGCTGGCCGGGCGGCCAGCTGGCGCATGGCCCGGGAGCCCTCGTCGCCGGGCGTCGGCGTGGGCAGGCGGATCTCCACCAGCTTGCCGGTGGAAAACAGCGAGAGGTTGCGGAGGGAGGCCGAGACCGAGTCCCAGCTGAAGGAGCGCTCGACGACGTGGGATTCCCGTTCCTCACAGCCGCTGGCGATGGCGGCGACGCGGAGGGCGTCGACGGCCTCGTTGACCAGCAGGGGCTCGTCCCCGGAAACCAGGTAGATGGAGGCCAGCTTGGCCCCAGCGGGCGCCTTCATCTGCTGAAGGAACTGATCGGGCCTTGTGCTTCATGCCCAGACCAGGTGGCCTGGCTATTGGCCGAGCTGTTGCCAGTCGATGGACTCCTCTTCGAGAAGAACGGGGATGCCTTCGCGGACGGGATAGACCAGACGGCCATCCCGGGTGACGAGGGCTTCGGACAGGGTTTCCGGGAGGGGCAGCGCGGAGCGATTGCGGAGCTGGCCGGCAGTGATCGCCGAGTTGAGGCGCATCAGCCGCTCGCTGTCCAGCAGCTGCAGCGGCAGCTTGGTGACAGGGCAGACAGACGATGTCCAGCAGTCTCTTGTCCATCCCGATGGTCCGGAATATAGCAGGGAATCGCGCCGGTCAATCGCGACCCCACCAGACATAATCCTTCGGCACCGGATCCGCCCCGGCCCGCGTCCCAGGACGTAAAGGGATGGCAGCGGCCGATCCGCCGGAGGCCCAGCCAGCCGCCCCGCAACAGGCCGAACCGGCCAATGGCCTCGATGGCGTAGGCCGAGCAGGTGGGTACATACCGGCAGTTCATGCCCAGCCAGGGCGACAGCGCTGCCTGATAGCCGCGGATCAGCCCGATAGCGGCCCGGGCAGCCAGGCCAGTGCGCCCGGGAGCCGCGCCGGGCCTCAGCTCTCCACACACGCGGCGGCCGCCTTGCGGATCGCGCCAGCATCGCGTGGAGGCCGTTGCTGCGCGTCGGGCTCAGGTGCTGGTCCAGGCCGATGGCGGTGATGAAGGACGGGGGCGTGGCCAGGATCTCGCGGCAAGCCCGGCCGCTGTAGATGCGCATCAGGATCGCGATCAGGCCGGACACGATGGCGGAATCGCTGATGGCCTGGAACTCGAGGCGGTCGCCCGGCGGCCCTCGTGACCAGCCAGACCTGGGACTGGCAGCCCTTGATCTTCCGCTCCTCGGTCTTCTCCGTTGCCGGGAACGGTGGCAGCTGGCGGCCCAGGTCGATGATGTACTGGTAGCGGTCCACCCAGTCGTCGAAGAGGGCGAACTCCTCGACCAGTTCGCGCTCCGCGTCGGCGATGGACGACCCGGCCATGGTCAGCTCCCGGCGCGCCGCCAGCGCGTGCCCTCCGGCCCGTCGAGGATGACGATGCGGTTCGCAACCAGCTCGTCCCGGATACGATCCGCCGTGGCGAAATCCTTGCCCTTGCGCGCCGCCAGCCGCTGCGGCGAGCAGGGCTTCGACGGCCTCCGCCGTGAGGCTGCCGTGGCCTTCGGCACCCCGCAACCAGGCCTCCGGATCCTCGGCCAGCAGGCCGAGCAGGCTGCCACTCGGCCCGCAGCCGGGCGGCCAGTTCCTGCCGCTCGGCCGGTGACTCCGAGCGATTGATGGAGCGGGCCAGATCAAAGAGCACGGCGAGCGCCTTCGGCGTGTTGAGGTCGTCGTCCAGCGCCGCGATGAACTCGGGATCAGCCTGCCCGGGCTCGCCCTCGGCAACAGGCACATCGCGCAGCGCACCGTAGAGACGGTCGAGCTTGCGCCGGGCCTCGGGCAGCACGTCGCCGGTCCAGTCGAGGGGCTGCCGGTAGTGGGCGGACAGCAGCGCCAGCCGGATCGCCTCGCCGGGTGCCTCCTTCAGCAGGTTCCGCACCAGCAGCACGTTGCCCAGCGACTTGGACATCTTGGTGTGGTCCACGTTGACGAAGCCGTTGTGCAGCCAGTAGCGCACGAACAGCTGGCCATCGTGGGCGCAGGTGCTCTGGGCCACCTCGTTCTCGTGGTGGGGAAAGATCAGGTCGTTGCCGCCGCCGTGAATGTCGATGGTGGGCCCGAGATGCTGCACGATCATCGCTGAGCACTCGATGTGCCAGCCGGGCCGGCCCCGTCCCCACGGGCTCTCCCAGCCGGGCAGGTCGGGCGTGGACGGCTTCCACAGCACGAAATCGCCCGCATCCTCCTTGTAGGGCGCCACCTCGACGCGGGCGCCCGCCAGCAGGTCGCGCCGGTCACGGCCCGACAGTGCGCCGTAGTCGGCGTAAGAGCGCACCCGGAACAGACACGTGTCCCTCGGCGACGTAGGCATGCCCGCCCTGGATGAGCCGCGCAATCATGTCGATGATGCCCGGCACGTGGTCCGTGGCATGGGGCTCCAGGTCCGGCGGCTGGACGCCCAGTGCCGCCATGTCCTCCCGGTAGACGGCCTCGAAGCGCTGCGGCGATATCGCCGATGGGCACGCCCTGCTCGGCAGCCGCCTTGTTGATCTTGTCGTCGATGTCAGTGATGTTGCGGGCGTAGGTGAGCCGGTAGCGGGTGCGCAGCAGCCGGGCCAGCACGTCGAAAACCACGGCGGGCCGGGCGTTGCCGATGTGCGGGAAGCTGTAGACCGTCGGCCCGCAGACGTACATCGTCACCTCCCCCTCCCTGAGGGGGACGAAGGCTTCCTTCTGGCGGGTGCGGGTGTTGTGGAGCGTCAGGGACATGGATGAGACGGGTGAATTTGGGCCGCTATAATAGCGCCCCCATGGACCCCAACCGCATTTTCGCGCAGCGCCGTACCATCGAACAGGTGGAAGAAGGCCATGAACTGGCCCCCAAGTTCGACGCCCAGGGGCTGATTGCCGCCGTCACCACGGACTTCACCAGCGGCGAACTGCTGATGGTCGGCTACATGAACGCCGAGGCACTCAGCCGCACCATCGAGACGGGCGAGGCCCACTACTTCAGCCGCAGCCGCCAGGCGCTGTGGCACAAGGGCGCCACGAGCGGCCTCGTGCAGAAGGTGCGGGAACTGCTGATCGACGACGACCAGGACTGCGTGTGGCTGCGCGTCGACATCACCGGCGGCGCCAGTTGCCACGTGGGCTACCGCAGTTGCTTCTACCGGCAGGTGCCGGTAGGACCGGCGGCACAGGACAGCGACGCGCCCGCTGCCGCTGACCTTCACCGAGACCGAGAAGGTCTTCGACCCGGAAATCGTCTACCAGGGCCAGCCCAACCCGACGAAGCTGTAGGAGCGCCTTCAGGCGCGACCGCTGCAGTGACTGCGCGAGGGTCGCGCCTGAAGGCGCTCCTACACCAGGCTCGAGGATCGCCCCGACCAGCGCTCCCACGCGCCAGGATCACGTTCGGCAGGAACGACAGGCCGAAGCCCGCGCTGCGCTTCTTCGGGTCCGCGACGTAGCCCGTCAGGTACAGGGCCCGGCCGATGACGAACAGCACGCCCGAGCCCGGCCGCCCACAGCGCGCTCACGTAGTAGCCGAAGAGCCATACCGAGGGCACGAACACGATGAGCTGTTCCAGGGTGTTCTGCTGCACGCGAAAGTAGCGTTCGAACACCGGGTGGCCCGTGGTGGCGGGTGCTGCTACCTGGCACCGCACCCGGGCGCGCGCCACGAGGAGGCCGAACACGATGAACTCGATCAGGGCGAGCGCGATCACTGCGGCGACGAGAGCCATGCAATTCTCCAGGACGGATCAGGGTCCAGCCTAGCGGGTCAACGCTTCCCGGACCAGCGGGACGCGGGCAGCTCGTCGCCGAGCCGGCGGGCCTGGCGCTGGATCCAGCGCCTGGCGGCGCGTCGTGTACCGGGACGGGTTGCGCACCTTGAAAAGCTTCGGATTGGGCAGGACGGCGGCCAGCAGGGCCGCCTCCGGCTCGTTCAGGGAGGCAGCGGGCTTGCGGAAGTACTGGCGCCCCGCCGCCTCGACGCCAAAGACGTCAGGCCCGAACTGGGCGATGTTGAGATACACCTCGAGGATGCGCTCCTTCGGCCAGAGCAGCTCCACCCACAGCGTGAACCAGGCCTCCAGCCCCTTGCGGAACCAGCTGCGCGCAGGCCAGAGCCACAGGTTCTTCGCCACCTGCTGGCTGATGGTGGATGCCCCGCGCACCTGCCGGCCCTTGCCGTTCCGCTTCCAGACCTTGCGGATCGACTCCACATCGAAGCCGGCGTGGCCGAAGAACTTCTGGTCCTCGGCCGCAAGCACGGCGAGGGCGGCGCGGCGGCTGATCTTGTCGCGCGGCGACCCAGTCGTAATGCACGTCGGCCGAGAGGCTCGTCTGCGCCGAACCAGTTCTGCAGCATGAAGCTCGAGGTGAGTGGAGGCAGCCAGCGGAGCGGCAGCACCAGGAGCACGGTCAGCGCCAACGAAGAGCACCGACGAGACGAGCAGTACGCGCAGGAGGCTGCGGGAGACTGAGCGACGGAGACGTGGCCACGGCCGGGTTGAGTGCGGACTCAGCGCACCGCCGTGAGCCGGCGGGTGACGAGCCCCACCAGGTCGCTGGCGATGGCCTGGCGGATGATCTCCTCCTCGCCTGCCTTCCCGAGCACCTCGGTCTCGTTGAAGGCAAAGTCGCGCGTCAGGGCGAGTTGCTCCAGGGGCACGGCTTCGACGCCGTCCACGTCCACGGAGAAGCGCACCCGGTAGAACACCTCGTACTCCGCGGGCACGTTGCGGGCAGTCACGGACAACAGGCGGCGGCCCGTGTCATCCGTGAGGACCTTGAGGACGGTACGCGCCTGCGTGGGATCGTCGGTCAGCTTGACGTCGCTCCGGCGCAGGACGGTGACCAGTTCCCGGTAGAACGGGCTGTAGCGGTCGGCCGCCTGGATATGCATGACTGCCATCTGGGGTGGCAGGTCGGGCGCGCCCCGGAAGCTGGAAGCCGCAGCCGGCCACCAGCAGCACGGGAGCCAGCAGCGAGCACAGCCGCCAGCCAGCACGGGGCCCGGTCAGACGACCACATTCACGAGCTTCCCCGGCACGACGATGACCTTGCGCACCGGCTGGCCAGCCGACGAAGCGCTGCACGTTCTCGTCGGCCAGGGCCGCGGCGCGCACGTCGGCCTCGGACGCGGCGGCAGCCACGGTGACGCGCCCCCGCACCTTGCCGTTCACCTGCACGACGATCTCGCGGGTGTCCGCCACGAGCGCGGCGGGATCCGGCTGCGGCCAGGGCTGGTCGATGATCGCCCCGTCGTGGCCGAGTACGTTCCACAGCCGGTGACAGATGTGGGGCACGATCGGCGACAGCATCAGCACCGTCAGGTCGAGCGCCTCCTGGATCGACGGCGCGGTCGGCCGGCGTCGCCGTCTCCGCCCGGTTCAGCGCGTTCAGCAGCTCCATGACGGCGGCGATGGCCGTGTTGAACGTGCGGCGGCGACCGATGTCGTCCGAGACCTTCGCCAGCGTCTGGTGCACCTGCCGGCGCAGGGCCTTCCGGGCCTCGTTGAGCTCCGCCGGGACTACCGGACCTGCAGGCCCGGCCGCCACGTGCGCGTGGACGGCGCGCCAGATCCGCTTCAGGAACCGGGATGCGCCCTGCACGCCTTCGTCCGACCACTCCAGCGTCTGCTCGGGCGGCGCGGTGAACATGGTGAAGAGCCGGGCCGTGTCGGCACCGAGCGTGTCCACCAGCGCCTGCGGGTCCACGCCGTTGTTCTTCGACTTGGACATGGTGCCCATGCCGCCGGACTCCACCGGCTGGCCGTCGGCCAGCAGGATAGCCGTGCGGCCGCCGGCGCCGTCGTCGCGCTCCTCGACCTCGGTCGGATTGAACTAGGCGATGCGCCCCGCCTCCGTCTTCCGGAAGTAGATGCCGTTCAGCACCATGCCCTGGGTCAGCAGCTTCGCGAAGGGCTCGTCGAGCGCCACCAGGCCCAGGTCGCGCATCACCCGCGTCCAGAACCGGGAGTACAGGAGGTGCAGGATGGCGTGCTCGATGCCGCCGATGTACTGGTCGACCGGCAGCCAGTACTTCACCCGCTCGTCCACCATGGCCGCGGAACTGTCGGCGCAGGCGTAGCGCAGGAAGTACCAGGACGAGTCCACGAAGGTGTCCATGGTGTCCGTCTCGCGCCGCGCCGGCTTGCCGCACTTCGGGCAGGTGCAGGCCAGGAAATCCTCGCGCTTGCGCAGCGGGATTGCCGCTGCCGTCGGGGACGCAGTCTTCCGGGCAGGACGACCGGCAGCTGGTCGTCCGGCACCGGCACGGCGCCGCAGTCGGCGCAGTGGATGATCGGGATCGGCGTGCCCCAGTAGCGCTGCCGGGAAATGCCCCAGTCCCGGAGCCGGAACTGCACGCGCTTGCGTCCGAGACCCTTCTGCTCCAGCGCCGCCGCGATGGCGTCCACGGCCCGCTGGAAATCCAGGCCGTCGAACTCGCCCGAGTTCACGGTGATGCCGTGCTCCGCGTAGGCCGGCTGCCAGGGCGCGACCGTGTCGGCGTAGGCGCCGCTGGCGGAGCGGATGACGCAGCGGATCGGCAGCCCGTACTTCGACGCAAACTCGAAGTCGCGCTCGTCGTGGGCCGGCACGGCCATCACCGCGCCCTCGCCGTAGCCCATCAGCACGTAGTTGGCGACCCACACCTCGAGGCGCGCGCCGGATAGCGGATGAATGACGTGGAGGCCGGTGGGCATGCCGCGCTTCTCGGCGGTGGCGACGTCGGCCTCCATCACGCTGCCCCGCTTGCACTCCTCGACGAAGGCGGCGAGTGTCGGATTCGACCGGGCGGCGGCCGTGGCCAGCGGGATGCTCCGCAGCCACGGCGCAATAGGTTGCTCCGAGCAGCGTGTCTGCACGGGTGGTGAAGACCTTCAGGACTCCGTCGGCACCCATGGCCTCCCGCGCCGACGCGTCGAAGGGGAAGGCGATCTCGACGCCCTCGCTACGGCCGATCCAGTTGGCCTGCATCAGCCGCACGCGCTCGGGCCAGTCCTCCAGGGTGTCCAGGGCCTCGAGCAGCTGATCGGCGTAGGCGGTGATCCGCATGTAGTACATGGGGATCTCGCGCTTCTCGACGACGGCGCCGGTGCGCCACCCGCGGCCGTCGATGACCTGCTCGTTGGCGAGCACCGTCTGGTCCAGCGGATCCCAGTTCACGGTGCCGGTGGTCTGGTAGACCAGGCCCTTCTCCAGCAGGCGCAGGAACAGCCACTGGTTCCAGCGGTAGTACTCCGGCTGGCAGGTGGCCAGCTCCCGGCTCCAGTCGATGCCGAAGCCCAGGGACTGGAGCTGCCGGCGCATGTACGCGATGTTGTCCCAGGTCCAGGCCGCGGGCGCGACGCCCTTGGCCATGGCGGCGTTCTCGGCCGGCAGGCCGAAGGCATCCCAGCCCATGGGCTGCAGCACGTTCCGGCCCAGCATCCGCTGGTGGCGCGCGATCACGTCGCCGATGGTGTAGTTGCGCACGTGGCCCATGTGCAGGCGCCCGCTCGGGTACGGGAACATGGACAGGCAATAGAACTTCTCGCGGGACGCGTCTTCCCGGGCCCGGAAGCTGTCGTGGTCAGACCACCAGCTCTGGGCTTCGGCTTCGACGGCCTGCGGGTTGTACTCAGGAAGGGTTTGGGACTGATCGCTCACGACGGCGGCAGCTTCGGGCTGGTGAATGAGGGCCGCAAGGATACAACGGCAGCGCTCGCCAGCAGCAGAACGCACGCCGCCAGGACCGGCCAGTTGCCGAACCGGACCCAGGGCGTCGCCCCTTTCCGGGGCTGGACGGTCGCCGTGACGACGACGGCCTTGAACTGCTCGCCCTGCCCGACGATCACGCCCCGTGGATCGATCACGGCCGTGATGCCCGTGTTCGTACTGCGCAGCATGTAGCGGCCCGACTCCAGGGCGCGGAAGCGGGCCATCTGCAAGTGCTGGTGCGGGGCGATGGAATCGCCGAACCAGCCGTCATTGCTGAGGTTCACCAGCAGGCCGGCCTCGGGCAGGAAATCCCGGAGCTCGTCACCGAAGGCGTCCTCGTAGCAGATGCTCGGCGCCAGGGCCACGCCCCGGGCCAGCAGCGGCCGCTGCCCCTCGAGGCCCGGCGCAATGTCGGTGTAGGGCAGGTTCATCAGCCGCAGGACGTTGCGGATGAAGTCCGGCACCGGAAAGTACTCGCCGAACGGCACCAGGTGGCGCTTGTGATAGACACCCGTGCTCTCCCCGATCGTGAGCAGCGAGTTGCGGAACTCACCCGTGCCGAAATCGAAGGTGAGGATGCCGAGGATCAGCTCCTGATTCCGGGCCTTCATGAGCTCGCCCAGCGAACGCAGGAAGTCCTCCTCCTCATGGGCCAGCGCGGGGATGGCTGCCTCCGGCCAGATGATCAGGTCGGCCTCGTCAAGCTCGAGGGTCAGGTCACGGAACAGGGCCTTGGTGGTCTCCAGTTCCTCCAGCAGCCACTTCCGGTCCTGGGAGATGCCCCCCTGGACGAGCGCCACGTCCAGGGGCTCCCCGGCGGGAGCGGTCCAGTCGCGCCCCGTTAGCAGCGCGGTGGTCCCACCGGCGACGGCGAGGACGGCGAGCGCGGCCAGCCTGGCCCGGTTCGGACCCGTGAGCAGCAAGGCCAGCGCGCCAGCGCAGAGGACCACCACCAGCGACAGTCCGTGGACGCCGGCGACGGGGCGCCCAGGCGGCCAACGGCCCGTCGATCTGGCCGTAACCCAGGCTGAGCCAGGGAAAGCCGCTGAACAGCCAGCCACGCCCCCACTCCACGCCGACCCAGGAGCCGGGCAATACGGCCAGCAGCTGCCAGGCAGGCTGCCGGCGTCCGACCATTCCCGTGAGCAGGCCCCAGGCGGCCAGGTACACCGCCATGAGCAGGATCAGGGCACCGCACAACGCGACGGCAATCGGCGGGGCGACGCCGCCGAAATCGTGAATGCTGATGTAGAGCCAGTAGGTGCCGGTCGAGAAACTACCCACCCCGAACCAGAAGCCCCGCAGGGCCCGTTCCCGGCCGGACTCGCCTTCGACCAGGAGGAACAGCAGCGCCATCAGCAGTGGCGCGAGCCACCAGAAGCCGAACGGCGCGAAGCTGAGCGGGAGCGCGGCGCCCGCGGCGAGGGCGACCCAACGGCCGCGGGGAACCAGGATCAAGCGGCGACCACGTCGCCGTCCGCAGGCAGCGCGGAGCCCCGCGTCACTTCGACACTGTGGATCCGGCGACGATCGGCCTGCAGGACGCGAAAACTGAAGTCGCCGAATTGGAGCGTTTCCCCCTTGCGGGGCAGGTGGCCGAGCTCGTGCATCACGAGGCCGCCCACGGTGTCGTAGTTCTCGTCGTCCAGGCTGGTATCGAAGAAGTCGTTGAATTCGTCGATCCGGGCCAGGGCGCGGACGTGATAGCGGCCGGGCTCCTGCTCCTGGATCGGGCCCACTTCGGCGGAGTCGTGCTCGTCGTCGATCTCGCCGACGATCTCCTCGAGCACGTCCTCGATGGTGAGCAGCCCGGTGATGCCGCCGTACTCGTCCACGACGATGGCGATGTGGTTGCGGCTGCCGCGGAACTCCTTGAGCAGCGTGTTCAGCCGCTTGCTCTCGGGAATGAAGGTGGCCGGGCGGATGTAGCGGGAGATGTCGAAGGGCAGGTCCGGGGTTTCGACGAAGTGCCGGAGCACGTCCTTGGCCAGCAGGATGCCGACGACCTCTTCCCGGTCCTCGCCGATCACCGGGAAGCGGGAGTGGCCGCTCTCGACGATGGCCTTCAGGACCTCATCACGCGGTGCGTCACGCTCCAGGACCGCCATCTGGGACCGGGGCACCATGACGTCCCGCACCTGGGTCTCGGACACGCCCAGGACCCCTTCGAGCATGGCGAGCTCGTCGGCATCCAGCACGGTCTGAGCGTGGGACTTGCGCAGCCAGTCGAGGAGGTCTTCGCGGGTCGCGGCGTCGCCCTTGAGCACCCGCCGCAGGCGGCCGTACCAGGTCCCGCCTGGGTGTTCGTCGGAATCGTCGTCGGTCATGGGGGCATTCTAGCGGGTTCCGGGGCGGGGCTCGCGGCCTCCCGCACCGTGGCAGCCCCGTGGGGACTGGCTTTATTACATAAGGACGGCACGATCAGCCGCCCGGGGCGGCATCTACCCGAAGAACCTGTGCATGGAAGACCTGCCGCTGACCGGGGGCGACCAGCTGGAGCTCGTAAAGCACCAGATCAACAAGATGGTGGACTGGGGCGTGTTCACGCCGTCGGGCGGGACTGCCCGGAGGAGTGTTGACATAACGACCGCGCGGGGCTTGCAGAGTCCGACAGGTGGGCATAGATTCGGACTTGCCGTTCCGCAGAAACTCTCGACGATCACAAGAGGAGTTCTCGCCATGACCGGTCCCCGCCTCGTGCCCATTGCCTGGGCCAGCCTCCTGCTCGTTTGCACGTTGTCGGCAAACGCCGCCCTCGTCGATCGCGGCAGCGGCCTCATCTTCGATTCCGACCGCAACCTCACCTGGTTGCAGGACGCCAACGCGGGAGCCGGTTCGCAATACGACGACGGCTTCAGCACCACCGATGGCTTCATGACTTGGGCAAGCGCCGTCGCCTGGGCCGCCAACCTGAGTTACGGGGGCTACGACGACTGGCGGCTGCCCGCCACCCTGGTTTCCGACGCCACTTGTGCGATCGCTGGCCCCTCCTTCGGCACCAATTGCACCGGTAGCGAGCTCGGGCACATGTACTACACCGAACTGGGGGGCACCGTGCACGATCCGGTCGGCCCCCACCCGCCCCCCGGTCCCGGTCCGTTCGTGAACCTGCAGGGCGACGGCTACTGGTCCGGTACCGCGCTTCGACGCCACCAACGCCTACGTCCTCAATTTCGGCTTCTCCGGTGCCCAGGCTGCGGACAGCAAGACGCTCGGCTATTACGCCTGGGCCGTGCGTGACGGCGACGTTACCGTGGTACCGGCGCCTTCCACCGCGTGGCTCCTCGGAACCGCGCTGCTGGCGGCGCAAACCGGGCACGACGACGAGCAAGCACTCCGTAAACACGATTCCTGCGGCCCGATGACGGGTTCCAGATCCTCGAGAGAGTGCGTGCGCTCATAAGCTTCAACAAGCGTTGCCAGGACATCCAGGCGATCACCTTCCGGCGTGTTGGCTTTTGCCGCCGTCAGACTGTTCGTGCGTGACGATGAACCGTATGTACAGGTCAACTCGTGACTCAGACCCGTCGGGTCTTCGCTCCGCCGGGGGCGCTCTCCTTACGAGACCTTCCCGGCCTGACTACTGGGGGGCCCGAGCATTTCCTCGGTCCAGGCTGGATTATCGGGATCCGTTAACTTGGCTGCCCGGAGGCGTCGTGATTTCAAAGTAATAGCGCGCTTCATCGTTCTCGGCCCTTCGCAGGGAGATGATGGGCGGCTCGCCGGGTCCCAGGTGGGCATCGCGGCACGCTAGCTGAGCCGTGCGGCGTGGCGAAACCCCGATTTTCAGTGGCGTTTAGCGGGAAATTCACCGCTCGCGGGACCACCTGTCGCGTGCCACTTTCCGAAACCGAAGTACCGGCACGGATCCTCGCACTCACTTCACCAAATAAGGGTCCGCAATCCCCAGTCCCGCCAGCACCCGGGTCTCCAGCGCCTCCATCCGGGCCGCGTCGGCCTCCCCGTCGTGGGTATAGCCCAGCAGGTGCAGGGTGCCGTGCGACCACCAGGTGGGCCAGGTGGTCCACCGGGGCCTTGCCCTGCTCCGCCGCCTCCCGGAGGACGACCGGCAGGCAGATCACCAGGTCGCCGAATTCACGCGGAACGCCAGGGGGCAGGCTCCGGACAGGACCGGGAAAGGCGAGGACGTTGGTTGGGCCCGGCTTGTGCCGCCAGGTGGAATTGAGGCTGGCGCCTTCCGTCGAGGCCCACCAGCCGGAGGGCTGATGGCCCCGTCCGCGGGCGCGGCCGCGCCTTCAGGGCGGCCTCGATCCAGGCCTGGAAATCGGCACCCTCCGGCAGGTCGCCGGCGACGTCCGCGGCAACCTGGACGTCGACGTCGATCAGGAGCGGTCCCCCTGGTGGAGCGCCTGTAGGAGCGCCTTCGGCGCGATCGGCGCGCCTGCAGGCGCTCCTGACAGGCGCCGCCTCGAAGCGCTGGTAGGCCTCGACGATCCGCTGGACCAGCACGTGGCGCACCACGTCGCCGGCCGTGAAGTGGGTGAAGCTGACGCCCTCGACGCCCGCGAGCACCTGGATCGCGTGCTTCAGGCCGGAGACCTGGTGCTTCTGCAGGTCGATCTGGGTGACGTCGCCGGTGACGACGGCCTTCGAGCCGAAGCCCAGCCGGGTGAGGAACATCTTCATCTGCTCGATGGTGGTGTTCTGGGCCTCGTCGAGGATCACGAAGCTCTCGTTGAGGGAGCGGCCGCGCATGAAGGCCAGCGGCGCCACCTCGATGATGCTGCGCTCGATCAGGCGCGCCACCCGGTCGAAGCCCAGCATCTCGTAGAGGGCGTCGTACATGGGCCGCAGGTAGGGATCCACCTTCTGGGACATGTCGCCGGGCAGGAAGCCCAGGCGCTCGCCCGCCTCCACGGCCGGCCGCACCAGCACGATCCGGCGCACCCGCTCCTCCTCCAGGGCCGCCACCGCGCAGGCCACCGCGAGGTAGGTCTTGCCCGTGCCCGCCGGCCCGATGCCGAAGCCCAGGTCGTGGGACTGGATGGCCTCCATGTAGCCCCGCTGGTTGGCGCCGCGGGGCTTGATGTGCAGGCGTCGGGCCTTCATCACGACGCCGCCGTCGCCCGCGTGATTCGACGGCTGACGGAGGTTGTTCCATGAGTGCTTCCTGCAAGGCGATGTGGACGCGCTGGGTGTCGACCGCTTCCCGGCCGGCGATGGCGTAGAGATCCCGGAGGACGTGGGTGGCAGCCCGCACGCTGGCAGCCGGCCCGGTGAGCCGGAAGCGGTTGCCCCGGTGGTTGATCTGGATGCCCAGGCGCCGTTCAATCTGGCGCAGGTTGTCGTCGAACTGCCCGCCGAGGTTGGCCAGGCTGCGCGTTGTCCGCCGGCTCGAGCAGCAGCTCGTGGGAATCCACCGGCCGGCCCCGGGTTGTCGGGCACTACGCGGCCACCTCAGGCGGCCGTGGCGCAGCCGGCGAGGCGGCCACGCAGGGAGTTGGGCATTGCCTCGGTGATCTGCAGGTCCACGAACTGGCCCACGAGGCGCGGGATCGCCGTCGAAATTGACCCAGCGATTGTTGCTGGTCTTGCCCGGCCAGCTGGCGCGGATCCTTGCGGGACGGGCGCTCGACCAGCACGCGCTGCACGGAACCCACCATGGCCGCGGCTGATCTCCTGGGCGTGCGTCGTGATGCGGGCCTGGAGGATGGCCAGCCGCGCCAGCTTCTCCGCTTCCGGCACGGCGTCCGGCAGCGCCGCCGCGGGCGTGCCGGGCCGGGCGCTGTAGACGAAGCTGAAGGACTGGTCGAAGCCGATGTCGGCGATCAGCTGCATCGTGGCCGCGAAGTCGTCGTCGGTCTCGCCGGGGAAGCCCACGATGAAGTCGGTGGACACGCTGATGTCGGGGCGCACGGCGCGCAGGCGGCGGATCTTCTGCCGGAACTCGAGGGCCGTGTAGCCGCGCTTCATCAGCGACAGGATGCGGTCGGAGCCGCTCTGCACCGGCAGGTGCAGGTGGTTGGCGAGCTTCGGGACCGTGGCGTAGGCCTCGATCAGGCGGTCGTTGAACTCCCGCGGGTGGGAGGTGGTGAAGCGGATGCGCTCGATGCCGTCCACGCCGGCGACCTCGTGGATGAGCGCCGCGAGATCGGCAACCTCTCCACCCGAAGCCGGGCCGCGATAGCCGTTGACGTTCTGGCCCGAGCAGCGTCACCTCGCGCACGCCCTGGGCAGCAAGCTGCCGGATTTCAACCATGACGCCGTCGAGGGGCCGGCTGACTTCCTCGCCGCGGGTGAAGGGCACCACGCAGAAGCTGCAGTACTTGCTGCAGCCTTCCATGACGGAGACGAAGGCCGTGGCGCCCTCGGCCCGGGGCTCGGGCAGGCGGTCGAACTTCTCGATCTCCGGAAAGCTGACGTCCACGACGGGACGGCCACGGGCGCGAACCTCGTCGATGAAGTCCGGCAGGCGATGCAGTGTCTGGGGCCCGAAGACCAGATCGACGAAGGGCGCGCGCTGCAGCAGCTCCTCGCCTTCCTGGCTCGCCACGCAGCCGCCCACCCCGATGATCAGGCCGGGACGGGCCACCTTCAGCTCGCGGAAGGTGCCGAGGTAGGAGAAGACCTTTTCCTGGGCCTTGTCCCGGACCGAGCAGGTGTTGAGGATCAGGAGGTCAGCGTCGGCGGGATTGTCGGTGGGGATGAGCCCGTGCCGGGACCGGAGCACGTCCAGCATGCGGCTGGAGTCGTACTCGTTCATCTGGCAGCCGAAAGTCTTGATGTAGACGCGACCGGACACAGGCGAGGAGCCCACGATCAACGCCGGACCTGGGGAGCGGCCAGCGGACTAGAAGGGAATGTCGTCGTCGAACTCCGCCGAGTCGCCACCACCGGCCGGGGCGGCCGCGGCCGTCGCGGCGCGGGCCGGCTTGGCACCACGGGCGGGCGAGGAACCACGGAAGCTCTCCCCGCTGTGCTGGCCCTCCTCGTGGGAAGCGCCGGCACCCATGCCGCCACCTGAGCCTTTCGAATCCAGCATCTGCATCTGGTCGGCGATGATCTCGGTGCTGTAGCGGTCCTTGCCTTCCTTGTCCTGCCACTTGCGGGTGCGCAGACTTGCCCTCGATGTAGACCTTGGAGCCCTTCTTCAGGTACTCCGCGGCGATCTCGGCCAGGCGGTCGAAGGTGGCGACGCGATGCCACTCGGTCCGTTCCTGGGGTTCGCCCGTCTCCTTGTCCTTGAACCGCTCGCTGGTGGCGACGGAGAAGTTGGTTGCTGCCTTGCCGCTGGGCATGTACCGGGTTTCCGGATCCTTGCCCAGGTTGCCAATCAGGATGACTTTGTTGATACCGCTCATAGGGGTGCAATTGTAAGGGCCCGGGGTCCAAAAGCCACCCGCCTTTCGGATCATTTCCATCGGAGAAATGCGGCGCGGCAGGCCGGGTCCCCGGGCAGGTCTGTACGAGGCGGCCAGCGGGCTTATAGTTACGGGTTCGGCATCTGCCACCCCTCTCTGAAGCCTGAAGGCCCATGCAGTACATCAGCATCCGCGGGGCCCGCACCCACAACCTCCGCGAACATCGACCTGGACCTGCCCCGGGACAAGCTGATCGTCATCACGGGGCTGTCCGGGTCCGGCAAGTCCTCCCTGGCCTTCGACACGCTCTACGCGGAAGGCCAGCGGCGCTACGTGGAGTCCCTGTCGGCCTATGCCCGCCAGTTCCTGTCCATGATGGACAAGCCCGACGTGGACCACATCGAGGGCCTGTCGCCGGCCATCTCCATCGAGCAGAAGACCGCCTCCCACAACCCGCGCTCCACCGTCGGCACGGTCACCGAGATCTACGACTACCTGCGCCTGCTCTTCGCCCGGGCCGGCACCCCCCGCTGCCCGGACCACGAGCGGGACCTCGCAGGCGCAGACCGTGCAGCCAGATGGTGGACCAGGCCCTGGCCCTGCCCGAGGGCACGCGGCTCGTGCTGCTGGCCCCGGTCGTGCACGGCCGCAAGGGCGAGCACACGGCAGCTGCTCGCCGACCTGCGCAGCCAGGGCTTCGTGCGCGCCCGCATCGACGGCGAGATCTGCGAGCTGGACGACCCGCCGAAGCTGGACCTGCGCAAGAAGCACACCATCGAGGTGGTGGTGGACCGCTTCAAGGTCCGGGACGACATCAAGCAGCGGCTGGCCGAGTCCTTCGAGACCGCCCTGAAGCTCGCCGACGGCGTGGCCAAGGTGGCGCCCATGGAGGGCAACGACAAGGCAGCGCTGGCCGCCCTCGGCGGCGCGGAGGCCATTTTCTCCGACCGCTTCGCCTGCCCGATCTGCGGCTTCAGCATCGCCGAAGCTCGAGCCGCGGCTCTTCTCCTTCAACAACCCGGCCGGCGCCTGCGCGGCCTGCGACGGCCTCGGCGTGAAGCAGTTCTTCGACGAGGACCGGGTGGTGCGCTACCCCGACCTCAGCCTGGCGGGCGGCGCGATCCGCGGCTGGGACCGGCGCAACGCCTACTACTTCTCGATGATCCAGAGCCTGGCGAAGCACTACGACATCGACATCGAGCTGCCCTGGAAGAAGCTGCCGGCGAAGATCCAGAAGATCCTGCTCCACGGCAGCGGCGAGGAGAAGATCCAGTTCCACTACCTCACCGGCCACGGCGTCAGCATCAGCCGCAAGCACAAGTTCGAAGGCATCCTGCCGAACCTGGAGCGCCGCTACCGGGAGACCGATTCCGGCATGGTGCGGGAGGAGCTGGCCAGGTTCCTGAGCACCCAGCCCTGCCCCGACTGCAAGGGCACGCGGCTGAACACCGCGGCCCGCAACGTGTTCGTCAGTGGCAAGTCCATCCCTGAAGTCACGACCATGTCGGTGGGCCATGCCCTGGAATTCTTCGGCGCACTGAACCTGGAGGGCTGGCGCGGCGAGATCGCTTCCAAAGTCGTGAAGGAGATCCAGAGCCGGCTGAAGTTCCTGGCCGACGTGGGCCTGGAGTACCTGTCGCTGGACCGGAGCGCGGAGACGCTCTCGGGCGGCGAGGCCCAGCGCATCCGCCTGGCGAGCCAGATCGGCTCGGGCCTCGTGGGCGTCATGTACATCCTGGACGAACCGTCCATCGGCCTGCACCAGCGGGACAACAAGCGGCTGCTGAACACCCTCATCCACCTGCGCGACATCGGCAACACGGTGATGGTGGTCGAGCACGACGAGGAAGCCATCGCCGCCAGCGACCACGTGGTCGATCTCGGCCCCGGCGCGGGCGTGCACGGCGGCCAGATCGTGGCCCAGGGCACCCCGGCGGAGATCATGGCCCACCCGACGTCCATCACCGGACAGTACCTCTCGGGCCGCAGGCAGGTCCCGGTGCCGACGCGACGGCGCGCGGCCGACGACGCCCGCTGGCTCACGATCCGCGGCGCCCGGGGCAACAACCTGAAGAACCTCAACGTCCGCATTCCGCTCGGCGTGATGACCTGCGTCACCGGGGTGTCGGGGTCGGGCAAGTCCACGCTGGTCAACGACACGCTCTACCTGTTCACGGCGGAGAAGCTGAACGGCCAGCAGCGAGACGCCCCACGCGCCCTGCGACCGCATCGACGGCCTGGACACGGTGGACCGGGTGATCGACATCGACCAGAGCCCGATCGGCCGTACGCCCCGCTCCAACCCGGCGACCTACACCGGCCTGTTCACGCCGATCCGCGAGCTGTTCGCCGGCACCCAGGAAGCCCGGTCCCGGGGCTACAAGGCCGGCCGCTTCAGCTTCAACGTGAAGGGCGGCCGCTGCGAGGCGTGCCAGGGCGATGGCGTCCTCAAGGTGGAGATGCACTTCCTGCCCGACATCTATGTGCCCTGCGACGTGTGCAAGGGCCAGCGCTACAACCGGGAGACGCTGGAGATCCGCTACAAGGGCAAGAACATCAACGACGTGCTGGAGATGACGGTGGAGGACGCGCTGCCGTTCTTCGCCGCCATCCCGATGATCGCGCCGAAGCTGCAGACCCTGATGGAAGTGGGCCTGTCCTACGTCGCGCCTGGGCCAGAACGCCACGACGCTGTCGGGCGGCGAGGCCCAGCGGGTCAAGCTGGCCAAGGAGCTGTCCAAGCGGGCCACGGGCAACACCCTCTACATCCTGGACGAGCCGACCACCGGCCTGCACTTCCACGACATCGCCCAGCTGCTCGTCGTCCTGCAGAAGCTCCGGGACCAGGGCAACACCATCGTGGTGATCGAGCACAACCTGGACGTGATCAAGACCGCCGACTGGATCGTGGACCTGGGCCCCGAGGGCGGGAACGGCGGCGGGCACCTGGTGGCCGAGGGCACGCCGGAGGACGTGGCGAACAACCGGAAGTCCTATACCGGGCAGTACCTGGCACCGCTTCTGAAGAAGAACCGGGCGGCGTAGGAGCGCCTTCAGGCGCGACCCCTCCCGCGAGAATCGAGTCCGCGAGTCTCGAGCGGGAGGGGTCGCGCCTGAAGGCGCTCCTACGCCGCGTCCGCGTTCGGCTACACTCCCGCCGCATGAAAGCCGCCCAGTCTTCCGATCTTTGCCGCGCCGTGGACCATCTGGCCGCGCTCGTCGGCCGCACCCCGCTGGTCGAGATCCACTACCGGTTCAACGGCCAGCCGCGGCGGATCTACGCCAAGTACGAGTCCATGAACATGACCGGCAGCGTCAAGGACCGGATGGCGCTGCACATCCTGCGCCGGGCCGCCGAACGGGGCGAGCTTCGGCCGGACGCCATCATCGTGGAGGCCTCCAGCGGCAACACCGGCATTTCCTTTGCCGCCATCGGCCGGGCGCTGGGCCACCGGGTGCGCATCTACATGCCCGACTGGATGAGCCTGGAGCGCACCCAGCTGATGCACGGCCTCGGCGCCGACGTGGTGCCGGTGTCCAAGGCCCAGGGCGGCTTCGTCGGCTCCGTGCGGATGACCGAGGAGTACGCGAAGGAGAATCCCCGCGCCTTCCTGCCCTGCCAGTTCGCGAACCCGGACAACGCCGAGGCCCACGAACTCACGACCGGACCGGAGATCGAGGCGCAGCTGGCCCAGCTGGGCCGGCAGGCCGACGCGTTCGTGGCCGGCGTCGGCACGGGCGGGACGGTGATGGGCGTGGGCCGGGCCCTGCGCGGCAAGGGCCGCAACGTGCGGATCCACCCGCTGGAGCCGGCCAACTCCCCCACCCTGCGCACCGGCAAGAAGGTGGGCAGCCACCGCATCCAGGGCATCAGCGACGAGTTCATTCCGGCGATCGTCAAGCTCGATCAGCTGGACGCCATCGTGGACGTCTGGGACGGGGACGCGATCCTGATGGCGCAGTCGCTCGGCCACCGGCTCGGCCTGGCCATGGGCATCTCCTCCGGTGCCAACGTGGTGGGCGCCATGAAGCTGGTGGAGGAGCTGGGTCCGGAGGCGACGGTGGTCACCGTGCTCTGCGACTCGAACAAGAAATACCTGTCCACGGCGCTGCCCCAGGCGGAGCCGCCCCAGGACGACTACGTGACGCCCCAGGTCCAGCTACAGTCCTTCATCAGCGTGCGCTAGCCAGGAACAATCCGCATGGGTCCGATCCGCTTCATCTTTCCCGCCTTCGTCGTCGCGTTCTGGGTGATCTGCGGCCTGGGCGTTGCGAACGGCCAGTGGACAGGCATCCAGTGGGCGATGCTGGGGCTCGCACACCTGGGCTGCGCAATCATCTTCGCCAACTTCGTCTACGTCTTCACCTACGGCTACGCGGTCAGCATGGTGATCGTGAACCTGGGAGTCATGGCCTGGCGACCGGTGCCGGCGGTGCTGCTGGTTGCCGGCCTGGGCCTCGCCTACGGACTGCGCCTGCTGTGGTTCGTCCACGCGCGTTACCGGCAGCCCGAGCTACAGCGGCAACCGGGAGCGGGCCGACAAGGCCAATGCGAACGTGCCCCTGCCGTTGCGGCTGTTCATGTGGGTCTCCTGCGGGTGGCTGATGGCCTTCGTGGCCATGCCGGCGTGGGTGGTGGCCGCGACGGGCACCCTGACGCCGGGCATCCTCGCCGGGGCCGGGGTGATGCTCGCCGGGCTCCTGCTGGAAGCGGTGGCGGACCAGCAGAAGCAGGCCGCCAAGACACGAAATCCCGGCGGTCTCGTGACGGGCGGCCTGTATGCGCGCCTTCGCCACCCGAATTACCTGGGCGAGATCGTCTTCCAGATCGGGCTGATCGTGGTCGCGATCGCGGCGGCACCCGGCGGCTGGGCGCTGGCCGCCGGCGTGGCAGGGCCGCTGTATATCGCGATCCTCATGTACTACGCGGCCCGGGACCAGGACCACCAGCAGAGCCAGCGCTACGGAACGGATCCCGCCTACCAGTCCTGGCGCAACCAGACCAGCTGCCTGCTGCCGGGGCTCTAGCCCGAGGGATATGGGCCAATGATCGTCAACTGCGTCGCCTACCGCGCGGGGAAGAGCCTCGGGAACATCCCGGTCGACGACATCAGCGAGGTATTGAAGGAGCCGGAGACCTTCATCTGGCTCGGCGTCCACGAACCCGACACGCCACTGCTCCGCAAGGTGCAGGAGGAGTTCTCCCTGCACGAACTGGCCATCGAGGACGCGATGCACGCCCACCAGCGGCCCAAGCTGGAGACCTACGCGGAGTCTCTGTTCATCGTGGTGGACACGGCTCAACTGGTAAACGACGAGGTGCAGTTCGGCGAGACGCACCTGTTCGTGGGCAAGAACTACATCGTCACGATCCGCCACGGCTCGTCGGTGAGCTACGCGCCGGTGCGCCAGAAGTGCGAGACCGCGCCCAACCGGCTGGGCCTCGGCCCGGGCTACGCGCTGTACTCGGTCATCGATTTCGTCGTGGACAACTACCAGCCGGTGGCCGAGCGCCTGCAGGCCCGCTTCCAGGAGCTGGAGCAGGAGATCTTCGAGAAGTCCTTCGACCGGGAGTCCATCGGCAAGCTGTACAAGCTGAAAGGCGAGCTGATCAAGCTGCGGGACGCCGTGGGCCCGATCAACGACATCAGCAGCCAGCTGATCCGCTTCCACGAGGACGTCGTCCGCAAGGAGCTGCGCCCCTACTTCCGCGACATCGAGGACCACGTCAGCCGCATCATCAAGGGCGTGGACACGATCCGGGAGATGCTCACCACCGCGATCCAGGTGAACCTGGCGCTGGTGACCGTGGGCCAGAACGAGGTGGTGAAGCGCCTGGCCGGCTGGGGCGCCATCCTGGCGATCCCGACGGTGGTGTTCAGCATGTACGGCATGAACTTCAAGTTCATGCCGGAGCTGGGCGGCAGGTTCGCCTACCCGATGGTAGTCGGTGCGACGCTGCTGGCCTGCGCGCTGCTGTACCGGAGGCTGGTGCGGTCGGGGTGGATCTAGGCAACCGCCTTCAGCGCTTCCCGGGCGGTATTGCCCGGATCGCCGCTGCGAACCGGGCATGGGCCTCGGGGTCTACCGGCCGGTGCTTCACCGTGGTGCCGGCCGGGTCCTTGCCGAGATAGTTGCCGCCCTTCCAGTCCGTCGCCGGCCGCACAGGCCGGGGCTCGAAGCCGCCGCCGCAATTGGGGCAGACGTTGCCGAGGACGTTCTCGACGCAGGGGGCGCAGAAGGTGCACTCGTAGCTGCAGATGCGCGCTTCCGGGGAGTCAGCGGTCAGCGGCTTGTCGCAGTTTTCGCAGGTGGGGCGGAGTTCGAGCATGGGCATTACCCCGTCAGGTCCTGGCCCCGGCGAGCACGGCCTCCCGCCTCGCCAGGCTGTCCGCCGGCCAGTACTGCTTCCGGTCGTAGTACTCGGCCACGGCTGGCACGCCGGGCGGAATGATGACCCAGGGCTGCTTGGAGGCCGTAAAGATGTGGATGTCCGGCGGCAACCGGTCGGGATCGTCGAGCGTGCCGACCCGCACGAAGGCGACCAGGATCCCCGCACCGGCGTAATGGCTCCAGACCGCGACCCGGCACTTCGGGCAGCGGGCGATCTGCTGGCCCTTGCCGCTGTTCGTGGGCGTGTCCACGAACTCCGGCACCTCGTCGCTCAGCACCGTGATCCTTTCGCTCTCGATCATCGCGTTCAGTGCGAACGATGAGCCGGTCTCCCGCTGGCACCAGCGGCAGTGGCAGCAGTTGACGAACAGCGGCACGGACTTCGAGCTGGTAGCGGATGTGGCGGCAGGTACAGCCGCCGGACAGTGGATAGCCGGAGTTCATACAGTTCGCCCCTTCAAACGATCGGCTGGTTGATTGACCCCATCCTACGTCGGAACCGAGCAGAATTCGTGATCTACAGTCCTGGTTTTGAACTGGCCGGTGCGGGACCTGGGGGTTGGTGCCCCACTCTGGGCGCAAGCCATCGGCGAACTGCCCGCCCCCTCACGGCATCGCCGAACCGGTGGCCTCCCGGACGGGAATCCCGGCCGGATCGAAGCCGTCCAGGCAATACACGTTGATCCCGAAGAAATCCGGCGTCACTCGCTTCCGGTGGAAGGGGTAGATACCGCACACCTTGCAGAAGAAGTGCCGGGCCGTGCGCGTGTGGAACTGGTACTCGGTCAGGAACTCCTGGCCCTGGAGCAGCCTGAACCTGCTCTCGTGGACCTTGACCATCAGGGCGTTCTTCTTCCGGCAGATGGAGCAGTCGCACCGGGTGAGCTCGGGGAAGTCCGACTCGATTTCGAAGTGGACTGAGCCGCAATGGCAGCTGCCGGAATATCGTTGAAGGGGGCGCATGTTCGTGCTCTCACGCGGCCTGAGTCTGACGAGGACGCTAGCCGGCAGCCCGCCCGCGAGCAGTACCGGTCGGACGCCTGGTTACCCCTCGATCCCTGACGAGCCGGACCTGCAGCGTGCAACCGAGCGCCGATGCGTAGCGCTGCAGCGTTGCGATGGAAGGAGAATGCTTAGCGTCGGCAGATTCCAGCCTTGCAACGGCCGACTGGGTGGTGCCGATTCTCGCCGCCACATCAGCCTGGGTGAGTCCTGCCGCAGCCCGGGCCCGAAGGATCTCGTCGAGAAACTCGAACTCCCCGCCAATGCGGTCGTACTCCTGCTTGACTTCCGGCCGCGCCAGGGCGCGAGTCCTGAACTGTTTGAGAGTCCTACTCATCCTTTACCTCCTCCATTCGTCGCCTAGCGATCTCCAGCTCCTTGCGAGGCGTCTTCTCGGACTGCTTGGTGAACTGGTGAAGCATCATGATCCGCCTTCCGACCATGGTGCAGTAGAAGACGCGGGAAATGCCCTCGCCCGCCCTCAGCCGCAACTCGAAAAGGCCATCTCCCATGGCCCTGGTGTGAGGCATGCCGAGATCGGGGCCATGGACTTCCATTCTCTCTGCATACCTCAGGAACCGGGCCACGAAGCCCGCCGGAAGGCCAAGAATGTCTTCCTCCAGGTCGGAACTGTAGAACCTGATCGTCCAGTCCATCGGGACTATAGCAGATCTGCTATGTGCTGGCCATGGTGACTTCACAAGCCAAGCGTAGGCAGGCTTGGCCTGCGCCGAAACACGACTTTCGGTCGGCTTAGGGCAGTTACTGGCATTGACCGACTGGGACGGAACGATTGTGAGTCGTCGCTGGATTACCGCGTGGTTGAGGCAGTTGTCGGAAGAGTACGGCGCCAGATCTTGTGCGCCGTCAACTGGCAAATCGGCGACGCTTTTTGCAGGTTTAGCGACCTGATCAGCGTCAACGGCCGGATCCCCACCGCCTGCCGGATCGCCTTCAGGAACGGCGTCGCAATCCCCCGCGCCTTCTCGGCCCCAACCTTCAGCACCTGCTCCACGTGCCCCGGGTCCGCCATCAGCCGGTCGTACTCCCCGCGCGGCGTCGCCAGGTGGGCGTCCAGGTACGCAAACAGCTCCTGCTTCAGCTCGCCCCACCCGGCGCCGGCGGCAAAGCGGGCCGCGTAGGCCTCCGTCTCGGCGGGCGTGGCGAAGGCCCGGTAGATCTCGAACAGGGTCGAGCCCTCGGTCTCCTTCGGCACGCCGGGCTCCAGGGAGTTGGTCTTGATCTTCATGATCAGCTTGCGCAGCTGGGTGGCGGGCGACGAACAGCGGGATGGTGTTGCCGTAGCTCTTGCTCATCTTCCGGCCGTCGAGGCCCGTGAGGATCGCCGTGTTCGCGCCGATGTCCGCCTCCGGGATCACGAACTGCTCGCCGTAGATGTGGTTGAAGCGCTGGGCGATGTCCCGCGCCATCTCCACGTGCTGCTTCTGGTCCTTGCCCACCGGCACCCGGTGCGCCTTGAACATCAGGATGTCCGCGGCCATCAGGATCGGGTAGGAGAACAGGCCCATGGTGATGCCCTTGTCCGGGTCCGCGTCGCCCTCGTGTTCGTTGGCCTGCACCGCCGCCTTGTAGGCATGGGAGCGGTTCATCAGGCCCTTGGCGGTGACGGTGGTCAGGATCCAGGTGAGCTCGGGAATCTCGGGGATGTCCGACTGCCGGTAGAAGGTGGAGCGGCCGGTGTCCAGGCCGAGCGCGAGCCAGGTCGCCGCGATCTCCAGGCTCGAGCGGGCGATCAGGTCCGGGTCCTGGTTCTTCACCAGCGCGTGGTAGTCCGCGAGGAAGTAGAAGGACTGCACGTCCGCCCGGTGGCTGGCGGCGATCGCCGGGCGGATCGCGCCGACGTAGTTGCCGAGGTGCGGCGTGCCCGTGGTCGTGATGCCGGTGAGATGCGTTTCCATATGGGCCCGTAGTTTAGACTGCGGCCATGCAACCTGCCGCCAGACTCTACCGCCCGCACATCCAGGCCTTGAGCGCCCGTTACGACGCCGCCCTGGAATCCTCGGAATTCGATGCCGTCCTGATCGGCGCCGGCGTACCGCTGCCCGTGCACCGGGACGACCAGGACTACCCCTACCGGCCGGAGCCGCTGTTCCTGCAGTGGGCTGCGCTGCAGGCCCATCCGGGGTCGGCGCTGCTGTACCGGCCCGGGCGAACGCCACTGCTGCTGGTCTACGAGCCCGACGACTTCTGGCACCAGGCAGCGCCGGTTCCGAAGGGTCCCTGGCAGAAGGCGCTGGACATCCGCGTCATGCGCCGGCGGGACGAGATCACGCGGCACCTGCCTGCAGCTAAGCGCGGCAAGGCCCCGCGTGGCACTGCTCGGCGATCCCGTCCAGTGGCGGGGCCTGTCACTGCCCGGCACGCTGAACCCGAAGCTCCTGCTGACCCACCTGGACTACGACCGGGCCTTCAAGACGCCCTGGGAAGTCGCCTGCATGCAGGTCGCCACGGCCATGGGCCTGGCCGGCCACCGGGCCGTGCGCCAGGCCTTCGCCGCGGGCTGCAGCGAGTACGAAATGGGCCTCATGTTCCTCGCCGCCACCGGCCAGACGGACCAGGAACTGCCCTACCCGGCCATCGTCGCGGTGAACCGCAACGGTGCCACGCTGCACTACCAGCACCGGGACCGGCACCGCCTGCCGGCCGGCGAGCGGCACAGCCTGCTGCTCGACGCCGGGTGCGACCACGCCGGCTATGCCTCCGACATCACCCGCACCTACGCCGCCCGGCGCGGCGAGTTCGCCGGCATGGTCCGGGACATGGACAAGGCCCAGCAGCGGCTCTGCACGCTCGTCCGGCCCGGGCGTCGCCTTTCCCGAGCTGCAGCTGGCGGCCCACGCCGAGATCGCCGGGCTGCTGGCCAAGTGGGACCTGGTGCGCATGACGCCGGAGCAGATGGTCAGCCAGCGGGTGACGGATTGCTTCCTGCCCCACGGCCTCGGCCACCTCCTCGGCCTGCAGGTGCACGACGTGGGCGGGGGACTCGCGTCCCACCGGGGCGGCGAGCTGAAGCGGCCGAAGCGCTTCCCGCGGCTGCGCCTCACCCGCCCGCTCGAGCCGGGCATGGTGGTGACCATCGAGCCGGGCCTCTACTTCATCGACTCGCTCCTCGCCCGCCTGCGGAAGAGCCGGGCGGGCCGGCGGGTGAACTGGCGGAAGCTGGCCAGCCTGCACCGGTATGGCGGGATACGGATCGAGGACAACGTGCTGGTCACGAAGGACGGGCACCGGAACCTCACGCGGGACCTGGAGTTGTAGGAGCGCCGCAAGGCACCCAACCTGGATAGACCATATGCATCCAGAAAAGTCCGATGGGAATGAGAAGGAATACATAATCCTTGAGTTCAACGAATTTAATGAGTTCAGCGAATGAGACATTCAAAAGGACTTCCAAGAGGACGGACATGTCAAGACCTGTCTGAGCATCAAAGAGCAAACGGAGACGGGCCCGGATGGACCAGAAGAAGGGCGATTAAAAAAATATGTAAAAGGAATCCCAGAACCTTTAAAATTAAAAAACCCTTGCCCTGTCTTAAAACGAACTGTACCCTTGATAACAGCCAGCATAGCAGGAAACACCCGAGAACGACGGCAAGGTCGTAGGGTAGATCAGCCAGCATAAACCATATCGGATGGGATGCCGGATTAAAATCGAAGGGTCTGACTCGATTCGTAACAGACCCACCGTGAGTTGAATCCGGTATGAGAATATGAGGACCCGATAGACAAATAAAAAAGGCGAAGGATGCCTTACTCGACAAAACGATCTGAGTAGGCAAGCGCAACCAAATCTTGGAAAGATCCTTCATCTTCATATTCACTTGGGGAGAAGCCTCAATGTCCCACAGGGAGTATCGATTGATTGATTGTGGGCCACCCATGAACTCCTTTGGAGCGATTCTGTGCTTTCGGATTAGATTTTCTCTGAAGCTGCCTTCGGTCCATTCCAACATCCAAAACGGTTTTGGAAATATTCCCTTTATTTCTTTCCAAGGCCTCTCTCAAAAAGACTTTCTCCAATTCATCCTCCGCCTTCCGCCTCAACTGCCATTTCATTCGTCTCAACTCTATGGAGATCATTCCGAAGATGAGGTATTTAATCTGAAGTTTTTGTTTAGGAATTCGGGCCTTGGGGAGGGCTAAAATGTTCATCCGTCCACCTTAAAAAGACGTCATTCGCATAGCGTTTTTTCTTTATCGATGATGATAAACAAAATGGCTCCAAAGGTCAATCCTGCTTCCAAAAAGGGAAGACCCCGTACATCTATTGAAATCCGATCTAAAATCATCTATCTTGATACCATTCGATTCGTTTTCCTTGACTCATCATAACCAATGGAAAAAATGATTTTTAAAAAATTGAGGTACAGGCTGGGGGATATCCTATCCAATCTCCTGCTCACATTCTCCCTTCCGATATTTCGTCGCCTGCCACCGAAAGCCATGGCTCTCCTGGCACATACTGAGGAAGATGGTTTTCCTCTTTTTTAAAAAATACAGAGAAAGGGTGATCAGTAACCTCTCTGTCGCTTTCGGAAAGAGAAAAGGGAGAGATGAGATTCAAGGTCTGCCAAGGAGATTTTTTTTCATTTCACCCTCACCCCTTTGGAGATGGTCTATCTGATTGCCCACTTCTTCCCATTGGAGCGACTTTTTTTGAAGATCAAAATAAAGGGAAAAGAGCATTTAGATGAAGCCCTGGCAAAGAGAAAGGGAGTCATCGCTCTGGGTGCGCATTTGGGGGCTTTTACTCTTCTGGGGACAAGACTCGCTGTAGAGGGTTATCCTGTAAACATCATGATCAATCAAGGAAATTTCCCGAAGTTATGGAATAGGCTGAACGCCTATCAGGGAATCGTAGGCCAGAAAATCTTCTCACCTAAACCGATCACCGCTTCCATTAAAAAATCTTTGAACTGTCTCCACCGAAATGAGATTCTTTATCTTGTGGCAGACGAGCAACAGAGGCGCGGGGGCATTCCCGTCCCGTTCTTCGGTCAGACGGCCTTCACCCCTTCTGGGCCTTCCCGCCCTTAAGACGGGGGCTTCTATCTTGCCCATGTTTGTCCTTAGAGAAAATAGAATCCAATGGACTTTGGTCATCGGCCCTCCCATCACAATAGAACAGACATCTCATGACAAGCAAGATATCAAAACCTTGACAGCCAAATTTACAAAAGTCATCGAAGACGCCATCCGACAAACTCCCAGTCAATGGGCCTGGCTCAATCGACGCTGGAAATTGCCCCATCCAAAAGGTTCCCTTGACATAGGAAAACAGGAAGTATATATTTGCAATTAATGGGAAATATCATTCTGAAACGATTTAAAGAGTTTTGAAGTCAAAACACGTTTTCTCAAGAAAAACCTCCCCAAACTTCTCGATGTTATTAAATTGATTTCCCAAACCTTCGAAGCAGGAAATAAACTCTTTTTTTTCGGAAATGGGGGAAGTGCTGCCGACGCGCAACACCTGGCTGCAGAATTCGTTAATCGATATATCATGGACCGTCCCCCCTTACCTGCCATCGCTCTCACCACCGATACCTCCATTCTCACCAGTGTCTCCAATGATATGACCTTTAATGAAATTTTTGCAAAACAACTCAGAGCACTGGGTAAGGAGAAGGATGTAGCCATCGGCATCAGCACCAGCGGGAACTCACCGAATAT
>CAWBMW010000008.1:0-86573 GCA_963790015.1 uncultured Gammaproteobacteria bacterium
CCTCGACCAGCTTCAGCTTCACGCCCAGGTGGTCGGCGAAACCCCGGACCAGGTCGTAGTCCGGCCCCTCGGGCCCGGCCTGGCCGATGAAGTAGGTAATCGGGCTGTTGCGGGTGACGACCCGCAACTCACCTAGGGCCCGGACTTCCTCCAGGAGGGTGGGCTGGACCCCGCAGGTGGCGAGCAGGGCGGACAGCAGGATGATGAGCACGTGTCTCATAGGTCTGTGGTTTCGGGCTCGCGCCCGACCTCATGGCCCTTCGACGGCGTGCACCGTATCACGCGCGTTTCCGGCGACTCCACGGGTCGGGTCTAGCTTCCGGGGCTTCGCCTTATGTATGAAGTGAGGATAAACAGGGACTTACAGAATGGTCTTCCGGATATTGTCATGTCGCGGTGCGGTCGGCGACCTGGGCTATCGTAGCGGCCCATGAGCACACCCGATCCAGCCTGCCGGCCCCAGCGATCCCCGGCCTGGCGTGCCCGCGCCCGGGCCCTCGGGATAGACCCTGCCGAGGTGGAAATGGTTTCCGGCCGGTACCGGGCCTACCGGGACTTCATGGCCCCGAAGGGGGGCGGGCTGACGCTGGAGGCCTGGTTCCGCTTCTACCGGCTGGAGAAGCAGTCCGAGGCCCCGGACCAGACGGGCGGGGTGGTGAGCGGCTGCTCGGCCACCGGCGAGGCCACGGAGCAGAACGTGCTGGCCCGACCGGCCGAGTTTCTCGCCCTGCTCAAGGACTCTCTATAGAATGCCCCGCGACGGAGGGGTGCCGGAGCGGCTGAACGGCCCTGACTCGAAATCAGTGGAAGGCTAACGCCTTACGGGGGTTCGAATCCCTCCCCCTCCGCCAACGCTATCAACGACTTAGTGGCGCTCTGATGGCGGCAGAATTCCCCGCAAGGCTGGCCGAAGGCGACTCCGGGGAAGCAAGGGGAAGCACGGGCGGCCCTTCGTGCAATTGGGGCGGCCTCATCCACCGCCATCCCGCGCGCTTCAATTATGTCAAAGCTGTATCACCCATTTGAGACTGTGTAAAAACCAGAGGCCCCATCACTCGACGGGGCCTTTGGCTTTTACACAGTCTCCGAAGCGGGCTCCCTGGTGCAGTCTCATCGTGTCGAGTTAGGAGGCTGCCTTCCGTCGCATCGACCCCATCAGGCCTAGGGCGGAGCCGAAGAGCATGATGGCGGGAGGGATCGGGACGGCGGAAATCGTTCCGCTTGAATCTTCAGATTTACCAGAGGTGTAGCAAGTACGGCGGAACTACTGATGAGCGCATTTACACTTGCCGACGCACAGTCGGGCAGTGGGGTACTAATATACTCGGGCTTTTTCTACTACATTCCCGCACCTAAAGATTAGACGGGAAGCAGTACCGACTGTGACGACGCCACCCGCGTTTGTTAGTGAACTATCCCATCGCAATATCATTGCCTGGTTGGTTTGGTTGGCAGGAGCGTTCATAAGGTACAGAAAGGTCGGCCCACCCATAGGGTTTCCATTGCCGTAGACAAAGAGCGTGTCCCAAGTGTCTGTCGGGAGGTAGGAAGCCCCAGAGTTGGTAATGGATATGTTCGAGTAAGGGTACTGGAACTGGCCCAGGTTGGCGTCGTAAACGAACGACCCCGTTAGTGTCTGGCCGTCCGTCAACACGACGTTATTCAACGTCCACAAGAGCGGTGCCGCATTTGCTGTTGTACCTGCCAGCAAGATCATGGAAAGCAATACACGACGAACCATTGTTCTTTCTCCTTGGCGTGTCAACGTGCAAGTGGTGACGGTTGGTCCGTCACATACCACTTATAGCAACCTAGTGATTGCAAATCCTCCCCCAAATGGGTGGGGCTGAACGCGTTATGTCAAGTGAATTCGGCATTACTCGCTACTATCAACAACCTGAGACGCAAATCCGTCTTTCTGAAGCTCTCGGTGCGGTCCAACGTGCAGAACTGCGAAGGTTGCGGGGGCAGATGCGGGAGGTGGCCTGCATCGAGGACCCGGCGGTCATGCGGAAGATACTCCCGCCGCGGGTGATGATGGCACCAATGCTGGCGGGCGAGTGTCAACCGGCCCGGGGATTGGTGGGGTCGTTCCCGCCTACACCCGGCTAGAAGTTGGGGCTATTGTGGGGCGGTAGGTTGCGGGGAATGGGGCATTTCTGGGGGCATATTTCCACCTCACCGGCTGAGATCCCTTCTGGCCGTGGCTTTGCGAATCCCTCCCCCTCCGCCACATTGCCCCCTACAACACCACTTCATAGGGCCGTCGGGCGAGCTGGTACTGGCTGTTTACCATCGCTGCATTGACGAAGGTGGTGTTCCCGGCCTTCACCATGCCGGAGCTGGCATGGACGTGGCCGAAGCAGTGCAACCGTGGCGCGATGTCACGCAGCCGTGCGGCCAGGTGCCCGCAGCCCAGTTGCAATTTCCTGCTCGACACATCGAGAACGCCGGCCGGTGGGCTGTGGGTGATCAGGACGTCGACGCCGGTAGGGATCTCCGCCCACTGGCGTCGCAGCTCCTGCGGTTTGCGGAAGAACGCCTGACCCGCCAGCTCGGGGACCCAGGGCGCGCCGAAGAAGTGGATTCCCTCGTGGACGTGTGAGCTGCCTTCGAGGTAGACGGCATTCCGGAATCGTGGTGCGCCACTGGGTGCGCGTGCTGCCAGCGGGAAGTCGTGGTTGCCTCCGATGCACAGGACCAGATCGAAGGACTGGTCCCGAACCACTCGTCCATCCGTTCGATGTCATCGGTGTTCGGGCTGAACATGTTGAACATGTCGCCGCAGTCGATCAGCACGTCGCCGGTGAGGCGGCCGAGCTTGTCGTGCTCGCCGTGGGTGTCGCTGATGACGGTGATTTTCACGGGATCTCGCAGGCCATTACGGCCACGGGCGCCCCTCTATGGTGTTCGGTGGTCCTGAATACGATCGGCAGCCATCAGCGCAGCGCCGGAACCACCCGTTCCCCCAGCAGCCGGATCGCGTCCTCCGGCTCGTCATAGATCCGGAGCGCGATCTCGGTCAGGCCGGCCGCCTTGAAGGCCCGCAGCCGCTCGATCTCCTTCGGCAGCTCCGCAATGGAGGCGCAGGAGGTGAGATTGTCGACGAGCTGGCCGACGATGCGGTCGGGCACGCCCTCGATGTCGGGGCTCCGGCGCCGAAGCGCGTCGAAGAATGCCTGGCGGTGGGCGTCGACGACGTCGCAGTCGGCTTCGTTCATGAAGTGGACGTGGTTGGCCCGCAAGAGCACGCCGCGCAGGGCCAGCCAGATGCGCGCTTCGCGTTCGGCCGCCGCGCGGGTTTCCTTGACGTGCCACGCCCAGAAGTTGGTCAGCCGGAACGTTCCGCGGTCCCGTGACGCGCTGTCGAGCGTCTGGTCGATCAGGGCGCGCGACGCGCGCACCTGCTCGACGATCTTGTCGGAGAGCATGATGCCGTCGGCGTGGCGGGCCGCCATGCGCAGCATCCGGTCCCGGTTCGCGCCCACGTACAGGACCGGTGCCGGGCTGCGGGCCCATGCCGGGTGATAGTTGCGCACCTGGAACAGCTCGCCGCGATAGGTCATGCGCTCGCCGGAGCTGGCAAGCCGCAGCAATTCGATGGCCTCCTGCACCGCCCTGATGCGCCGCTCGGGCTTGATGCCCATGGCCGTCATGGTGCCGCCCCCGCCACCGACGACGATCTGCGCGCGGCCCCTGGAGGCCTCGTTGAGGGTCAGCAGGGCGGTCGCCATCTTCAGCGGATGGAGCTCGAAGGGACTGACCGCAATGGGTCCCATGCGGATGCGTTGCGACGTGCGGGCCAGTTCCGCGAAGTTCATGAACGGGTCGCGGGCGTCCAGCATGCTGGAGACCCAGACGCCACCCAGGCCATGCTCCTCGGCGAGGCGGCCGAGTTCCGCGATCCTTTCGGGCGGCGCGTTCGATTCCAGGATGATGTCTATGCGCATCGGGGCCTGCCGGCCTGAGGTCCTGCGGGAATTCGGTGCGATGTCGAGGTGGAGTTCGCCCTGATGTTGAGCGTTCGTCCGCGAAAGGGGCGGCTACTCCTTGAGTTCGTCCACGGCGTCGTCGAGCTTGGTGGCCGTCGATTCCTCGCCGCTCTTCATGGTGTCGATGGCCTCGTCCACTTCCTCGCCCATCTGCTCCACAGGGCCCTTCTTCTCGCAGCCCGTGGCCAGCAGGGCGGTGAGGCCCAGCGCGATCCAGTAAAGCCTGGTCTGAGTCAGGTTTGGCATGGCGTACCTCATTGATGACGGTTGACGGTGGTGCAACGTTTCAAGGCTATACCTGTTTGCGGGTCCGGTGCGCGCCAGGAGGGCTGGCCGCCTCACCGCAGCCGCCGCACCAGGCTCGACGTGTCCCACCGCTCGCCGCCCATCCGCCCGATCTCCGCGTAGAACTGCTCGACCAGCGCCGTCACCGGCAGCGCGGCGCCGTTCCGCTCCGCTTCCTCGAGCGCCATCCGCAGGTCCTTGAGCATCCACTGCACCGCGAAGCCGAAGTCGAACTGGTCGGCCAGCATCGTCCGGCCCCGGTTGTCCATCTGCCAGCTCTGGGCGGCGCCCTGGCTGATCACGTCCAGCACCACCGCCATGTCCAGGCCGGCCTTCTCGCCGAAGGCGATGCCTTCGCTCAAGCCCTGCAGGAGGCCTGCGATGCAGATCTGGTTGACCATCTTCGCGAGCTGGCCGGACCCGGCGGGACCGACCCGGGTCACGGCGCGGGCGTAGGCGCGCGATCACCGGGCGCGCGGCGTCGATCACGGCCTCGTCGCCACCGCACATCACGGTCAGCGTCCCGTTCACCGCGCCCGACTGGCCGCCCGACACCGGCGCATCCACGAAGTGCAGCCCGCGCTCGCGCGGCGATGGCGTACAGTTCCCGGGCCAGGCTGGCCGATGCCGTGGTGTGATCCACCAGCGTGGCGCCGGTGGTCATGCCGGCAAGCGCGCCGTCCTTGCCCAGCACCACCGATCGCAGGTCGTCGTCGTTGCCCACGCAGACGAACACGAGCTCCGCGTCCCGGGCCGCCTCGGCCGGGCTGGCGGCCACCCGGCCGCCGTACTCCCCGATCCAGGCCCGCGCCTTGCCGGCCGTCCGGTTGTACACCGCGACCGCGTGCCCCGCCCGGGCCAGGTGTCCCGCCATCGGGTAGCCCATCACTCCCAGGCCGATGAAGCCGACGCGGCGGGGCGGGGTGGTTTCCGGGGATGCTCGGTCATTTTTGGTGGCTCCCGCACGGTGGACGACAGAGGCGCCGATTCTAGTCCCGGCTCCCGGTTCTTCTATCATGGCGTCCTTCACCACCGGACGGATCCCCATGAGCAAGCAGAGCGACGTCAAGACCATCCACGAGTTCCTGGCCGACAGCCCCAACGTGGACGTCTCCCGCCAGTGGGAGCGCTGCTGGGACATCCACGGGCGGATCTCCGACCGCATCGTCAAGCACTTCGACGCGAAGCTGCACCCCATCTCGCAGGGCGCCGAGTACTACACCTCGCCGGACAAGCAGATGGAGGGCGCCTTCTTCGGCTACACGGCGAAGGACGTGGACTGGTACGTCCGCTCCTGGCTCGGCAACCGCAAGGCCAGCATCATCGACATGAACATCAACGTGTGCCTGGGCCAGGAAACCCAGGTGCCCAACCTGATGATCATCTTCGGCACGGTGCCGAACCTGCTCTTCTACGCCGACTACGTGCCGCGGGTGGACCTGAAGGTGAACGAGGATTACGTGAACCGCTACTACGGCGGCGACGTGAACAAGGACTACCTGGAGTTCCGCAAGAACACGGACTTCGTCTGGTCCGCCAGCCACGGCCCGGTCATCCGCGCCATGCAGTCGCCCATCTGCTCGAGCTACATCACGGCGCTGAATGACGCGCACATCGACCAGGCGCGAGGCCTACCTGAACCGCTTCGTGGACCGCTGGTTCAGGCTGTACGACGAGGCGCCCCGCCTCGATCCCGCGCAGCGCGCCGCCCAGCAGGCCTACGACTTCACCTACCGGGAGTACACCAACCGCTCCGACCCCATGAACGTGCTCGCCGAGCGCGTCTTCGGCAAGGAGCAGGCCCAGTTCATGCTGGACCGTCGCGGCGGTCTCGTGCAGATGCAGGCGGACCGGGGGAAGTGGAGGAAGTAACCCGCCGGCGCATCGCGGCCCGCGCCAGCTGGTGGGCGCTCACCGGCGCGGTCAGCGCCAGGAACAGCGTGATCAGCAGTTCGTGCAGCGACAGCCCGGCGCCCCGGGTGCTGAACCAGAGCGCCGAGGCGACCAGCGCGGAGCCCACGCCGAGCGTGGTGGCCTTCGTCGGGCCGTGCAGCCGCTTGTAGAAGTCGCCGAGCTTCGCGAGCCCGAAGGACCCGAGCAGTGCGAAGGCGCCGCCCGTCACGAGCAGGGCGGCGATGAGCAACTCCAGGAGCGTGGTCAGCACGGTTCAGCCCCTCAGTCGATGATGTCGCCGCGAATCAGGTAGCGGGCCATGGCCACGGTCCCCACGAAGCCCAGCAGGCCGATCACCAGCGCCGCCTCGAAGTAGACGGCATCGTCCAGCCGCACGCCCAGCACCACCAGCAGGGCCAGCGCGTCGATGTACAGGGTGTCGAGGGCCAGCACCCGGTCGAGGACGTCGGGGCCGCGCCAGAGGCGCCAGCCCGCCAGCAGCATGGCAAGGCTTGAGCATCAGGATCGCCAGGTTGGCGGCCGCGACGATCACGGGAAGATCGCCCGCAGGGGCGCCTCGTAGCGCTGCTTGATGGTCGCGACCAGCCGGGCCTCGTCCTCCACGTGCAGCGCGTGCACGACCAGGCTGTCGCCCGCATCGGTCAGGTCGGCCGACACCGTGCCGGGCGTCAGCGTCACGATGGCGGCGAGGGCGGCGATGCCGAGCGGCTCCCGGAGGTCCAGCGGCACGCGCACGAAGGCGGGCCTCAAGGCCGACTCCCGGCCCAGGATGCGCCGGGCCACCTCCAGGTTGGCAACGACGATGTCGCCGAGCACGACCAGCAGGAGCCGGAGCAGCGTGCCGGGCGCGCGCAGCCGGGGCAGGTCCGGCAGGAAGCGCCCGACGAGCAGGGGCATGAGCAGCCCGATGCCGGCGGCCAGCAGCAGGTGGGCGGGAGCCAGCGTGTTGTTGAGGCCGAGCCAGGTGAGGCCCAGCACGGCGGACAGCAGGGGGTGAGGCAGCAGGCGGTTCACGGCGCCTCCCCGGCGGCCGACAGCCGCTGCACGGTGGCCTGCCCGAGTACGGCGTCCACGTAGCCGGCGGGCTCCAGGAGTTGTGCCGCGCTCTGTGCCGTGTAGCGGAGCAGCGGGCCCGGTGCCGCGCTGAAGGCCAGCCAGGCGCCGAGCAGCAGCAGGGCGGCGAGCTGCGTACCCCGCGCGGACGACGTGGCCGTGCCGTCCGGGGCTGCTTGCGCCGGCTTCCAGAACAGCGTGCTGCCGGCCCGCACCAGCGCCAGCAGGGTCAGCAGCGCCGCAACCAGGATCACGGCCACGATGCTGGCCGCCCAGCCGGGGCTCGCGACGTCGGTGAGCACCGCGTCGAGCAGCCGGGCCTTTGCGACGAAGCCGGCCAGCGGCGGCAGGCCGGCCATGCCCAGCGCGCCGAGCAGGTACAGCGCGCCAATGCCGGCTCGTCCTGGGCCGGCTCGTCCTGGGTCCGCGCGCTCGCCGCCGAGCAGCCCGGCGACGGCGAACAGCAGCGCGGCGCCCAGCGTGCTGTGCACCAGGTAGAAGAGTCCCGCAGCCAGGCTGCCGGCGGTGCCGATCGCGACCAGGATGAGCAGCGTGCCCGCCGACCCGATGACCAGGTGGCTTACGAGCGTGCGCAGGTCCCGGGCCGCGATCGTGCCGAAGGCGGCGATGGCCAGGGTCAGCAGGGCCAGCACCAGCAGCGGCGGTATCTCGATGTTGCCGTCCGGGACGCCCTCCAGCCCGAAGACGGCGGTGGACACCCGCAGGATGGCGTAGACGCCCACCTTGGTCATCAGCACGAAGAGGATGCTGACCGCCACCGGCGCGGCGCGGTAGGTGGCCGGCAGCCAGAGCCCGAGCGGCAGCAGCGCGGCCTTCACCGCGAAGACGGTGAGCAGCAGGAGCCCCGCCGACTCGATCAGCGCCCGGTCCGCCTCCGGCGCGGCGGCCACGCGCACCGCCAGGTCGGCCATGTTCAGGGTACCCAGGACGCCGTAGAGGATGGCGGCCGCCAGCAGGAAGAGCGACGACGCCAGGAGGTTGATCACCACGTAGTGCGTGGCGGCGCTGAAGCGCCTGCCGTCCGGGCCCTGCACTAGCAGGGCGTAGGACGCGCACAGCAGCACCTCGAAGAAGACGAAGAGGTTGAAGAGATCCGCCGTGAGGAAGGCTCCGTTCAGGCCGAAGAGCTGGAGCTGGAACAGGCCGTGGAACAGGCCGCCGCCCGTGTCGCTGGCGGGGTGGGCGGACGCCCCGTCATGCCCGGCCAGGAGGCTCGCGAGCGCCAGCACGGCCGTGAGCGACAGCAGGATCACGGCGAGCCGGTCGGCCGCCAGGGCGATGCCGAACGGCGCGGCCCAGTTGCCGGCGAGGTAGGCGAGCACCGTGCCGTCGCCGGTGGCCACGCCCAGCGCCAGCGCGGCCAGGAGCTGGAGCAGCACGGCGGCGGCGCTCACGAGGAGCGGCCAGGTCCGGGCGTTGCGGCCGGCCAGCAGCAGCACGGCGCCGGCGAGCAGCGGCACGAGCAGCGGCAGGATGACGAGCGTGCTCATTCCTCGCTGCCTTCCACGTGATCGGAGCCGCTCGTCCCGAAGCTGCGCAGCGCCAGGGCCGCGAGGATGGCCGTCATCGCAAAGCTGATCACGATCGCGGTCAGCACCAGCGCCTGGGGCAGCGGGTCCGCGTAGTTGGCCAGCGTGGCGGGCAGGTCGGTGCGGATGACGGGCGGGAGCCCGGGCGCGGGGCGACCCGCGGCGAAGATGAAGAGGTTCACCGCGTAGGCCAGCAGGGTGAGCCCGACGATCACGTCGAAGGTCCGCGGGCGGAGCGCCAGCCAGAGGCCGGCGCTGGTCAGCACCCCGATACCCGAGGCCAGCAGGGCTTCGGTCACGGCCGGCGCCCCGGCTCCGCCGCGGCCGGTTGCGCCGAGCCTGCCCAGGGCCACCACGCCGAGCAGCGTCGCGCCGGCGACGGTCAGGAGTACGCCCAGGTCGAAGACGAGCGCGGAGGCCAGCGGCAGCTTGCCGATGACGGGCAGCACGGGGGCCAGGTAGGTGCTGGTGAGGAACGGGTGCTCCAGGGCCAGGCTGGCCGCGCCCGTGCCGGCCGCCACGAGCAAGCCCGCGCCGATGACCCGCTGCTGGCCGGGTTCCCAGCGCGCGTCAACCCAGGCCGTGCCCCGGGCCAGGTACAGAAGGACCATGCCGGTGGCCGCCACGAGGCCGGCGGAGAAGCCGCCGCCCGGCAGATTGTGGCCCCGGAGGAAGAGGAACAGCGCCACCGACAGCATCAGCGGCAGCAGCAACGGGACGACCAGCTCGAGGAGGAACGGTTGCCCGTCAGCCGTCGCCGCCGGCCGGCGGGCCCGGGGCGGCTGCCAGCCGCCGAGCGCGCTGCCCACCATCAGGCCCGCGACCGCCAGCACCACGATTTCACCGAGCGTGTCCAGCGCGCGAAAGTCGACGATGATGACGTTCACCACGTTCGTTCCCGCGGCGCCCGGCACGGCGTTCTCCAGGTACCAGTCCGCGATCGTCCGGCTCGGGCGGGCCAGCACGGCCCAGGCGAGCGCCGCCACGCCGAGGCCCGCGGCTCCCGCGAGGATCCCGTCCCGCCAGCGGCGTCCGCCGGCGTCCGGCGACGCGCTCGTGGCGGGGAGGAAGTTCAGCGCGAGCAGCAGCAGGATGACGGACACGACCTCCACGAGGAGCTGCGTCAGGGCCAGGTCCGGCGCCGAGAGGCCCGCGAACGTCAGCGTGACCATGAGTCCGATGACGCCGACCAGGACGAGGGCCGTGAGCCGGTCCCGGTAGCGCGCCACGAGCAGGGCGCAGGCGGCAGTGGTGAGGAACCACACCACGCCGCCCAGCATCGGTGCCGTCGCCCCCGGTCGCGGACTCGGCGGGCAGCAGCCCGCCATCCACCAGCGGCCAGGTGCCCGCGGCCAGCGCGACGCACAGGAAGCCGAGCACGGAACGGCGCAGCGTCGGCGCAAATACCCGGTTAGTCAGCCAGCTCGCCAGCCGCGTCGCGCCGTCCAGCAACCCGGCGAAGATCTCCCGGCCGCCCTTCGGCAGGTGCACGCGGTCGTGGAGGTGGAACAGCCGCTGCAGGAAGAAGTAGAAGACCACGCCCGTGGTCGTCGCGAGGGCGCTCATCAGCAGCGGCAGGCTGAAGCCGTGCCAGATCTCCAGGGTGTAGGCCGGCAGGGGGCCGCCCACGGCCGCCTGGGCGGCTGTGGCCAGCAGCCTGCCGACGATCACTTCCGGGAACAGGCCGACCAGTACGCAGAGCAGTGCGAGGACGCCGATCGGCACCAGCATCCAGCGCGGCGGGTCGTGGGGCGGGCGCGGCAGGTTGCGGGGCTCGCCGTTCCAGAACACGTCGTGGACGAAGCGGGCCGAATAGGCCACGGAGAACGCGCCGGCGAGCGTGGCCAGCAGCGGCACGGCGACCTGCACCAGGCCGTGCCGCTCGACCAGCAGCGTCTCTGCGAAGAACATTTCCTTCGACAGGAAGCCGTTGAGCAGGGGCACGCCCGCCATCGCCAGCGTGGAGGTGATGGCCAGCACCGCGGTGACCGGCATCAGCGGCCAGAGGCCGTTCAGTTGCCGCATGTCCCGGGACCCGGTCTCGTGATCGATGGCGCCGGCCGCCATGAACAGCGACGCCTTGAACGTGGCGTGGTTCAGCGTGTGGAAGATCGCCGCCACGGTAGCCAGCGGGTCGTCCAGGCCGAAGAGCAGCGTGATGAGGCCGAGGTGGCTGATCGTCGAGTAGGCGAGCAGACCCTTCAGGTCGTGCTGGAAGACGGCCAGGTACGCGCCGCCGAGCAGCGTCACGAGCCCGGTGCCGCCCACGACCCAGAACCAGAGGTCGGTGCCTGCCAGCGCCGGGTGCAGCCGCGCCATCAGGAAGATGCCGGCCTTCACCAGCGTGGCGGAATGCAGGTAGGCGGACACCGGCGTGGGCGCCGCCATGGCCTCGGGCAGCCAGAAGTGCCAGGGAAACTGGGCTGACTTGGTGAAGACGGCGAGAAGGATGAGCAGCAGCATCGGCACGTAGGCCGGGTCGGCGCGGATCCGGTCGCCGGCGGCGAGGACCACGTCGAGCTTGAAGCTGCCGGCCATCTGGCCGAGCAGCAGCACGCCGGCCAGCAGCGCCAGGCCGCCGGCGCCGGTGACGAGCAGCGCCATCCGTGCGCCCCGCCGCGCGTCGGCCTGGTCCCGCCAGTGGCCGATGAGCAGGAACGAGGCCAGGCTGGTGAGTTCCCAGCAGATGGCGAGCAACAGCAGGTTGTCGGCCAGCACCAGGCCGAGCATGGCCGCCATGAAGGCCATGAAGGCCGCCAGGAAGCGGGCCGCCGGCTCGCTGCTGTCCAGGTAGTAGCGGGCGTACAGGATGACCAGCGCGCCGATGCCCGTGACCAGGGTGGCGAACAGCAGCGCGAGGCCGTCCAGCCGCAGGCCCAGGTCGGCGCCGGCCCCGGCAATGTCCGGGGGGAGCCAGGCCGTGGCCACGGCCGGTAGTTCTCCGGCGAACACGCCGGGCGCCAGTGCGACCAGCGCCGCGCCGGCGGACAACGTGGCGACCAGGGCGATCCCGATGGCGACATCCCGGCTGCCGGCCGTGGGCGTGGCGGGGCGTGCCGCGAGGAGGGTGAGGAGCAGGGCCGCGGCCAGCGGCAGCGCCACGACGAGCAGCAGCATCAGCGGCGCCGCGCCCGCAGCTCCGCGGGCCAGCACCACGGCCAGGGTCAGGACGGTCAGCGGGATCACCACCCAGCGCATGGCGAGAGTGTACGTGGTGAGCAGGTCGTGTTCCTGCGCATCGAGGATCAGGTAGGCGGCGTAGGCCCCGTAGTAGCCCAGGAACACGCCGCCTTCCCAGCGGGCGATCGTCCGGCCGGTGAAGAACACGGGCAGGCAGGCGATGGCGACGGCGAGCATGATCGGCAGGTCGAAGGTGGCCAGCGACGTGGGAACCGGCAGCTCCACCGGGGCGACTACCGCCGAGACGCCGAGGACGCCCAGGATGTTGAAGGTGTTGCTGCCGACGACGTTGCCCACGGCGATGTCCCGCTCGCCGCGCAGGGTGGCCAGCACGGACGTGGCGACCTCCGGCAGGGACGTGCCCGCGGCGATGATCGTGAGACCGATCACCAGCTCGGACACGCCGACCCGCCGGGCCAGGGAGACGGCAGCCTCCACGAGCCAGTTCGAGCCCAGCACGAGGAGCAGGAGGCCGCCGGCGATCAGACAGCAGCTGGCCCGGGAGGCGGTCGTCCCACCCCGCCGGTACCGGGCCGGCGCGGTTCAGTCGCCAGGCCGGGCGCTCCGGCGCGCGGTGGCCTGCGCCCGGGTTTCGCGCCGGCTCTGGACGACCAGAAAGACGGTGTAGGCCGCGAGTCCGGCGATGAACACGGCGCCCTCGCCCCGGCTCAGGCCCCCGTCGAGGGTCACGGCGAGCAGCCAGCGGCCGACGCGGCGATCATGATGCGGCACTTCCTGGCGGACGACCTGCGCCGAGACCACCAGCGGGCGACAGCAGGGCCGACACTCCCAGGATGAAGAGCACGTTGAAGATGTTGCTGCCGACCACGTTGCCCAGCGCGATGTCCACCTGGCCGGACCAGGCGCTCTGGACGGAGACGGCCATTTCCGGGGAGCTGGTGCCGAAGGCCACGACGGTGAGCCCGACCACCAGGGGCGAGATGCCGAAGCCGAGGGCCAGCTTGCCGGCGCCGCGCACGAGCAGCTGGGCTCCGCCGATCAGGGCAGCGAGGCCGCCGGCCAGCATCAGGAGGATTTCCATGGGTTGTCTCGGCTCCCCTAGGGCGGTCGCTAGCTTCAGACCGCCGGATGTCGCTCAGGTTCCGGCACTGTTCCCTTCATCAGTGCCGCGCTCCGGGCTCCGGCGGCGGTAGAAATGCACGGTGGCTTCCTGCGGCGGCGGTCCGGCCGCGGCACAGTCACCGCAGTCGCCGGACTTCGCGGCGGGTGTCCCGGCGGCATTCCGGCGGGTCCAACGCTTCCACAACAGCCGCCCGGCGACCAGCGCCACGATCCCGAGAGCGATGACTTCCTGGATGTCCGGCATGGCCGTGCTGCCGCTCAGCTGCCCAGCTGGAAGACCAGCAGGGCGCCCAGGTACCCGAGGCCGGTCATGTAGAACCAGGCGAAGACCGGCCAGCGCCAGGAGTTGGTTTCGCGCCGCATGACGGCAATGGTGGCGGCGCACTGCAGGCAGAAGACATAGAAGATCAGCAGCCCGATGGCCATCGGCACCGTGTACACCAGCGAGCCGTCCGGGCCGCGTGGCCGTCTGCAGCCGTTCCCGCAGCGCGCCCTCCAGGTTGTCGCCCTGGTCGCCGACGGAATAGATGGTGCCGAGCGAGGCGACCACGATCTCCCGGGCCGGGAAGCTGGCGATCACGGCGGCGGACAGCTTCCAGTCCCAGCCCAGCGGCGCGAACGCCGGCGCCACGAAGTGCCCGAGACGCCCGAGCCAGCTCTGCTCCAGGTAGGCGCCGGATTCCGCCGACGACCAGGTCCGCCAGCCGCTGGTCACGTTCGCTGGCCGACAGCGCGCTGGCCTCGACGGCCTCGCGTTCCGCGGCGTAGGTCGCCGGCGATCTCGGCGGGGCGGGGGAAATAGGCCAGCGCCCAGATCGAGGATCGGCGACGGAGAAGATCACGGTGCCGGCCCGCACCAGGAAGATCCGGCCCCGCTCCAGCAGCTTGAGCAGCATCGAGCGCCAGCTGGGCAGGCGGTAGGGCGGCAGCTCGATCATGAAGGTCGGCGTCGGCCCGCGGAGCATGGTCCGCTTCAGGAGCAGGGCCGTCAGGACGCCGCCGAGGATGCCGAGCATGTAGAGCGCCAGGAGGATCAGGCCCTGCAGGTTCACGGTCCCGCCCAGGAAATGCCGGTCGGGCACGAAGGCGCCGATCAGCAGCGCGTAGACCGGCAGGCGGGCGGAGCAGGTCATGAAGGGCGCCGCGAGGATCGTGGCGAGCCGGTCGCGGCGCTCGGGAATCACGCGGGTGGCCATGATGCCGGGCACGGCGCAGGCGAAACTCGACAGCATGGGAATGAAGGACTGGCCGGACAGGCCCACCGAGCGCATCAGGCGGTCGACCATGAAGGCGACCCGCGGCATGTAGCCGGAGTCCTCGAGAAAAATGATGAAGGCGAAGAGGATCATGATCTGCGGCAGGAAGACGATGACGCCGCCGACGCCCGCGATGGCGCCGTCCACCAGCAGGCTCGCCAGCGCGCCGTCCGGCAGCAGGGCCCGCACCCATTCGCCCGTGGCCGACGTGGCGGCGTCGATGATCTCCATCAAGGGCGTCGCCCAGGAGAAGACAGCCTGGAAGACCGCCGCCATCACCAGGATGAACAGCACCGTGCCGATGACCGGGTGATTGGTGACCCGGTCCAGCCGGTCGCCCAGCGTGAGTTCCCGCGGGGCACGCTGCTCGGTGCGGGCCACGATCGCGTTGATCAGGCCGTAGCGGGCCGTGGCCTCGGCTTCCGCCAGGGACACCCCGGCGCCAAGCTCGCCACGCAGGCGGGCCAGTTCGCCCCGGAACTCGTCGCCCGCCGTCATCTCGAAGCGCCGCTCGGCAACGCCCTGGGCGTCGATCAGCGCCCGTTCGACTTCGTAGTCCAGGAGATGCAGGCCGGCGGTCCGCAGCCGCTGGCCCAGCTCCGCCGCGGCGGCGCCGACCTCGGGCAGCACGCGGAGGGCCGGCGGGGCAGGCGCGGCGATGGCCTGCTCCAGCGCGGCGCGCAATTCCGGCAGCCCCGTTTCCCGCGCTGCCGAGACCCGCACCACGGTGGCGCCGAGCTGCCGGCCCAGCTCGGCGGTATCGATGCGGATGCCCCGGCTCTCGGCCACATCCGAGACGTTCAGGGCCACCACGAGCGGCAGCCCGAGCTCGGCGAGTTGCGTGACCAGGAACAGGTTCCGGCGCAGGTTCGTGGCGTCGACGACCGCGAGTACCGCTCGCGGCCGGGGCAGGTCGGTGACGTGCCCCAGCAGGACATCGATGGCGACCATCTCGTCCGGTGACTGGGCAGCGAGGGAGTAGGCGCCGGGAAGGTCCACCAGGGTCACGGGCTGGCCGGCGAGGACGATCTCGCCCGTGTGCCGCTCGACCGTCACGCCCGGGTAGTTCGCGGTCTTCTGGCGCAGGCCGGTCAGCGCGTTGAAGAGCGTGCTCTTGCCGGTGTTCGGGTTGCCGATGAGGGCGATGACCGTCGCGGCTTCAGGAGCGGGCGGCGTCATGTCCCCCGCACGACCTGCACGCGGCGCGCCTCCTCGCGCCGCAGCGACAACGCGTAATCCATCACCGCCACTTCGATCGGATCGCCGCCAAGGGCCCGGCGGGTGATCCGCACGGGGGACCCGGCCAGGAGGCCCAGGGCCATGAGGCGCTGCACCATCGGGCCCTCGCCCTCGATCCGGGTAATGGTGCCGGCCTGACCGACTTTCAGCTCGTCCAGTGTCATGGGGTCATTCTAAATGAGAATCATTGTCATTTGTAGGGTCGAACCGCCACCACGATGCGGTTCCCTGACGAAACGGGGTATCCGGGGAAATGCGGATGGCCGGCCAGCCATCAGGCCAGCGGGAGCAGGCCATCGAGTGCCGGCCAGCAGGTGCCGGCCCGCGGCTGCCGGCTAGCGGCTGCGCGCAGCCTTCTGGCCGTCGAGTTCCTGCAGGTAGGCCCGGGCGAACTCTTCCGTGAACAATTGGGGCGGTCCGCCTTCCTCGCGCTGGGTGAGCGCCGGGTAACTTTCCTCGTAGAGCTCCCAGTACTTGAGCTTGTTCGCGCTGGACAGCAGTCCGCCGCGCTTCAGGCCCTTGTCGAAGCGGCTCTTGAGTTCTTCCGGATCGAAGCGCTCCACGTAGTCCTGCACGGCCTGGAGCATCGCCTTCACCAGCGCCTGCTCGTGCTGGCGCACGTCGCGGAAGGCGGCGCGCACCGCATCGTCGGCGCTCAGGTACGCACCTTCGCCGCGATCGTTGAGGAGGTAGCGGAGGGCCTCGTCCACGGTCGGTGAGAACTTGAGCGGATTGTTCTGGGTCGCCTGCATCACCGTTTGCGGCAGCCGGAAGGTGTCCTTCATGTGGCTGCGCTCGCGGAGGAGCTCCATGAGCCCGCTGACCATCACCCGCAGCAGCTTGGCGGAGCCCTGCAACACCTCGGTGGGCGACTGGCCGGCGATGGCCTCGGGCTTGATGCCCGCGGCCTCCAGGAACTGCGCCAGGAGGCGCTGGTCCGGGTCCGAGCTGACGGTTGGCGGGCGGGCGGGCGCTGGGGCAGGCGACGACTTGGGAGCGGTCTTCTTCGGCGGGCTGGGCACGGCGACCGGGCGGGGCGCTGCGGCCTTTGGCTTCGCCACGATGGAACTGGAGGCCGTCAGGTGACGTTGCAGGTGGGAATCGCGGGTCAGCTTCTCCTCGGAAACCAGCATCAGCTCCACCGACTCGTCCTCGGGGACCAGCTGGGCACGCACGATGGAATCGCGCATGCCGTCCTCGCGGAGTTCCTCGTCGCCGCCGCTGATGTCGACGGCGATCTCGAACTCGCCGATCCGGAGCTGGTCGCCGTCGAAGAGGCGCTGGGGATGCCCCTGGCCCACCGGCGTGTCCGAGCCGTTCACGAAGACGCCGTTGCGGCTGGTGTCGACGAGGTAGTAGGCGCCGCCCTGGAAATCGATCACGGCGTGCCGGCTGGAAACATAACGGCTCTCGTCCGGCAGCACCCAGTCGTTGTCCGGGCCCCGGCCGATCGTGCCGCCCACGGCCGGGAATTCCCGCACGCGCTGGTCGCGCGGCAGCGCCTTGCTGTCACTGGTGACGCGGAGTCGAAGCGGCATGGCAGTCCCTCACCCAGCGTGCATCATGGCTGATTATGTGTGGCGGGGGACCTGCAGCGGGTCACACTTCGGGGCGGCCCGGAAACCGCCGGCTTATGCCGCGTGGGTTATACTGCGCGCCCCCGATCCGATCCGCCCATGTCCGCCAGGCACCTCTACAAAGTCATCTTCGTCAGCCAGGGCAAGGTCTACGAGATCTATGCCCGGAGTGTGACGCAGGGCACATTGTTCGGTTTCATCGAGGTCGAGCGGCTGGTCTTCGGCGAGCGCACCACCGTCGTCGTGGACCCCGCGGAAGAGCGGATCAAGACCGAGTTTGCCGGCGTGCGGCGAACCTACCTGCCCATGCACTCCATCCTGCGCATCGACGAAGTCGAGAAGCAGGGGGTCAGCAAGATCACGCCGGCCGAGGCCGGCAACGTCACGCAGTTTCCCGTGCCCATCTACACGCCGGGTGGTTCCGGCGACTCGGGCAAGTGACGGCGCCGGGGGTTCCAGCGCTCATCTGGCCCGGCGGCGCCGCGCTTTCCGGATTCCGGCTGGAGAAACTGCTGCGCGACTGCCAGGCGCGGGTACCCGCGGTCACCGGCGTTGCGGCCCGCTTCCTGCACGTCGTCGAGCTCAGCGAGCTGCTGACGGCGCGGACGGAGCAGACACTGCAGGGCCTGCTCGATGACGGCTCGGCGGCCGGGAGCGAACTGCCCGATGCGCACCTCCTGGTGCTGCCCCGGACCGGGACCGTCTCGCCCTGGTCCAGCAAGGCCACCGACATCGCCCGGAGCTGCGGGCTCGACGGCCGTGCGCCGCGTTGAGCGCGGCGTGCGCTTCAGCTTCGCCACGCGCCAGCCCTTCGGGCCGGCCGAAGCGTCGCTGCTCGCGCCGCTGCTCCATGACCGGATGACCCAGAGCATCCTGCCGGGCGACCTGTCCGGTCCGGATTGGCTGAGGCGCTGTTTGCTGCCGGATCGCCGCGGCCCCTGCGCCGCGTGCCACTGCTCCAGGAGGGCGTGGCCGCCCTCGAGCGCGCCAACGGGGACCTGGGCCTCGCGCTGTCGCCGGACGAGATCCGCTACCTCGCCGACAAGTTCACCGCCGAGCAGCGCGATCCCACCGACGCCGAGCTGATGATGTTCGCGCAGGCGAATTCGGAGCACTGCCGGCACAAGATCTTCAATGCCCGGTGGATCATCGACGGGAAGGAGCAGGCAGCACAGCCTCTTCCAGATGATCCGCTCGACCCACGCCGCCAATCCGCGGGGCGTGCTCTCCGCCTACAAGGACAATGCGGCCGTGATGGAGGGCGCGGTGGCGAGCCACCTGCATGCCGATCCGGCCACCGGGCATTACGTCGCCACCGTCGCCGCCGCTGCACACGTTGATGAAGGTGGAGACCCACAACCACCCGACGGCGATCTCGCCGTTTCCGGGCGCCGCCACCGGCTCCGGCGGCGAACTGCGCGACGAGGGCGCCACCGGCCGCGGCGGCCGGCCCAAGGCGGGGCTCACGGGCTTCACCGTGTCCAACCTGGCGCTCCCGGGCTGGGAGCAGCCCTGGGAATCGCCGGCGCAGGCCATCGGCCGGCCGGACCGCATTGCCAGCGCATTGCAGATCATGCTCGAGGGGCCCATTGGCGCGGCGGCCTTCAACAACGAGTTCGGCCGGCCGAACATCACCGGCTACTTCCGCAGCTTCGAGCAGGCCGACCCGCGCGATGGCAACCGGGCACACGGGTATCACAAGCCGATCATGCTGGCCGGCGGCCTCGGCAATATTGCCGCCCCCGACGTGGAGAAGGCGGATCCGCCGCCGGGCTCGCTCGTCATCGTCCTCGGCGGCCCCGCCATGCTCATCGGCCTCGGCGGCGGCGCGGCCTCGTCCGTGGGCAGCGGCGCGAGTTCGGCAGACCTGGACTTCGCCTCCGTCCAGCGCGGCAATCCGGAGATCGAGCGGCGCGCACAGCAGGTCATCGAGGCCTGCCGGGCCGTGGCGGCAATTGCCGGCCGGCCGAACCCCATGCTGATGATCCACGACGTGGGCGCGGGCGGTCTCTCCAACGCCGTGCCGGAGCTGGTGGATCACGCCCACCGGGGCGGGCGCTTCGAGCTGCGCGACATTCCCAGCGCCGAGCCGCCATGTCGCCGCTGGAGATCTGGTGCAACGAGGCCCAGGAACGCTACGTGCTCGCCATCGACCCGGCCGACCTGGCCTGGTTCGAGGCGGTGTGCGCCCGGGAGCGCTGTCCCTACGCGGTGCTCGGTCCGCTGGACGACACCCGGCGGCTCGTCGTCAGCGATTGCCTCCTCGGCGGGACGCCCGTGGACATGCCGCTGGAGACCCTGCTCGGCAAGCCGCCGCAGATGGTCCGGCAGGTGACTCGCCAGCCGGTGCCGGCCATGCACCTGGACCTGACCGGCATCGGGCTGCCGGACGCGTGCCTCCGCGTCCTCCGCCTGCCCGCCGTGGCCGACAAGTCCTTCCTCATCCACATCGGCGACCGGACCGTCGGCGGACTGGTGGCCCGGGACCAGCTCGTCGGGCCCGTGGCAGCTGCCGGTCAGCGACGTGGGCGTGACCGCCCTCGGCTTCGACAGCTTCGCGGGTGAAGCGATGGCTATCGGCGAGCGCTCGCCGGTGGCCCTGCTGGACGCGCCGGCCTCGGGGCGGCTGGCCGTGGGCGAGGCGCTGACCAACGTGGCCGCCGCCTCGATCCGCCAGGTCTGCCGACGTGCGGCTGTCGGCCAACTGGATGGCGGCGGCCGGCGCGCCCGGGGAGGACGAGCGGCTCTACGACACCGTGTCCGCCGTCAGCGCCCTGTGCCGCGAACTCGCGATCGCCATTCCGGTGGGCAAGGACTCGCTGTCCATGCAGACGCGCTGGCAGGAGGGCGGGGCGACCCGGGCGGTGGTGGCGCCGGTGTCGCTGGTGGTCTCGGCCTTCGCGCCCGTGGATGACGTGCGGCGCACGCTGACCCCGGAGTTGCGCCGCGAGCCGGGCACGTCGCTGTGGCTCATCGATCTCGGTGCGGGCCGCAACCGGCTCGGTGGCTCCAGCCTGGCGCAGGCCTTCGTACGCACCGGCGGCGAGCCGCCGGACGTGGACGATGCGGCCGCGCTCGGCAGTTTCTTCGCGGCCATCCAGGAACTGCGCGCTGCCGGGCTCGTCCTGGCCTATCACGACCGGAGTGACGGCGGCCTGTTCGTCACCCTGTGCGAGATGGCCTTCGCCGGCAGGGCCGGGCTCGACGTGCACCTCGAGCCGGGAACGCAGGAGCAGCAGCTGGCCGCCCTGTTCGCCGAGGAACTCGGCGCGGTGATCCAGGTGCGTGACGATGACGCCGGCAAGGTGACGGCGGTGCTCGGCCGGCACGGCCTCGTGCGATTGCTCCGGCGCGTGGCAGAGGTCACGACCGGCGACAAGGTCGTCATCTCGGCCGGCGGGGCGCCACTGTTCGAGCGCTCCCGGATCGACCTGCTGCGGGCCTGGTCCGAACTGTCGTACCGCATGCAGGCGCTGCGGGACAATCCGGCCACGGCCGCGGAGGAGTGGCGGTCGAAGCTCGACCCGGACGATCCCGGCCTCTCGCCGCGGCTCACCTTCGATCCAGCGGAGGACCCCGCGGCCCGGCTCGTCGCCGTCGCCCGGCGCCGGCCGCGAGTGGCGATCCTGCGCGAGCAGGGTGTCAACAGCCAGCTGGAGATGGCCGCCGCCTTCGGTCGCGCGGGCTTCGACGCGGTGGACGTGCACATGACCGACGTGCTGTCGGGCCGGCGGTCGCTGCGGGAGTTCGCCGGCCTCGCCGCCTGCGGCGGCTTCTCCTACGGCGACGTGCTGGGTGCCGGCGGCGGCTGGGCGAAGTCGATCCTGTTCAACGCCCGGGCCCGGGACGAGTTCGCCGCCTTCTTCGCCCGCCCGGACACCTTCACGCTGGGCGTGTGCAACGGCTGCCAGATGCTGTCGGTGCTCGCCGAGCTGATTCCCGGTGCCGGCCACTGGCCACGCTTCCGCCAGAACCGCTCGGAGCAGTTCGAGGCGCGGTTGAGCCTGGTCGAGGTGCTGCCGTCCCGCTCGGTGCTGCTGGACGGGATGGCGGGCAGCCGGCTGCTGATTGCCACTTCCCACGGGGAGGGACTGCGCCACGTTTGCGCCCGGCCACCAGCAGGCCTGCGAGGCGGCGGGGCAGGTGGCCGTTCGCTACGTCGACAACCGTGGAAGGCCGGCGGAAACCTATCCCGCCAATCCCAACGGTTCGCCCGGTGGCATCGCGGGACTCTGTTCGCGAAGACGGCCGCGTGACGATCCTCATGCCCCACCCGGAGCGCGTCCAACGCACCGTGCAGCACTCCTGGCACCCGGACGGGTGGGGCGATGACGGCCCCTGGCTGCGCCTCTTCAGGAACGCCAGGCGCTTTACAGGCTAGCGACGCCTGCCGGTAGGAGCGCCTTCAGGCGCGACCGGCGAATCCTTTACGGCTTTAGCCAGTTCTGCACGGACAGGCCCGGCACGCGGCGGAACTCCCGCTCGTTGTTGGTGATCACCGTGGCGCCGATATGCCGCGCATGCGCGGCGATCAGCAGGTCGTAGGGTCCGATGGGCTTGCCCTTGGCCAGCAATGCAGTACGAATTTCCCCATAGTCCTGCGCAGCCGCAACCGGAAAGTCATCGGCCTGGAGGAGGTCGAGGAGTCCGGTCAGAGCCTGCCGGTTCCCGGTGCGTAACCCGCCGTTCTCGATACCGAACCGGAGTTCAGAGAGGGTGATCGCCGAGAGGCGCAATTCACCCGGGGAGCGCCCCGACATGCGGCGGACAATGCGCTCGAAACCGGGCTTGCCATTCGCAAGGTAGACCAGCGTATCGGTGTCGAGCATCCAGATCATTGCCACTTCCGCTTCTGATCCGCGGGCTGTTGCCGTTCGATCTCGCCCTTGAACTGTCCGAGTGCCGTCATGATCTGCTCGTAGTTCAGCGTGGTGGGCAGCAGCAGGACGCCGCTGCCCAGGCGCTTGACCAGTACCTCAGAGCCCTCGAAGCGGAATTCCTTGGGCAGGCGCACGGCCTGGCTGTTGCCATGCTTGAAGATCTTGGCGGTTTTCATGGGGCTCCTCACAGAGTATATATGCGGAGTATATACGGCTGTGATGGCGGGGGCGTGGACTGCGTCGCCTTTCATTCCTGGAAGCCTGCGCTCTGGCGTGACGCATGCCAACGCCGCGAAACTGGCTACGTCGGCCAGATATTTGGGTTGCGCCTAGGCCTTCCGGATGGGCAGCTCCGGCTCGTCCTCGTCGATCCCCGCCGCCTGGTTGGCGAAGAAGCGCCTGACCTTCAGCGCCTGCCGGAGCTTCGCCCGCCGTACGTAGGTCTGCGTCAGGAGGTCCTTCATGGTCTCCAGCAGCACGGCGGCCTGCCGGCGGTCGAATTCCGGCTCCTGCTTGCTGGCGTCCGGGTCGAAGATGATCCGGCGCACGGCGTTGAACGTGGCCTCGTCGATGTCGCCCAGCTCCTGCACCTCGGCGACCAGGTCGTAGACGCGCAGGCGCCCGGCATCGCCGACGTCCTCGAAGCACGGCGCGGGCCGTCTGCCGGCACATGGCGGCAAAGGCCTGCCAGAGCCCGCTGCTGAAGCAGGCGAGGGCCTCGCGGAAGCGGGCCGCCACCGCGGGCGGCAGGTAGCTCAGGCTGAAGCGCTCGGGCGGCTGCTCGACCGGCTGCGGCAGCGGGTGCAGCTCCACCCGGTCGTCGCGCCAGGCCCGCGTCCGGTAGCGGAGGAACACCGGCGCCTTGCAGCCCGAGCACTGCAGGACGATGCCCACCTGCGTGGGGCGCTCGGCCTTGAGCTTGGTGAACGACGGGTAGGCCGTCACCGTCATCGGCCCGACGGCCCCGCAGTGCGGGCATTCCATCGTGCCGGTGCCGCCGTTGCGTTCGAAGCGGCCGTCTGCGGTGATGCTGGCTGTCATACGGTCGCCATCCTGTCGTGAATCCTCAGCGAGTGAGGGGCTTGAAGCGGATCCGGTGCGGGTTGTTGGCGTCATCACCCAGCCGCCGGTGCAGGTCGGCGTCGTATTCCGTGTAGTTTCCCTGGAACCACACCACCTGGCTGTTGCCCTCGAAGGCCAGGATGTGGGTGGCGATGCGGTCGAGGAACCAGCGATCGTGGGAGATGACGATGGCGCAGCCGGGGAACTCCAGCAGCGCCTCTTCGAGCGCCCGCAGGGTCTCCACGTCCAGGTCGTTGGTGGGCTCGTCGAGCAGCAGCACGTTGCCGCCGGATTTCAGCACCTTGGCCAGGTGCACGCGGTTACGCTCGCCGCCGGAGAGCTCGCCGATCAGCTGCTGCTGCTGGGTGCCCTTGAAGTTGAAGCGGCCGCAGTAAGCCCGGGACGGCGTCTCGTACTTGCCGATCTTCAGCAGGTCCTCGCCACCGGAGATCTCCGCCCAGACGGTCTTGGTGTCGTCCAGGGACTGGCGGGACTGGTCGACGGCCGCCAGCTGCACGGTGTCGCCGAACCGGATCTCGCCGCCGTCGGGCTTCTCCAGGTCGGTCAGCATGCGAAAGAGCGTGGTCTTGCCCGCGCCGTTCGGGCCGATGATGCCGACGATGGCGCCGGGCGGTACCTGGAAGCTCAGGTCCTCGATCAGCAGCCGGTCGCCGTAGCCCTTGCGCAGGTGGTTCACCTCGATCACGAGGTCACCCAGGCGGGGCCCGGGCGGAATGTAGATCTCCTGGGTTTCGTGGCGCTCCTGGTACTCCTGGGAGACCAGTTCCTGGAAGCGGGAGAGGCGGGCCTTGCTCTTGGCCTGCCGCGCCTTGGGGTTGGCGCGCACCCACTCCAGCTCGGCCTTGATGGTCTTCTGGCGGGCCTGCTCGGACTTTTCCTCCAGGGCGAGGCGCTTCTGCTTCTGGTCGAGCCAGGAGGAGTAGTTGCCTTCCCAGGGAATGCCCTGGCCCCGGTCCAGCTCCAGGATCCAGCCGGCCACGTTGTCCAGGAAGTAGCGGTCGTGGGTCACGGCGATGACGGTGCCGGGATAGCTCTCCAGGAACCGCTCGAGCCAGGCCACCGACGCGGCGTCCAGGTGGTTGGTGGGCTCGTCCAGCAGCAGCATGTCCGGCTCGGAGAGCAGCAGCCGGCAGAGAGCGACCCGGCGGCGCTCGCCGCCCGAGAGTTGCTCGACCTTCGCGTCCCAGTCCGGGAGCCGCAGGGCGTCGGCCGCGATCTCCAGCTTGCGCTCGATCTCCCAGCCGTTTTTGGCGTCGATCTTGTCCTGGAGCTTGCCCTGCTCCTCGAGCAGCTTGTTCATCGCGTCGTCGTCCATCGGCTCCGCGAACTTCTCGCTGATTTCGTTGAAGCGTTTCACGAGCGCGAACATCTCGCCGAGGCCTTCCTCCGCGATCTCGCGCACGGTGCTGCCCGCGGGCAGTTCCGGCTCCTGGGGCAGGTAGCCGATGCGGATGCCCGGCTGCGGGCGGGCCTCGCCTTCGAACTCCTTGTCGACGCCCGCCATGATGCGGAGGAGCGTGGACTTGCCGGAGCCATTGAGGCCGAGCACGCCGATCTTGGCGCCGGGAAAGAAGCTGAGGGAAATATCCTTGAGGATGAAGCGCTTCGGCGGGACGATCTTGCCCACCCGGTTCATCGTGAAAACGTATTGCGCCACTGTGTAATCCTGGGTGGGTGATCCTGGGTTCTGGCCGCGTGCTGGAGGGAGCGGCAACGAGCGGTCATTATCGGGCAAGGACCACACCTTGCAAAGCTATACTCGGGACTCTCGCAACGGATCAGACGGGTAGCGGCGGTGGCCTCGGGACGCAACGACGTGCTCGTGATGAAGGGCGCGAACATCGCCGCCTACGGCTTTGGCGATGGCCATCCGTTCGGACCGGACCGGCACGACGCTTTCCATCGCGAACTGGCGGAGCGGGGCTTCGGTGACCGGGTCACCCTGGCCTCCGCGACGGAGGCGACCCACGCCGAGCTCGCGGCGTTCCACACCCGCGAGCACATCGCCCGTGTCGAAACCCTGTGCCTCGAAGGCACCGGCTGGCTGGACGGGGGTGACACGCCCGCGCGTCGCGGCCTGGACGCCGCCGCCGCTGCCGTCGTCGGCGCGTCGGTCTTCGCCATGGAGAACGTCATGGCCGGCCACGCGCGCCGCGCCTTCGTGCCCATCGCCGGACTGCATCACGCGGCCCGGGACCGGGCGGCGGGGTTCTGCATCTACAATGATTGTGGCGTCGTGCTGGAACTGCTGCGCTCCCGGCACGGGCTGCAGCGCGTCGCCTACGTGGACATCGACGCCCACCACGGGGATGGCGTGTTCTATGCCTTCGAGGATGATCCCGCCATCGCCTTCGCCGACATCCACGAGGACGGCCGCTACCTGTACCCCGGCACGGGCGCTGCTGGGGAGACCGGGCGGGGCGCCGCCGCCGGCACGAAGCTCAACATTCCGCTGGCTCCGGGGTCGGGGGACAACGAGTTCCGGGCGGCCTGGGAGCGCGTCGAGGGTTACCTGGCGGACTTCCGGCCGGAGTTCATCCTGTTCCAGTGCGGGGCAGACAGCCTGGCCGGCGACCCGATCACCCACCTGCAGTTATCCCCGGCGGCCCATGGCTATGCTGCCGCGCGGTTGTGCGCCCTGGCCGACCGCTGGTCCGAGGGCCGGCTGCTGGCGACCGGCGGTGGCGGGTACAACCGGCGTAACCTGGCGCTGGCCTGGACGGCTGTCGTGGAGTCCTTCGTCGCGGCGGGCCAGGCCGCCTGAGCGGGCCGCCTGAACCCCGGGGCCTCGGGTTAGAATGACGGGCTTTCCCACCGCGGAGCCCACCCATGCTCAATACCCACACCGACCTGGCCGGTTTCGACCCGGAACTCGCCCGATCCATCCAGAGCGAAGAGCGCCGCCAGGAAGAGCATGTCGAGCTGATTGCGTCCGAGAATTACGTGAGCCGACGGGTGCTCGAGGCCCAGGGCTCGGTGCTGACCAACAAGTACGCGGAGGGATATCCGGGCAAGCGCTACTACGGCGGCTGCCAGTACGTGGACATCGCCGAGAACCTCGCCATCGAGCGCGCGAAGCAGCTGTTCGGCGCCGCCTACGCCAACGTGCAGCCGCACTCGGGCTCCCAGGCCAACGCGGCGGTGTACCTGGGGCTTTTGCAGCCGGGCGACACCGTGCTCGGCATGAGCCTGGCGCACGGTGGTCACCTCACCCACGGCTCGCCGGTGAATTTCTCCGGGCGCTTGTTCAAGATCGTTTCCTACGGCGTCGACGCGCAGACCGGCCTGATCAACTATGACGAGGTGGCGAGCCTGGCCCGCGAGCACAAGCCGCGCATGATCATCGCCGGCTTCTCGGCCTACTCGCGCGTCGTGGACTGGCAGAAGTTCCGCGAGATCGCCGACAGCGTCGGCGCCTACCTCTTCGTCGACATGGCCCACGTGGCGGGCCTCGTGGCGGCCGGCGAGTACCCGAACCCGGTGCCGTTCGCCGACGTGACGACCACCACCACCCACAAGACGCTGCGCGGCCCGCGAGGCGGCATGATCCTGGCGCGCCCTTCCGTTGACCCGGAGAAGGACGACATCCACAAAAAGATGAACTCGCTGGTGTTCCCGGGCACCCAGGGCGGTCCCCTGATGCACGTGATTGCCGCCAAGGCCGTGGCCTTCCTCGAGGCGCTGCAGCCCGAGTTCAAGGTCTACCAGAAGGACGTGAAGGCCAATGCCGCGCTCATGGCCCAGGTCCTCATGGAGCGTGGCTACAAGATCGTGTCCGGCGGCACCGAGAACCACATGTTCCTGCTGGACCTCATCGACAAGGGCATCACGGGCAAGGATGCCGACGCGGTGCTCGATGCGGCGCACATCACGGTCAACAAGAACGCAGTGCCCAACGATCCGCGCTCGCCCTTCGTCACCAGCGGCCTGCGGCTCGGCACGCCAGCGGTCACCACCCGCGGTTTCCGCGCTGCAGAGATCCGGCAGCTGACGGGCTGGATCGCCGACATCCTGGACGACATCAAGGATGAGCAGCGCGCGGCGAAGATCCGCCAGCAGGTGATCGAGCTCTGCGGGCGGTTTCCCGTCTATCAGTAGTCCGGCACTCAGTAGTCCGGAACTAAGGTTTCCACAGGCCCACCGTCCGCGCGCGGCGAATCCGCACGTCATGGGTGGCCAGGGGCAGTCGGTGAGCTCGCGCGGTCGCGACGATCAGGCGGTCCGCCGGATCACCGTGAAAGCGAGCGGGCAGGTTGTCGAGCGCGCTGATCACCGGTATATCCAGTGGCAGCACTGTCACCATCGGGGGCGCGGCAGCGCGCCGCAACCAGTCGGGAAACGCCAGCGGCAGCTCAAGCCGCCCCTTGGCGTGGAGCATCTGGGCTTCCCAGAGGCTGATGGCGGCGAGATACAACGCGCCGGCGGCTGCCGCTGCATCCAGTGTGGCCCGCTCCCTGGCGGTGAGCCCTGAACTCCCCGTCAGCCACCACACCCAAATGTGGGTGTCGAGCAGTGCCTTCAACGCAGCGCCTCGAAGTCCTCGTCACGCAGGACCGATTCGCCGGGTTCCGCCTTGAGCTGACCGCCCAGCGCGCGCAGCTGCTCCCAGGGCTTCATTCCGGCCGTGAGGGGTGACGGCGACGGTTCCAGCTGGGCGACGGCCTTGCCGCGACGGCGGATCGTGACGGGCCGGCCCGTCTTCTCCACGCGGCGCACGATCTCCAGGCAGCGATGCTTGAACTCGGTGATAGAAATGTCCATTTGTGAAGTGTAAATGGCCATTTGTGGGGTGGCAACCCATGGGTTCACAGTGGCGAGCCTTCCCGGCGGTGCTGTCGGCTGGATCGTTCGCAGGCCATGCCCCACCGTGCCGTGCTTACGGTGCCCAGGCCAGTCGCAAAGCGCGCCAGTTCCACCAGAAAGTGGGCGGTAGCAGGCTTGGGCGGGTCGAGCGTTTTGTGCTTGGCTCGCAGCGGGGGTAGGCTCAGTCCCACTGCTGCAGCCGGCCCCGACTCCACTGCCGGCGTTCAAAAAAGATCACGGGGCAGCTTCAAGCTGCCATGACTTCGTCGCGGAGTCGGGCCCGAAATGGCACCGGACCGCATCCCGGACCCGGGCGGGGAAGAAATTCTGGGGCGGTCCCCCAGGGTGCGCCGCGCCTGGGGTGGCCGCGCATCCGGACGATCGCGGGCAGAGCCTTTTGTTATTGTAACCAGGTTCTGGAGAGCCCCGCCGTGCACTGCCCCTTCTGCAGCCACCCCGAAACCAAGGTCATCGACTCGCGGCTTGCGGGTGAGGGCACCCAGATCCGGCGCCGGCGCGAGTGCCTGGGCTGCGGCGAGCGCTTCACCACCTTCGAGGGCGCCGAGCTCGTGATGCCGCGCGTGGTGAAGCGGGACGACAGCCGTGAGCCCTTCGACGATCACAAGCTGCGCAGCGGGATGATCCGTGCGCTGGAGAAGCGGCCCGTGAGCAGTGAAGCGGTGGAGGAGGCCCTGGCCCGGGTGACCCACCGGCTGCAGACGCTGGGCGAGCGCGAGGTGCCGTCCCGTCGGATCGGCGACCTCGTCATGGAGGAGCTGCGCGGGCTCGACGAGGTGGCCTACGTCCGCTACGCCTCCGTATACCGGAGTTTCCAGGACGTGGAGTCGTTCCAGGACGAGATCCGTAAGCTCAAGGAGCTGGCCGACCAGGACCGGCGGCGGGACCAGTTGCCGCTGCTGCCGGACGAGCCCGCATGACGTTCACCATCGCCGATCGCCGCCACATGGCCCGCGCGCTGCAAGCTCGCGGCCCGCGGCCTCAACACCACCCACCCCAATCCCCGCGTCGGCTGCGTGATCGCCGACGGCGAGACGGTCATCGCGGAAGGCTGGCACGTGCGGGCCGGCGGACCTCATGCGGAGGCCGACGCGCTCGCGAAGGCGGGCGGCGCCGCCCGCGGCGCCACGGCCTACGTCACCCTGGAGCCCTGCTGCCACACGGGCCGCACGCCGCCGTGCACGGTGGCCTGATCGCCGCCGGAGTCCGGCGGGTCGTCTACGGCGCGTCGGATCCCAATCCCCGGGTGAACGGCGGCGGCGAGCAGGCGCTCCGGGCGGCGGGCATCGAGGTCAGCGGCGGTCTCCTGGCCGCCGAGTCGGAGCGCCTCAACGCCGGCTTCATGCCTCCGCATGCGCCGGGGCTGGCCGCTGGTCCGGAGCAAGATCGCCGCCACGCTCGACGGCCGCACCGCGCTGCCGGACGGTCGCAGCCAGTGGCTCACGGGCGAGGCGGCCCGCGACGGACGTGCAGCGCTGGCGGGCGCGGAGCGCCGCGATCCTGACGGGCATCGGCACGGTCCTCGCCGACGATCCCGCCATGACGGTGCGCGAGGCCGGGGCAGGCGCTGCCGGTCCAGCCGCTCCGGGTGATCCTGGATTCCCGGTACCGCACGCCCCCGACCGCCCGGATCCTGGCGCGGCCGGGCGAGGTCCTCGTGTTTGGCGCCGGGGTGGCGCGGTGCGGGCGCGGCGCAGCCCTGCTGTCCCGGGGCGCACTGGTCGAGGCGGCGCCCGACGATGCCGGGCGCGTCGACCTCGTGGCCATGCTCCGCCGCCTGGGCGAACTCGAGATCAACGAAGTGTGGGTCGAGGCCGGTGCGGTGCTGAACGGCGCGCTGCTCGCGGCTGGCCTGATCGACGAACTCGTGGTCTACCAGGCGGCCAGCGTGCTCGGCGCCGGCGCCCGTGGCATGTTCGACATGGCGCCCCCGGCGGACCTGGCGGCACGGCCGCAGTTCCGTCTGCAGGAGGCGCGGCGGGTGGGCGAGGACTTGCGACTCATCTACATACCGGCACCGACTGCGGGAAAATCCAGCTGATGTTCACGGGAATCGTCCAGGCCGTTGGCGCTGTGCGCTCGGTTGCTGCCACGTCGTCCGGCGAGCGCTTCGTGATCGACCTTGGGGCACTCGGCGGCCGCGAGGCCCCGCGGCCCATGAGTCTCGGCGACAGCATCGCGGTCAACGGGGCCTGCCTGACGGTGGTGGAGTTCGGGCCGGAGACCTTTGCCGCGGACGTCTCGGCCGAGACGCTGCGGGTGACCACCCTGGGTCGGCCTCGGCCCCGGCAGCCCCGTCAACCTCGAACCGGCGCTGACGCTGGCCGACCCCCTCGGCGGGCACCTGGTCACCGGTCACGTCGACGGTGTCGGCGAGGTCGCCGAGCGGCGCGAGGAGGGAGGCACCGCGATCCTCCGTTTCGCGTTGCCCGAGCCCCTCCGGCGCTACGTCGCGAAGAAGGGCTCCGTCTGCATCGACGGGGTGAGCCTGACCGTCAATGACGTGACGGACGGCCGGGTGCTCGTCACCCTGGTGCCGCACACGCTGGCGAACACAATCATGCAACACTATCGCATCGGGACGCGGGTCAACGTCGAAGTGGACCTGGTGGCACGTTACGTGGAAAGACTGCTGGGCAACTCATGACGCCGTTGGACAAAGGCATACCCGTGGGCGCGGTCGCGCCTGAAGGCGCTCCTACGGGCGACGGACGGGCTTCAGTCCCGTCCCGGCCATCGTCGAGGACCTGCGCCAGGGCCGCATGGTCATCATCGTCGACGACGAGGACCGGGAGAACGAGGGCGACCTGCTCATGGCGGCCGCCAAGGTCCGGCCGGAAGACATCAATTTCATGGCCCGTTTCGGCAGGGGCCTGATCTGCCTGACGCTCACCCGGGCCCGCTGCCAGCAGCTGCGCCTGCCGCTCATGGTTGGCGACACCGACCGGCAGCAGAGCACCAATTTCACGGTCTCCATCGAGGCTGCCGAGGGCGTCACCACCGGCATCTCCGCCCAGGACCGCGCCCGCACCGTGCGGGTTGCGGTCAGCCAGGACGCAGCCCCGGAAGACATCCGCCAGCCCGGCCACATCTTTCCGCTCATGGCCCAGTCGGGCGGCGTGCTCACCCGCGCCGGGCACACCGAGGCCGGCTGCGACCTTGCACGCCTGGCCGGCTTCGAGCCGGCAGCCGTCATCGTGGAGATCCTGAACGAGGACGGCACCATGGCCCGCCGTCCCCAGCTCGAGGCCTTCGCCCGCGAGCACGGGCTGAAGATCGGCACGATCGCCGACCTCATCCGCTACCGGCTCCAGCACGAGGAGTCCGTCGAGCGCGTCGCGGAGCACGCGGTGGAGACGGAGTTCGGTCCATTCCGCCTGATTGCCTACGAGGATCACGTCAGCCGCAACGTGCACCTGGCTCTGGTCAAGGGCGACCTCACGAAGCCCGAGCCGCCGCTGGTGCGCGTCCATGTGCAGGACACCCTGGGCGACGTGGTGGGCGTGCGCAGTCCGGAGCTGGGCTGGCCCTTGCGCTCCGCGCTGGAGCAGATCGCCGGTACCGGCCACGGTGTCGTCGTTCTGCTCCACTACGGCGAGTCGCCCCGCGAGCTGTTGGCGGCTGTGCGCTCCCTCGGCCGGCCTGCCGGCGGCGAGCGCCGGCCTCCGCCCGGTGGCCAGGTCCTGCGCAGCTACGGCACGGGTGCGCAGATCCTCCGGGATCTGGGCGTGCACCGGATGCGGGTCCTGAGCGCCCCCAAGCAGATGCACGGCCTATCGGCCTTCGGGCTCGAGGTAGTAGAGTACCTGGACGCGCCGGAACGGCGCCCCGGTGGCTGATCGCGGCACATGCGCATGCTCGAAGGACAACTCATCGCCCGCGATGTGCGCATCGTGATCCTGGCCGCCCGCTTCAACGAACTGATCGTCCGCGGATCTGGTGGACGGCGCCGTGGATGCGCTCAAGCGGCATGGTGCCGGCGATGCCGACATCCATGTCGTCCGTGTTCCTGGCGCCTTCGAGCTGCCGCTTGCCGCCCAGCGCCTCGCCAAGCTGCGCAAGTACGACGGCATCGCCGCGCTGGGTGCGGTGATCCGCGGCCAGACGCCCCATTTCGACTTCGTCTGCGGTGAGTGCGCCGCGGGCCTGAATCGCGTGAGCCTCGAGCACGGTGTGCCGATCGGCTTCGGGGTGCTCACCACCGACACCATGGACCAGGCCATGGATCGCGCGGGCGGCAAGGCCGGCAACAAGGGCGCCGACGCCGTGCTGGCGACGCTCGAGATGGTCAATCTCCTGCGTCAGCTGGAGGCCTGAGCCCCGCATCATGGCTGCCACCGGTCGGCACGGTTCGCGCCGCCTGCTGGTGCAGGCGCTCTACCAGCGTCAGCTCGCCGGGCACACGGCGGCCGAGATCGTGGCGCAGTTTGCCTCGCAGAAGGACTTCGAGAAGGTCGACGTGGAGTACTTCCGCCGCCTGCTCGGCGAGATCCTTGCGGACACTGCCGGACTCGACGCGCTGATTGCCGGTGATGCCGACCGGCCGGTGGCCCAGCTCGACCCGGTGGAGCACGCCATCCTCTGGCTGGGACTCACGGAGCTCCGGGCCCATCCCGAGATTCCGGTGAAGGTCGTCATCAACGAGGCGGTGCAGCTGGCAAAGGAATTCGGCGCCACCGACGGCCACCGCTACATCAACGCGCTGCTCGACAAGGTCGCCCCGAAATTGCGCCCGGCGGCCTGAGAACCGACGAGTCCGGTCGTGGACGAAAGAGCCCTGATCAGCACCTTCTTCAACCGCGGTCCGGCCGCGGGCAGGCCGGCCCGCGCTGACGTGATCCTCGGGATTGGCGACGACGCCGCGGTGCTGCGGCTCGACCCCGGCTTCGATCTCGTCGTGGCCACCGACAGCATCGCGGAAGGCACGCATTTCCCCGCGGGCACGCCCGCCGCCTCGGTCGGTCACCGCTGTCTGGCCGTGAACCTCAGCGACATCGCCGCCATGGCGGCCGAGCCCCTGTGGTTCTCGCTGGCCCTGTCGCTGCCGGAAGCGGACGAGGAGTGGGTCGGCGAATTTGCGCGCGGGCTGTTCGCGCTCGCCGACCGCTTCGGCGTCGAGTTGGTGGGTGGCGACACGGTGCGCGGGCCCCTGGGAGCCACCGTCACGATCCAGGGCCGGGTGCGGCCCGGGCGCGCCGTCCGGCGGAGCGGGGCCGTCCCTGGCGACGGCGTGTGGGTCACCGGGCACCCCGGGGACGCGGTGGCCGGGCGGCTACTGTTGTCCGCAGCCGGTCTCCGGTGCGGCGGCCGCCGGAGCCCTGCGCCGGCGTTTCCTCTATCCGGAGCCCCGGGTGCGCGAGGGGCTGGCGCTGGCCGGCATCGCCTCCGCGATGCTGGACGTGTCCGATGGCCTCGACGATGACCTCCGCAAGCTCCTTGTCGCCAGCGGTGTTGGTGCGGAGCTGGATGCGGGAGCCTTGCCGCTCAGCGCCGAACTGCGGAGTGTCCGTAGTGGCGGGGCCATCGAGTGCGCGCTGACCGGCGGTGACGACTACGAGTTGTGCTTTGCCGTGCACCCGGCAGACGAGCCGCGCCTCCGGGAACTGGCGGCCACGTGGACGGTGCCGGTGACCCGCATCGGCACGGTCGTTTCCGGAGCTGGATGCCGCTGGCGCCTGCACGGGCAACCGCTCGACGTCCCCGACACGACGTACCGGCACTTCTGATGACAACCGATCACGCACCCCGCGATCTCGCACGCCAGGTGTTCCGGGATCCCGTGCACTGGCTGGCCTTTGGGCTGGGATCCGGACTGCTGCCCGTGGCGCCGGGAACCTGGGGCTCGCTGCTCGCCGTGGGGATCTTCTGGGTGCTGCCGCCGCTGCCACTCGCCGTGATGCTCCCGGTCCTCGTGGCCGCCTTCGCCGCCGGTTGCGTGATCTGCGGCACGAGCGCCCGCCGTCTCGGGGTGCATGATCACGGCGGCATCGTGTTTGACGAGATCGTCGCCATGCTGCTCGTGCTGTGCGTCACACCGCGGACCCCGGGCTGGACGGTCGTGGCGTTCCTGGCTTTCCGCGTGTTCGACGTGGCCAAGCCCTGGCCGATTCGCGAGGCTGATCACAGAATAGCCGGCGGGCTGGGCATTATGCTCGATGATGTTCTGGCGGCTGTTTACGCGGCATTGGTCGTCAGGGGAGCGCTGCTTCTGCCGCTGTTCTAGCCCGGTCAGGTCCCCGCCGCATGGTCCAGCATTCGACCCCGAGCGCCGCCTCCATCGCCGCGGCCGCGGTACCGAAGAAGATCGGCAAGTACCTGATCATCAACGAAGTGGGCAAGGGCACCACCGGCACCGTGTACCTGTCCCACGACCCGTACTTCCGGCGGGACGTGGCGATCAAGGTCTACAACACCGCCACCGATGACGATCCGTCGCGGGCCAAGATCGCCCGCAAGATGTTCTTCAACGAAGCGCACATGGTCGGGATGCTCCAGCACCCGAACATCCTCCCGATCCTCGATGCCGGCGAGGAGGACGGCAAGTACTACGTCGTCATGGAGCACGTCCAGCGGGCGCGGACCCTGGAGGCTTACTGCCGTCCCGACAATCTGCTCCACGTCGAGGACGTGGTGAAGATCATCTACAAGTGCGCCAAGGCGCTGCACTACGCGCACAAGCGCGGCGTCATCCATCGCGACATCAAGCCCAGCAACATCATGCTGACCAACGACAATGACGTGCGCATCATCGACTTCGGCATCGCCATCCTGCGGGACTCGGACATCTCGAAGATCGAGGGTATCGCGGGCTCACCCAGCTACATGTCGCCGGAGCAGGTGCAGGGCAACGACCTGACGCCGGCATCGGACCTGTATTCGCTGGGCGCCGTGATGTACGAGCTGCTGACGGGATTCCGGCCGTTCCGGGCCAGCTCGCTGTCGAAGCTGCTCAACCAGATCGTCTACGCGACGCCGCCGCCGATCCACACCCTGCGCCTCGGAGCGCCCGAGGAACTGGAGGAGATCGTCGCCATCGCCCTGCAGAAGGATCCGGCAGCCCGCTTCACGAGCGGCTCGGACTTCGGGACGCGGCTCACGCGGGTCTACCACCAGCTCAAGGGGCAGTGGGACGGCATCGACCGCCAGGAGCATTTCGACATCCTGCGGCGCCTGTCCTTCTTCCACGACTTCTCCCAGTCCGAGATCCGGGAGCTGCTCCGCGCCAGCGAGTGGCGGGAATACTCGGCGGCGGACGAGATCGTCCGCGAAGGCACGGCGGACGACCGCTTCTACGTCATCGTCACCGGCAAGGTGGCCGTCGAGAGCCACGGCAAGGCTCTCGGCACGCTGCGCGAGGGCGACTGCTTCGGTGAAACCGGGTACATCTCCGGTGCGCGCAGCACGGCCGGGTTCCGTGCGCAGGAAGCGGTCACCGTGCTGTCGGTGAGCTCCACCATGCTGGAGCAGGTGTCCACCGAGTGCCAGCTCCGCTTCAACAAGGTCTTCCTGCGGACGCTGATCCGCCGGCTGCAGGGCGCCAATACCACCCAGGACTGACGCGCTGCGACGTTGGCGCCCGTGCTAGCGTGGATCCATGGTCGTTGAACCCCAGCGGGTCGCGCCGGGCGCGCTGCGCCGCTGGAGCGCGCAGGCTCTCGGGCTGATCTCCCGTGGCCTGAGCGTCTGGCTGGGGCTGATCCTGCTGCTGTGTCTGGCGATTTTCGCAGGGCAGCGCCTCCCGTTCATCAGCGGCGTCCTCGCGCTGATGGGCTTCTTCGGCAGCATCCTCGTCGCCGCCAGGCTGGACAGGGCCGACGCGGTGTCCTTCACGGACGTGCAGGCCACGTTGCGGCAGAACGGCCCCAGCCTGGTGGCCTTCTCGAGCGTCATCGCACTGGCTGGCGCACTGATCTGGGTGTTCTTCCTGGCGCGGCCGGAAGTACCCTGGTGGAACGTCCTCTACACGGAGCGGAACGTCGTGGTGGCGCTGTCCGACAACTGGTTCGTCGCGCTACGGCAGGTGTTCGTCTACTCGGCCTACGCCCTCGGCCTGCTGTTCTTCGGGCTGAACATCCCGGGACTGACCTCGTTCCTGCAGTTTCCGTGCACGACCCTCCTGGGCCTGCCGTTCCGTGCCGCCTACCAGGCCGGCGCCGCCGCCCAGATGAAGAACCTGGGCCCGATGCTCGGGGTGGGCCTGCTCTTCATCCTGCTGCCGGTCATCGCCGTGCTGCTGCTACCGCCGGCGGTGCCGCTGCTCTATTGCTATCTCGGGGCGCTGGCCTACGTGAGCTTCCGGGAGATATTTCTTGGCATCGGGGAGAACCAGGCGCGGGCTATCGCGGGTCTTCGTCTGCCGGGTCTTCGGCCTCTTCCGGATCGTCCGACGCAAAGTCCCTGAGCTCGCCGCCCATCAGCACCTGGACGCGCTGCTCCGCATCCTTGAGCGCGCCCTGGCACTCGCGGCTCAGGCGCACACCTCGCTCGAACTCCTTCAGCGACTTGTCCAGTGGGAGTTCCCCTGACTCCAGCTGCTCGACGATTGACTCAAGCTCTGCGAGGCTCTTTTCCAGGTCGACGGCCTCAGCCGCCGGTTTCCGTCGTGCTTTGTTCATCCAGGTGCCCGGGTGCCAGCGAAGATGCCAGCGAGGTTTGCACAGGGCAGCAGGGTGGTCAAACCGGTTGACAGCATTGGTGCCGGCTTCCTATATTTAGACCAAGTCTAAATACCCGCTTCAAACACCGCTAAGGAGAATTCAAAGTGGCTCTCAAGGGCAGCAAGACCGAAGGCAATCTGAAGGCCGCATTTGCCGGCGAATCCCAGGCCAATCGCCGCTACCTCTACTTCGCGGCAAAGGCTGACGTGGAGGGTTTCAACGATGTCGCGGCGGTGTTCCGCTCGACGGCGGAGGGTGAGACCGGCCATGCTCACGGCCACCTGGACTACCTGAAGGACGTGGGTGATCCCGCCACCGGCCTGCCGATCGGTCCCACCTCGGACAACCTGAAGGCCGCCATCGCCGGCGAAACCCACGAGTACACCGACATGTACCCGGGCATGGCCAAGACGGCGCGTGACGAGGGCTTCCGTGAAGTCGCGGACTGGTTCGAGACGCTGGCCAAGGCCGAGCGTTCCCACGCCAACCGCTTCCAGAAGGCCCTGGACACCCTCGGCAAGTAAGACGGTGTGCTTTGCCGGCCGGCGGGCCCCCGGGTTCATCCTGGAGGGACTGCCGGCCGGTTCCCACTTGAAGGATCGAAATGGCCACGCGAGAAGGCAGCCTCGACGCGCCCACCCGTCATCCTCTCGACTGGCAGGCGCCGGACTTCTGGAACAAGCAGTCCCTCGAGAAGGAACTCGAGCGGGTCTTCGACATCTGCCACGGGTGCCGGCGCTGCTTCAACCTGTGCAATTCCTTTCCCACGCTGTTCGACGCGGTGGATGCCTCCCCCACGGGTGAAGTGGACGGCGTGCCGAAGGCCGTGTTCGCCGACGTGGTGGATCACTGCTATCTCTGCGACATGTGCTACATGTCCAAGTGCCCCTACGTGCCGCCCCATCCCTTCAACGTGGACTTTCCCCACCTGATGCTCCGCGCCAAGGCCGTGCGTTTCCGGGCGGAGGGCGCGCCCCTGCGCAGCCGGATCCTGTCGGCCACCGACCAGGTGGGCAGCATCGCCGGCATTCCGGTGATTTCCGAGTTGGTGAATGCGGTCAATGGCAACCAGGTGGGCCGCCTCCTGCTCGAGAAGGCCCTGGGTGTCGCCCGGGACGCGCCGATTCCCCGTTACGAAAGCGACACAGCGCGCAAGCGCCTGGCGCGCCAGACCGTGGCCGCGGCGCCGGTGGAGGCGGTGAACGGTACGAGCGGCAAGGTCATTCTCTACACGACCTGCTATGGCAACCGGAACCTGCCCGCGATGGTGGAAGACCTGGTGGCCGTGTTCCGCCACAACGGCATCACCGTGCAGCTGGCTGGCGCCGAGCAGTGCTGTGGCATGCCGAAGCTGGAGCTGGGCGACCTGGAGTCAGTGGCCAGGGCGAAGGAAGCCAACGTTCCCGAGCTGGCGAAATGGGTGGCGGACGGCTGGGACATCGTCGCGCCGGTCCCGTCCTGCGTGCTGATGTTCAAGCAGGAACTGCCCCTGATGTTCCCCGCCGATCCGCAGGTGCAGGCCGTCGGGCGCGCCTTCTTCGATCCCTTCAACTATCTCCACCTGCGCCACAAGGGCGGCAAGCTCCGCACCGACTTCGCCAAGTCACTGGGCAAGGTGTCCTACCACGTGCCTTGCCACCTGCGGGTGCAGAACATCGGCCTGAAGACCCGCGACGTGCTGCAGCTCGTGCCGGGCACGACCGTCGAGCCGATCGAGCGCTGCTCGGGCCACGACGGCACCTACGGCGTCAAGACCGAGTTCCGGGCGGCGTCGGTGAAGATCGCCACGCCCGTTGCCGAGCAGGTTGGGGCGGGCGGCGCCGACCATTTCTGCAGTGACTGCCCCATGGCGGGCGCCCAGGTGGCGGGCCTCGCCAACCGCAGCGATCATCCGCACCCGATCGAGTTGCTGCGCCAGGCCTACGGGATCTGACCGCCGTCATGGACAAGCTGACCCCGGACGACCTCTACCCGCTGGAAACCTACGCGCGGCTGCGCCCCGAGTTTCGCGAGCGGGTCATCGAGCACAAGGCGCACCGGCGCCTCAGCCTCGGGGAGCACATCACCCTGTCCTTCGAGGACCGGCTGACGATGCACTACCAGGTCCAGGAGATGCTGCGCGCCGAGCGGATCTTCGAGCAGGCGGATATCCGGTCGGAACTCGATGCCTACAATCCGCTGATTCCCGACGGGACGAACTGGAAGGCGACGCTGCTGATCGAGTACCCCGGCGAGGACGAGCGACGGATCGCCCTCGGACGGCTACGCGGCGTGGAAGACCGGATCTGGGTCCGCATCGGAACGCTCGAGCCCGTTTACGCCATCGCCGACGAGGACATGGACCGCGCCAACGACACCAAGACCTCCGCCGTGCACTTTCTCCGCTTCGAATTGCCAACCGCAGCAATCCAGGCCCTGCGCACGGGTGCCGGCGTGGCGGCGGGCGTCGATCACGCCGAGTTGACGGTGCGCGTCGACTCCATCCCCGAGCTGCTGCGCGAATCCCTGATCGCCGACCTGGCGTGACGCGCCACGGGCAGCACGCGGCAACGCCCACCGGCAGCCTTTCTTGCTTAATCCGGCGGGTGCTCTAAGATTCCGCCCGTTGTTGCGCGCGTTCCCGACTCCTTAGCTGGATTGTTCCTGAATTCCGATGGCCAAGAGCTACGAAGCTGCTGACATCGAGGTCCTGAGCGGCCTCGATCCCGTGCGCCGTCGGCCCGGGATGTACACGGACACCAGCCGTCCCAATCACCTGGCCCACGAGGTCATCGACAACAGCGTCGACGAGGCCCTGGCCGGGCACTGCAGGCGCATCGACGTGAAGCTCCACGCGGACGGCTCCCTCGAGGTCGCCGATGACGGGCGCGGCATGCCGGTAGACAAGCACCCCACCGAGAAGATTCCCGGCGTGGAGCTCATCCTCACGCGCCTGCACGCCGGTGGGAAGTTCTCGAACGACAACTACCAGTACTCCGGCGGCCTGCACGGCGTGGGCGTCTCGGTGGTCAACGCCCTGTCGAAGAACCTGGAAGTCTGGATCCGGCGGGATGGCCACGAGTACAACATGAGCTTCCGGAACGGCGAGCGCACCGGCAAGCTCGAGCAGGTCGGCACGGTCGGAAAGGCCAACACCGGCACCACGTTGCGCTTCTGGCCTGATCCGAAGTTCTTCGACACCGACAAGTTCGCCGTCAGCGACCTCAAGCACGTGCTGCGGGCCAAGGCGGTGCTCTGCCCCGGGCTCCGCATCCGCTTCGAGGTGGAGAAGCCCGAACAGCAGCACGAGTGGCTCTACGAGGGCGGCCTCGAGCAATACCTCAGCGAGAGCCTGCCCGACGCCGAGCTGGTACCGAGCCCACCCTACGCGGCGAGCATGAAGGGTGAGCGCGAGGAGGTGGAGTGGGCCATCGCCTGGGCCGATACGGACACGCCGGCGATCAACGAGTCCTACGTCAACCTGATTCCCACCGCCCAGGGCGGTACCCACGTGGGTGGCCTGCGCACCGGGCTTACCGATGCGCTCCGCGACTACTGCGAGTTCCGGAACCTGCTGCCCCGGGGCGTCAAGCTGTCCCCTGACGACGTGTGGGACGGCCTGCACTACGTGCTCTCGGTGAAGATGCAGGAGCCCCAGTTCTCCGGCCAGACCAAGGAGCGGCTCAGCTCCCGCGAGTGCGCCACCTTCGTGGGCGGCGTGGTCAAGGATTCCTTCTCCCTCTGGCTCAACCAGCACACCGACGCCGGCGACCAGATCGCCGAGCGCGCCATCCTTGCCGCCCAGCGCCGTTCCAAGGCCGCGAAGGTCGTCATCCGCAAGAAGATCACCAGCGGCCCGGTACTGCCCGGCAAGCTCGCGGACTGCACCAGCACCGATCCCGAGCGCTGCGAGGTCTTCCTGGTGGAAGGCGATTCCGCGGGCGGCTCCGCGAAGCAGGCCCGTGACCGGGAGTTCCAGGCCGTCCTGCCCCTGCGGGGCAAGATCCTCAATACCTGGGAGGTCGACCAGGGAGAGCTGCTGGCGTCCCAGGAGATCAGCAACATCAGCCTCGCGATCGGCGCCGAGCCCGGCAGCGCGGACCTCACGGGACTCCGTTACCACAAGGTCTGCATCCTCGCGGATGCCGACTCGGACGGCCTGCACATCTCCACGCTGATCTGCGCGCTGTTCGTCCGGCACTTTCCCCAGCTGGTCCGGGCGGGGCACGTGTATGCCGCCATGCCGCCGTTGTTCCGGATCGACGCGGGCAAGGAGGTGTACTACGCGCTGGACGAGGCGGAACGCCAGGGTGTCCTCGACCGGCTGGCCGCCGAGGGCGTCCGTGCGAAGCCCACCGTGACCCGCTTCAAGGGCCTCGGCGAGATGAACCCGCTGCAGCTGCGGGAGACCACGATGCTGCCCGACTCCCGCCGTCTCGTGCAGCTCACCATCGAGGCCAGCGACGACACCGAGCAACTGCTCGACATGCTCCTTGCCAAGAAGCGCTCGGGCGATCGCCGGACGTGGCTCGAGACCAAGGGCAACCTGGCCGAGATCTGACGCGCATGGGCACCCGCAAGTCGTCGTCGAAGTCCGGCAAGGGCAGCCCACCGGCCGTCCTGCAGAACCGCTTGCAGTTCGATACGGTCGAGAAGCTCCCGCTCCGGACCTTCACCGAGAAGGCCTACCTCGACTATTCGATGTACGTCATCCTTGACCGGGCCCTCCCGCACATCGGTGACGGCCTGAAACCGGTCCAGCGCCGCATCATCTACGCCATGAGCGAGCTGGGCCTGCTGGCCGCGACCAAGCACAAGAAGTCGGCACGCACGGTCGGCGACGTCATCGGCAAGTTCCACCCGCACGGCGATTCGGCGTGTTACGAAGCGATGGTCCACATGGCCCAGGGCTTTGCGTACCGCTACCCGATCGTCGACGGGCAGGGCAACTGGGGGTCCGCCGACGATCCGAAGTCGTTTGCGGCGATGCGCTACACCGAGGCGCGCCTCACGCCCTATGCGGCGACCCTGCTCGACGAGATCGACCAGGGCACGGTGGAGTGGTCTCCGAACTTCGACGGCACGCTGCAGGAGCCGGTGCTGTTGCCGGCCCAGCTGCCCAACCTGCTCCTGAACGGCACCAGCGGCATCGCGGTCGGCATGTCCACGGACATCCCGCCGCACAACCTGCGGGAGGTTGTCACCGCCCTCGTCCGCCTGCTGGAGGAGCCCGAGACCACGGTCAAGCAACTCTGCCAGCACATCAAGGGCCCGGATTTTCCCACCGGCGGCGAGCTGGTGACGCCGCGCAAGGAACTCCACGAGATCTACGCCACGGGCAACGGCACCCTGCGGCTCCGCGCCACCTGGGAGCGGGACGAGGACGACATCATCATCACCAACCTCCCGTTCCAGGTGTCGGGCAGCAAGGTCCTGGAGCAGATCGACGCCCAGCGGCAGGCGAAGAAGCTGCCCCTGGTGGAGGATCTGCGGGACGAGTCCGACCACGAGAACCCGACACGGCTCGTGATCACGCCGAAGTCCGGCAAGGTGGACGTGGAGGCGCTGATGAGCCACCTCTACGCCACGACCGACCTGGAGCGCACGCTCCGGGTGAACATCAACGTGATCGGCCTGGACGGCCGGCCATCGGTCCGGGACCTGAAGACGCTGCTCGGCGAGTGGCTCCAGTTCCGCACCGCCACGGTGAAGCGCCGGCTCCAGTACCGCCTCACCAAGGTCGAGGACCGGCTGCACATTCTCGAAGGCCTCCTGATCGCCTACCTCAACATCGACGAGGTGATCCGCATCATCCGCAAGGAGGACAAGCCCAAGGACGTCCTGATGAAGCGCTTTCACATCAGCGACGCGCAGGCCGAGTCGATCCTCAACCTCCGCCTGCGGCAGCTGGCCAGGCTCGAGGAGATCGAGATCCGCACCGAGCAGAAGGAACTGGCGAAGGAGCGGGACAGCCTTCAGCAGATCCTTAAGAGCGCCACGAAGCTCAGGAACCTGATTCGCGACGAGCTGCTGGCCCTGGCGGAGAAGCACGGCGACGCGCGGCGCACGGCCATCGTGGAGCGGGAGGCCGCCCAGGCCATCGCCGAGACCGAGCTGGTGACCAGCGAGCCCGTGACGGTGGTGCTGTCGGCGAGCGGCTGGGTGCGGTCTGCCAAGGGCCATGACATCGATCCCGTCGGCCTGAGCTACAAGTCCGGCGACAGCCACCTCAGTTCCGCCATCGGGAAGAGCAACCAGCTCGCGGTCTTCCTCGACAGTGCCGGCCGCGCCTACTGCCTGCCGGCGCACTCCCTGCCGTCCGCCCGGGGGCAGGGCGAGCCGCTCACGGGCCGGCTGAATCCGGCACCGGGGGCCAGCTTCCGCGGCGTCCTGCTGGGCGATCCCGAGATGCGCTGGCTGGTGGCCAGCAACGCGGGGTACGGCTTCTTCGTCCGGCTGGGCGAACTGCACTCGCGCAACCGGGCTGGCAAGGCCTGCCTGCGCGTGCCGGAGGGCGGCGACGTCCTCATTCCGTCTCCGGTGACCGGTCCCGGGTTTCCGGGCAGCGCGCTGGTGGCCGCACTGAGCTCCGAAGGCAGGTTGCTGGTGTTCCCGGCGACGGAGTTGCCGGAACTGCCCCGGGGGAAGGGCAACAAGATCTTCGGGATCTCTTCCCGCAAGTTCAAGGCAGGCGAGGAGAAGCTCACTGCGGTTGTGGTGCTCGAGCCCGGACAGTCACTGTTGCTGTTCAGTAACCAGCGCACCATGACGCTGGCTCCGAAGGACCTGGCTGAGTACCGGGGCGCGCGCAGCCAGCGGGGCGGCCTGCTGCCGCGGGGCTGGCGGAAGGTCGACCGGGTCGCCGTGGCGACCGGGGGCTAGCGCGACCTCTTCCGGGCCGACGCTTCGCGAATCCGGGCGTCGTTGATCTGGGTCGGCTCGTCCAGTTCGTTGCCGAGGGCATCGCGCACGGCGGACATGTCCAGCACCTGGCTCGCCGTCAGCTCTTCCTCGTAGTCCCGCTCCAGCAGGGTGAGCGCCTCCAGCAACGTCTGGGCCTGTTGCTGGTCACCGGTGGCCGACGTCGCCAGGGTGCGGAGGTCCACGGTGGGTGACTGTGCGGTGGCATCTCCCACCGGGAAGTCCACGTCACTTTCAGGCTCCGCAGGAGCGTAGTCGTCCGGGTCCGAATGGAAAGCGCGCGCCGCTACCGTCTTCTCGGCGTTCAGGCGTTTCTGGATCGTCGTGTCGGTGCCGTCGAACATCCCCTCGAGCTCCGAGGTGATGTCCTCGCTGGGCGCCGGCACTGGCGCCGGCGCTATGGCATTGCGCAGAGCCTTGGCCGGCGGCGCCACGTACCCCGGAGCCTGGTCATCGGCAAATTCCGCAGCGAGCGCATCTTCGTTCGCTGGTGTGAAGGACACCGAGAATCCCGGCTCCGCCGTGCGCGTCACCAGGGCCGCGGGCATGGTGGCGAACGCTGCCGGTTCCGGCGAGGCTGCGTCATCCAGTGGCGGCACCACGGCAGGAGCAGGCCGCTTCCGGGCCGGCAGTCGCCCGCGGAACCAGAGCAGGGTGCTGACGAGCAGGCCGAAGACGATACCCGCACCCGCCGCAACGACGGGGTTTGGCTCGTCGGTGGCTGCCGCGACGCTGTCGCCGTCGGCCGGTGCCACGGTCCTGGCCGGTGCAGCCCGTGCCGGCATCGCGGGTGGCGTCAGCTCGGCAGGTGCGCTGGTTTCGACCGGCTCGGCAACGGGGCTTGCGGCGGGCGGTACTGTCTCCGCCGCCGGCAGCTGCGGCACCGAGTCGAGGGCCTGGGGCAGTGTCGGCACCGGAACGTCCGCTGACGGCGTGATCGGAACGGGCGCAGCGCCGGCGTTGTCCAGAGTGGTCGTCGCGGCCGAGGTCGCCGCCGTCACCGGAATTTCAATCTCGCTGCCCAGCTTGATCAGGTTGGCATCGTTGCGGATGAAGGCAGCCGGGTTTGCCGCCTGGATGGCGTCGGCCATGGCTTGCAGCGAAATCCCGCGACCCTGCACCCGTGCAGCGATGCCCGAGAGCGTGTCACCCTCGGCGACGCGATAGCGGGAGCCCTGTTCCATCTTCCCCGTCGGTCTGTTGTCTGCGCGCCGCGGGCGGGCCGTGGGTGACCGGGCAGCGGTGGTGAGCGCGACCGGGACCGGGGCAACGGCGGGCGCAGCAGCCTTGGTGATGCTGGCGGCGACCGCACCCGGCAGGTCGAGCATCAGCACGTACTGGCGGACCAGCATGGGCGCACCGGGGCACTGAACCTTCAGCTCCAGTTCGTACATGGGTTCGTACAGCGCCGCATCGCTGGTCACGCGCAATGGATAGACGCCTTCCCGCGCTGCCTCGGGTGCGGTCACCCGGGCGCCGGGAACATGGCGGAGGTCGGACCCCTGCTGACCGGGAACGACGCAGGCACCGGCGAGGGTCTCGCCCGCCCCGAGGCGCACCGGAACTGTGGCATCCAGCCGCTGGCCGAGGGTCGACCGTACGCTGATGTCGCCGAGGGTGAGTGCCTGGCCGGCCGGGGCCAGGACGAGCAGCATCGAACTGGTCAGGACGGGGACCGCCGATACCCGCCGGATGGCCAGGCGCAGCAGGGAAGTTGCGGTTCGAACTGGCTGGCGCATTCGGCGCATGGGTCGGCCCTGAAGTCCCTTTATGACAACCGCTAAGAGACCATCTGCGGGCCAGCGGGTATACGACCCAGGTCTCGTTCTGTTATGTCGTGACAGACCGGTGCCGGGGTGTGGCGCCGGAGTGTGATTGAGCGCACGTCACGCCTCAGCCGGCCGCCTGTTGCCCGGGCGTCGCGGCCTCGCCGAGGACCACGCCGTGCGTCTGCGTGAAGTTTCCCTGCACGAAGGCAATGCCGAGCTGCCAGAGGACGGCCATCGTGTTGGCGTTCTCGACCCGCTCCGCAATGGTCTTGATCTTGAGTTCGCGGGCGCGCGCCGCGATGTCCCCGACCTTCTTCTGCAGGTCCTTGTCCCGGTGCAGACCCTGCATGAGGCTGCCGTCCACCTTGACGAATTGCATGGGGAGGTGGCCGAGCAGCTGGGTCGAGTCCCGTCCCGTGCCCAGGTGATCGACGGCAAACAGGAAGCCGTTCTCGCGGAGTTTCTCCGCCAGGGCCTTGCTCTGCTTCAGCTGCTGCAGGACGAGCTCCTCGCTGAGCTGGAAGCACACCTGGGACGGCTTGAGCCGGGTGCTCTGGGCGCGGGTCCTGAGCCACTCGAGCAGGGAGTCATCCAGCACCGAATCCCGGGACAGCCGGACGAAGACGAGGTTGGGCTGGCGGGCCACGCAGAACGAGAACGATGCGCCGATCACCCACCGGTCGATGTTCTTCATCATGTGCGCGCGTTCGGCCGCCGGGATGAAGTCGGATGGCAGGACCGGCTCGCCCTGTTCATCTATGAGGCGAACCCGCGTGTCGAGCACGCCCTGCACCTCCTCATGCAGGCCGACCACGGGCTGATGCACGAGCCGCAGGCGGTTCTGCATCAGCGCCGCGCGAATCCGGGCGATCCACAGCGTGTCGGTCTGGCGCAGGCGCTCGGTCACGCTCGTACTGTCGCTGAGCACCACGCGATTGCCGCCCTGGTCGCGGCCCTTCCGGCAGGCCAGCTCGGCCTCGGCCAGCAGTTCCGCCGGATTCTGGTCGGACGGCCGGACCTCGCAGAGCCCGATGGTGCAGGTCATGGAGGTGGACTGGGTCTCCACTTCGAAGACCTGGTTCGCCACCGCCTTGCGGAGCTGGTTGGCCCACGCCTGCACGTCCGTCATCGTGCCGCGCTCCAGGAGCACGGTGAACATCGTGCCGCCAAAGCGGCCATAGAGATCGCCCGGCTGCGTCAGCTCGCGGAGCAGTTCGGCCAGCCGCATGAGCAGGGCCTCGGTGCCCAGCAGGCCCACGTCCGACTGGACGCGGGCGAAGTGGTCGGGGCGGAGATAGGCCAGCGCCCTGATTCCGCCCTCCTGCTGGGTGGCCATGCGGCCCGTCAGGCGCTCCAGGAAGTAGTGGCGCTGATAGAAGCCCGTGGAGGGATCCTTGGCGACGGCCTGCTCCAGCAGGTCCTCCGGCGCCTGCTCCGGCTGGCGGTCCCCGGGGACGATGACCCGCACGCCCGGATCTCCGTCGACGGTCACGCGCTTCAGGCGCAGCTCGAGTGGAACCTCGGATTCATCCTTGCCGTACGCGACGACCGGCAGGACGCCGTCTTCCTGCCACTTGTCCTTCAGGCACGCGACCAGGGCACCCTTGAGGGTCGCCTGGTCCGCCTCGCGAAACAGGTCCATGAACGGCTGGCCGATCAGTTCCTCCTCGGTGGCGACACCGAGCAGGGCTGCCCACGCGGGGTTCACGGCGACGATGATGCCCTCGTGGACATCGGCGATGGCCTCCGAGGCGCCGGTCATCAGGCTGCGCAGCTCCTGCTTGTACTGCCGGGCGGAGCTGAGTACCCCTTCGAGGGCGAGCCGGAGCCGATGCGCGTGCAGTTCGCGGCCAACGACGGCGCGCAGCCTGTCGCGGTGGGCGAGGGAAACGACGTCCCGCGCACCCTTGTCCATGGCGGCTGCGATGCCGGGCTCATCCACCCGGCCTTGCACGAGCAGGAGGGGCGGTGGCGGCGTGCACAGGGCGACTGCGGCGACGGCCGCGGCGAAGTCTGCGTCGGCCTCGCCGTCGAAGAACAGCACCATGTCGGGCGGGGCGGACTTCAGCTGGTCGCCGAGCGTCGCGAGGTCGTTGACCCGCAGGCAGTGCACCGGATGGCCGCTGTCCCGGAGGATGGAATTGATCGTCGTGGCGTGATCGTCACTGCGGCTGATGACGATCAGCGGAATACCAACCGAGCTGCCCAACTCCACACCTGCCGAGACCCTGTAACGGAGCGGAATTCTGCAGCCCGGTGCGCCGGGATTATGTGACCGCCCTCCGATTATGTGGCGCGGCTGGAATTATGTCGCACCGAAAGTGCCCAGCAGCGTTTTCGACGGTGCGCCGGCTGTTTCGCGGACCAGTTTCGGCACGAGATATCCGGGCAATGCATTCATCACCGTCGAGACCAGCCGCAGCGCTTCCGCGTCGGCAACGGCGAAGTGCGCGGCGCCGGACACGGGATCCATCTGGTGCAGGTAGTAGGGCAGCACGCCCGCCGCGAACAGCGCTCGCGACAGGTCGATGATGGCTTCCGGGGAATCGTTCACTCCCCTGAGCAGGACGGACTGGTTCAGGACTGGCCCCGTCGCCGCGCCGAGCGCTCGCAGGGCTGCAACGACTGACGGATCGAGTTCCCGGGCGTGATTCGCATGGATGACCACGACGATTCGCGTGCGCAGGCCGCGGAGGAAGCCGAGCAGCCGCGGGTCAACCCGTTCGGGAAGCACCACGGGTACGCGGGTGTGGAGGCGGATCCGCCGGACGTGCGGGAGGTCGTCCAGCGCGTTGAGGACCGACTCGAGCCGGTGCTCGGCCAGCACGAGCGGATCGCCGCCGCTCAGGATGATCTCCTCGAGGGACGGGTCGCCGGCAATCGTCTCGAGCGCCGTCTCCAGTTGCCCGGCCGCGGCGCTTTGTTCGCCGTAGGGGTATTCGCGCCGGAAGCAGTAGCGGCAGTGGACGGCGCAGGCCCCGGTGGTGATCAGCAGTGCCCGGCCCGCGTACTTCTGGAGCAGGCCCGGGGCGCGCGCACTCGCCAGGTCGCCGACCGGGTCGTCGACGAAGCCGGGTGCCGGCAGGATTTCTGCCGGCGCCGGCAGGACCTGGAGCAGGAGCGGGTCGCGCGGATCCCCGGGGCGCATCCGGGCCACGAACCCGCGCGGCACACGGAGCGGGAAGGCGGCCATCGCACCCGGCGCCAGGCCGCAGTCCAACGCGGTCAGACCCAGGGCGGCTAGCAGTTGCACCGGGTCGCGGAAACCACCGGCGAGCTCGGCCTGCCAATGTGGCGGAATGGCCGGCCCGGAGGTCACCTGAGGTCTGGCGGGATGCATGGATCACGCTAGAATACCCGGCTACTCACACGAATGGGTTTCTATGGCCAGTTACAGCGCGAGCGACCTCCGGAGCGGCAGCAAGGTCCTGATCGACGGGGATCCCTGCACCGTCGTCGACAACGAGTTCGTCAAGCCCGGCAAGGGCCAGGCCTTCAACCGGGTCCGCATCCGCAATCTGCGCACCGGGCGCACCGTGGAGAAGACTTACCGCAACAGCGATTCGATCGAAAGCGCCGACGTCATGGACCGGCCCATGCAGTACCTCTACAACGACGGCGACCTCTGGTACTTCATGGACCCGGAGACCTTCGAGCAGTTGCCGGCCGGCGCTACCGCCGTTGACGAGGCGAAGCAGTGGCTGCGGGAGCAGGATACGTGCACGGTAACGCTCTGGAATGGCGTGCCGCTGACGGTCGTGCCGCCGATCTTCGTGGAACTCAAGATCGTCGAGACGGATCCGGGGGTCCGCGGCGACACCGCGACCGGGGGCCTGAAGCCTGCGCGCCTCGAGACCGGCGCCGTGGTGAAGGTTCCGCTCTTCATCAACGAGGGCGAGGTCATCAAGTGCGACACCCGCTCGAACGCTTACGTCTCGCGGGTCAAGTAAGCCGCCGTCCCCCGGCCCGGGATCCGGCGCCGAAAGTCAGGTTTCCAGCACCGGGAAGCTGATCGCTTCCTGGAGGCTGGTCAGCCCCAGCAGGATCATCACCACGCGATCGAAGCCGACGGCGACGCCCGAACAATCGGGCAGGCCATGCTGGAGCGCGACCAGCAGTCGGTGATCGGGCGCCACATCCGGCCGGCCGAGCCGCGTGCGGAAGTCACGGTCAGCGGCGAATCGCTGCGCCTGTTCCCGGGCGTCCGCCAGCTCCCGATAGCCGTTCGCGACCTCGATGCCCCGGCAGAAGATCTCGAAGCGTTCCGCCACCCGCGCGTCCGCCGGGTCCAGCCTGGCGAGGGCGGCCTGCGCCGCGGGGTAGCCGGTCACCACGGCGATGCCCGTCCCGGCCAGATGCTGGCTGACCGCGTGGCTCATGAGCAAGTCCAGCCACAGGGACGGCTCGTCGCCCAGGCTGGCGCGAAGTTCCGCGACGGCATCGGCGCCCAGCAGGCGGCTTGCACGGTCCTGCAGTTCATCGGTCCGCGCCGTCAGCGGGTCGACGCCGAGCGCCGCCTGGAAGAGCGCCGCAAAGGTCCACCACACTGGCTGCCCCGCGCTGATCACGGGCGCGTTGCCGGCGTCTTCTGCTGCCTGCGCCAGCGTCAGCAGAAGCGCGCAGGTCTCGCGGGCCAGCTGCTCGAGCGAGAAGCCGCGGCGATACCATTCCAGCAGGGTGAACTCGGGTTCGTGATGCCGGCCGGCTTCACCATCCCGGAAGACCTTGCAGAGCTGCCAGATGTCCGGCGCGCCTGCCGCCAGCAGACGCTTCATGTGGAATTCGGGCGAGGTGTGCAGGAAGAGCCGCCGGCCATTGCCGAGTTGCGCGCCGATGTTGCGGAGATGCGGGTCGGTCACCGCATGCTCGACCAGCGCCGGGGTTTCCACCTCGAGCATTCCCTGCCGGTCGAAGAAATCTCGTGTGGTGCCGAGCAGGCGGGCCCGGTGCCGGAGCGTGGCCAGGGAAGCGCTCGGTTGCCAGTGCATCAGTCGCGGCTCTGGCCGAGGCGGGCGCCCATCCTGACCGGCACGCCGGTTTGCAGGTTGTCATCCCAATGGATGAGGCCGCGCTCGGCGACGATGACCACCGTGGAACCCAGGTTGAATTGCCCCAGCAAGCCGCCGGCGGGCAGGTTCAGGGCCGGATCTGCGCGGGTGAGCCTGGTCCGGACCACCTGGTCGGCCGGTGGCACGTCGCCGCTCCACGCCAGGGAGATGCTGGCGACGTTCAGTGCCCCGACCAGGACCACCGCGAAGCGGCCGCCGTCGTTCTCGCACCAGACGATGACCCGCTCGTTGGCCGCAAACAGGCCCGGCACCGTCCGGACGGTCCGGCGATTCACGGCCCAGCGCCGGCCCGGCACGTACACCGTGCCGGTCACGCGCCCGGCCAGCGGCAGGTGCACCCGGTGGTAGTCGTGAGGCGCCAGGTAGATGGTCGCCGTGGCACCCCCGTTGAAGGGCTCCGCCTCCGCCGGCTCCAGGGCCAGGAAGTCCGCTGTCCGGTAGCGGAAGCGCTTGGCCTGAAGCAGCTGGCCAGCGTCGGCATAGCCGACATGTTCGAGGGCGCCGTCACTCGGGCTGACGACCGTGCGGGCGCCCGGTGCGACCGGCCGGGCTCCGGCGCGGAGCGGCCGCGTGAAGAATGCGTTCATGTGCTCCCAGGCTTCGGGCTCGGGGTGCTCCACTTCCGCCAGGTTGACCCGGTACAGGCGCACGAAGCTCCGGATCAGCAGCGTGCGCACCCAGGGTGTCCGGCTGCGGGTGAGCGCATGGACCGACGCGCCCCAGTTGCCGTTCCGGCAGCAGGCGCTGGAAGAGGACGAACAACTGGTCCAGCAGGGAGGGGAGCATCAGCGGCGGGTTCCCGGGCGCGGCGGCGACGTATTCTATACGCCGGAAGGGCGGCAGGCGGTGGGCACAACATGGCAGGAAAGCCGGGCGGTTTGCGCGTACGCAAGCAGCACGCGTCGGATACCGTGGCAGGGCTCATCGCCGCGTGCGCGGCGCGCCTGGACGCCGCGCAGGTCTTCTTCGGCCACGGGACCGAGACTGCGCGCGACGAGGCTGCTGCGCTCGTGTTCCATGTGCTGGCGCTCGACCATGCGCATGCCGCGCGGGCCTACCGCAAGCCGGTGTCCGAGGCCGACCGGCGGAAAGTCGAAGCGTTGCTCGAATTGCGCATCAGCAGCCGACGCCCACTGCCTTACCTCACGAACGAGGCCTGGTTCGCCGGGCTGCCCTTTTACGTGGACGAGCGCGTGCTGGTTCCGCGGTCGCCCTTCGCTGAACTTATCGCGAGCCACTTCGAGCCCTGGCTGGTGGCGACCGGGGTCCGGCGCATCCTCGAGATCGGCACCGGCAGCGGCTGCATCGCCGTCGCCCTGGCGCTGGCCTTCCCCGGGAGCCGCGTCGTCGCCACGGACATCTCGGCGGATGCGCTGGCCGTCGCCGCCGTGAACGTGGACCGGCACGCCGTGGCCGACCGGGTGGAACTCATCCAGGCAGACCTCTACGCAGGGCTCCAGGGCCGCTTCGACCTGATCGTCAGCAACCCGCCCTATGTGCCGGAGGACGACGTGAAGACGTTCCCGCCGGAGTACGGCCACGAGCCGCGCCTGGCACTGGTCTCCGGCTCCGACGGGATGGCAACCCCGGCGAGAATCCTGCACCATGCCGCTCGCTTTCTGACGCCGCAGGGCTGGCTGGCGCTGGAGGTCGGGGCCGGGGTTGGCGCACTGGAGGCCCGGTTTCCGACGGTGCCCTTCGTCTGGCCGGAACTCCTGCAGGGTGGAGAGGGGATCGCCCTGGTCAGCGCGGCGGACCTGCGGGCCTGCCTGCGCGGACCCGGCACCAAGGACGAGCAGTAAAAGAGCAGAGCGAAGATGTCCGGCAACTCCATCGGCAAGTCCTTCACCGTCACGACCTTCGGCGAGAGCCACGGGCCCGCGCTCGGCTGCATCGTCGACGGGTGCCCGCCCGGCATGCCGCTGGCCGAGGCCGACATCCAGAAGGATCTGGAGCGGCGGCGCCCCGGCAAGTCGCGACACACGACCCAGCGCCGGGAGCCGGACACGGTGCGGATCCTCTCCGGGGTCTTCGAAGGTCTTACCACCGGCACGCCCATCGGGCTGCTGATCGAGAACGTGGACCAGAAGTCCGGGGACTACCGGAAGATCAAGGACCGCTTCCGGCCCGGGCACGCGGATTACTCCTACCAGCAGAAGTACGGCATCCGTGACTACCGCGGCGGCGGCCGGTCCTCGGCCCGCGAGACGGCCATGCGCGTGGCGGCGGGCGCGATCGCCCGCAAGTACCTTCAGCTGCGCCTCGGCGTGGAGATCCGCGGCTACCTGCGGCAGCTCGGCCCGCTCGTGCTCGACGTGGTGGACCTCGCCACGGTCGACGACAACCCGTTCTTCTGCGCGGACCCGGCGCGCGTCCCCGAGCTCGAGGCCTACATGGACGCGCTGCGCAAGGAGGGCAACTCCATCGGTGCGCGCATCAACGTCATCGCCAGCGGCGTGCCGGCGGGCTCGGCGAACCGGTGTTCGACAAGCTCGAGGCCGACATCGCCCACGCGCTGATGGGCATCAATGCCGTGCAGGGCCGTCGAGCTCGGGGCGGGCTTCGCGGTCGTCGCGCAGAAGGGCACCGAGCATCGGGACGAGATCACGCCCGCCGGCTTCCGGCGCAACGCGTCCGGCGGCATCCTGGGCGGGATCTCCACCGGCCAGGACATCCTGGTGAGCATGGCGCTGAAGCCGACCTCCAGCATCCGTCTGCCCGGGCGACACGGTGGATGACGAGGGCGAACCGGCGGAGGTGGCGACCACCGGGCGACACGACCCCTGCGTCGGCCTCCGCGCCGCGCCGATCGCCGAGGCGATGCTCGCCATCGTCCTGATGGACCATTACCTGAGGCACCGTGCACAGAATGCCGACGTGCAGCCGCTGACACCGGCGGTCGAGGCAGGTCGCGCCCGGTCGTGACACCTGCCGGAATCGCGCGCCACTGCCTTACGCGGCAGGACCATATGGGCTATAGTTGGGTCCACTTCTAGGCCATCGGCTACTTGGGCTCCCCGATGAGGGGTGGTGCTGACGGCTCAATCGGGGATTAGTGATGCCACGAGTTCGACTCGCTGCAGTCCCGCTGCTGGCGGGGCTTCTACCGTTGACCGCCGGCGCCCTGGGCCTCGGCGAAATCACGCTCCGGTCGGCGCTCAACCAGCCCTTCGTGGCCGAGATACCGGTGACTGCGGATTCCGCGGATGAGCTGAACCAGCTCACCGTCCAGCTGGCTCCGGCCGCCACCTTCGAGCGCTTCGGTCTCGACAGGCCCCGTTTTCTGGAAGACCTCAGCTTCCAGGTCCAGCGGGAAGGTTCCCGCGCCGTGGTCCGGGTGACCTCCGCCCAGCCGGTCAGCGAGCCCTTCATTTCCCTCCTGCTCGACGTGGGCTGGCCCCAGGGCCGGTTGCTCCGCGAGTACACGGTCCTGCTGGATCCGCCGGCCTTTGCCGCGGGCCCGGAGTCCGCTCCGGGCGCCGTCGCCGCCCCACCCGCGGCAGCCGGGCCGGCGCCGGCGGCGCCGGCTCATCCGGCGTGAGCCGGTCGCGGCCGTGGCGCCGGCGGAAGCCGCTGCCACCGGCAGCGTCGGCTGCCGGTCCCGACGGGGACGTGTACGGCCCCGTTCGCCCGAACGAGACCCTCTGGGGCATCTCCGAGCGCTTGCGGGGCGACGAGCAACGTCGTCGCTGAACCAGATGATGGTGGCCATCTATCGGGCCAACCCGGAGGCCTTTGCAGGCAATATCAACCGGCTTGCGGCGCGGTGCCATCCTGCGCGTGCCCCGCGGCGGCGATCTCGGCCGGCATCTCCAGCCGGGACGCGGCCAGCGAGGTCCAGCGCCAGGATGAGGCCTGGCGAAGCGCGGCGACCGGTGCCGGCGCGGCCGCACCGGCCCGTCTGCAGCTCGTCCCGCCAGCCGAAGAGACCGCGGGAGCGCCGGTACTGGCCAGGCGCCGGCCACGGCCACGGCGGCCGACACAGGCCGCCCTCCAGCGGGAACTGGCGGAGAAGCAGCGCCTGCTCAGCCTCAAGGACAGCCAGCTCAAGGCCCTGCAGGACCGGGTCAGCCAGCTCGAAGGCCGGGCACCGGCCCCGCTTCCCGAGCAGGCGCCAGCCGAAGTCCCGAGCCCCGGCCGACGTCGAGGCGCTGGTGGAGGCGCCCGTCGCTGACCCCTGCCCTGCTCCGGCCGTCGAGGCGGAAGCACCGGCCGCAGCGGAGCGCAAGCCTGCCAGGCGCCCCGCAGCGGGAGCGGACCAGTGGCGGCGGCTTCGTCAGCACGCTGACGCGGCATCGTCTTCAATGTCTGGTTCCTCGTCTCCGCCGCAGTCGTTCTGCTGGTGGGCCTGTTCTTTGTCTTTGCCCGCCGACGCATGGCGGCAGCCGACGAGGCCTCCAGCCGCTTCGGCAATGACCTGCGTGGCGACATGCTGGCGGGCGCCGCCAGTACTCAGCCGCTCGTGCGCCGGGACGGCTACAGCGTCGAGGAGGGTGCCGCAGACCGCACCGCGGTATCGGCGGCGCCGGGCCGCGCCGTGGGCCGGGATGCCGACACCGAAACCCCCCTCGAGCGGACCATCAGCACGGAAGGCGCCGTCGAACTCGATCAGGCCGACGTCGTTGCCGAAGCCGACTTCCACATGGCCTACGGCCTCTACGATCAGGCTGCCGAGCTGCTCTCGCGCGCCTTGCGGGACAGCCCGGACCGGCGCGACCTGCGCCTCAAGCTCCTCGAGGTGTACTTCATCTGGGAGAACAAGGCGGCCTTCCTCAAGGAGGCCCAGATCTTCCAGCGGCAGCTGAAGGGCGCCGCGGATCCCGACTGGAACAAGGTCGTGATCATGGGCAAGCAGATCTGCCCGGGAGAAGCCTTGTTCGCGGGGGCCGTTGGTGCCACCGGCGAGGTCGGGCTGGATCTCGGCACGGCCGACGACGAGGGCGGCGTGGATATCTCCTTCGACGAGGGCGAGGGGGCAGGTCTCGATCTCGATCTCACGGGTGCCCGTCAGGGCCCGTCCTCCGATTTGCTCGATTTCGACCTGGGCTCGGACGAGGGCGCCACCGGGGACGCATCGCTGGATGACACCAGCATGATGAAGACGGAGATTGCGCCCCGCGGCGACGGCCGGACTGTCGAGGGCCCCACGATCGAGGCCCGCTACGCCGGTGATTATTCGCCGACCATGGAAACACCGACCATCCAGTCCCGCGGCCTCGGCGCGAGCACGATGGAGACGCCCACGGTGACAGGCGGCCGCGGCGGCACCCTCGAGACGCCGACGCTCGAAAGCGCGGTTCCGGGACTGCGCCCCGGCGCCAGCGATCCGCGCCGGCAGGGCGGCGGCGACCAGACGGAGGAGATCAACCTCGAAGACCTCGGCCTCGACCTGACCGGTCTCGATGAAGTCGCCGGCGAGCTGGGCACCGGTATCCACGACGCGCTGGAGGGCGGTGACGGCTCCGGCGGCGAGGATCTCGTGTTCGATCTCAGTACGGGCGAGGACGACGAGGAGTCGGACCTGCTGCAGGGGCTGGACGGCGACTCCACGGCGGAGATGCGCGGCATGGCCCTGACGAAGGCACGCTCGATCTGCCCGGCCTTCGGCAATGCCATGGAGAAGAGCGCCGCCAGCCGCGGCGCGGCCGCGCGATTCCACCAGCGCAACGTCCGAGCACAGGGTTGTCGAGGACACGGCGGAGCAGCCGCGGGTCGGCGCGTCCGGCCTGGGCGAGGCCTCGGCCGAACTCAGCGCAGGTGGATTTCGACATCGGCGACGACAAGGCCGAGGATCTGGAGCCGACGTCGGTGATGACCGGCCGGCGCCGGGGTCCTGAGGGGCCGACCATGACCGAGGTCGGCACCAAGCTCGACCTGGCGCGGGCCTACGTGGACATGGGCGATCCCGGATGGCGCGCGCAGTATCCTCAACGAGGTGCTCGAGGAGGGTGACTCCGCCCAGCGCCAGGAAGCCCGCCGCCTGCTCGACGACCTGACGGACTGACCGGTCGCCGCCGGAGACCCTCCGCTGGAGACCCCCGGTGTCGACCAACGGGTGACCGCCCAGCGTATCGCCGCCGGGCTCGAGTACGACGGCAGCGCCTTCTTCGGCTGGCAGACCCAGAGTCACGCGCGGAGCGTCCAGCAGGTCCTCAATGCCGCCATTGGCATGGTCGCCAACGAGACCGTCACGACGGCCGCCGCCGGCCGCACCGACGCCGGCGTGCATGCCTGCGGGCAGGTCATCCACTTCGATACTGCCGCGCGCCGGTCCCTGCGCTCCTGGCTGCTGGGCGTGAACAGCAACCTGCCGCCCGACGTCGCCCTGCAGTGGGTCCGGGAGGTGCCCGGCGACTTCCATGCCCGCTACTCCGCGATGGCGCGCACCTACCGCTACGTCATCCTGAATCGGGAGGTGCGTTCCGCGCTCGACCGGCACCGGGCCTGGTGCCTCCGGGGCGACGCTGCCAGGAGGACCGCATGGCCGCGGCGGCCGCGCACCTGCATCGGCGAGCACGATTTCTCGGCGTTTCGCGGCGCGGGTTGCCAGTCCCGCAGCCCGGTGCGCCGGCTCGAGCGGCTCGCGGTGACGCCGGACGGCCGACTACCTGCACATCGAGGTGCGCGCCAACGGCTTCCTCTATCACATGGTGCGCAACATCGTGGGCGCGCTCGTCCGGGTCGGCTCCGGCGAGGCCGAGCCCGGCTGGCTGGCCGAACTGCTGGCGGGCAGGGATCGCCGCCTGCGGGGCGCCCACGGCACCGCCGCAGGGGCTGTATCTCGCGGAGGTCCATTACCCGGCCGGACTTGGCGTTGCCATCGCCGGCCCCCCGGCCGGTCTGGCGTGATCGCTGAAGCGGACTTGATTATGATTCACGCATGACGTGGTACGAAAAGGTCCTGCCCTCGCGCATCAAGACGGAGCGCCGCACCCGTTCCGTTCCCGAGGGGCTCTGGATCAAGTGCCCCCAGTGCAGCGCGCAGCTGTACCGGGCCGAACTCGAGCGGAACCTGCAGGTCTGCCCCAAGTGCAGCTTCCACATGCGCCTCGTCGCCCGGGACCGGCTGATGGTGTTCCTCGACCCGGGCACGGGCCGCGAGATCGCCGAGAAGCTGAGCCCCCACGATCCGCTGCGCTTCAAGGACAGCAAGCCCTACCGCACCCGCATCGCCCAGGCCCAGAAGGAGACCGGCGAGCGGGATGCCCTGGTCGCGATGACCGGCCTGCTGAAGGGGCAGCCGGTGGTCGCCTGCGCCTTCGAGTTCCGGTTCATGGGCGGGTCGATGGGCTCCGTGGTGGGCGAGAAGTTCGCGCGGGCGGCGGCCTGGAGCCGCGAGAACCGCCAGCCGCTGATCAGCTTTTCCGCCAGTGGCGGCGCGCGGATGCAGGAGGCGTTGTACTCGCTGCTGCAGATGGCCAAGACCAGCGCCGCGCTGGCCGAACTGGCCGAGGCGCGGGTGCCGTTCATTTCGGTGCTGACGGATCCCACCACCGGCGGCGTTTCCGCCAGCCTCGCGATGCTGGGTGACGTGAACATCGCCGAACCCAATGCGCTGATCGGTTTCGCGGGCCCGCGCGTGATCCAGCAGACCGTCCGCGAGACGCTGCCGGAGGGCTTCCAGCGCAGCGAGTTCCTGCTGGAGCACGGCGCCATGGACATGATCGTGGACCGGCGGCAGATGCGGGACGAGATCGCCTCCCTGCTGGCCAAGCTGCTCAAGCAGGCGCCGCCGCCGGAAGGGAGCGCGGCCTGACCGCGTCCCCCGATCTGTCGCCGACTGGCTCCGGTGGCAGGAGTCCCTGAACGCCCGGCCCATCGACATGGGCCTCGACCGGGTCCGGGCGGTGCTGGGGCGGCTCGGACTGCAGCCGCCGGCGGGCCGGGTGATCACCGTCGGTGGCACGAACGGCAAGGGCTCCACGATCACGCTGCTGCACGATGTGCTGCGTGCCGCCGGGGGCAATCCGGGTCTCTACACCTCACCGCATCTCGTGCACTACAACGAGCGGATCCGCATCGGCGATCGACCGGTGGCGGACGCCGCGCTGATCCGGGCCTTCGAGCGGGTGGAGGCGGCGCGCGGCGGCGGTTCCCCTGACGTACTTCGAGTTCGGCACGCTGGCCGCCCTCGTCTGTTTTGCCGAGGCGGGCTGCGACACCTGGCTGCTCGAAGTGGGCCTCGGCGGCCGGCTCGACGCGGTGAATGCGCTGGATGCGGATGTTGCCGTGATCACCACCATCGGCCTCGACCACCAGGAGTGGCTGGGCGATTCCATCGAGTCGATCGCCGCCGAGAAGGCCGGCATCCTCCGGGCCGGGTCGCCGGCGTTCTACGGCGACGCGCCGGTGCCGGCCGCCATCCGTCGCGCGGGCCGCCGAAATCGGCGCCGACCTGCGCGTGTCTGGGCCGCGATTTCGGCTTCGCCCGCGACGCGACGGGCGGCTGGACCTGGTCCTGGCCCGGCAGCGGCGGGGTACAGCGCATCGACGGCCTGCTGGCCCCGAGCACACTGGACGCCGGCGCAGTTCAGGAATGCGACGGTGGCCCTGGCGGCGCTGTCGCGGCTGACACCGCCGGCGCCGACTGACCGCCGCATTCCTGAACCCGGTGCTGCTGCGCTCCAGCCCGCCGGGCCGCTTCCAGGTGGTGCGGCGCGAGCACGAGTGGATCCTGGATGTCGCCCACAATCCCCAGGCGGCGGCCGTGCTGCGCGAACAACTGGCGACGCTCGCGCCGCCGACCGGCGGTCCGGGCGACGTGACGGTCGTGACTGGCGCTGCTCGCCGACAAGGCCATTGCCGGGTTCGTGAGCGAGCTGCGCCACGTGGCGGCGCGCTGGATCGTCGCGGGGGTGGATGACCCGCGGGCCAGCACCGGAGGCGCTGATGCGGGACGCCCTGGCGGCCGCGGGCGTCACCGCGGTTGCCTGGGCGGACACGCCGGCCGGCGCCTTCGAACGGGCCCGGCAGCTGACGCCGGCCGGCGGCCGGATCGTGGTCTGCGGTTCGTTCCGGATCGTCGCGCCCGCCCTCCAGTGGCTTGGTTTATACTGAAACTCTTCCCGGAAGTTAGTCGTCATGGACCGCCAGCTCGCAGAACGAATGGTCGGGGCCGCGTGCCTGCTCGCGGTGCTGGTGCTCGTCGTTCCGGCGATCCTCGACGGCAATCCGGACTCCGGCGCCACGATCACGCACCCGGCGGTCGAGGAAGAACTCGATCTGCGCACGCACACGATCCGCCTGGACGGTGCCGAGCGCGAGCCCCCGGTGCCCACGCCCCGCCAGGCGCAGGGTGCCCCGGAACGGCCCGTGGAGACCGCGCCGGAGACCGCGCCCCCCGAGTCACCGCCCGTGACAGACCTCGAACCGACCTGCAGCCGGCCGGCGATGGCACCGCCAGCCGCCGGCCCGCGACCCCCGTCACGCGACCACTGGCCCCGGCGACGGCGGTCGCCGTTGCCGCGCCCCCGGCGAAGGCCCCGGTCGACGGAGCCGGCGACTGGATCGTCCAGCTGGGCAGCTTCTCGCAGCCGCACCAACGCAGATCGGCTGGCCGCCGACCTGAAGAGCAAGGGCTTCAGCGTGTCGGTTCAGGGCGGCGGCGGGTCCAGCGGCACCCTGTTTCGCGTCCGGGCCGGGCCGGAGCCGGACAAGGCCGCGTGCGGAGGCCCTCGCGGTCCGGCTGGCGGCCGCGGGCTTCAAGGGAGGCCGGGTTGGCCGCAGATAGGCCGCGCAATGGCCGCACCCTCCGGCGCGGGCTGCAGCCCGGTTGCGGCCTTGAAGTGACCACTTTCGACTACGTCCTGCTCGGCATGCTGCTGGTGTCGGGCCTGGTGGGCGTCCTCCGCGGCCTGATCCGTGAAGCGCTCTCCCTGGTCATCTGGGTGACGGCGCTCTGGTGCGCAGCCCGCTTCGGGGCCAGGCCGCGCGTCTGTTCACCAGCGTGCTCGATGATCCGCTCTGGCAGCTCTGGGCGGGACGCCTGGCGTTGTTCGTCGGCGTGCTGTTCGCCGGCAGCATCGTGGCCTGGATCGTCACCTATTTCGTCCGCCGGAGCGTCATCACGGGCACGGACCGGGTCCTGGGCATGCTGTTCGGGATAGCCCGGGGCGTCGTGCTGGCCGGGTATCCTCGTCCTGGCCCTGGATCTCGGCGGGTTTTGCGGCCGAGCCTTGGTGGCGCGAGTCCAAGCTGCTACCGTATGCGGCCGCAGTCGGGGCTGAGCTGCGGGACGTGGCGGAAGAGCAGCTGGCCAACCAACAAGGAGTCCGGCTCTAACGTGTGTGGCATCGTCGGCATCGTCGGCCATCGGCCTGTCAATCAGGCCATCTATGATGCGCTGACCGTCCTCCAGCACCGCGGGCAGGACGCCGCCGGCATCATGACCGACTCGAACGGCACGCTCTGCACCCGCAAGAAGAACGGCCTGGTCAGTGACGTCTTCCAGCAGCGGCACATGGAGGAACTGCGGGGCAACGTCGGCATCGGTCACTGCCGGTACCCCACGGCAGGCACGCTGAATTCGTCCGAGGCCCAGCCCTTCTACGTGAATTCCCCCTACGGCATCGGCCTGGCCCACAACGGCAACCTCACCAATTCCGACGAACTGAAGGAGTTGCTGGTCCAGCAGGACCGGCGGCACCTGAACACGGGCTCCGACACCGAGGCGCTGCTGAACGTGTTCGCTCACGAGTTGCAGTGCCAGGACATCGAGCGTCTCACGCCGAAGGCGATCTTTGCCGCCGTGGCCGCCGTCCACCGTCGTTGCCGGGGTGGATACGCGGTCGTGGCGCTGGTCATCGGCTACGGCATCGTGGCGTTCCGCGATCCCCACGGCATCCGTCCCCTGGTCATGGGGCGGCGGGAGACTCGAGGGTGGCGTCGAGCACATGGTCGCCTCCGAAAGCGTGGCGATGGACGCCCTCGACTTCGAGGTGGTGCGCGACATCCTGCCCGGCGAGGCGGTCATCATCGAGCGCGACGGCACCCTGCACAGCCAGCAGTGCGGTGCCCGCCGCAGCTACACCCCATGCATCTTCGAGTACGTCTATTTCGCCCGGCCGGACTCCATCATCGACAGGATCTCGGTCTACAAGTCCCGCCTGCGAATGGGGGAGAGGCTTGCCGACAAGATCCTCCGCGAACGCCCTGACCACGATATCGACGTGGTCATCCCGATTCCCGATTCGAGCCGCACGAGTGCCCTCGAGGTTGCGCACCGGCTTGGCGTGAAGTACCGGGAGGGCTTCATCAAGAACCGCTACATCGGCCGGACGTTCATCATGCCGGGGCAGGACCAGCGACGACAGTCCGTCCGGCGCAAGCTCAATGCCATCGACCTGGAGTTTCGCGACAAGAACGTGCTGCTGGTGGATGACTCGGTGGTGCGCGGGACGACGTCCCGGCAGATCATCGAGATGGCGCGGGAAGCGGGCGCCCGACGCGTGTACTTTGCCTCGGCATCGCCGCCGGTGCGGTATCCCAACGTCTACGGCATCGACATGCCGGCAGCGAGCGAGCTGGTAGCCCACGGCCGTACCGAGTTGCAGGTGCAGGAGTTGATCGGCGCCGACTGGCTGGTCTACCAGGACCTGGACGACCTGATCCGCGCCGTGCGTTACGACAACGGGGACATCACGCACTTCGACACGTCCTGCTTTTCGGGCCATTACGTCACGGGTGATGTCAGTCCGGAGTATCTGGCGCGCCTCGAGCAGGAGCGTTCTGATCGGGCCAAGAGCCAGCGTGAAGGCAAGAAGCGTCGCGGGCCGGTTGAGTTCCGCGACCCGGAAGGTGGTGGCGTGACGCCCCTGACGCCCGGGTCGCGCGTGCGCGCCGGTTAGACCCTCTGCTCAAGTTTCTCATCATCGACGACCACGCCGACTATCGTCGGCTGCTCTCGCACCACGTGGCCACGCGCTGGCCCGACGCCGTCATCCGCGAGTACGACCCACTGCTGTCCGGTCGCCTCCCGGAGGCGTTCTCCGGGGCCGGCAACGACATGATCCTGCTCGGGCACCCCTGCGGTCGCGGGGACGTGGTGGACTGGGTGAGGCAGTTCCGTGCCCTGCCACGCTTTCCGCCGATCGTGGTCGTTGGCAGCGGCGACGAGCGCCAGGTGGTGGCGGCCGTGAAAGCGGGTGCCGATGATTACGTGGGCAAACCCGGACTGAGCAACGCGCGCCTCGTCGAAGCCATCGAAGAGGCGCTGAAATCGCCTGGCCGGGCGCCGGTGGCTGGCAGCGGCACGGGCGAGCCGTCCGCCACGGGCAGCCGGGACCCGATTCCACGCAACTACGAGATCCTCCGCAAGCTGGCGAACGGCGAGATCGCCACCGTCTACCTCGCTCGCCAGCGCAATGCCGAGCGGCAGCTGGTGCTGAAGGTCCTGCACCAGCTGGCCGACTCGTCCACCGGCAAGATCCTTGACCGTTTCCTGCGGGAGTACGAGCTCGTTGCGCGCCTCGATCATCCCAACGTGGTGCGGATACACGACTTCGGCGTGGCGGACGACCACGCCTACATCGCCATGGAGTATTGCGGGGGGGGCAGCCTCAAGCGGCGCATCGGTGCGGGCATGGACCGTTACGAGGCCTATCGCCTGATGCGGGACATTGCCGGCGCGCTGGGCGTGCTCCATGCCGCCGGGATCCTGCATCGCGATCTGAAGCCAACCAACGTGCTGTTTCGCGACGACGGCTCCCTCGCCCTGATCGACTTCGGCCTTGCCAAGCAAGTGGCACTGCAGGGCGAGGTCACGGGCGCCGGCGCGATTTTCGGGACCCCGTACTACATGAGTCCCGAGCAGGGGCACGGCGAGGCGGTCGACGTCCGCGGCGACATCTACAGCCTCGGGGTGATCTTTTACGAGATGCTCACCGGGTCGAAGCCCTTCGACGGGGAGACGGCCATGGCCGTGATCGTCAAGCATCGGCAGGCGCCGATTCCCGGCTTGCCGATGTCTCTCCGGGAGTTCCAGCCCCTGATCCAGCGCATGCTGGCCAAGGAGCCCGCCGAGCGCTTCCAGACCGTCGAGGAATTGCTCGCCTGGCAACCGGCCGCCTGAGGCAGGTCTCTCAGCCGAACGCCAGCGCGCGGAGTTCCGGACCGGCAGCCGTCCACTGCAGCACGCTGCCCTGGGTGTACCAGTCGCCCAGCACGATGCGGCGCGCCATCTGCCCGTCGACCTCGAGCGTGTGCACGGCCGGCCGGTGGGTGTGACCGTGAATCAGGAGCTGCACGTGGTGGCGGCGAAGCGCGCCGGCCACTGCCAGCGGGTTGACGTCCATGATGGCGGCGGCCTTGCCGGCATTTGCGGCCATGCTGTGGCGCCTGGCGTAGGCGGCGATGCCGGCCCGCAGCCCGACTGGCAGCCCGAGGTAGAGCGCCTGGGCAGCCGGGTGGTGCACGAGGCGCCGGTACCGCTGGTAGGCGTGGTCGTCGGTGCAGAGCGTGTCGCCGTGCATCAGCAGCGCGCGGGTGCCGTCCAGGCCGACCAGGGCCTCGTCCGGCAGCAGGCTCGCGCCAGTCTCGGCCACGAAGCGCGCCCCGACGAGAAAGTCCCGGTTGCCCCGGAGAAACAGGCAGTGGCGGCCCGTGCCGGTATAGCGGCGCAGTGCGGCCAGGATTTCCTGTTCGTGGGGGCCCGCCGCATCGTCACCGGTCCAGGCCTCGAAGAGGTCGCCCAGGATGTACAGGTCGCCCGCATCGCGGGCCTCACCCGCGAGAAAGCGCAGGAAGCAGTCGGTGGCGGCGGGCCTGGAGGCGTCGAGGTGGAGGTCGGAGACGAAGAGGGCCGTCATCTCGCCACGGGGGTCTTCAGCACGGTGACCTTGCGGATGATGACGGGTTCCAGCGGCACGTCCTGCATACCGGCCTTGTTGCCGGTCACCCGGTGGCCGATCTCGTCGACGATTTCCAGGCCCTGGACGACTTCCCCGAACACGGCGTAACCCCAGCGCGTCGGCTTCGGGTCGAGTGCCAGGTTGTCCGCGAGGTTGACGTAGAACTGCGAGTCGCCGGAGTGCGGTTCGGCGGTGCGGGCCATGGCCACGGAGCCGCGCTTGTTCGTCAGGCCATTGCCGGATTCGTTGACCAGTCCCGGGCGAGGCGGCTTCAGGGTCATGTCTGGCGTGTAGCCGCCGCCCTGGATCACGAAGCCGTTCACGACGCGGTGGAAAATGGTGCCGTCGTAGAAGCCGTCGTTGACGTACTTGAGGAAATTGGCGACGGTCAACGGCGCCCGGACCTCATCCAGCTGGAGGACGAAATCCCCGGCTGACGTTTCGACCTTCACCTGCGTGGGCTCCGCCCCGATGGCCGGTCTGAGGGCCGGCCCGATGGCGGTGAGGGCCACGAGGCCGAGTGCGAGGACGAGGGATCTGGCGCAAGACATGCTTTGTTTCCAGTTCAGGCGGCGCTAACCGCCAGTGTCCAGTTCCCGCGCCTGGAGCAGGGCGGGACCGGAGATCGCAGCGGTCAGGGTGTTCTCCAGCAGCATGGCGATGGTCATTGGCCCCACGCCGCCGGGAACTGGGGTTATCCACCCGGCCCGCTGGCGGGCTTCATCGAATACCACGTCGCCGGCCAGCTTGCCGTCGGCCAGGCGGCTGATGCCGATGTCGAGCACGACGGCACCGGGCTTTATCCAGCTTCCCGGGATCAGGCCCGCCTTGCCCACCGCAACGGCCAGGATATCCGCCTCGCCGACGTGCCGCTGCAGGTCCTTCGTGAAGCGGTGACAGACCGTGATGGTCGCGCCCGCCAGCAGGAGTTCCAGGGCCAGCGGCCTGCCCACGTGATTGGAGGCTCCGACCACCACCGCGTGCTGGCCCTTCACCGGGACGCCAATGTGGCGGAGGAGGGTCATCACGCCATAGGGCGTGGCGGGGCGCAGCACCGGGATCCTCTGGCTGAGCCGCCCGACGGTGTACGGGTGAAAGCCGTCGACGTCCTTGATCGGATCGATGCGCTCAATGACGGCAATTTCACTGATGTGCGGGGGCAGGGGTAGCTGTACCAGGATGCCGTCGATCTCCGGATCGGCATTCAGCTGGTCGATCAGGGCCAGGATCCCGGCCTCGCCGGTGGTCACCGGCAGGTCGTAATCGCGCGACATGATGCCCACCTCGTTGCAGGCCATCCGTTTATTGCGCACGTAAATCGCTGAGGCCGGGTCGTCGCCGACCAGGACCACTGCCAGGCCGGGGGGGCGATGGCCGGCCCGTTGCCGGTCGGCGATCCGCTGGCGCAGTGCGCCGCGGAGCTCGCTGGCAATGGCTTTGCCGTCAATCAGGCGGGCGGTCATGGCGGCCGACACCTTAGCACGGGGCGTCAAATTGACGCTGTCGCTTCCGGTCCTTATGATCGCGGCCCCGATCAGTGGCGCGTCGCGCCGGCCAGACCGCTATAATGCCGGCGCCGGGACCAGTTCGGGGCATGGCGCAGTCTGGTAGCGCATCTGCTTTGGGAGCAGAGGGTCGGCGGTTCGAATCCGTCTGCCCCGACCACCCGGCCCCTTGGCAAGATCGCGGGGCCGACTCCCGGCGAAGCGGAGCGCCTGTAGCTCAACCGGACAGAGCACCGGCCTTCTAAGCCGGGGGCTGCAGGTTCGAGTCCTGCCAGGCGCGCCATAACGAGACCGGTCAATGGTGGGCGTAGCTCAGTTGGTAGAGCACCGGATTGTGATTCCGGTGGTCGTGGGTTCGAGCCCCATCGTCCACCCCAACTTCGTGCCGAATGCCGTGCCTTGTAGGAGCGCCTTCAGGCGCGACGACCGCGACGGGTCGTTAGCTCAATTGGTAGAGCAGTGGACTCTTAATCCATTGGTTGAAGGTTCAAGTCCTTCACGGCCCACCACCTCCGGCGCAGCAGAAATTTCCATCCCGCACGCGTGCAGGTCGGCGACTGACGGGCAGTCGACCCGACAAACGGGTTTCTGAGTATCCTTTAAAGTCTTGTAATATCTGACTTATCCCACTCGTCCCGGGCGGGGTGGAGGGTGCCCTGGCAGCGCGGCCCGGGTCAGTCGCCAGCGTGTGCCAGGCCCCGGTGGGGCCGAGGTCGTCCGGTATAATGCCGTGCGCAAAGCCGCTTCAAGACCCCACGCGCGAAAGTGGCGGAACTGGTAGACGCGCAGGATTTAGGTTCCTGTGGGGCAACCCGTGAGAGTTCGAGTCTCTCCTTTCGCACCACGGTCCGGGTCGGGTGCCATACAGCACAGGTAATTTGGAATGCAGACTGTTCAGGAAGTCGGGAGTGCCATGGAGGAGTTGGAGGTTTCCCTGGAGGCCGGTGCCGGGCTCGAGCGGCGCTTGCAGGTGCGCGTGCCGGCGCAAGCGGATCGAGCGCGAGGTGGAGGTTCGCCTGCGCTCGGTCAGCCGTACGCGCCAACCTCAAGGGCTATCGTCCGGGCAAGGTGCCGGAAAAGGTCATCCGCCAGCGTTTCGGCGAGCAGGTTCGCCGCGAAGTCCTGCAGGACATCATCCGGTCCACCTACGGCGAGGCGCTGAGCCGCCAGCAGTTGCGGCCTGCGGGGGAGCCCCAGATCGACGCAGCCCCCGATGCGGGCGCGAGCGGTGCCGATTTCGCCTACACGGCCAGTTTCGAGGTGTTTCCGGAGTTCACGGTCGCCGGTCTCGACACCGTCGCCATCACCCGCCCCGAGCCGGCGTTTGACGACGCCGATGTCGAGTTCATCTCCAACAACCTGCGACGGCAGCGCAGCCACTGGCACGTTGCCGACCGGGAAGCGCGCGCCTGGGTGACCGGGTGATCGTGGATTTCGAGGGGCGCCTGAACGGCGCGCCGATGCCGGGCGGCACCGGGGAGAAGGTTCCGGTCGAGCTTGGCGCGGGGCGCATGGTCGAGGACTTCGAGAGGCAGCTGGTCGGCGTCAAGGCCGGCGAAGCCCGGCAAATCAGGGTGCAGTTTCCCGTCGACTATCCGAATCGGGAGCTGGCGGGCCAGACAGCCGATTTCAGCGTCCAGGTTGGCGAGGTCTCCGAGCAGCATCTTCCGGAGATGGATGAGGAGTTCATCCGGGCCTTTGGCGTGGAGAGCGGCAGTCAGGACGATTTCCTCCGGGACCTGCGCGAGATCATGGGCGACGAATTTGCCGCCCGGGCGCGGGCAGACGTCAAGCGCCAGCTGCTGGAGCAGCTCCTGCAGTCAAATCCGATCGAAATTCCCGGTGATCCTGGTGGAGCAGGAGGCCACGTCGCTGCAGTCCGACGCCATGCGCAATCTCGGTGTCTCGGACGCCGGCCAGGCCCCCGCGCTCGAGTCCTTCCGCCAGACGGCGGAGCGCCGCGTCCGCCTCGGCCTGCTGATCGGCGCACTGATTCGCGAGCAGGAGCTGGTGGTGGACCGGGAGAAGGTTCGGGAGCGCATCGAGCAGCTGTCCCGTGGCTACGAAAATCCCGACGAGATTCGCAAGCTGTACTACCAGACGGCACAGCTCCTGGCCCAGGTCGAGAACTCCGTGCTCGAGGAGCAGGTAGTCGACTGGCTGGCTGGCCGGGCTGCAGTCGTGCCGAAGCCGACGACGTTTCGCGCGCTGGTCTCTGGCTAGAGCGTGATCGCCTGAACTCAACCGCAACAGGGACGGTAAGCATGGATATGGAAACCAGGGCTCTCGGTCTTGTACCGATGGTCATCGAGCAGACAGCGCGCGGTGAGCGGGCTTACGACATCTATTCGCGGCTGCTGAAGGAGCGGGTCATCTTTATCGTGGGCCCGGTCGAGGACCACATGGCCAACCTGGTGGTCGCCCAGTTGTTGTTTCTCGAGTCCGAGAATCCGGACAAGGACATCCACCTGTACATCAACTCGCCGGGCGGCGTGGTGACGTCCGGCCTGTCCATCTACGACACGATGCAGTTCATCAAGCCCGATGTGAGCACCATCTGCGTCGGCCAGGCCGCCAGCATGGGCGCGGTGCTGCTGGCGGGCGGGGCCAAGGGCAAGCGCTTCTGCCTGCCGCATTCCCGCATGATGATTCACCAGCCGCTGGGTGGATTTCAGGGCCAGGCATCGGATATCGATATCCATGCCAAGGAGATCCTGCAGGTGCGCGAGCGCCTGAACCAGATCCTGGCGAAGCACACCGGCCAGTCCATCGAGCGGGTGGAGCAGGATACCGACCGGGATCGTTTCATGAGCGGGCCGGACGCCGTGGCGTACGGGCTGATCGACACAGTGCTGGAGCGCCGCGGCGAGACCCGGAAAACCGCCTGAATTGCCTGCGCTGATGTGAACTGCTCGCGGTATACGACCAGGGATTTTGCACGCCCCGCTGAACGCGTGCTATATGTTAGATGAAGCTCCGCGTGACGGGCTTCACGGCAGGAGAAACCGGCGGCCATGGTTGACGAAACCCGCGGACGAGGCGACGACGGCAAGCTGCTCTACTGCTCATTCTGCGGTAAGAGCCAGCATGAGGTGCGCAAGCTGATCGCGGGCCCGTCCGTGTTCATCTGCGACGAGTGCGTCGAGCTCTGCAACGACATCATTCGCGAGGAGCTCGAGGACCGGCAGGACCACACGCAGCGCGAAGCTGCCGAAGCCCCAGGAGATCAAGGCGGTCCTGGACGAGTACGTCATCGGCCAGGAGCGCGCCAAGAAGATCCTCTCCGTGGCGGTGTACAACCACTACAAGCGGCTGGAGAACCGGTCGGCTGATGGCGGCAAGAACGACATCGAGCTCTCCAAGAGCAACATCCTGCTGATCGGCCCCACCGGCTGCGGCAAGACGCTGCTGGCCGAGACCCTGGCCCGGCTGCTCAACGTGCCGTTCACGATCGCCGATGCGACCACGCTGACCGAAGCCGGTTACGTGGGCGAGGATGTCGAGAACATCATCCAGAAGCTGCTGCAGAAGTGCGACTACGACGTCGAGAAGGCCCAGACGGGCATCGTCTACATCGACGAGATCGACAAGATCTCCCGCAAGTCCGACAACCCGTCCATCACCCGCGACGTGTCGGGCGAGGGCGTCCAGCAGGCGCTGCTGAAGCTGATCGAAGGCACCATCGCCTCGGTGCCGCCCGCAGGGCGGGCGCAAGCATCCCCAGCAGGAGTTCCTGCAGGTCGATACCCGCCACATCCTGTTCATCGTCGGCGGCGCGTTCGCCGGTCTGGAGAAGATCATCCAGAAGCGCTCGCAGAAGAGCGGCATCGGTTTTGTCGCCGATGTGCGCAGCAACGACGAGTCCGCCATCGGCCAGCTGCTCAGCGACGTGGAGCCGGAGGACCTGATCCGCTTCGGGCTGATTCCGGAGTTCGTCGGGCGCCTGCCGGTGGTGGCGACGCTGGAAGAGCTCGACGAGGCGGCGCTGATCAGCATCCTGGTCGAGCCGAAGAATGCGCTGACCAAGCAGTATCGGCGGCTGTTCGAGATGGAAGGCGCGAGCTGGAGTTCCGGGACGACGCCCTGCGTGCCGTCGCACGCGCGCCATGCAGCGGAAGACCGGCGCCCGTGGCCTGCGCACGATTCTGGAGAGCATCCTGCTGGATACGATGTACGACCTGCCGTCGCTGCGTAACGCCCGCAAGGTCGTGGTCGACGAGGCCGTGGTAACGGGCGAAACCAAGCCTTACATCATCTTCGAGTCCGAGGAGACCGCGCCCCTGCGAGCCGTTCAGGAGGAACGGCGGGCGGCGGGTTCGGGCAGCAACTAGGGCTGCCGTCAACGGAACTGTAGAGGGGCGCGGGCCCCGCCTGCGTGAGTCTGCTGCACCGCCCGGCCTCCCCGGAGAGGACCCGGCGGGACTCTGATGCAAGGAGAGAACGATGTCTGAAGCCGATATCGCAGCACCGCTTGAACGTACCGATCCTGCCGTTGCGGGACGTGGTCGTTTACCCCCACATGGTCATTCCCCTGTTTGTGGGCCGCGCGCGATCGATCCAGGCTCTCGACGAGGCGATGCAGGCCGGCAAGCAGATCCTGCTGGTCGCCCAGAAGCAGGCCGATGTCGACGAGCCGTCGCTCGAGGACATCTACCGGGTCGGTACGCTGGCCACGATCCTGCAGCTGCTGAAGCTTCCGGACGGCACGGTCAAGGTGCTCGTCGAGGGCGGTACGCGGGCAAACCTGACCAAGACCCGCGGCGCCGAGTTCTTCTCGGCCGACATCACCCTCGTCGAGGACAAGCTCGACGTCACGACGCCGCGAAGCCGACGTGCTCAAGCGCTCGCTGATTTCCCAGTTCGAGAACTACGTCAAGCTGAACCGCAAGGTTCCGCCCGAGATCCTGACCTCCCTGGCGGGCATCGACCAGCCGGGACGTCTCGCCGATACCGTCGCCGCCCACATGGCCCTCAAGCTCGAGCAGAAGCAGAAGGTGCTCGAGATCGAGACTGTTCGCGAGCGGCTCGAGCACGTCATGACGCTCATCGAGACCGAGATCGACATGCTGCAGATCGAGAAGCGGATCCGCGGCCGCGTCAAGCAGCAGATGGAGAAGAGTCAGCGCGAGTACTACCTGAACGAGCAGATGAAGGCGATCCAGAAGGAGCTCGGGGACATGGAAGATGCCCCGAACGAGATCGCCGAGCTCGAGCAGCGCATCGCCCGTGCCGGCATGCCGCAGGAGGCCCGGGACAAGGCCACGTCAGAGCTGAACAAGCTGAAGATGATGTCGCCGATGTCCGCCGAGGCGACCGTGGTGCGCAACTACGTGGACTGGCTGCTGAAGGCGCCGTGGCGCAAGCGCACGCGCGTCAATCAGGAGCTGGGCGATGCCGAGCAGGTGCTCGAGAAGGATCACTTCGGCCTGGACAAGGTCAAGGAACGCATCCTCGAGTACCTGGCCGTCCAGCAGCGGGTGAAGAAGCTCAAGGGGCCCGATCCTCTGCCTGGTGGGGCCGCCGGGCGTCGGCAAGACATCCCTCGGGCAGAGCATTGCCCGGGCTACCAATCGCAAGTTCGTGCGCATGTCGCTGGGCGGCGTGCGTGACGAGGCCGAGATCCGCGGTCACCGGCGCACCTACATCGGTTCCATGCCGGGCAAGATCGTGCAGAATCTGGCGAAGACCGGCGTGCGCAATCCGCTGTTCCTGCTCGACGAAGTGGACAAGATGTCCACGGACTTCCGCGGCGATCCGTCCTCGGCGCTGCTCGAGGTGCTGGATCCGGAGCAGAATGCCAGCTTCAACGATCACTACCTCGAGGTGGACTTCGATCTGTCCGAGGTCATGTTCGTCTGCACGGCCAACACGCTGAACATCCCGGCGCCGCTGCTCGATCGCATGGAAGTGATCCGCATCCCGGGCTACACCGAGGACGAGAAGCTCAATATCGCCCGGAACTACCTGGCGCCCAAGCAGATGAAGGCCAACGGCCTGAAGAGCGGCGAGCTTTCCATCTCCGACTCGGCGATCCGCGACATCATCCGTTACTACACCCGCGAGTCCGGCGTCCGGAACCTGGAGCGGGAACTTGCCAAGATCTGCCGGAAGGTCGTCAAGCAGCATCTGCTGAAGCCCGAGACGAAGGCCACGCACGTGGTGCCGAAGGGCCTCGACAAGTACCTGGGCGTGCGCCGCTACCGCTACGGCCGTGCCGAGGAGACCAATCAGGTCGGTCAGGTCACCGGCCTGGCGTGGACGGAAGTCGGCGGCGAATTGCTGACGATCGAGGCTGCCGTCGTGCCCGGCAAGGGCAAGCTGATCAATACCGGCCAGCTCGGCGAGGTCATGCGGGAGTCCATCCAGGCGGCGACGACCATCGTCCGCGGCCGGGCCGCGCTGCTGGGGATCGACGAGGATTTCCACCAGAAGCTCGACCTGCACATTCACGTGCCGGAAGGCGCGACACCCAAGGACGGGCCGAGCGCCGGTATCGGCATGTGCACGGCGCTGGTCTCGGCGCTGACGGGCATTCCGGTCCGATGCGACGTCGCCATGACCGGCGAGATCACCCTGCGTGGCGAGGTGCTGCCCGATCGGCGGCCTGAAGGAGAAGCTGCTGGCGGCCCACCGTGGCGGGATCGCGACGGTGCGTGATTCCCCGGGACAACGAGAAGGACCTGGTGGATATCCCGAAAAACATCAAGGACAAGCTCAACATTGTTCCGGTGCGATGGATCGATGAGGTCCTGCAGCTGACGCTGCAGAACATGCCGGCTCCCAAGGCCGTCGGCCGGCCGATTGCCGGCGATGACGCCAGCAAGGCCCGCCGGAGGCGGCGGACACCGGGGTGCGGGCACACTGAGAAATGGCTCGAATTTCCGGGGATTTTTGCTTCAGGGACCGGGAACCGCGGTTGACAGCCGTTTTTCTGCCTTGGTATAAGGTTTTTGAATTGCGTCTGGCTGCGGCTTTTCTTGCAGCGACCGTCACCGGATTTAGGGGACGTCACTGAAATCACCAGGCTGAAACAACCCCGATGAGCTCGACGAGGGGCTTTGTCCGGGGCGGATTGGTCGACCGTGGAATCAGTGGCGAGGGAGTAACTCGTCTAATGCTGAAGGTATGTTGATGAACAAGGGTGACTTGATCGAAGTGGTTGCGGACGACGCGGGGCTGTCGAAGGCCGATGCGACGCGTGCGGTGGATGCGGTCATTAGCGCCGTCACGAAGGCCCTGAAGGCTGGCAAGCAGGTGTCGCTGGTCGGTTTCGGGACCTTTGCCGTGAAGACCCGGGCTGCCCGGCAGGGCCGGAATCCCCGAACGGGTGAGACGATCCAGATTTCGGCGAGCAAAGTTCCTGGCTTTAAGGCTGGGAAGGCTCTGAAGGATGCCGTAAACTAGGCGGCCATTGCCGGAGCGCTGACGACCAGGCGCCCCGTACTGGCACACTGCTGCCGGCACGGGGCGCTGACGTTTAGATGCCTTGCCAGGCGCGCCTGACCGGCAGTCGGCAGCTTGGCCCGGAGGGGTGCTTAGCTCAGCTGGAAGAGCGTCGCCCTTACAAGGCGAAGGTCGGGGGTTCGAGCCCCTCAGCACCCACCAGCCCGGACGATGGACTTGCGTGAATTTTTGCCTGATTCAAATCAAGAGTGGAGTGGTAGTTCAGTTGGTTAGAATACCGGCCTGTCACGCCGGGGGTCGCGGGTTCGAGTCCCGTCCACTCCGCCACCAACAGTAACGCGCAAGTCGATGCTGCAGAATATTCGGGAGAAGCTCCAGGGCTGGGTGGCCTTCGCCGTTCTCCTCATCATTGCAGTGCCGCTGGCGCTCACCTTCGTCAGCAGCGATTTCACGGTAACGTCCTCGGGCTTCGCGGCCCGGGTCAACGGCGAGGAAATCCCGTCCGTGGATTTCCAGCGCGTGTACCAGAACCAGCTCGTGGCCGAGCAGCAGGCTGCGGTGGGCAATTGCCGCCAGAGGCGGAGGAGCAAATCAAGCGCCAGGCGCTCGACGGCCTCGTGCTCAATCGCGCCGTCACCCAGTACGTCCGTGACGCCGGCTTCAGGGTCGGCGCCGCCCCGGTCGATCGACTACGTGCGCAGTCTCCCCGTCTTCCAGGTCGGCGGCCAGTTCTCGAAGCCTGCGTACGACGCCACGCTGGCGTCCCAGGGGATCACGCCGACGGCCTTCGAGAAGGAGCAGCAGGCCCTGCTCGCCGTCCGCCAGCTGCAGGAAGGCCTCATCGAGAGCTCCTTTTTCACCCCGACCGAGTTCCGCCGGCTGATCGCCCTCGACCAGGAGCGCAGGGACGTCGCCTACGTGCTCTTCGATCCCCGCGTGCTGGGGGCGGGAATCATCGTCAGCGACACCGACGTGCAGGCCTACTACGCGGCCAACGCCAGCCAGTTCCAGTCCCCGGAAAGCGCCACCATCGAGTACCTGGAGGTCGTGCTGCAGGACATGGCGAAGGACTACACCCCCGATGAGGAGGCATTGCGCAAGGCCTACGAATCGGATCCCACGCGCTTTCGCACCGAGGAAGAGCGGCGGGCGCGGCACATCCTGATCGCGGTGGACGAGAGCCGCACCGAGTCGGCCGCCAGGTCCCTGGCTGACGACATTGCCGGCAAGCTGGCCAGTGGCGGGGACTTCGCTGCCCTGGCTGCCCAGTACTCGAGCGATCCCGGCTCGGCCAGCCGGGGCGGAGACCTGGGATTTGCCGCTCCGGGCAACTACGTCGAGGCCTTCGACAAGGCCCTCTTCGCCCTCCAGGTCGGTGAGACGTCACCACCGGTCAAGACCGAATTCGGCTATCACATCATCCGGCTCGACGAACTGCGCCCGGGTGCCGGGAAGAGCTTCGAGCAGGTGCGTGACCAGCTGGCCGACGAACTGCGCCGGCAAAAGGCCCAGGACGAGTTCTACGCCCTCGCCGAGCGCCTGGATGATCTGGCGCTGGAGAATCCGACTTCCCTGGAGCCCGTGGCCCGGGACACCGGGTTGGCGGTTCGGCGCTATGCGGGCTTCACCCGCGCGGGCGGCGGACCGCTGGGCAACAACCCGAACCTGATTACCGCGGTCTTCTCCCCCGGCGTGCTCGAGGGCAGCGAGAACACGCCGCTGATCGAGCTGGATGACTCGCGCGCCATCGTTGCCCGGGTTGCCGAGCACAGGCAGCCAACCGCAGTGCCGCTCGAGCAGGTGAGGGCCGAGATCGTCGATCGGCTGCGCACGCTCCGGGCCACGACCGAGGCGACGAGCCGGGGCGGGAAGATCGTCCAGCGCGCGCAGGCGGGCGAAGATCTGGCAGCCGTGGTGGCGTCGGAAGGACTCAAGCTCACGGAGGCGGGGCCCCTGACGCGCCGGTCGCCCGCCGTGCCGCCGGATCTCCTGGCTGCCGTCTTCCGGGCGCCCAAGCCCGAGGGCAAGCCGGTCGTGCAGGGCGCGAGCCTTGCCGGCGGCGCCTATGCGGTCTTCCAGATCCGGTCCGTGGTGCCGGGTGAGCCGGAACTCATTCCGCAGCAGCAGCGTGATGAGCGCAAGATCGCCTTTGCCCAGCGGACCGCCGCGAGCGAGACCGAGGCGCTGGCGGCCCACCTGCGGGAGTCGGCCGACGTGGTCGTGGCGCCCGACCTCTTCAAGGCCGGGGACGACGAGGCGCCCTAGCCCTGGCGGCGGCCGGCCCGGCCCTAGAGGCTCATGCCAACCTGGCTGAAGCCGCCATCCACGTAGAGTATTTCGCCGGTGATGCCGGCGGCCAGGTCCGAGCACAGGAAGGCGGCGGCGTTGCCCACGTCCTCGATGGTCACGTTGCGACGAATCGGCGTGGCATTCGCCACGTACTCGAGCTTGGACCGGAAGCCCCCGATGCCGGCCGCTGCCAGGGTCTTGATGGGGCCGGCGGAGATGCCGTTGACCCGCACGCCCACGGCGCCCAGTTCGGCCGCCATGAAGCGCACGTTGGCCTCCAGGCTGGCCTTGGCCGGCCCCATGACGTTGTAGTGGGGGATGGCCCGCACGGCACCGAGGTAGGTCAGCGTCAGCAGGGCGGAGGTGGGGGAGAGCAGGTGCCGGCCGTACTTGGCCAGGGCTGCGAAGCTGTAGCTGCTGATGTCGTGGGCGATCTGGAAGCCCTCGCGAGTGACGGATTCCAGATAGCTGCCAGCCAGCTGGTCCCGGGGAGCGAAGGCCACGGAGTGCACGATGACATCCACGCTGGTCCAGCTCGCCGCGAGCCCGTCATACATGCGCCTGATCTCGTCGTCGCTCGCGACGTCCAGCGGCAGGCAGATGGCAGACCCCGTCTCCGCGGCCATTTCGCGCACCCGTTCGCCGAGCCGCTCCGACTGGTACGTGAAGGCGAGGCTGGCGCCCTCCCGGGCCATTGCCTGCGCAATGCCCCACGCGATGGACCGCTCACTGGCGACCCCGGTGATCAGCGCGCGTTTTCCGGCCAGAAATCCCATGCGTGTCTCACTTCCGCGATGTACGAAGGCCCGCATTGTAAAGCCAGCGCCGCGCCTGGGCTAATATAGGGCCATGCGTTCGCACTGGCTCGAGACAGGCACTGGCACGGCGCTGCTGCGCGAGGAGTCCCGGCAGGTTGCCGGCGCCTTCGAGAACATCTTCGGCGACCAGTTCCTGCAGATCGGTGCCTGGGGCGACCCGTCGCTGTTTCGCCGGTATGCCCGCACCCGGCGTTATGCCGTCGTGGCTGGGAAGCGGGGTCCCGGCGTGGATTTCGTGAGCGCCCCGGAAGACCTCGCCGTGGCGACGGACTCCGTAGATGCCGTGTTCCTGCCGCACATCCTCGAATCGACCGAGGATCCCCACGCCGTGCTCCGCGAGGTCGACCGCGTCCTCAGGCCCGACGGGCACGTGGTGGTTGCCGGCTTCAATGCCTGGGGGTGGTGGGGGGGGCGCCACTACCTGTCGGGCCGGAGATTCCCTGCGGGTACCCAGCGCCTCGTTTCGGAGTACCGCCTGCGGGACTGGCTCCACCTCCTCGATTACTTCGTCGAGCCGGCACGTTTCCATCACATCGCCGCTCCCTTCTATCGCAGGTTCGGTTCCAGCGAACCGCCAGCCGACGATGGCGCCGGCGGGAGGAGCCCGGATGGCCGGGAGTGGCGGGACTCCCCGGCGCGCTTCCGGCGCTGGAACCCACTGGCCAGCTGCTATCTCCTCGTGGCACGCAAGGAAGTATTCACCGTCACACCGATCCGTCCCGCCTTCCGCCGCCGCCCGCAGCTCGTGGGCAGCCTCGTCAATCCGACGACCCGGAACGTGGCGTGACGGAGGTGGTGCTCTACACCGACGGCGCCTGCCGCGGCAATCCGGGACCGGGCGGGTGGGGCGTGCTTCTCCGGGCCAAGGGGCAGGAGCGGGAGATCTGCGGCGGGGCGCTGTCCACCACGAACAATCGCATGGAGCTCATGGCAGCCATCGAAGGCCTCCAGGCGCTGACGCGGCCCTGCTCGGTCGCGGTCTATACCGACTCCGAGTACCTGAGAAAGGGCATCGGGGAGTGGCTGCCCCGGTGGAAGGCGACGGGCTGGCGAACCGCCGCCCGCAAGCCCGTCAAGAACGAGGATCTCTGGCGCCGGCTGGAAGAAGCAGCCGCGCGCCATCAGGTGGAGTGGCACTGGGTCAAGGGCCATTCCGGGCATGCCGAGAACGAGCGCGCCGACGCGCTCGCCAATCGCGGGCTCGATGACATCCTGGCCGCGGCGCGTACGCCGGAAGACGTCTTGAAGTAGCAGGCTCCGGGACGAAACAATGCGACAGATCGTGCTGGACACCGAAACGACCGGCCTCGAGGCGGAGAAGGGGCACCGGATCATCGAGCTGGGCTGCGTGGAACTGGTGAATCGCCGGCGCACGCACCGCACGCTCCATCACTACCTGCAGCCAGACCGGGAGATCGACCCGGGCGCCCAGGAGGTGCACGGCATCTCCGCCGAGATGCTGGCCGGCAAGCCGCGCTTCGTGGACGTGGCGCGGGAGTTCCTGGATTTCGTGGCCGACGCCGAACTCATCATCCACAACGCCGACTTCGACGTGGGGTTCCTCAACGCCGAGCTCAAGGCGCTTGGTGCAGATGCACCGCGGATCCCGGGGATCTGCACGGTCGTGGACACGCTGGTGCTCGCGCGCCGGCTGCACCCCGGGCAGCGCAACAGCCTGGACGCCCTCTGCAAGCGCTACGCCGTGGACAACACGGGCCGCGAATTCCACGGCGCGCTGCTGGATGCCCAGCTGCTGGCGGATGTGTACCTGGCCATGACTGGCGGCCAGGCGACGCTGCTGCTCGATCAGAATGCAGGCCAGGCGACCCTGAGCCAGACGCCTGCGCGTGCCGTGGCCCGTGACGGGCTCCGGCTCGCCGTGATCCGCGCGTCGGCTGACGAGCTCGCGGAGCACGAACGGTACCTGGCGCTTCTGGACAAGCAGAGCGGCGGCAAGACCCTCTGGCGACGCTTCGGCAGCCCGGCGGGATGAGGGAGTCGGTCGGGCAGGCGCTGGCTGGCAACTTTCTCGGCCACGCCCCGGACTGGTACAAGCTGACCATCGTCGGCTTCCTGGTGCTGAATCCCATCGTGGCCCTCACGCTGGGGCCGTTCGTGGCCGGCTGGCTGCTCGTGGCGGAGTTCATCTTTGCCCTGGCGATGGCCCTCAAGTGCTACCCCCTGCAGCCGGGCGGCCTGCTGGCCATCCAGGCCGTGGTCATCGGGCTGACGACTCCGGAGGCCGTGTACCGGGAAACCGAGCACAACTTCCCGGTGATCCTGCTGCTCATCTTCGTGGTGGCGGGCATCTGGTTCCTCCGGGACATGCTCCTTTTCGTGTTCGGCCGGATTCTCCTGGGGGTCCGGTCCAAGCGGCTGCTGTCGCTCCTGTTCTGCGGAATGGCCGCCTTCCTTTCCGCGTTCCTGGATGCACTGACCGTGACCGCGATGGTCATCGCGGTGGCCGAAGGCTTCTACCGGATCTACCAGCGCGTGGCGTCGGGGCAGCGCGACGCCGTCAGCGACGGGTGGATCGACGACGGCACGGTGCCGGAACTGCACCGCCAGGACCTGGACCAGTTCCGCGGGTTCCTCCGCAGCCTGGTCATGCACGCCGCGGTTGGCACGGCACTCGGCGGCGTCACCACCCTGGTCGGTGAGCCGCAGAACCTCCTGATCGGCAAGGTGGCCGGCTGGGAGTTCCTGGAGTTCTTCGTCCGTGTCGCCCCGGTGTCGCTGCCGGTGCTCGCCGTCGGCCTCCTGACCTGCCTGCTGCTCGAGAGCACGGGCTGGTTCGGCTACGGGACGGAACTGAGTCCGGCCGTGCGCCGCGTGCTCGACGAGCACGAGCGGCGCGCGGCTGAGTCCCGAACCCGCCGCGCCCGGGCAGCCCTGGTGGTGCAGGCGCTGACCGCCGGCATCCTCATCGTGGCCCTGGCCCTGCACCTGGCCGAGGTGGGCCTGATCGGTCTTCTGGTCATCGTCCTGGCGACCGCGTTCACCGGCGTCGTGGAGGAGCAGCGTCTCGGCCATGCCTTCGAGTCTGCCCTGCCGTTCACCGCCTTGCTGGTGGTCTTCTTCGCGATCGTCGCCGTGATCCAGGATCAGGGCCTGTTCTCGCCCTTCACGGACTGGGTACTCACCCTGGAGGGCCGGCTGCAGGTGGTCATGTACTTCGTTGCTGCGGGGCTGTTGTCGGCGGTCAGCGACAATGTGTTCGTGGGCACGGTCTACATCACCCAGGCGAAGGAGGCATTGACGGCGGGGCTCATTGGCCGGGAGCAGTTCGATCTGCTGGCGGTAGCCATCAACACGGGCACGAACATCGCCAGCGTCGCCACGCCGAATGGCCAGGCCGCATTCCTGTTTCTCCTGACCTCGGCGCTGGCCCCGCTGATCCGCCTGTCCTACGGGGGCATGGTCTGGATGGCACTGCCGTACACCGTTACCATGACCGGCACGGCCCTGCTGGCCGTCACGTTTCTGCTGTAGTGTGACGGGTGTGTTGGCCCCCGAACCCCGTCGCCGGCGAGAATCTGCAGGCTCCGGAACAGCGCCAAGTGGAACGACAAAATGAATAAGTTCAAGAAGATAGACGACGCGAAAGTCGCCATCATCGGCCTCGGCTACGTGGGCCTGCCATTGGCCGTCGAGTTCGGCCGGCACCTGGATACCGTCGGCTTCGACATCGATCCGAAGCGCATCGCGGACCTCGAGGCCGGCAGCGACTTCACCCTGGAGACGGACGCCGAGGAACTCAAGGCGGCGAAGCACCTGAAATTCACGACCCAGCTCGAGGCCCTGCGGGGGCGGGATGTCTACATCGTGACCGTCCCCACGCCCATCGACGCCGCCAAGCGCCCGGACATCAGCGCGCTTCGTTCGGCGAGCCGCACCGTCGGCCAGGTGCTCGGCAAGGGGGCCATCGTGGTCTACGAGTCCACGGTCTATCCCGGCTGCACGGAGGAGGACTGCGCGCCCATCCTCGAGCAGGTGTCCGGCCTGAAGCTGAACCAGGATTTCTTCGTCGGCTACAGCCCGGAGCGCATCAATCCGGGCGACAAGGAGCACCGGCTCACCACGATCCGCAAGATCACCTCGGGCTCCACGCCGGACGCCGCGAAATTCGTCGACGCCCTCTACGGCCGCATCATCACCGCGGGCACCTACCCGGCGTCGAGCATCCGCGTGGCCGAGGCCGCCAAGGTCATCGAGAACACCCAGCGCGACGTGAACATCGCGCTGATCAACGAGCTGGCCCTGATCTTCAACCGCATGGGCCTCGACACGCTCGAGGTATTGCAGGCCGCCGGCACCAAGTGGAACTTCCTGCCGTTCCGGCCCGGCCTCGTCGGCGGCCACTGCATCGGCGTCGATCCCTACTACCTGACCCACAAGTCCCAGGAGATGGGCTACCACCCGGAGATGATCCTGGCCGGCCGGCGCATCAACGACAACATGGGGCTCTACGTGGCCACCGAGGTCATCCGCCTCATGGTGAAGCGGGGCATGAGCCTGCCCCGGTCGAGGATCCTGGTGCTGGGCATCACCTTCAAGGAGAACTGTCCCGACGTGCGCAACACGCGGGTCGTGGACGTGGTGCAGGAACTGAAGTCCTACGGGGCGACGGTGGACGTCTACGATCCCTGGGCGGATGCCCACGGGGTGAAGCACGAGTACGGCCTCGAGATCCTGACCAACGCCCCGGGTGCCGGCCAGTACGACGGCATCGTCCTGGCCGTGGCCCACAACCAGTTCCGGGACATGCCGCCCGAGGCCATTCACGCCTGGGGCCGTCCCGAGCACGTGCTCTACGACATCAAGAGCCTGCTCCCGGCCGACCAGGTCGATGCGCGGCTCTGAGTGAAGAACGCCCGATGAAGATTCTCGTCACGGGAGCCGCCGGCTTCATTGGCTCCACCACGGCGCGGCACCTGCTCGCGCGGGGCGACGAAGTCGTCGGCCTCGACAACCTCAACGACTACTACGACGTCAACCTGAAGAAGGCGCGCCTCGCCGTCCTGCAGAAGGAGCCGCGCTTCCGCTTCGTGCTGCTCGACCTGGCGAACCGGGAAGGCATGGAGGCCCTGTTCAAGGCCGAGCGCTTCGACCGGGTGGTGCATCTGGGTGCCCAGGCCGGTGTCCGGTACTCCATCGAGAATCCGCACGTCTACGTGGACAGCAACGTGGTCGGCACGCTCCACGTCCTGGAAGGTTGCCGGCACCACGGCGTCCAGCACCTCGTTTACGCGTCCACCAGCTCGGTGTATGGCGCGAACACGAAGATGCCGTTCTCCGTCCACCAGAACGTGGACCATCCCCTGTCGCTCTACGCGGCGACCAAGAAGGCCAACGAGCTCATGGCCCACACCTACGCCAGCCTCTACGGGCTGCCGGTGACCGGGCTCCGGTTCTTCACCGTGTACGGCCCCTGGGGCCGGCCGGACATGGCGCTGTTCCTGTTCACCCGGAACATCCTCGCCGGCAAGCCCATCGACGTCTTCAACTACGGCAACCACCGGCGGGACTTCACCTACGTGGACGACATCGTCGGCGGCGTCGTGGCCGCGCTGGACCACGTCGCCACCGGCAACGCGGCCTGGGATTCGGACCGTCCCGATCCGGGCACCAGCAAGGCGCCGTACCGGCTGTACAACATCGGCAATGCCCAGCCCGTGGACCTCATGCGCTACATCGAGGTGCTGGAGCAGCGGCTCGGCCGCAAGGCCGAGAAGAACCTGCTGCCCCTCCAGCAGGGCGACGTGCCCGACACCTGGGCCGACGTGGAGGACCTCGTCACCGACGTGGGCTACCGGCCCGCCACGCCCGTGGAGGTCGGCGTCAGCCGTTTCGTGGACTGGTATCTCGACTACCATAAGATCACCCTCTAGAGGAGTGATCCCATGGCGGACGACCTGCTCCAGGCACCGGCCTGGACGGCCCTGCAGCGGCACGCCGAGGCCCTCTCCGGGACCCACCTGCGGGATCTCCTCGACCAGCCCGGGCGCTTCGAGGCGTTCTCCCGCCAGCACGGCAGCTGCCTGCTGGATTTCTCCCGCAACCGGCTCACGACCGACACCCTCGAACTGCTGGTCGCCCTCGCGGGCGAGCGGGAGCTGCCGCGCCGGATCCAGGCGCTGTTCGCGGGCGAGGTGGTCAACCCGACCGAGAACCGTCCCGCCCAGCACATGGCCCTGCGCGGCCCGGAGAGCCCGCCGCTCCTGGTGAACGGCGCGGATATCCGCGTGGAAATCGCGGCCGAGCGCGAGCGCATGCTGGCCCTCGCGGACACGATCCGCTCGGGCGAGTTCCGGGGCTCGACGGGAGCGCGCATCCGGCACGTCGTCAACATCGGCATCGGCGGATCGGACCTGGGCCTCGTCATGGCCAGCGAGGCCCTGCGGGAATTCTGCACGCCGGAGGTGCGCCTGCACTACGTGTCGAACGTGGACGGCACGCAACTCGCCGACGTGCTGGCCACGGTGCCGGCCGCCGAGACCCTCTTCATCATCTGCTCGAAGACCTTCGTCACCTGGGAGACCGCGCTGAATGCCAACGCGGCCCGCACCTGGTTCCTGGGCCAGCTGGGGGAGGCGGCCGTCGCCCGGCACTTCGTCGCCGTGTCGGTCAACGCGCCGGCGATGGACAGATTCGGCATCGCCGAGGCGCACCGCTTCCGGATGTGGGACTGGGTCGGCGGCCGCTACTCGCTCTGGTCGTCCATCGGGCTCGCCATCGCCATCGCGATCGGCAGCGACCACTTCCGCGACCTGCTGGCCGGCGGGCACGAGCTGGACGAGCATTTCCGGACGGCGCCGCTGGCGGACAACCTGCCCGTGCTGCTCGGCCTGATCGCCGTCTGGAACCAGAACCTGCAGGGCACCACGAGCCAGGCGATCCTGCCCTACGACGCCCGGCTGCACCGCTTCCCGGCCTACCTGCAGCAGCTCGAGATGGAGAGCAACGGCAAGGGCGTCACCCGGGACGGCCAGCCGGTGCGCTGGGCCACCGGCACGGTGCATCTGGGGCGAGCCGGGCAACAATGCCCAGCACTCGTTCTTCCAGCTCCTCCACCAGGGCACGGCGAACTTCGCCGCCGATTTCATCGCGCCCGTCGAGGGCTCGAGCCCCTACGCGGACCAGCACCTGGTCGGCCTCGCGAACCTGCTGGCCCAGGCCGAGGCCTTTGCCCGGGGTTACACGCTGGCGGCGGCCCGGGCCGAGCTGGCGGCGAAGGGCAGGAGCCCCCGACGAGGTGGCGCGCCTGGCGCCCCACAAGGTCCATCCTGGCAACCACCCCAGCAACGTGCTGCTGCTCCGGCGCCTCGACCCGCGCAGCCTCGGCTTCCTGATCGCCCTCTACGAGCAGAAGGTCTTCGTGCAGGCCTGCATCTGGGGCATCAATCCCTTCGACCAGTGGGGCGTGGAGCTCGGCAAGCAGCTGGCCACGGGGATGCACGCCGCACTGGAATCCCCGACGGGCGAGGGCCTGCCGCCCGTGGGGCGGGTCATCCGCCAATGGGTTAGGGACAGCTGAGGGCGATTTCTGTAAGCTTTGCCGGGGATTTCGGCGGGGTTGCAGGCTTGACGCGACAGGAGCACGGAACGCTCGCGTAGGAGCGCCTTCAGGCGCGACCTCCCGGCTATGCACATTCCTCTTGCCTTCTCTGCGGCCGCCGTCCCCCCGGCCGGTGCCCAGACGCCAACCCCGACCCCCGACCAGATCAAGATGTTCCAGAACCTGCCGCCGGAGCAGCAGCAGGCCCTGCTGGAGCAGTTCGGGCTGGCCGGCGACGGGGCGGACGAGGGTGCCGAGGGTGCCGAGGGCAGATCGGGCGCGGACGGCGCCGGCACCCGGTCACCGCAGGCCGGAGTCCCCGACGACCTGCAGTCCGCGCTCAAGTCCGTGAAGGAGCTGGCCGAGAAGGACCTGATCCGGGGCGGCGACACGGTCCTGCTCGATCTCCAGCTGCCGGACGACGACGAGCCAGACGAGGCCCGGCCGCTGGCCGCCGGGGCCGCTTTGATCCGCCAGCGGACCCTGGCGGGCAATCCGTACAAGCTCGACAAGCTGGGCCAGTTGCGCATGCCGGGGTTGTCCAACCCGATTCCGCTGGCCGGCCTCACCGCCAAGGAGGCCACTGAGCGCCTCCTGCTGGAGCCCGCTCTCGCCGGCCTCGACGTCAAGGTCACCCTGCTGGGGCTCGAGCCCATCGGCATCGATGCCCTGAAGCCCTTCGGCTACGGGGTGTTTGCCCGGGTGCCGACGACCTTCGCGCCGGTCGACGACATACCCGTCCCGCCCGAGTACGCGATTGGCCCGGGTGACACGGTCAAGGTCCAGCTCATCGGCAACGTCAAGGGCAACTACTCGCTGGTGGTCGGCCGTGACGGCGAGATCCGCTTCCCGGAGCTGGGTCCGGTCACCGTCGCGGGCATGCCCTTCAACGAACTGCGGAAGCTCATCGAGGAAACGGTCGCCGAGCAGATGATCGGCACACGCGCCGTCGTCGGCCTGGGCTCCCTGCGCTCCCTGCGTGTCCTCGTGACCGGCGAGGCGCAAAAGCCGGGTTCCTTCACCATCAGCGGCCTGTCGACGATGACCAACGCCCTGCTGGCGAGCGGGGGCCCCACCCTGGACGGGTCGTTGCGCACCATCCAGCTGAAGCGCAACGGCCGCACCGTCGCCAGCCTGGATCTGTACGACCTCCTGCTCCGGGGTGATTCGCGCAACGATGCGCGCATTCTTTCCGGTGACGTGCTGTTCATTCCCCCTGTCGGCCCGACGGCCGGGGTCACTGGCGAAATCCGCCGGCCGGCGATCTACGAGTTCAAGGGCGACGCGACGGCGGGCGACCTGGTGGCGCTGGGCGGGGGCCTGCGGCCGGAGGCGGCGCCGCAACTGGCGGTGATCGAGCGCATCGATCCCCGTGAAGGTCGCGTGCTGGTCAACGTCGACCTCGCCACCGACGCCGGGCGCAATACCCCATTGCGTTCCGGGGACATCCTGCGGATCGATGCGGTGCGCCCAACAATGCGCGACACGGTGACGCTGGCCGGCCACGTCTACCGGCCGGGCGCCACCCAGTTCCGCGTCGGTTCGCGCCTGACCGACCTCATCCCGGGCGTGGAGGACCTCCGGCCGAACGCGGACCTCAACTACGTGCTGATCCGGAGGGAGTCGTCCCCGGACCGGCAGGTCGTCGCCCTCTCGGCGGACCTGGCGGCGGCCTGGCGGGCCCCGTCATCGGCGGCCAATCCGGTGCTCAATCCCCGCGACCAGGTGTTCGTCTTCGACCTGGAGGCGGATCGCGCCGTGCAGCTGGCGCCCGCTGCTGGCGGACCTGAAGCGGCAGAGCACCAGCGCCAGTCCCACGCAGGTCGTCAATGTGGATGGCAGCGTCCGGCAGCCGGGCGCCTACCCGCTGGAAGCGGGCATGCGGGTGTCCGACCTGGTGCGCGCGGGCGGCAGCCTGGACGAGGCCGCCCTGGCGGCCTCGGCGGAACTGGCGCGTTACGAGGTGGTGAATGGCGAGGCGCGCCGCACGGCGATGGTGCCCATCGACCTGGCGGCCGCCCTGGCCGGCGATCCGGCGGCGGACCTGGAACTGCAGTCCTTCGACCTGCTGACGATCAAGCGGGTGCCCGACTGGGGAGAGCGGGAGATCATCACCATTGAAGGTGAAGTCCTCTATCCCGGCCGCTATGCCATCCAGCGCGGCGAGACCCTGGCGCAGGTCATTGAACGTGCCGGTGGCCTGACCGATCTGGCCTTCGCCGAAGGCGTGGTGTTCACCCGGCGGGAACTGCGGGAACGGGAGGCGAGGCAGATTGCCGCCCTGGCCGACCGCCTCGAGAAGGACCTGGCGACCATCGCCGTGCAGAACAGCCGGGCGGCACCCACGGCCGTCCAGAGCGGCACCCAGTCCCTGACCATCGGGCAGTCCCTGCTGACCGAGTTGCGGAACGCGGAGCCGGTGGGCCGGCTGGCGATCGACCTGCCGAGCCTGATGGCGGACGCGGGATCCAGCGTGGATATCCTGCTGAAGGACGAGGATCGCCTCCTGGTGCCCCGCCGCAGCCAGGAAGTCACCGTCCTCGGCGAAGTCCAGACCGTCACCTCCCACCTCTACCAGCCGGAACTGGCCCGCAACGACTACGTGAACCTGAGCGGAGGCACCACCCAGAAGGCCGACAGGAGCCGGATTTACGTGGTCCAGGCCAGCGGCCGCGTCGTGGCTGGCTCCGGCAGCCGGTGGTTCCGGAACGATGGCAGCCTGATCCGTCCGGGAGACACGATCGTGGTTCCGGTGGACACGGAGCGATTGCCGCCGCTGCCGCTCTGGTCCGCGGTCACGAGCATTATTTACAACCTCGCCATTTCGGTGGCGGCGGTGAATTC
>CAWBMW010000009.1:0-40467 GCA_963790015.1 uncultured Gammaproteobacteria bacterium
TGATCATCGGCACCGGGTTCTCCGGCCTGCTGGCCGCCATCCGGTTGCAGGAAGGCCGCTGCAACGACTTCGTCCTGCTGGAACGAAGCGCCGAGCTGGGCGGCACCTGGCAGGTGAACTCCTATCCGGGCGCCGAGGTGGACGTTCCCACCAGCCTGTATTGCATCTCGTTCGTGCCGTTTCCGTTCAAGAAGTCCTTTGCCCCGCAGGGCGAGCTGCTCGCCTACACGAACCACATCATCGAAAAGTTCGGCCTGCGCCAGCAGGCGCGCACGAACCAGACCGTGACCCGTCTCGCTTTCGACGAGCGCGAATCGCCTGTGGCACGTGGAGACCGAATCGGGCGAGCGCTACACCGCCCGCTTCGTGATCGACACCAGCGGCGTGCTGGCGAATCCGCACACGCCCCGGATCAAGGGCGCCGAAAGCTTCCAGGGGCCGATGTTCCACTCCGGGCACTGGGATCACTCGCGTCGCCATCGAGGGCAAGCGCGTCGGCGTGATCGGCTCGGGATGCTCGGGCGCCCAGATCGTGCCCGCCATCGCCGGCAAGGTGGCCCGGCTGACCCTGTTCATGGGCAAGGCCCAGTGGATTCTGCCGCGCTCGGACCGGCAGTTACGGCGCCGTCGAGCGTGTCGTGCGCACGCTGCCGGGCATACGGCACGCCATCCGTCTGGCTCGTCTTTGCCTTCTACGACCTCCGGTTCGTCGCCTTTCGCCGCTATCCGGGCCTGTCGGGCCTCAGCCGGCTCATGAAGGATTACTACCGGCGACGGCTGCAGAAGAATCTGGACGACTACATCAAGGACGCAGATTGCGCCGGCACATGCTGCCCGATTACGAGCTGGGCTGCCGGCGGGTCATACCCACCAACGCCTATCTCCCGCGCTGGCCCGCGACAACGTCGAGGTGGATATCAGCGGGATCGACTGCATCACGCCCGAGGGCATCAGGACGAAGGATGGCAGGGACATCCCGCTGGACGTCATCGTCTACGCCACGGGCTACTTCGCCTATTCGGACATGCGGAAGGCGCTGACGTTCCAGGTGCGATGGGCTGGGCGGCCGCAACCTCAACCGCGAGTGGGAACGGGAGGCGGTCTCCTACAAGGGCATCACCGTGTCGCCGGTTACCCCAACTACTTCAAGGTGAACGGCCCGAACACCGGCACCGGCCACAGCTCGCAGATTTCCTACATGGAGGTCGCCACCGACTACATCGTGCAGGCCATCTGCGCCGTGAAGCGCGACCCGGGCATCAAGGCCATCGATGCCCGGCCCGACCTGCAGGCTGCCTACGTCGCCGGCATGAGAAGGAAGATGCAGAAGACGGTCTGGCAGAACGCCACCTGCACCGCGTTTTACCGGAAGAACATGACCGACGAGGTCACCAGCCTCTCCCCGGAGCCGTGACCGGCTTCATCCTCTCCCGCAAGTGGTTCCGCCTGGGTGATTACCGCCTGCTGAAGGTGAGGGACGGTCCCGCGGGCGACGCCGCCGCGTTGACAGTGGGTATCGCCCCTCACGCCCCCGCGCTGGGCCGCGCCGCGACCCGCCCGTACCAGCGCTGCAGCGCCGGCCTGCCCTGGGCGGGATCGATGTCCACCCAGCCGGCGAAGTCCACGGCCACCAGCAGGCTGATGTCGGCGAAGGAGAAGTCGCCGCCGGCCAGGTGCTGGTTCTTCAGCCAGCTGCTGCTCGACGCGGTCGAAGAACTGCTCCGTGCGCTGCCGGCCGCGCGCGACGAGCGCCGGGATCTGCGGGTAGGGGACGGGCCCGGGGAGCACGTGGTCGCGGAAGCCCGGCGACAGGTTGCGCAGCACCTCGGCGATGGCGAAGCCAGGCCGTCGTTCTCGACGATGTTCGCCCACATCAGGGTCAGTGCTTCCTGGCGCGGATTGCCGCCGAAGAGCGGCGGGCTCCGGCTGCAGGTGCTCCAGGTAGCGGCAGATGGCCACGCACTCGGTGAGGAACGTGCCATCGTCGGTTTCCAGCACCGGCACCGTGCCGCCCGGGATTGATGGCGAGGAATTCCGGGGACAGCTGTTCCCTGCGGTACAGGTTCACGTTCACCCGCGGGATGTCGAGCTGCTTCTCCGCCAGGAAGATGCGGACGCGGCGCGGATTCGGCGCCCGGTCGAAGTCGAAGAGCCGCATCGTCGTGCCCGGGCTCAGGAAGCCTTCGGCTGCAGTGCCGCCACTGCCTGCTGCAAGTCCGCCACCTGGGCCTCCAGCGCCTGGACGCGCTCGGCCAGGCTGGGTCCGCGCGGTTCGCCGGGTGGCGGCACAGCCGCCGGCTCCTCGCTGTCATCGCCGCGCGACGTGCTCGCCGGTCAGCAGCTGCCCGTAGCGCGCATCCCGCGTGCCGGGCAGGCGGGGCAGGCGGGCGACGAAGGGGCCGCTGGCGTGTTCCGCCAGGCTGCGCAGCGCCGTGTCGATCCCGGCCACGTCGGCGATGCTGGCCATGCGGTTGCAGCGGGTGCGCAGCTCGCCCGCGCTCTGGGGCCCGCGCACCAGGAGCTCGCAGAGGATGGCGCGCTCCACGTCCGTGAACTTCAGCAGGCCGAACTCGCGAGTTGCAGAACGTCTGCTTGTACTTGGTCACCCGGCCGCCGTAGCCGGAGGAACGGTCGCTGACCAGGTGCTTCTTCATCAGGCCGTCGACGATCTGCTGCACGGCCGCGTCGGTGAGGTTCAGCACCGGGTCCCGGTTGCTCTTCTGGTTGCAGGCGTTGGTCAGGGCATTGATCGACAGCGGGTACTGCTCCGGCGTCGTGACTTCCTTTTCGAGCAGGCAGCCGATGACCCGGGCCTCGTGGGGCGTCAGCTCGATCTTCATGACAGTTCGGCCGCCTCGCGGGCCAGTGCGCCGGCGGATGGCCTCCTCCCGCGCGTCCTCGATGGCGAGCAGCGTGCCGTCCACGTCGGCGGCCGTCTCGTCGCTGACGAACGTCCCCGGTGAGCGGCGTCTCCGGCAGCAGCAGGCCCTGCTCGAACAGCGCCCACATCTCCTCGCCGAAGCGCGTGGCCAGCAGCTCGGGCGCGAAGCGGCCGAGGGTGGCGGAGATGTTGTTGACGTCGCGGATCAGCATCGTCGCGGGCGTTGTTGTTGCCGGCGGCGCTGACGACCTGGGGCAGGTCGATGATCACCGGGCCCTCGGGCGCCGACGAGCACGTTGTACTCGGAGAGGTCGCCGTGGATCAGGCCGGCGCACAGCATGCGCACGATCTGGCCGATCAGGAACGCGTGGTACTCCCGGGCCTGCTCGGGCGTCAGCTCGACGTCGCCGAGGCCGGGCGCGGAGAAGCCCTCGGCGTCGGTGATCATCTCCATCACCAGCACGCCGTTGAAGTAGCCGTAGGGCTCGGGCACGCGCACGCCGGCGCCGGCCAGCTGGTACAGCGCGTCCACCTCGGCGTTCTTCCAGGCCGTCTCCTGCTCCTTGCGGCCGAAGCGGGTGCTCTTGCCCATGGCCCGGGCCTGGCGGCTGCCGCGCACCTGGCGGCCTTCCTGGTACGGTCGCGCGCTGCTGGAAGCTGCGCTGGCCCATGTCCTTGTAGACCTTGGCGCAGCGGATGGTGTCGCCGGAGCGGACGATGTAGACGGAGGCTTCCTTGCCGCTTTTCAGCGGCCGGAGCACCTCGTCGATGACGCCGTCGTCGATGAGCGGCTGGAGTGCCTTGGGGATCTTCATGCGCCAGTTTAGCCCGGATTAAATGGGGTCAGATCTATTTATGGCCAGACGGCATTTTATTGCGATGCCGCCCCGGAAAAAGGCAGTCTGGCCCCGTTTTCCGGGGGGACCTCATGCAATCGCTCCAGCGCAACGCCGCCTGGGCCGCCACCGTCATCTTCCTGGCCTTCCTGATCCACAACGTCAACGCGCTGTACGTGGAGCCCACGTACCTGGGCTTCAAGAACCCGGCCGTGGACTACGCCAACCTGGACAAGCTGAAGAACGCGATCGGCTCGGTGCCCTGGACGCTCTCCGGCCTCGGGCACTTCGCCAGCGGCTTCGCCTGCGTGGTCCTGGCACTGACGGGGCGGCAGATGTTCCGCGACTACAGGTCGGCGGCCGGCAGGCTGCTGCTGGGCGCCGGCTTCGTCGCCGGCGATCGGCTTCTTCCTCACCGGCATTGCGGACGTGGCCGGCAACGGCGCCGTGAAGCTGCTGGCCGCGCAGAACCCCGACCTGGAGCGGGGCGCCTACCTGGCCGCCAGCATCTCCCGCATCGTCTACAACTGCATGGCCCAGGTGGGGCTCGGCTGGTTTGCCTGGCAGCTGTCCTGGTGCGGCCTGAAGACCGGGCATGCTGCCGAAGAGCTTCTGCTGGTTCGGCTACCTGTCGGGGTTCTCGGGCCTCGTGATGGGCGTGATCTTCTTTCCCGTCTACCTGCAGCTGGTGCTCATCTGGTCCGGGTGGCTGGCGGTGCTCATGTGGCGCCAGGCTGGCCGTCGAACCCATCAGCACCAACGCTGGCTCACCCGGGCAATCAACCGGAAGTCCTGATCCTCGTGCAGCAGCGGTTGCCGGGCCTCGATCGCGCAACAGGCAATGAGGCAGTCGTTGCCGCTACCGGGCGTAAGGCCGGCCCAGCGGCAGCGCGCATACAGGTGCGCGGCGTTGCGCGCGAGTTGCCGGGGATCGGCCGGCACGAACCGGGGCAGCGTCAGGAACGCCCGCTCGAGGCGCAGGAAGTCCCCGGGGCTGGCGGCGCCCCGCAGTACTTCCATAAGGATGATGTCGGGTAGCTGGATCGGTTCCCGTCCAGCCAGGGCCGACGCCAGCCGGCGCGCACCCGGGGAGTCGGTTCCGCGCAGATGAGCAATCCACACGGAGCTGTCGACGATCACCGGCGTCCCGGCCGCCTCCGCGCCGGCTTGCGGGCGTCATAGGCTCCAGCCGCTTCAGCGGCCCGAGCCTACCGCGCGGTCTCCCGCCTTGGGATCGTACCCAGGATCGATCGGTACCGCTGCCGGCCAGCTTCAGGAGGGCGGCGTAATCCGGCTTGCTCACGTACTCACGCAGCGCGATGTCGATCGTCTCGCGCATGGTTCTCGCACCTGCCTTCTTCATGGCGCGCGCGATCAGCTTCGGATCCAGGACTATGTTGGTGCGCATCGGTCATACACCTGCGATGTGTATGGCGAGGATACAAACGGGGCCCGCGGTGGCGCAAGCCGTGAAACCCGCTCTTTGGTTGGGAAGTGCCGCGGTGAGGCGCTACCCGATAGCTACGTCGCGGCAGGCTGGCCGGACGCCGGCGTAGCCGCACCCGCGGCCTCGTCCACGACCGGCTTCGGCCGCGGCTTGCCCGAGCCGCCCCACTTGTCCGGCACCTTGATCGTGAAGGCGTAGATGCTGAGCGGCGAGAGCACGATCGCGCCCACGATCATCGGGCCCGTGATGGCCCACGTGCGTGTAGATCTGCGTGCCCACGATGGGCCCCAGGATCGCGCCGAGGGTGTTGCCCGCACCGAGGAAGCCGGCGGTCGCGCCCTGCTCCCAGGGCTCGACGCACATGCTCGCGCTGCCGTTGATGCCCGGGTTCGCGCAGGCGAAGGACATGCCCAGCACCGCGAAGCCGATGGCCATCACCCACAGGTTCGGCGCGTTGCCGATGATGATCAGGGCGATGACGAAGAACGGGCCGAGGAGGCGCAGCAGCGTCTTCGGCCTGGCCTTCACCACCTGCAGCACGCCGATCTGCACGATCACGATCATGGACGCCATGCTGATCAGCATGAGGCTCGCCTGGCGCACCAGGTCCTTCGGGTCGGTGACGCCGTACTCGTCCTGCAGGTAGAAGCTCAGGATGAGCTGCAGCGACATGAAGGTGAGGAAGAAGATGAACCACATGATGAGGAAGCGGCCGCAGGCGGCGGTCGCTGAGCTTCATGGCGACCTTGTTGCGCGGGTCGGCGTGCCGGACGGGCTCCTGCAGCAGGAACCAGGCCATCACGGCGCCGCCGAAGCCGATCGCCGAGGCCACGTACATGGGCACGAGCGGGCCGAAGAACGCCAGCGCGCCCGCCATCACGGGGCCGAGCACCGAGCCCATGCCGTTGGCGGCGCCGATGATGGCCAGCCCCTTGCCCCGGTTCTGCACGTCGGTGACGTCCACCATGTAGGCCGTGGCCGCCGGGTAGATGGCCGAGGCGGCCGAGCCGTAGCTGGCCCGGGCCAGCGCGAACAGCACGAGCAGCCAGAAGCCGGTGACGATCCCGCTGACGCCGAGCTGCAGGACGAGCGCGACGAGCAGGGTGCCGGCGGCCGCGCCGATGATCCCCGACGAGGAACACCGGCTTGCGGCCGATCACGTCGCTGCGCTTGCCCCAGAACGGCGCCCCGAAGATCAGCGGCACGCTGGCCAGCGTCAGGGCGATGCCGAAGGTCTGGGGCGTGAAGCCGACCTGGCGGGCCAGCGGCGTCACGATGATGAAGGTCAGCGACTGGCCGATGGCGAAGAGCAGGACGCCGAGCCCGAGGAGGAGTCGGGCCTGGGCGGGCGCCTGGCCGGGAGTGTCGGTCATTGGAATTCCATGGAGTCGGGGCTGCTGCAGGTTCGCTGCGGGAGCGCGGACGGATGCCGGGACCATTGTGGCCCCGGCCGGTCGACCGGGCCGCGGCGGGCTCAGCGCCTGTCCGCGGGGAGGGCGAAGGCGGTGATCTGGTCGCCCGGCTTCTGGTAGACGAAGGCGTGGCCGCCCGAGGCGATCACCACGAACTGCCGGCCGTCCGCCTCGTAGCTCATGGGCACGGCGAAGGCCCCGGTGGGCAGCGTGGCCTGCCACAGTTCCCGGCCCGTCCCGACCTCGAAGGCGCGGAAGCGGTCGTCGCCCGTGGCGCCGATGAACACCAGGCCGCCGGCCGTCACCATCGGCCCGCCGAAGGTCGGCGTGCCCCAGCGGAGCGGCAGCGGCAGCGAGAACGGGGAGGCCATCGGCGGCGGCAGGCTGTGATCCCACACGCCCAGCGTCGACTTCCACAGGATCGTGCCCGGCCTGCAGGTCCACCGCCACGAGCTGCGCGTAGGGCGGGGCGGTGCAGGGCATCTGGTTGGCGGGCGACAGCAGCGCCCCCTGCTTGAGGGCATAAGGCGTGCCGAGCAGCCGCACCGGCGCGCCCATCATGTTCTCCTGGGGCGTGCTCTTGCACGCCGCGTCGCCTCGTCCGCCGGGATGAGCTTCGCGTAGTGACCCAGGCGGATGACGTTGGTCACCAGGATGCGCGACTCCGGATCCACCGCGACGCCGCCCCAGTTCACGCCGCCCGCGCTGGACGGCCACAGGATCGAGCCCTCGAGGGACGGCGGCGTGAAGATCCCGCCGTAGCGGTAGTTGCCGTAGGCCTTCCGGCAGGCGTTCCGTTCCCAGGGCGTCATGCCCCAGAAGTCCGCCTCGGTGAACTGCTGGGGCACCAGCGCCGGCGGTTTCACCGGGAAGGGCTGTGTCGGCGAGAGCACCTCGCCCGGCACGCCGCCCTGGGGCACGGGCCGCTCCTCGATCGGGAAGAAGGGCTCGCCCGTCTCCCGGTGGAAGATGTAGAGCATCCCCGTCTTGGTGGCCTGGATGACGGCGGGGAAGGGCTGGCCATCCCGCGTCAGTTCGACCAGCGTCGGCTGGGCGGCGTTGTCGTAGTCCCAGACGTCGTGGTGGACGGTCTGGAAGTGCCACACGACTTCGCCCGTCGAGCCGCGCAGCGCGACGATGGAGTCTGAGTAGCGGTTGTCCCCCGGGCCGCGTGCCGCCGAAGAAATCCGGCGACGGGCCCGACGTCGGCAGGAACAGCAGGTCCCGGGCCTCGTCGGCGCTCATGAGGCCCCAGACGTTGCCGGCGCCGGTGTTGCGGCGCGGCCTCGGGCGTCCAGCCGGCGTAGGCCGGGATCGGCCGCCGTGCGCGGCACCGGGTCGAAGGTCCAGCGGCGCGCGCCGGTGCGGGCGTCGAAGGCGCGCACGGCACCGTTCGGCGCGTTGGCCCGGTGGAAGTCCCGGATCGTCGTGCCGAGCGCGACCACGTCGTTGACCACCGCGGGCGGGCCGCTGAACCGCACTTCGCCCTTCACTGCGGGCGGTTGCGCATTCAGCACCTCGGGCTCGACGTTCACGCTGCCGCCGGTGCCGAAGTCCGGGCAGAGCCTGCCGGTGGGCGCGTCCAGCGCCACGAGGCGCAGGTCGTGGGTCGCGAGGAAGATCCGGTGCTTGCACAGCGCCCCTGCCGGTGCCTGGCGGTCTTCCCACCAGGCCACGCCGCGGCAGTTGGCGAAGCCGGGGCTGGCCAGTCCCTCGGGATCCTCGGGCGTGGCATAGCCGCCGATGCGGGCCTCCGGATCGAACACCCAGCGCTCGGTGCCCCGGGCGGGATCGAGGGCGACGACGCGGCCGAACGGCGTGCAGATCATGAGGTGGCCGCCGGCCGCGGCCGGCAGCAGGATCGGGTTGACCTGGACCTTGGCCATCGCCGTGTGCAGCGGGGGGTGGCGCTCCAGTTCGCCGGTGCGGTACTGCCAGGCGACTTCCAGTTGGCCGACGTTGCCGGCGTTGATCTGGCGCAGCGGCGAGAATTTCCGGCCGCCGGCGTCACCGCCGTAGTGCTGCCACTGCTGGGCGTTCGACCGGCGACTGCGAGGGCGAGGACTGTGAGCATCCCGAGGCGTGACCGTGCGGACCAGCGGCGACATCCGGATTCTCCCCACCTAGGAGCGGCTGGTAGGAGCGGCTTCAGCCGCGACGTCGTCGTCCGACGGCATCTCGTTGGTGCCAATGGCGTGGGTCGCGGCTGAAGCCGCTCCTACGGTGTTCGATGCCTGGTGGCGGGTCGGCGTGGGCAGGCCGACGAGCTGCGCGGGCAGGGGCAGCGCGCTGACCAGGGACATGACGATCGCCGCGAGGTACGGCACGGTCTGGATGATCAGCACGATGATCCAGACGGCGAGATCCGGGCTGCCCATCAGGTCGATCTCGCTGACGCCCCAGGCGGCCAGCAGCAGCGCGATGGTCATCAGCCATTCCTCCCGCGCCGAGACCAGGGCCTGCAGCAGCGCGTGGCGGGGCGCCTGCTTCGGCGTGCGTAGGAAAGGCTTGTCCTTCGTGAACAGGCCGGCGATCACGGCGACGCCCACCGTGTGGGACAGGCCGAGGCCGGAGAGCGCCGCGGCGGCGATCTGGCGGGGCCCGGCGCCCACGCAGGTGCGGTACAGGTCGACCAGCTTCACCGCCTTGAAGACGAACAGGGACAGCGGCAGGACCGAGAAGATCATCAGCGGCGGATCGACCTGCGCGGCGCGAACACCATGCCGATGGACCAGGCCAGGGCCGCGAAGTTGAACAGCAGGTTGATGCCGTCGGCCACCCAGGGCAGCCAGCCGGCGATGAAGTGATAGCGCTGGCCGTGGGTGAGGGTCGGTCGCGCCAGCTGAACAGCACGCCGGGCGTGGCGGCGCAGGATCTGCATGGCGCCGTAGGCCCAGCGGAAGCGCTGCTTTCTGAAGTCCATGAAGGTGTCGGGCATCAGCCCCTGGCCGTAGGTTCGCGGAACGTAGGCTGGCGTCATAGCCCTGCTCGAAGATCCGCAGGCCCAGTTCGGCATCCTCGGTGATGCACCACTCGGCCCAGCCGCCGACCTCCTCGAGCGCCGATCGGCGCACCAGGGTCATGGTGCCGTGCTGGATGATGGCGTTGCGTTCGTTGCGGGTGACCATGCCGATGTGGAAGAAGCCGCGCGTACTCGGCGTAGCACATGGCCTTGAAGGCGTTGTCCGCAGTCGTCGCGGTAGTCCTGCGGCGCCTGGACGATGGCCATCTTCGGATTGGCGAAGGGCGGCACCAGGTCCCGCAGCCAGTTGCCGGTGCACGACGTAGTCGCTGTCGATGACCGCGACGATCTCGGCATCCGGCGCGGTCTGTGCCAGGGCGAAGTTGAGGGCGCCGGCCTTGAAGCCGGCCAGCGGATCGACATGGAAGAAGCGGAAGCGCGGCCCGAGCTCCGCGCAGTGGGCCTCCACCGGCTGCCAGACCGCCGCGTCCTTGGTGTTGTTGTCGATGACCAGGACTTCGAAGTTCGGGTAGTCGAGGCGGCGCCAGGGCATCGAGGGTCTCGATCACCATGTCCGGCGGTTCGTTGTAGCCGGGCACATGGACCGAGACCTTGGGCAGGTCACCGGTGCTGCGCGGGTGGCCAGCGGCCCGGCAGCAGGCGGCGCCAGCTGGTGGCCCACAGGGCCTCCGCCCATTCGTGGGCCTCGGCCAGCAGGACGACGACCACCCCGATCGTGCCGATGAACATGAGCATGCCGACGAGCACCGTGGTGACGGTCATGTACTGCTGGGAGTACTCGTAGACGATCCAGACCACCGTCGGTCGCTGTCGCAAAGGCAACCACGGCGAGAAAACCGCGGCCGAGGTTGGTCAGCGTCCGGCTGTCGATGGAGAACAGGGCCAGGATGATGATGGCCAGCCCGACCGCCAGGCCGGCCAGGGTCCGCCATTCCGGAATCCGGACGATGGTCGGCTGAAGGGGAACTTGGGCTGGCGGTCGACATCGTAGACGCCCCAGTAGGCGCCGACCGAACCTTCGCTCTGGGCCTTCCAGGGCTGGTCGAAGGCCTCCATCAGGTAGTAGATGTAGCCCTGCTCCTCGGCCCGGTCCAGGAAGCGGCGCAGGAACATGGCCTCGTTGGCCGGCGAGGCCACGGCCGGCTCGCGGGTGCGGCCGTTGCTCGGCCAGCCGACCTCGGCGATGATGATCTGCTTGTCCGGGAAAGGCCTTTTCGAGCAGGGCGACCTTGTCGTCGATATAGTCGATGGCGGCTTCGCCGATGACGCCCTCCCAGTAGGGCAGCATGTGGACGGCGAGGAAGTCGACGTGCTCGACCAGTTCCGGATGTCGAGCCAGACGTGCCAGGGTTCGGCCGTGCTCACCGGCTGCTTGACGGCGTCCCGCACCCGGTCGAGGTAGGCGGTGAGTTCGAGACGGGGATGTCGCCGCGCAGGACCACCTCGTTGCCGACGATCAGGCGGATCACATTGGGGTTCTGGCGGGCGAGCCGGATGGCCTGCTCGACCTGGGTGGCGTTGCTGCAGGCCGCGGGCGTCGATCCAGGCGCCCAGCGCCACCTTGATGCCGTGTTTGCGCGCCAGCACGGGCACCTCCGCGAGGGTGCCTTCGGTGGTGTAGGTCCGGACCGAGCGTGTGCGGCCCTTCAGCAGGGCCAGGTCCTCGTCGATCTGCTCGTGCCGTCGGGAAGTCGCCCGCCACGGCGTCCTGGCCGGCCCGGTAGGGAGAGAAGGCGAAGCCCTGGATCTGCCCGGGGCCAGGGCGGCTCGGCGACGGGCCGGTTGGCCAGTCCCCAGAGCGTTACGGTAGCGGCGCCGAATGCCGCCGCGATGAGCAGACCGGAGATACGCATGGCTGTCCGACTTGTCCGGCCCCGTGAACCGTGGCCTTGAATTTGTGGGCGTATTCTAGAGATCTCAAGGGTGCTTGTGCAGTATCGGCAGGAATCTCTGAACCCGTTCTGAATCGGGCACAATCCCGACCCTTGCCAGCCAGTCAGCAAAACTCGAGGCAATTCAGCATGCACGTCGTCATTACGGGCAGTACCAAGGGGATCGGGCTGGGACTGGCCCGGGAGTTCCTCCGGCGGGGCCATGACGTGGTGGTGTCCAGCCGCGGGTCGGCCGCCGTGGAAAAGGCCGTCGCCGGGCTCCGGGCGGACTTCCCGGGCCGGAAGGTCGTCGGCAAGGTCTGCGACGTGGCCGACTACGCCCAGGTCCAGGCCCTCTGGGACGCCGCCGTGGCGGGCTTGGGCAGCGTGGACATCTGGGTGAACAACGCCGGCCGGGACGGCACCAAGGTGCCGTTCTTCATGATCCCGCCCGACGACTACGTCAAGACCATCAACTCCAACCTGGTCGGCCTCATGAACTGCAACCGGGTGGCGATCCCCGCCATGTACAAGCAGGGCTCCGGGATGATCTGGAACATGGAGGGCTTCGGCAGCAACGGGGCCGTGCGGCCGACGATCGCGCCCTACGGCGCCACCAAGTACGCCGTCCGTTACTTCACCAGGGCGATGATCCAGGAACTGGCGAAGTCGCCGGTGAAGATCGGCTACCTGAGTCCCGGCATCGTCATCACCGACCTGCTGGTGCCGCCGCCGGAGCGCCGGAACGAGAACTGGGAGCGCTCGAAGAAGATCCTGAACATCCTGGCCGACACGGTGGAGACGGTCACGCCGTTCCTCGTCGATGGCATGCTGCGCGAACATGGCAAGCACGGCGCGGCTGTGCGCTGGCTGACCACGCCCAAGATCCAGGCGCGGTTCCTCATGAACGTCTTCCGGAAGCGGGACGTGTTCGGCCCGCTGGGCCTCTAGCGCGGGTCGAAGCGCACGCGTATCTGGCTGTCAACGGGCCCGGTCGTTGCCGCGAAACGCCAGCGACGCACCGCCGCCAGCGCCGCCTCGTCGAACACGCCGGGCGGCTCGGCACCGACGACCCGCACGTCCTGCGTCCTGCCGGACGCTTCCACCGCGAACGCCACGTCCACCCAGCCGGGCACCCGCCGCGCGGCCGCGTTCCGCGGGTAGTCCGGCTCCACGTAGCGGCGCACGGTGAGTCTCGAGAAGGGCACTGCGCGAGCCGCCGCCGGCGGGTCGGCGGTTGCGCCGGCGGGTGGTGTCGTCGCCGGTGTCGGTAACGGCGACGGCGGGGCTGGCGGGGCCGCGACGGGCTCCGGCACGGGCGGGCCCGCCAGTTCGAGGGGCCGCGCGGGCGTCCGGTCCGGTGGCGTCGGCACCGTTGCCCGCGCGCTGGCGGCCACCACGTCTCGCGGCGGGGTGATGGCGAGGCGCCCGGGGGGGCGGGCTTCGGGCACGGGAGGCGGGACGGTTGCTGCCGGTGGCTCGAGCGGCTGAGCGGGCAGCGCGACGGGCCTGTCCGGCGTCAGCGGCGCGGCAGTCTCCGCTGCCACCCCCGCGCCTGCTGGCGGAAGCGCTGGTGCAGGATCCGGCGTCCGCAGCAGCCACCACGCGCCGAGGAGGCCGAAGACAGCCAGGCCAACCAGGACCGCAGCGGGCCGGACCGGGACGTGGTTGCCCCGCGCTGGCGCCGCGGAACCGACCGCAGCGGCCGGCGTGAGTTCGGGTTCCGCAGCGGGCAGGTCCGTGACCGCCAGGCTCTCGTCGCGCGCGCCCTTCAGCTGGGCGAGGAATGTGGCGACTTCGGGCTGGCGCTCCGCACGCGTGAAGGACAGGGCCCGGTCGAGCGCCCGCCACTGGGCCGGGGACAGGTGCTCGGGACGGCGGGGCCGGCTGCCATCGGCCGCGGCCTCGCGCGCGGTGACCGTGCCGAAGGCCCGGTGCCCGCCGAGCATCCGGTAGGCGACACAGGCGAGCGAGAAGAGGTCGTCCGACGGCGTCGGATCGCCCCCGGCGAGGACTTCCGGGCTGGCGTACTCCGGCGTGAAGCCGCGGACTGCCGGTAGATCGCCCGTGCCGGGGCCGAGGGCCACGCCGAAGTCCAGCAGCGTCGCGTCGCCCTGGGCCGTCACGAGGATGTTGCCCGGCTTCACGTCCGCGTGCGTGATGCCCTGGGCGTGCAGGTGGACGAGCGCCCGGCCGACACCTTCCACGACGTGGAACGCCTGCACGCGGGTCATGGGCCGGGTACCCCGGCTGTCCAGGATCGCGGCGAGTGACTCGCCGTCGAGCCAGGCCATGCACACGAAGGTGTGGGGGCCGTCGTGATCGATGCCCACGGATGCGCGGCAGGTTGGGGTGCTCGAGCCCCTGGCCGATCGCGGCCTCCCGGCGCAGCGCCTGGAGGGCGCGCGGCTCGCGATCGCCGCCCGCCTGCCCCGTCGGCGCCGTGACGACCTTCAGCACCACCCAGGGGTCAGGATCGCCAGCGGCCTCACGCCGCCGGTCCAGTGCACGGAACAGCCGGCTGGAGGACCCGCCGGCAAGACACTGGTGGAGCACGAAGCGATTCTTGAGAACGTCGCCGGGCGCCGGGCCTGCAATGGCGCCGAACGGGCGGCGGGCACGACGTCGAAGGTCCGCGTGCGTTGTTCCGCCGAAGACGTCGTCAGGTCGCCTTCGCGGGATTTGCTGCCAGGAGCGCTGCCAGGAACCATGGGCCCTCGCGCAGGTCGGTCGCGGACACAGAGACGCGGGACGGTAGCAACGGTGTGCTGGCGCGGCACCTCACGGCGTCACGTTTCGGGGCGCCGGGCCGCCCGGGGCCCTGGTGTGAACTGTGCTAGGTTTGCGGCCCGGTCAATCCGGCTCATTGAACACAATGCGGGGCGATCCCGCCCGGGAGACGACGGGATGAATTCGGAACTGGTCAATGGACTGTTTCGCGGGGCGCACGTCGGCAACGGAGGCCCTCGCTGCGTCCACGGCGGGCAAGCCGCTCGACTTCGATGATCCCGTGCGACAACCTGTATGCCTTCGGCAAGATCTGGGGTGGCTACGACGGGCCGGTGCTCAGCGGCTTCCACGGCCTCATGTACGCGCGCATCGGCGCCCAGCGCCTGATCCCGCTGTTCGGCTACACCGGCACCGGCTGCATGCAGTCAAAGATCGACGAGGACGGGAACGTCTGGATCCGCGGCAAGGAGACCGGCTATTTCACCGACCTCGCCACCGGCGAGATCCTGGCGACCTGGAAGAATCCCTGGACGGGCAAGACCGTCGAGGTCTTCAACTTCTACAACCCGGCGATGGGCGGCCGGCTGACCGCCGAGATGCCGCGCTTCGCGATGGGCGCCGCGAAGGACCAGGCCACGCTGATGAACGACGGCACGCACAGGAACCAGGGCGGCACGGTGCCGTTCCTGCTGCCCTTCGAGACCTACGGCGACGACCTGCTGCTCGCCTGGGACTACGCCCACGAGTACACCAACCCCGTGACACCCGAGGGCTGGCCGGAGGCCTCGACCGGGCCGCGCATCAGCCCGTCCGAGCACTTCACCTTCTGCATGTCCCTCGCGGAGATGCGGGACCGGTCGGTTCCGTCGTCGCGCTTCATGGCGGGCTTCTCGCGCCTGGGCCAGTGGTGGCCCTGGATGCGCATGGGCGGCCACGAGCTGGCCGAGTCCGGCGTGGTGTTCGGCCGGATGTTCAGCCACAAGGGGCTGAAGGGCCCCGGCGACATCCCGCCAAAGGTGCTCGCCTACATCGAGAAGCACGCGCCGGAGTACCTGACGGTGCCGGACTACTGGCCGAGCGTGAATCCGCACGGGACCTGGGAGGCCTTCGCCAACGAGGTGCCCCGAGAGGTGTAAGGGAATGGGGACAGATTTATTGTCCCCATCAAGAAAATAAATCTGTCCCCATTTCTCAGAAGCGCAGGGTCAGCGCGATGCCGCCGTACAGTTGGCGGATTCCACGCCGAGCCGCGCGTTGAGCAGGCTGGTCTCGCCGACTTAGGCCTCGTTCTCCGCCTTGAGGTAGTACACGCCCGTCCACGTAGAAGGCCACGTTGCCTTCGGAGCCGAAATTCTGGAGGGGGGTGAACTGGCCGCGGATGCTGGGGGCATCGAGCCGCCGGCCCACGCTGTTCCGCTGGAAGCTGAAATTGGGGGTGAAGGTGGCCACGTCGTAGACGGACTGGATGTTCCGTTCCCGCAGCGCCTCGGTGTCGAACACCGCAACTGACAGCGGGACCTCCTGCAGGTTCTCCTCGCGCTTGCGCGCCGAGACCAGGACTTCATCGAGCTGTTCCTGGGCATTCGCCGGGGCAGGAGCGCCGAGGACGAGGGCAAGGCTGGTCGCGGCAACCGATGGCCCGCGGATGCGGTTCGTGGTCATCATTCACCGTCCCCCCGGACCGGCATCGAGAATAGGCGCCTGAGCTGGCGACGGCTAGACCGGCTTGATCGCGAGGACGCCGGCGTTCTCCCGCCCGTCCATCTTGCCCATGCCGCCGAAGTCCGGCCGGGGGATGAAGGCCGCGTCCACCACGGTCAGCCCGGCCTCGGTGCAGGCGCGGGCGAGCAGGTCAGGATCCAGCACGTTCATGAAGGGTGGCTTCTCGATGGGCTGGTCCGGCTTGCCGCCCGCCAGGTAGTTGTGCAGGCCGACCATCATGCCCGGCCAGCGTTCACCACTGGCCTTGCCGGCCTCGAACTCGGGGATCTTCCGCCGCCAGACGCCGTAGGGCGTGTCCGCCACCAGGTACAGCCGGCCGCCGGGCGCGAGCCAGGTCGCCATCTTGCGCACCGCGGCGTCCACGTCCTCACCGGTCAGGAAGTGGAGCACCCGGGAGCAGAGGATGGCGTCGTATTTCCCCGGGGGAAAATCCATGTGGGGCAGGGCGCCCGGCACGAGTTCCAGGTTGGGCAGGAGGTGGCGCGGCACTTTGCCACGCAGGATCTCCAGGTGCCGTGGGTCAAGATCGGAGCCAGTGATCAGGGCGCCGGCTTCCAGGGCGGGAAGTGTGGAGACGCCGTAGGCGCAACCCACCTCCAGCGCGTGCCGGCCGTTGCGGCCCAGCTCGCCCGCGTCCTGGATGAAGGCGTCCGCGAACCGGTCCCGGACCTCGAACATGAAGCCCGTGCCGTTGAGGGTGGCGATCATGCCGCCGCCGCTCCAGCCGGGCTGGGTGGTCGGTCGCCAGAGTCCCAGGCGGCGGGCCATCGTCTTGAGCGGCTGAGGAGGTTTGTCGTGGGGTTGGCCATGGACCGGCATGCTAACCTCGGATTCCTCCGGGGAACAGCCACCCGCCCGGCTGTCACGCGGACGGTGCACTACGCGGACTCGGGCCGGAACCCGGCCGCTCCTTATACTGTGTTGTCTATAACAATGACTTAAGCCGCCGGTCGGGAGAGAGCAGTTTGGACAGTAACGAGACCATCGAATACATCGGCGTGGCACTGCAGGTGTCCGTCAAGGGCGTGAACCGCTGCAAGGACCGGGCGTCCTCCCGGGAGCGCATCAACGAGAACATCCGCCGGATCGGCGAGTACACCACCACGGCCGCCAGCTTCCTGCGCTTCTTCTACGGCCTGCCCGTCAAGCTCGTGGCCCTGCCCGAGTACGCGGTGACCGGCTTCCCCATGAAGGAGTCCGTCCAGGAGTGGCGGGACCGGGCCTGCCTGGAGCAGAACGGCCCCGAGTACGAGGCCCTCGGCAAGCTCGCCCAGACCAACAACCTGTTCCTGTCGGGCAACGTCTACGAGATCGACCCGCACTTCCCGGAGCTGTACTTCCAGACCTGCTTCATCATCGGGCCGAACGGCAACGTGATCCTGCGCTACCGGCGCCTCACGTCGTGCTTCGAGCCCACGCCCCACGACGTCTGGGACAAGTACCTCGACATCTATGGCGAGGAGGGCGTGTTCCCCGTCGCCAAGACCGAGATCGGCAACCTGGGCACCATCGCCTCGGAGGAGATCCTGTACCCGGAGATCACCCGCTGCGTCGTGATGCGGGGCGCCGAGGTCATCCTGCACCCCACCAGCGAGCCCGGCAGCGCCGAGCGCACCATCAAGGAAACCTGCCGGCTGGCCCGGGCGATCGAGAACCAGGTCTTCGTGGTCTCGGCCAACACGGCCACCATCGACGACATCCCGATCCCGCCCTACACCTGCAGCGCCATGTCGAAGATCGTGGACTACAACGGCCACATCCTGGCCGAGGCCGCCCAGGGCGGCGAGGCCTTCAATTCCAACGCCGTCATGGACATCGGCGCCCTGCGCCGGACCCGGCGCCGCACTGCCATGGCCAACGTCATGTCCCGGCAGCCCTTCGGGATCTACGCCAAGAGCTACGCGGACGCCCAGTACCACCAGCCCAACTTCCTGCTTCGGGACGGCAAGGTCATCGAGCCGCCACCCCGGGACGCCTTCCGGAAGCGGCAGGAGCAGAACATCGAGCGGCTGGTCAAGGCCGGGCTCCTTAATGTAGGAGCGGCGTCAGCCGCGACCCGGGTACCCCCTGGCGAGAGAGTCGCGGACTCCATTCTCGCCAGGAGGTACCCGGTCGCGCCTGAAGCCGCTCCTACAGTAAACTCCCGGACCTGAGCGGGAGTGCGATTGAATGTCCGTGATGACGACTGACCGACGTAGCTTCCTCAAGCACTCTGGTGCCGCCGCCGCGGCGCTATCCCTCAAGTACATGCCCGGCGACGCGCTGGCCCAGGCCGCCGCACCGGCCCCCGTCTACGGCGCGTGGGAAGACCTGATGCGCCGCAAGTGGACCTGGGACCGGGTGGTCCGGGGCAGCCGGGGCATCAACTGCACCGGCCACTGCGCCTTCAATGTCTACGTCAAGAGCGGCATCGTCTGGCGCGAGGAGCAGCAGGGCGAGTACGGCCGCTCCGGCGAGGACACGCCCGACTACGGCCCACGGGGCTGCCAGAAGGGCATGCGCCACGCCAAGTACATGTACGGCAAGCAGCGGGTTCTCTACCCGATGAAGCGGGTCGGCGCGCGGGGCGAGGGCAAGTGGGAGCGGATCAGCTGGGACCAGGCGGTGGACGAGATCACCGACAAGTTCCTGGAGCACGCGACCCAGTCCGGCCCGGACTCGATCACGTTCGCCATGGGCACCCAGATGATCCTGAAGAAGGCCTCCTTCACGGCCTTGTTCCGCTTCGCCAACGTCACCGGCATCGTCATTCCCGAAACCTTCGCGGGCGTCGGTGACCTGCCGGTCGGCGCCTACATGACCCTGGGGGTCAACCTGCCCGGCGACAACATGGCCGCCGTGTACAAGTCGAAGTGCGTGCTGATCTGGGCCTCCAACCCGGCCGCCACGCGCATCCCGGATGCCCACTTCTTCTGGGAGGCCAAGTACAACGGTACCGAGGTGGTCACGATCGCCCCGGATTTCAGCGCCACGGCGATCCACAGCTCCAAGTGGCTGAACCCGAAGCCGGGCACCGACACCGCGCTGGCCATGGCGATGGTGCAGACCATCATCGAGGACGAACTCATCGAGTGGGACTACGTCCGCGAACAGACCGACCTGCCATTTTTGGTGCGGGTCGACAACGGCAAGTTCCTGCGGGCCAGCGACTTCGCCGATGCCGATGGGGTACCCGAGGATCGGGCCGGCAAGTCGTTCTACTTCTGGGACGAGAAAACGAATAAGCCTGTCATGGCGCCAGCCACCGGCTTTGGCGACCCGCCCGGGGCTCCCGTGCCGGCGCCAGCCACGCCGCCGTCCCTCGCCCTCAACGGGCTGAAGCCCGCACTCGAAGGCCGCTGGAAGATCAAGACCAAGGCCGGCCGGGTGGAAGTCACCACGGTGTTCGCCAGGGTGAAGGAGCTGTGCAACAGCGACTACACGCCCGAGAAGGCCCAGGCCGTCACCGGCGTGCACGCCGACAACATCCGCGCGGTGGCCCGCACCTTCGCGAAGTCCGGCGCCGGGATGATCTACGCCGGCTACCGGGCCTGCAAATGGCTGCACGGGGACAAGCTGCACCGGGCCTGGCTGCTGATGTGCGCCCTGACGGGCAACACCGGCCGTGAAGGCGGCGGCATGCAGACCACCCAGCTGTCGAGGGGCGACGGCTTCGCCAAGTTCGTCTTCGCCGGCGTTGGCCCGCGGGTCAAGGTCGCGGCAATCTCCATCTGGGACTACGCCAAGGGCGACGGCAAGGCGCTGAACGAGAAGACCTACGGCCAGGAGATGGCCGAGCACCTCGACAAGCACTACCAGCAGTCCATCAACAACGGCTGGTTGCCCGACTACGCGAAGACGCCCTGGAAGATGGCCTTCATGGCGGGCCACAACACCGCAAACTGGCGGGCTGCCGGCACGCACTTCCGGGAGAACGTACTGTCGAAGATCGAGACCATCGTCACGATGACGCCCGACATGAGCGTCACCGCCATGTATTCCGACTACGTCCTGCCCGTGTCCCAGCACTACGAGCGCCACGACTTCGTGATGGAGGGCCGCACTCCCTATATCCAGGTGCTCGACCAGGCCGTGCCTCCGCTCGGTGAGTCCGAGGACGACTGGTCCATCATGGCGCGCCTCGCGAAGTCCATCAGCACCAAGGCTGTGGTCCGCAAGCTGCCGCCGGTGAAGGACGTGCTGTATGGCAAGCCGTTCGAGCACGACTACAGCAAGGTGAGCGAGCTGTTCACGCTGAACGGCAAGATCCAGACCACGAAGGACATCGTCCAGTTCCTCATCGACAATTCCGAGGGGATTCCCAAGATCACGTTCGAGGAGCTGCGGCAGCGGGGCTTCGTGCGGGCGGACGACTCGGCCGACGTCCAGTTCGGCCCGAACTCGCCCTACAGCTTCCAGGTGCTGGCCAGCACGCGGAACAAGAAGCCCTACGCCACGCTTACCGGCCGGCAACAGTTCTACTTCGACCACGACTGGTTCCTGAGCGAGGGTGAGGCGCTGCCCGTGCACGTGGACCCGCTGGCCGTAAAGGGCTACCCGTTGCGGCTGACCATGGGTCACGCCCGGCACGGCATCCACAGCATGTGGCGCGACGACTCGCTGCTTCTCAGCCTGCAACGGGGCGAGCCCGACATCTTCGTGAATCCCGACGACGCCACGAAGCGGGGCGTGAAGGACGGGGACCTGATCCGGACCTACAACTCGCTCGGTGCCTTCATCGCCATGGCCCACGTGAGTTCCAGCATCCAGTCGGGGTCCATGTTCATGTTCCACGGCTGGGACCCGATGATGTTCCGGGGCCGCCAGAACTTCGGCGGCGCGATCCCGACCAGCGGCCTGCTGAAGCCCACGTCGCTGGTGGGTGACTACGGCCACCTCGGCTACCGTACGCCGGAGTACGTGCCCAACCAGACCTATCACGACCACACGGTCGATTTCGAGAAGCACGTGCCCGCTGCCGCCGTAGGAGCGCCGACCGGCGCGACCCACATCCTCGCAGCAGTCACCGCCGGTAATTTGGAGAAGGTCGCGCCTTAAGGCGCTCCTACAGAGGCAAAAGAGCAATGTCCCGTCAGATCGCCATGGTCATCGACCTCAACAAGTGCATCGGCTGCCAGGCCTGCACGGCCGCCTGCAAGTCGCTGTGGACCGACGAGGAAGGCCAGGAGTACATGCTCTGGAACAACGTGGAGACCAAGCCCGGGCGCGGCTATCCGAAGGAGTGGGAAGCGAAGGGCGCCAAGTCCGGCTGGCGGGACGGCGACCTCCAGTTCGGCGACCTCCACGACCAGAGCACTTCGGCAGCGTGTCGCCGCTGAATCACGAGGAGGTCTACTTCAAGGGCACCGAGGAACGGCTGCAGCGCAAGGAGCCGCTGACCTACGGCGCGAACTGGGACGAGGACACCAGCTCCGGCGACTACCCGAACAACTACCACTTCTACCTGCCGCGCCTGTGCAACCACTGCACCAAGCCGGCCTGCCTCGAGGCCTGCCCGGTGCGCGCGATCTACAAGCGCGAGCAGGACGGCATCGTGCTGGTGGACCAGGACAAGTGCCAGGGCTTCCGCCTCTGCAACCGGGCCTGCCCCTACGACAAGGTCTACTTCAACTACGTGAAGCGGCAAGTCCCAGAAGTGCATCTTCTGCTTCCCGCGCGTGGAGCAGGGCGTCGCCCCGGCCTGCGCCCGCCAGTGCCCGGGCCGCCTGCGCTTCGTCGGCTTCCTGGAGGACGCGGACGGCCCGATCGCCAAGCTGGTCTACCAGTGGAAGGTGGCGCTGCCGCTGCACCCCGAGTTCGGCACCGGGCCGAACGTCTACTACGTGCCGCCGATGCTGCCGGCCTCCTTCGACGCGGAAGGCCGCTTCAGCGACGAGCCGCGGGTGCCGACCGAGTACCTGCGCTACCTGTTCGGCCCCGAGGTCGACCAGGCGCTGATCACCCTCGACGCCGAGATGGACCGGAAGAAGGCAGGCAAGCCGTCCGAGCTGATGGACCTCCTGATCGCGAAGGACTGGAAGTCGCTGTTCAACATCACGGACGTGCAGATCACCTCGTCCACCGGCGCCCCGACCTCGTAGGAGCGCGTTCACGCGCGACCCAACGTACTCCGTAGCCCGCGATCCCGACCGTGCTGCCGCTACCGTAGGAGCGCCTTCAGGCGCGACATCGACTCTCGCACGAAGGGCGTCACATCCCATGATCCGCCTGCTCCACGTCGTCAGCTCCGCCCTGATGTTCGGCGTCGGAGTCGGCGCCTTCTGGTTCATGGTGACGACCGTGCGCTCGGGCAACCCGGCAGCAATTGCCATCACCACCCGCAACGCCGTCCGCGCCGAGTGGTTCATCGCGGCGCCGGTGGCCGTCATCCAGCCCACGACCGGCTACCTGCTCATGCTTCAGCTCGGGCATCCACTCCAGTCCATGTGGTTCTATGCCGTGGCGGCGCTCTACATCGTCGCCGGCATGTGCTGGGTGTACCTCGTGAAGGCGGAACTGAAGCTGCGCGCCATCGCCGCCGACCACAGCACGTCTACTGCACTGCCCGATGAGTTCGGCGCCCTGTTCCGGCGCTGGACGTTGCTGGCCGTTGGTTCCTTCGCCGGAGTTCTGGCTATCTTCTGGCTGATGGTGTTCCGGCCGGGGCTGTGAGCTATCTTTGGATTGCCTATGACGAAGCGCGACGATAAATACCACCGTATTGAGCAAGCCAAAGAGCGCTATAGAAAGCTTCCTACCGACAAGATCAGGCAGTTGTTGAACACGGGCTATATCAGCGAGGAAGGGCAGATTGCCTACCGGGAAGGTCCTGGAGCGGGGCGAGTGGCAGATCCGGAGGCGCCGGTGACGTCAATCGTTATGTGCGCCTCTAGCACGGCCCAAGTGGCTCCGCTTTCTCGGCCCCCGTTGGTCTTCAGCGTCCTGCTGAGTATCGCCAGCCTTGGGCCGACACTCGCAGTATGGGCGGCCGGCTCCCATAAACTTGGCACTATCTCCCGGGGTCTGGCAATTCGTGAGCGTCCCTGGCCTTCTTCTGATGACGCTCTGCATGCTTCTTCTCAGTGCAACGTGCCTGCGGTTAGGCATTCGGAAGTTCGGCATAGGGCAAGGCATTGCCCCGGCCGTACTTCTGGCGATCTGCGCAATGCCCTTCGCTGTGTGGTCGGCGCTGGTCGTCTCGCAGAAGGTACTTGGCCTCGATGGAGCACGGGAGAGCAGGACCGATCATGATCACCGGCGGCTGCTTCTGCGGGCGCGTTCGCTACCAGATCGACTCGGCGCTCGGGCCGGGCCGCAGTTGTCACTGCTCCCGGTGCAGGAAGGTCTTCAGTGGCGCCGGGTCCGCCTACGCGGAAGTGACGCCCGGTTCGTTCTCCTGGGTTTCCGGCGAAGACCAGCTGACGCACTTCGAGACGGCGCCGGGATGGGGCCTGTGCTTCTGCCGTCATTGCGGCAGTACGCTGTGCGGCACGGCGTCCGGCGAAGTGCACGGCGTGACGCTGGGAAGCGTGGACGGCGATCCCGGCGTCGAGATCGCGATGCACATCTTCGTTGGCTCCAAGGCCCCGTGGGACCACATTGGCGGGCATGCGCCCCAGTACCCGGAGTTTCCACCCGACCCATGAACATCGGAGACACTGCCGACGCCAGCTTCACCGTCCAGGCCGCCGACACGGCCAGGGCCCTCGCGATTTCTCCCGAGGATGAGTTCCCCGAGGTTTTCGCCACGTCCCGCATGATCGCGCTCATGGAACTCGCGGCGGCCCGGCTGATGAAGCCGGCGTTGAAGGCGGGCGAGCTGTCGGTCGGTGTATCGCTCGATGTCCGGCACACGGCGCCGACCCCGGTGGGAGCCAAGGTCCGGGCAGTGGCCACGTATCTGGGCCCGGAGGGAAAGCTGTTCCGCTTCCGGGTGGAGGCCTTCGACGAGGCCGGCAGCATCGGCGATGGCGAGCACCTGCGGGCGATCGTGGCGACGGAGCGGCTGCTCGTTGGCGCCGCGCGGCGGAAACAGTGACGTGACAGCCGATTACACGGTGGATCCGGTCGCGGAGAGCGACCTGCCGGCGATCCGAAGCCTGATTGAGGCCGCCATCCGGGACTCCGTTGCCGCTTCGGAGGAGGAGGCGCAGTTTCTCATCGAGGACATCGGTCACAGTCTCGACGGGTGGCGCGAGCATCCGCAGGATGCCCTGCACCTGAAGGCGTTCAGTCCGGAAGGCGTACTCGGGGTGATCCTCGTCAAGGAGTACTGGAACTTGACGAACCTGTTCGTCGAACCCGCCTACCAGGGCAAGGGTATCGGGCGGTGCCTGGTTGAGAAGGCACTGAACGAGTGCCGCAGGCGGTCACCGCGTGGTGCCGTCCTGGTGAATTCGTCGACGGTGGCGGTCCCGTTCTACAGGCGATTGGGATTCAGCCAGACGGGCCCGGGGAAGGACCGTCCCGGCGGCTGCGTTCCGTTCCAGTATGCTTTCCCGGCGCTGCCGCCGGGTGGCCGGCCCGCCTAGCCATGTACGAATCCAGACGCCAGCCATTGCTTCCGCGGGCTGTTTTCCTGAGGCGCCTGCTGGCCCACCTGGGCGTGGCGTTCGGGGTTCTGGCGGGTTCGCTGGGATTAGGCATGGCGGGCTATGCGCACTACGAGAACCTGCCCTGGATCGACGCCTTCCTGAACTCGGCCATGCTCCTGGGCGGCATGGGGCCGGTGAATCCGCCCCAGACCCCGGCGGGCAAGCTCTTCGCGGGATGGTTCGCGCTGTATGCGGGCCTCGTCTTCATCGTCACTGCCGCCCTGGTCTTCACGCCGATCCTGCACCGGGTGCTGCATCATTTTCACTGGGACGAGGAGCGCTGAGGACCAGATCGGGACCTTCGCGCGCCTGCGCGGGATAGCGCCGGGATCGGTCAGCGCCTAGCGCTTCTTCGCCGCCGCGATCAGCTGCTCGGCCCGCGCGGTCAGGGTGGCGTCGCCGGTTGCGAGGCTCAGCGCCTTGCGCCCCATGCTCTCCGCCTGGGCGAAGTCGCCTTCCTTCAGCCGGATGTTGCCGAGTTCCAGCCAGAGCACCGGCTGGCGGGGCTCGATGCGCAGCGCGCGCTCGATGGAGGCGGCGGCCTGCTCGTAGCGGCCGGCGGCCTGGTGGCCGCGGCTCTGCGTCAGCAGTGCCTGGCTCGCGGAGCTGACGGGTGGCGCGGTGCGCGGCGCGGGCAGGGGCTCGGCAGGCGCGGGGGGCGCCTCACCGAGATCCGGCACGGGGCGGATCACCGCGACCGCCGGCGGCGGGGCGGTGGACGGGACCGGCGCGCGTTGTCGATGGCTGCGGCCGGCCCATGTCCGGCGGCACGCAGCCCGTGACGAGCAAGGCGACGAGCACGGCAGCAGGCAGCAGCCCGCCAGTTGTCCAGACTCCTCAGTTGATACAGTCCCCGCAACCATTGCATGCCCTGTTCCGCGACGCCTTCCAGGCCGTTGAAGCCCGAGCCGCAGAACGGATTGGGCGGCACGACGGTCCCGACGGGCAGCGGCAGCGTCACCGGGTCGCCGCAGCCCGCCTCGGCCATCATGCCAGTGGCAAAGTCGAATGACACATCCTGCAGGCCCTCGGCCGGCATCGGCTCGTAGCCCGCGTCGCCGTAGCCCGCCACGAGCCGGGCCCACACCGGCAGCGCGCCCGAGGCGCCCGTGAGGCCCGTCGGCGAGTTGTCGTCGGCGCCCACCCACACGACCGTCACGTGATCGTTGGTGAAGCCGGCGAACCAGCTGTCCCGCAGGTCGTCCGACGTGCCGGTCTTGCCGGCCACCACGAGGTCCGGCGGCAGCCAGGTCCGGGCGACGCGCCCGGTGCCCCGGGCCACCACCTGGGTGAGGCTGGCATTGAGGGCCTGCACGGCTGCCGGGTCGGCGGCCCGGTTGATCTTCAGCTTGTAGCGCTCCAGCGGCTTGCCCTCCGCGTCGAGCACCGCGCGCACGGCCTTGAGCGGTGAGCGGAAGCCGCCGTTCGCCAGGCTGTTGTAGAGCTGCGCCACTTCGATCGGCGCCAGCGCCACGGAACCGAGCAGCATGGAGGGCAGGGGGCGCGGGGCGTTCTCGAGGCCGAGACCCTTCATCAGCGCCGAGACCCGCTTCGGGCCCACGTCCATGCCGAGCCGCACGGTGGGGATGTTCAGCGACTCCGCCAGCGCCCGCACCGCGGGCACCGGCCCGCGGTAGGTCTTGTCGTAGTTCTGGGGCGACCAGGTCCTGCCGGTGTCCAGCTTGAGCGTCAGCGGCGCGTCCTCGAGGATCGTCGCCGCCGTGTAGCGGCCGGACTCGAAGCCCGCCAGGTAGACCACCGGCTTCACCAGGGAGCCGATGGGCCGCTTCGCGTCGAGCGCGCGGTTGAAGCCCTTCAGGCGCGCGTTGCGCCCGCCGACGATGGCCACCACGTCGGGGGTCTGGGTGCCCGTGACGATGATCGCGCCGTCCAGTTCGCTGCCCTTCCTGCGCTTGCTCCGGCTGCGTTCCAGCTCGGTGAGCCCCTCCGCCAGCCGGCGCTCGGCCAGCGCCTGGATGCGCGGGTCCAGCGTGGTCATGATGCGGAGGCCGGCGCTCTGCAGGTCGTCTTCCTTGTAGTCCGCGCGGAGCTCCCGGCGCACCAGGTCCATGAACGCGGGGTTGTAGCTGGCGAAGCTGCTCGCCGTGCCCTTGACGCCCAGGTCCCGGCGCTTCGCCCGCTTCGCTTCCTCCGCGTCGATCACGCCGAACTGCGCCATCAGGTCGAGGACCCTGTTGCGGCGTTCGGTCGCGCGCTGGGGATGGCGGCGCGGGTCGTAGTAGGAGGGCCCCCGCACGATGGCGATGAGCAGTGCGATGTCCTGGGACTGCAGCTCGGCAAGCGGCCGGCCGAAGTAGAACTGGCTGGCCAGCCCGAAGCCGTGGATCGCCCGGTCGCCCGCCTGGCCCAGGTAGATCTCGTTGACGTAGGCGTTGAGGATGTCGGCCTTCTCGAAGTGCAGCTCGAGCAGCACGGACATGAGCGCCTCGCGCAGCTTGCGCGTGAGCGTCCGGCGGTTATCCAGGAAATAGCTCCGGACCAGCTGCTGGGTGAGCGTGCTGCCGCCCTGCTCGATCTCCGCCGGCGCGGACATTGGCCCACATGGCCCGGGCGATGGCCTTGGGCGACACGCCGCCGTGCCTGTCGAAGTTGCGATCCTCCACCACCTTGAGGCCGTCGAGGAGCATGGCCGGCACGTCGTCCGGGCCGAGCACGATGCGGTCCTCGCCGTGGGTCGTGAAGATGTTGCCGATGAAGGGCGGGTCGAGGCGGATCAGGGCCACGTCGTTGCCGCGGGCATCGGCCAGGGCGGACACCATCCCGCCGCTGAAGCTGACGCTGACGCGACGCGCAGGCTCGGGGCCGTCCCAGAACTGGAAGGGGCGGGTGTGGACCGCGAGCCGCTGGCCCGTCCGGATGAAGGTGCCCTGGGTATCAGCTTTCTTCGTCGCCGCGTAGCCGAGGGAAGTCAGCTCCTGCTGCAGCTCGTCGGGAGCCAGCCGGAGGCCCGCGTAGATTTCCAGCGGGCGGGCATAGACCTGGGCGGGCAGGTCCCAGCGCCGGCCTTCGAACTGGCGGACGATCTGGCGGTCGAGGAGCGCGATGTAAGCGGCGGCGACGGCCACGATGGCACCGGCAGCCACGCCGAGCCCGACCAGCACACGCCGCGAGAGGTACTGGCGCAACCCGCGCCGGGACTTGCGTGCCAACCGCCGTCATCCACCCAGTGAAACGCCGGCATGGTAGCACCGGGTCCTGAATGGAGGCTGTAGGAGCGCCTTCAGGCGCGACCGGGGAAATCGGGGTCGCGCCTGAAGGCGCTCCTACGGGCCGAACTCGAGCAACTCGACGATGTTGCCGTCCGGGTCCCGTCCGTAGGTGACGAAGCCGCCCTCCTGGGCCTGGGGTGGCGCGTGGAAGCGCATGCCCGCCGCCTTGAGGCGGGCGTACTCGGCCTGGCTGTCCCGGACCTCCAGGCAGATGTGCGTGATGCCGTGGTCGCAGGCCGGGCGGTCCGGGTCGCCGGGCTTCGGCGCCGGCGAGCTGAACTCGAAGATCTCCAGGTGGCTGTCGCCGAGCCTCAGCATCACGGCCCGGGCGGCAGAGTTCTTGAGGCCCGTCAGCGCATCGGCTGACCGGATGCCGGCGGGCCAGCCGAATTCCCGCACCACCGTGCAGCCGAACAGCTCCTTGTAGAAGCGCACGGCGCGGTCCAGGTCCGGCGTGGAAATGGCGGCGTGGTGAAAGGCCTTCAGCATGGTGGAATTCTAAGGGCCCGCAGGGAGGATGTGGAGGGCATGGTTGACGCCCTGGAGGCAGGTGTACTAAATTATGACCACTTGTTATGGACATATCGGAGTCTCTGGTGAACATACCCGCAGCGGTCTTCAAGGCGGAGTGCCTGAAACTGATGGACCAGGTCGCGAAGACCCGCGTACCCGTGGTCATTACCAAGCACGGCCGGCCGGTCGCCCAGCTCGCACCGGTGCCAGTCGAAGCCCGGTCGCTGTTTGGCTACATGAAGGACACGGTCAGGATCGAGGGTGACGTCACCGGTCCCGTCGACCTTCCGTGGACCGCGTTGTCCGGTGCTGACGACCCGCTCCCCGGGCACAAGCCGGCGGCCCGATTCCGCCGGAAATGAGCGCGCTCCTCCTCGATACCCACATCTGGTTGTGGTACGCGGAAGGGGCCAGCGAGCGCCTGCGCCCCGCCAGCGTGAGAAAGCTGGAAGCAGCCCGCCAGGGGGAGGGCCTGCTGATCTCCGCCATCTCCGTCTGGGAGATCGGCGCATTGCTGGGGCGGGGTCGGATCCAGCTGTCGGTCCCGCTGCGGGACTGGGTCGATGCAGCGCTGGCGGCACCGGGCATGCGCTTCCTGCCCCTGGATGCTGCCACGGCGGTGGAAAGCACACTGCTGCCAGGTGACCCACACGGCGACCCGGCCGACCGGTTCCTGGTGGCGGCAGCCCGCATCACCGGCGCCGTCCTCGCCACCCGCGATGAGCAGATCATTGCCTACGGCAGGGCCGGGCACCTCCGTGTGCTGAAGTTGTAGGCACGGGCCAGGCCTGGGGCACTGGTGCGGCTCTACTGGCGCCGCGCGATCAGCACACCCGCCAGGACGAGGACCGCGCAGGCCACGTCCAGCGGGCCCAGTTCTTCGCCGAGCCACCACCATCCGAGTCCCGCAGCGACGACGGGCTGGATCAGGATCACCACCGAGGACAGTGGCGCGGGCAGCCTGCCCAGCGCCCAGACGATGCCGCCCTGGCCAATCACGTGGACGAGGAGGGCAAGGCCTGCCAGGACGGCCCAGCCGGTTCCGGTCGCCGGCCAGAGGTCCTCGCCGGTAGCCAGAGCGACGGCACCCGTGATCAGCGCCGCCACCGCGGTGCTGGCGAACATCACCTGGAAGCCGCTGGCTGTGTTCCGCGCCCGTCCCACAGCGAGCAGGTAGCCCGCGTAGGCGACGGCCGTGATGACGCCGTAGAGGTCGCCGAGCACGTCGTTGCCACCGGTCGCTACGGCCGGTGGCGTCCCACCGAGCGCCAGTCCCGCCGCGCCGGCCAGCGCCAGGGCCGCGCCGACGGCAAAGCGCGGCGTCGGCCGCTGGCGCATTACGAGCCAGTAGAAGAGCACCACGACGATCGGTGTGAGGTTCGCCAGGAGCGTCGCGTTGGCCACCGAGGTCAGCGCAATGGAGGCGTGCCAGAAGGACAGGTCCAGTGCGAAGCACAGGCCGGCGAACGCGAGCAGGCCGCGGCCCTGGCGCGGCAGCGCCGCGCTGCCGGTGCCCCGGCACAGCAGCCAGAGGGGTGGCAGGGCGATGGCGAGCCGCCAGAACGCGGTGGCGTTCAGACCCACCTCGCTCCAGCGCACGAAGATCGGGGCGAAGCCGATGGCGATGGCGCCGCCGACGAGGGCGAGCATGGGCATCCGGCCTGGCGCCGCTTTCACTTCGTTCATGGCGCGCAGCTTAACGGTTGCCGGCCTATACTCGGCGGGTCGTCCGGACCTGCAACTGTGGAGGATGTCCTGCCATGCCGACCGTCAATTCACGCATCGTCTTGGTCCCACTGCTGGTGCTCAGTGCCCTGTTCCTGTCCGGCTGCGGCTACAACGCCATGCAGGGCGGCGACGAGGGCGTCAAGGCCGCCTGGGCCGAGGTGCTCAACCAGTACCAGCGCCGCGCGGACCTCATTCCCAACCTCGTCCGGACCGTCGAGGGCTTCGCCCAGCAGGAGCGCGACGTGCTGATCCAGGTCACCGAGGCCCGGGCGCGGGTCGGGTCCGTGCAGGCCACGCCGGAGACGCTGAACGACCCCGCGGCCTTCCAGAAGTTCCAGGCTGCCCAGGGCCAGCTGTCCAGCGCCCTGTCCCGCCTGCTGGTGGTGGTCGAGAAGTACCCGGAGCTGAAGTCGGACCAGAATTTCCGCGATCTGCAGGCCCAGCTCGAGGGCACGGAGAACCGCATCACGGTGGCGCGGAACCGCTTCATCGAGGCCACGCGGGAATACAACACCCTGTTCCGCACCTTCCCGAACAACCTGACGGCCATGGTCTTCGGCTACCAGGTCAAGCCGACCTTCACGGTGGAGAACGAGGCCGAGATCAGCAAGCCGCCGGAAGTGAACTTCGGCAAGCAAGGCTGACGTGTCGCCGCGTCTCTGGCTGCTGCCGCTGGTGGCGGCAGTACTGTTGCTCGGGGCCGGCAACCTGCCGGCCCAGCAGCTGGTGCCCGTCCCGCCGCTGACGGGTCGTGTCGTTGACCTGACCGGCACGCTGTCGCCTGCCGAGCAGGCGGCGCTCGAGAGCCGGCTCGCCGACCTGGAATCGCGCAAGGGCAGCCAGATCGTCGTTCTTCTCATCTCCAGGGTGCGCCCCGAGGCTATCGAGCAGTTCGCCATCCGGGTAGCAGACAACTGGAAGCTCGGGCGCCTCGGCGTGGATGACGGCGTGCTGCTTCTGGTGGCAAAGGACGACCGGGAGGTGCGGATCGAGGTGGGCTACGGCCTTGAGGGTGCAATCCCGGACGCGACAGCCAACCGGGTGATCGACGAGTACATCCTGCCGCGGTTCCGCGAGGGCGACTACGCGGGCGGAATTGCCTCCGGTACGGAACGTCTCATCGCGCTGGTCGAGGGCGAAACGCTCCCACCACCGGAGCAGCCGAACCGCGGAAATACCCTTGAAAACGTGTTTCCGGTGATCTTCATTCTGTCGCTTGTCGTCGGCCACTTACTCCGACGTCTGCTCGGCCAGTTCCCGGGTGCCCTGGGCACGGGTGCGATTGCCGGTCTCGTGACCTGGTTCCTCGCCGGCATCCTCGGTCTCACCCTGTTCATGGGTGTCGTGGGTTTCTTCATCGGCCTGGTGGCGGGCGGGAACGGGGGGCGCTGGGCGAGTCACCCGCGGGGCCGCCACGGCGGCGGCTTTGGCGGGGGTTTCGGCGGCGGGGGCGGCGGGTTCCGTGGCGGCGGAGGTCTCGGGGGAGGCGGCGGCGCATCGGGCCGCTGGTAAGTGATGATCAGCCGGTGGTTGCAGAACCTGACGACGACCCACTTCGCCCTGCGGCGCCATTTTCCGCCTGCCACGCTGTCGGCCATCGACGCCGCCATCGGCGCATCGGAGCGGGATCACCGGGCGGAGATCCGCTGCGCCGTCGAGACGGCCCTGCCCGTCGGCGAGTTGTTCGGCGGCATCACGAGCGCGGCGCGGGCGGCGGAGGTCTTCTCGGGCCTGGGTGTGTGGGACACGGCGGAGAACAACGGCGTGCTGCTCTACGTGCTCCTGGCGGAACGGCGCATCGAGATCGTGGCGGACCGGGGCTTCGCAGGCCGGGTGGCGCCGGAGGAGTGGGCGGGCATCTGCCGCGAGATGGAGGCGGCGTTCCGCGCCGGCCGGTACGAGGCCGGAACGCTGGCGGCGCTGGAGCGCATCAGCGCGCTCGCCAGGCGGCACTTCCCGGCGGATGGCGAAGACCGGAATGAGTTGCCCGACCGGACTGTCCTGCTCTGAGCCGGCTGACCCGGGTCAGCGGCGGCCGGTGGCCGGCACGGGCTAGAAGACGTCGGCCAGGATGATGAAGCGGATGATGCCGGCGAGCGCTGCAATGGCCAGAACCCCTATGATGGCAATCTCCACGTACTGACCCAGATCCTTGAACTTAGACATGGCACGCTCCTGTGACTTCGCGCAGAAAATCCCTCGCGCAACCGGTGGTCGGCTCCGGCGCCGGGTGAACAGTATCGCACCCGCGGCCGTCATCGCCATGTCCCTGCTCGCCATGACCAATGCATTCGCCAATCCGGACGGCGTCCTCGCCCGGGAGGCAGCCGCCCTGGCCGCGCTTCACCCCGGCCAGTCGGGCGTCCTGCTGCTGGACACGGGGATCGAGGCGCTGCGCCAGCGGGATGCCCTGATCGAGGCGGCGGCGCGCACGATCGATGCCCAGTACTACATCTGGAATTCCGACGCTTCCGGGCGCTACCTCGCGGCACGCCTGCTGGCGGCGGCGGAGCGGGGTGTGCGGGTGCGGATCATCCTGGACGACATCAACGCCGCCGGACGCGACGAGGCCATCGCGCGCCTCGCGGCGCATCCCAACGTGCAGGTGCGGATCTACAACCCGACGGCGGCGCGCCAGGGCTTCCTGCGGCTCGTCGGCTTCATCAGCGACTTTTCCCGACTGAACCGCCGGATGCACAACAAGTCGTTCACCGCGGATGGCGCCGTGACCATCGTCGGCGGCCGCAACGTGGGCGACGAGTACTTCGACCTGGACCCGGAGATGAACTTCCGGGACCGGGAGCTGCTGGCCGCCGGGCCGGTGGTCAGCGACGTCGGCGCGGGCTTCGAGGCCTTCTGGAACAGCACCTGGACGCGGCCCGTGGAGTCGCTGGCGGCGGCGGACGGGGAGCTGGACATCCTGGAGGTGCTCACGGCAGCCGTCGGTGAAGTCACCGCGCTGGGCTACCGGGTGCCGGACGACCTGCCGGGGGAGGTCGTGGCCAGGACGCTCCCGTCCCTGCTCTGGGCGCCCGCCCGCCTGGTCTTCGACGCACCGCCGACCGCGGATGAGATCGAGGCCTCGGACGCGGCGCAGCCGGTGGCGCAGGAACTGCGCAGGGTCGTGGCCGGTGCCCGCCGCGAGATCCTCGTCGAGTCCGCCTACTTCATCCTCGGTGACGAGAGCCTGGAGCAGGTGGCGCGCCTGCGGGCTGCCGGGGTGCGCCTGCGCGCGCTCACCAACTCGCTGGCCTCCAACGACCTGGTGACCAACCATTCCGGCTATGCGCGCCGGCGGTCCGCGATGCTGGATGCGGGCATGGAGCTCTTCGAGCTGCGGCCCGACGCGGCGGCCTGCCAGCGCCTGGTCACCGTGTCCCGGGCCTGCGCGCACGGGCCGGCATTCTCGCTCCACTCCAAGACGATGGTGCTCGACCGGAGCGTGGTCTACGTCGGATCCTTCAACTTCAACCTGCGCTCGACGTACCTGAACTCGGAGACCGCCCTGATCGTGGAGAGCCCGGAACTGGCCGAGCGGGTGGCGGCCTCGATGGAGGACCTGCTCCGGCCGGACAGCAGCTGGCAGGTGCTCCGCCGGAAGAACGGCGGTCTCGAGTGGGTCACGCAGGTGGACGGCAAGGACGTGCGGGAGACCCACGAGCCGATGACGAGCTTCGGCCGGCGGTTCAACTCCGGGTTCTACCGGCTGTTTCCGCTGGAGAAGTACCTGTAGGGGGGGCGTCAGTCCAGCACGTGGGACAGCAGCCCGTCCGCCAGCTTCGGCTCGAACCAGGTGGACTTCGGCGGCATCACCTGGTTGGCGTCGGCCACGGCCATCAGCGCCTCCAGGCTGGTCGGAAACATCGCGAAGGCCACGGCCATCTCGCCGCTGTCCACGCGCCGCTCCAGTTCCTCGAGGCCGCGGATGCCGCCGACGAAGTCGATGCGCTTGTCGCGCCGCGGGTCACCGATGCCCAGCACGGGCGCCAGCAGGTGATCCTGCAGCAGGCTCACGTCGAGGCTGGCCACCGGGTCCTTCGGAATTAGCGCGGGCTGGATGTCCAGCCGGTACCACTGGCCTTCCAGGTACATGCCGAACTGGCTGGCCTGCGCCGGCCGGGCCTGCGTCGCCACCGGCGTGACGGTGAACTGGTGGGCGATGCGCACCAGGAAGTCCGCCACCGAGTGGCCGTTGAGATCCTTCACCACCCGGTTGTAGTCCAGGATCCGCATCTCGTCGTGGGGGAAGGCGACGCAGAGGAAGTAGTTGTAGTCCAGGTCGCCCGAGTGATGCGGATTGCCCACGCCCCGCGTGGCGGCGACGCGGGAGGCCGCGGCGGACCGATGGTGGCCGTCGGCGATGTAGAGGGAGTCCATGGCGTCCACGATGCGGGTGATGGCACTGACCTGTTCGCGGTCGCTGATCACCCAGACGGAGTGGCAGACGCCATCGTCGGCCTTCACCTCGCAGGCCGGCATGCCGCGCAGGTTCCCCTCGATGATCAGCCGCAGCTCGGGATTGCTGCGGTAGGCGAGCAGCACGGGCCCGGTCTGGGCATTCAGCGCCGTGATCTGGCGCACGCGGTCGTCTTCCTTGTCGGGCCGGGTGAACTCGTGCTTGCGGATGCGGTTGCGGTCGTACTCCACGACGCTGCCCACGCAGGCGATGCCGGTCTGCAGGTGCTCGCCCATGCGGAGCTGGTAGACGTAGTAGTGGGGCTTCTCGTCCCGCACGAGCACGCCGCTGTCGACCAGCTTGCGGAGGTTCTCGGCGCCTTTGGCGTAGACCGGGTTGGAATAGGGGTCCGTGCCCTCCGGCAGGTCGATCTCGGGCTTTGAGATGTGCAGGAAGCTCGCGGGGCGGCCCCGGGCCCGGTGCCGGGCTTCCTCGGTGTTCAGGACGTCGTAGGGCGGGGCAGCCACGGCCGGCGCGTGGCCGGGGGCCGGGCGCAGGGCGCGGAAGGGTTTGATGAGGGTGTGCATATCTATGTGTGTACGTGGTCGCGTGGTGTAGGAGCGCCTTCAGGCGCGATCCTGTCGCGCCGGTCGGCGCTCCTACACCAGCCCCAGCACCTCGAAGGCCGCCCGTTCACCGGACTCCATCGCGCCTTCCATGCCGCGGTTCGAGACCGCGGTGTGCTCGCCGCAGAAGTGGACGCGGCCGAGGGGCTTGCCGACTGCGCTGGCGAAGGCCGTGACCTGGCCCGGCGCCCAGACCGCCCAGTCGCCCGCGGAGAACTGGTCCCGGAACCAGGAGTGGTAGACCTTCGGCTCCACCTTGCCCTTCGCTGCCGGCCGCACGCGGTAGAAGTCGTCCATGATCATCGCGATGGCGTCCTTGGACTCGAGCGTGTCCATCCAGGTGGCGTTGCGGCCCCGCACCCAGATCGTGAGGCTCGTGATGTCCTGGGGCGTCTTGCCCTTCCGCTCGGCCACCACCATGCCGGCGAGGCCGTTGCTGAAGATGTTCGGGTTGCGGCCGTCGTCTTCCCAGAAGGGCTTCTTGATCGCCAGGTGCAGCATGTTCACCGGCTGGGAGGCCAGCGTGTTGATCGCAAGGCCCTTGGCGCCCGTGGGCAGCGGATCCAGGCGCACCCGCCGGAGCACCGGCCATCGGCAGCGAGCAGATCACGAAGTCGGCCTTGTAGACGGTGCCGTCCGCGCACTGGACTTCCGTGCCGCTGCCGGTCGAGCGGATGCCGACGACGTTGCTGCCGAAGCGCACGGGCTTCTTCAGGCCCGTCGCCATCGCCTCGGGGATGGCCTGGTTGCCGCCGACGGCGGTGTAGCCGAAGGTCTTGCCGCCAAGCTGGGCCTGCATCATCGCAAAGGTGGCGCCGAACAGCACCATCATGGCGGACACGTCGTGGGCCGTGGTGCCGAAGTTCGGGTTGGTGTTCCAGCACAGGTCGATGATCTCCTCGGACACGCCGAGGCTCGAGAGCCACTGGTGCAGCGACACGTCGTACTTCGCGTTGGCCGGGTCGAGCCAGGCGTCGGCGCTCTTCAGCGGATTGTTCTTGCCGATGAGGGGATTCAGGTAGGACCAGGGCGTGCTCTGCCGGAAGGCCGCCGGGAAGGGGTTGCGCGGGTGGGTGGCCCACTGGTCCTTCGGGATCGCCTGTGCCGTCGAGGATCAGTTCCCGTTCGTTGAAGAAGGGCACGATCGGCGTCACGTCGATGGTGCCGACGTTGAACTTCTTGCAGGCGTCCATGAGGCGGGCATAACCGGCGCCAAAGGACGTGCCGCCGGATTCCGGGTTGCCCGGGACGTCGCGATGGGACAGCACGCGGCCGCCGACCCGCTGCCGGCCCTCGAGGACCTGCACGTCGACGCCCTGTTCCTCGAGCAGCAGCGCGGCGTTGAGCCCGGACAGGCCGGCGCCGATGACGATGACTTTCGTGCGGTTCTGGGCCCGGACCAGGCCGGAATTGCCGAGCGCCGCGGCCAGGGGCAGCGCGCCCATCCCCTTGACCACGGTGCGGCGGCTGAGGCTGATTGAATCGGGCATGGCGGGGATCCTGCTGGTTGCGGCGCGTGGGCGCTGGCGCAAATGTTACACGCCGCCGCGCGAATGCCGAAACCAGGGGGCCCGGGGCAGCCGGGCGAGCGCGCAGGCTGCCAGAAGGGCGATGAGGAGGGCGTCGGCGCTGTTGGGTCCGCCGGGTTGCAGGGTGGCTACCTCGACGGTCACGGCATCCGACGCGGTGGCGCCCTGATCATCGGTGACGTCGAGCCTGAACTGCAGGGTGGTCGTGGCCCTGGGCACCGTGAAGCTCGGCCGGGCGGAGCTGGCCCCCGCCAGCGCGACCTGCCGGTCCGCCCGTCCAGGGCCATGGACTCACCGCCCAGGGTGACCAGCCGGGTGCTGGGACCCGCGTCCGCGAGCGGGAGGTGGTTGCCTGCATGAAAGTCCGCTCCACGCCCAGCAGGCGGTCGTTGCCGGGCGCCCCTCGACTGTCAACACGGTACTATCGCGCCGACCGGTTAACGGAGGTCTTCGTCATGCACCGCCGCACCCTTCTGGCGATGGTCGGAAGTTCAGCGCTGGTTCGCCCGGCGGGCGCCGCCGGGGCCGGCACCCCTCGTGCCCCCCGCCACCGCTCCGCCTCGACCTGTCCCGCCCCGCGGACAACCTGACGGCCTGGATGAAGATGCGCGGCAGCCTGGAAGGGCAGGACGTGTACTTCTGGTTCACCGGCGGTCTCGACGTGGCGATTCCCGGGGAGCCGATCCGGCCCTTCGTCACCGTCGAGACACTCATCCTCCGCCGGACGCAGCGCATCGGCGCAGACACCTTCCACGTGACGGACTGGGAGGCATCGTTCTACCGCCATCCCGAAACGGGCGAGGTCGTGGACGAGCTCCCGAATCCGGTCACGGGCGGGACCGTGCGGCCACTCCACTACCGGGAAGGGCCGGTGACGTTCGAGTACACGGCAGCGCGCCAGCCCCGCCTCGTCGGCCTCGAGACGCCCTTCGCCGAGAAGAAGGAACCCTTTCGCCAGCCCTGGCGCGTGGCCGGCGATACCCTCTGGATGACCAAGGCCTTCTATATATCAGGACGGCCCCAGTGGCTGGATATCAAGGATTTCCCGGAGGAGACGCCGGCCACGCCCCTCACCGTGTCGTCCATCGCGGTGATGGAGTCCCGCCTGTCCCAGGTGCTGGATCCGCACCTGTCGTCGGTGCCCACCAGCTACTCCTATCAGGCCACCTCCGACTGGCTGCCCTGGATGAAGCTCGGCCAGCGACCCGGCTACCTGGTGTGGCATGAAAATGGCAAGAAGCTCTTCAGCCTCAACGAACTGCCGGCGGATTCGCTGGCGGCTCTCCAGCGACTCCACCCGGTCTGGTTCAACCGGCCGGTGCCCTGGGAGGGCTTCACGAACCTGTTCTTCCAGTACCGGGAACAACGCGGCCGGCGCTGAACCGCAGCGGGTGCAACGTGCGACAAACTGCCACGGCGCGCGCCGGTCGTGGCGCTGCAGGTGAAGGGCCATGCGCTATTATCCGGCCAGGCGCAACGCCAGGGGAAATAGCCATGCAACGCTCGACGATTTTCGTTGCCACTCTCTTCACCGCCGCCCTCACCGGCTATGCCGGATCCGTCTTGGCGGCGGACGCTGCTCCGCCCGCCAAGCCGGGGTACGACGCCAAGGCCGGCGCCAGCACCCGCGCCGGCGCCGACGGTGCGGGTCCCGACTGGGCGTCGAGGGAGCTGCCCCATCGCAAGATCCCGAACGTGCCGGAAACGGCCGAGGCCTACTACGCGCCGGACAGCATCCACATCATCGCCCAGACCCAGGATCCCGAAGGCCCTGCGGGCCAAGGACGAGAAGTCCGCCGGCGGCGCGCTCACCTGGATCTTCAAGGATGACGGCTCCGAGGCCTGGCGCGTGAACGACCGCGGCCAGGACGCCTGCTCCTGGTTCTTCCCGGACCAGAAGCGCATCGTCTGGACGTCCACGCGGGACAACATGGACATGCCCATCGGCAACTGGTCCGACGACAGCGAGTATCCGCAGGGCGCCGAGCTGTACACCTCGGACCTCCGGGGCGGTGACATCAAGCGCCTCACCAACAACAAGGTCTACGAGGCGGAGGTCACCGTCTCGCCGGACGGCAAGTGGGTCGTCTTTGGCCGCCAGACCGACGGCAACATGGACGTCTGGCTCATGAAGTCCGACGGCACCGGCGAGAAGCAGCTCACCTTCACGCCGGACTGGCAGGAAGGCGCGCCGTACTTCCTGCCCGACAACAAGACCATCATCTTCCGCGCCTGGCAGCGCAGCGTGACGGAGGAACTGAAGCGCATCCGTCAGGAGACCGGCCAGCGCAACCAGACGCCGATGACGATCTTCACGATGAACATCGACGGCTCCAACGTGCAGCCGCGCACCTTCACCAACGACATGAACTGGGCCCCGTTCCCGGCACCCGACGGCCGGCACTTCGCCTTCGTCCGTATTGGCGAGGGCGACAACGGGACGTGTACCTGGGCGACCTGGCCGGCGGCGAGCCCCGGCGGCTGACCTGGAGCCCGAGCTTCGATGGCTTCCCGGCCATCTCGCCGGACGGCAAGAAGCTGCTCTTCACCCGCAGCGAGGGCCAGCGGTTCATGTCCGACCTGTACACCCACGTGATGGACATCTCGTCCCTGAACATCGGACCCGAGAACTTCAAGGGCGTGCCGCCCAAGGCCGAGGTGCCCCCAGGCTGGAAGCTGCCCGCCGAGAAGATCGTATCCAGCAACTGACTCCGCGGAGATGACAATGCGCCGGTCCCTGGTCGCCCTGACGCTCGTCGCAGCGTCCTCGTCGGGGCTCGCGGCCCCGGCGGTAACTCTGCCCAAGCTGCCGCCACCCGATCCGCGGGAATTGCCGTACTTCATGGTGCCGATTCCCATGGAAGCGGCGGAGGCCTACTGGGCGCCGGATTCGCGCCACCTGATTGCCCAGACGCGGGACCCCCAGGCGCTGAAGACGAAGCAGGGGACCAACGGCGCGCTCACCTGGATCTTCTCCGACGACGGCAAGGACATGTGGCGTGTCAACGACCGGGGCCAGGACGCGTGCTCCTACTTCTTCCCGGACAGCGAGACGATCGTCTGGACCTCCACCCGGGACAACATGAGCCTGCCGGTGGGCAACTGGTCTGACTCGGACGACTACCCCCAGGGCGGCGAGATCTACCTCTCGGACTGGCGCGGCAAGAACGTCCGCCGCATGACCGACAACAAGTACTACGAGGCCGAGGTCTCCGTGTCCCCCGATGGCCAGTGGCTGGCCTATGGCCGGCAGATCGACGGCAAGATGGACATCTGGGCCCAGCGCGTGACGACGGGCGAGGAGTTCCAGGTCACGCGAACGGACGAATGGCAGGAGGGGGCGCCGTTCTTCCTGCCCGACAGCCAGACCATCATCTTCCGGGCCTGGAAGCGGTCGGACTACAAGAAGATCAAGCCGACGCCGATGACCATCTTCACCATCCGCCGCGATGGCACCGACTGGCGCCGCCACACCTTCGACGGGGGCATGAACTGGCACCCGACCCCAGCGCCCGATGGCCGGCACTATGTGTACGTCAGGGCGGTCACGGCCAACAACTGGGAGATCATGCTGGGCGATCTCGCCGGCGGCCCGCCGCGCCAGCTGACCTACTACGACAAGCTGGACATCCTCGCGCACATCTCGCCGGACGGGAAGAAGATGAACTGGGGCCGGGCCACCGGCGATGGCTTCATGGGCGGCATCCGGACCTTCGTCATGGACGTGTCCTCGCTCGACCTGGGCAAGGAGAACTACGTGCCCTTCGATCCCTCCTGGGGCAAGAAGATGGAGGCCCCGTAGATTGTTCATCAACTCCTGGTACGCGGCGCTCCGCAGTGACCAGCCGGCTGATCGGCCGTTCAAGGTGCGGATGCTCGGCCAGAATTTCGTGCTCTTCAGGGATACGGCGGGCCGCTGCCCTTCGAGTACGTCTACGACACGATCGAGGAGAACCGGAAGATCGCCGTGGCCCGGTGGAGCTATTTCGT
>CAWBMW010000010.1:0-190989 GCA_963790015.1 uncultured Gammaproteobacteria bacterium
GCATCGGCATCACCGGCGCCACCGTGTAGACGAGGCCGCAGAGGATCGGCCCGAAGATCATTCCGACCGTCGGTGCAGCCGACAGCAGACCAGCCACGGCGCCCTGCTCCTCCCGCTCCACGCTCAGCAGGGCTGCCGGCGGCGTTCAGGCCGGGCGCCGTGAAACCGAAGCTGAGGCCGAACAGGCCGTAGCCCAGGTAGAGCGATGCCAGCCCGGGACCGATTGCCAGCAGCAGCAGGGCAACGGTCATGACGGCGAACCCCGTCTTCAGCATCGTGGCCGGCGACGTCTTCCAGCGCTGCAGTACCACCGCCTGCACAAACACCGTCACGAAAGCCATGGACAGCATGGCGATCATCATCGTGCGCTGGGCCGCCATGGTGTCCGTGACGCCGAAGCGGTCGGCAATCCAGGCCGCAGTGACCGTCTGCACGCCGGTAAAGGTGCCAAATACGACGACCCAGCCGACCAGGTACGGGACGATGCGCGGGTCGGTGATCTTCAGCCTGCGGTCGTCACCGATCGTGACGCGACGCGCGGGCTCGGGCAGGGCCAGGTAGGCCATATCCGGCCGCCGCGGCGAGCGCCGCGGCGGCGTACATGGGAAACAGCGGACTGATCACCAGCAGGGCTCCGGCGAACGCGGGCCCGATGATCGTGCCCAGTCCGCCCGACATCGCCACGAGCGCCATGCCCGCACCGCGGGACTTCTCGTCGGTGGTGTCGGCAATGTAGGCCGTCGCCGCCGGGTTGATGCCGCCAACCACGAGGCCGTAAGCCAGCCGAAGCGCGAGCAACAGCGCGAACAAGGCGCCCCCGGTAATCACGTCGAGCAGGCCCAGCTGGACGCCGAAAGCGAGCAGCGCGTAGCCCACCGCGTACCCCGCAAGGCCGATCAGGTACACCGTGCGCCGGCCCAGCCGCTGGCTGGCCCGGCCCCAGCGGGGCGCCGAGAAGGCCAGCATGATGTTCGACGCCGCGATGATGAAGCCGAGCTGCCACTCCTCGATCCCCAGCTGCCTGGCGATGGGCGCGAAGATGACGAAGAGCAGGGACTGGCCCATTCCGTAGGTGATGAGACCGACGAGCAGGATCAGCCGATCCCGCGGCATTGCACTGGCCACCGAGCGACTCCTGAAAACCGTGGACGGCGGGCCAGAGGCGGCCGCGCCGGGGCGCTAGGATAGGCGAATTCGGCCGGGGTTTGGTGATGACGATGTTCTCGATCGAGACGTGCCCCCTTCCCGACGGCGCACTGCTGGGCAGGTATGCGGCGCCCCGCGCCTTCACGGACTGCTACGTGACGGAGGTCGGCCTCCCGGTGACCATTGCCCGCTTCGTGACGGCGTTCTACACCACCCCGGTGTTCAGGCTGGAACGCCGGATACTTGCCTCCGCCCTGGCAAGGCCATCGACGGATGCCGAAGCGGAGCAGCTGGCGAACGGCCTTGGGGATACCTTCTCCGCCTGGCGGGTGGAAGACCGCCGGGAAGACCAGCTGCTGGTGGCCGACATGAAGGGTCGCACGCGGTCCTGGTTCATGGTGTCGCCCGATCAGGCTGGCACCGCGCCACGAACGCGACTCTATTTCGGCTCAGCGGTGCTACCTGTGGTCAACCCGGAAACCGGCGCAGCGGGAATGAGCCCAGGATTTCGCGCCCTGCTCGGATTTCACCATCTCTACTCGGAAGTACTGCTGTACTCGGCCCGGTCGCGCCTCGAGCAAAAGGGCCGGCGGCGCGGGCCGCGCGCGCGAGCTTCTCGCGAAACCGGGGCTCGGAGTAGTGGTGGATCGCGGGCAAGGTCTGCATCGGGCCTCCTCATTCGCGGCTGAAGCCGCTCCTACCCCTAGATAGATGCGTTGCGGCCCGGGACGACCTTCGGCGCGTCCTCGCCCGGGGTCCAGATCTGGCGCGGGGCGTAGCCCTCGCTGCGCATGAAGTGCTCGGTGTAGACGATCCGGTCCGGATCGATGCGCAGCAGCTGGCCCCGGGGCGGCTTCATGCGTGAGCTTGCCCAGCTCGAAGCTGGAGGCCACCCACTTGAACACCTTCATGCCGTGCTCCCACTCGGGAGTGTCCGACGTCGAGCAGCGTGCCCTTGCCGAAGAACTGCGCGCCCATGACGCAGGCCCAGCCGGCCATCGGGTTGGCGATGGCGAAGCTCAGCGCGCGGGTCCCGGCGCAGGGCGTGGACCTTCGGGCTGTTCGGCTGCGGAAAGATGTAGAGGTTGAAGCCATCGTTATAGAACTCGACGGGACTGACGATCGGCGAGCCATCCTTCTTCACGGTGCCCAGGTAGCCGATGTTGGTGAGGGTCAGGACCCGCTCGATGCGGCTCTCCAGCAGCTTCTTCGGCATCACCTGGGTGGGCCAGGGCTCCTGCTCGAGCCATTTGTGCGCAATGCTCACGGATTCGTCTCCTCTTGTCTGGAATCGTCCGGAGCGATGCTGACCCCGCACTGCGCCGGGCGCAAGTCGGCGTCCAGTGCGTGCGACAAAAAGTCGCCGATGTCCCGGGCCACCAGGCCAGGATCTTCCAGGTACGGGTAGTGCCCGAGGCCGGGGTACTTGCGGACCAGCGTCGGGGCCCCGGTGAGCCAGTGGGCGAACACGTCCGCCTCCAGGTGCATCAGGGTGCGGTTGTCCAGGCCCCAGAGGACCAGCGTCGGCGCGCGGACCTCGCCCAGCATCTGCTGCGGATCCCCGGTGCGGAAGTTCTCCATGTAGAGCGCACTGATCTCCCGGACGCCGGCGCGGCGGTTCATGTCGTAGGTCATCGTCACCAGCTCCGCGGTTGGCTCGTGGGGCGGAACGAAATTGTCGCGCAGGGACTCGGCCCAGAACCGGCGGGAGCGCAGCCGCGCCTCGACCCAGGCGGTCAGGCCGGTCGACGCGGGGCCGGAGCGGGTTGGTGGCCGCGGTGCGCGGCATGCCGGCCGAGTTGATCAGCACGAGCCGGGAGACCTGGTCTGGATGCAGGGCGGCGTAGCGGAACGCCACGATGCCGCCGGACGACGTGCCCACCAGGCTCACGTTCGTCAGCTGCAGGTGGGCAAGCAGGCCCTGCACGAGCTCGAGGTTGCGTTCGATGCCGTAGCCGAGCGTCGGATCCGGGCCGGTCAGGCCCGGCACCGGAGAGGTCCAGCCGGATCACGCGGTAGCGATCGTCCAGTTCGTCGGACAGCGCGTCCCAGCTCCGCAGGTTCAGGTAGGAGGCATGGAGCAGCACGACGGGCGGCCCGCTGCCCCGGTCCACGTAGTGCACCCGCACGCCGTCCATTTCCGACGAAACGGGAGTCCGGCAGCTGGTAGCGGGCCGCGAGCTCGTCGAGGGGCAGCTCGAACCAGCCCCGTTCGAGGGCCAGGGCGCCCAGGCCTGCCGCCAGCGCGACCAGGAGCCCGGCGACTGCCAGCGCGCGGCCGATGCCGCTCATGGTTGCTTCCCCGGCCGGACCCGCGCCGCGAACTCCGCGATCTCCCGGTTGAAGCGTTCGGGCTGCTCGGCAAAGGTGGAGTGCCCGGTGTCGGGGTAGAGCGACAGCCTGGCATCGGGCAGCTGGGCCGCCAGGGCGCGCATCTGGTCGGGTGTGGCGCTGCGGTCCTGGTCCCCCATGATGAACAGCACCGGCAGGCGCAGCCGCGGCACCAGGTCGGCGTTGTCCATGGTGCGCGTGGCCATGGCGCGCCGGGCGTAGGCGGGGAGCATGAGTGTGCCCGCGTACATGATCCGGCCGACGTCGTCGGGCAGGGGCCGGGCGGACATGAGCGGCACGAACTGCTCACCGCGGGCCAGCGCCTCTGCAATATCCGGCGGGTAGCCCTGGTTGGCGGCGCGCATCGCCTTGCTCATTTCCGGCAGCGCCGGGTTGATCCGCGCCGACATGAGCCCCCCGTGGGAGCCCACGAGCACGATGCCGGCGAGATCACCGGCGCCGTGTTCTCGGACGTAGTCTGCGATCCAGAAGCCGCCAGCCGACCAGCCGACCAGCAGCGGCCGGGTGACGGCCCTGGCCGCAAGGACTGCCGCGATGTCGCCGGCCCAGGGGCCGGCGCTGCCGTAGGCGGCCTCGGTCCAGGGCTTGCCGGAGCAGCCGTGGCCGCGCATGTCCAGGGCCAGCAGGCGGAAGTCCCGGGCCAGGTCCGACTCGAACTGGCGCGTGAACACCGCGTAGGTCTGGGAATAACCGTGGATGAAGACCAGCGGGGGCCCCTGCGGGTTGCCTCCCTCGGCCACGCACAGGGGCACGCCGTCCGGCGCCGCCACGAAGCCGACGGCGGGCCCGCCGGCGAATACCGTGCTGGCGGTGCCGAGCACCGCCAGCACGGCAAGGCCTAGTTGCCGCCGAAGTCGTAGCGGGCGGTTATGCCCCACGTCGCCCCCGGAGCGAGGGATGCGCCGTAGTTGTTGGCAAAGCCGACGACGAAGGAGTTGGAGGCATAGTCCTCGTCCGTGACGTTCTTGCCCCACAGGCTAACCGTCCAGTCGCGGTTTGGCAGCCCCACCGTCAGGTTCAGGTCCAGCAGGGTCCGGGACGGCAGGTAGGCGAGGTTCAGGACCTCGGCGTACTGCTTGTCCTGGTAGCTCACGTCACCGCGCAACGCGTATTCCCACTCACCGATCTCGTCCCGGTACTCGACACCGGTGGACAGCATGGTCGTGGGCGTGCGTGCCAGCTGGTTGCCACCGATGGGCGAGCCGAAGGCGTCCGGCCGCGGTGGCCGCACGACGGTGACGACGGGGCAGACCGGAGCGGAACTGTTCGCGCACTGGGAGCCGAGGCCGAAGTCGACGACGTCGTCGTCGAACTCGGGCTCCGCGTAGGACGCCGTAAAGCTGACCGTCCAATGGTCGGTGAGCGCGGCAAAGGCCTCGAGCTCCGCACCGATTGACTCGGCCCCGCTGGCGTTGGTGATGAAGTTGGCATCGGTCGCCGGGCTGGCCGGGTTGAAGGGCACCAGGTCGGCCGTCGGCAACTGGAGGTCCTTCCAGTCAATGAAGAAGACGTTGTAGTTCAGCTGGAGCCGGCCGTCGAGCAGGCTCTGCTTGACGCCGATCTCATAGGTCCAGTTGGTTTCCTGGTCATAGGTCTCGAAGCCGGGGTCGGCGGTGATGGTGTTGAAGCCGCCGGCCTTGGAGCCCTTGGCGGCCGAGCCGTAGGCCATGAGGTCCGGATTGATCTGCGCCTTCAGGCTGACCCGCGGCGTGAAGTCGTAGAACGTGTCGGGATCCAGCGGGCCCGAAGTCTGGGCGCGCTCCTCCGCCGCGTACCGCGCTTCCACGTCGAGGGTGTAGATGTCGAGGAAGGTGTAGCCCACGGCGCCGAAGATGGCGTCCGTCTTGTCCTTGTAGGTGGCCGCGGCCACCGGGAAGGCGCCGACGACGAGTTGGCCACCCGGGTCCTGGATGACGGACCGGCGTGACTCCACGGAATTGACGCGGGACCTGTCGTTGACCTCGCTGTGGTAGAAGCCGAGGCGCCAGGTCAGCACATCGGCGAGCAACCTGCCGTCGAACCTCAGCTCGTGGGATGTGGCCTTCTGGTTGGTGGGGCCCGTCTGGAACAGGACACCCGTGGGCGTCTGCGGCGTGGCGCAGGGCGGTGCCGTGGAGGCGAAGGCGCCGCAGCCCTCGAGCTCCGGATTCGGCGGGTTCGACGTGTGGCTGAAACTGTTCTGGTCCAGGTCGTTCCGGCCGAACAGGTAGGTTGCCAGCACCGCATCGGTGATGTCCCACTCGCCCTTGGCCTTGATCAGCTGGGTTTCGGCATACAGACCCACGCTGCGGGGGTCCACGGTGATGTTGTCGGGATTGAGATCCAGCTCGCCGCAGACGAACCGGAGGACGCCGGTGGTGGCGCTGGGATTGCAGTTCGTCTCCCGGTCGAGGCCCCAGATGGTGGCAGCGCCCGGCCGGATGAACTGGACGGCGCCCTGCTCGTTCTCCACGTTGGACTTGTAGTAGCTCAGGTCCATGCGCAGGTTGTCCAGGGGGTGGAAGCTCATCTGGACCTGGCCGGCGTTGTTGTCCCAGCCGCCGAGGTTCTCGTCAGTGCCGTCGAAGCTGTTGCCGAAACTGGTGTCTTCCGTCGGGATGGCCCGGTCGCCGCCACTGAAGTTGTTCTCCCAGGTGCCGTCCGACTCGCTCTTCACGCCGTAGACGCGGATGGCCAGGATGTCCTTCACGATGGGCACGCTCAGGCTCCCCCGGGACTCGAGGCGCTCGTCCGTGCCGGCGGTGAGCGACAGGGTGCCGTCGAGTTCGTCCATGACGGGCTGCCGGGAGACGTAGTTGATGGCGCCGGCGAAGGCGCTGCGGCCGTACTGGGCATTCTGCGGGCCCTTCAGGATCTCGATGCGCTCCACGTCCAGCAGCGCAAAGTCGATGTTGCCCTGCTGCTGCACATGCACGCCGTCCACGAAGGTGCCGACGTTCTGGTTGCGGTCGCCCAGGGTGTTCTGGGCGAGGCCGCGGATGATCGGCGCCGGATTGGTGCCGCCCGCGAAGTTCTCGAAGGAGAAGCCTGCGGTGTACTTGGCCACGTCGACGAGGCCCTCGATGTTGCGCCGGGCGATGTCATCGCTGCTGAAGGCCGAAATCGCCAGCGGCACCTCGTTGATGTTCTCCTCGCGCTTCCGGGCGGTCACGATGATCTCCGTGACTTCCCGCGCCCCGGCTTCGCCGGCGGAGTCCTGGGCCAGGGCCGGTCCCGGCGCGACGCCGTAGCCGAGCGCCGCCAGCATGAGTACGCGCTTGTGGGCAAAAGACAACATGGAAGAACCCCCTCGAATTGACCTGTCGCTGGCTGGTGGCTCAAAGACCACGATGTCAGCGCTTCGGGCGCGAGTTTAGGAGCGATCCGTGCGATGGGTTCCAGGCCAATTCATGAATAACCCCGGCATTCACGGATGGCATGCGAAACAGCGCCAGACGACGCGGGTAATTCACTGGCGAAGCACGAAATGCACTGGAAACCAGCCGGCAGATGGAGAGTTGCGCGGACCCGCGCAACAAGAGGGTTCCCCGGGAGGCCGGAGCTAGTCCTCCGTCATCGCGGAGCCGCCGACCAGCCCGGCGGACTGGACCGTCACCCGGTAAGAGCGGCTCACCGGAATCTCCAGGCCACCCTTGAGCTGCACGACCCAGCGCTTGTCCACCCGGGCCACCCGCTCGACGGCGCGGCGGCTGACCCAGAAGGAGCGATGCACCTGCAGGCCGGGCTGCGGATCCATCTCGGTTATCGCGTCGGAAAAGCGCATGAGCAACAGGGTGTTGCCCTTGCTGGTGTGGATCTTGGTGTAATGCTCCTCGGCCTCCAGCGCCCAGATGTCGCTGCCGCGCAGGTTGGCCGGAAGCCGGGCGATCAGGCGCGGGTCGCCCCCGGCAGGGGCCGGAGCCGACGCGGACGGCGTTGCCTGCGGGCTCACGGGCGCGGCGGGAACCGGGGGAACGGCAGCGGCTACGGGCGGGCTGGCGGGAGTGACCGGCGCTGCCTCCGGCGCAAAGCCGAAGCGGGGCACCCGCCGGTAGCGAAAGTCCACCCAGTTGGCGAGCAGCCACCAGGCAATGCCCTGGAGGGAGATCGCGATGTACGAGCCGAGTCCCCCGGGAGGCGGTGGCCAGAACGGCCCGAAGCTGGACCCCGGCATCAGGAAGGGTTCAAAAGCGAGATTGAGGACGTCCCGCAAAGGCCACCACAGGGTAAACCCGCCGACGATGTGGCCCGTCAGGAGCACGGCCAGCAGCGACGGCTTCCAGGGCCGGAGGAGCCAGGACACCACCTTGGAGCCCACGGCATAGCAGGCCCAGGAGAAGCCGGATAACAGTGACGCATAAGCCATCTGGTGGCCCACGGTCTCGAACTCCTGCGCGCCGATCCGGGCGGCGCCCAGGAACAGCCCGAGGCCAAAGGGCAGCAGCACGAAGAATTCGAAGATCTCCCGGGGCCGCATGCCGGTTCGTTCGGCGTTGTCGACTACGTCGGCGGTTACAGCCATGTCTGTCCGGGGATTCCTGGCATTGCGGCAGGGGCCATTTTAATTCGCGCAGCACGAGTGCCGCCTGCGCAGAGTCTAAACGGATCAGCCGGTGTTCGCCCGAATCACAGGGCCAGCGGAGGCTACCCCGTGGAAACGGGGCGGCGGGCGGAATCCGGGTCCGGGCGCGGAGCCCGGACCCGGTCGTGCCGGGCTAGGGCGACCCGGGCTTCGGCGCGGGCAGCGGGGCGGGTTTCTGCGTCCGGGCGTAGTTCTCCAGGCTGGAGAAGCTCGGCTCGACCCACTTGTCCGGTGCGGTCAGGTACAGGGGGAAGCGCTCCCGGACCCGCGCGAGGACCGCGGGGGGCGCCTGCTCGGGGCGCTCGATGCTCGTGAAGCGGCCCATGTAGAGCACGTGGCCCGGGTCGGGGCCCATCAGCATCCAGGGCAGCCAGGGCGTCACCCGGGACCAGACCCCGTTGTGGGGCAAGTGGGTCTTCGACGGGTCCTCCGCATCCTCCCGCCGGATGAAGTAACGGAAGAATTCCGACACCCGATTCATGGGTCCGGAGGACTCCCGGGGCCAGACGGCGGGATCGAGGGCGTTGCGGTAGTAGAGGTGGATGTCGGAATCGAGGGTGACGGTGTGGTCGTTCACCAGGTTCCACTCGAGGAGGAGCGGCCGCTTCGGCGGCTTCGCGGTGTTCAGCCCGCCATAGCTCGGCGGATCCGGGAAAAACTCCGAGATCCGGAAGTTGAACGGATCGTTGGCGATGTCCACGACACGCACCCGCTCCCCGCTGTAGGGATTGTCCCATTGATCCAGCAGCTGCCCAGTCTTGAGGTCCCGGTAGAAGACCAGCTCGCGGCACAGGCGCTGGTAGCTGTCGTCCGGCTGCCGCAGGACCCGGTGGGTCGAGAACACTTCGAAGCCGAACAGTGGCTTCACCACCTCCCCGTCCCGCACCCCGTGGACGATGCCCGAGGCCTGGCCAAAGATGAACTTGCCCGGCGCCGTGTCGCCCTCGAGCCGGGCGAACATTTCCCGGTTCCAGACCGGATCGTCAAAGGCCAGCGGTACCCTGGCAGGCGGCTTTGCGCAGCCCGGCAACGATGTTGCGGCGGCGCCCAGGGCCGCTGCACCCAGTAGTCCGCCCATCGCCCCGCGTCTCGTCAGTGCCTTGCTCTTCATGTCCGCATTCCCCGCGACCGCCAGAACCGGGCTCGATTGTGGCGGGGTTGTGCGGGATCCGGGTACCGGATTCACAAGCGCGCCTGGTTACGCACGAGTGGCACCTGCTCAGCGCGAAGGAGTGCCCTGGCGACGCGCCCGGGCCGCCGCCAGTGCCGCCTCCTCCTCCGTGTGGACCTCAGCCCAGTGCGGACGAGCCTGCAAGACAGCCAGGTAGCTGGCGAGTCTTGGCCAGCGCCCCGCATCGATCGGGCCCGCACCCTGGCAATAGGTGATCAGCTGGGCACCGATCGCAACGTCCGCGACCGTCAGCGACCTCGCAACGGCGAGGCCGGTCTCCGGCAGTTCCTTCTCCAGGTAGTCGAAGGCCTCGTCGCGGGGGCCGGCCGCCGTCGCGAGGGCGGCCTCGTCAGCGGCCTTGCCCTGGAACAGGGGCTTCACCACGTGCTCGGAGAAGAACGGCAGTGTTGCCTCGCGCAACCGGGTATCCGCGTACTCCTCTAGCCACAGCGCACGGGCGAGCGGCACGGCGCCCGCCGGGTAGAGCGGCCGGTCCGGGTAGGCCCGCTCCACGTAGGCAATGATCACCGACGAGTCCGGGACCGCGATGCCGTGGTCCTCGATCACGGGGATCTTGCCGAGCGGGTGGAGCGCCTTCACCTTCGGCGAGCCCATGGGCGCGACTTCCAGTTTGTGGGGAATGCCCTTCTCCAGCAGGGCAAGCCGCACCTTGCGGGTGAAGGTCGAAAGGTTGATGCCGTAAAGCGAGATCATGGGCGAGGAGACTACCCCAGGAGTGGATTCACCGCCCGCAGGCTGCCGGGGTCGAAGCCGGCGGCGAAGACCACGATCAGTAGCGCCAGGAGGATCAGCAGGATGGGAGCGCACAGCAGATACGTCAGGGCCGATGTGGGCGCGTAGCGGCCGGTGGCGGCTCTGGCCACAGTGCTCACCACGACGGTCCCGGCCAGCTTGTCGTGCCAGCCCTGCTTCCGCGGATCGAAGGCGACCCATACGAGCCCGAGAAGCAACGGCAGGGTCGAGATGTAGTAGCCCACGTAGCGCAACACGAGCTGCCGGTTACTCGGCGTCCCGCCCGTCCTGGCGTCCACGATCTCGGCCGACATGAACATCTTCCCCGGCGTCGCGGACCGGTACTTCCAAAACAGCAGGACGGCGGCAGCCGGCAATACGTAGCTCACCATGATGTCCCAGAAGCCTGTCGGACTTTCACCCGGCAAGCCCAGTGCGGCGCCCGTCAGCGCCTGCTGGATCGGCAGGACGACGACGAGCAGCAGCGCCGAGTCGATCAGCGCCGCCGCGGTTCGGTTCCAGAACCCCACGTAGGGACGGTCCGGCAGTCCCCGGTTCATGTCAGACCGGCGAGCCCGGCGATTGAACGAGCGACAGGGGCGCAGTGGCAGGAACCGGTCCTGGTTTCCATTGGGGCCATTCCACGTCAAGCGGGATTCAAGAGTACTCCGGCTCCGGCTCGAATTCCCGCTTCGACGTGAGGCGTCTGGCGCCTCAGCGGCTTCTCGTCAGTATGTGCAGTTGCCGCGACTTGTAATCGATGATCAGCTGGTCGAGAACCCCGAGCACATCCATGCCCACCATCACCGCCGGCTCCCGCGTCATTCGCCAGTGCTGGAAGATGTGCACGTCGCTGAAGGTCAGCACGGCGCCGCGGATCTGCACGCCCTGCATGTAGATCGTGGGCATCCGCACGCGGCTGCCCCGCTCCACGTCCAGCGTCACGCCCACGATGTCGGTCCCGGGATCATCCTCCGCCTGCTTCTTCAGCGCCTCGAGCAGCGCGAGGTTGCCGAGGGAGTCCGGCGCCCCGGTGTCGATGATGGCCTTCGTGCGCACCCGGCCGATGACCACATCGACCACCAGCAGGTAATCGCGCATCATCCTGACGGGCAGCGTCTCGAAGCCCGCGCCCGGCTGTTCGCGCTTCGAACGCCTGACCGTGATCGAGTCGTTCCTGAAGTCGATGACGATGCGCTTGTCGCGCAGGCCCTCGTTGCCGAGCACACCGTCGGCGCCACCGAAGACGTCCTGGACCACGGGGAGGAATGCCGGCTCGAGCAGAAGGTCGCCTATGTCCATCCGGTCGACGCGGATCAGGGGATACATGCCCGTCCCGGTCACGCCGCGAACCCGCACGGTGGACGTCGTCCTGGCGCCATCACCGAGAGCGTCCGCGACCTTCTGGATCACGGCCGAGCGATTCGCCCCCGTGTCGAGCACGAGGCGGAAGGGACCCTGGCCGTTCAGGTAAACCGGGGCCCAGATCCTGCCGATGCGGTCGCGGCGGGTCGGGGCGACGTAGCGGGGCTCGGTCGTCGAGACCACGACCTCGGCGAGGGGTGTCGCCGGCGCCTGGAATGTCGATTGCGGCGGCGCGGGTGCTGACGCCTGGACAGCACTGGCGCCGGATACCGTCACTAGCAGCAGCGCTATCCCCGGCAGTTGCCTCGGCAGTGGGGCCACCAGCACAGCCCTCCAGAGGGCGGCACGTCACCTGTCGTGGTGATCCTACCCCTTCAACGCCCCCAGCACTTCGTCCAGCATCTTCTTCGCGTCGCCGAACAGCATGCGGTTGTTTTCTTTATAGAAGAGCGGGTTGTCCACGCCGGCGTAGCCGGAGGCCATGGAGCGCTTCATGACGATGGAGGTCTTCGACTTCCACACCTGCAGCACGGGCATGCCGGCGATGGGGCTCGAGGGATCATCCTCGGCGCCGGGGTTCACGATGTCGTTGGCGCCGATCACCATGGAGACGTCGGTGCCGGGGAAATCGTCGTTCAGCTCATCCATCTCCAGCACGATGTCGTAGGGCACCTTGGCCTCGGCCAGCAGCACGTTCATGTGGCCGGGCATGCGGCCCGCCACCGGATGGATGCCGAAGCGCACGTTGATGCCCTTCTCGCGCAGGAACTTCGTGATCTCGTAGACCGTGTGCTGGGCCTGCGCCACGGCCATGCCGTAGCCGGGTACGATGATGACGTTCTTCGCCTCGCGGAGCAGTTCCGCGGTTTCCAGCGCGCTCACCGGCGTCACCTCGCCGGCCGGCTGGGCGCCGGCCGCCGCCGGGGCGGCGCCCTCGCCCGTGCCGAAGCCGCCGGCGATGACGCTGATGAAGTTGCGGTTCATGGCCTGGCACATGATGTAGGAGAGGATCGCACCGGAGGAGCCCACCAGCGCGCCGGTGACGATCAGCAGGTCGTTGGAGAGCATGAACCCGGTGGCCGCGGCGGCCCAGCCGGAGTAGCTGTTCAGCATGGACACCACCACCGGCATGTCGGCGCCGCCGATGGCCATCACCATGTGGATGCCGAACAGCAGCGCGATCACCGTCATCACGATGAGCGGCGTCATGCCGGCGGCGATGTCGGGCGCCTGGAGGAAGGCGTAGCCAAACCAGATCACCGCCAGCAGGCCGGCGAGGTTGAGCCAGTGCCGGGCCGGCAGCAGCAGCGGCTTGCCGCCGATCTTGCCGGAAAGCTTGCCGAACGCGATCACCGATCCCGAGAAGGTCACCGCGCCGATGAGGATCCCGATGTAGATCTCCATCTCGTGGATGGCCTTCTCGGCGCCGCTGAACTCGATCGAGGTGTCGATGTAGCTCGCGAAACCCACCAGGCACGCCGCCAGCCCCACCAGGCTGTGCATCAGCGCCACCAGCTCGGGCATCTGCGTCATCTGCACCTTGCGGGCGGCGTACAGGCCGATGCTGCCCCCCGCCAGCATGGCGCCGATGATCCAGGGCACGCCGGCCAGGGTGACGCGCGGACCGAACACGGTGGCCAGCACGGCGATGGCCATGCCGACGATGCCGTAGAGGTTGCCCCGGCGCGAGGTCTCGGGGTTAGAGAGGCCGCCGAGGCTCAGGATGAAGAGGATTGCGGCGCCGATATAGGAAATGGTAGCGAGACTTGCGGACATGCCAGTGACCTTGTTACTTGCGGAACATCGCCAGCATGCGACGCGTGACGGCGAAGCCGCCGAACATGTTGACGGCCGTGAGTGCCAGTGCCACCACGGCGAGCCCCAGAATCCAGCCCGACGGCCTGCCCTCGGCGAGGCCGTCCAGCGGCGGCGCCACCTGGACCAGCGCGCCGACGGCGATGATGCTGGAAATGGCGTTGGTCACACTCATGAGCGGCGTGTGCAGCGCGGGCGTCACGTTCCAGATCACCATGTAGCCGATGAAGCAGGCCAGCACGAACACGGTGAAGTGCGAGAGAAACGAGGCCGGTGCGAAGGCGCCGATCAGCAGGAACAGCAGGGCGCCAATGCCGAAGACCGCGGCGAGGGTCGTGCCGGACATCGGCTCGGATGCGCCATGGGCGGACTTCTTCTTCACGGCGGGCGGCGCCGCTGCGGGCTTCGCCTGGGCTGGCGCCGCCGATAGCTTTGGCGGCGGGGGGGGCCACGTGACCGTACCTTCCTTGATGACCGTCGCGCCGCGGAGGACCTCGTCGTCGAAATTGACGTTGATGGTCCCGTCCTTCGTCTTGCACAGCTCCTCCGTCAGGCGCAGCAGGTTGTTGGCATACAGCGTCGAAGCCTGCTTCGCCAGGCGGCTCGGCAGGTCGGTGTAGCCGATGATCGTCACGCCGTGCCGGACGACCACCTCGCCCGGCACCGTGAGCTCGCAGTTCCCGCCCTGCTCGCTGGCGAGGTCGACGATCACGCTGCCGGGGCGCATGGACTTCACCATGTCGGTGGTGATCAGCTTCGGCGCCGGCTTGCCGGGAATGAGCGCGGTGGTGATGATGATGTCGACATCCTTCGCCTGCTTCGCGAAGGTCTCGAGCTGGGCCTTCTGGAAGCCCTCGCTCATCACCCGGGCGTAGCCGCCGACGCCGGTGCCCTCCTCCTGGTAGTCGACGGGGACGAACTCGGCGCCCATCGACTTCACCTGGTCGGCGACTTCCGGGCGCGTGTCGTTGGCGCGCACGATGGCGCCGAGGCCGACCGCTGTGCCGAGCGCCGCGAGACCGGCGACACCGGCGCCGATCACGAAGACCTTGGCGGGCGGCACCTTGCCGGCGGCGGTGATCTGGCCGGTGAAGAAGCGGCCGAAGTGGTGGGCCGCCTCGATGACGGCGCGGTAGCCGGCGATGTTGGCCATGGAGGACAGCGCGTCCATCTTCTGGGCGCGCGACATGCGCGGCACGCTGTCCATGGCGAGCACCGTGAGCCCGCGGCCGGCGAGCTGCTGCATGAGCTCCGGGTTCTGGGCCGGCCAGACGAAGCTGACCAGCGTCGTGCCCGGCTTGATCAGCGGGATCTCGTCCGCGGCCGGTGCCCGCACCTTGAAGACCAGGTCCGACCCGGCCCACAGCGCGGCGGCGCCGTTGGCAATCTGCGCCCCCGCCGCGCGGTAGGCGTCATCACTGAAGTTGGCGCCATCGCCGGCCCCGTGCTCGACGGTGACCGCGAAACCCAGCTTGATCAGCTTCTCGACAACTTCGGGAACGGTGGCGACGCGTCTTTCGCCGGCAAATACTTCCCGCGGGACTCCGATGGTCAGGGACATGGCAACCTCGGCAACAGCCTGAATGCAGTCTGATTTGTGGCGACGAGGCGGAGGGACTCGCCAGCGTCGGCGGGCAATGATACCCAGCTTCCCGTCTGCAGTTCACTTCAATCACGGTGAAGGGCAAGGGGCAGGAACCGGCCTAAGATGTTTATCTTATTTACATTAGCGTGCTGCCGTGCTTATGAGGGGAAGCGGCGTCGAGGCGCCGGCAAGCGCTAGGATATCCGGATGCAGAAGCAGTGCGCGTTGCGAGATGAGCCCGTTCGGGGAACCCTGTTACGGCTGCATGCGGAAGCGCGCGGCGACTGGGTGAAGTTCCTCGGCATCACGCCCCGCTACCTCGCCGGAGTGCTCCGCGGCCGGCAGATGCATGAGGTCATCACCCCGAGCGTGGCTCGCGACATCTACATGCCGGTGTCCCCCGAGAAGGGCGAGTTCCTCTACATCACGGCACGGGCTGTCAAAGCCCGGACGATCGTGGAGTTCGGCACTTCGTTCGGTGTTTCCACCATTTATCTGGCCGCAGCCGTGCGTGACAACGGCGGCGGTCGCGTAATCGGCAGCGAGATCGAGCCGGCCAAGCAGGCCCGGGCAGTCGCCAATCTCGCGGAAGCGGGACTGGGCGACGTCGCCGAGGTCCGGCTTGGGGATGCCATGCAGACCCTGCGGGATGTGCCCGGACCGGTCGACCTGGTGTTCATGGACGGCTGGAAAGTGCTGTACCTCCCCCTTCTCCGGCAGTTGCAACCCCGCCTGGCGCCGGGTGCCGTGCTGCTGGCGGACAATATCCGGAGCTTCCGTTCGAGCCTGACGGAGTTCCTCGACTACCTGCACTCGGGTGAGAACGGCTTTCATTCCGTCACGCTTGGCTTTGGGGACGGCCTCGAATATGCCGTGTACCTCGGTACCGGCGTCGATGACCGTGCCCGTGCGTCGCAGTAGACAGCCCCAATAGATATATTTCCGATATTGCTTTATGCGCCTCGGTGGGTATCATAAGGTCTATCTGTAATAGTGCTTCCATCGGAAAGGCCCTGTCATGCGTCCCACCCGCCGGCTCTGGCAACTCCTTGCGGTAGTTTTCGTACTCTCATTCGCCGTTCTCGGCTGGATCGGCCGGGAGATCTACCTGGCCGCGCCGCCGATCCCGGCGACAGTCGCCACCACCACCGGCGAGGTCCTGTTTACCGGCGAGGACATCCGGCGCGGCCAGCAGGCCTGGCTGTCGGCCGGCGGCCAGCAGCTGGGCTCGGTCTGGGGCCACGGCAGTTACGTCGCGCCGGACTGGTCGGCCGACTGGCTGCATCGCGAGGCGCTCGAGCTGCGGGAGCTGCAGTCCCGGCGGCTCTTCGGGGAGTCCTACTCGACGGCTGACCCTCGAGCAGCGCGGCGGCATCGACGCGCGACTGCGGACCGAGATGCGCAGCAATGGCTTCGACCCCGAGACCGGCACGCTCGTCGTGTCGGCCGAGCGCGCCACGGCAATCCGCTCGACGGCGGCCCACTACGCCGGCCTGTTCGGCGCCGAGCCGGCGCTCGACGTGCTGCGCGAGCAGTACGCGATGACGGCAGACACCCTGCCGGAAGCGGCCGACCGGTCCGCACTCACCGCATTCTTCTTCTGGACGTCCTGGTCCGCCTCCACCGACCGTCCCGGTGAAGCGGGGTCTGTCCTACACCAGCAACTGGCCGCACGAGCCGCTGGTGGGCAACGCGCTGACCACCGGCAGCGCCGTCTGGTCAGTCGTCAGCATCGTGCTGCTCATTGCCGGCATCGCCGCCATGCTCTGGTATCACGGCGCCCAGCACGAGCCGGCGCCACCGGTGGCGCCGGCCAGCGACCCACTGCTCGGCGCCAGGCCGACGCCCTCGATGCTGGCCACGCGCAAGTACTTCTTCGTGGTCGCCGGCCTGCTGCTCGTCCAGGTGGTCATGGGCGCGATCACCGCACACTACGCCGTCGAGGGCCAGGAATTCTTCGGCCTGCCGCTCGCCGAGGTCCTGCCCTATGTGGTCAGCCGGACGAGCCACACGCAGCTCGGCATCTTCTGGATTGCCACGGCCTGGCTGGCCACCGGGCTGTACATCGCGCCGCTGCTCTCGGGCAAGGAACCCCGCGGGCAGAAGCTGGGCGTGGACCTGCTGTTCTGGGCGCTCGTCGCCATCGTCGTCGGCTCCACCGCCACCGGCTGGCTCGGCACGCTGCAGGCACTCGGCACCGATTACTCGTTCTGGATCGGCAATCAGGGCCTCGAGTTCACCAGCATGGGCCGCGTCTGGCAGATCCTGCTCTTCGTCGGACTCGCTGTTCTGGCTGTTCCTGCTGGGGCGGGCGCTGTGGCCGGCGCTGCGCCAGCCGGGCGAGACGCGCGGCGTGATCGCGATGGTGTTCCTCTCGGCCGTCTGCATCGGCGGCTTCTACGCCACCTCGCTGGTGTGGGGCCAGGAGACGCACTACTCGATGATCGAGTACTGGCGCTGGTGGCTGGTGCACCTGTGGGTCGAGGGCTTCTTCGAGGTCTTCGCCACCGCGGTGATGGCGCTGATCTTCACGCGGCTCGGCCTGATCCGCGCCAGCACGGCCAACACGGCGATCGTGCTGGAGACCATCGTGTTCCTGTTCGGCGGCATCCTGGGCACGCTGCATCACCTGTACTTCACCGGCACGCCCACGTCGGTGATCGCGCTCGGCGCCGTGTTCTCGGCGCTCGAGGTGGTGCCGCTGGCCCTGGTCGGGCTCGAGGGCTACCGCACCTACCTGCGGAGCCGGGCCGCACCCTGGGTGGCCACGTACCGCTGGCCGATCCTGTGCTTCGTCGCGGTTGGCTTCTGGAACGTGGTCGGGGCCGGCCTGCTCGGCTTCACGATCAACCCGCCGGCGTCGCTGTACTTCGTGCAGGGGCTCAACCTGACGGCAGCCCACGGCCACGCGGCGCTGTTCGGCGTCTACGGCATGCTCGGCATCGGCCTGCTGCTGTTCTGCCTGCGCGGGCCTGTACCCGGCCAGCCGGCATGCCGAGCGGCTGCTGGCCCCGGCCTTCTGGGGCCTGAACGCGGGACTGGCGATGATGGTGTTCCTGTCGCTGCTGCCGGCCGGCATCTACCAGGCGGTGGCCAGCATCACGGAAGGCCTGTGGTACGCCCGCTCGCCCGCGGTGGTGCACTCGACGGTGATGGAGTTCCTGGTCTGGATGCGCGTGCCGGGTGACGTGGTCTTCGCGCTCGGCGTGCTGTTCCTCGTGGCCTATGTCATCGGGCTCCTCGGCTACCGGCGCAAGCCAGCCCGGCAGTCAGGTCTCCTGCAGGCGACCAAAGCCGCCTGATCCCTCGGGCATAATGGGCGGGGCGCCCGGCCGCTGGCCGGGCGCCTCTTGTTCAAGGAGACCCGGCATGCGGCTCACGGTATTTACTGATTACAGCCTGCGCGTGCTGATTTACCTGGCCATCCGGCCGGACCGGCGCAGCACCATAGCCGAGATCGCCACTGCATTTGACGTTTCAGAAAGCCACCTCATGAAGGTGGTGCATTTCCTCGGCAAGCACGGCTTTCTCGCCAACGTGCGTGGCAAGGGCGGGGGCCTGATGCTGGCGCGGCCGCCGGAAGCGATCAACGTCGGCGCCGTCGTGCGCCTCACCGAGGCCGATTCGCTGGCCGCCGAGTGCTTTGACCGGGAGAACAACACCTGCGTGATCACCCCGGCCTGCCAGTTGCGCAAGGTGCTCAGCGAAGCAATCGATGCCTTCTACGCGGTCCTGGCCAGGTACACGCTCACCGACCTGGTCTGCCAGCGCCGCAGCCTGTCGCGGTTGCTGTCGATACCGGCACGGTGAGGCGGCACATGCACGGAGCGGTAATCCCGCTAGACATGTGAGTCATGTTCGGACAACCCAAGACGAGGAATGACGATGACAAACCTGATCCTGCTTTCAGTGGTCTTGATAACGCTGGCGCTGCTCCTCTACAGCATGGCGGTGTGGCTCAACTGGCGGTCCAGGCGGCTCACCTTCGCGTACATCGCGATCTTCTGGGGCGCCGTCGCGTGTGATGCCCTGGCCACGCGCTTCATGGGCGCCCGTGTCGAGACCATCCGCTGGGACTTGCACACCATCAGCGGCTACCTCGCACTGGGGCTGATGGCAGGCCTGACGCTGTGGGGCACCGCCGCCCTGCTCCAGAAACGCGACGACCGGCTGGCTCGCTTCCACCGGCTCGCGATACCCATCTGGATCGTGTGGGTGGGGTCCTACATCACAGGGGTTTACCTGGGCATACAGCGCGTCAGCGGCGGCGCATAGGTAATCATCCCTAGTCACTTCCCTGCCACGGCTCGCTAGACTTGGGCGGTAGTCATCACTAGTGAGCAGACCGGCATGAGCAAACAGGATCCAGACCCCAAGGCCGTCGTTGGCATTCTCAACCAGATCCTGGAGGCTGAGCTGGCCGGGGTGGTTCGCTATACCCACTACTCATTCATGGTCTTCGGCTACAACCGCATCCCGATCATTTCCTGGATCGAGTCCCAGGCCAACGAGTCGCTGCTGCACGCCCGTCAGGCGGGCGAGATGATCACGCACCTCGGCGGGCACCCGTCCCTGGCGATCGGCCCGCTGCTGGAGAGCCACAAGCACGACGTCGGCGACATCCTGCGCGAATCGCTCGAACACGAACGCCGCGCCCAGGGCCTGTACCGGGAGTTGCTGGCCCTGGTTGAGGGCCGCTCGATCATGATCGAGGAATACGCGCGCACGCAGATCGCGGCCGAGGAGCTGCATGCGGGCGAGATCGAGAAAATGCTGCGGCGGCCTGGCTAGCGCCCCGCCCGGCTATTATCCCGGGGAGGCGCGCGGCTCCCGCGCACCACGAATCACCGAGGCCAGCGTGCCGGCCACGAACAGTGCCAGGGCCAGCGGCATTGAGGAGTCCACCCGTCGCTGCGCAGTGCCGGCAGCCCGGCCAGTGTCGCGCCAACGCGCAACGCCACCGATAGGTGCAGCACCGCCAGCGGCAGGTAGAAGAGCGGGTGATAGGGCAGGCGCACGCCAAGGATGGCGGGAAAGATGATCGGGGCGTGGCCGAACACCATCGCGAACACGAAGCCGAGCAGTATCGCGTGCAATCCGGCGTCGTAGCCGACGGTGCCGGGCAGGACACCGCCAGCGCCGAGCAGGCACAGCGCCCCGACGGCAAGCCATCCATAACCGGTCAGCAGGCACACGGCTATGAAGCGCGTCAGGGCGCGCTCGCGCACTGTCCGCCGCGCGATGTCCTGGCGCAGCAGCCACAGCGCCAGGGCGAGCAGCCCGACGGGAAACAGCAGCCGCACGGCGCCAAGGCCGTCCGGGATGGGTAGAGCGCCGACCAGAATGACGGTGACGATGGCCGCGAACACCTGGCGCGCCACCGGCGACGGGGGCAGGAAACGCGACAGCTCCAGGCGCTCACCGGCGATGGTCAGCACCAGGAAGCTGATCCACGACGGCACCGCCGTGCTGATCCCGGCCCCCGCGAGCCACAGCGCGTTGCCCCCGCACAGGGCCGCGGCACCGAGCGCCAGCGTGAGGGTGTGCAGCGCCCGCTGGCGCCGATAGACCTGGATCGAACCCAGCAGCAGCAGGAGGCTGCCCGCACTGGCAAGCGCTGCAGCCACCTCCCCCGGCAGGCCGCCCGTCAGCGCCAGTCCGCTCAGGCCCGCGCACAGTGGTGCCAGGTAGGCCCAGCGCGCACCCAGTGCCACCGCACGTTCGAGGCTGATCACGGTGCCGAAGAAGGCGCCGATCATGAGTGGCCCATGGTCGAGCACCGAGGCGGCGCCCGGCAGCGGGGCGCTCACGCCGATGCGGATGAGGCCGGCCAGCGTGCCGGCGCCGAGCGCCAGCATTCCCAGTATGAGGAGCGGCACCCGCCAGGGGCGCGGCAGATCGCTGCTCATTACCAGCCGAAATGCTTCCGGGCGTGCTCGCTCATCATCGCGGCATCCCAGGGCGGATCCCAGACCAGATTCACCTGGACCTCGGTGCCCAAGGGTACGGCTGCACTGACCACGCCGCGCGCCTCATCGACGATCATGTCGCCCATCGGGCAGGAGGGCGTGGTCATGGTGATGTCGATCTCGATCCGCCCGGCAGCGGGGCGAACGTCGTACACCAGGCCGAGATCGACGATGTTCATGCCGACCTCGGGATCGAGGACCTGCTTCAGCAAGGTGCGGATGGCGTTGGCATCCGGTGATGCACTGTCGTGATCTGTCATCTGGCTGTCCGCAGGCCCTGGGACCTGTTGCCCTGCTATTCCCCGCCCCGCAGCTGCTCCACGATCGCCGGATTCTCCAGCGTCGAAACATCCTGGGTAATCGGCTCGCCCCGTGCGATGGCACGCAGGAGCCGGCGCATGATCTTCCCTGATCGGGTCTTGGGCAGGTTGTCGGCAAAGCGGATGTCGTCGGGCTTCGCGATGGCACCGAGCTCCTTGCCCACGAACTCCCGCAACTCGCCGGCCAGCCTCTCCGCCTCGTGGCCCGCGGGCCGCTGGCCCTTCAGCACCACGTAGGCAAAGATCGACTCGCCCTTGATCTCGTGGTGCCGGCTCACCACCGCCGCCTCGGCCACCCGCGGGTGCGCCACGAAGGCGCTCTCCACTTCCGCGGTGCCGAGCCGGTGGCCGGACACCTTCAGCACGTCGTCGGCCCGGCCCAGGACCCAGAAGTAGCCGTCCCCGTCCCGGTAGGCCGTGTCGCCCGCCACGTAGTAGCGGTTGCCGAACTTCGCCCAGTAGGTCGCGAGGTAGCGCTCGTTGTCGCCCCAGATCGTGCGCAGCATCGAGGGCCAGGGCTTGCGCACCACCAGCCAGCCGCCCTGGTCCGGGTTGGTCACGGGGTCGCCGTCCTCGTCCACGATCGCCATGTCGATGCCGGGGATGGGCAGCGTGCAGGAGCCGGGCTTGGTCGCCGTCACGCCGGGCAGCGGGCTCGCCATCGTCGCGCCGGTCTCCGTCTGCCACCAGGTGTCCACGATGGGGCAGCGCGTCTTGCCGATGACCGTGTGGTACCAGATCCAGGCCTCGGGATTGATGGGCTCGCCCACCGTGCCGAGAAGGCGCAGCTTCGACAGGTCGTACTTGTTCGGGATCTCGTCGCCGAGCTTCATCAGCGCGCGGATCGCGGTCGGCGCGGTGTAGAAGATGGTGACGCCCAGCCGCTCACAGATGCTCCAGAAGCGGCCGCCGTCGGGATACAGCGGCGCGCCCTCGTACATGACGACGGTCGCGCCCGCCGCCAGCGGCCCGTAGCACACGTAGGTGTGGCCCGTGACCCAGCCCACGTCCGCCGTGCACCAGAAGATGTCGTCCTCCCGGAAGTCGAAGATCCACTGGGCCGTGAGCTTGGCATTCAGGAGGTAGCCAGCCGTCGAGTGCTGGATACCCTTGGGCTTGCCGGTGGAGCCGGAGGTGTAGAGCAGGTAGAGCGGGTGCTCGGCATTGACCCAGGCCGGTTCGCACGCCGCTTCCTGGCCGCTCACCACGTCGGACCACCAGACATCGCGGCCCTTGACCATGGCCACGGACTGCTCCGTGCGCTTCAGCACGATGACCTTCTCGACCGTGTCGCAGCCGCCGGCCAGTGCCTCGTCCACGGCCTGCTTGAGTTCCACGACCTTGCCGCCCCGCCAGCCACCGTCCGCGGTGATGACCAGCTTCGCGCCCGCATCCACGATCCGGTCCCGGAGCGAGTGTGCGGAGAAGCCGCCGAAGACGACCGAGTGCGTGGCGCCGATGCGGGCACAGGCCTGCATGGCGATCACCGCCTCCGGCACCATCGGCATGTAGATGACCACCCGGTCGCCGGGCCACACGCCCAGCGACTTCAGGGCATTGGCCAGCTGGCAGACCTCGGCGGTCAGCTGCCGGTAGGTGAGCGTGCGGCTGTCGCCGTGCTCGCCCTCGAAGATGATGGCGGGCTTGTCGCCGCGCACGCCCAGGTGGATATCGAGGCAATTGAAGGAGGCGTTGATCTCGCCGTCCGTGAACCAGCGGATAGTTAGGCGCCTTCGAGTCGTCCAGTATCCGGCTGAAGGGCACGTGCCAGCGCAGCTCCTCGCTCGCCAGGCGCCCCCAGTAGGCCACGTAGTCCCGCTCCGCCTCGGCCCGGAGGGCCGCGAAGTCGGCAGGCTGGATGCGGGCGGCGGCGGTGAACGCGGCGGGAGGAGCGAACTTTCGGGACTCGTGGAGGACGGACTCGATGTTGGTCATGCTCATTCCACGGCTACGTCGGTCGGCTTTGGCTGGGCATCGACGATGCGCTGGCTGATGGGGTCGTCCTCGAAGTCGCGCAGAAAGATCTCGAGCGAGGCGGCAGCCAGGTCGGGATTGCCACCGTCGTAGAGTTCGAGAATCTTTGCCAGGCGCCGGTTCCTGGGCTGGATGACGCCCGCAGCGCCCATTGCATCGACTGGGCATCGACTGGGGCTTCGGCTGGGACCGCCGCCGGAGCAGCGGCCAGCGCGCGGGCTGTCATGGCGTCGGGTTGCAGCGCCTGATCCCCCGCCCGCGCCTCCTCGGCCATGGCGGCCATCTGGTTTGCCAGCACCAGCTCCCTGCGGATCATGGCAATGGCGGTGTCCAGGTCTTCGACCTGGGGACCCTCGGGTTCGAACACGGGCGGTGGTGGCAGTGGTGCCAGCTCGACCTCGGCTTCCTGGCTGTCTGCAACGGCAGCTTCCGCCGCGGCCTTTTCCGCCTCGCTGCGTTCACGCGCGCGCTTCGCAAACAATGAGCCCAGCGGGTTCGTGGCACCCGGGTCTCCAGCGGTGTCGGAGGGGCCGGGACCCAGCATGCTGATACCAACGCCCACGGCCACGAGCACACTGGCGGCCAGTGCCGCCGGGACCAGCCAGCGCGGGCGGCGGGCGGGTGGTGCGTCATCCTCGTCGTCATCGTCCGCAACAGCGGCGGACGGGCGGGCAGACGGTGCTTTTGCGGCGGATGACGGTGCGGAAGCGGCGGCTGGTTTCGGCGCCAGCGGCTTGTCGGCACCGGCCTGCACAGGCTTCGCGGTGGCGCCCTTGGCGATGGCAAGGATCTTCGCGTCGAGCACCTCCGGCGGGTGCACCGGGTCGATGGCGTCGTAGGCGGTCGAAAGCGGCGACTGGCGCGCGAGGAAATTCTCGAGCTCCACCTCGTCCCGCGGCGTTTTGCCGTTGCTCATGACAGCGCCTCCCGGGAACTCGCGGGTGCCAGGTCGCCGAGCGCGCCGCGAAGCTTCCTCACCGCGTAACGCAGGCGACTCTTCACGGTCTCCGCATTCGCGCCGGTCACCGCGGCAATCTCGGCGAGACCCATCTCGCCTTCCTCATGCAGGAGAAATGCCTCGCGCTGCTCGGGCGGAAGTGCTTCCAGCGCGGACCAGAGCCGGGCGGCGCGCTGGGCCACAGAGTTCGCGGCCTCCGGCCCGGGGGCCGAATCGGCCGGGCCCTGCTCCCAGTCCACCAGGGACCAGCGGGCAGAGGCGAAAGCGGGATCCAGCTCCTCGGCGAGGGGATCCGGGATCTGCTCGATCGGTGCCTCGCCGCTGCCGTCGGTCAGGGACCGGCCGGTCTTGCGGTAGTGATCGACGAGGCAGTTGTGCCCGATCTGGTACATATAAGTCGTGAAACGTGCCCTGGGCTCGTAGCGCTCCCGCGCCTTGATGATCCGGACCCAGACTTCCTGGAACAACTCTGCCGCCAGCTCGGGATCCCCGCACTGACGGAGGAAGTACCGGTAGAGGGGGCCCTTGTGGCGGCTGTACAGGGTCTCGAACGCGGCGACGTCGCCGGTCGCGTACCGGGTCATCAGCTGTGCGTCTTCGGTTCCTCCCGCCATGGCCGGCAGCATATGCCAGCCGGCCCGGCGGGTGAACGGTTCCGCTGTGACTAGCGTCGCACCTGGGGCCCTTCAGCGGCGCCATCCGGTGCCACCTTGTGACCGGCGGCCGCCAGCGCGACGCTGTCGGCCAGCTTCACGAGCGAGACGAACTCGCCGCGATAGCCGCCGGGATCGTCGCCCCGGGCACCGGCGGCGAGCCGCGCGATGGCGTCGTAACCGAACTGGCCCAGGTAGTCGCCGCCCCGGAGCTTCTGGCCGAAGGCGGCGACGGCGGCGGCGAACTGCAGGTCACGGGACTGGCTGGCAGGCAGGTCGGCCAGGGGACTCACATCGGTGCGGTGCACGAGCTGCTCGATGAGCAGGCTCTTGTCGCTCTCCGGTGCCTTGTAACGCAGCCGGACGTGGGCCAGTTCCGCGGCCAGGTTGCTGCCCGGTGCCGGCGGTACTGCCGCCCCGCCATAGCGCAGCGGGTCCATGAGCCGGGCCGGGCTGCCGGTTAGCGTGAGCTCGTAAAGGGCAGTCACCGTGTGCCCGGCGCCGATGTCACCCGCATCCACCCGGTCGTTGTTGAAGTCTTCCCGGCGGAGGACCCGGTTTTCGTAGCCGATCAGCCGGTACTCGGCCACGACGGCGGGATTGAACTCCACCTGGATCTTCACGTCCCTGGCGATGGTCTGGAGCGTTCCGGAGAGCTGCTCGACCAGGACCTTTCGGCCCTCGTTCAGCGTGTCGATGTAGGCGTGGTTGCCGTTGCCCGCGTCGGCCAGTCGCTCCAGCAGCTCGTCGTTGTAGTTGCCCGTGCCGAAGCCGAGGGTGGTGAGGGACACCCCGCCGTCCCGTTCCCGCTCGACGATGTCGATCAGCGCGTCGAAGTCGGTGGTGCCCACGTTGAAGTCGCCGTCCGTGGCCAGGACGATGCGGTTGATGCCGCCCGGGATGAAGGACTGCCGCGCCAGGTCGTAGGCCAGCCGGATGCCGCCGGCGCCATTGGTGCTGCCGCCGGCCTGCAGCTGGTCCAGCGCGGCGCGGATCCTGGCCTGCTCGTTGCCGGGCGTGGGCTCCAGCACCGTGCCGGCGGCGCCCGCGTAGACCACCAGCGCCACCCGGTCGGCGGCCTTCAGCTGGCTGGTGAGCAGCCGGAATGCGTTCCTGAGCAGGGGCAGCTTGTCCGGGTCCTGCATGGAGCCCGACACATCGATCAGGAACACCAGGTTGGCCGGCGCCCGGCGCTCCGCGGGAATCTCGTAGCCCTTGAGCCCCACCTGCAGGAGCACCTTGTCCCGGTTCCAGGGTGCCGGCGCCAGGACCGTGGTCACGGAGAAGGGCCGGTCACGGCTGGCCGGCACCGGGTAGTCGTAGCCGAAGTAGTTGATCAGCTCCTCGACCCGCACCGCGTCTTCCGGCGGCAGGGCGCCGTCGTTCAGGAAGCGCCGGACGTTGGCGTAGGAGCCGGTGTCCACGTCGATGCTGAAGGTGGACACCGGCTGCTCGCTGGCCAGCTGCACCGGGTTCTCGGCGAGGTGCGCATAGTTCTCCCGATCCTCGGGGCTGAGGACTGGCCAGCAGCAGGGCGGCGGCGCCGGAGCCATCGCCATGTCCTGGGCGGCGGTAGGAGCGGCTTCAGCCGCGACCTTCGCTTCACGCCCACGATATTCCTGTCCTGGGGCACGGGTCGCGCCTAAAGGCGCTCCTACGGGAGCGGGCGGCTTTCCCTCCTCGTTGAGGCTGCAGGCCATGAGCAGCAGGGACGGCAGGACAAGGCACAGAAGATTCTTGTTCACGGCGTTCGACTCCGCCGCCCGACAGGGCGGCCCCTGAGTCTGTAAACGCCCGAACCCCGGAAACGGGGTTAAGAAGAAGCAGTCTTCAGGCTGGACGCGAGCCGCTGGTGCAGCGGGCTCGTGCGGGGAATGTGCGCCAGCAGGAACTCCATCTGGTCCGCCAGCACCCGGCGGCCCTTCAGGTAGATGTACTCAGCGTAGGTCGGGGTAAAGGGCACCGCGACGAGCTGCATGCCGGCCTGCTCGGGCGTGTGCCCGCCTTTGTGGTTGTTGCAGCGGCGACAGGCTGTGACCACGTTGTTCCAGGTGTCGCCGCCGCCCTTCGACAGGGGCCGCACATGATCCCGGGTGAGATCCCGTAGGGGAAACTGGTGGGCGCAATACAGGCAGACGTTGGAATCGCGCCGGAACAGGGTCTTGTTGTTCAGGGGCGGCACGTAGCAGTCCATGAGTTCCGCCACATCCGGTGAACGGCCGACCGTGGCCACGATCGAGTTCACTTCGATGCAGCTCTGCTTGCGGCTGCGGGCGTTTACACCGCCGTGCACGCGAAACAGCGGCGAGCCGCAGCTGTAGGCAACCTGGCCCAGGTAGTACAGCCGGACGGCGTCCCGGTAGTCGATCCACTCGAGCGGCATGCCAGCCGCGTCCGTCCGCAGGACCTGCTGCGAGAAATCGCTGACTTCTTCGTGGAGGTACAACATGTCTGGGTCGGCCCTGCCGCGCCCGTATATTGCGGGTTCCGGACCAAAAATCAAATTTCCGGTGTCACATCCCGGCGGGCTGTCGGAGCCATCCCCCTGTAGGAGCGCCTTCAGGCGCGATCGCTATCCATCGCGCCTGAAGGCGCTCCTACACCAAATCACGGGCTGGGACGGGGCGGCGGGGCTCCGGGGCGCATGGTGCGGCGCTGGTCCAGCAATCTCTGGCGCTGTTGCGGGGTCAGCTGGCGCCAGCGCTGCTGCATCTTCTGCCGCTGTTCCGGACTCATCTGCCGGAACCGCTGGAAGTTCCGGCGGACCTGCGCCTGGTCCTCGGGGCTCATCTGCTGGTACTGCTGGAACTGTTCGCGGACCATCCCGCGCTGTTCCGGCGTCAGGCCACGCCAGCGGCTGAAGCGCTGCTGGGCCGCGGCCCGCTCTTCCGGCGCCATCGTGCTCCACCGGGCCGAGCCGTCAGCCAGGCGTGACTGCCGTTCCACGGGCAGTTCGGCCCATCGGGATTCGAAGCGGCTGAGGACCTTCCGCTGGTCAGCCGTCAGCTGGTCCCAGGCAACGCCCGTCCCGTCGGGGGACTCATCGCCCTGCGCAGGAATGCTGGTCAGTGCCAGGATGGCCAGCAGCACGCCTGCCAGCACACCGCGAGGGCGGTGACGGCTGCTTCTCGGGAATTCACTCATGGTTTGGCCTCCCCTGCCCCGGCCGGGCCCGTGGCCGGCGGAATCGTCTCGCCAGGACGTTCGGGCAGCCGCTCCGGCAGGCTGTCAAAAAATCCGTTCCACTCCTCGCTCGCAGTCGCTTCGTCACCGAGGAAGTCCAGGAGCGCGAGCAGCTCGTCGTCCTGCTCCGGCCCGGCGGCCGCGTCGCCAGCCACCGCCGCGCCGGCCCCAAGGGCAAATCCCAGGAGGGCAAGCCAAAAGCCCGGTACAGCGCGCATCACGTCAGCCTGCAGCCTCGAGCTCGGCACGCAGTTCGGCGGCGCTCCGGTCCGCGTCGAGCCAGGCGTAGAACTCCAGGTCCTCGAGCATCTCCAGGCTGTCGGTCGCCAGCAGCAGGTCCAGGTCCGCCGCCGACTCCACGGCCGGCGTGGCACTGGCGGGCAGCTCGGGACTCGCGCCCCGGTTCAGCCAGAGGCCGACAGCCAGGGCGCCGACGGCGGCCGTGGACAAGGCCGGCACCAGCCAGGGTGCGCGCCGTCGCCGGCGTGGCAGGTCCGCGAGGGCGGCCTGGCGAGCCCGGTTCAGCCGGGACGCGGTGGCCGCGTCGATGTCGTCCGCACTCCGGCGCAGCAGCTCGCCGGCAGTCTTCACAAAGGCATCGTCGCCTTTCCGGGTGGCGGATCGGTCGGCATCAACTTCAGTCATGGCCAGTGATCTCCCAGTGCGCTGCGCAGGCTGTGCACGGCCCGCGAGTAGTGTGTCTTCACGCTGCCCTCGCTGCAGCCCATGGCCGCGGCAGTCTCCGCGACATCGAGGCCTTCCAGGCTCCGCAGCAGGAAGGCCTGGCGCTGCCGGCCGGGTAGCTTTCCGACCGCAGCTTCCAGGGCCGCCATGGCGTCGGCCCTGCCCAGCACCTCATCGGGCGCCACGGGGCGCGTGTCCGGAAGCTCGGCAATCGGGTCGCTGTCGTCATCGTCCCCCGCCGGGGCCAACCAGGCGATCACGCGCTGGCGCACGGTCTGCCGGCGCTGCTGGTCCGTGATCCGGTTGGCTAGAATGCGGAAGAACAGTGGTCTCCACTCTTCACTGGGGCGGCCGCCGTAGTTGCGCACCAGCTTGAACATCGCGTCCTGCACGATATCCAGCGCCTCGTCCCGGTCACCAACCGACAGGACCGCGATCCGCAGGGCACGCCGCTCCACCTCGGCGAGGAACCGCTCCATGGCCCGACTCTCGTCCAGCGCCGCCCCCTCCCTGCGCGGGTGCCACCCGTCTGCGCGGGCCGGTGCCAGGGCCACGACCGCGTCCCGATTCCGCATACTGCCGCAATCTCCCGTGCTTCAGGCAGGTAGAACGGGCGATGCGAATTGGGGTTGACAAACCTCCCGGCATTCGTCCCGGAAGCGTCGCTGCGGGTGAACTTATGCACATTTCCCCCGGCCAGGGACCAGTTAGCGTGTTCATTGCGGTGCGCACATGAGCACAAGCTCATAAGTCATTGAAATAATATAATAATATTGATCGGTCAAAAAATGATCAGGTTGTCATAATGGTTGACGAGCCCGGCTGAGGGAGCTGTTTGACCCATCTCATGCACAGACTTATCCACAGGATCTGTGGACAACTCCCATGCCCGGGCCGGTGACCCCGACGGTGATCCTGGAGGTGGCCGTGCCGGCCCCTCTCATGGGCCTGTTCGACTATCTGGCCCCGGCGAGCGGCGATCTCCCGCCAAAACCGGGCGTCCGCGTGCGGGTGCCCTTCGGCCGCGGCACCCGCGTGGGCCTGGTGATGGGACTCAAATCCGGCAGTGACCTGCCGGCATCCCGGCTCAGGCGTATCGAGTCCGTGCTCGACCAGGAGCCGCTCCTGCCCGACGACCTGCAGCGCCTCCTCAGCTGGGCCTCCGCCTATTACCAGCACCCGCCGGGAGAGGTGTTTGCCACCGCGATTCCGCTGGCCCTGCGGGAAGGACGCGGCACGTCGGAGGGCGAAACGGCCTTCGGCCTCACGCCCGCGGGACGGGCAGCCGATGCCACGCTGTTGAAGCGGGCACCGGCCCAGTGGCGCGCGTTCCAGCTTCTCCGTGACGCGCAGGGACCAGTCCCGGCCGAGCAGCTGGATACCCTGGGGCCCACCTGGCGACGGGCGATCAATGCGCTCATCACGCGGGGCTGGGTCGCCGGGAGCCGGCTCGCTCCGGTCCTGGAACCGGTTCCGGCCACAGCAGACGATCCCCCTGCGCTGACCCCGGGCCAGTCCCAGGCCGTGGCCGCCATCACGGCCACCGCCGGCTTCCGCTGCTTCCTGCTCGACGGCGTCACCGGCAGCGGCAAGACCGAGGTCTACCTGCGCTGCATCCGGGAACGCCTGGATGCCGGCCAGCAGTGCCTGGTGCTGGTGCCGGAGATCGGCCTGACGCCGCAACTGCTGGACCGTTTCCGCCGCCGGTTCCCGGTGCCGATGGCGGTGCTGCACTCCGGGCTCGCCGAGGGCGAGCGGCTGCGCGCCTGGACCGCCGCGCGGGACGGCACTGCACAGATCGTCATCGGCACGCGCTCGGCCATCTTCACGCCGCTGCCACGGCCGGGGCTGATCGTCGTCGACGAGGAGCACGACGCCAGCTACAAGCAGCAGGACGGCTTCCGCTACTCGGCCCGGGACCTGGCGGTGTGGCGCGCCCGGCAGCTCGGCGTGCCGCTGGTGCTGGGCTCCGCCACGCCGGCGCTCGAGTCCATGGAAAACGCCCGGAGCGGTCGCTACGAGCGGCTGGTGATGGCCGAGCGGGCCGGTACCGCGGGGCAGCCCACCATCCATCTCATCGACGTGCGCACCCACCAGCCCCGGGACGGCCTCACCCAGCCGCTGGTGGCGGCGATCCGCCGGCATCTCGAGGACGATGGGCAGGCGCTGATCTTCCTCAATCGGCGGGGCTATGCACCGACCCTGGTGTGCGTGGGCTGCGGCACCGTCGTCGGCTGCGACCGGTGCGACGCCCGGATGGTGCTCCACCAGCAGCGGGGCCGGGTCACCTGCCACCATTGCGGCAGCGACCGGCCCGCGCCCGTCACCTGCCCCCAGTGCCAGGCCGAGCTGCGCGCCGTGGGCCAGGGCACCGAGCGCCTCGAACAGGCCCTGGCCCGGGAGTTTCCGGACCACCCGCTCGAGCGGATCGACCGGGACACCACCCGGCGGCGCGGCGAGATCGAGCGCCGCCTCGACCGGGTGCGCAGCGGGGAGGCGCGCCTGCTCCTCGGCACCCAGATGCTCACCAAGGGGCACGACTTCCCCGGCGTCACGCTGGTGGGCATCGTCGACGTGGACCAGGGGCTGTTCGGCACGGACTTCCGCAGTGCCGAGCGGCTGGCCCAGACCTTCGTCCAGGTGGCCGGCCGCGCCGGCCGCGCCGACCGGCCGGGGGAAGTCTGGCTGCAGACCCTGTTTCCCGATCACCCGCTGCTCCGGGTCCTGCTGTCCCAGGGCTACGGCGCCTTCGCGACCCTGGCCCTCGACGAGCGGCAGCAGGCGGGCTGGCCGCCCTGGTCGTCCCTCGCCCTGGTGCGTGCCGAGGCGGCCGAGCGCCCGCCGGTGTTCGCCTTCCTGGAGGAGGTCGCTGCGATAGCCCGCGCCGTCGCTTCGCGACGGGGCACCCACTGCGTTGAAAGTCCTCGGCCCCGCGCCCGCGCCGATGGAGCGCCGCGCGGGCCGTTACCGGGGTCAGCTGCTCCTGCAGGCAACCGCGCGCCGCGACCTGCAGCACTTCCTGCCGGAGTTTCGCGCCGCCATTTCCGCGTTGCCTGCCCAGCGCCGGGTGCGCTGGAGCCTCGACGTGGATCCGTCCGAACTGTTCTAGACACATCGGCGCCGGGGAATTGTTCTAGAATTCCGCGCGTTCCCAGGGGTCCCCGACGCATCAGGATGCAGATCACGTCTCACATCGCGCAGGTCGTGCGCACGGCGCTCGACTGGCCGGTCGAACGGGCAACCCAGGTGGAGGACGCGCTCACCGCCCCCCCGAATGCCGCCCTCGGCGACGTCGCCTTTCCCTGCTTCCAGCTCGCGAAGGAGCGGCGCTCGGCCCCGAACCTGATCGCGAAGGACCTGGCGGGGAGGATCGGCCCGGACCCGATCATCGCGAGCGCCCGGGCGGAGGGCCCCTATCTCAACCTGTTCCTGAACCGGGCCAACGCCACGGAGCAGGTGCTGGGCGAGATCCGCGACCACCCGGCCACCTTCGGCCGGCAGGACCTGGGCGGCGGGCGCACGCTGGTGCTCGACTTCTCGGCGCCCAACATCGCCAAGCCCTTCCACTTCGGCCACCTGCGCTCCACCAACCTGGGCGCGGACCTGGCCCGGATCTTCAGCTTCCAGGGCTGGAAGGTGATCCGGAAGAACTACATCGGCGACTGGGGCACCCAGTTCGGCTTCGTCATCTGGGCCTGGCAGCAGTGGGGCGACGAAAGCGCGCTCGAGGCGCGGGCCATCGACTACCTGGTCGAGCTGTACATCAAGGCCAACCAGCAAAGCGAGCAGGATCCCGCTGTGCGGGAGCAGGCGCGCGCGCTGTTCCTGCGGCTCGAAAAGGGCGACGCCGAGATCGTCGCCCTGTGGGAGCGGTTCCGTGCCCTGTCGCTGGAGGGCTTCCACCGCACCTACGACCGGCTGGGGATCGCCTTCGACTCCTACGACGGCGAGTCCTCGCTGAACGACAAGGTCCAGCCCGTCATCGCCCGCTTCCTCAAGGCTGGCGTGGCCCGGGAGTCCCTCGGCGCCATCGTGGTGGACGTGTCGGACGTGCTCGGCCGCGAGATCGCGCCCTGCATGCTGCAGAAGTCCGACGGGGCCTCGACCTACGCCGCCCGGGACTGCGCGGAGGCGATCGACCGGTGGGAGAAGTACCGGTTCGGCGCCAATGTCTACGTGGTCTCCCGGCAGGAGGATCATTTCGCCCAGGTCTTCGCGGCTCTCGGCAAGCTGGCCGTGGCGGAGCAGTGGCCGGAGAACTGGCCAGTCCTGTGCGAGAACGTCAGCTTCGGCTTCGTGCGGGGCATGTCCACCCGCAAGGGCGAGGCCGTGTGGCTCGAAGCCGTGCTGGACGAGGCCCGGGACCGGGCCGCCCGGTACCGGGAGGAACGGGCTACCGCCAATGCGCGGGCCCATCCCGAGCTGCCCGCCGGGGAACTGGCGGCGATCAGCGAGACGTGTCGGCCAGGCCGCGCTGCTCTACTTCGACGTGTCGTCCCGGCGCCTGACCGACGTGACCTTCGACTGGGACACGGTGCTGCAGTTCGAGGGCAACACCGGCCCCTACCTGCAGTACACCCACGCACGCATGAGCGGCATCTTCCGCAAGGCGGCCGAGGCCGGCATCGCCACGACGGCGAAGCCGGGCGACCTGCAGCTGCTGGTGGCTGACGAGGAGTGGGCGCTGGTGCAGAAGCTGCGCGGCTTCAGCCACGCCGTCCGGCGGGCCGCGGAACAGCGCGAGCCCTTCGAGGTGGCCCATTACCTGCACGAGCTGGCCAGCGTGTTCAACGCGTTCTACAACCGGCATGTCGTGCTGGACGAGGCCGACCCCGCCCGCAGCCGGGCCCGCCTGGCGTTCGTGGGCAGCACCCGCACGGTGCTGGCGAGCGGCCTCACGCTGCTCGGGATCCGCCCGCTGGAGTACATGTAGTGGCGAAAGCCGCGACGGCGGCCAGGCGCCGGCGCAACCGGCGCCGCGCGTTCCACCGGCCTGCCCCGGGGCTTCGCCATGGCGATCGTGCTGCTGGTGTGCACGGGCCTGGTGGCCTGGTATTTCCGGGGGGCGCTGGACACGGGCTTCGGGCCGCCGGCGGGGACGAAATCGCCGGCAAGGGAGGCGGCGCCGGCCAAGCCCGCGGCGGAGACACCCCCGGCCGAGGCCACCGACCGCTTCGAGTTCTACGACATGCTGCCCGACGCGGAAGTGGACGTGGCCGAGCAGCCCAGGGCCACCGGCGCCGTCGGCCCCCCACCCGTCTCGATGCCGGGCACCTACGTCGTGCAGGCGGGCGCGTTTCCGAATTTCGCCGAGGCGGACAAGGTGAAGGCCCGGCTGGCACTGCTCGGCGTCGTGTCCGAGATCCAGGCCGCGGACGCCAACGGCACGACGTTCCACCGGGTGCGCATCGGCCCGCATCGACGACCTGGACGAGCTCAACCGGCTGCGCGCCCGGCTCCGCCAGAATGGCATCGAGTACCTCGTCATCCCCGTCGGTGACTAGGCTCACGCTGGCGTCGCTGCCGACGGCGCTCGAGCCGGCTGCGCGGCTGGGCGCCGCCATCGGCGCGCCGGCCCTGCTGACCAAGCGCGACGACCTGGCGGGCAACCGTCTACGGCGGCAACAAGGTTCGCAAGCTGGAGTACCTGCTGGGCGATGCCATCGCCCGGGGCTGCGACGCCGTCGTCACCTTCGGCGCCGCCGGCTCCAATCACGCGCTGGCCACCGCCGTGTACGCGAAGCAGGCGGGCCTCGATTGCTACGCGGTGCTCACGGACCAGATCCAGACGCCCTGGGTGGCGAACACGCTCCGCTGGCACTGCCTGCTCGGCACGCGCGTGATCGCCGCCGCGGGGTACGCTCGAAACCCAGGCCGAGGCGGCGCGGCTCAAGGCCATCCATCCCACCGGACCGGACAAGCTCTACGAGATTCCCTGGGGCGGCTCGTCGCCGCTCGGGCTCCCTGGGCTTCGTGGACGCGGGCGCCGAGCTGGCGGCCCAACTCGCCGCCGCGGGCGTGACCGGCCCCGTCCGCGTGTACCTGCCCTGCGGGACGATGGGCAGCGTCGCGGGACTGCTGATCGGCCTGCGCATCGCCGGCGTGCCCGCCACCGTGGTGAGCGTGAAGGTGGTGCCCCAGAACGTGGTGGACGCCAGCGGCGGTCCTGCAGCTGGCGGCAGCGATCCGGCGGCTGCTGCCGGCGGGCACCGCGCCGCCCATGGAAGACCTCACCGCGCACCTGGAGTTCCGCACGGAGTTCGCGGGCGAGGGCTACGCCGTGCCCGACGCCGGAATGCGTGGAGGCGGTCGCGCTGGCCCGTGACCTGGAAGGCTTCAAGCTGGACACCACCTACTCGGGCAAGGCCCTGGCGTGTCTCGTGGCCGATGCGCGGAGCGGGCGGCTCGCGGGCCAGACGCCGGTGTTCTGGCAGACGTGGAATTCGCGGTCCTATCCGGCGGGGCTGGCAGGCGTGGATGTCTCGTGGCTGCCGGCGGCCTTCGGGAAGTTCTTCCCGTCGCCAGAAGAAGGGGCCGGTCAGCCCTGACCCCTCGCCAGGGCGCTGCTCCGCGTCGCCAGCCCGACGCCGGCACCAGCGGCACGCTGTCCAGCACCCAACCCGCCTGCTCCCGGCGGCCCGGGCTCGGGATGGCCCAGGCCACGCGGCCGCGGTGACGGTTGACCTCGGCCATGTCGATGCGCCAGCCCCGGTCCTCCCAGGCCTTCAGCTTGTCCCGGTAGCCGGCGACGGTGATATCGGCCGGCGTGAAGAATTCCTTCGTGCGGGTGTAGGGCGTCATGACGGGCTGGAGGTCCTGCAGCACGTCGCGATCCTGGAAGGCCACCGCCTCGTTGCGGCCCATCATGCGGGCGTCCTCGGCAGGGTCCACCAGGAAATTCCGCAGGTTCACCAGGTACAGGCTCGTCCGGCCCTCGTCGATGGGCGCCTCGAACAGGTACTGGTGGATGCTCATCTTGTCGGTGGGGTGGATCAGGGTCCAGACCTGGGCCACGCCGTGGTGGCCGGTGCCGCCCCGGATGATGGCGTCGACCGTGCGACCCGATGCCTCCCGCATCTTCGCGTCCGCCAGCGGCGGCGCGCGCCGGCTGCTGAAATGGCCGCTGTCCCAGTCGGTATTGACGATCTCGTAGTCCTCGACGGCGATGCGGATGTCGTCCCGGTTGCCCGAGTAGCCGTGGGTCGGGTGGACGAACTCGTTGTGGGCGCCGTCCAGGCCGTTCTCGATGGAGCGCTGGTAGTCGATGTCCCACTCGAAGTGCTGGATCGTCGCCCGCCAGCCCGGGTCGGGCTGGTCGCCCCGGTACTCGGCGATCTCCATGATCGGGCAGCGCTGTTCTTCCGGCAGGTCGCCCAGGAAAACGAAGACGAGCCCGTATTTCTCTTTCACCGGATAGGCATCGACCCGCGCCCGTCCCGGGATCCGCGCGTGCTTGCCCAGCGAGGGAATGGCTGTGCACCGGCCGTCGCCGGCGAAGCGCCAGCCGTGGTACGGGCACTGGACCTCGCCGTCGCGGACCTTGCCGTCGGCGAGCGATGCGCCCCGGTGGATGCAGGTGTTGGCCAGGCAATGCGCCTGGCCCGTGCCGTCGCGCCACAGGACAAAATCCTGGGCGAGCATGCGCCGGCGGACGGGGGTGCCGATGATGTCCGTGCTGCGGCCAGCCGGGTACCAGAAGTTGATGAACATGGCGGGTACACCCCTCGACCAGATCCTGATGGGTACAGCGAGTATAGGCCGAACAGAGCCCCCTCCTGGAACCCGTCACCGGCAGACCGTGAGTCCGGGACGGCGCGCGACCGAGGGATTATCCTTGCGCCTGGCCCGCGTCCCGGTATCGATACCGCCATGCCCAAACGACTGCCCGCTTTCAAGAGCGGATCGCCTGACCTGAAGGCGACTCCTGAAGACCGGTATGACGCGGGCAGGGCGCGGCTCGAGGCCGTTCCGCTGGAGGCCCATGCCGAGGCCGCGCCCGGCGCCGGCCGGGTCGACCCGCTGGCCATCCTGTCCGGGCAGGAGAAGACCCGCCTGCCGGAACTCATCCCTCTGCGTTACGGTCGCATGAGCGCCACGCCATTCACCTTCCTGCGTGGGTCCGCTGCGATCATGGCAGGTGATCTCGCGGCAGGTGTCAGGACGAATCTCCAGGTCGAGCTCTGCGGCGACGCCCACATCGGTAATTTCCGCTGGTACCACGCCCCCACGCGGGACCTGGTGTTCGACCTCAACGACTTCGACGAGACCCTTCCGGGGCCCTTCGAGTGGGACGTGAAGCGTCTCGCCGCAAGCGTCACCGTCTCCGCCCGGGCCAATGGCTGTACCCGGGATCAGGCCCGCCGCGCCACGCGCTCGGCGGTGCGCGAGTATCGCAGGTTCATCGCCGAGACTTCGCAGCGCAACCCACTCGAACTGCACTACTACCGCTCCGACTCGGACGCCGCGCTGGAGCACATCGGAAAACACGGGAAGGACCATCGGAAGTGGAAGGAGACGGTGCTGGCCAGGGCCACCCGGCGCAACAGCCTTCTCGCACTAAAGAAGCTGACAAAGGTGGTTGCTGGCCGGCGCATCATCGTCCCTGACCCGCCGCTGATCGTTCGCGTCGATGACGAGGTCAACAGCGCCGGAGCGAACGCGGTCGCGGGGTTCATTGATGACTACCGTGAGTGCCTTTCACTCGAACATCGTCTGCTCTTCGACCGTTTCACCCTGGTTGACATGGCCCGCAAGGTGGTTGGCGTCGGCAGCGTCGGGACCCGCTGCCTCATTGCGCTGTTCGAGGCGGGTGACGGCACGCCACTGTTCCTGCAATTGAAGCAGGCCACCTCGTCCGTCCTCGAGGCTCACCTCGGGCCGAGCACTTTCAGGCACCACGGCCAACGGGTCGTCGAAGGCCAGCGCCTGATTCAGGCGACGAGCGACGTACTCCTTGGCTGGTCGCGCTGGACGCAGCCGGGGGGGCGCAAGGTCCACTTCTACTTTAGGCAGCTCTGGGACGGCAAGGGCAAGATCGATGTCGGGGCTCTGGGCCCGAGGCGTCTCGCTGCCTACGCGGGCCTGTGCGGCAAGACTCTGGCATTCGCACACGCGCGCTCCGGCGATGCCATGATGATTCACGGGTACATCGATGGTGGCAGGAAGTTCGACGATGTGCTGGTTGCCTATGCCGAGCGATACGCGGAGGTCACCGCGCAGGACCATGCGCGGCTCTGTGAAGCGATCGCTGATGGCGCGATCGAGGCCGTTCGCGACATCTGAGCGGTCGGCGCCATCCGGAACCTGCTTCCAGGCTACGAGTACAGCTCACCAGCGAGAACGCTCCGGGGCAGCACGGAGACCGCCATGTGTTCCGACACACCGTAGAGGCGCCGGAGCCTGTCGAGTATCTCGACCTGCAGGCGATGCTTCACGAGGCGATCCGGGTCGTCCTGGGCCAGGCCTGCGATCTGGTCCCTCTGCACTTCGGCCGAAAGCTCCAGTATGGCGGTGCGCTTCGCGACGACCATCTGCGCAGCCTGCTCGTCTCTCTCGACCAGTGCCTGCAGCGCGGACCGAGCCGTCTCCAGCACCGCGTCCACCAGGCGACCCAGCGGTTCCATGGTCACGCTCGACGGGGCAGTCCCTGCCGTATTGAAGGCCTGGGCCAGCGGAGCAAGGTCGCGGCTGATTGCGGCGCTCATGCCTTCTATCTCGCCCGCAGCAACGACCAGCCTTGCCTGCTCTTCGGCTTCACTGTCGCTCAGCTCACTTTGGCCGATGTGCTGCAGGTAGGTAAGTACCGCGTCCCGCAACACCACAATCTGGTCGAACTGCTGCGCCAGTTCAGCCAGGTCCCCTGCGCGGAACGCCGACCTGACGTTTGCGAGCATGCCGGCGGTGATCTGGCTCATGTGCCCAAGTTCCATCCGCGCCCGCTCCAGGGCCATCGCCGGCACCCGGATCAGTTCGTCGTCGAGGAACCGGGGCCGAATGAGTTCCTTCTGCTCCTCTGCACGATCCGGAATGATTCTCGTGGCCAGTGTGGCAAAGAAGGCAGTGAACGGCAGGAAGACCACCGTGTTGAAGGTAGCCCAGACCGTTGCGGCATTTGCAATCTGGCGCGGCACCTCCTCGGCAAGGCGCTCCACGCCCTCCAGGTGCCCGGCGGCCGGCGAAATGGCCTCGGCAATCATCGCGAGCTGCGGGATGAACGGCAGCCAGATGGCGGCGCCCATCACATTGAACATCACGTGCACTACTGCCGCGCGCTTTGCATCCCGCGGCTTGCCAATGCCGGCGAGTATTGCCGTGATGCCGGTGCCGATCTTAGCGCCGAAGAGGATGGCGATCCCCGCCGGCAGCGAGAGCAGCCCCTGGGTGGCCATGACCACCGCAAGGCCGATGGTCGCCGAGGACGATTGCACCAGGGCGGTGAAAACCGCACCGGCAAGCATGCCGAGGACGGGATTCTGCAGGGATTGCAGGAGTTCGGCGAAACCCTGATTGGTGCGCAATGGCGCCATCGCCGAGCCCATGATTGCCATGCCATAGAAGAGCAGGCCGAGCCCCATCAGCATGGCGCCATAGTGGCGCGCCGCACCCTGCTTCCAGGCAAAGGTCATCACAAACCCGATGGCGATGAACGGGAGGGCGAGGGCTGTCGTATTGAACGCCACGATCTGCGCCGTCACGGTGGTGCCTACATTCGCACCAAAGATCACGCCGACCGACTGCACCAGTGTCAGCAGTCCGGCGCTGACAAAGCCCACGACGAGCACCGTTGTCACCGACGAAGACTGGATGACCGCGGTGACGATGGCGCCGGTGATGGCGCCCAGGATCCGGTTGCCGGTCAGCCTGGCCAGTAGCACATTCATCTGCCTGCCAGCAGCTGCCTTCAGCCCATCGGTCATCTTCTCCATGCCGTAGAGGAAGAGCGCGAGGCCGCCAAGCAACTGGACGGCCATTGCCACGGGTGAAGGGTCAGTCATTTCGGTCACCGGGCAGGCATCGCCCGAGGCCCGTCCCGGTGGGTGCCGGTGATGTCCGTGCTGCGGCCGGCCGGGTACCAGAAGTTCATGAAAATGGAGCGATTACCTTACTTCGTCTCGTAGATCAGGCCGACCGTGGTGAGCGTGTCCGTCTTGTCCACACCGGGGGGCACGTCGGAGTTGTGCCGGACCTGGTAGCCCAATCGCAGGGCCAGGCTCCCCTTGATGGTGACTTCGAGGCCGAGATCATTCTGCAGGTAGGTGTTGTCCGAGCCGGTCTCGACGAGGAACCGCTCCACGATCTTGGTCGTCTCCGTCAACTGGTGGTCGAAGCCCAGGTCACCGCGGAAGATTGCCGAGTCCTCGGACTCACCGGTCTGGTTGAACTCCGCAAAGCGGTAACCCGGGCCACCCTGGACCCAGAGCTTCGTGCGCTCGCTGTCGATGAACCTGTAGCCAAGACCGGTGGAGGCGGTCGCCTGAAAGTCATAGGCGCTGAACCGGTCGTCCTCATAGCGTCCGGCGCCGAACCAGTAGGTGCGGTCGGTCAGATCGTAACCGGACTGTCCCCGCACCTCCCAGCGCTGGGCTGTGGTGACGTCGTTATCGCTGCCGTAATTGCCGGCCAGGCCCAGGGTGTGCGCCCACTTGCCCGACGTCAGGCCCAGTTCGAGCGCTGCATTCGCCGACTCGGTCTCGCTGTTGCCGCTCGCGAAAGAGGCGCCGAGCTCGCCCTTGGCTGTCACTTCGGCCAGAGCGGCGCCACTTAGCGAACAAAGACAGAGCGCAGCCGCTCCGGGCAACAGGATTCTGCTCATCGAACGTCTCCTCGACGCGGTCGGAAGGGGTGGACGCAGATTCTAGCGGATGGCGCCAAGCTCGCCCACGACGGCGGGCAGGCGCCGCTCATAGTCGGGAGGAAACGTCCAGAACGCCACGTCGATCTCATTGATGTTGTGGTCTGAGCCCGCGCGCCAGCGGCGGGGCATGGAAGCGCAACTTCAGCAGCACGTCGGTGCTGACCCAGGGATGGTCGTACCAGAACGAGTGGGAGCTGGCCGGCAATCCGGGCAGGTCCTCGGGCCGTATGGAGAGCACGTCGAACTGCTGGCGCCCGGAGGCCTCCGCCAGCCACTGTCTCTCATCAGGCCCGATATCCGCGAGGTTCGGCCGCCCGGCGCGCGAAACCCGGTGGCGCCACTGGGCGAACGACAGCGCGCGATCGCCCAGGTTCACCGCGATCGTGACCCGTCGCACATGATTCTCGTAGCGCGGCAGGTTGTCGACAAAGACCGGCAAGTCAATGTCGGGAGCGGCATAGTAAATTTCGCCCAGGTGAATGCGGCCGGGATCGGCGGCGCTGCCGGCACGTGCCAGCCCGGGACTCGCGATCATCGCTCCGGCACTGTAGGCCAGCACATTCAGGTGGGCGGCCTGCGTCTGGCGCGATAGCAGGTCGAGCAGGTCCGCAAACACCGGCTCGCTGCGGCGCGCAGTGACGACGTCACGTCCATACCGCAACAAGGTTCCGGCCGACGGCCAGGCGAACACTATCACCACCGAATTAGGGCCCATGAAATGCTGGAACTGGGCCGCCTGCGCGGCGGCTCGATCGAAGTCGGTATTGGCGCCATGCACGTAGATCAGCAGCTCCCGGTCGGGACTGTGCTCCAGCAACTCGTCGACATAGGCGAAGAACGCCTGCGCGTCGTCCGCCAGCGACTGGGCGCCATCGTCGACCACCGCCATCTCCCGGGTCGACTTCAGTGACAGCACCGGGCGCTGACCTGCCGCGGTACTGGTCGACATCGCCTGCAGCGAGGCCCAGGTCGTCCTCTCGTCGCCAATCTGCAGGGTAGCCACCCCGAGGCGCAGCTGATTGCTGCGCACGCGAGTGTAGTGGCGCGCACCGGACGGGCCCTACCGGCATCCGGTTGGTCGCATACGAAGAACCTCGATCTCGGTGCTCTGTGCGGCGGCTGGCATGGCCGTGAACGGTGCCAGGTTCACCGGTGGTGAACAGAGTGGGCGTCGGCATCAGGCGGACCGGCGAACTGCAGGCGCCCAGCAACCACAGCGCCGCCAGCAGGATCGGAACTCGTGCCATCACGCGAAGGATAGCCGGTGGTCCGGATCACCGGTCGCCGAATCGATACATCGCGCCGACACCGATCTGGAACACCGATGCGTCGTTGAACGAGACGTCCGAGTTCTCGTCACCCCAGAGCACGGTGGCCAGGGCCTGCCAGCGGCCGCTCGCGGTCGGCAGCCGGTACAACAGCGTGGTATCGATGGCCACCCTGTCGGTGTCGGTCTTCGCGGCGAAAATCGGATTGGCTTCGTCGAAGCTGCTGCTGCCCACGACGAGGTTGGTGGCCACGTTGTAGCCCTGGCCCAGGAAGATGTAGCTCAGTTGCAGCTGATAGGCGTCGCTGCTGATGGCGGCACCATCCCGATCGTCGATCACGTAGCGAACCTTGGGGCGCAGGAGGTGACTCTGCCCCTCGCCCAGCCTGAAGAGATAGGACAGGTCCCAGAAGTACTGGTCGCCGTCCCGGCGGAGAAGGTCCCGGCAGGCTGCCAGGCACGCCACACTGGACACACCCTCGCCACTGCGCTCGGTGTCGATCGACACGTCCCGGTAGGAGAACGTGAGCTCGAAGGCCGAGTTCAGGATCCGGTCCCACTGCAGGCGCAATCCGGTCGAGTCGCGATCTGTCTCATCCCGGGGAACACCTTCCAGGTACGGGTCCTCCCACACCTCGGTGGGAACGCCGCTGAACAGGATGCCGCCCTGCACGATGCCCGTATCGCCCAGGTCCTTGCGCACGCCGAGCTGGGCGACGGCGTCCAGCGTCACGGCGTCCTCGAGCGAGGTGCCCAGGAAGGCCTGCCAGCGGTTGCCGAAGGTGTAGTTGACCTCCCCCGTGACGAGCGGGTGAAAGGTGTCGTCCCGTTCCGGTCCATCGCTGACGGTAGCGATGGTCTCCTCACCAACGTCTACGAGCCGGTTGCCTGCTATCAGGTTGCTCTCAAGATCGGTGTATCCGGCGCCGAGAATCACGAACCCGCGCCAGCCGGGGGTCTCGGGGACCGGCTCAATGGCGAGTGTGAGCGGCGATACCGAGCAGGCGCCCAGCACCAGCAGCACGGTGGTTCCTCGGCAAGGTTTCATCGGGTGGCCTCCGGGTTTCGTTGTTAAACGAGGAGTGAGATTCGGCAGCGGCAGCGTAGCAGACGCCCTGGCTCTTGGTCCTGACTTTCCCGGGATCTATGGACGCGCTGCCGACCGCTCTGTTAGCGTAAAACGTGCCGTCGTCGCGGCCACGGGAGAGAACCTTGAACCAGCGATCTGCTCACCACAACCCTGCTGCTGGCCTGCTCGCTGCTCAGCCTGATTCTGGTCTCCGGCTGTGCGTCGGGCCCGACCATTCGCAGCAACGTCGATGAGAGCGTCGATTTCACCAGTTTTCGCACGTTCGGTTTCCTCGAGCCGCTCGGCACGGACCGCGATGGCTATCAGTCGCTGATTTCGCAACAGCTGGTGGCCTCGGCTGACCGCGAGCTGGTGGCCCGGGGCCTGCAACGCACGGACACCAACCCGGACCTGCTTGTGAATTTCAGCGCTCAGCTCGATCAGCGCCTGAGGGTCACGCAATCACCGACGCCTCCCCGGAGTAGCTTCCATCGCCACCGGGGGGGCTTTTACAGCACGTGGCCGACCTATCAGCAGACTGAAATCCGCCAGTACACGCAAGGCACGCTCGGCATCGATGTCGTCGACGCCGCCCGGCGGCAGCTGGTCTGGGAAGGCTTCGCCCTGGGCCGGGTGACCCAGCGGACGACGGACAACATCGGGCCGGTGCTCGATTCAGCGGTCGTCGATATTTTCGGCAATTTCCCGCTGCAGCCGAAGTAGGCGTTGCTCCCCGCCATTTGAGAATCCCATGAAACGTGCGCGGTTATTGTTGGCTCTGGCCGGAACTTTCCCCGTATTTTCGCCGGTGCAAGGGGCCGACGGACCCGTGCAGCGCGGGATCGTCGCTCCCGCCGACATGCACAACAGCCGGAATTCGCTCGACTGGGCAGGCGTCTACGAGGGGGTTCTGCCCTGTGCGGACTGCCCCGGCATCCAGACGAGACTGACGCTCGGCAACGATGGGACTTTCGAGAAGCAGTCCCAGTACCTCGACCGGGATACCGTGCCGCGCACCGGGCGCGGCCGGTTCAGCTGGCGGGCAGACGGCAACACCATCACTCTCGATGCGGGTGGTGGCGGGCAGATCTATGCCGTTGGCGAGGGCCGCCTGATCCTTCTCAACAACGACGGCACACGCCCGGAGGGCGCAGCGTCGAACCGCGTGCTGATGCGCGTCGAGGCGGCGGGGGTGGACAAGGGCGCCAGCCTGAGCCAGGTCCTGGAGGACCACCGGTGGACTCTCGAATCGGCCACCGACGCCGAAGACCGGCGCATTGATACGCTGTTTCCCGCGGCAGAACGTCCGTTTGCCTTTTCGTTTTCCGCATCCAGGCTCAACGTTGAAGGGGGTTGCAACAGTATTCGCGGCAGCTACCAGATCAATGCCCAGGGCCAGCTGGAAGCCCGGCAAATGGCGGCGACGATGATGGCCTGCGAGCCCGCACTGATGAAGGCCGACTCCACGCTGTCGGCTCTGCTGTCCACGCCATTGCGCATCGAACTGGTCCGCGGAGCGCAACCGCTGCTGCGCTTGCTGACGGCGTCGAATGAGACCCTGGAGCTCCGGGGGCAGGTCACCCCGGAGGCACTCTACGGTCCTGGCACGATCATCTTTCTCGAGGTTGACGCCCAGCGGGTGGACTGCACGAACCCGTGGCGCCCGGAGACCCGGTGCCTGCAGGTCCGAGAACGCAGGTTTGATGAGCAGGGCTTGCGCGTCGGCACGCCCGGGGAGTGGCAGCCCTTCTACGCAGAAATCGATGGCTATGAGCACACGCCCGGCGTGCGCAATGTCATCCGGGTGAAGCGGTTCCAGCGGAGCCCGGTACCGGAAAATGCGGCGCCGGCCGTCTATGTCCTGGACCTGGTTGTCGAGTCGGAGACGGTGGCGCGCTAGCGCGACAGGGCGTAACCGATGCGCAGGCTCCACGACTCGCGCTGGTTGTAATCGAGCAGGGTTTCCCCGTAACCCGTGAAGAACTGCCCCATCAGGTAGCCAGCCAGGCCGGGCCTCAGCCGGTGCAGCGGGTAGGTGCCCTGCAGGTCGAGGCTGCCAGCGTTCGACTGGGTGCCCTTGCGCAGCGTCCAGGCCACCTGCCAGTCGTCGTCCTTGCCGTAGGTGAAGCGGTAGTCACCGAAGCCGCGGTACCTGTAGATATCGGAGTTTTCGTCCTTGTCGAGGTACACATAGAGCTTGGGCGAAAACGCCCAGTGGAAGTCCTGCGTGTCGCCGAAGGCAAAGTACGGACGCACGAACAGGGTATCGATGCTGCGCGACTCCTCCTCATCCTGGCCATTGGATTCGTGCTCGTAGCCAGCTGCGATACCCGACCGAATTCCCACCGACGCGCCAGTCGGTGTCCGGAATGTAGTAGAAGCCGCCCGGAACGTAGCGGGTGTCGAGAAATGGCTTTGAATCCGAAGTGAGGTCCCAGAACGAGGCCTGCGTGTAGCTGAAGTAGAGGTTGTCCTGGAAGCGGCGCGAGTCCTGGTCTGCCGGCTCATACAGGCGCAACTTGAAGCTCAGCTGAAACTGCGCATTGGCATCGGCGCCGGCGCCGACCACGTAGAAAAACGGCTCGTGAAAGCTCAGGCGGCCCTCCTCCTGCCGATTGGGGTCGTTGTCGGCGCGCACGGTCAGGGTCGTGGCCGGCACGGGGTCGGAGGAAGTTCCGTCGTTGGCAAGGGCTGCGGGCTCTCCCGTTGCCGCAGGCGTGGAGATCCGCACCATCATCGCGGCAGCATCCGTGTCGGTGGCTACGACCTGCACGGTACCGCGCAGGTTGGCCGGCACTTCGCCGACGTAGTCTATGCGCCTGAACTCACCCACCCGCAGATCTATCTGGTCCGGCACCGGTGTCTCACGCCGCAGCTCCAGCCGCGCCACGGGACCCATTTCGGGCGTGATCGTGACGCGCAGAACCTCGGGCACGGAATAGGACCGCGTGTCAGCCTCACCAGTCACGATCAACGAGAGCCTGAAGGGTACGCCGGGATCGATGGTGCGGCCCGGGGCGACGAGATTGATGTCGGCGCCTGCCATGGATGGCGCCAGAGCCAGGCCGAGGCTGCAGATCGCAGTGAGAACGGCTGGGGAACGAGCGCGGCCGGATACCCCGCACAGATCGTGGTTCAATGCCCTCGTCCTCAGTCGTGGGGAATGAAGATTGCGGCGGACGCTACGGCGTCCGTGCCGCCACGGTGTCACCCGGCTGGGGCGCGATGGAAGCGGCAATGTCGACCCAGCCCCCACCCATTGCCTGGTAGACGTTGATGAGCTGCGTATACCGGGCCGCGAGCAGGCCGACTGACGCAAGCTCGGCCGCAAACAGTTCATTGTCCGCCACGAGGACCTCGAGGTAGCCAGCCACACCCCTGTCGAACCTCAGCCGCGACAGGCGGGCAAATTCGCGCAGGGCGTCCACGCGCTTGCCCTGCAGCGTGACTTCCTCGATCTTCTTCTGGGACCCGATCAGGGCATCGTTGGTCTCACGAAACGCATTCAGGATCGTCTGCTGGTAGAAGAAGAGAGCCTCCCGCTCCCGTGCTTCGGCCGTGCGCACCTGGCCCTTGATGCCACCGAAGGTGAAGATCGGGCCGGTAAGACCCCCCGCCAGCGACCAGGTGTTCGCCGGGCTCGTGAGGAAGTCGCTCATGTCGGTGCTCGCCGAACCGAACACACCCGTCAGCGAGAGGTCCGGATAGTAGAGCGCACGGGTCGCGCCGATGCTGGCATTTGCAGCCACCAGGTTCTGTTCGGCCTGCATGATGTCTGGCCGGCGCAGCAGGATGGTCGACGGCAGGTCGGCGGGCATCAGTGGCGCAATCAGCTCGTCGATGGTCTTGCCGCGCGGGATGGGCCCCGGGTTGCGCCCGAGCAGGATGGAGATCAGGTTCTCCTGAACGGCGATCGCCTGTTCGAAGGCCGGAATCGCGGCCAGCGCCAGCTGATATTGCGACGTGATCTGCATCACTTCAGTCTTGGCCACGATGCCGGCCTTGAAGCGCAGGTCGAAGATCCGGGCGGTTTCGCCGAAGTTGCCCGCCGTCGCCTCCGCTATCTCGAGCTGCCGGTCGAGCGTCCGAAGCACGATGTAGCTCGTTGCAACACTCGTCACGAGGGAAAGCACGACGCCGCGCTGCGCCTGCTCGCTCGCATAGACCTGCGCCTGGGCGGCCTCGGTCAGGCGGCGCACACGACCGAACAGGTCGAGCTGCCACGAGGCGCCCAGCGATCCCTGGTACAGCGTGAAGTAGGGATCACCGCCGGGGGGAATCGGCACCGGGCCGACCCGGCTGGCCCGGGAACGGCTCGCATCGGCGCCGTAGCCGGTCTGTGGAAAGAGCTGCGATCGTGTCGCGCCGAGCGCGCCGATGAACTGGTCGACCCGCGCCGCTGCAATGCGCAGGTCCCGGCTGTCACGCAGCGCGGTGTCCACGAGCTCGTTCAGGACCGGGTCGCCGAACTGCTCCCACCACTTCGTGTCGGCGACTTCGGCAGCCTTGGGATAGTCGATTCGCCACGCCGCCGGCGTGTCCACGACCGGCCGGACGTAGTCGGGTCCGACGGTGCAACCGGCGGCCAGAAACGCCATGAGCATGCAAGACCTCATCGCGATTTCCTTCCAGGAACGGATGTCAGTGGGGTGAGCCTCTGCAGATTCTAGCAACACTTCCCGAAACGGCGCGGAGCTCATGACGCGCCTCCGGCAACCAGCGACCAGCCGAAAAGCGTCGCCAGCGTGAGCAGGCCGATGCTCGCGGACGGCCAGCGCCTGAGGAAGGTGTCGGCCTGCTCGAACCCGGCACCCAGGGCCACAGTGGCGCGGCGCACCGCACCCTCGCTGGCGTCGTCGCCCGCCCGTTGCGTCGCGACCAGTGACCGCCGGGACAACCCCAGGGCGAGCAGGACGCCGCCCAGGAATACCAGCAGCAGGGAGCCCAGCTCCTTGGGCGCCAGGGAACTCGAGAGGAGATCGCCCGGCACCGGGCCCAGGGCGGCGAGCGCGAGCAGCAGGGAAGACAGGGCGAGCCCCAGCGCTGCAAATTCTGACAGGCGGGAGACGCGCTTCGCCAATCGCAGGGAGCTCGGCCGGGCGCCGCATGACATTGGCGAGCACCAGCACCACGTACCCTGCCGTGAAGGCCGCGCCACCCTGCAGGACCAGGGTCCACCACCACTGCCCCGAGCTGTCGGCGGCGTCGAGTAGGAGTTTCTTCGCAAGATAGGCACCGCTCGGCACAACGCCCATCAGGGCAAGGCCAGCCACGGCAAATGCCAGCACGGTGACGGGCATCGCACGCGCAACCCCGGCGAGGTCGGCAATGCGGTCGTGACCGAGCGCTGCATAGATCAGACCGGCCGCCATGAACATTCCGGCCTTGGCGGTGGCATGGGACGCCGCCTGCAGGAGACCGCCGGTCAATGCGGCGCCGTGCACCAGCGTGCTGCCGCTGGCATCGAACGCGAGCGGAAACATCAGGAACAGGTAGCCGATCTGCGCGATCGTCGAATAAGCAACCAGCAGTTTGAGACGCTCCTGTCGGAGAGCGACGACACTGCCGACGACGATGGCGGTGGCACCCAGGCCTGCCAGCAGCTGGGCCGAGGGCAGCGTCACCACACCGGGCATCACGTCAAACCAGAGCCGCACGACCAGGAACCAGGAGCCCTTGATCACCAGCGCGGACAGCACCGCACTCGCGGCGGCCGGGGCGCCCGCGTGGGCAGGCGGCAGCCAGATGTGCAGGGGGAACAGCGCCGTCTTGGCGAGCAGGCCCACCGTCATCAGCGCAGCGGCGGTCCAGGCGATGGGTTCGGGACGGACCACGCCGGCCAGCAGGGTGATGTCGAGCGTGCCGTAGCGCCCGTACAGCAGCACCGCGCCCAGCAGGTAGAGCAGCGAGCCGGCCAGTGCGAACAGCAGGTAGCGGAGTGCGGCACGAAGGGTTTCGCCGCGGCCATCGAGGCAAACCAGGGGAACGCCGGAGAACGTCAGCAGCTCGAGCGCGACGTACAGGGTAAAAAGGTCACCGCTGACGAAGACCAGGTTCAGCGACCCCCACACCGCCAGCAGCAGCAGCCAGAACACGAGGGACGCGCGGGCTTCGGGCGCGCCGGCTGCACTACCGAAGTCGGCTCGCGCATAGACGCCGATGCCGCAGACGACCACGGCGACTACACCCATCATCACCACCGCCAGGCCGTCCGCACGCAGGGCAATGCCCAGCGGCGGCGCCCAGCCGCCCAGCAGGTAGACCACCGTGTCGCCGGACTGCACCAGTGCTTGCGCGATGCCGGCCGCCACGGCCAGGCCGACGGGCAAGGTGAGTGATGCCACCCGTTGGGCATGGCGCCCGCCGAGCACGAGCCCGGCAAGTACGCCCGCGAACGGCGCCAGCACCGCCACCAGGAGCAGCCACCCGCCGGACGTCGTCACCACGGCTCGAACCTGTCTCGCATGCGCGGCTCAGTCACCACCGTGATCTGTCCCGGCCCTGGTTGGCGCGTCGGAGGCGAGCGTGACCGAGCCGGCCTCATCGAACAACCGCAACAGCAGCGCGACTGCCAGCGCGGTGGCGGAGAACGCCACCACGATGCCGGTAATCAGCAGGGCCTGTGGCACCGGATCACCGCCAAGGCCGGCTCCTGCGCCTCGCCGTGCGATGGCACCAAAGAGCAGGAATACTCCACTGCCGACGACATTGAAGGCGAGGATCTTGCGCAGCGGGTGCGGGTTGACGATCAGGCCGAACATCCCGACGCCGATCAAGCCGGCGGCGCACAGGCCGAACAGCGTGGCGGCATTCATGGCGTCACCCCGTCCGGTGCAGGGTCCCGCAGTGGCGGGCCCAGCAGCATGAGGCCGAGGACCAGCGTGAGCGTGGGCATCAACGCGAACTCGATGACCAGGATGAGCGGCTTTGCCAGGCCTTGCGGGTAGGCGAGGAAGGCACCCGCGGTCACGGCGCCGACCACGCCAATGGCGATGAATACCAGCGGCCCGGCCACGAGCAGGCCGCGGAGCCACCGGCGGCTGATCTGCGGTGCATCGGCCAGCCCGGCCATCATGACCAGCAGCCACATGGCCGCCAGGATGGTGGCGCCCTGGAACTTGCCGCCGGGGTGGTCGGCCCCGACCCAGAAGATGTAAGTGCCGACGACGATGCCCAGCGGCGGCATGACGCGCGCCGCGTAGGCCAGCATGCCATTCGGATCAGCGTGCTGCGCCAGCCCCGGGCGCCCACCCCAGAAGCGGTCCGGCGCCAGCGACCAGACGCCAATCAACGCGAACAGCAGCACGATGGCCTCCAGCAGCGTATCCATCGCGCGAAATCCCAGCAGGACCGCAGTGATGGGGTTGCCGACCCCCGTGACGGCCATCCGGGCGACGACCTCGGGCGCCAGCGTGGGCGCGGGCTCGGGCAGCAGGAGCACGCTGGCGGCAAGGGCCACGGTAACCGCCAGGGACAGGCCCGCGGCAAGCCAGTGGGTGGCGGTCCCGGGCGGCCCGTCGTCCTGCACAGTGACCTTCTCATGGAGCCTGGTCACAGCACCGATCAGCAGCGCGCCGGTGAGGCCACCACCGATGGCAGCTTCGGTCAGCGCTACGTCGATCCCGTGGAGTTGCACCCAGGCAAGCGTCAAAAGCAGGCCATAGGCGACGAAGCCGACGACCGCGGCGAATGCCCCCCGGGCAACGATCGCCCAGACCCCCAGGCCCAGGATCAGTATCGCCAGGCCGACGTTGAGGATGTCGATCACAGTGGCTTGCCGCTCCCCCGGATGACGCGGCCAATCAATTGTGCTGCCGTCGCACCGGACAGCAGCAGGAGGAACCAGATCAGCACCAGCTTCAGCCCGATGAGCGCACTGCTCACCTGCGGCAGCAGACCGAGCACCACGAGGCCCAGGCCGAGATTGTCCGCCTTGGTCAGCGCGTGCAGGCGCGTGAATGAATCCGGGAAGCGGAGTAGCCCGACGGTGCCGGCAAGAAAGAAGAATGCGCCGGCCACAACCGCGATGATGGTCCACACGTCGAGGGCGAAGGTCATCGACCGCCCTCGGCCGGCGAACCGGGCGGCGCAGCCCGGGACTTGACGAAGGCGAAGGAGGCGAAGGCCGCGAGCAGCGCCAGCGTCAGGGCTACATCGACCGCTGCGTCCTCACCAGTCGCAGCGCCCAGGAGGAGCACCGCGGCGATGCCTCCCGTGCCCAACAACTGTGCCGCCATCATACGGTCAGGATCACCGGGGCCGCGCAGGACGAGAACGAGTCCGAGCGCAACCAGTGCCAGGATGAAGATGCACGCTCCGAGCAGGAACTCAGGCATGGCGCTGCCCCACCACCAGCGCCCTGGCCAGCAGGCGCTCCTCCTTCCATAGCTGTTCCACGACGGAAGCCTCTGTGTCCAGACAGTGGTAGACAAGCACGCCCTCAGCTTCGTCAGCCGCCACGGAGCCCGGCAGGAGGCTGGTAATCGTGGCAAAGGTGTTGCGTGCAAAGCCCGGTGGAAAGGCCAGCGGGCAGGTGACAAAGCCCGGACGCAGCGGCAGGCGCGGATCCAGTGCCCGGCGCGCCACGTCGATCCCGGCCAGCACCGACTCGGCCAGGAGGTGCGGCAGGAGCAAAAGCAGCGCTCCAAAGTGCAGGCGGCCGGCCGTGGGCGGCATCAGGTGCAAGCTGACCCACGTCGCACCGGCGCTGGCGAGCACACCGATGGCGAGATCCGCCGGCTTCCCGCTCTGCATCAGCACCAGCCACAGCAGGAAGAACGCCGCGCCGCGCCAGAACGCCGTGGATGGCACTCCCGGCTTCATGGGGCGGAACCGACAGTCGTGCCGGACCCGGCCACTTCGGCGCCAACTGTGCGCACGTCTATTTCGCCGAGGTGGTCGAAGAGCCTCGCTTCGGCCCATATCGGCCACCAGTCGTAGAGGAAGATCTCCAGCGGACGCCATAGAGCCACCCAGCCCCCGATGACCAGGCTGTCCTGGATCAGGGTAACGACGCGCTCACGGCTGATCAGGCTGGCGATCGACTCCCCGACGACGATGACGAGCGCCAGAAAGATCATCGCGATGAGCAGGCTGTAGCGGCCGATCCGGAAAAGTTGCTCCAACTCCCGCCGCTTGCAAAGCGCCCGCCTCTGGAAGTGATCGTGGACGGACTTGCGCAGGATCTCGGCATCCGCATCCGTGGCAGGCCCGCCCCCCAGATGAAGGACGAGCGAAAGCGCCTGCCCCTTCGGAACTTCCCGGGCCCAGTCGAGGATATAGGCCGCCGCCTCGGGATCGAGGTCCCGCTGGCGAAACGGTGCGGGGTCCATCGAGTTGAAGAGCTGGCGCGTGTCGGCGAGATACAGGTTCAGTACGCCGGGCCGGCCTGCCAGCTCATCCTGTCCCGCCGCTGAACCTGCCCGGGTCATCCCCTCCTCGTCGGGGTTCAGCGGCTGAACCTCCATGGCTCGTCAGCCGCCTTCGGCTGCCAGTTCAGGCGTCGTCGGCTTTTCGTTTCCGAAAACCGCAATGTAGAGCGTCGGCAGGAACACGAGCGTGAGCGCCGTGGCCACCAGCAACCCGCCCATGATGGCGAAGGCCATCGGGCCCCAGAACACGGTGGGTGCGATCGGGACCAGACCGAGGATGGTCGAGATGGCCGCGAGCATCATGGGCCGCATGCGCGAGGTTGCCGAGGCCATGACGGCCTCGTGAACGCCCTTGCCCTCGGCCCGGTCGGTCTCGATCTGCACGATCAGGATCACCGCATTCTTGGCGATCATGCCGATCAGGGCCAGGATGCCGAGAATGGCGACGAAGCCGATCGGCTGGTTGAACACCAGCAGCGACAGCACGACACCGATCAGGCCCAGTGGCAGTACGCAGACCACCATCGCCAGGCGGCGGAAGCTGACCAGCATCACCATCATGGTGGTGAGCATCAGCAGGATCATGAGGGGAACCACGGCGAAGACCGACGCACTCGATATCCGGCTTTCTTCGTAAAGGCCGCCGGTCTCGATCTTGTACTGCGCAGGAAGCGTCGCCGCGAATTCGGCCACGCCCGGCGCCAGGCTGCCGACCACCGCGTCGGGCAGCACGCCGCTGACGACATCAGCGCGCACCGTGAGGGTTGGCACACGGTTTCGCCGCCAGACGAGTGGGAACTCCTGCTCTTCGACGAAGGTCGCGAACTGGCGGAGGGGCACCATGCGGCCGCCCGGCGTGGGAACCTGCAGCGAACTGAGCGTCTCGAAGGAGGCGCGCTGGTCCTCGACTGCCCGTGCCACCACGCTCACCAGGTAGATGTCGTCGCGAACCTGGGTCACCGTCGAACCCGTCACGGCCGCATTCAGGACGCCCGCCAGCGAGCTCGAACTGACGCCAAGCTGCCGGGCCTCCTCCTGGTTGACACGGATGTGAATCTGCCGGGCTGGCTCCATCCAGTCAAAATGGACGTGCCGGGCACGGGGGTCGGCGCCCACCACGCCAGCGAGCCCCTGGGCGATCTCGCGAACCTTGTCCTTGTCCGGCCCCGTCACGCGGTACTGCAGCGGCCAGCCCACCGGCGGACCCAGCTCGAGCGGGGAAACGCGGGCAACCACGTCGGGAAACTGCTCGGCCAGGGCCGTCTCGAGCTTCACCTGCAGGCGTTCACGGGCTTCGATGTCCTTCGCGACGATCACGAACTGGCCAAAGAACGGGTTGGCCAGCTGCACGTTGAGCGTGAGGATGAAGCGGATGGCGCCCCGGCCAACGTAGGCACTGTAGTGATCCACGTCGGGGTCATCGTCCAGCAGTGCCTCGAGGCGCTTCACCTGGGCCTCCGTGGCATGGATGGAGGCGTTCTGCCGCAGCGTCATGTCCACGGTAAGTTCCGGCCGGTCGGAGGACGGGAAGAACTGCCGGGGCACGAACTGGGACAGGACAATCGACACGACGAACGCCGCCACGGTGAGGCCGATGGTGAGCCACTTCCTGCGGATGGCTGCCTGCAGGAAAGCGCCGTAGATCTCCAGTACCCGGCCGGGCTTGGGGTTCTCCTCCTTCTTCGGCGCCTTGAGGATCACCTTGCCGATGAGGGGGGCGAAGATGACGGCGACCAGCCAGGAGAGGAGAAGCGAGATGCCGACCACCGAGAAGATCGAAAACGTGTACTCCCCGGCGGAACTCTTCGCGAAGCCGATGGGGACGAAGCTCGCGATCGTGACGAGGGTACCGATCAGCATCGGCGCCGCCAGCGTGCGGTAGGCGAAAGTCGCCGCCTGGTCCTTGGAATCGCCCGCAGCCAGGCGACGGATCATGGCATCGACGGTCGTCATGGCGTCGTCGACCAGCAGGCCCAGCGCGATGATCAGGGCGCCGAGGGAGATGCGATGCAGATCGATGTTGGCCACGTCCATCACGGCGAACACGATCGCCAGCGTGATCGGGATCGCCAGCGCGACCACGGTGCCGGGACGCCCTCCCAGGCTGACGAAGCTGCAGGCGAGGATGATCACGATCGCCTGCCAGAGGGAAGTCATGAAGTCGCTGATCGCGACGTCCACGGTGACAGCCTGGTCGGCCACCAGCGCTGCCTCGATGCCCACCGGCAGGTTGGCGGTGACGTCGGCCATCTCCGCCCGCACGTTCCGCCCCAGCGCGAGAATGTCACCCGCGTCCCGCATGGCTATGGCCAGGCCAATGGCGGGCTGGCCATTGACACGGAACATGGGCTGAGGGGGGTCGACGAAACCCCGGCGCACGGTGGCGATGTCACCCAGGCGGATGATGCGGTCGCCAGCCACGATGGTCAGCCCCTCGATATCGCTCTCGCCGCCAAATCCGCCACTGACCCGCAGGAAGACGCGTTCCTGGTTGGTCTGGATCACACCGGCTGGGCGCACGGCATTCTGCGCCTGGAGCGAGGCAACGACCGTGGGCAGGTCGAGGCGCAAACCGGCCAGCTTTTCCGTCGAGAACTCGATGAATATCTGCTCGTCCTGGGCGCCCAGGACTTCGATCTTCGAGACATCAGGGACGTGCAGCAGGCGGGAGCGCGCCGCCTCGACGTGGTCCCGCAGCTCGCGGAACGTGAAACCATCGGCCGTGAACGCATAGATGATGCCGAAGGTGTCGCCGAAGTCGTCGTTGAAGAACGGCCCGACGACTCCGGACGGAAGCGTCTGGCGCATGTCGCCGACATTCTTCCGAACCTGGTACCAGACGTCGGGCACTGCCGCCGGCGGCGTGGCCTGCTTCAGGTCGACGAAGATCGTGGTCTGGCCGGCCGTGGTGTAGCTGCGGACCCGGTCGAGATAGTCGGTCTCCTGCAGCGTGCGCTCCAGCCGCTCGGTGACCTGAAGCATGGTCTCATCGACCGTCGCACCCGGCCAGGCTGCCGCGACGACCATGGTCCGGAAGGTGAAGGCAGGGTCTTCGCCACGGCCGAGGCGCGTGAATGCGAGCGAACCCGCAGCCACGGAGACGACCATCAGGAAGATGGTCAGTGAGCGGTTGGCAAGTGCCCACTCCGAAAGATTCGGGCCAATCACGAGCCGGCGGCCCCCAGCAGGCGCACCTTCTGGCCCGGGCGCAGGGCCTGGGCGCCCGCCGTGACGACCACATCGCCCGCCTTCAGCCCCGACCCCACCTGCACTCTCTCGGGGTCCTGGGCCTGCACCTCGATGTTGCGGGTCGAAACCGTGAGTGCCTTGGGGTCGACCACCCAGACGGCCGGCTTGCCGTCGGCCCGGACCAGAGCCGCTGCGGGAACCTCAATAGCCGCTACGGCGGCCAGTTTCATACGGCCAGTCACCGTGCTGCCGAGGCGCATTTCGACAGGCGGATTAGCCAGGGCCACCCGAACGGCAAAGGTCCCTGTCACCGGATCGGCGCGGGGCGACACCTCGCGGACCTTGCCCGCGGCGGTGATCCGCGGGTTGCTGGTGAGCTCGACCGTGATATCGGGATTGGCCGGGGCGCTGTCCTTGATCTGGGCCGGCACGCCGAACAGGGCATCACGGGCGCCTTCGCGGGCAACCTGGACGATCATGCGGCCGGCGCCAACTACCTCGCCGGGCTCTGGCCCCCGTGCCGTCACCACGCCCGATACTTCGGATACGAGGCGCGTGTAGCTCAGGCGGTTCTGCGCGATATCGACGCTTGCCTGCACGGCCTCGACCTGGGACTCGGCGGTCCGGAGCAGAGCCAGGGCCTGGTCGAAAGCGCTCTGGGACACCGCACCTTCGGCCACCAGGTCCCGCATGCGGGCATGATTATTGCGTGCCTCCACCAGCTGGGCCTGCGCGGCGGCCATTTGCGCACGCGCTGCCTGCAGGCTGCTTTCCTCATTCTGCGGATCCAGCCGCGCCAGGAGCTGGCCAGGGCGGACGGAGTCGCCGATTTCCACGGTACGTTCGATCAGCCGCCCGTCGATCCGGAACGACTGGTTGATTTCGGTCTGGGCCTGGACCTTGCCGGTGATCGCGACGGTGTCGCCGATGGCGCGCGTCTCGATGGTCGTCACGCGGACCGGGCGGACCTCCGGAGCCTGGTCCTCGTCAGCGCTCCGGCAGGAGGACAGCAACGTCACGGCAGTAACCGCAAGGAGCACATTCATTATCGGCAGATGACCAACTCGCCTGGCGGCGGAGTTCACGGGCATGGAGTGGCTCCTAGATCGGGACTTTGATTGATTTCAAAGCGACCCTGAGGTAGATACTCCCGCATGTTTCCATAGGTTCTGCGGAGGTGGCAAGTAAAGTTCCCGGCGGCCGATCGGCCGGTTGAGTCTCAAAGACTGGTCTTGCCCCCTCCGAAACCTCCTGTGTCCGCGCGTATCTGGATCGTCATTGGCATCAGCGTGCTCGCGGTCGTCGCCGCATGGCTGGTTCCCGCCATGCCGCAAGCCCTTGCGTACCACGAGTTCGCCGATCGTCGCGAGATGTTCGGCATCGACAACTTCCTGGATGTGACCTCCAATATTGCCTTTGCCCTGGTCGGTGTTATCGGCCTGGTGGTGGCGCTGGGCCAGCGCGCACGATTTCAGTTCAGCGCTGAGCGGTGGCCCTACGTCATTTTCTTCCTGGGAGTGCTCTTCACGGCACTTGGCTCTGCCTACTACCACCTGGCGCCTGACAATGAGACGCTTTTCTGGGACCGGCTGCCGATGTCCATTGCCTTCATGGCACTGGTGGCCAGCCAGATTGTCGATCGGGTTCATGTCCGGGGAGGACTCGCTTTCCTGCTCCCGATGCTGCTGTTGGGAACAGCATCGGTGGTTTACTGGCGGGTAACCGAACGCGCCGGCGCAGGCAACGTCATGCCGTACGGGATCCTGCAGGGGTATTCGATGGTGATCCTGTTACTGATGGCGAGACTGACGCCTTCCCGGTATACCCGGGCCCACTACCTCTACTGGGTTTTCGGCTGGTATCTGCTGAGCAAGATTCTAGAAACCTTTGACGCGGAACTGATGGGCCTGGGTCGACTGGTCAGCGGCCACACGCTCAAGCATCTCGCCGCCGCGGCGGCCCCGGCCACCGTTTGCCTGATGCTGGTGCGCCGGACGCTCATCGACACCGGGCGCGCACCGGGCGATCAAGCCGGCAGCGATCGGCTCCAGCGGCGCACGATGGCGCGATAGCAGAGTGCGCCGACCAGGCCCGCGGCAATGAGCAGGAGGCCGAGCTGCACCAGCCGCCAGTACAAATGGTCCACCAGCGACTCGACCCGCCCGGAAGCGCGGTCCGACAACTGCGTCAGCGCCGGGACCTTGGTGTCTACCTGATTGAGCAATACCTGGAGTTGCTGTGCGGTGTCACTGAGCTGGCGCAGCGACTCCGTGTACTGGGTGATGTCGAAGGGTGGTCGGGACGCTGGCGTGCCTGCGGATGATGCGGGGCGATCGAATCGCGCTATCAGCGCATCCAGGGACGCAATCGTTGCGTTGACCGAATCGGAGGTGGTGGTGCCGGCCTCCAGAGTCGAGCGCAGCTCCACGATCAATGACTGCAGCTGCCCCTGGCGCGAGTCGAGAATGCCTGTCAGTTGTTCAATTGTGGCGGCGCGTTCCTTGGCCAGCAGGTCCGGCAGATCGGCGGCGAGAGCGCTGGTTTGCTGAGCAGCGGAACTGAGACCCCCGATACTCTCCAGCAGGCCCACCGATTCCGGCATCACTGCCAGTTCGAATACGAGTCGCTGCACCTCCATGCCAAGGAGCTTTGGCGTGCGCTGACCGTAGTAGACCGCTCGCTCGGCGAGCTGGCGTGTTTGCGCCAGTTCCCGTACCGCGGGGTCGAGATTGCTGAGGGGGTCGATTCCCAGGAACGAGAACACGCTGCCAGTTGATGCCGTGCCAGGGCGCGTCGTGCTGGTGGCAAAGGCAAAGTCCTCGAGGTGAATGAACGGTACTGCACGCAGGAGCGGATTCTTCCGGTGCCATGCGTCGAGGCTTGACCTGAGTTCGCCCTGCTGCTCGGGGGTCAGGAGCTCCCCGGAGGAACGCCACGCGCGCTCTTCGAGCGCCTTGTGCGCGGCAAGCATTCCCTCGGCACGTCCGTTGTAGAGCTCTGCCACCCACCGGTCTTCAATGACCATCCGGCTGAGCGAGGCAAAGACCAGCATGTCGATCGCGTTGAGCTCCGGGTTGGGGCCGCTTGCAATCGTAAAGGCAGCGGTTGCCTGGGACACGATCCAGCCCTGTGAGGTCAATCGCTCGCCGGCGTCGTCCGTGCCCCGTTGAAATGCAGCAACCTGATCGGCAACGCGGACCGTGTATTCATCCGCAAACCGCATCACACTGAGTTGCAATTGCAGGAGCTCTGCCGCGCGCTCTTCAGCGGCAGTGTTGCGAAAGAGCCTGTTGGTCACTGCGCAAGATGACAGCAGGGTGGCGAACAGTACGATCAACAGAACAGGACGGGCTAAGGGGGCACGGTCACTCATGACGAACAAATCGCCTCTGGCTTCCTTCAAGAACCCGAATTCGTCTAGTCTATGCTGACTTTGGCCTGCGTATAAGGCTCACAGAGTCGGGGCTCCTCCGGTTTCGTCGTCTGACAGGAAGATGTAGCATTAGGCCCATGCTTGGGGTCTGCGCGCCTGCGGCACCAACCCGACCTAAGTCTTTTGTTTTTCAGGAGATCGTCATGAGCATTCGTTGGAGCACTTTCGCATCAGTCGTCCTGCTGGGCACCGGCCTTTTGGCGGCCAACGCCTTTGCCCAAAGTGCGATCAGCTATGGCCGGATCACGGCTGTTCGCCAGGTCGACCTGCAGAATCAGGGTGCCCAGACAACGGGCGCGTTGGTCGGCGGCTTGCTGGGTGTGGCGTCCGGCTCCGGGCAGTCGAGCAGCAACCGCGCGTTGCGGGGCCTCGGCGGGGCGGCAGTCGGCGGCCGGGTGGCAGGCGCGGCTGGCTCGTCGACGGGGTTCGAATACACGATCCTGATCAACGGCACGAATACCATCCGCATGGTGACCGAAAAGGGTGGATTGCGGACCGGCGACTGCGTCTCCGTGGAGAGGGGCCAGTTCAACAATATCCGCCTTGCCGAGGATGCGCGTTGCGCCACTCCCACGCCGGCGGCCTCGCGGGGCGCGGCTGGCGACGCAGATGCCTGCGCTACCGCCACCCAGCAGGTGCTGAACGCGACGACTGACGCGGACTTTGACCGGGCCGAGCGCCGGATGCGGTTGTTGTGCGATTGATCGAAGCGATACCTTAGGGGCATTCATGAACAGACGAATTCTCATCCCGACCTTGGCGATCCTCCTGGCGTTCGCCGCCGGCTGCACCACGACCGGATCGGTCGGGGGCGATCCGGCCACACGACGCGCAAGCATCAATAGCGGAGCGGACAACGCACTCGCGCAACTGTTCCAGCAGGTTCCCGGATCACGGGAACTGGTTGGGCAGGCGAAAGGGGTGCTGGTGTTCCCCAATGTCATCGAGGCCGGTTTCGTGATCACGGCCTCGCGGGGCGAGGGTGTAATGCGTATTGGTGGCGCAACGAAGAGCTTCCACGCGATGACGAGCGGTTCGCTTGGCTTTCAGGCGGGAGCCCAGTCGACGGCGGTCTTCTTGCTGTTCATGACGAGCGACGCGTTGACGCGGTTCCAGAACAGCAATGGATGGACGGCGGACGCCGATGCTTCGGTGACGTTGATCTCGGTGGGCGCGAGTGCCCAGGTTACGACCGCGACGGCGCAGCAGCCCGTCATCGGCTACGTGCTCTCCAATGGCGGGCTCATGGGTGGCGTCTCCCTCGGCGGCACCCGCATCACCCCCCTCAACCTTTGAAGCAGTATTGCCGTTCAATCCACCCAGAAGCGCTGATATTGTTGCGCTTAGTCTAGTCCCGCAACGAGACCCTTCCGGATTGCTCCCAGGGAGAAGAAAAATGTCCGTCATCCGCCGTTTGCCTTCCTTGCTGTTCATCCTCTGCGCCACGACGCTCGCCGGATGTGCCAGCACCCGGCCGGCGCAGGTCGACGAATGGGACGGTCTCATCCGGCGCCCGGGAACGCGAATAGACTCCCTGTTCGTCAAGCCCAATGTCGATGTCGGCGCCTTTACCAGCGTCCTCCTCGACCCGGTGCAGGTGAGTTTCGCCAGCAACTGGGACCCCAATCGGCGCGGCCGCGGCCCGGCAACCCGGCTCAATGCCACGGACGTCGCGGCGATCCAGAGTGGACTTGCTGACCTGTTCCGCGAAACTTTTCGCACCAATCTCGCCAGTGGTGGCTTTCAACTCGTGGAAGAACCGGGCCCGAACACGCTGCGGGTGTCCGCGGCTATCGTCAATTTATACGTGACTGCGCCGGATACGATGTCGGCGGGCCGTAGCCGAACGTACACCGCAAGCTCGGGACAGATGACCCTGGTTGCAGAATTGCGGGACTCGGAAACCGGCGAACTCCTGGCCCGGGCGGTTGACACGCGGCGGGGCCGGTCGACCGGCACCCTGAGCATTACCAATAACGTGACGAACACGGCCGATGCCCGCCGGGCCATCGGTGTCTGGGCGACTACCCTCCGGCAAGGGCTCGAGGAACTGTACGGCCGGGCGACCCCGTAGGCTTTAGCAGACGCACGTCGGCTGAAGCCGCTCCTACAGCATCTCAGTCTTCTTCCGTCACCTGACGGAAATCGACGCCAAGGGCGCGCAGCTTGCGATAGAGATGGGTGCGCTCCATGCCGACGCGCTTCGCCAGTAGGCCGACCCGGCCACCGCACAACGCGAGCTGCTGGGTCAGGTAGGCCTGCTCGAACTTCTCGCGCGCTTCCCGCAGCGGGAGGCTGAGAAGGTCCTGCTTGACCAGCGGCTCGGGACCACCAGCGGCCGGCGCGAGCTGCTCCTCCAGTTCCGCGAGGCCGATCTCTTCCACGCCCCCGGCGACGAGCAGGCGCCGCACCAGGTTGGTCAGCTCGCGCACATTGTCCGGCCAGGGGTAGTGGCGCAGGCGGTTCTGGGCGGCGAGGCCGAAGCGGCGGAAGGCCAGCCCTTCCTCGTCCACGAAGCGGTCCACCGCGTAGCGCAACAGCTCCGGCACGTCCTCGTGCCGGTCGCGTAGCGGGGGCACGCGCAGCTCGAGCACGGCAAGGCGCGCAAGCAGGTCCTTGCGCACGAGGCCGGAACTGTCCGGCGCCAGCGAGGCGGTTACGCGCAAGTCGAGCGGCACCGGGATGGATTGCCCTACGCGCACGTAGCCACCCTGCTCGAGGGCGCCAGCCACCAGGCGCTGCGCCCCCGGGCACAGATCCTGGAGGTCGCGGAGGTACAGCGTGCCCCCGGCAGCCTGCTCCAGCGCACCCGGCTGGACCTCGCCGCTGACGACGCTGCCAAAGAGCAGCGCCGCCGCGTTCTCCTCGGGGATCGCGGCGCAGACCAGCGCGACGAAGGGGCGCGGACCGCCCGCCAGGTCGTGCAGGTAACGCGCGACGACGGTCCGGCCCGAGCCTGGCTCGCCCACGATCAGCACCGGCTCGTGGCGCCGCGCGACGCCCGCTGCCTGCTCGCGCAGTGCGCGCATCAGCGGGCTGCGGCCACCCGGCTCCATGCGCTTTGGCAACAGCCTGCGGGGCGCGGGCCGGGCCAGCTCCGGTGCCCGGTCGAGGGCCTTCTCGACCGTGCGCAGGAGCTTGGCCAGCGACAGGGGCTTCTCCACGAAGTCGACGGCGCCGAGACGGGTGGCCTCGACGGCGGTCTCGACCGTGCCATGGCCGGAGAGGATCACCACCGGACAGCGGGGTGAGCCGTCGCGGGCCCATTCCCGGAGAAGGGTGATCCCGTCCACGTCGGGCATCCAGACGTCCAGCAGGATCAGATCGGGTCTCTCGCGACCCACCTCGGCGCGGGCCGTGGCCGCGTCCGACGCAACGCTGACGTCGTAGCCCTCGTCCTCCAGGATGTCGCTGATGGTGTTCCGGATGTCGTCTTCATCGTCCACGACAAGGATGTGTGCAGTACTCATGCTCTTTCCCTCCACGGCTCGACGCGGACCGGCCGCGTCTCGCTCAGTGCGTCACGGACCGTAGCCCGTACCGGAAGTCTCACGGCAAGGCGCGCGCCCCGCTCCGGAAGGTTCTCGGCGGCGACCGTACCGCCGTGCTCTTCCACCAGTTTCTTCACGATGGCCAGCCCCAGACCCGTGCCTTTCTTCTTGCTCGTTACGTAGGGCTCGAAGAGCCGTGTCAGCACGTCCGGCTCTATGCCCGGCCCATTGTCGGCCACGGTGATCTCGACAATGGGCCGCTCGCCACCGGGGACGCTCCGCGCGCCAATCTCGATGACACCGTCCGCCTGGCCTTCCAGCGCCTCCTGGGCATTGCGGATCAGATTGTGGAGCAGTTGCCGGACGCGGACAGCGTCCGCCTCCACCTCAAGGCCCTCCTCCAGCTCCAGCTTCACGACGGGCTGGCCCTCCTGGGCTCGATACAACCACGCCACCTCCCGCACCAGCTGGCCCAGGTCCACCCGGGCAATCGCCACGGCGGGCGCGCGGGCGTACTCGCTGAAGGCATTGACCATGTCGCGCATCGCCTCGACCTGCTGGACGATGGTGTGCGTCGAGCGGTCGAGCACCTGTCCGTCCTCCTGCGCCATCGTCGGCAGGTAACGGCGGCGGATGCGCTCGGCTGCGAGCCGGATCGGGGTGAGCGGGTTCTTGATCTCGTGCGCGAGGCGTCGGGCCACCTCGCCCCAGGCGGCTTCGCGCTGGGCAACCAGCAGCTCGGTCACATCGTCGAAAACGATGATGGCGCCGCCGAACACACCCGCCCTCCCGGCGCTGCCGGCATCCTCTCCCGGCAGCGCGGAACTGGCGCAGTTCAGGATGCGCCGCGAGCCATCGGTGCGCAACGCGATCTGGCCGCGCCATTCGCGCTGCTCGCCCGCCAGGTGCGGCCGGCAGGCGTCTATGAACTGGGCTGGCAGCGGACCTGCCGCGGCAATCTCCTCGAAGGCCGACCCGGCCCGGGAAGCGAGGTCCACCCCGAGGATGGCGCCCGCGGCATCGTTGGCAATCCGAATCCGGCCGTCGGGGCCAACGGCGATGACGCCCGTGGAGAGGCGCCCGAGAATTGTCGCGAGGTTGGCCCGCTCGCGCTCGAGTTGCTGCTGGCTGACCCGGCTTTCTTCCCTGGCCCGGCCCAGCCGCTCGATCATCCCGTTGAAGGACTCGATCAGGAAGCCGACCTCGTCCGCCGCACCCGGCGGCAAGCGGGTGTCAAAGTCGCCCTTGGCGACAGCCTCGGTGCCGGCGGCGAGGGACTCGATGGGCGCCGCGAGCCGCCGGGCCAGGTAGAAGGCCCCGGTCGCCGCCGACAGAAGCGAGAGGAGGAGCACCAGGGACAGGGTCAGGGTCAGGTTGTCCTTGAGGGGATCGCGCAGGAAACGGAGCTCGGAATACCGTGTGTAGGTGTCCTGCACGGCGTCGGCCAGTCGCCCCTGCCGGTAACCGATCGGGAACACGGCCTGCAGAATTCGCGGCCCGCTCTCCCCGGTATCACCCGGCATCTCGCCAGGAATCGGCACCGCGGCGCGCACCTGGTAGCGCGCATTGCCGAGGGGTTCGAGGGCCACGAAGCGCTGGGTCTGGGCCAGCATGTCCCGGGCGTCCTCGGACAGCATCGGGGGCAGCGCGTCGCTCCGGGAGCTGGACGCCGAAACACGCAATTCTGGCGTGAACACGGTCAGCTCGTCGGCGTTCGCGTCCGCCCGGAGCACGCTCAAGGCACGTGCCAGCGCCTCCCCATCGAGATTGCCGAGCGCGGCGGCCAGGGCGGTCGTCTGCGACAGCCGCGACGTGGCCTGCACCTCCAGCGACTCGCGACTGAGGCGCAGCGCCGCTGCCAGTTCCTGCTCCAGGTCGGAGTCGAACCAGCTGTCGATGCCGCCGTTGACGAACTGCAGGGCGAAGAAATAGACGATGAGGAGCGGCGCCAGCGTCAGCCCCACGAACATGGCGACCAGCCGGGCACGGAGGCGCGCGCCGGGGGTGCGCCGCCGGTAGTCCCTGACGAGCCGGAAAAGATTGACCAGGATCAGGCCAAGGAGCACGACGGCGGCGACGGCATTCACCGCCAGGAGGAGCACATGCCGGCGGCCGAAGTCCGCCAGGCTCGACGCGTAGCGGCCGAGCAGGATCAGCGCGCCGATGCCCATCGCCACGCCGCCGGCGGCGATCGCGATCGTCGCGTAGCGCTTCAGCCTGTCCCGGCTGGCGGGCGTCATTGCTTCTCGCCCGTGCGCAGGCTCCACCGGTACCACTCGCTTTCCAGCGTGAAGTCGTCGTCCCAGAAGGCAAGCATGCGCAAGGGCCCGGGAAGCTGCTGCTGGTCGAGCGCGGCGCGGAGGCTCACTTCGTAGTTTTCGGCGTCATCCAGGAGAGCCGCGTCGATCAGCGGCAGGGCGCTGATGCGCCCGAGGTCGTTGAGGGCAGCGAACAGCGTGGTGTGGGCACGCTGGTCGCCGCTGTTCTTGTTGCGCACGAGGTAGCCGCGGGACAGCGGCTGCCAGGACAGCTCGAAGGCCTGGCGCAGCTCCGCCACGTCCTCGTCCGGCAGCCAGTTGCGCTGGCGTGTCAGCTGGACCTCCAGCTCGAACGTCAGGGGGATTCCGTTCTGGAGCGCCTCGAGGGTGTCCCGGTTGAGGCGATAGTCGATGCGGGCGTAGAGATACCAGACGCCGGCGTCCAGCCGGGTGCTGGCATTGCGAATCTCGACGCCGGTCTCCTGGGCGCGCAGGAGTCCGGAGCACAGCAGCCCGATGAGGACGACGAGTGCCGCGACGGTTCCGGAATGGCGATTGTTGTTCTTATGCACGTCGCTGGTGCCCCGGCGCAACGTGGGTTGCAGGCTCAGCTGTCTGCCATCACCGGGATCACAGGCGCCATTAGAGCATAGTAGAACCCGTCGGTATCCCGGTCCCCCGGCAGCAGCTGCAGGCCCGGCGCGGGCGTCCCGGGCTCGAGGCGCGCCACTCCGGTCGTCAGGAAGCCGCCGACGAGGTCCTGGTTCTCCGCCCGCAGGAGGGAGCAGGTGCTGTAGAGCAGCCGGCCGCCGGCCGCCAGCAACGGCCAGAGCCGCTCCAGCAACAGGCGCTGGCGGCGAACGAGGCCCGACACGTCCTCGGCCCGGCGCAACAGCTTGATGTCAGGGTGACGCCGGATCACTCCCGTGGCCGTGCAGGGCGCGTCCACCAGGATGCGGTCAAAGGGCCGGCCGTCCCACCAGGAGGCCGGCTCGGTGGCGTCGCCGGCGAGCACGGTCGCCTCGAGGCCGAGCCGACGGAGGTTGCTCTCGACCAGAGCCAGCCGGTCGGAGGCGATATCGACGGCCACCAGATCGAGCTTGCCCCCGGCCACCTCGAGCAGGTGGGTGGACTTGCCCCCCGGGGCTGCGCAGGCGTCGAGCACGCGCATCCCGGGCTCGGGCGCGAGCAGCGGTGCGGCCAGCTGGGACGCCGCGTCCTGCACGGTGACCAGCCCCTCGGCGAAGCCGGGCAGTTGCTGGACCGGTACGGGCGAGTCGAGTCGCAGCGCGTCCGGAAACCCGGCCAGGGGGGCCGCGCCCACGCCAATCTCCGCGCCGAGCCGCGCGGCGTAGTCGGTCACGGTCGTGCGGTTGCGGTTTACCCGGAGCCACAGCGGGGCGCGCTGCTGGTTGGCCGCGGCGATCGCCTGCCAGCGGTCAGGCCAGTCGGCGCGCAGGCGGTCCAGCAGCCAGGTCGGATGGGAGTGCCAGGCGGCGGGGTCGGTCCGCAGCCGGTCCAGCAGGGAGGCGGCTTCCCGCTGGTAGCGGCGCAGGCTGGCGTTCACGAGGCCCGCCGCCCGGTCCTGACCCAGCAAGCGGGCGGCTTCGACGGTGGCGGACACCGCCGCGTGGTCCGGCTGCTCCGGATCCTCGAGCTGGAACAACCCCACCGAAAGCAGCGCCTCGAGCGTGCGGTCGTCGCCCTGGAGTGGCTTGTTGAGAAGCAGTTTGAGCAGCGCCTGGTGCCGGTGATGGCTGCGCACAGCGCCGAAGGCCAGGGCCCGCACCTGGGCACGGTCCCGGTCGGCCAGTTCCGCCGCGGTGGCCAGAACGGCGTCCAGAGCCGCGTCGAGAGTCTGGCCCCGGGCGAGAACGCCGGCAACGGCCCGCGCCGCCAGGGCCCGGGTAAGCGCGCCTGCCGACATCAGCCGAGGACCTTGCCCGTGAGCGCTCGGCCCCGGGCAAAATCCGCGGCCGCGACACGCTGACGACCGGGCGCCTGGACAGTGCGCAGCCGCAGGCGCCCCGCACCAGTCTGCACCTCGATCCCCCGGGCATCGCAGCCCAGGATCTGGCCGGGCACCCGCGTGGCATCCGGCGGCTCGTCGCCGACCGGCTCGCTGGCAAAGCAGCGGAGCTGTTGCCCCTCCAGCAGCGCCTCGGCCACGGGCCAGGGGTTCCAGGCGCGCACCCGCCGTGCGATCGCCAGGGCGGGCTCGCGCCAGTCAATGCGGGCCTCCGCCTTGGTGATGCGGCGCGCGTAGGTGACGCCCTCGGCCGCCTGGGCCGCGGGGTGCATCTGCCCGGCCAGCAGGCCTTCCAGCAGGCTGCCGAGCGTGTCGGCGCCGAGGCGGGCCAGTCGCGCCTCGAGCTCGCCGGCGGTTTCGTCGGCACCGATCGCCAGCCTCGCGCTCGCGTAGACGGGACCGGTGTCCAGCCCGGCCTCGAGCCGCATGATGCTGACGCCGGTTTCAGGGTCACCGGCCAGCAGGGCGGCCTGGATCGGCGACGCGCCGCGCCAGCGGGGCAGCAGCGAAGCGTGCACGTTCACGCAGCCGAGGCGCGGCAGGGCCAGCACCGGCGGCAGGCAGCAGCAGCCCGTAGGCCACGACCACGAGCAGGTCAGGCGCCAGTTCGTGGAGCGCGGCCTGGGCGTCGCCCGTCTTGAGGGTGGCGGGCTGGAGGACGGGAATGCCGAGACCGATCGCCAGCTGCTTCACGGGGCCGGCGGCGACGGTGCGGCCGCGGCCCGCCGGCCGGTCCGGCTGGGTGAGGACCGCCACGGGCCGGTGGCCGAGATCCGCCAGTCTCTGCAGGGTGGGCGTCGCGAAGGCCGGCGATCCGGCAAAGATGATGCGCCCGTTCAGATGACGGGCACTCGGTCTCGCGAAGGACCTTCCCGCACAGCCTCGGCCGCCGTCCCGGCGGCGTGCCTTCGTCGCCCGCTTCTTCAGGCGCTGGCGCTTCAGTTCCGACAGGTAATCCACGAACAGCTTGCCGACCAGGTGATCCAGTTCGTGCTGGATGCACACGGCGAGCAGGCCCTCCGCATCGAACTCGATGGCCTTGCCAGAGGTGTCCAGGGCCCGGACCCGGATGCGGGCGGCACGGGCCACGCCCTTCGGTGACGCCCGGCACGGACAGGCAGCCCTCCTCGCCGGTTTCCTTGCCGTCCCGGGACAGGATCTCGGGATTGATCAATACGTGGGCCTGGTCCCTGGTTTCGGACACGTCCATCACGACCAGCCGGATGTGCCGGTCCACCTGGGTGGCAGCCAGGCCGACGCCGGGGGCGGCGTACATGGTTTCCAGCATGTCGGCGGCCAACTGGCGGATATCGTCAGTGACTGCCTCGACTGGCGTGGCCTTGATCCGGAGGCGGGGATCGGGGTACTCGAGGATTTTCAGGACCGCCATGGTGCGTACTTCACAGTATGGCCATAAGTGCTATGTAAGTGGCTTGATTTTATGCTACATCTGCTGCCGCTTGGCGCCAGAGGTCGCGGCCGGAATAGGGTTTTCCGGACGCCCAGTTTAATGCATGGAGTCCCCATGAAAATCTCCCGGAAGAGCGGCCGGTCGGCCGCGGCATTGGTCATGACCATCGCGCTCGCCACAGCTGCCAGCGGCCTTATGGCCCAGCAGGGTGCCGAACAGCGTGGAAGCATTCCGTTAAATCCGGCTCACCCGGACAGCTACGTGGTGAAGAAGGGCGACACCCTGTGGGACATTTCCAGCATGTTCCTGCGGGACCCCTGGTACTGGCCGGAGATCTGGTACGTGAACCCCCAGGTCGAGAACCCGCACCTTATTTATCCCGGTGACGTGCTGACCCTGGTCTATGTGGACGGTCAGCCCCAGATCCGGAGCTCCAGGGGCACAGCCTCGGCCAGTGGGACGGAGCGCCTGTCACCCAGAATCCGCGAGGAGCAGCTGTCGGAAGCGGTAACCACCATTCCCTACGAGGCGATCGCGCCGTTCCTGAGCAGGGGCATGGTGCTCTCCAGGAATGAGATCGACGACCTGCCCCGCATCATCGCCCTGCGCGACCGCCGCCTGCTCGGAGCCACTGGTAACGACGCCTATGTGCGGGGCGATCTCTCCGGGGCCGAGGCCTACAGCGTAGTGCACATCGGCGACAGGCTGGTGGATCCGGACGACGGCGACCTGCTGGGCTACGAGGGTATATACGTCGCCGAGGGGCGCGTGCGCCGGGGCGGCGACCCGGCCACCGTAGTGCTCAGCGATTCCCAGCGGGAAGCCTCGAGGGGCGACAGGCTGGTGGCCCCTTCCGAGCCATTCCCGCTGCAGTTCGAGCCCCGTTCGCCGGACCGCCCGGTCGAGGGACGCATCGTGCATGTGGTGGACGGAGTCACCCAGATCGGCCAGTATCAGGTCATCGCGATCAACCGCGGGACACGCCACGGGCTGGCGCCCGGTCACGTGCTGTCAGTCTGGCAGGCCGGCAACCGGGTCTCAGACACTGGTGATTCCAGCCTCTTCGGCCGCAAAGTGCAGTTGCCGGACGAGCGCGCCGGGACTCTAATGGTCTTCAAGACCTACGATCGCCTCAGCTACGCGCTGGTCGTGGAAGCCGTGGCCCCGATCCACACGCTCGACAACGTCCGTAACCCGAGCTGATCCCGCCAGCTGGCCTGCGGCGGGTATCGGCCCGCCGCAGGAAGCCCTGTGCCCATCGACGATTCCACCGCGACCTGGCTGACCAGGGAAGACGCCCATCTGCTCACGCCGGCCGACGCCGGCTACCCGGCGTTGCTCCGGGAAATCCCCAGCCCTCCCCCGCAGCTCTTTGTCCGCGGCAATGTGGACGCCCTGTCGCTGCCGCAGCTGGCCATCGTGGGCAGCCGCAATGCCACGCCCTCGGGCGCGGAGACCGCCCAAAGCTTTGCCTCCCATCTGGCAGCCCGGGGCTTCTGCATCACGAGCGGCCTGGCGGAGGGCATCGACGCCGCCGCGCACCGTGGCGCGCTCGCTGCCCGGGGCAGGACCGTCGCCGTGTGCGGGACCGGCCCCGATATCGTGTACCCACGGCAGCACGCGGCACTCGCGGAGGAGATCATCGCGTCGGGCGGCGCCATCGTGTCCGAGTTCGCCCCGGGCACGCCGGTGTTACGCGCAAATTTTCCCCGCCGCAACCGGCTGATCAGCGGCCTGGCGGTCGGCACGCTGGTGGTCGAGGCCAGCCTGCGCAGTGGCGCGCTGATCACGGCGCGCCACGCCATGGAACAGGGGCGCGAAGTCTTCGCGATTCCGGGCTCCATACATAATCCCGTCGCACGCGGGTGCCATCGCCTGATCCGCAACGGCGCGAAGCTGGTGGAGACGGCTGCCGACATCGTGGACGAGCTCGGCGGACTGCTCGCCAGCCTGCGCCTGGTCGAGCCAGCGGCGCGCGGCGAATCCGCGCTGGAAACCGCGCCAGACAACGCCGACAGCATGGCAGACAACGACGCAGACTACGTGCGGCTGCTGGCCAGCCTGGCGTGGGATCCCGTCGACGTGGACACCCTCGTTGCCCGCTCCGGATTGACGATCGGGGAGGTTTCCTCCATGCTCCTGCTGCTTGAAATGCGGGGTTCAGTGCGGGCACTCTCCGGTGGCCGCTATCAACGGGCAGGTAAAAAAAGGAGCGTCGACACATGAGCGATACCGTTCTCGACGTGCTCCTGTACCTCTTCGAAACGTACTCCGACCAGGAACCCCCCGACTATAAATCGGGGGCCGCCGACCAGGACGTGCTCCGGGAGGAGCTGCTCAAGGCCGGCTTCGGCGAGCCCGAGGTCGACAGCGCCCTGGACTGGCTGGATGGCCTCAACGAGACCAGCGCGCCCTTTGCCGGCGTGCCGGGCGACCGCTCCATCCGGGTCTACAACGAAGTCGAACTGCGACGGCTCGACCTCGAGTGCCGCGGCTACCTGTTGTATCTGGAGCAGATCGGTATCCTGTCGCCCGCGCAGCGCGAGGTGGTCATCGACCGGCTCATGGCGCTCGGCTCGGGGACGGTCGACAAGGAGCAGGTCAAGTGGGTCGTGCTCATGGTCCTCTTCGCCCAGCCCGGCCAGGAAACGGCCTTCTCGCGCATGGAAGATCTGGTCTTCGAGGAGAGCACCGGCGCGATGAATTGAGCGTCTAAATACTGCATTTCAGATCAAGCCGCGCTAGTGTCGCGGCTTCGTCGTCTATAGAGGAGTTGGAATGGCCTAACGTCGTCGTCGTCGAGTCGCCCGCCAAGGCCAAGACCATCGAGAAGTACCTCGGCAAGGACTTCAAGGTGCTGGCCTCCTATGGCCACGTGCGCGACCTGCTCGAGAAGGACGGTGCGGTGGATCCGGAGCACGGGTACCTCATGAAGTACGCCGTGGCGGAGGACAAGGATAAGCACATCAACGCGATCGCCAGTGCGCTCAAGAAGGGCGACACGCTCTACCTGGCGACGGACCCGGACCGGGAGGGCGAGGCGATTTCCTGGCACCTGCAGGAGGTGCTGGGCGAGCGCGGACTGCTGAAGGACCGGGACGGTCTACCGGGTGGTGTTCTACGAGATCACCGAGCGGGAGGTGCAGGAGGCCATCGAGAAGCCCCGCAAGGTCTCCATGGACCTCGTCAATGCCTACCGCACGCGCCGGGCCATGGACCATCTGATCGGCTTCAAGCTGTCGCCGCTGTTGTGGCGGAAGATCAGCCCGAAGCTCTCCGCCGGCCGCGTGCAGAGTCCGGCACTGCGCATGCTCGTGGAACGCGAGGAGGCGATCGAGGCCTTCCGCAGCCAGGAATACTGGTCCATCGAGGCTGCACGGGCAAGCCGCCCGGCGGTGTTCGCGGCACGCCTCGTCGAGTACGCGGGCCGCAAGGTCATCGACACCTTCAATCGCGAGAAGCCCGAGACCTTCACCTTCCAGAATGCGGCCCAGGCCACCGAGGCGCAAGCAGGCACGCTTGAGGCTGCTGCCGGTGGCCAGCTGCGGGTGAAGGCCGTCGAGCGCAGCCAGCGCCGGCGCCGTCCGGCACCGCCGTTCACGACCTCGACGCTGCAGCAGGAGGCCTCGCGCAAACTCGGCTTCCGGGCCCGCAATACGATGCAGGTGGCCCAGAAGCTCTACGAGGGCATCGCCATCCCCGAGGGGACGGTCGGCCTGATCACCTACATGCGCACGGACTCCGTCGACCTGGCGAAGGAAGCCGTCGAGGACATCCGCAGCTTCATCGTCGAGCGCTATGGCAAGGCGAGCCTGCCGGCGCAGCCCAACGTCTACAAGACCACGGCCAAGAACGCCCAGGAGGCCCACGAGGGCATCCGGCCGACCAGCATCCGCCGCGTGCCGGAGGATCTCCGGAGCTTCCTGTCGCGACGAGCAGTTCAAGCTCTACAGCCTGATCTGGAAGCGCACGATCGCCTCCCAGATGGAGCCGGCCGTCTACGACATGCTGGCCGTGGACCTGGTCCCCGCGCAGCGCGCCGAGGCCGGCCGCTTCCGGGCCACGGGCTCCACGCTGGTCAGCCCCGGCTTCATCGCGGTCTATCTGGAGGGCCGGGACGAGGACGGCGACGACGACACCGACGTGAAGCTGCCGTCGGTCCAGCAGGGCGACCTGCTGCCGCTGGAGGCCGTGAAGCCCGAGCAGCACTTCACCGAGCCGCCCGCCCGCTTCACGGAGGCGAGCCTCGTGAAGGCGCTGGAAGAGCGCGGCATCGGCCGGCCGTCCACCTACGCCACCATCATTTCCACGCTGCTGAATCGCAACTACGCCGAGCTGAAGGGCCGGGCCCTGAAGCCCACCGACGGCGGCCGCGTCGTGAGCGGCTTCCTCACGACCAACTTCACGCGCTACGTGGACTACGACTTCACGGCCCACATGGAAGACGAGCTCGACGAAGTCTCCCGGGGCGAGCGGGAGTGGGTGCCGGTGCTCGAGGAGTTCTGGAAGCCCTTCGCCGTCCTGCTCAAGGAGAAGGAGAAGTCCGTGACTCGGGAGAGGCGCGAAGCAGGTGCGCGAGCTGGGCATGGACCCGGCTTCGGGCCGACCGGTGTCGGCGCGCTTCGGCCGTTACGGTGCCTTCATCCAGATCGGTGACGCGGGAAGATGAGGAGAAGCCGAAGTGGAAGGGTCTCCAGCCCGGCCAGAGCATGTTCAACATCCAGCTGCCCGGAGGCGCTCGAGCTCTTCAAGCTGCCGCGGGCGCTGGGCAACCTGCCCACCGGCGAGCCGGTCAGCACGAACACGGGCCAGTTCGGTCCCTACGTGCAGTACGAGACCGTCGACCAGGCGACCGGCGAGGTCAAGAAGAAGTACGTCTCCCTGCGCGAGCACGATCCCTACAAGATCACCCTCGAAGAAGCCATCGAGGTGATCCGCGCCAAGCAGGAAGCCGATGCCAACAAGCTGATCAAGGACTATGGCGTGGACAACCTGCGCCTCCTCCGCGGCCGCTGGGGCCCGTACCTGACCGACGGCGAGAAGAATGCGCGGCTGCCCAAGGATCGGGAGCCGGAGACCATCACGCTGGACGAGGCCCGGGAGTTGATCGCGAACGCGCCGCTGCCGAAGCGTCGCTGGGGCCGGCCCGTGACCAAGAAGAAGGTCGCGAAGAAGGCAGCGAAGAAAAAGGCTGCGGCGCCGGCGGCCGTTGGCAACGGCGCGGAAGGTGCCCGCACGCCGTGCCAAAGAAGGCCGCGCGCAAGCCCGCCAGGCCGCGCAAGAAGGTCGCGCGCAAGGGCGCCGAAGGGCAAGCCTGCCGCCGACGACAGCGCGGACCCGGCAGGCGGCTAGGCCAGGCAACGGTCGCGCTACCGCAAGCACGGCTGTGGCTGACCCGGTCTTCCTGGCTCCGCGACTGCGCCACGCCGCCGCGGTACTCCATGCCGGTGGGGTCATCGCCTACCCCACCGAGGGCGTGTACGGGCTGGGCTGCCGGCCCGACGACGGGCGGGCGGTCCATCACCTGCTCGAGCTGAAGCAGAGGCCCGTGTCGGCCGGGCTCATTCTGATCGCCGCGAGCCTCGAGCAGCTCGACCGACTGGATCGAACCAACGCCCCGAGAGAGGCGCCGGCTCGCCGCGCCGCAGAGGAACCCGGTGACCTGGCTGGTCACGGCCGGGCCGCTGACACCGGAGTGGATCACGGGCGGGCGGCCGACGGTCGCGATCCGCGTGACGCACCATCCGGTCGCCGCAGGCCTCTGCCTCGCGTCCGGGCTGCCCCTGGTCTCCACCAGTGCGAACCGCCGCGGCAAGCCACCGGCCCGCTCGGCGCTCGGCGCCCGCCTGCGCTTTGGCCGTCACCTCGACCTGGTGGTGGGCGGAACAACCGGGGGAGCAGCCGGGCCCACGGAGATCCGGGAGGCGGCCTCGGGCCGGGTCATCCGGGCCGGGTAACACACCCCGTTGCGGCCCTCCATGTCCAGAATATGTCGATATGATGTCGATAACCCGACAACTTTTTTGGAGCCAGCAGCCTGTGCTAGTCTCGCGGCTTAACATAAACGGCTAAGCCTCTGCCGGGTAATAAGAAACGACGGGTCTCTGCGTGCGATTGTCCTCCCCTTGCCGATTGCTGCCCCCGCTGGGACTGGCCCTGGGCCTGGTTCTGTCGCCTGCCATGCCCGTCACGGCCGGGCCCGGCCCGACAGCTGGCGAGCGGGCAGCCGCCGGCGTCCGCCTGCGACCGATGTCGGCGGATACCGGGGACGCTGCTGCCCGCGTCTACATCATCCAGTTCAGGGAGCCCGCGGCGCTGGGTGACCCGGCGATCCGCCAGGAGGCCGGGCTCGACGGCGGCGAGCCCACCGTGGCGCCCGTCGCCGACGGGACCGGACGACGCCAGATCCGGGGGAGCAAACTGCGGCAGGGCGAAGACCGCCGGCGGCGCTTCGATGCCGGCGCACCGGCCGTCCGCCGCTACGCTGACCGCCTCACTGCCCGCCACGATGCGGCCCTCGACTCCGTCGGTGCCGGCAGCGAAAAACTGTACAGCTACCGCTATGCGCTCAATGGCGTTGCCGCCCGCCTGACGCCGGCCCAGGCGCGGAAGCTCCGGGCCCGGAAGGATGTCCGCCACGTCTGGGAAGACCGGCCCAAGTTGGTGGAAACCAATGACAGCGCCGGATTCCTCGGGCTCCTCGGCGACAAGGGAGGCCTGCGCCGGGACCTGGCGCTGCGCGGTGAAGACATCGTCATCGGCGTCATCGACAGCGGGATTGCGCCCGGCCACCCGAGCCTTAGCGACAAGGAACCTGCGGCCCGGCCGCGCCTCTGCAGGTCCCAGTGGGGCCAGTCGTCGCTGCTGGGCCTCTGGCTTTGCCAGCGCTTCAGGAACAGGCCCGACACCCTCGTCTACAGCCCGCTGCCCGGCTGGCAGGGGGCGTGCCGAGACGGGCGAGAGATTCTTCGCCACCTACTGTAACAACAAGCTGATCGGCGCCCGGTACTACATCGACGGGTTCCTCGAGGAATACGACCTGGACCCGAACGAGTTCATCTCGCCCCGGGATGCGGACGGGCATGGCACCCACATCGCCACCACGGCCGCCGGCAATTCCGTCCAGGCGACACTGGCCGGGACCCCGGTCGCCAAGATCAGCGGCATGGCGCCACGGGCGCGAATCGCCGTCTACAAGGCCTGCTGGCTCGAACCCGGTGCCGCGCGGGGCACGTGCAGCACGGCCGACCTGGCGCGTGCCATCGAGGACGCGGTGGCCGACGGCGTGGACATCATCAACTACTCCGTTGGCAGCGATGACGGCATCGACGACGCCGACGACCTGGCCTTGCTGGCAGCGGCGGAGGCCGGCGTGCTGACGGTCGCGGCGGCGGGCAATGAAGGTCCGGTGCCGGGCTCGATAAATTCCCCGGCCGCGGCGCCCTGGGTCCTGGCCGTTGGCGCCTCCAGCCGCCGTGGCGACCGGTTCCAGGCCGCCGTCCGGGTCAACAGCCCGGCCTCGGTAAAGAAGGATTACCCGGCGGTGGAGGCTGCGTTCACGCCCCGGCTCCAGGATGTGGGCCCGCTGACGCTGCGCCTGATCGTCGTTGACGACGATGTCGTGGGCAACTTCGATGGTGTCGCCGGCAGCACCTTCGATGGCTGCGAACGAATCGTGAATACGAGCGAGGTCACCGGCCAGATCGCCCTGATCCAGCGGGGCGGCTGCACCTTCGAGGAGAAGATCCGCAACGCCCAGACTGCCGGGGCGAAGGCAGTGGTGGTGTTCAGCGATCAGGGTGAACCCATCGTCATGACGGTGGCGCGGAACTCCGTGAGGATTCCGGCTCTGATGATCGGCCAGGCCGATGGTCAGCTGCTTCGCGACCGGCTCGTGGCCGAGGATCCGGTGGAGGTGACACTGGACAGCCGCTTCTTCCTGACCGTCCGGGACCAGGGCAACCAGATGCAGGGCTTCTCCTCGCGCGGGCCCAGCGCCGTTGAGCCCAACGTGCTGAAGCCCGACGTGACCGCACCGGGCGTGGACATCCTCGCGGGCCATACGCCGGACGTGGCCAACAACGTCCAGGGCGAGCGTTTCCAGTACCTGTCGGGCACGTCCATGGCCGTGCCCCACGTGGCCGGCATCGCCGCACTGCTCAAAGAGGCCCACCCGGACTGGAGCCCCGCGGCGCTCAAATCCGCGTTCGTCACGACGGCACGCCAGGACATCCGCAAGGAGGACAACAGCACGGCGGCGGACCCGTTCGATTTCGGCGGCGGGCACCTGGTGCCCAACCGCGCCGTGAAGCCGGGCCTGGTCTATGACGCGGGCACCAGCGACTACGACGCCTTCCTTTGCGGGCGGGGTGAGGCGCGCCTTGCGGTGGATTGCGCCGCGCTGGAGGCTGCCGGCTTCCCCACCAACGGCAGTGACCTCAACCAGCCGGCGATCGCCATCAACGAACTCGTCAGCTCCCAGGTGATCCGGCGGCGCGTGACGAACGTGGGCGACGCTGGCCAGTTCACCGCCAGCGTCACTGCCCCGACCACGATCGACGTGGAAGTGACGCCACCGGTCCTCACGCTCGGTGCTGGTGAAAGCGCCGACGTGCAGATCAGCTTCACCACCGACGGCACCACGCTGGACGCCTGGCAGTTCGGCGCGCTCACCTGGACCGGCGCCGACACTGCGGTCCGCTCGCCCCTGGCGATTCGCGCGCTGCCCTTCGCGGCGCCGGTGGTCGTCCGGGGCGACGGGGCCGCGGGCACCGCCGACGTGGCCCTGCGCATCGGCTACTCGGGCAGCTTCGAGGCCGGGCTTCAGCGGGCTCGAGGCGAGTGGCCAGAGCCAGCCGGACGAGCATCCAGCCCCAGCTGACCGGCAGCGTCCTGGACGATCCGGACGACGTGTACGAGTTCGTCCAGCCGACGGCGGGCACGCCCGCCGCCGACGTGCGGCGCATTCCCATCATCGTCCCTTCGGGCACCCGCTACCTCCGGGTGGCGCTCTTCAACGGGAACAGCAGTCCCGGTGCGGACCTTGACCTCTACCTGCGCTCCTGCCCCGGCTTCCTCACCTGCACGGAGGAAGCCGAGGCCAGCGTCGGGCTCGGAGTCCAACGAGGCGATCAACGTGATTCCCGCCGAGGGTGAGTCCTTCGTCACGGCGGGTGAGTACTACGTCGATGTGCACGGCTACGACGCGCCGGCCGGGGCCGCCACCTTCCGGCTGTTCGTCTGGACCGTCGGGGCCGACCGGGGCAACGCGAGCGTGGCGGCGCCGTCCAGCGTGACGGCCGGCACGGACTCCACGCTCTCGGTCAGCTGGCAGGGCGCTGGAATCCGGCCTGTACCTGGGCCTCATCACGCACACCGACGGCGCCACCGTCCTCGACCAGACCGTGATCGAGATCACCGCCCCCTGACACGCCCGCCAACCATACTTTCCGCGGGTAGCGGCGTTCACTTGGGGCGACAGATCATGACGGCGGATTCCCGGACCTTCCAGTTCGTGCAGCAGCTTGCGGCCAACCTGAAGCCGGAGCTGGACCTGCCGGCGTTCCCGCAGGTGGTGCGCCGGCTGCAGATCGCGCTGATCAGCGACAGGACCACCATCAAGGACATCGTCGGCATCATCTCCTCGGAGCCGGTGCTCTCCGCCCGGTTCATGCAGATGGCGAACTCCGCGGCCATGAATCCGGGCGGCACGCCGGTGGCCAGCCTGAACAATGCCGTGAACCGGCTCGGCTTCAATCTCGTGCGCACCGTCGCGACGGCCTTCGCGCTCCGCCAGCTCAGCCGGGACACCTCCCTCGGCGCCATCCGCCCGGACCTGGAGCAGGTGTGGAAGACCAGCAACGAGGTGGCGGCCATCTGCTACGCCGTCGCCAAGCAGGCCTTCGGGCGGCAGCCCGATGAAGCCATGATGGCGGGGCTGCTGCACTCGATCGGGCGGCTGTACATCCTCATGCACGCCCACCAGAACGATCCAACCATGCGCCAGGATCCCGCCTTCGCAGAGACCCTGGAGACCTGGCAGCCGATCATCGGCAAGGCGATCCTGGAGGCCTGGGGCCTACCCCGGCGCATCTGCGACGCGGTGGAAAACCAGGACTACCTGCTGGAGGGCGGCTCGGCGGACCTGGATCCCCTGACCCGGCTCCTGTCGGCGGCGAAGCTGCGCCACCGGCTGGAGGTGGAGCCGGAGCTGCGGCTGCAGCACCCCAACGCTGAGTTCATGCTGGGCAGCGTGAACCTGGGCAAGGGGTCCTTCATGGACCTCGTGGCCGTCAGCCAGGCGGACATCGCGAGCATGCAGCAGGCGCTCGCGGCCTAGGCGCCGGATCCGGTCAGCCCTCGTAGAGCGCAGGGAGTTCGTGCACGCGAGTGGCCGCGAGGAAGGGATTCATGGCCCGAACCCGCCCGTAGTGGCGACCGTGCTGGAAATCTTCCGACAGGATCTCCGGCAGCCCGTGGACTTCGGCGGTCGCCCAGATCTGGGCATCGAACCAGGGCAGGCCGTAGGTGGCTGCGCCCCGCATGGCCGTCACCAGCACGTCCCGCGTCGGGTACAGCACGTCGAACTGGGCAATCAGCTGCTCGGCTTCGACCAGGGCCTCGGCGAGAGGCAGCAGCGGCGGATTTCCCTTCCCGCGCTGGGGACGGCTGGCGGCTGCCACGAACTCGATGACGGACTGGTGCGCCAGGATCAGGGACCGGTCAGCGATGCCCGCCTCCAGGAGTGCCGTTGCCCGCCGCTGCTTGGCAGGATCCCGCGGGTCGACCCGATACACGAGGATGTTGGTATCAACGAGGCTTGGCACGGGTGTAGAGCTCCTCCCGCGTCCAGCCGCGCCCGCCCTCAACGCGTTCGACGGGTCGGGCCTTGTCCCGGGCTTGCTGCCGTTCGGTGGCCGCCCGGAAGAGCCGCAAACGCTCGGCCGTGCTCAGCCCGCCGACCTTTGACTTGCCGGCCGGCACCATGCGAATGCCGTCGCCCGCCGCCAGAAACTCGACTTCGTCCCCCGGGGCCAGACCGACCTGTTCGGCCAGACGCTTGGGGATGGTGATCTGGAGCTTGCTCGTGATCCGCGGCATTTCCTTACTCTAGCAAGGAATATTTCCTTGCTCAAGGGAATAGGAAACTCAATGCCCGACAATCCCCGCAGCTACCGCCGGTAGAACAGCAGGCCCGCCAGCGGCAACGGCACTGAACGCCGCACCCGTGAAGAACGTGGCCGGCGCTCCATAGCGATCCCACACCAGTCCCGCCAGGGCACTCGCCAGCAGCAGGAACACGCCCGTCGCCAGGTGGAAGACGCCGAAGGCCGTGCCGGTGCGCTCCGGCGGCACGGCGTCGGCCACCAGCGCCGCCAGCAGGCCCTGGGTGAGTCCCATGTGCAGCCCCCAGAGCGCGGCTCCGGCGAGTACCAGGACAATGCCGTCGGCGTTCGCCAGCACCAGGTCCGCGCCAATGAGTACCGCCAGGCCGGTCGCGAGCAGCGTGCGCCGTGACCAGTACCGCGCCGCGAGGCCGGCCGGGTAGGCGGACGCCGCGTAGACGAGGCTCATCACCAGGATCACGGCCGGCACCCAGGCCATCGGCAGCCCGAGCTGCTGGCCCCGCAGCACGAGGAACGCCTCGCTGAAGCGCGCCAGCGTGATGACCGAGCCCAGACCGAGCACGATCCAGTAGCGGCGGCCCAGCGAGCCGAGTCCGGTCAGCGCAAGAGGGCGTGCCCCCGCGACGGTTGCCGCGGGCCGACTCTCCTCGACGCCGAACAGCAGCACGGCGACCGCAAGGACGGCCGGCACGACCGCCACCCAGAGCACCGCCCGCAGGTCGTTCTGCCACAGCAGCAGCAGGCCGATCGCGAGCAGCGGACCCAGGAACGCGCCGACCGAGTCCAGCGACTGGCGCAGGCCGTAGGCGGCATTGCGCTGGCCCGGGGGCACCAGGTCGGCGATCAGGGCATCGCGCGGGGCGCCCCGGATGCCCTTGCCCACCCGGTCGAGGAAGCGCGCCGTGAACACCCAGGTCACCGAATCCGCCAGGGGAAACAGCGGTTTGCTCAGGGCCGCCAGGCCATAGCCCGCCAGGACGAGGCCCTTGCGCCGCCGCCAGCGGTCACTGAGCGCGCCGGAGAAGACCTTGGTGATGGCCGCGGTGGCTTCGGCCACGCCCTCGAGCAGCCCGACGGCGGCAACGCTGGCGCCGAGCACCGTGACCAGGAACACCGGGAGCACGCTGTGGACCAGCTCGGACGACGCGTCCATGCACAGGGACACGAGCCCGAGGGCGATGACGCCACGGGGCAGGCCACGAGATGGCGGGTTTTCGGCTGGCGTCACGACCGCAGCTTAGCTGCAGCCGCTGCCGGACAGCGCGGGAATCCAGACCGGGAAGACCACCCGCCGACACACGGTTGTCACACGGGGCCGCCAGAATCTGCCGTGCGTCAGACAACGAAAAGAAAAACGTGGAGCGGTGTCGGGACAGGTGCGGAAGCGGTTACCCCCTCGCCCTGAGCCCCCTCAGAATCCCGCCGGGGTCCGGCACCGCCTCCACCCCGCCCTCAGTCCGGACTCCCGGCCTCCAGGTCCTCGTAATCGTCCTCCTGGAACCGCGGCGTGCAGATGGCCAGGAACACGAGGTCATCTTCCGTCAGGTTGGCGATGCGCTGCCGGCAGCCCGGCGGAATGATCACGACGTCCCCCGGCCCCACCTCCCGGGGATCCAGCATCCCGATTTCCACCCGCCCGCGACCGCTCTCGATCAGGTAGCGCTCCGCGGCATCCCGGACGCGGTGCCAGCGGGTGATGCCACCGGCCGGTACCCGGGCCCTGGCGATCGAGACGACCGGGTCATTCGGGTCGTTCAGCAGCTCGTCGATATGGCAGCCCTCGGGGAACCAGTACTCGGCGCCAGGCTTGTAGATTCGGATTTGTGGCTTCATTGATGATGACCGGGCCTCAGGCGAGCTTCCCGCACTCCCGGTGCCGGAAGCAGCTCACCAGGTGATCGTTGACGAGGCCCGTCGCCTGCAGGTGGGCATACAGGATGGTGCTGCCCACGAAGCGGAAGCCTCGTTTCTTCATGTCCTTGCTCAGCGCGTCCGACACCGGGCTGGTGGCAGGCACCTCGCCCTGGCTGCGCCACTTGTTGCGCACGGGCTTGCCACCGGTGAATCCCCAGATGTAGGCGTCGAAGCTGCCCTCCGCGGCGATCAGCTCGAGGAAGGCCCGGGCGTTCGTGACCGTCGCCTCCACCTTGAGCCGGTTGCGGACGATGCCGGGATCCTGCAGCAGCTTTTCGATCCGGGCCGGCGTGAAGCGGGCAACCTTGACCGGATCGAAGTCCACGAAGGCACGGCGGTAGCCCTCCCGCCGGTGCAGGACCGTGGACCAGGACAGGCCGGCCTGGGCGCCTTCCAGGACCAGGAACTCGAACTGGCGCCGGTCGTCGTGGACCGGCACGCCCCACTCCCGGTCGTGGTACTCCAGGTAGGCGGGGCTGACGCCTTCGGACCAGGGGCAACGGACGGGGGACTTGGCCATGGGTTCCAACCTTAGCGGAGCGCGGGCGGCCCGCGCGAGCCGACTTTCTGCCCGGAACACGCGGAAATGGTCGTGCGCCCCTCGACAGGCCGGCGCATTATGGAAAAAGATAAGGCTCCAGCGGGGGTTGCGGGGCAGAACATGACGGACCGGTACGGGGTCATCGGCCATCCGATCTCCCACAGCAAGTCACCCGTGATCCACCGCCTGTTTGCGGAAGCGACCGGGCAGGACCTCAGCTACGAGGCCATCGACATCCCGCCCGAGCACCTGGCCACGCCGGGTCCGCCAGTTGTTCGCCGAGGGCTACCGGGGCCTGAACGTCACGGTCCCCCACAAGACGGACGTGGTGAAGCTCACCTCCCGGCTCACGTCGCGGGCCGAGCTGGCCGGTGCGGTGAACACGCTGATCGTCCACGCGGACGGCGCCGTGGAAGGTGACAACACGGACGGCACGGGGCTCGTGAACGACCTGCGCCAGAACCTGCGCACGCGGCTGGCGGGCACCCGCATCCTCATCCTGGGCGCCGGCGGCGCCACGCGGGGCATCGTGCCGGCGCTCTTCGACACGAATCCCCGGGACATCATGGTGGCCAATCGCACGCTGGACCGGGCCAGGGAGCTCGCCCGGGATTTCCGCATGCTGGGCAAGATCCTCGCCTGCCAGTTCCAGGAACTGGGCGGCCAGCGCTTCGACCTGGTGATCAACGCGACCTCCGCCGGACTGAAGGGCGAGATGCCGCCGTTCCCCGCGTCGATCCTCGGCCCGGAGACGCTCTGCTACGACCTGTCCTACGCCATGCAGGACACGCCCTTCGTCGCCTGGGCGAAGATGAACGGCGCGGGCCGCGTGGCCCAGGGCTGGGGCATGCTGGTGGAGCAGGCGGCGGAGTCCTTCTACGCCTGGCGCGGCGTGCGGCCCGACACCCGGCCCGTCATCGCGAAGCTGCCGGGATCGCCCGGCGCCACCGACACGATGAAGAAACGGCTGGCGTAGGAGCGCCTTCAGGCGCGACTGGAATATTCCCGGTCGCGCCTGAAGGCGCTCCTACGGCTGACCGCATCGTCACCAGTTCCTCGGCGGCGGTGGGGTGGATCGCCACCGTGTCGTCGAAGTCGCGCTTGGTGGCGCCCATGCGGATGGCCACCGCGAAGCCCTGGAGCATCTCGTCGGCGCCGGGGCCGATGATGTGGCAGCCCACCACCTTCCCGTCGGCGCCGGCCGTCACCAGCTTCATGCGGGTCTTCGGCTTGTGCTCGGTGATGCCGTTGTAGAGCGGGACGAACTCCGCGGTGTAGACCTTCACCGCGTCGCCGAAGCGCTCCCGGGCCACCGTCTCGCTGAGGCCGCAGGTGCCGATGGGCGGGTGGCTGAAGACCACCGATGGGAATGTTGGCGTAGTCCAGGTGCCGGCCCGCCATGCCGCCGAAGACGCGGTCGGCAGTGCGGCGGCCCGCGGCGACCGCCACCGGCGTCAGGGCCTCGCGGCCCGTGACGTCCCCGACCGCGTAGATGTGCGGCACGTTCGTCACCTGGAACTCGTCGGTGGTGACGAAGCCCCGCGCGTCGGTGCGCACGCCGGCGGCGGCGAGGCCGAGGTCCGCCGTGCAGGGCTCCCGGCCGATCGCCCAGAACACCGCGTCGAAGGGCCCGTGGCGGCGGCCATCGGCCGTCGACAGCTCGAGGCCCGCCTTGCCGCGGGCGAGCGCCGCGGCCGTGGCGTGCCCGTCGAAGCGGATGCCGTCCTCGGCCAGCGCGCGGAGCAGCCCCTGCTGCAGGTACTCGTCGAAGTGGCGCAGCACATTGTCGTGGCGGGCCAGCAGCGTCACTTCGGAGCCGAGCGCGCGCAGGGCGCCGCCGAACTCGACGGCGATGTAGCCCGCGCCCACGATGGCCACCCGCTGGGGCCGGGTCGTGAGGCCGAAGAAGTCGTCGGACACGTAGCCCAGTTCGTGCCCGGGAATCTGCGGCACCGACGGGCCGCCCGCCCGTGGCCACGACGATGTGCCTGCCGGACAGCACCCGGCCGCCGGCCTCGACGGTGTGCGGGCCGGTGAAGCGGGCTCGGGCCGCGATGTGGGTGATGCCCTTCTTCGCCAGGTTCCGCTCGTAGATGCCGTTCAGACGCTGCACGTAGGCCGTCCGCCGGGCCACGAAGCCCGGCCCAGTCGTGGCCCCGCACGGTGAGATCGAAGCCGTAGTCCCGCGCGTCGTCCAGCGCGTGGGCCAGGCTGGCGGCGTTGAAGGTGATCTTCTTGGGCACGCAGCCCACGTTCACGCAGGTGCCGCCGAGCGGCGCGGGCTCGATGAGCGCCACGGTCGCGCCATACTCCGCCGCGCGCTGGGCGGCGGCGAGGCCGCCGCTGCCGCCGCCGATGGTGATGAGGTCGAACTGCTCGGTCATGCTGCGGGCCCTGCTGGCTCAAGTGGTCGTGACACGGGCTCGGAGTGTAGCAAGGCGGTTGTGTGGGCCGCGGACGGCTTTTCCGTTAGCATTTCCCGATGCAGAACAACCCGCTCCTCGCCGCCTCGGGCCTCCCCGCCTTCGACCGCATCCGGCCGGAGCACGTGGAGCACGCCGTGCTCGCCACGCTCGACGCCAACCGGGCCGAGCTCGAGCAGCTGCTGGCGGCCGCCGACCAGCTCGAACTCGGGTTCGACGCCGCGGTGCTGCCCATCGAGCGGCTCAGCGACCGCCTGCACCGGGTCTGGTCGCCCGTCCGGCACCTGCAGTCCGTGGCCAACTCGCCGGAGCTGCGCGCCGCGTACAACGCCTGCCTCCCCGCCATCTCCCGGTACGAGACGGAGATGGGCCACAACCAGCGCCTCTACGAGCTCTACAGGCGCCTCGGCGAACGGGCGACGGCCGGTCCGGGCGAAGGCGCCAGCCGCCTGCTCGAGCTGGCGATCCGCGACTTCCGCCTGTCCGGCGTGCACCTGCCGCCGGACCAGAAGGCCCGCTTCAAGACGATCATGGAAGAACTGTCCACGGCCGAGGCGAACTTCGAGCAGAACGTGCTCGACTCGGCCGCCGCCTGGTCGCTGCACATCTCCGACGCGTCGCGGGTGCGCGGCGTGCCGGCGATGGTGCTGGAGCCGGCGGCGGAGCGGGCCCGCGCTGCTGGCAAACCGGCTGGCAATTCCAGCTCGACCAGCCCACCTACGTGGCCGTGGTCACCCACGCGGACGACCGGGAGCTGCGCAAGTCCGTCTACCGGGGCTGGATCACCCGCGCATCGGACCAGGCCGATTACTCGCCCGGCCACGACAACAGCGCCCTGATGGAGCAGATCCTCGCCCTCCGCCACGAGGCGGCGCGGATCGTCGGTTACCCGAACTTCGCGGCCTATTCCCTCGCCACCAAGATGGCGAAGTCGGTGGACGAGGTGCGGGACTTCCTGGTGGATCTGGTCCGCCACTCCCGGGATGCCGCACGGCGCGAACTGGCGGAGCTGGAGGCCTTCGCGGGCCGGGAGCTGGAGCCCTGGGACATCGCCTACTACTCGGAGAAGCTGCGCCACCAGAGGTACTCGATCTCCGACGAGGCGCTGCGCCCCTACTTCCCGCTGCCGACCGTGCTGTCGGGGCTGTTTCCAGGTGGTGGAGAGGCTCTACGGCATCCGCATCGAGCCGGTCACCGGCGTGGACGCCTGGGAACCCCACGTGGAGTACTTCCGGCTGCGTCGACGCGCAGCGGCCGCGAGGTCGGGCGGCTTCTTCACCGACTTCTACGCCCGTTCGACCAAGCGCTCCGGCGCCTGGATGGACCAGTGCCTGAACCGCCTGCGGGACGACGCGGGCCTGCAGGTGCCGGTGGCGCACCTGGTCTGCAACTTCTCGCTGCCCACCGCGGACACGCCCTGCCTGATCACCCACGACGAGATGGTCACGGTGTTCCACGAGATGGGCCACGTGCTGCACCACCTGCTCACGCGCATCGACTACCCGAGCGTGGGCGGCATCAACGGCGTGCCCTGGGACGCGGTGGAGCTGCCCAGCCAGTTCATGGAGACCTTCGCCTGGGAGCCCGAGGTGGTGGCGCTGTGCTCGGGCCACTACCAGACCGGCGAGCCGCTGCCCGCTACGATCCTCGCTTCCTTGAGGGAGTCGAAGAACTTCCAGTCGGCGCTGGCCATGGTGCGCCAGCTGGAGTTCGCGCTGTTCGACCTGCGCATCCACGCCGAGTACGACCCGGCCACCGGCTCGCGGGTGATGGACATCCTGGCCGAGGTCCGCGACGCGGTCGCCGTGATCAGGCCAACCGAGTGGAACCGCTTTGCCCACGCCTTCACGCACATCTTCGGCGGCGGCTACGCGGCCGGCTACTACAGCTACAAGTGGGCGGAGGTGCTGGCGGCCGACGCCTTCGCCGCCTTCGAGGAAGCCGGGCTGTTCGATCCGGCGCTGGCCCGGCGCTTCCGGGAGCAGGTGCTGGAGATCGGCGGCTCCCGGGACATCGCCGAGGCCTTCGTGGCCTTCCGCGGCCGGCCCGCCCACGTGGACGCGCTGCTGAAGCAGTCGGGGATCAGCCGCGTCTAGGGCAGCAGGCGCGGGGCCGACTGCAGCCGGCAGCACCGGGTACGTAACCCGCGGCTGCTCCCCCGTCAGGCTCTCGAGGAACGCGGTGATCTGCGCGTTTTCCTCGGCGCTCACCGGCGCGCCGATCTGGCTCGCGGCCATTACCGCCACCGACTGGCCCAGGTCCCAGGCCCTGCCGGAATGGAAGTAGGGCGCGGTCAGCGCGATGTTCCGCAGCTGCGGGACCTTGAAGACGTACTGGTCGCCCACGGTTTCCGTCACCATGAAGCGGCCCTTGTCGTCCCGGGGCAGCACGTCGGCGCCCGGCCTTTCCAGGATGCCGAACGGCGCGTACTGCGTGCCACCCAGGTTCATGCCGTCGTGGCACTCGGCGCAGCCTTTGCTGATGAAGAGCTGCAGACCGGCCTTCTGCCTCGCGTTGAGCGCGTAGGCGTCGCCCCGCAGGTACCTGTCGAAGGGCGCGTTCGGGGTGATCAGCGTGGCCTGGAAGACCGCGATGGCCTTCTGCGCGTTCGCCAGCGTCACCGGCGCGGGCTCGCCCGGGAACGCGGCGTGGAAGGCGGCCAGGTAACCGGGGATCGCGGCGAGCTGCGTCACTCAGCTGGTCCCGGGGCAGAGCCAGCTCGATGGGGTTGAAGGGCGGCCCGCCGGCCTTGTCGTCGAGGTCCTGGGCGCGGCCGTCCCAGAACCGGGCCGTGTTGAACACCGCGTTGAAGGCGGTCGGCACGTTGCGGCCGCCTTTCTGCCAGCTGTGGCCGATTGCGGTCTCCCGGCCGTCCGCGCCGGCCAGGCCCACGTTGTGGCAGGAGTTGCAGCTGCCGGGGCGGCCCGCGGAGACCCGCGGGTCGAAGTACAGCATCCGGCCGAGTTCCAGCTGGGCGGGCGTGGCGGGATTGCCCGGCAGCTCCGGGGCCTTGAGGGGGATGGGCTGGAAGCGGGCCCGGGCCACGGTGAGCAGGTCGTCGGCCGCCTGCGCGGGGCCAGTGACCAGCAGCATGACGATCAGGCTGAACGAGAGGGGCCGGCGCATGACTGGAGTCCCGTGACGGTGGCGGCTGACCCACGGGAGCGTAACCCGGCGCTCTCCCGGTTTCGAGCGCCGGCGGAGCCGCGGCCCTAGGGCTGCGGCCGCGGGGTTGCAGCGACGCTGGGCGGCAGCACCGGGTAGACGATCTTCGGCTGGTCTCCCGTGAGCGCGCCGAGGAAGGCCACGATCTTGCCCGCTTCGTCGTCGGTCACCGGCAACCCGAGCTGGCTGGATGCCATGACCCCGACGGCCTGGCGCAGGTCCCAGGACCTTCCGGAATGGAAGTACGGCGCCGTCAGCTCGATGTTCCGCAGCGTCGGCACCTTGAAGACGTACTCGTCGCCCGCCGTCTTCGTCACCGCGAAGCGGCCCTTGTCGTCCGGCGGCAGCAGCTCGGCGCCCGGCTTCTCCACGATGCCGAACGGCGCGTACTGGCCCCCGCCCACGTTGATGCCGTTGTGGCAGGCGGCGCAGCCCTTGTCGATGAAGAGCTTCAGGCCGGCGGTCTGGGTGGCGTTGAGGGCGGAGGCATCACCCTTCAGGTACCGGTCGAAGGGCGCATTGGGCGTAATGAGGGTGGCTTCGAACGACGGCGATGGCCTTCTGGGCATTGGCCAGCGTGACGGGGCTGGCTTCACCGGGGAAAGCAGCCTTGAAGGCCGCCACGTAGCCGGGGATGCCCCGCAGCTGCTCGGTCACGTGCTCCTTCGGTGAGGCCATCTCGATCGGATTGACCATGGGGCCGCCAGCCTGCTCCTCGAGATCCTTCGCCCGCCCGTCCCAGAACTGGGCGGTGTTGAACACGGCATTGAAGACCGTCGGCGAATTGCGGCCTCCCTTCTGCCACTTGTGCCCGATCGATTTCTCCGCCACGTCCACGCCACCAAGGCCGACGTTGTGGCAGGAGTTGCAGCTGATCGTATGGCTTGCGGAGAGCCGCGGGTCGAAGAACAGCATCTTCCCGAGTTCGACCCTGGCCGGCGACGCGGGGTTGCCCGGCAGGGCGGGCGGCTGGGCTGGAATCGGCTTGAACTGCGCCTGCGCCGCCTGCATCAGGGAGTCTGCGGCGATTCCGGACGCCGGTGCGACGAGGCTGGCGAGCATGGCGAGTAGGGCGGGAATCCTCATGGACAGCTCCGTTCCGCGACGATTTCAGCGGGCAGGGTTGCGCGTGAACGCGTGGCGGGGTATTGGGGAATTCACTTACGCAGGTACAAAACTCACATGAAACTCGCGTCCTGGAACGTCAATTCCATCCGGCAGCGGCTGGCCCACGTGGTCGACTGGCTGAACGCCCACGAACCGGATGTGCTGGCGCTGCAGGAGATCAAGACCGAGGCCAGCACATTCCCGCTGGCCGCGATCGAGGCCACCGGCTACCGCTGCGTGCTGGACGGCCAGAAGGCCTACAACGGCGTGGCCCTGCTCTCCCGGGAGGAAGCGGCCGACGTGGCCACCGGCATTCCCGGCTTCACCGACGACCAGCGCCGGGTGATCGCCGCCACCTACGGCGGCACGCGGGTGATCAACGTCTACGTGCCCAACGGGCAGAGCGTCGGCTCCGACAAGTACCGCTACAAGCTGGACTGGCTGGACGCGCTGGCCGGTTACCTGGCCGGCGAGCTGAAGCGCCACGAGCGCCTCGCCATCGTCGGGGACTTCAACATCGCGCCGGAAGACCGGGACGTGCACGACCCGGAACAGTGGCGGGACCAGGTCCTGTGCAGCCAACCCGAACGGGAGCGGCTGAAGGCCCTGCTGAACCTGGGCCTGGTCGACACCTTCCGCCTCTTCGACCAGCCCGAGAAGTCCTTCTCCTGGTGGGACTACCGGATGATGGGTTTCCGGCGCAACCACGGCCTGCGCATCGACCTGATCCTGGCGTCGAAGGCGCTGGCGGCCACGTGCTCCGGCGCGACCATCGACGTGGCGCCGCGGAAGCTGGAGAAGCCGTCGGACCACGCGCCCGTGGTCGCCGTGCTGTAGGAGCGGCTTCAGCCGCGACGGGAATTCCGTCGCGCCTGAAGCCGCTCCTACCGGGCTGGACTTCGCCGGAGGACGCCCATCACGAGCAGCAGGGCGACGAAGGTCAGCACGCTCGCCGCGAAGAAGGAGGCGCCGGGGAACTGGAACGGCGCCGCCGGCGACGTGAAGTAGCTGAACAGCCCGGTCATCATCAGCGGCGCGACGCAGGCGGTGATGCTGCGCAGGCTGGAGACCGCGCCCTGCAGCTCGCCCTGCTGGTTGGCCGGCACCTGCTTCGACAGCAGGGCCATCGTCGCGATGCTGGCGATCGTGCCGAAGGAGAAGGGCACGATCCAGAAGTACATCATCCAGCCCGAGGTCGCGAACGCGTAGCCCAGGAAGCTGATGGTGAACAGCCCGAAGCCGGCCAGCATGGCGCGCCGCTCGCCGAGCCGCTTCACCACCGGGCCCACGGCCAGCGCCCTGGGCGAGCGCCGCGCAGATGCCCACGAAGCTCATGGACAGGCCGATGTCCCGGGGCGTCCAGTCGAACTTGGCCATCGTCACGTAGGTCCAGGTGGCCGGATTGGCGTCGTGGGCGATGTGATAGAGCAGCAGGGCCCCCAGCAGGCCCATCACCAGCGGGTACTGCCGCATGGCGATGAACGCGCCGATCGGGTTGGCGCGCTTCAGCGCGAAGGGCCGGCGGTTGGCGGGCGCCAGGCTCTCCGGCAGCACGAAGTAGCCGTAGACCACGTTGACCGCGGCCAGCCCCGCCGCCACGAAGAAGGGCAGGCGGGGATTGGCGTCGCCCAGCAGGCCGCCGATGGCCGGCCCCACGACGAAGCCCAGGCCCCAGGCCGCGCCCAGCAGGCCGAAGCTCTTCGCGCGCTGCTCCGGCGCGTGAGGTCGGCCACGTAGGCGCTGACCACCGGGTAGGTGGCGCTGAACACGCCGGACAGGGCCCGGCCGAGGAACAGCCAGCCGACGGTCGGGGCGAGCCCCATCAGGACGAAGTCCGCGGAGAAGGCCGCGAGCGAGCCCAGCAGCACGGGCCGGCGGCCGAAGTGATCGCTCGAGGTTGCCGAGCACCGGCGCGCTCAGGAACTGCAGCGCCGAGAACAGGAACATGAGCCAGCCGCCGTACAGGGCGGCGGTGCTGAGCGAGCCGTCGAGCAGGTCCATCAGCAGGCGCGGCAGCACCGGGATGATGATCCCGAAGCCGACGGTATCGATGAAGACGGTGACGAGGACGAAGATCAGCGCGCGCGCGGGCGCTACCGTCATGCGACGTCCACCTGCACCTGGTTGCCGGTGACCCGCACGGGATAGGTCTGGAGGTCCTTCTCGCCACGCACGGCGTTGAGCACGTTCACGATCCCGGGGGGCCAGTTGGCCCAGTCGATGACCTTGCCGGTGCGGATGTCGAAGCGCGCCCGGTGGAACGGGCACTGGATCTTGCAGCCGTCGACGATCTTGCCCCTGGCGAGCGGTGCAAAGATGTGGGTGCAGCTGGCCTGGGTGGCGAAGAAACCGTCGTCCAGGTGGTAGACGATCAGCTTGTTCCCGCCCGCCGTGAACAGGCGATGCTGGCCGACCGGCAGTTCTTCAACGCGGCAAACCGTGTGCGTCGTCATGGGCAGGTTCCTCGCTGCGGTGCTCGGGATTGCGGGGACCGGCATGGTAGCGGATTCGCGGGAAAACCCTCTGCTAGACTCGAATTTCCCCGTTGCAGGAATGACCCATGTCCCGTGCCTGGTTGCCACGTGTTCTCGGTTTCCTGTGCATCTGCTGTCGCGTTGGCTGGCTGCAGCACCAGTTCGAAGCAGGGTGCCAGCCAGGGCGCCAAGACCGGCGCGGTCGGCGGCCTGGTGGCGGGTGCCGTCGGCAGCATCTTCTGGGGCGGTGACGCGGTGAACAACGCGCTCCGCGCGGGGGCGGTCGGTGCCGCCTCCGGGGCTGCGGTGGGCGCCATGAACGGCGCCGAGCGGGATGCGCGGCAGTCGTCGCCACCGCCTCCCGCGCCGGCGCCCGCCACGACGCCCGCCACGACGGCTGGCCAGCCGGAGGCCTGTCCGCCGCCAACCAGCAGCTCAAGGACCGGATGGGCGACCTCAACTTTGCGGCGGGCGAGGAGCTGGCCCGCTGCCGGCACCTCGGCGCGATCAGCCGGGCCGAGCGGGCCTTCGCCAGCGAGACGGATCCAAAGCGCAGGAGCTACGCGCTCCTGATCCAGGCCATGGCGGCCGAGGAGTCCGGCAACACGTCGAAGGCCAGTGCGGTCTATGCACAGTGGGGCCAGTTCGATCCGGCCCGGGCGGATCCGGCGACGGCGCGCAATGAGGCACTCGACGGACTCCTTAAGCTGCAGAGGATCCGGCAGGAAACGGGCCTGCCGCCCCTCTGCACATGAGCGCCATCGATACCCTGATCCGGGGCCGGGAGCGGGACCTGGGCGGCTTCAGCGTCCACCGGGTGCTGCCCGGTGGCCCGAGGCAGATGGTCGGCCCCTTCATCTTCTTCGACGCGATGGGTCCCGCCACCTTCGCGCCCGACACCGGCGTGGACGTGCGGCCCCACCCGCACATCGGCCTCGCCACCGTCACCTGGCTCTTCGAGGGCGAACTGCTGCACCGGGACAGCCTGGGCTTTACCCAGGTCATCCGCCCCGGTGAGGTGAACTGGATGACGGCGGGCAGCGGCATCGCGCACTCCGAGCGCACGCCGCCGCAGAACCGGCAGCGGCCGTCGCGGCTCCACGGCATCCAGTCCTGGGTCGCCCTGCCGAAGCACGCGGAGGAGACGGCGCCGGAATTTCATCACTACGCAGCCGGGGACCTCCCGGCGCTCGATGCCGACGGCGTGAAGCTGCGCGTCATCGCCGGCACGCTGCTCGGCCTCACGTCGCCTGTCCGGACCTTCTCCGCGATGGGCTACGGCGCGCTGGAGCTGGCCGCGCGGCGCGCGGTGCGCTCTGCCCGCTGAGCACGAGGAGCGCGCGGTGTACCTGGTCGACGGTGACGCTGGCGATCGACGGCGAGGCCGTGCCGGCCGGCGCCTGCGCCACGCTGTTGCCCGGCCGGGCCGTGGAGTTGCAGGCCATGAGCGCCTGCCGCTGCATGGTGCTGGGTGGTGAGCCGGCGGACGGCCCGCGCCACATCTGGTGGAACTTCGTGTCGAGCTCCGAGGCACGCATCGAGCGCGCCCGGCAGGACTGGAAGCTGGGGCGCTTTGCTGCCGGTGCCGGGCGAGTCGGAGTTCATCCCGCTGCCGGAATACTGAACGCACCTCCTGCGGCGCGTCGCCGGGCGCAAATCTGCTGAAAAAGCCCGCTTTTCCGGTTTGAGGCCCCGGAGAGCGCGTGCAAGAATCGCCCCGTGACCGCTCCCGCCGCATTCCAGTTCGACCCCCGCACCCGCCGGAACGAGTACGACGTGACGAACACCGTGTGCGTCAGCTCCGTGGACGACGTGCGCAATGCCTGCCAGGACGTCTTCCAGCTGGCGTGGCCCGGTGCCGCTTTCGACCAGCTGTGGCTCGCCTTCCACGATTTCCGCCGGCTGTTCCGCGGCCAGGCCGAGGGCTACGTCGGGTGCGACACGCTCTATCACGACCAGCAGCACTCCCTGGATGTCACGCTGGCCATGGCCCGGCTGCTGGCCGGTTACGAGCAGACGGCCCCGGAGCCGGACCGGCTCGGGCACGAGCGGGCCGTGGTCGGCCTGATCTGCGCCCTCTTCCACGATTCGGGCTACATCCGCCGCGTGGGCGAGCGCACCCGGAACGGCGCCGAGTTCACGGGCCACCACATCTGCCCGCAGCGCCGAGTTCCTCACCGGCTATCTGCCGCGGCTCGGTCTCGGTCACTGGGTGCCCGTTGCCAGGCAGGTGGTGCATTTCACGGGCTACGAGATCAGTCTCGACGACATCGAGCTGGAGGATCCGCGGGACAGCACCGTCGGGCACCTGCTGGGCACCGCGGACATGCTCGCCCAGATGGCGGACCGCTGTTACCTGGAGAAGTGCCGGGATCGCCTGTACGGCGAGTTCGTGCTGGCGGGCATCGCCGTCGAGCAGAAGGGACCGCGGGAACGCGTCGTCCGCTACGCCTCCGGCACCGACCTGCTGCGGCAGACGCCCGGCTTCTGGGAGCATTCGGCCCGGGCGCGGCTGGAGAAGAGCTTCAACCGGGCCTACCGGAACGTGGAGCCGCTCTTCGGCGGGCAGAATCCCTACCTGCTCGCCATCGATCACAACCTCCAATACCTGGGGCAGCTGCTGGCCAACGGCGACGTCAGCAGTCTGCGGCGCAAGCCGCCGGTCTTCACGGTCCTGCCAAACCCGGCGGAGTCCGTGGGTGCGCTCGTCAGCCGCCAGCTGGCCAACCTGAACGCACCGGCCGCGTCCCTCGGCCTGTAGGAGCGGCTTCAGCCGCGACCCGGGATTGCGGATCCGTGCTGCCTCCCGCGGCCAGCAGCCGAAGACCCCGCCCGCTGACGTGCGGACACGTCTTGTCGCGGGCGAGGCATCGGCCACTGACCGCTCGGATGTACCTCGGTTGCAGTATCGGGCGAGCGGCGCGCAGCCCGCGCCAGTACCGTCGGCTGGTGGAACTCGCAGCCGAGCGGCAGCACGGGCGGGTGTCCCTCCTGGCGCTCACCGGGTCTCACGGTAGCCAGGAGGATCCCGACCGGGATGCCGCGGGCTACGGAGCGCGACGAGCGAAGGGTCGCGGCTGAAGGCGCTCCTACCGGAGCGCCGGGACGACCCGCTCCCCGATGATCTTCAGCGCGTCCATCGGGTTGTCGTGCAGCCGCAGCGCGATCTCGGTCTGGCCGGCCTTGCCGAACTTCCTGAAGCGCTCGATCTCCCGGTCCAGGTCCTCGATGCCGCCGGTGGAGGTCAGGCCCTCGCACAGCCGGTTGCACATCTCCTCGGAGACGCCCTGGATGTTGCCGGAGCGGTCAAACCAGGCGGCCACGAACTTGTCGAAGTTGGTCACCACCGTCTGCACTTCGTCCGGGGACAGCCAGAGCTTGATGAGGTCTGCGTCCAGCTTGCGGGCCCGCCAGGCCAGCTCGCGGCGGGACTCCCGGTAGGCTTCCTTCCGGTCCGTCTTCACGTGCCAGGCCCAGAAGCTGTTCACGCGGATCGGCTTCATCCCGGGCTCGCGCTTGGCCTCGCCGACCCGGACCTGCTCCATGGCCGGCTCGATGATCTCGGTGGGCGTGCAGCCGATGAAGACGCCGTCGGCCACCCGGGCCTCCATGCGCATCATCATGTGCCGGTAGGCCGTGCCGTAGACGAACGGGCGGCGGCGCCTTCAGCCAGTCGTAGGCGCAGGGGTAGGTGACGTTGAATTCCTCGCCCTTGTAGCCGTCCTTGGCCAGCTTCTTCTGGCCCGCGCCGATGACGATCTCCAGGGCCTCCCGCACCGCCACCACGATCTTCTGGGGCTTGTGCAGGGCCATCGCGTCCAGGTTGCCCTCGCCGGCGCCGATGGCCGCCATCGCCCGGCCGCCGGACAGCTCGTTGAGGCTGAGCAGCGCGTTGGCGATCTTCAGCGGGTGCATCTCGAAGGGGCTGACGGCGAGCGCGCCCATCTTCAGCTTCTTCGTCGCCTGGGCCACGGGCACCAGGCTGATGAAGGGGTCCCAGTGGGCGAAGTAGTTGGAGGTCCAGAGGGCGCGGATGCCGTACTTTTCGGCCGTCGTCGCGAGCTCCACGAGCTGGGAGGGGCCGAGGTCCGGCTCCAGAATGATGTCGACTTCCACTTGGGCTTCTCCTGTCGGTCGGGGGCGGCAAATAAACTAGCCATGTTATTGCCACCTACTCGACAGTAGATCGACACAACCAGCTAAACCCGCCATTTATCAAGGCCTTCGGCGGGGCCGCGCATTGTAGCGGAAACGCTGCCGTAGGAGCGGCTTCAGCCGCGACCCCCTCCCGCTCGAGACTCGCGGACTCGATTCTCGCGGGAGGGGGCGCGGCTGAAGCCGCTCCTACGGCACTTCTTTCGGCGCCACCTTCGCGTAGTAGCCCCAGGACGAACCGACCGGGTGCTGGGACCAGTCCTTCGGGGGCGTCAGCATGTCCGGACGGTCCCGCTCCAGGCGCGCCCGGACGGGGCGGGGGATGTTGTCCAGGCCGCCGGTGATCTTGTAGCTGTGGGAGTTGGCGAACATCCGCCCCTCGACGCCGCTCCGGCCCATCCGCATCCAGGGGAGCCAGGGGCACTGGCGGAAGAAGCCGGCGGTCATGGTGGCCCAGGGGCGCCCCCGGTCCTCCAGCTCGCCGGCCGGCACGAAGAAGGTGAAGTGCTCCGACGGGTTGATGACCGGACCGGTGGACGCCTCGGGCCAGCCCTCGGGGGTCACCGGGTTGGCCACCTCGAGCATCCAGTCCCAGGTCAGCAGGTAGTGGTTGCCGACCCGGCGCCAGGGCAGCACGAAGGGCACCGACCTTGCCGGACTCGCCCTTGTCGCCCCGGTAGCTGTTGGCGTCTTCCTTCCGGGTGGCCGCGTTGCCGATGGCGATCTCCCAGCGGTAGGCGTCGGTCACCATCCGGTCGGCCGGGTAGCTGGCCGGGATGGTCGTGGTGACCTGCTCGTTGATGTAGGGGTAGACCTTCACCGTCTTGCCGGTGAAGGGGTTCTGCCAGGTGTCGAGGAGCTCGCCGGTCTTCAGGTCGGTGTAGAAGGTGGCGTCCTTGCCCCGGTACTCCGCGTCGCCGTTCGGCAGGATGCGGAACTGGAGGCTGCCGAAGCCCACGTAGCCGAAGAGGGGCATGGCGCGCCGGTTGCCGACGACGGCGAAGAACACGCCCTCGTGGCCGCCGAACACGATCTCGTCGCCGAGGGTGCCCCAGGTCTTGGCGAAGGCGTAGATGTTGTCGGCGGCGGTGCTGAGATCGAGGGCTCCTGGTTTGCCAGGGGCCGAAGAGGCGGCCGCGGCCGGCCCGGCGGCGAGGCCCGACAGGCCGCCGAGTCCCGCCGCCAGCCCGGCCCGAGGCCCAGTACGCCGCGCCGGGAAAAGCTGGCCACCGTCGCCCGCATCGCGTCCAGGTACATCGTTCCGCTCCCGAATGAGAAGATGCCCCGAGCCTACCGGAGGTCCCCCGATGAGTGCGCCGGAAAACCTGATCCTGTCCAATCGCTTCCGCTGCTTCGACGGCTGGCAGCACTTCTACCGGCACGCGGCCGCGGGCGACGGCCTGCGACATGCGCTTCGGGCTGTACCTGCCGCCCCAGGCCGAGCACGAGCGGGTGCCGCTGGTGATCTACCTGGCGGGGCTGACCTGCAACGAGGAGACCTTTCCCATCAAGGCGGGTGCCCAGCGGGTGGCGGCCGAGCTCGGTCTGGCACTGCTGTCGCCGGACACGAGCCCGCGGGGGGTGCGGCTGCCGGGCGACGACGAGGCCTACGACTTCGGCCTGAGCGCGGGCTTTTACCTGGACGCCACCGAGGCGCCCTGGTCGGCCCACTACCGGATGTACAGCTACGTGGCGCGGGAGCTGCCGGACCTGGTCACGAGCCAGTTCCCCGTGGACGGGGAGCGGATCGGATTGATGGGGCACTCCATGGGCGGCCACGGCGCGCTGACCATCGGGCTGAAGCACCCGGAGCGGTTCCGGAGCCTGTCGGCGCTGGCGCCGATCGTCGCACCGAGCCAGGTCCCGTGGGGCAAGAAGGCACTGCCCCGGTATCTGGGGTCAGACCCCGATAGTTGGCGGCAGTACGACGCGACGGAACTGATGAGCGACCTGGCGTCGGCGGCGGGGCGGCCACCGCTTGCTGATCGACCAGGGCCTCGACGACGAATTCCTGGTCAACCAGCTCAAGCCGGAACTCTTCGAAGCGGCGGCCCGCCGCGCGGGCTACCCGCTGATGCTGCGGCGTCACGAGGGCTACGGCCACGGCTACTGGTTCGTGAGCAGCATGATCGAGGACCACCTGCGCCACCACGCCGGAGGCCTGGGCGCCTGAAAGGTACCGGACACTTAGTTTTGTTAGTTCTCGGGAGCCAGGTCCCAACAACTAACAAAACTAAGTGTCCGGTACCTTTCAGGCTTTCGCGCAGCCCCAGCCGTCGGGCTGGCCGCCGTGCTCGCGGCCCAGGCGCGCCACCTGCCTCTCCAGCGCCACGATCTCCGCATACACGGGCACCATGTTCACGGTAAGCGTGGCCTGCCACTTGCTGGTCTTCTCGTAGCGGGCCGCGCTGACGCGGATCTCGGGCCCCAGGTCGGCCTGGTTGACGAAAGCCTGGGCCTGGTCCTTCGAGTCGAAGATCAGGAAGAAGTCCACATCCCGGGCAACGGACAGGTCGTCGCCCTGCTCCTGCATCAGCCGCAGGAGCTCGCCAGTTTCGTCGTCGGGGAACAGGAGGCTCATGGATTCTCTCTCGCAGTGAAGCCGCGGCACACCGCCGCGAGCTTGTGACCATCGGGGTCCCGCACGTAGGCGGCGTAGAAATCGGGCTGGTACTGGGGCCGGAGGCCGGGGGCGCCTTCCGAGCTGCCGCCGAAGCGGAGCGCGGCCGCATGGAAGTCGTCCACCTGCTGCCAGGTGACGGCCTTGAGCGCGATCATGGAGCCATTGCCGACTGTGGCGGCCCGCTTGTCGAAGGGTGGGCAGACCCAGAGCGCCAGTTCCCGGGCGCCCCTGTCCTCGTAGATGCCCCAGCCGGCCCAGCCATCCCAGCCGGGCTCACCCTGCACGACGCAGCGCCGGTGACCGAGCGCGCCCATCACCGGATCGTAGAAGCGGATCGACCGCTGCAGGTCGCTGGTGCCGAGGCAGAGGTAGGTAAACACGGCTACTCGACGACGACCGCCGTCCCGCTGGCCGACACCATGAGCATGCCGTTGCCCTGGCCCAGGACCTCGTAATCCAGGTCCACGCCGACCACGGCGTTGGCACCCAGTTCCGCCGCCCGTTCCTGCAGTTCCTGGAGCGCGATGTCCCGGGCCTTCTGCAGCTCCTTCTCGTAGGTGGCGGATCGCCCGCCCACCAGGTCGCGGATCCCCGCGAACAGGTCCTTGAAGATGTTGGCCCCGAGGATCGCCTCGCCCGCCACGATGCCGCAATAGCGGGTAATGCGCTTGCCGTCGAGGCCGGGGGTGGTGGTGATCTGCATGGGTTCAGGCCTTCGTTGGAACAGCCCGTGGAGCTGATGGCGGTGCCATAGCTCCTATCTTCGCCCTTACAACGGGCTTCTGCCTACCCGGATCGGCGGATTTGCTGCGGAAGCGGAGGGGCAGCCGGGGTCGCGCCTAAAGGCGCTCCTACTAGGGAACTACTCGACGGTGACCGACTTCGCCAGGTTCCTGGGCTGGTCCACGTCGGTGCCGCGCAGGATGGCCACGTGGTAGGCCAGTAGCTGCAGCGGGATCGTGTAGACGATGGGCGCCTGCAGGTAGATAGACGTGCTTCGGCATCTTGATGACCGTCACGCCGTCGCTGGACTCGAAGCCGGAGTCGGGGTCCGCGAAGACGAACAGCTCGCCGCCCCGGGCCCGGACCTCCATGAGGTTGCTCTTCAGCTTCTCCAGCAGGTCGTTGTTCGGCGCCACGGTGATCACGGGCATGTCCGCGTCCACCAGGGCCAGCGGGCCGTGCTTCAGCTCGCCGGCCGGGTAGGCCTCGGCGTGGATGTAGGAGATTTCCTTCAGCTTCAGCGCGCCCTCCATGGCGATCGGGTGGAGGACGCCGCGGCCGAGGAACAGGGCGTGGTGCTTGTCGGCGAAGCGCTCGGCCAGCTTCTTCATGACCGGGTCGAGGACCAGCGTCTTCTCGATCAGGCCGGGGATCTCGATGAGGCGCTGCACGAGACCCCGCTCCCGCTCCGCGTCGGCGGTGCGGTGCTTGGCGAGCGCGATGACCAGCATGGTCAGCGCCGCGATCTGGGTCGTGAAGGCCTTGGTGGAGGCCACGCCGATCTCGGGGCCGGCGCGGGTGAGCATCACCAGCTCCGACTCGCGAACCAGCGAACTCTCCGGCACGTTGCAGATGGCGAGCGTGGACAGGTAGCCCGCCGCCTTGGCCAGCCGCAGGGCCGCCAGGGTGTCGGCCGTCTCGCCGGACTGGGAGATGGTGACGAACAGGGTGTTCTTCGGGACGACCGGGTTCCGGTAGCGGTACTCGCTGGCGATGTCCACGTGGCAGGGCACGCGGCAGACCTGCTCGATGAGGTACCGGGCCACGGCGCCCGCGTGGAAGCTGGTGCCGCAGGCCACGATGTGCACGGCCTCGACGCGGCGGAAGATCTCGGTGGCACTGGGGCCGAAAGCGGCCTCCAGCAGCTTGCCGTTGGCGACCCGCTCCTCGAGCGTCTGGGCCACGGCCCGAGGCTGCTCGTGGATCTCCTTCAGCATGTAGTGGGGGTACTGGCCCTTCTCGGCCGCGTCGGCGGAGAGCTCGCTCTCCTTCACGGGCCGGTGGGTGACCTTGCCGTCCTTGTCGAGCACCCGCACGTGGCTGCGGTGGATCTCGGCCACGTCGCCTTCCTCCAGGAAGATGAAGCGGCGGGTGACGGGCAGCAGCGCGGAGACGTCGGAGGCCACGAAGTTCTCGTTGTCGCCCAGGCCGACCACCACGGGGCAGCCGCAGCGGGCCAGGATCAGCTGGCCGGGGTTCGCCTCGCTCATGACCACCAGCGCGTAGGCGCCTTCCAGCTCGTGGACGGTGGCCTGCACCGCCTCGAAGAGATTGGGCGTCTTCTTCAGGTGGAAGTGGATCCGGTGGGCGATGACCTCGGTGTCGGTGTCGGAGGTGAACACGTAGCCCAGGGACTTGAGCTCGTCCCGCAGCTGCTCGTGGTTCTCGATGATGCCGTTGTGGACGATCGCGAGACCGTCATGGGAGATGTGGGGGTGGGCGTTCTTCTCGCTGGGGACCCCGTGGGTGGCCCAGCGGGTGTGGGCGATGCCGATGTTCGACTTCATCGGCTCAGCGTCCAGGGCGGACTGGAGCTCGGCGACCTTGCCCATGCGCCGCTGGCGCTGGAGGTGGCCGTTGGTCAGGACGGCGAGACCGGCGGAGTCGTAACCGCGGTATTCCAGGCGGCGCAGCCCCTCCATCAGGATGGGGACCACGTTCCGTTCAGCGATGGCTCCGACGATGCCGCACATGTTCTTCAATTATCACTTAGGGGGGCGGTCCGGGGCGTGAATTTAACCGGGATCCGGGTTACCAAGCTGTAACGCAGGTCGCGTTTCAGAGGCACCGGGTTTGGCATCTGGGCATTTGCGGGGCAATGCCCCGCAAATGCCCAGATGCCAAACCCGGTGCCTCTTTACCCCGCCGGTCGCGGCTGAAGCCGCTCCTACGTGCCCTTAACGGGCCGTTTCCAGCTGGGTATCGACAGCTGCTTGCTCCGGGCGATGGTCAGCTGGCCGGCGGGGGCGGGCTTGGTGATGGTGGAGCCGGCCCCGATGGTCGCCCCGGCGCCGATCTCGACCGGGGCCACCAGCTCCACGCCGGAGCCGATGAAGGCGCCGTCGCCGATGACCGTCCGGTGCTTGTTGGCGCCGTCGTAGTTGCAGGTGATGGTGCCGGCGCCCACGTTGACCTTCTCGCCGATCGTGGCGTCGCCGATGTAGGTGAGGTGATTCACCTTGCTGCCCCGGCCGATCACGCTCTTCTTCACCTCGACGAAGTTGCCGAGCTTGGCGCCCTCGGCCATTTCGACGCCGGGGCGCATGCGGGCGTAGGGGCCGATCTCGCACTGCGGGCCGATCACGCCGTCCTCGAGGAGGCAGTGGGGGTGCACCACGGTGCCCGCGCCGATGAGCGTGTTCCGGATCTGGGTGAAGGCGCCGATGCGGGCGCCGTCGCCGATGTGCACCACGCCCTCGAAGATCACGTCGGGCTCGATCACCACGTCCCGGCCACAGACCAGCTCGCCGCGGATGTCGATGCGGTCCGGGTCCACCAGCGTGACGCCGGCGGCCATCAGCTCGCCCGCGAGCCGGCGGCGCAGGATCTTCTCCGCCGCGGCCAGCTGGGCCTTGTCGTTGATGCCGAGGACTTCGTCTTCCGACTCGGCGGCCACGGCAGCCACGGCCACGCCGTCCTTCACCGCGAGGCCGATGACGTCGGTGAGGTAGTACTCCTTCTGGGCGTTGTTCGGCTTCAGCCGTGCAATCCATTTGACGAGCTTGCCCGCCGGGCAGGCGATCAGGCCCGTGTTGATCTCGCTGAGCTGCCGCTGCTGGGGCGTGGCATCCTTGTCCTCGACGATCGCGATCACCGCGCCGCGCTCACCGCGCAGGATGCGGCCGTAGCCCGTGGGATTGGCCATCTCAGCCGTGAGTACCGCCACCTGGCCCTTCGCGGCCTTAGTGACCAGCTTCTTCAGCGTGGCGGGCTGCACCAGCGGCACGTCGCCGTAGAGGATCAGCGCCACGTCGCCGGGCGGGATCTTCGGCAGGGCCTGTTGCACCGCGTGTCCGGTGCCTTTCTGCACGGCCTGGTGGAACCAGCCGATGGGCTGGCTGAGGAACGCAGCCTGCACCTGCCCGCCGCCGTGGCCGTGGACCACCCGGATCTCCCGGGGCTTCAACGCCGCGGCAGACGCGAGGACGTGCTGGAGCAGCGGCCGGCCGGCGAGCGGGTGCAGGACCTTGGGCAGGTCCGAGCGCATGCGCTTGCCCTGGCCGGCGGCGAGGATGATGACGGTGGTTCCCATGGCGGAATTGTACCGGGAACGACCGATTCCGTTCCCGGGTGTCCGGCGCATAATCGGCCCATCGTTGTCCGCGGCCGGGGTACTTCACCGTGATTGAACTCAAGATCAATGGCGCCAGCCGGCGCGTCGAGGCTGACGGCGACACGCCGCTCCTCTGGGTCCTGCGGGACCACCTGGACCTGGTCGGCACCAAGTACGGCTGCGGCATGGCCCTCTGCGGGGCCTGTACGGTCCACGTGGACGGCCAGCCCGTCCGGTCCTGCGTCACCCCCGTGTCGGCGGTCGCCGGCAAGTCCGTCACCACCATCGAAGGCCTCGACGGACGGGTGGGCAAGGCGGTCCGCCAGGCGTGGGAGGCTGTCGACGTGCCCCAGTGCGGCTACTGCCAGCCCGGCCAGATGATGTCGGCCACGGCCCTGCTCGCGCGGAATCCGAAGCCGACGGACGCCCAGGTGACCCAGGCCATGAACGGCAACATCTGCCGCTGCGGCACCTACGACCGCATCCGCCGCGCCATCGGCGACGCGTCCCGGATCCTGGAGGGCTGAACCATGGACGCCGCGAATTCATGAAGCTGTCGCTGACCGCCGCCGGGGGCCTGAGCCTGGGCTTCTACCTGCCAGGGCCCCGCGCGGCCGCCGCCGCGCCAGCCTTCGCCCCCAATGCCTGGCTCCGGATCGACCCGGACAACCGCATCACCTTCATCTGCCCCCAGAACGAGATGGGGCAGGACGTGCACACCTCGCTCGCCACGCTGGTGGCCGAGGAACTGGAGGTGCCGGTGAGCAGCCTGCGAGTGGTGCAGGCGCCCGCCGACCCGGCGTACAAGAACGCGATGCTGGGCGGCCAGCTCACCGGTGGGCTCGACCTCCGTCCGCCACGCCTGGCTGCCCCTGCGCCAGGCCGGGGCCGCGGCGCGCGGCCTGTTCGTCGCGGCGGCGGCGAAAACCTGGACGGTGGATGCGGCAACGCTCGGCATCGATGCCGGCCATGTGACGGGCCCGGGAGGCAAGCGGCTGTCTTACGGCGCGCTGGCCGCGACCGCCGCGACCCTGCCGGCGCCCGCGCTGGACAAGGTGCGGCTCAAGGCGCGCGCATCCTTCACGCAGATCGGCAAGGCGGGACAGACGGCGCCTCGACACGCCGGCCAAGCTGCGCGGCGACCGGCTGTTCGGCATCGATGCGAAGCAGCCCGGCATGGTGCACGCCGCCCTGGCCCAGTGCCCGGTGATCGGCGGCACCGTGGTGAGCTTCGACGACAGCAAGGCCCGGGCAATGCCGGGCGTGCGGGCGGTGATCAACCTGGTGGACGGCGTGGCCGTGGTGGCGGACCACTTCTGGACTGCCAAGAAGGCGCGCGACACCCTCGACATCAAGTGGCTCGTGGGCGCAGCGGGCAGCGTGTCCAGCGAATCGGTTGCCCGGGCGCTCGAGCTGGGCACGGGGAAGGCGGCGCCCATCGCGCGGGAAAACGGCGACGTCGCGGCAGGCCTCAAAGGGGCGAGCAAGACGCTGGAGGCACGCTACGAGCTGCCGATGCTGGCCCACGTCGCGCTGGAGCCGATGAACTGCCTCGCGCTGGTCGCCAACGGTACCTGCAACATCTGGACCTCGACGCAGTTCCCGGAAGGCGCGCAGGCCGCGGCCGCGGCCCGCAGCGGCGTGCAGCCGGAGTCCGTGCGCATCCATCCCCAGTTCATCGGCGGCGGTTTCGGCCGCCGGCTGGAAACAGACGCCATCGGCCAGGCGGCAGCGATCGCGAAGGCCATGCCCGGCGTGCCGGTGAAGCTGATCTGGACGCGGGAGGACGACACGACCCACGACTACTACCGGCCCGCGAGCCTGCACACGCTGGAGGGCGGCCTGAACAAAGACGGCAACCTGGTGGCGCTGCATCACCGGATGGTGTCCCCGTCGGCCACGGCGCGGGCCTTCCCGGCCTTCGTGCAGGACGGCCTCGACCCTTTCATGACCGAGGGCGCGGTCAACCTGACCTACGCTGTCCCCCACTTCCGCACCAGCGCCCTGATCCAGGACACGGGCGTGCGCGTGGGCTTCTGGCGGTCGGTGAGCCACGCGCTCAATGCCTTCGCCTTCGAATCCTTCATGGACGAGCTGGCGCAGGCGGCCGGCAAGGATCCCGTCGCGTTCCGCCTGGCCCTACTCGGCTCACAGCCCCGGCAGCGCGCCGTGCTGTCGAAGGTGGCGGAGATGGCGGGCTGGGGCGGCCCGGTGAGCCGGGACCGGGCACTGGGCGTGGCCTCGATGGAGTGCTACGGCACCCACGTGGCCACGGTGGCGGAAGTCGGCCGGCAGGGCGACAACCTGCGCTGCGAGCGGATGTGGGTCGCCGTGGATCCGGGAATCGCGGTGCGGCCGGACCAGGTGCAGGCGCAGATCGTGTCCGGCGTGATCACCGGCCTGACCGGCGCCCTCCGCAACCGGATCACGATCCGGGACGGCAGGATCCAGGAATCCAACTTCCACCAGTTCGAGCCGTTGCGCATGGCCCAGGCACCGCGCATTGAAGTGGCCATCGTGGCGAGCGGCGGGGAGCCGGGCGGAATGGGCGAAGTGGGCACGCCGCTGGTGGCACCGGCGCTGGGGAACGCAGTGGCCCGGCTCACGGGGAAGCGGGTGCGGAGCCTGCCGTTCAGCGCGGCGGGGGTGGCATTCGTGTAGGAGCGCCGACCGGCGCGACAGCAATTTGCTGTCGCGCCGGTAGGCGCTCCTACAGCGCGAACGTCAGCCGTTCCGCTTGCCCTTGAGCTTCTGCGCCGCCCGGTAGCGGGCGGAGGCCTCGACCAGCTGCATCTGCGCGTGTGCCAGGTCTTCCTTGTTGCCGGCGCCCTTCAGCGCTTCCTCGGCCTTCTTGCGGGCCTCGTCGGCGGCCGACTCGTCGAGCTGCTCGGCGCGCAGCGCGGTGTCGGCGAGCACGGTGACCTTCTTCGGCTGCACCTCCAGGATGCCGCCGGTCACGTAGAAGAACAGCTCCTCCTGGCCGTCCGCGCTGCACGCGGAGGTCGCCCGGGCGCAGCGTCGTCAGCATCGGCGCGTGGCGCGGCGCGATGCCGACCTCGCCCATGCGGGCGGGGGCGATCACCAGGTTGGCTTCACCGGACCAGATGTGGCCTTCGACGCTGACGATGTCTACTGCGATGGTTGCCATTTTCGTTCCCGTAGGAGCGCATTCATGCGCGACCTCCTGCTCGATACCGAGGCCGGTCGCGGCTAAAGCCGCTCCTACTGCAAAGTTTTCGCCTTGGCGACGGCCTCTTCGATGGTGCCGACCATGTAGAAGGCCTGCTCCGGCAGGCTGTCGTAGTCGCCGGCCACGATGCCCTTGAAGGCGCGGATGGTGTCCTTCAGCGACACGTACTTGCCGTCCTGGCCCGTGAACTGGGAGGCCACGAAGAAGGGCTGGGACAGGAAGCGCTGGATCTTGCGGGCCCGGGTGACGGTCTGCTTGTCTTCCTCGGACAGCTCGTCCATGCCGAGGATCGCGATGATGTCCTGCAGCTCCTTGTAGCGCTGGAGCACGGCCTGCACCGAGCGGGCCACGTCGTAGTGCTCCTGGCCGATGACGTTCGGGTCGAGGAGGCGGCTGGTGGAGTCGAGCGGGTCCACGGCCGGGTAGATGCCGAGCTCGGCGATGTTGCGCGAGAGCACGAGGGTCGCGTCCAGGTGGGCGAAGGTGGTGGCGGGCGACGGGTCGGTCAGGTCGTCGGCCGGCACGTAGATGGCCTGGAAGGACGTGATCGAGCCGGTGCGCGTGGAGGTGATGCGCTCCTGCAGGACGCCCATTTCCTCGGCCAGCGTCGGCTGGTAGCCCACGGCGGAGGGCATGCGGCCCAGCAGTGCGGACACCTCGGTGCCGGCCAGGGTGTAGCGGTAGATGTTGTCGATGAACATCAGCACGTCGCGGCCTTCGTCGCGGAAGTACTCGGCCATGGTCAGGCCGGTGAGCGCGACGCGCAGGCGGTTGCCGGGCGGCTCGTTCATCTGGCCGTAGACCAGCGCCACCTTGTCGATGACGCCGCCTTCCTTCATCTCGTGGAAGAAGTCGTTGCCTTCGCGGGTACGCTCGCCGACGCCGGCGAACACGGAGTAGCCGGAGTGCTCGACGGCGATGTTGCGGATCAGCTCCATCAGCGTCACGGTCTTGCCCACGCCGGCGCCGCCGAACAGGCCGATCTTGCCGCCCTTGGAAATCGGCATGATCAGGTCGATGACCTTGATGCCCGTCTCCAGCAGCTCGATGGTCTTGGCCTGGTCCTCGTAGCTCGGCGCGGCGCGGTGGATGGGCCAGCTCTCGGTGTTGCCGATGGGGCCGGCCTCGTCGATCGGGCGGCCCAGCACGTCCATGATGCGGCCGAGCGTCTTCAGGCCGACCGGCACGGAGATCGGCTTGCCGGTGTTGGTGGCCATCAGGCCGCGCTTCAGGCCTTCGCTGGCGCCCATGGCGATGGTGCGGACCACGCCGTCACCCAGCTGCTGCTGCACCTCGAGGGTGAGATCGGCGCTGTCGATGCGGAGCGCGTCGTAGATCTTCGGGAATGGCAGTCCCGCGGGAACTCCACGTCCACCACGGCGCCGATGACCTGTACTACCTTGCCGTTGCTCATATTGCCTTCCTGTTTCGTCGTAGGAGCGGCTTCAGCCGCGACCTTTTCGTTGCAATCAATCGATTCGCGCCTAAAGGCGCTCGCTACCCGCTGACGGCGGCGGCGCCGCCGACGATCTCGGAGATTTCCTGGGTGATGCTGGCCTGGCGCGCCTTGTTGTATTCCAGCTGGAGGTTGCCGATCAGCTTGCCGGCGTTGTCGGTGGCGGCCTTCATGGCCACCATCTTCGAGGCCATCTCGCAGGCCACGTTCTCGACGATGCCCCGGTACACCTGGGTCTCGATGTAGCGCGTGAGCACGTCGTTCGAGCAGCTCCGAGGCGCCGGGCTCGTAGATGTAGTCCCAGGTCTGCGAGAGCTCGCTGGCGTCCACCGCCTCGACGGGCAGCAGCTGCTGGATGTCGACCTTCTGGCTCATCGTGTTGATGAAGTCGTTGTAGACCAGGTAGAGGCGGTCGATCTTGCCCTCCCGGTAGGCGTCGAGCATCACGGTGACGGCGCCGATCAGGCTGGCGACGTGGGGGTTCTCGCCCAGGTTCGTGGTGGCTGCCACCACGTTGACCTTGAGGCGGCGGAAATACTGGACGGACTTGGCGCCGATCAGGCAGAGGTCAGCCTCGACGCCTTCGGCCTCGTGCCGGCGCAGCTCGCCGATCAGGCGGCGGAACTCGTTCACGTTGAGGCCGCCGCAGAGGCCCTTGTCGGTGGACATGACGATGTAGCCGACGCGCTTGACCGGACGCTCCTCGAGGAACGGGTGCCGGTACTCCGGATTGGCCTGGAACAGGTTGCCCACGACCTGGCGGATCTTGTCGGCATAGGGGCGCGCCGCGTTCATCCGCGTCTGGGTCCGGCGCAGCTTGGAGGCCGCGACCTTTTCCATGGCCTTGGTGATCTTCTGCGTGCTCTTCACGCTTTTGATCTTGGTCCGGATTTCCTTGGCGCCAGCCATCGTTTCTTCCTGTAGGAGCGGCTTCAGCCGCGACCTAGTAAGCCCCGTTAGTCTTGAAGTCTTCGCAGATCTGCTTGAGCTGGGCGGTGATCTCGTCGTTGAGGTCGCCCTTCTCGCTGATCTTGTCGATGATCGCGCCGAACTTCGCCTTGGCGTGGGCGTGCAGGGCCGTCTCGTAGGCCACCACCGAGTTGGCCGGGACCGCGTCGATGTAGCCCTCGTTGACGGCGTACAGCGACAGGGCCATGAGTCCCACGGACAGCGGCGAGTACTGCTTCTGCTTCATGAGCTCGGTCACGCGGCGGCCGCGGTCGAGCTGCCTGCGGGTGGCTTCGTCCAGGTCGGAGGCGAACTGGGCGAAGGCCGCGAGCTCGCGGAACTGGGCGAGGGCCAGGCGGACGCCGCCGCCGAGCTTCTTGATGATCTTGGTCTGGGCGGAACCGCCCACCCGGGACACCGAGAGGCCGGCGTTGATGGCGGGCCGGATGCCGGCGTTGAAGAGGTCGGTTTCCAGGTAGATCTGGCCGTCGGTGATCGAGATCACGTTGGTCGGCACGAAGGCGGACACGTCGCCGGCCTGGGTCTCGATGATCGGCAGCGCCGTGAGCGAGCCCGTCTTGCCCTTGACCTTGCCGCCCGTGATCTTCTCCACGTACTCGGCGTTCACGCGGGCCGCGCGCTCCAGCAGGCGGGAGTGCAGGTAGAACACGTCGCCCGGATACGCCTCGCGGCCCGGCGGGCGGCGCAGCAGCAGGGAGATCTGGCGATAGGCCCAGGCCTGCTTGGTGAGATCGTCGTAGATGATCAGGGCGTCTTCGCCCTTGTCGCGGAAGTACTCGCCCATGGAGCAGCCGGCGTAGGGCGCCAGGTACCACATGGCAGGCGAGTCGGCGGCCGAGGCGGCCACGACGATGGTGTGGTCCATCGCGCCGAATTCCTCGAGCTTGCGCACCACGTTGGCGATGGACGAGGCCTTCTGGCCGATCGCCACGTAGATGCACTTAATGCCGGTGCCCTTCTGGTTGATGATCGCGTCGATGGCCACGGCGGTCTTGCCGGTCTGGCGGTCGCCGATGATCAGCTCGCGCTGGCCGCGGCCGACGGGGACCATCGCGTCGATGGCCTTGAGGCCGGTCTGCACGGGCTGGTTGACGGACTGGCGGGTGATGACGCCCGGCGCCACCTTCTCGATGGGCGAACGGCCGGCGGCCTTGATCGGGCCCTTGCCGTCGATCGGCTCGCCGAGGGCGTTGACGACGCGGCCGAGCAGGCCCTCGCCGACGGGCACCTCGAGGATGCGGCCCGTGGTCTTGACCTGGTTGCCTTCCGAGATGTGCTTGTAGTCGCCCAGCACCACCGCGCCGACGGAGTCGCGCTCCAGGTTCAGCGCGAGGCCGAAGGTGTTGTTGGGGAACTCCAGCATTTCGCCGTACTGGGCATCGGCGAGGCCGTGCACCCGGCAGATGCCGTCGGTCACGGCGATCACCGTGCCCACGTCCCGCGCTTCCGCGGCGCTTTCGAAGTTCTTGATGCGCTGCTTGAGCAGCTCGCTGATCTCGGAGGCCTTGAGTGCCATATGTAGTTCCTTGAACGCGCGTTCAGCGCGCTGGTTTCAGTCTAGGCGCGGAGCGCCGTGGCGAGTTTGTCGAGTCCGGTGCGAACGGAGCCGTCGATGACGCGGTCGCCCACCTGCAGCCGCGCGCCGCCGATGAGCGTGGGGTCGAGCTGCACGGCCAGGCGGACCTGCCGCCCGAAACGCTTGTTGAGCGAGTCGATGATGCGCTTCTGCTGGTCGTCGCTGACGGCGGAGGCGGAGGTGAGCGTCACGTCGAGGGTGCGCTCGGCCTCGGCCTTCAGCACCTCGTAGCGCCCCAGGATGTCGGGCAACGCGCCGAGCCGCTGGTTCTCGGCGAGCACCTTCAGGAAGCCGGCGCCTACCGACTTCGGGCCGTCCTTGAGGAGCGCGAGGGCAGGCAGCTTCTCACGGCAGATGTCGGCTACCGCAGCCGCGATGGCATGGCCATCGGCGCCCGGCTTGAACAGCAGGCGCGCCACGTCGGGCGACGAAGCGATCTCAGCCGCCATGGTGAGGAACTGCGACCAGTCGCCCAGCTGGTTGTCCGTGCGGGCAATCTCGAAGACTGCCTGGGCGTAGGGTCGTGCGGTGGTGCCGTGGTCGGCCATGGATTCGTTGCCCTAGATCTGCGCGGCGAGCTTGTCGAGGAGGTCCTGGTGCGCGCGGGGATCGATTTCCCGCGCCAGGATCTTCTCGGCGCCGGCCACCGTGATGGCGGCCACCTGGGCGCGGAGTTCGTCCCGGGCCCGGTTGATCTGCTGGTCGATTTCCGACTGGGCCGACTGCAGGATGCGCTCGCGCTCCTGGGTCGCGCCCACGCGGGCCTCGTCGACGATGCCGTTGGCGCGGGTCTGGGCCTGGTCGAGGATCGAGCGGGCCTGACCGCGCGCCTCTTCGACCATCGCCGTGATCTTCACCTGGGCGTCTTCCAGCGAGCGGGCACCCTTGTCGGCGGCCGCGAGGCCGTTGGCGATCGTGGTGCGACGCTCTTCGATGGCAGCCAGGATCGGCGGCCACACGAACTTCACCGTGAACCAGATGAAGGCAAAGAACGTGATGCCCTGGGCGAATAGCGTGAGATTGATATTCATCTCGGTCCCCGCGATGCGGTTGCTTTAGCCGGCGTTGACGACGGCAAGCAGCGGATTACCGAAGGCGAAGAGCATCGCAAGACCGACGCCGATGATGAACGACGCGTCGATGAGGCCGAGGAGCAGGAAGACCTTGGCCTGCAGCATCGGGGCCAGCTCCGGCTGCCGGGCGGCACCTTCGAGGAAGCGGCTGCACATGATGCCCACGCCGATGCAGGCGCCGGCGGCACCGAGGCCGATCATGAGGCCGATGCCAATGCCCGTGTAGGCCTGGATCATGGCGAGGTACTGAACGGTTTCCATTGTCGTGTCCTTTTCTCTCTCAGCGGGAAGTACGTGTGGTGGTTGGGTTGTGGATTTTTAGTGCGACTCATGCGCCATCGAGATGTAGACGATGGTCAGCATCATGAAGATGTAGGCCTGCAGCGGCACGATCAGCAGGTGGAAGATCGCCCAGCCGAGGCCCAGCACGGCGCCGCCGACGGTGCCAACGAGCCCGGTAGCAGCCCACAGGCCGAGCAGCAGGAAGATGATTTCGCCGGCGTAGAGGTTGCCGAACAACCGCAGCGCGTGGGAGAGCGGCTTGGAGATCAGCTCGACCAGGTTGAACAGGAAATTGAAGAGCCAGAGCAGGGGGTTGCGAGCCGAAGGGCGTGCAGAACAGCTCGTGGATCCAGCCGCCGAGACCCTTCACCTTGATCGAGAACCAGATCATCAGCAGCCAGACGGAGAGGGCCAGCGCGAAGGTGGTGTTGACGTCGGCGGTGGGGGTGAGGCGGAACTCCTCGGGACCGACGGCGTGGATCGCCTTGGCCGTGATGTCGATGGGGAGGAACGCCGTGGCGTTCATCAGCAGCACCCAGACGAAGACGGTGAGGGCGGCGGGGGCGACGAACTTGTTCGGGTCGCCGTGGAAGATGCCGCGTACCTGGTCGTCCACGAAGTCGAACAGCAGCTCGACGAAGGCCTGGCGCTTGCTCGGCACGCCGGCGGTGGCGCCGCGGCCGACCAGCCAGATGAGGCCGATGCCGACCACGCCGAGTAACGTGGAGACGATCAGCGAAGTCCATGTGAATCGTCATGAAGCCGCCGGAGCCAATCGGCTCTGCAAGGAACTTCAGGTGGTGACTGATGTAGGACGTCGGGGTCAGTGCTTCTGCGGCGGACATGTCGAGCAGCTTCTTACCTTGTTATTCCCGGACGAACAGCGCGAGAGCAAAGACAATCGTCGTGACGATGAACGTGCCGATGAAGGCCACGATCACCACGTTCTGGTAGACGGTCAGCACGATCCAGAGCAGAGCGACGACCAAGACGATCTTGACCGCTTCGGCCCGGAGCGCGGCGAGCATCGCCAACCCGGCAGAGTCCTTCCTGGACGCAGACGCCACCGTGGCAAAACCGAGCCCGGCGGCGAAGCTGACCAGACCACCCAGTACCGCGGAAATTGCGCCGTGCTGGCCAGCGGCCAGTGCGGCGATGACGGCGAGGGCGACGGTGGCCATCAGCTGCCACCGGAGGACTGTGCGAATTGCCTGGCTACGAAGCCCGATCATGGCATTCCGCACCGTTTAGCCGCGGCATTCTATGCGGCGCAAAGAAGATGGGTCAATGAGGGTTCTACCTGTAGGAGCGCCTTCAGGCGCGACCAAGTTTCCAGGTCGCGCCTGAAGGCGCTCCTACGTTATGTGCCCGAGGATGCCCTCGAGCTCGTCCAGGCTGTTGTAGCTGACCACCAGCTTGCCCTTGCCGGCGCGGCCATGCTGGATGGCAACCTGGGCGCCCAGCTTCTCGGCCAGCTCGTTTTCCAGCCGGCGCACGTCCGGGTCCCGGGAACCCGTCGGCTCCCGCTCGGCCGGCTTAGAGGGCCCTTCCAGCATGCGCTTTATCAGCCGCTCGGTTTCCCGGACCGACAGGCCCTTGCCCGCCACCAGCCGGGCCACCTCGGCCTGCATCCGGCCGTCCGTCAGGCCCAGCAGGGCCCGGGCGTGGCCCATCTCGATGGCCCGCTTCTGGAGCAGGTCCCGGGCCACCTCCCCCAGCTGGATCAGGCGGAGCAGGTTCGACACGGCCACCCGGGACCGGCCGATGGCCTCGGCCGCCTCCTCGTGGGTCAGGCCGAACTCGTCGATGAGGCGGCGGATGGACAGGGCCTCTTCCAGGGGGTTCAGGTTCTCCCGCTGGATATTCTCGATCAGCGCCATGGCGATGGCGGCGGAGTCGGGGATCTCCCGGATCACCACCGGGACGGACTGGAGCCCGGCCATCTGGGCGGCCCGCCAGCGGCGCTCGCCGGCCACGATCTCGTAACGGGGGGTGCCGCCGGGGCCCTTCTCGGCCAGGGGCCGGACGACGATGGGCTGGATCACCCCCTGGGCCCGGATGGACGCGGCCAGATCCTCCAGGGATTCCAGGTGCATGTCGAGGCGGGGCTGGTAGGCGCCGCGGACCAGGAGGTCCACGTCCACGGTGCGTCAGGCCCTCGCCGGTGGGACGGTCGGGGGTTCCGGCGTGCGGAAGCTCCCTGGGCTGACGCAGGTGCGTGCACCGGGACCGGGGTCCCGAGCAGGGCCTCAAGCCCGCGACCGAGGCCGGTTCGTTTCGCCACCATCTGGTTTTCAACCGCCGCCCGGGAAGGCCGGCATTCTAGCCCCGATTGGATTAATCGGGGTCTGACCCCGTTTTCGTGCCCGGGGGCATCGGCCCGCGGAGCACCTCCACCGCCAGCTCCATGTAGGCCTGGGCGCCCCGGGAGCCCTTGTCGTGCTGGAGGGCCGGCAGGCCGAAGCTCGGCGCCTCGGCCAGCCGCACGTTGCGCGGGATCACCGTGTTGTAGACCTTGTCCCGGAAGAGCTTCACGAGCTCGGCCGACACGTCCATCGCCAGGCGATTACGCGGGTCGAACATGGTCCGCAGCAGGCCCTCGATGTTCAGCGCCGGGTTCACCGTGTTCCGCACCTGCTTCACCGTCTCGAGCAGCGACGACAGCCCCTCCAGCGCGTAGTACTCGCACTGGATCGGGATCAGCACGCCGTCCGCCGCGGTGAGCGCGTTCAGCGTGAGCATGTTGATGGTGGGCGGGCAGTCGATGAGGATGTAGTCGTACAGCCCCTTCACCGGCTCCAGCGCCTTCCGCAGGCGCATTTCCCGGCCGATTTCCTGCAGCAGCCGCACTTCGGCGGCGGTCAGGTCCGAGTTGGCCGGCAGCAGCGCGAAGCCCGCGCTGGTCACCGACACGATGGTCTCCAGCGCCTGGGCCTCGCCGAGCAGCACCTCGCAGGTGGTGGCTTCCAGCGCCTGCTTGTCGATGCCGCAGCCGGTGGTGGCGTTGCCCTGGGGATCCAGGTCCACCAGCAGCACGCGCTTCTCGAGCTCCGCCAGCGACGCGGCCAGGTTCACCGACGTGGTGGTCTTGCCCACCCCGCCCTTCTGGTTGGTGATGGCGATGATGCGGCTCATTTGCGCGCCAACTGCCCACGAACAATCTGAACGATGTGGCGTTCCGCATCCACGCCCGGGATCTTCACGGGCGTCACCGCACTCGCCCGCCAGCCCTTCGGCAGGGCCTTGATCTCGTCCGCCGGCAGCTTGCCCTTCATGGCGAGCAGCTGGCCGCCGGGCGCCACCACGCCGCCCGCCCGGCGAACGAAGTCCGGCAGCGAGGAGAGCGGCGCGGCAGATGACGGTGTCGTACAGGGGCACGGGCTTATGGTCCTCTATCCTCACGTGCAGCGCTTCGGCATTGGCCAGCCCAGGTCGGCGATGGCCTGCTGCACGAAGCGGATCTTCTTCAGCGTGCCATCCACCAGCGTGAAGTGCCGGGCGTCGGCTCCGGTCAGCGCCAGCGGTATTCCCGGCAGCCCCGCCCCGCAGCCCACGTCCACGATCCGCTCACCCTTGAGGAACGGCCGGGCCGTCAGCGAATCCAGGATGTGCAGCGGCACCATCGTCCGCCAGCTCCCGGATCCCGGTCAGGTTGATGTTCTCGTTCCACTGGGCCAGCAGCCGCAGGTAACTGGCGAAGGCGGCGACCAGTGCCTCGTCCGCCGGGATGCCCAGTTCGGGCAGCCCCTGCCGGAGCAGGTCTTCCACTATAGCCAAGGAATCTACCGCAGCCGGACCAGGCAGCGGCCGGTGATGGACCCGTCCACCCAGCCGTCCACCACGCCCAGCACCTGGTCCAGGGTGACTTCCCGGGTGGCGATCCTGCCCGAGATTCGCGGGCTTCAGGTCGCCGGCCAGGCGGCGCCAGATCTCGGCGCGCAGCTTCAGCGGCACCTCCACGGAGTTGATGCCGAGCAGGCTCACGCCCCGCAGGATGAAGGGCATCACGGTGGTGTTCAGTTCCGGCCCCTGGGCCAGGCCGATGCTGGCGATGCTGCCGTAGGGCGCGACGGTGCGGGTGAGCCAGGCGAGGGTGGCGCCGCCCAGGTTGTCCACGGCGCCGCCCCAGAGGACCTTCTCCAGGGGCTTGGTGCCGAGTTCCTTGCCCTTGAGATGGAAGATGTCGCTGGCGCCGAGGCTCTTCAGGTAGTCGTCGGCGGTGGTCTTGCTGGTGACGGCGGTGACCTGGAAACCGAGGCCCGACGAGCAGCGCGATGGCCACGCTGCCCACGCCGCCGGTGGCACCGGTGACGGCGATCGGGCCCATCTCCGGCACCTGGCCCATCTGCTCCATGCGGTGGATGGCGAGCGCGGCCGTGAAGCCGGCCGTGCCGAGGCCCATGGCGGTGCGGGCGTCGATGCCGGGCGGCAGCTTGTTGACCCAGTCGGCGGGCACCCGGGCGTACTCCGCGAAGCCGCCGTCGTGGGTCTCGCTCAGGCCGCAGCCGTGGACGGCCACGAGGTCGCCGGGCTTCAGGCGCGGATCGCCGGAGCTGACGACGGTGCCGGCGATGTCCACGCCGGCCACCAGCGGGAAGCGCCGGAGGATCCTGCCCTTGCCGGTGGTGGCGAGGGCGTCCTTGTAGTTGATGCTGCTGTACTCGCCGCGGATGACGACGTTGCCGGGCGAGAGGTCGTCGAGGGTCAGCTGCTCCAGGCGCGGGACGATCTTCCCGTCTTCCTGGTGTACGCGCAGCGCTCTGAAGGATTCCATGGCGCTGGCCCCGGATTGGTGATGTCAGCGGGTGACCGCCAGCCCTGTGGCAGGGCGGCGGCCAGGCGGCCTACTTGGCGTTGGCGGACTTCGGCCCGACAGCGTAGTGCACGGAGAACAGCCCGGGCTGGTCGGAGAAGTAGGCGGCGAGTTCCTCGATCTCTTCCGGCGTCAGGCCGGCGGCCATGCTGCCCATCACGGGGTCCTTGCGGGCGCCGGCCTGGTACTGGTTGAGCGCGTGGATGATGTAGTCCTCGTGCTGGCCGGCCAGGGAGGGCCAGTTCGGCGCCACGCTCACGCCGCCCTCGCCGTGGCAGGCGACGCAGGTGGCGGCCTTCGCGGGGGCTTCGCCCACCGGCGCGGCGGCCTTCTGGATGGCGCCTTCGCTGGCGAAGAAGGCGGCGATGTCCTTCATGTCCTGCTCGGAGAGGGACCAGGCCTGGGCGTGCATGGTGGGGTGGGCGCGGGTCTTGTTCTTGTAGCCCTGGAGCGCGAGCACGATGTAGTCGGGGTGCTGGCCGCCGAGCTTCGGTACCCGGTAGCTGGGGTAGCCGTTCCGGTAGCCGTCGATGCCGTGGCAGCCCATGCAGGTGTCGGACAGCACCGCGCCGCGGCTCACGTCGCCCGCGGCGGCCGGTTCCTGTGCCATCACCGTGGTCGTGGCGATGCTGCCCGCGAGGGCGAGACTGAAGAGAACGGCCAACCGGTTGTTATGCATGGGACCTGACACTTATATGAGCGACGATTGATGGGCGTCTTGCGGGCCGCTATGGTAGTCAGAGCAGGGCCGGAATTCCAGACTGGTCAGGCAGTTCCCGCCCTTTTGCCGCTCCCCGCCACACCCGTTAAAGGAGTCTTCCCCATGAGAATCCGTCCCGCTGCCCTCGCCGCGTCCCTCGTGCTGCTGGCTGGCATGACGGCCGCGGGAATCGCGTCTGCCCAGATGCCGGGCCAGATGCCCGGCCCCATGCCCCGCATGGAGATGCCCCGCACCATCTCGGTGTCCGGCACCGGCACCGTCGACGCCACCCCGGACATCGCCCGCCTGTCCCTGGCCGTGCAGCGCCGGGACGTGAGCATGCAGGTGGCCCGGGACGAGACCGTCCGCGTGTCCAAGGCCTTCCTCGCCCTGTGCAAGAAGCTGGGCATCCCCGAGAACAAGATCCGCACCTCCGGCCTGACCATCAACCCGGAGTACCGCTGGGACGAGAAGGACGAACCAGCAGGTGTTCACCGGCTACTTCGTCCAGCGCCAGCTGCAGGTGGAGATCAACGACCTGGACAAGCTCGGCAACGTGATCGAAGGCGCGATCGACGCGGGGGTGAACGAGGTGTCGCCGCCGGCGCTCGACAGCAGCAAGGCGAAGGAGCTGAACCGGGATGCGCTGGCGGCGGCGACGGCGGACGCGAAGGCGAATGCGGAGAGGGTGGCTTCGATCGCTGGGGGTGAAGCTGGGGGCTGTTCGGACGGTGGTGGCGAATGGAGCGATGCCGCGGCCGCCGATGCCCATGCAGGAGATGCGGATGGCGGCGGCGCCGATGGCAGATATGGCGGGGAAGGCGGCGAATTATGTGCCGGGGGAGATCAGCTTTGAGGGGCGGGTCGATGCGACCTTCGACGTGGTCGTCCCGTAGGAGCGGCTTCAGCCGCGACCTCAAAAAATATGCGGTCCCTTATCTCTCGGATGGTTTCGCCGACATCTTTCGCGTTGTTAAGGAGTAGCGCGAAGAGGATGGCGATCGCATGCAGCAGATTATCCGACGCTTTCGACCAGTTCGTCGGTCCAGTTCGGATCGTCTACTTATGGAGTGTTCTGCATGACATCGAAGGCGTTTCCAACATTCGAGCACACGATTCGGATGCCGTAGACCTCCTGACGCACTTTGACGCCCTTAGCAAGCAGCCTCCGCCTGCCGAATTGAGGTTCTCAAACGCGCCGAGCTTGGTATGGCTTTCGCGGCACGAGAGTCATTTTTCGAGGACTTCTGTGTCGAATCCGTTGCCGATATCAGCGAGCAGCACGGATCCGGTGGGAGGTTGTCTATGTTGCTCCGGGAATCCCTGAGAATGACTTGAAGATATTCCACACACCGAGGCCGCCGGGTTCGGCCCATTTTCGTTAAGTATTTAGGAACTGAGTTTCAGACGGATGGGTTTGGAATCACTATGATCCTGTCGAAGGCAAGGGCAGAGCTAAACCGTCTAGCGAAGAAGCGTGGAGACATTGCGCATAGATCTTGGCGACCAGCTCCAGGGCAGCCGATGCCACATGCGGTAACCCGAGATGCTCTTCGTAAGCATATTCATTTCGTAAGGGAGCTTGCCAAAGCAACAGATGCATTCGCTAAAGCAAAGCTCCAACAGATTCGCTCCAGGCTCGACGGCCCTGACGGGCCGCGTGCCAGAGCTCAGAACTTTAGGTGTCCCGTTAAGCTCTGCGTACCCTCGCAGAGTCGGCCGCTCACCCTTCTAGGCTCCCTCCATGACCCCCCACCACCTAACCCTCCACCACTACCCCGCCTCCCGCAGCGCCCGCGCCAAGTGGATGCTCCACGAAGTCGTCGGCAACAACTTCGAAGTCTCCCGCGTCGCCCTCTACGACGGCGCCCAGTACAGCGACGAGTTCCTGCGCCTCAACCCCAACCACGCCGTGCCGGTGCTGGAGATCACCTGGGACAACGGCACGGTCCAGCGCGTCATCGAAAGCGCGGCCATCGTGGCCTTCCTGGCCGACGCCTACCCCGCCGCCGGTCTGGCCCCGCCGCCCGGCCCCTCACCCGAACGCGCGGACTACCTCCAGATGCTCCATTTCGGGTCCACCTGGATGGACATGATGCTCTGGCAGATCCGCATCCACGAGCACGTGCTCCCCGCCGACCAGCGGGACGACCGCACCATCGTCCGCTACCGCCGCAAGTTCGAGCAGGAGGCCGAGCCCCAGGTGGCGGAGCGCCTGGCCCGGACGCCCTTCATCTGCGGCGACGCGTTCACCGCCGCCGACTGCATCGTCGGGCCACTCGGTCATCTGGGCCCGGGGCTACGGCCTGTGCCGGGACGAGGTGTTCAAGGCCTACGTGGGGCGCCTGTCCCAGCGGCCCGCCTTTGCGGCGGCGTTTGCGGATGCCCGGGAGTTCGAGAAGCAGGTGCCCCAGGACAAGCCGTTGGTGAGGCGGTTTACGGGGTAGGCCAGACCAGGGCTGGGGATGGGGTTTCGAGGTTTGATATAGACACTGTCAATAGTGGTGTCATTTACAAACCACTGTTATCGCTGAAGATCTGGTGGCCTCCGTAATTGGGTGGTTCGCTGTGATTCCCGCGGAAATGAGCAGGTCCGCCGGCATCGGGGACCTGCAAGCGACCGTCAACGCGCCGAGATGATTCGCGCCAGCTCCCGGTTCGACGTGCCCAGCGCCAGCAGCGACCGCACCAGCAGGTCCAGCGACACGGACGGGTCACCCGACTCCATCTTCGCGACCCGTGACTGGCTCGACTCCAGGGTCTTCGCGAGCGCCGTCTGGCTGATGCCCTTGGCGGTACGGCGCGCCCGCAGGCCGTCGGCAAGCTTCAGCCGGAGTTCGATGTAGGCCGCTTCCTCGTCGGTCAGGCCGAGGAACTCCTTTACCGTTCCGAACTTCCAGCCGCGGGCTTCAAGGCGCTTCCGCTTATCCGCTCTCATCGTCGCACCACATTGGCAGCGAAGACCCGCAGCTCATGGCTGGCGGGCGACAGGGGCGATTACCTCCGGCCCTGGCGCTTGAACGCGTCGATGTCACGGGGCAGGAACCTGCCTTGGGGCAGGCCACGGCGCAGGGCACGGATCTGTTCCAGCCGGTCTGCGGGCGCAAGGCGGTTGGACTTCAGTGCCTCTCTCCGGCGGATAGCGGTCAGCTCGATCAGGGCGGCGAGTATTCTCTTCATGCCACCAGCATGCCACGCCCGACTTGTCCCGCGTCAAGAGCACCGGGCACGGGAACACATAGCCCCTGATATCGGCCAGCGGCGATGGCCCGCCGCCTGCTAACCAGGCGCCGGGATGCCCAGCTCCCGGCAGATCTTCCGTGCGAGATGTTCGCTGATTTCGGAGTGCCGAGGCACGGCACTCCGCTTACGCAGTGCCGGATTTCCCCACCAGGAATGCCGGCCGCCCTCGCGCAGAAGAAGGCACCCGTGCCCCGACAAATGTCGGAGCAGGTCGCGCCGCTTCATGGAGCGATGGTCAGCTCTTCGTAGCCTTCACCCGCGGCACGACGGGCCTCGGCGCGGTTGAACTCGAGCGCTTCCCCCAGCGTGACTCGAAGGGTCTTCAGCAGTGCCGCCCGGCTTCGTTCCTGGCAGTTCACGCCCGGTACTTCCTCGATCCAGCCGATCCACCACTTGCCGGCTTGCTTGATGACGGCGTTGTACGTCTGATCCATGGCTGGTCTCCTCCGCGAGGCCTTGGATTTCACCGCGGAGCCAACCCGTCGTCGAGTGCCAGTATCCGGCGATTTCCTGGTGATTCGCTTCATGCCCCCCAGCATGCCACGCTCGACTTGTCCCTCGTCAACAGCACCGGCTCCTCCTCGCCGCATCGCCCAAACGCCACCGGGCACCGGGACCGGAACACGCAGCCCCGGATATCCGCCAGCGGCGACGGCACGTCGCCCGTCGCCAGCGCCTTCACCCGCGTCTTCTCCAGCCGCGGATCCGGGATCGGCACCGCCGCCATCAGCGCCCGGGTGTAGGGGTGCTTCGGGTCCCGGTACAGCTCCTCCGCGTCGGCCAGCTCCATCACCTTGCCCAGGTACATCACCAGCACCCGGTGGGACAGGCGGCGCACCACCGCCAGGTCGTGGGAGATGAAGATGATCGCCAGGTTCAGGCGCGCCTGAAGCTCCCGCAGCAGGGCCACGATCTGCGCCTGGATCGTCACGTCCAGCGCGCTCACCGCCTCGTCGCAGACCAGCAGCTTCGGTTTCAGGATCAGCGCCCGGGCGATGCCCACCCGCTGGCACTGGCCGCCGGAGAACTGGTGGGGGTAGCGGTTGCGCCAGTCGGGCTCCAGGCCCACCTGCTCCATCGCCTCGCGTCACCCGGGCGGTCACGTCGGCGGCGGACAGCTCGGGCTCGAAGGCCTCCAGCGGCTCGGCGATGATCTCGGCCGATGGTCATCCGCGGGTCCAGGGCGGCCAGCGGGTCCTGGAACACCAGCTGCATGTCCCGTCGCGACGGGCGCACGTCCTGCTCGGTGGCCTGGCGCCAGCTCCCGGCCCAGCAGGCAGACGGTGCCGCCGGTGGGCTTCACCAGCCGCAGCACCGCCCGGGCCAGGGTGGACTTGCCGGAGCCGGACTCGCCGACGACGCCCAGCGTCTCGCCGGGACGGAGGGCCAGGGACACGCCGTCCAGGGCGCGCAGGGTGCGGGGCTTCGCGAACAGGCCCGGCTGCTCCACCGGGTAGTGGACGGCCAGGTTGTCGAGCGTCAGCAGCGGGGCGGAGTTTCCGAACCGAAGCACCGGCACCTCTTCGTTCAGTCGCGGCACCGCTGCCAGCAATTCCCTCGCATAGTCGGTGCGCGGGTTATGGAAGCAGTCGTCGATCGGCCCCTGCTCCAGGCACTCGCCGTTCTTCATCACCAGCAGCCGGTCGCAGGTGCCCGCCGCCACGCCGAGATCGTGGGTGATCAGCAGGATGGCCGTGCCGAACTTCTCGCGGAGCTCCGCCATGAGGGCGAGGATCTGGGCCTGCACCGTCACGTCCAGCGCGGTGGTGGGCTCGTCGGCGATCAGCAGCGCCGGCTGGCAGAGCAGCGCGGTGGCGATCATCACCCGCTGGCGCATGCCGCCCGAGAGCTCGTGGGGGTACATGCGCAGCCGGGAGGCCGGGTCGGTGATGTGCACGGCCTCCAGCAGCTTGCACGCACTCGCGCCCGGGCCGCGGCACCGCGTCAGGCTCCGGTGCATCTTCAGCACCAGCGCCATCTGGGCGCCGATGGTCAGGTAGGGATTCAGCGACGTCATCGGGTCCTGGAACACCATCGCGATCCGGTCGCCGCGGATCTGCGTTCATGCGGGCCGCCGGCATCCCCACCAGCTCGTCGCCCTCGAAGCGGATGCTGCCGGTCACCCGGCCGTTGTCCGCCAGCAGGCCCAGGATGCGCCATGACCGCCTGGGTCTTGCCGGAGCCGGACTCGCCCACGACGCCCAGCACCTCGCCGGGCTGCAGGTGGAAGGTCAGGTCCTTCACCGCCGTGCACCAGGCCGTCCCGCGTGGCGAAGCTCACGTTCAGGTCCTTGACCTCGAGCAGGGCCTGGCTCATCGCCCGCTCCGGTCCCGCGGGTCCAGCGCGTCCCGCAGGCCGTCACCCAGGTAGTTGAAGCAGAACAGCGTGACGGCCAGGAACACGGCGGGGAAGAGCAGCATCCAGGGCGCGTTCTCCATGTCCAGGGCGCCGTCGCTCACCAGCACGCCCCAGGAGGTCATGGGCTCCTGCACGCCCAGGCCGAGGAAGCTCAGGAAGGACTCCACCAGGATCACCTGGGGAATGGTCAGCGTGACGTAGATCACCACCACGCCCAGCAGGTTCGGCACGATGTGCCGGAGGATGATCGCGCCGGTGCGCACGCCGGACACCCGGGCCGCCTCGACGAACTCCCGCTGCTTCAGCCCCAGGGTCTGGCCCCGCACGATGCGCGCCATGTCCAGCCAGTTGATGGCGCCGATGGCCACGAAGATCAGCAGGATGTTCCGGCCGAACAGCACCATCAGCAGGATCACGAGGAACATGAAGGGCAGCGCGTAGAGGATGTCGACGATGCGCATCATCACCCGGTCCACGCGCCCGCCCACGAAGCCGGCGGTGGCGCCCCAGGCGATGCCGATCACCAGGCTCACCAGCGTGGAGACGATGCCCACCAGCAGGGAGATGCGGCCGCCCATCAGGGTGCGGGTGAAGAGGTCCCGCCCCAGGGAGTCCGTGCCGAAGAGATGGCCGCCGGCGAGGCGATGGCGGCACGGCGATCTCGTCCCAGTTGGGCTTGTCGTAGCGGTAGTCGCTCAAGGACGGGCCGACGAGGACCAGCAGCACGAGGACGCCGAGGACGATGGCGGCGGTCATGGCGGCCCGGTTGTGGCGGAGGGTGAGCCAGGCGTCGGACCAGAGGCTTCTTGGGGCTTCGGGGACGGAGGTCGCGGCTGAAGCCGCTCCTACAGGCCCTGTAGGAGCGGCTTCAGCCGCGACCCGCGGCGCGACGTCGTTCATTCGCGGCTCCTCGGGTCGAGCCAGCCGTAGGCCAGGTCCACGAGGAAGTTGAAGAGGATGATCAGCGCCCCGTAGAAGACCACGACGCCCAGCACCAGCGTGTAGTCCCGGTTCAGCGCGCCGGTGACGAAGTAGCGGCCGAGGCCGGGCAGGCCGAAGATCGTCTCGATCACCACCGAGCCGGTGATGAGGCCGGCGGTGGCCGGGCCCAGGTAGGAGACCACGGGCATCAGGGCGGGCTTCAGCGCGTGGCGGAGCAGGATGGTGGCGGTCGGCAGGCCCTGGGCCCGGGCCGTGCGGATGAAGTTGCTGCGCAGGACCTCGATCATGCTGCCCCGGGTGAGCCGGGCGATGTAGGCGATCTGGGGGAGGGCCAGGGTGATCACCGGCAGCACCAGGTTCTTCCAGCCGCCGTCCAGCAGCGCGGCGTCGCCAGCCCGCCGGCCGGCAGCCAGCCGAGGTACACCGCGAAGACCAGCACCAGCAGCGGCGCCAGCACGAAGTTGGGCAGCGAGATGCCCGTCATCGCCACGGCCATGGTGCCGTAGTCGGCGGGCTGTTCTGGCGGAGCGCCGCCAGGCTGCCCAGGGCCACGCCGCCGAGCACGGCGATCAGCATGGCGAAGCCGCCCAGCTGCAGCGACACGGGGAAGCCGCTGGCGATCAGTTCCGTGACCGTCCGGTCCCGGTACTGGAAGGACGGGCCGAAGTCGCCCTGGGCCAGGTTCCACAGGTAGCGGCCGAACTGCTGGTAGAGGGGCTCGTCCAGGTGGTAGGCGGCGCGCAGGTTCGCCTCCACCTCCGGCGCCAGCCGCTTCTCGCTGTCGAAGGGCCCGCCCGGCGCCATCCGCATCAGGAAGAAGGTGACGGCGATCAGGATGAGCAGGGTCGGGATCGACTCCAGCAGGCGGCGTAGGAAGAGGCGCAACACGCGGGAATCAGTGCTTCAGGATGCGGAAGTGGCGGCTGTGGTGGTGGTCCATGATGTTGCTCTCGTAGCCCGCCACCCAGGGTTTCACCATCTGCTTGCTCACGTAGTAGTAGATGGGCAGCACGGGCATGTCGTCCAGCATGATCCGCTCCGCCTCCTCGAGCAGCGCCATGCGCGCCGCCGGGTCCGCCTCCCGGGAGGCCTGCAGCAGCAGCTCGTCGTAGCGCGGGTTGTCGTAGGCCATGTCGTTCAGGCCGTGCTTGGAGTCGAGGATCTCGGCGAAGGTGTAGGGGTCGTTGTAGTCGCCGACCCAGCCGTAGCGGAACACCTGGGTATCCATCTTCGTGCGGCGGGTCTGCAGGAACACCTGCCACTCCTGGTTGAGGATCTCCGTCTCCACGCCCAGCACGTCCCGCCACATGGCGGCCATGGCCACCGCCAGGCGCCGGTGGTTGATCTCGGTGTTGTGCAGGAGCTGCACGCGGAGCGGGTTCTCGACGGAATAACCGGCCTCGGCGTAAAGGCGGCGGGCCTCGACGTTGCGCTGCTTCCTGGGTCCAGGTGGCCCACACAGGCTGCTGGTTCTTGTAGCCGGTCACCGGCGGCACCCAGCCGTAGGACGCGATCTCGCCGGCGCCGGTGATCTTGCCGACGAGGATGTCCCGGTCCAGCGCCAGGGCCAGCGCCTTGCGGAGCGGGACGTTGTCCTTGAAGGGCGGCTGGCTGGTGTTGAAGCCGTAGACGTAGCTGCCGAGGTAGGGCGCGATGTGCAGTTCGTCCGGCAGGTTCTTCCGCAGCCAGGGAATCTGCCGGTTCGGCACGGTCTCCGTCATGTCGAACTCGTTGGCCCGGTAGCGGTTCAGCTCGGACTCCGCGTTCTCCACCGGGTAGTACCAGACCTCGTTGATGGTGGTCTTGTCGTTCTCCCAGTAGTACGGGTTCCGCACCAGCTGGATGTGGGACTGGACTTTCCAGTCGCTGAGCCGGTAGGCGCCGTTGCTCACCAGGTTGCCGGGACGGGCGAACTTGTCGCCGAACTTCTCCACCGACGCCCGGTGCACCGGGTAGGTGCTGGAGTGGGTCAGCAGGCCCAGCAGGTAGGGCGTCGGCGAGTGCAGGCGGATCTCCAGCGTGCGCTCGTCGATGGCGCGGACGCCCAGCTTCTCCGGCGGCAGCTGGCCGTTGACCACGGCCTCGGCGTTGTCGATGGGGTACAGGATCGCGGAGTACTCGGACAGCGTGGCCGGGTCGGCGCTCCGGCGCAGGCCGAAGGCGAAATCCTCGGCCACCACGGGATCGCCGTTGCTCCAGCGGCCGTTGGCCCGCAGCCGGAAGGTGTAGACCCGGCCGTCCTCGCTGATGGTCCAGCTCTCGGCGGCGCCGGGGATCAGCGCTGCCGTCGGCGGCCTCGGTCACCAGCCCCTCGAAGAGGTCCCGCAGCACGTTGGACGCGGTCACGCCCTCCGCCCGGTGGGGATCCAGGGTCTCCGGCTCCGTGCCGTTGCCCTTGCGGAGGATCTGCTCGGCGGCCAGCTCCTGGCCCGTCGCGCCGCCCACCACGACCTTCTTCGGTACCGGCGCGGCGGCCTCCTCGCCCGGACGCGCCGCAGCCGGCGACGCAGCGTCAGCGTCAGAAGCAACCAGCCAAGACGGCTAGGCACTCGCCTGGCCCGCGCGCCGGCGCCGCTTCTGCAGGTGCACGAGCAGCAGCGACACCGCCACCGGCGTCACGCCGGGGATGCGGGACGCCTGCCCCACCGTGGCCGGGCGCTGGCGGGAGAGCTTCTGGCGGATCTCGTGGGAGAGGCCGTGGATCGCGGCGTAGTCCAGGTCGTCGGGCAGCGGCAGCCCGTCGGTGCCGCGGCTGCGCTCGATCTCGTCCTGCTGGCGGCGCACGTAGCCGGCGTAGCGGGCTTCGATCTCCACCTGGGCGACGATCTGCCCGGTGAGCTCGGGGTACTCGTCCGGTGCCGCGGCGCGCGGGCCGACCCGCTCCAGGGCGGTGAGCCAGGCATAGTCCACGTCGGGGCGCTTCAGCAGTTCCAGTGCGCGCTGTTCCCGACGTAACGCCGGCTCCAGCGTCACGTCCGCGGGCTGGATGACGATCGCCGCCAGGCGCCCGCGCTCGGCGGCGATGGCTTCCTGCTTGGCGCCGAACACGCTCCAGCGCCGGTCGTCCACGAGTCCGAGGCGGCGGCCCGTGGGCGTGAGGCGCGCGTCGGCGTTGTCCTCCCGGAGCAGCAGGCGGTGCTCGGCGCGGCTGGTGAACATCCGGTAGGGCTCGGTGGTGCCCCGGGTGACGAGGTCGTCGACCAGCACGCCGAGGTAGGCCTCGTCGCGGCGGGGTGACCAGCGCTCGCTCGCCGCGGGTCGCCAGGCCCGCGTTGATGCCGGCGATGAGGCCCTGGGCGGCGGCCTCCTCGTAGCCCGTCGTGCCGTTGATCTGGCCGGCGAAGCAGAGGCCTGCGAGGCTCTTCGTCTCCAGCGTGTCCCTGAGGCCCCGCGGGTCGAAGTAGTCGTACTCGATGGCGTAGCCCGGCCGCGTGAGGTGGGCGTTCTCGAAGCCGGGGATGGTGCGGACGAAGGCCTGCTGCACGTCGTAGGGCAGGCTCGTGGAGATGCCGTTCGGGTACAGCTCGGTGGAGTCGAGGCCCTCGGGCTCGACGAAGATCTGGTGGGAGTCCTTGTCGGCGAAGCGGACGATCTTGTCCTCCACCGACGGGCAGTAGCGGGGGCCGACGCCCTCGATGACGCCCGTGTACATGGGCGAGCGGTCCAGTGCGTTCCGGATCAGGTCGTGGGTTTCCGGGCGTGGTGCGGGTAAGGTGGCAGGGCACCTGCCGGGGGTGATCGGCGCGGCGGCCCAGGAAGGAGAAGACGGGCGCGGGTCGTCGCCGTGCTGGACCGTCATCACGCTGAAGTCCACGGAGCGCGCGTCGATGCGGGGCGGGGTGCCGGTCTTCAGGCGGCCCACGTCGAAGGGCAGCTCCCGCAGGCGCGCGGCGAGGCCGACGGACGCGGGATCGCCGGCGCGGCCGCCGGAGTAGTTGGTGAGGCCCACGTGGATGCGGCCCGCGAGGAAGGTGCCGACGGTGAGCACCACCGCCCGGGCGTGGAAGCGCAGGCCGGACTGGGTGACGACGCCGGTGACCCGGTCGCCCTCCACGATCAGGTCGTCCACGCCCTGCTGGAAGAGCTGCAGGTTGGGCTGGGCGTCCAGCAGCGCGCGCACGGCCCGCTTGTAGAGCTGCCGGTCGGCCTGGGCGCGGGTGGCCCGGACGGCCGGGCCCTTGCTGGCGTTGAGGGTGCGGAAGTGGATGCCGGCCCGGTCGGCCGCCGTGGCCATGAGGCCGCCCAGCGCGTCGATCTCCTTCGCCAGGTGGCCCTTGCCGATGCCGCCGATGGCCGGGTTGCAGCTCATCTGGCCGACGGTTTCCAGGTTCTGGGTGAGCAGCAGCGTGCGGGCGCCCAGGCGCGCCGCGGCCGCGGCGGCCTCGGTGCCGGCGTGGCCGCCGCCGACCACGATCACGTCCCAGGTGTTGGTGCTGCTCATATCGCCGGCATTCTAAAGGGCCGCCGGTCGTGACGCGTTATGGCAAGAAAAATCCACGGAAGCCCGTCACGGTTTGGGCCAGCCCAGTGTGCCAGCATCCCGCTCAATAAGGACGGAAGGCCGCCACCGGACACGGGGGCGCGACCTGACCGCCAACAACAAGAAGAACAAGAAGAGTCACCCCGCATGCACGAGTTCCCGTCCACACTGCCGTCCGATGCCGGCAATTCCCCCACGGCCCGGCCTGGTCCGGCGGGGCTCGAGCGGCGCGCCGCCGCGCTGTACGCGGTGTGGGCCGTCATTGCGGGGCTCACCCACGCGGCCGGCGCAATACCCTTGCCCCCCGGGGCCGGCGTCGTCCTCAGCGCGGGCAGCGCACTGACGCTGGGACTCTTCATCGCCCTGGCCCGCCTCCCCGTCACGGAGCAGCCGGCCGACGGCACGCTGATCGCGGCCCAGTCACTGATGGGGATCGTCTGGGCCACCCTCTACACCTGGTTTGCCGGCGGCTCCGCGGGCGGCGCGGTACTGGGCGTCGGCATGTACCTGTCGGCCATCGCACTGGCACTTCCGGGCACCAGCCTGCCCGTGCTCGGGCGGTTGATGGCAGGCGCGGGCCTGGCGAGCTTCGTCACGCCGATGCTGCAGCAAACGGGGCTCGCGGGCGGCGGCTCGGTTTCAGCCGTCGGGCTGCTGACGGCGCTGCTGCCGGGCCTCGTGCTGGTCGTGCTGCTCAAGGCCATACACCTCGCGGCCCGCACCCTGGCCGGCGCCCGGGAGCAGCTGCAGGCGCGGAACGCCGAACTGCAGGCCGGCATCGAGCGCATTGCCCGCCGGGCCGAGCGGGATCACCTGACCAACTCCTACAACCGGCAGTCCATCCTCGAGATGGTGGGCCGGGAGAAGGCCCGGGCCGACCGGAATGGCGAGTCGCTCTGCGTCTGCCTGCTCGACATCGATCACTTCAAGGACATGAACGACCGCTTCGGTCACCAGGCCGGCGACCGGATCCTGGCTGCCTTCGCACGGCGGGTGCGCGGCGCGCTGCGCACGATGGACGTGCTGAACAGCGGCGGCCTGCCGGCGGTGACCCGCGCGGAGCAGGTGGGACCGGCGGGCCGGAGCGCGTTTGGCCGGGTCGGCGGCGAGGAGTTCATCGTGCTGCTGCCGGACACGTCGCTGCGGGGCGCGCTCCGGTGCGCCGAACGGGTGCGGAAGGCGGTGGTCCGTCGGCCCTTCGACGGGCTGCACCAGGTGACCGTGTCCATCGGCATCGCGGAGTACCAGCCGGGGGAGACCGTGTCGAGCCTCATCGGCCGGGCCGACCAGGCGCTCTACGGCGCCAAGCACGCCGGCCGCAATCGCGTGCACTGCGCCACCGCCGACGGTGGCCCGAACGCCATCGTGATGCCCGACCTCCTCGCACAGAAGTAAAAAGGTACCGGACACTTAGTGCTTTCGTTAGTTGTCGGCCCGGCTACAGGGCCGACAACTAACAAAACTAAGTGTCCGGTACCTTTCAGAAGTCGGCGCGGTCGATGGTGGCCTGCTGCTTGAGGCGGGTGGCCAGTTCGTCACCCAGGTAGCGGTCGATCACCCAGTGCACCCCATAGATCGCGGGGGTCAGCGCCAGCGCGACCAGGAACTTGTACGCGTAGTTCACCGTGCCGATCGCCAGGAACTGGTTAATCGGCCACTGCTGCGGGCCCAGGACGAAGGCGATGTACAGCACCACGAAGCTGTCCACGAACTGGGACACCAGCGTCGACCCCGTGGCCCGCAGCCAGATCATGCGCTCCCCCGTCACCAGCCGGATCCGGTGGAAGATGGACACGTCCAGCAGCTGCCCGATCAGGAACGCCACCAGCGACCCGACGATCACCCACATGCCCTGCCCGTAGATCGCCGCGAAGGCCGTCTGCAGGTTGTCCACGCCCTGGGACTGGAACGACGTCACCCACCAGTCCGCCGGGGCCAGCTCGATCACGACGAACGCGATGATGAACGCATAGGAGATCAGTGCCACGGCGAGGAAAGAGAGGAAGCGCACCCCGTTCCGCCCGTAGTACTCGTTCACCACGTCCGTCATGACGAAGACGACGGGCCAGAGAATCACGCCCGCCGTGAAGTTCAGCGTTCCCGTCTGGCCGAAAAGCCTCCAGTTGAAGGGCTGGAGCCCCAGTGTCGTCTCCACCGCGAAGATCTTGATCCCCACGAACTCAGCGAGGATCGCGTTGGCCACGAGGATGCCGGCGAGGACCACGAAGAGCCGGGCGGCGCGGTGGGTGGTGACGTTCATGGCCCTAGCGTAGCCGGCGCCGGGGCAAATGTAGATATGATCGGATCAGGGCAAGTCGTCCGGGAGCATCCATCGATGTACAACGCGAAAGCCTACTCCGCCGCCAGCGCGACCTCGCCGCTGGCCTCCAGCAGGATCAACCGCCGGGATCCGGGCGACCGCGACGTCCAGATCGAAATCCTCTTCTGCGGAATCTGCCACTCCGACCTCCACCTCGTCCGCAACGAGTGGAGCCACGTCATGCCCACCGTCTACCCGATCGTTCCGGGCCACGAGATCGTCGGGCGCGTCACGAAGGTCGGGTCGGCGGTGACAAAGTACAAGCCGGGCGACCTCGCCGCCGTCGGCTGCCTGGTGGACTCGGACCGCACCTGTCCCCACTGCAAGGCGGGCAACGAGCAGGCCTGCCCGAACCAGGTCCTCACGTTCAACGGCCCGGACAGGCACCTGGGCGGCGTCACCTACGGCGGCTACTCCGACAGCATCGTCGTGGACGAGCACTTCGTCCTGCGCGTCCCGTCCAACCTCAACCTTGCCGGAGCGGCGCCGCTGCTCTGTGCCGGGATCACGACCTACTCGCCGATGCGCCACTGGGGCGTGGGCAAGGGGAAGAAGGTTGGCGTCGTAGGTCTCGGCGGCCTGGGCCACATGGCCGTGAAGTTCGGTCGCGCCTTCGGTGCCCATGTGGTCGTCTTCACCACTTCGCCCGGCAAGAAGGAGGACGCCCTCCGCCTCGGCGCTGATGAGGTGGTCATTTCCAGCAACCCCGCCGAGATGAAGAAGCACGCCGGCAGCTTCGACTTCATCCTGGACGCCGTGTCCGCCGATCATGACATCAATGCCTACCTCAGCCTGCTCGCGCGCGACGGCAACCTGACGCTGGTCGGCGCTCCGGCGAAGCCCCTGAGCGTCGCCTCCTTCGCCCTCATCATGGGTCGCCGCAGCCTCTCCGGCTCCAACATCGGCGGCATCGCCGAGACGCAGGAGATGCTCGACTTCTGCGGGGAGCACAACATCACCGCCGACGTGGAGGTGATCCCGATCCAGAAGGCCAACGAGGCCTATGAGCGAGTTATCAGGAGCGACGTGAAGTACCGGTTTGCCATTGATATGGCGTCGCTGAGGTCGGAGTGACCGCCGCCAGGTAGGTCATTTGCCGATGCAGAAGCCGGCAAAGATTTTCCCGAGCAGGTCGTCACTCGTAAACTCCCCGGTAATCTCCGCCAGCGCCACCTGGGCCCCCCGCAACTCCTCCGCCAGCAACTCCCCCGCCCGGCTCACCTCCAGCTGCTCCCGCCCCGCATCGAAGTGCGCCCGCGCCCGGCGGATGCTGTCCAGGTGCCGCTGCCGGGCGATCACCGTGCCCTCCCCGGAGTCGCCGTAGCCAACCCGTGACTTGATGAGCTGGCGCAGGTCGTCCAGGCCGGCGCCGGTCCGGGCCGACAACCGGGCAACCACGGGCTCGGCGACTGCATCCACGCCGGGCTGCTCGCCCGTCAGGTCGATCTTGTTCCGGACCACCACGACGGGCACGCCGGCCGGCACCTCCGCCAGCAGCGCAGCCGGCGGCGCGGCATCGGTGGCATCAACCACCAGCAGCGTGAGGTCGGCCACCGCCAGCTGCCCACGCGTGCGCAGCACCCCCTCCCGCTCCACGATGTCGGCGGTCTCCCGCAGGCCGGCCGTGTCCACGACGTGCACCGGCAGCCCATCGATATCGAGGTGCTCCCGGACGAGGTCCCGCGTCGTCCCCGGCTGGTCGGTGACGATCGCCGCCTCGTAGCCGGCCAGCCGGTTCAGCAGGCTCGACTTGCCGCTGTTGGGCCGGCCGGCCAGCACCACGTGGATGCCGTCCCGGAGCAGGCGGCCCTGCCGGGCCGTCGCCTCGATGCGGTCGAACTCGGCGGCCACCGAGTCCAGCCGGCGGCGGAGCTCGTCGGTGGCGAGGAAATCGATCTCCTCCTCCGGGAAGTCGATGGCCGCCTCCACGTACATGCGGAGCGCCGTCACCTGCTCGTTGAGGCCCAGGATCGCGGCGGAGAACTCGCCGGACAGGGACCGGTGGGCGGCCCGGGCCGCGGCGCGGGACCCGGCGTCGATGAGGTCCGCCACCGCCTCCGCCTGCAGCAGGTCCAGCTTGTCGTTGAGGAAGGCCCGCTCGGAGAACTCGCCCGGGCGTGCCAGCCGGGCGCCGAGCCCGACGATCCGGGCCACCAGCATGTCCATCAGCACCGGACCGCCGTGGGCGTGCAGTTCGAGGACGTCCTCGCCGGTGAAGGAATGGGGAGCGGGAAAGAACAGCGCGAGGCCGGTGTCGAGGGTCTGCCCGTCCGCGTCCCGAAAACCGTGGAGCGTGGCGACCCGCGGCTCCGGGCAGCTGCCGAGGACCGCGCCGGCAATCGATCGGACCGCGCGGCCCCGAGACCCGCACGATACCGACGCCGCCCCGCCCTGCCGGCGTGGCCCGGGCCACGATGGTGGTGCCGGATGTCGTGTTCATGGCACCCGGCACGACACGCGGCTCAGTCGACGCCCAGCACCTTGTTGATGCGCCACTGCTGGGCTATGGACAGCACCGAGTTGGTCAGCCAGTAGAGCACCAGGCCCGCCGGGAAGAAGGCGAAGAAGCCCGTGAACACGATGGGCATGATCTGCATCATCTTCGCCTGCACCGGATCCGGCGGCGGCGGGTTGAGCTTCTGCTGGAAGAACATGGCCGCGCCCATCAGCAGGGGCAGGATGAAGTACGGATCCTTCGACGACAGGTCGGTGATCCAGAGCATGAAAGGCGCCTGGCGCATCTCGACGCTCTCGAGCAGCACCCAGTAGAAGGAGATGAAGAAGGGGATCTGCACCAGCATCGGCAGGCAGCCCGCCGCGGGATTGATCTTCTCCTTCTTGTACAGCTCCATCAGCGCCGTGCTCATGGCCTGGCGGTCGTCCTTGTGGCGTTCCTGCAGCGCCTTCATCCGGGGCTGCAGCTTGCGCATGCCGGCCATGGACCGTCCGCTGGTCTCGCTGAGTTTGTAGAAGACGAGCTTGATCAGCAGCGTCACCAGGATGATGGCCAGGCCCCAGTTACCCACGAAGCTATACATGGTACTCGAGCAACCAGAACATGGGCTGGGCGAGCAGGGTCAGCCGCCCGTAGTCCACGGTGAGCTCCAGCCCCGGGGCCACGGTCTTCAGCTCGCCCTGCAGCTTGGGGCCGATGAACAGCTGGGACTCGAAGGCGGCCGAGCCGCCCGGCGGCACCGCCTGCAACGGGCCGATGGCGCTCACCAGGAACTTGCCATCGGCGAAGCTGCCGGCGTAGTTCCAGGTCTCGGCGGCGGGCGGTACGGCAGCGGCCAGGAAGTGGTGCTGGATCACCGCCGAACCAGCCCTTGGGCACCGACTGGGCGAAGGGCGTCGCCGTCAGGTCCTCCACGTCGAGCTTCTGATAGCTGGTCGCCGTCAAAGGTGACCGGGCCGTTGAAAGAGTAGGTCTCGACGTCGAACATGCTCCGTTCCGGCGGCGTGTAGAGCCGCTGGATCTGCAGGTACTCGGCCGCCTGGTAGGGCTGGGCACCCGCGTTCTCCACGGTGTACTCGAGATCTATCTGGAAGCTGCCGGGCCGGAAGGTGTAGGTCTTGGTCACTACCACGCCGGTCGGGCTCTCCCAGCGCAGCGGCACCTTGAGCTCGGTGGCACCGGGCTCCAGCGTGAATTCCGTGTCGGTCCCGGTGAACGTCGCCAGGTGATTGGCCTCCGGTTGGCCATCCGCCGCGCGCAGACCGCCCTGGACAGTGAAGAAGCGCGCCGGGTCCGGCGAAAGAAGCTCCATCGGCACATCCGGCTGATCCTTGTGCACCGGGAAAGTCGGCAGCTTCGCGCCCACGATGCTGCCGCCGCGGGTGTCGATGGCCAGGTCGAGCACGTCGGTTCGCACGCGGATCAGTGTTGGCGCCGCGGTCACGGGCTCTGCCGGCGCGATGCCGGCAGTCGCAGCCGAAGGGGTTTCCGTTAGTGACGGCAGCGCGGGCGTCGCCGCCGGGGCCGCGGCCGCCGTCCAGGGCGGGGGTTGCCGGCGTGGCACTCGTCGCCGTGGTGTCAGGTGGCTTTGGCGCGAAGGTCTGCTGCCAGGTCTGCACCGTGAGCCAGACCAGCATGAGCAAGCCGACCCAGAGAAAGATCCGCAGGTTGTCCATGGTCACGTGCCGCTATTCCTGTCAGTTCCAGTTGCACCGGTCTCGATGCGGGCCCAGTGCTTTTCGAGACTGGTAACAATCTCGCCATTCGCGGCCGACCTCGTCGCATCCCGCGCGAGGACCACCATGTCCACCGGTGGCAGGCCCGACGCGCGCCGCCGGAAATTCTCGCGCACCAGCCGTCGGAGCCGGTTGCGCCCCACGGCAAGGCGGACCTTCTGCTTGGAGATCGCGAAGCCGAGGCGCGGGTGATTCAGCGCATTCGGCCGAAACAGGATCGTGAAGTAGCGATCCGCCGAACGCTGGCCGTTCTTGAACACATTATCAAAGTCTGCCGCGCGCAACAGGCGCAGCTGCCGCGGGAAATTCTGCCGGGGGTGGTCAGCGGAGAGACTTGGCGACGGAGCGATCGCGGTCTGCCGGAATTCGAATGGGCGTGCGTGCGGAACCGTCAGACGGTAAGGCGCGCACGACCCTTGGCCCGGCGACGCTTGAGCACCAGGCGGCCACCGCGGGTTGCCATGCGGGCACGAAAACCGTGGCTCCGGGCGCGCTTGAGCTTGCTGGGCTGGTAAGTTCTTTTCATGGAGAAATTCGCCGGAAAACAAAAGGATGGGGTACGCGGGAGGGCGGAAGGTTAAGTAGACGCCCCGCCCCTGTCAATAGCAGGGGCGCCACTTCCGGGCCTGTGGATAAGTCGGTTCCTGCCCGTTAGACTGCCCGCCCCCTTTTCAACAACCATAAATCAGATTCACGGGGTGAATCCGTGCAGTCTTCTCTCTGGGGCCGCTGCGTCCAACAGTTGCGGTCCGACCTGCCCGAACAGCAGTTCAACACCTGGATTCGGCCCTTGCAGGCCGTGGAAGAAGCCCAGCTAATCCGTTTGCTGGCGCCCAACCGGTTCGTCGTGGACTGGGTGAACAGCAACTGTCTCGGCCGGATCACCGATTTCCTTCGGGAAACCCCGGGAATGACGGTGCAGGTGGAGGTCGGGAGCCTCAATAACCTGCAGCGGCAGCTGGTCCCCTTAGGCGGGCCCGGGGCCGGCAGGGCCAAGATGGCGCTGGCCAGCATTGGCGGCAAGCTGAACCCGGAGTACACCTTCGACAAGTTCGTCGAGGGCAAGAGCAACCAGATGGCCCGGGCGGCCGCCCTCCAGGTGGCCAGCAATCCGGGCAGGGGCTACAACCCGCTGTTCATCTACGGCGGCGTCGGTCTGGGCAAGACCCACCTGATGCAGGGCGTCGGGCACGTCATCCTGGCCAACCGGCCGGACGCCCGGGTGGCCTACGTGCACTCCGAGCAGTTCGTGGGCGACATGGTCAGGGCGCTGCAGCACAACACCATCAACGACTTCAAGGCGGCCTACCGGTCCCTGGACGCGCTGCTCATCGACGACATCCAGTTCTTCGCCAACAAAGAGCGCTCCCAGGAGGAGTTCTTCCACACCTTCAACGCCCTGTTGGAAGACCAGCGCCAGGTGATTCTCACCTGCGACAGATATCCCAAAGAAGTCAATGGGTTAGAGGAGCGCCTGAAGTCCCGCTTCGGCTGGGGACTGACGGTGTCCATCGAGCCGCCGGAACTCGAGACCAGCGTGGCCATCCTCATGAGCAAGGCGGCGGCGGCCCACAAGGAATTGCCGGAGGAGGTGGCCTTCTTCATCGCCCAGCGGATCCGCTCCAACGTCCGGGAGCTGGAAGGCGCCCTGCACCGGGTCGTGGCCAATTCCACGTTCACCGGGCGACCGATCACCCTGGAGTTCGCCAAGGACGCCCTGCGCGACCTCCTCGCCCTCCAGGACCGCCTCGTCACGATCGAGAACATCCAGAAGATCGTGGCCGAGTACAGCAAGGTGCGCGTGGCCGACCTGCTCTCCAAGCGCCGGAACCGGTCGATCACCCGCCCGCGCCAGATCGCCATGAGCCTGGCGAAGGAACTCACCAATCACAGCCTGCCGGAGATCGGCGACCAGTTCGGCGGGCGCGATCACACGACCGTTCTGCACGCCTGCCGCCGGGTGAAGCTGCTGCGGGAAACCGAGTCGCGGGTGCGCGAGGACTACCAGAATCTGATCCGGATCCTCACGGCGTGAGTGCGTCACGTGAAGTCGTGAATTGCCCCCGTGATTATCCCGGGTACGGTCCGTGGGTATGCTGTGGACAAATGGGGCGCGCCGAAAGGCCCACAGGTTCCACACAGGTGCTACATTGTCCCTCCGTCGGTTAGCGCACAGCACGAATTGGACCAAAACGCCTGTATTTCCAGCTCCGGATGTCCGTCATCAACAGGCGAAGGCCTCCCTAATAACTACTACTAAGTAGTCTTTGACGAAGAACAGTAATTACAGAAAGCCAGCTGCATAGGATGATCCGGGGATGAAGTTCACGACGTCACGCTCAACGCTGCTGAAGCCGATCCAGGCCGTCATTGGTGTCGTGGAACGCCGGCAGACGATGCCGATCCTCGCCAACGTGCTGCTCGTGGTGAAGGGCCAGGAGCTCTCGGTGACCGGCACGGACCTCGAGGTCGAGCTCGTGGCACGAGTACCCCTCGACAAGTCCGATAGTGGCGGGGAAGTGACGGTGCCAGGACGCAAGCTGCTCGACATTTGTCGGGCCTTGCCCGACGACGCGAACGTGCAGGTCCAGCTCGACGGTGACCGACTGGTCATCAAGTCCGGGCGCTCCCGCTTCGTGCTGGGCACTCTGCCTGCTGCGGAGTTCCCGGTGGTGGATGACGTGGAGCCGCTGCAGAGTCTGCAGCTGAGCCAGGTGGATCTCCGTACGTTGCTCGAGAAGACCCATTTCGCGATGGCCCAGCAGGACGTGCGCTACTACCTGAATGGGCTGCTCCTGGAGACTGGCAAGAAGATGGTCCGGGCTGTCGCCACTGACGGCCATCGCCTCGCCCTGTGTGAGTTGGCCACCGAAGGGGCCAAGGGCAATGGGAAGAGCGCCAAGGCGGAAGGCCACCAGGTCATCATTCCCCGCAAGGGCGTCCAGGAGCTGCAGCGCCTCCTGACGGGGGACGGCACCGTAGTGCTGGCCATTGGTAGTAATCACGTTCGCGCCACGATCGGCGACATTCGCTTCACATCAAAGCTTATTGACGGGCGTTTCCCGGATTATGAGCGGGTGATTCCGAAGCCCCAGGGCAATATCCTGAGGGCGGGCCGGGACGTGCTGCGCCAGGCCCTGCAGCGGGCGGCCATCCTCTCCAACGAAAAATACCGGGGCGTTCGCCTGGAGTTGGCGGACGCCACCCTGCGCATTCAAGCCAACAATCCGGACCAGGAAGAGGCCCGGGACGAGCTCGAGGTGGAGTACACCGGGCAGTCCCTGGAAATCGGCTTCAATGTCAATTACCTGCTGGATGCCCTCGCGGCGGTGGATAGCGAGCAGGTGGAGATGGGGTTCGTGGACGCCAACAGCAGCTGCCTGATCAGCGGCCCGGGTCCCGTGCAGGCCCGCTATGTCGTGATGCCGATGCGGCTCTGATGTGACGTCGCCCGCCCCGGCCCCGGTGATTGCCGAGGTCCAGCTCGGGTCATTTCGCTGCTTCGAGTCGGCGTCACCTTCCAGCCCGGGCCCGGATTCAATCTGGTGGCTGGTGCAAACGCATCCGGCAAGACCAGCCTCCTGGAGGCCCTCTACTTTCTAGGCCGCGGCGGCTCCTTCCGGGCCGCGCGGGCCGAAGCCACCATCAACTTCGAGGCCGATCGGGCCACCCTGTTTGCCCGATTGGGGGTGGGGGTGGCCGGTAGAGTTGGGTTGGAGATTTCCCGGGCCGACGGTCTGGCCATCCGGGTGGACGGTGCCCCGGGGACCCGCGCCGATCTGGCGCGGGCCCTGCCCGTCCAGATCCTGGATCCTGCCAGCCACGAGCTGGTCAGCGGCGCTCCCGCGGGGCGCCGTCAGTTCCTGGACTGGGGCGTGTTCCACGTGGAACCAACGTTCCTTCCCGCCTGGCAGCGGTATCGCCGGGCGCTCCAGCAGCGAAATGCCGCCCTAAAGACCCGAAGCGGTCCGGCTGCTTGGGTCTGGGACGAGAGCCTCGTGGCCGACGGCACCCTGGTGGATGCCTGTCGCCGCCGCTTCCTGGGAAAGTTGCTAACTCGGGTGGCGCTGGTCGGGGAGCGCCTGTTGGGGGCCGATATCGAATTCGGGTACCTGTCCGGATGGGCCGAGGGCAGTGGCCTGGCGGAAGCCCTGATCGCCAGCCGGGATCGGGATCTGCAGATGGCAACCAGTACGGTGGGGCCCCACCGGTCCGATATCCAGATCAGGGTTCGCACCCGGCGGGCCCGGGACACGGTCTCCCGGGGTCAGGAGAAGTTGGTGGCAGCAGCTCTGACCCTCGCCCAAGTGGAGTTGGTCTCGGAGGCCCGGGGCCAGACCATCGTGCTCCTGCTGGACGAACCCGGTGCCGATCTGGACCGGGAGCACCTGGCCCGCCTCCTCAGCGAGGTTGCGGCCGTGCCGGCCCAGGCGTTTGTCACCTCTCTTGATCCGGCCGCAGTTTCCCTGCCAGCTGGCGCCAGGGCGTTTCACGTGGAACATGGGTCGAGTTGCAAGCTCAAGTGCTATAATTTCCGGCTAGTCATCCGGGGTCTTTCATGGTCGAATCAGAACGCTACGATTCCAGTAATATCAAGGTCTTAAAGGGCCTCGACGCGGTTCGAAAGCGGCCCGGCATGTACATCGGCGACACCGATGACGGCACCGGTCTTCACCACATGGTTTTCGAAGTCGTCGATAACTCCATCGACGAGGCCCTCGCCGGCCACTGCACCAATATCACGGTCACCATCCACGCCGACGAATCCGTCACGGTCACCGACGATGGGCGCGGGATCCCCGTAGATATGCACCCGGAGGAAGGAGTTTCCGCCGCCGAGGTGATCATGACCGTCCTCCACGCCGGCGGTAAGTTCGACAGCAGCTCCTACAAGGTCTCCGGTGGTCTCCACGGCGTGGGCGTGTCCGTCGTCAATGCCCTCTCCGAGGTCCTGGACCTGACCATCAACCGGGAAGGGAAAGTCCACGAGCAGCGCTACCGTCTGGGCGAGCCCGACGCGCCCCTGGCCGTCACGGGGGAGTCGAAGAAGCGGGGCACGGTCATCCGCTTCAGGCCCAGTCCCCAGATCTTCACCAACATCCAGTTCCACTACGACATCCTGGCCAAGCGGCTCCGGGAGCTGTCCTTCCTGAACCAGGGCGTTCGTATCCACCTGTTGGACGAACGGGACGGCAAGGAGGACGTGTTCGAGTTCGAGGGCGGCATCCGCGCCTTCGTCGAGCACCTCAACCGCAACAAGATGCCGATCCACAGTTCCGTCATTTACTTCGAGCGCACCGTCGACCTGATCGTCGTCGAGTGTGCGCTCCAGTGGAACGACGGGTACCAGGAAAACATGTTCTGCTACACGAACAACATTCCCCAGAAGGACGGCGGCACGCACCTCTCCGGTTTCCGCGCGGCATTGACCCGCACGCTGAACACCTACATCGAGAAGGAGCTGAGCTCGCGCAAAGAGAAAGTCGCGACCACCGGTGACGACGCGCGGGAAGGCCTGACCGCCGTCCTCTCGGTGAAGCTGCCCGACCCGAAGTTCTCGTCCCAGACCAAGGACAAGCTCGTCTCGTCCGAGGTGAAGGCTGCGGTCGAGACCGTCGTCGGCGAGTTCCTGGAATCGTTCCTGCTCGAGCATCCGGCCGAAGCCAAGATCATTGCGTCCAAGCTGATCGACGCGGCCCGCGCCCGCGAAGCCGCGCGCAAGGCGCGGGAGATGACCCGCCGCAAGGGTGCCCTGGACATCGCGGGCCTGCCCGGCAAACTTGCCGACTGCCAGGAAAAGGATCCGGCGCTTTCCGAGCTGTTCCTGGTCGAGGGCGATTCCGCAGGCGGCTCCGCGAAGCAGGGCCGTGATCGCCGCACCCAGGCCGTGCTGCCACTGAAGGGCAAGATCCTCAACGTCGAGAAGGCCCGCTTCGACAAGATGCTCGGCTCCGCCGAGGTCGGCACGCTGATCACGGCGCTGGGCTGCGGCATCGGCCGGGAGGATTTCGACCCGGACAAGCTGCGCTACCACCGCATCATCATCATGACCGACGCCGACGTGGACGGCTCCCACATCCGCACGCTGCTGTTGACGTTTTTCTACCGGCAGATGCCCCAGCTCGTGGAGCGAGGTCACATCTACATCGCGCAGCCGCCGCTCTACAAGGTCAAGCGCGGCAAGGTGGAAACCTACGTCAAGGACGACGTCGAGCTGAACACCCTGCTGCTCAAGTCGGCGCTCGACAACGCGGCTCTGCACGTCAACGGCAAGGACGCCCCGTTGCAGGGCGATGCCCTGCGGACCCTCGCCGAGCAGTTCGTGATCGTGTCGGCGATGATCCAGCGACTAACGCGCCGCTACGATACCCGGGTGCTCGAGCAGCTGCTCTATCAGCCGGAAGTGACGGCAGCCCGCTTTGGCGATCGCGCCTGGCTAACGCAGTGGGCTGCCGGCCTGCAGAAGGCCCTGATGGCAACCACCAATGGCGACAGCATCGTCTACCGGGTCGACCTGGCTTCTAACGACGAAGGCGTGCAGGGCTTCGCTGTCCGTCGCGCGCGGCACGGTGTCGACGAGCGCGTGGACTGGCCTTTGCGCTTCTTCGAGCTCCCCGAGTACCGGAAGATCGCCGACCTGGCCAACAGCCTGCAGGGCCTGATCGGGGCGGGCGCGTACATCGTCCGCGGTGAGCAGCAACGTGACGTCACCAGCTTCCGTGAGGCAATGGACTGGCTGATGGGCGAGGCGCGCCGGGGCCAGACGATCCAGCGCTACAAAGGCCTCGGCGAGATGAACCCGGAACAGCTCTGGGAGACGACCGTGAACCCGGAGAGCCGGCGCCTGATGCAGGTGCGGATCGAGGACGCCGTGGCGGCGGACGAGATCTTCACCACGCTGATGGGCGACCAGGTCGAACCGCGACGGGAGTTCATCGAGCGCAACGCGCTGGCAGCGGAGAATCTCGACATCTAACGGCGAGGGCCGTCAACCGGGGCTTTCGAAGCCCGCAGTTCGGCAACCTGGGCCTCGACCCAGGCCTGGATCTCCTCGTTGACCTGCCGCGGTTCGCGGCCGCTCGGGTCCACGGGCGGGCCAATGCGGAACGTCACCGTGCCGGGCCACTTCACCCAGCCCCGGCGCGGCCAGTAGTCGCCGGCGTTGTGGGCCACTGGCACGAGCAGCCGGCCCGACTCCCGGGCCAGCAGCACGCCACTCAGACCGTAACGCCGGGTTTCCCCCGCGGGAACCCGCGTGCCTTCCGGGAAGATCATCACCCAGTGGCCTTCCTCCAGCCGGGCCCTGCCCATCGACAACACCTGAGTGATCGCCTTCTGGCCCGCGCCGCGATCGATGGCAATGGGCCGGATGGCCCAGACCGCCCAGCCCAGGAACGGGGCCCACATCAACTCGTGCTTCACGACCCAGCATTGGCGCGGAAACAGGAGAAACTGCACCAGCGTTTCATAGGCGGAAGAGTGTTTCAGCAGGGCCACCGAATTCCTGGCGGGAATGTGCTCCGTGCCTTCAACCCGGAAGTTGAGCTGGCAGAGCTCCTGCAGCAGCCAGAGGCAGCCTCGAACCCAGTTCACGACCAGGGCGTAGGCGGCGGGGTAGCCCCCGATGAACCGCCCGACGACGATCACGATGCTCCAGGGCAGGACGCTCAGGGCCATCAGCAGCGTGAACAGAACTGACCTGATCAGGATCAAGGGATCCGGGTCTCCGCAATCAGTGCCGCAGCTGCGGAGGCCAGGTCGGTGAACACCTCGACCGCCGCACCAGCCGCCAACCGACGCTCCGTCTCCGGGCCGTTACCCGTCCGCACGAGTATCGCCCGGGCGCCGACGCGCCATGCAGCTTCCAGGTCACGGTACGAGTCACCGATCACCGGCTTCCCTCGAAGCGGGATGCCATAGTGAGCTTCGATTTGCCGCAGCAGTCCCGGCAGCGGCTTCCGGCACTCACAACCGTCTGCCGGGCTGTGTGGGCAGAACCAGACACCGTCGAGCCGGCCGCCCTGGGCTTCCACGGTCTTCGTCATGCGGTCGTGTATCGCCGCAAGCGTGTCCGCCGAGAACAACCCACGGCCAACGCCGGACTGGTTGGTGGCCACCGCCACGCGGAAGCCGGCGCGCGCGAGGTCGGCGATGGCTGCGATGCTGCCGGGAAGGGGAACCCAGTCCTCGGGCCGCCGGATGAAGTCGGGTGATTCCCGGTTGATGACCCCATCCCGGTCGAGGACGACCAGGCGGATCGTGTCAGCGGCGGCCATGGTTCCGGGATCTGCCCGGCAGTCCTAGGTGCCGGGAGTCGACAGGCAGGACAGGTCAGCCACGTCCAGGAACAGCTCGCGGAGCCGGCGCAGCTGGGCGAGGCGGTTGTTCCGCACGGCGGGCACGTCGGCCATGACCAGGACGGCTTCGAAGAAGGCGTCGACGGGCGACTTGAGGGCAGCGAGGCCCTGCAGAGCCTGCCGGTAGTCACGGCGTGCCAGGTGCTGGCGATGGGTCCCGCCGATCTTCTCGATGGCGGCGTGCAGGGCGCGCTCCTCGCCGGCCTCGAACAGGGCCGGGTCAACCCGCAGATCGCCGGCACCGGTGGTCCGGAGGATGTTGGCGATGCGCTTGTTCGCCACGGCCAGGCTCTCGGCTTCCGGCAGGCCCAGGAACGACCGGACGCCAAGCAGCCGTGCGTGAAAGTCGACGGGTGACGCCGGCCGCCGCAGCCGTACTGCCTCGAAGGTCTCGGCAGTCACCGCCCCGGCGGGCAGGCCCGGGGCCAGGCCCTCGAGATACCAGGCTCTTCCGCGTTCCATGATGAAGTCGAACAACTCGCCAGTGAGGGCCGCCGGATCCTTGACGTTGCAGGGCTGCAGGGCGATCGCCCGGGACAGCAGTGCCACCAGGTCCAGGTCCACGCCGTCTTCCACGAGGATGCGCAGCAGGCCGAGCGCCGCCCGGCGCAGGCCGAAGGGATCCTTGTTGCCGCTCGGGCGCTTGCCGAGGGCAAACACACCGGCGAGGGTGTCGGCCCTGTCGGCTATGGCCAGTGCGCGACCTGCCGTCGAGCCCGGCAAGCGGTCGCCGGCGTGGCGGGGCAGGTACTGCTCCTCAATAGCGGTAGCGACCGCCGCCGACTCACCGTCTTGGATCGCGTAGTGAAAACCCATGCGTCCCTGGAGCTCGGGGAACTCGCCCACCATCTGCGTCAGGAGGTCCGCCTTGGCCAGGAGGGCTGCCCGTTCCACGACGGCGGCGTCATGGCCCAGCGTGCTGGCGAGTTCGCTGCCGAGGGTCGCCACGCGCCGGGAGCGGTCCAGGAGACTGCCGAGACCCTGCTGGAAGACGACGGTACCCAGCCGCTCCACGCGTGCAGCGAGCGGCGACTTGCGGTCCTGGTCCCAGAAGAATGCCGCGTCGGAAAGCCGGGGCAGAATGACGCGCTCGTTGCCCTGCCGCACCTGGTCCGGGTCCCTGCTTTCCAGGTTGGCGGTGGTGATGAAGCGAGCCATCAGGCCGCCGGCCGCATCGCGGACCGGAAAATAGCGCTGGTGTCCCTGGAGCGTGGCGATCAGGACTTCCTCGGGCAGGCGCAGGAACTTGGAGTCGAAGCCGCCGGTGATGGCCACCGGCCATTCCACGAGCCCGGCCACTTCGTCGAGGAGTTCGTCGCTGTACACGGCGTGCCCGCCTGCCGCCAGCGCCGCCGCGTCGGCCAGCTGGCGGACCCGGTCGCGCCGGGTCGCAAAGTCCGGGATCACCTTGCCCCTGTCCGCCAGCAGCGCCGGGTAGTCCGCTGGCTTGCCAATGACCAGCTCGGCAGGGGCGTGGAAGCGATGCCCGCGGGTCGTGCGGCCGGGGACCAGGCCGAGGACCGGTGCGTCGAGAACGACGTTGCCCAGCAACATCACGATCCAGTGGGCGGGCCGGACGAACTCTGCTTCGCCGCTGCCCCAGCGCATGCGCCGGGGGATCGGCAGTGCGGCCAGGGCCGCCGTGACGATGCCGGTGAGCAGCTCGGTGGCCGGGCGGCCCGGTGCCGTCGCGCTGTGAAACAGCCAGGCACCCTTCGGCGTTTCCATCCGGCCCACAGCGTCCACCGCCACGCCACAACCTTCCGCGAAGGCGACGGCCGCCCGGGTCGGCGAGCCGTCGGCGTTGAAGGCGACCGATACGGGCGGACCGCGCTTCTCGATGGTCCGCACGGGCTGTTCCAGCTGCAGGCCACCAACCAGCACCGCAAGCCGGCGGGGCGTCGCGAAGGAGCGCAGGGTAGAGAAGCTCAGGCTCGCGCCCTTCAATCCGTCCTGGAGCTGACTGGCAAAGGCCCGCTCCAGGTCAACGAGCGACTTGGGCGGCAGCTCTTCCGTGCCAATCTCGACCAGGAAATCCGCTGTGTCTGTCATGGCCGGATTGGCATGTCTCAGGTGGAGGTCGCCGGCACCCGGGCCAGCATGGGGAACCCGAGCGCGGCCCGGCTGTCGTGATAGGCCTGGGCCACCGAGCGGGCCATCTCGCGCACCCGCAGGATATAGCGCTGCCGCTCGCTGACCGAGATGGCACGGCGGGCGTCGAGGAGATTGAAGGTGTGGGATGCCTCAAGGACCTGCTCGTAGGCGGGCAGGGTGAGGCCCCCCTCGATGAGCCCACGGCACGCCCGTTCCGCGGCGTCGAAACGCGGCACGAGCACCGCCGTGTCTGCGGCCTCGAAGTTATAGCGGGACATTTCCACCTCATTCTGGTGGAACACGTCGCCGTAAGTGACGCGGCCGAGCGGGCCGTCGGTCCAGGTAAGGTCGTAGACGCTCGCCACGCCCTGCAGGTACATGGCGATGCGCTCCAGCCCGTAGGTGATCTCACCGGTCACGGGCCGGCAGTCCAGCCCGCCGACCTGCTGGAAGTACGTGAACTGGGTGACCTCCATACCGTTCAGCCACACCTCCCAGCCAAGGCCCCAGGCACCCAGCGTGGGTGACTCCCAGTTGTCCTCCACGAAACGGATGTCGTGGACCAGAGGATCGATGTCCAGGGCCCGCAGCGAATCCAGGTAGAGCTGCTGGAAATCCAGGGGCGAGGGTTTGATCACTACCTGGAACTGGTAGTAGTGCTGCAACCGGTTGGGGTTCTCGCCGTAGCGGCCGTCGGTGGGCCGGCGGCTGGGTTGCACGAAGGCAGCGCTCCAGGGCTCGGGGCCGATGGCCCGGAGAAAGGTGGCGGAGTGAAAGGTGCCGGCACCCATCGGCATGTCGTAGGGCTGCAGGATCACGCAGCCCTGGTCGGCCCAGTAGCGCTGCAACGCCAGGATCAGGTCCTGAAACGTCCGGGGGCGTTTCGACTGCGTCAAGCAGAAAGTCCGAGGGCGAAGGGCGCGGAAGTATAGCCTCGATAGCTCCCGGCGTAAGCGGTCGCCGGCTCCGGGCATTCGCGCCGGGACGCCGCACAGAAGTAGTGCGTTCGCCGTTCCGGTTGCACTATTCTGATGCAGTCGCGGGGGCCGTCTCAGGTTATTTTTCAATAGAGTTAATCACTTAGCTTTCGCTCGCTTTTGGCACGGCCATTGCAATAGGATAGGGCGCCGCTGCCCAGGCCCACCCGCAGGAAGAATGATTCCGGCAGCCCCGCTTTCGCCATTACCGCCCCATACCGTAAGGAGCCGACATGACCACGCCTGCCAATGCCCTGAATCTCCTAAAGGAGAAAGAGGCCAAGTTCGTCGATCTGCGCTTCACCGACACCCGCGGCAAAGAGCAGCATCTGACCATCCCCGCGCACACCGTCGACGCCAGCTTCTTTGAAGACGGCAAGATGTTCGACGGCTCCTCCATCGCCGGCTGGAAGGGCATCCAGGAGTCCGACATGGTCCTGATGCCTGACGCATCGACCATCGTCATCGACCCCTTCATGGAAGACACCACCGCCACGGTCCGGTGCGATGTGTACGAACCCTCCACGATGCAGGGCTACACCCGCTGCCCGCGCATGACTGCGAAGCGCGCCGAGGCCTACCTGAAGTCCACCGGCATCGCCGACCAGGCCTTCTTCGGCCCCGAGAACGAGTTCTTCATCTTCGACGACGTGCGCTATGGCGCCGACATGAATGGCTCCTTCTACCGGATCGATTCCGAGGAAGGTGCCTGGAACTCGAAGAAGGAATACGAGAACGGCAACACCGGCCACCGGCCCGGCATCAAGGGCGGCTACTTCCCCGTGCCGCCGGTGGACGCCCTGCAGGACATCCGCTCCCAGATGTGCCTCACGCTCGAGGAAATGGGCCTCGGGGTCGAGGTGCACCATCACGAGGTCGCCACTGCCGGCCAGTGCGAAATAGGGGTGAGGTTCGGCAGCCTGGTGACGAAGGGTGACGAGGTACAGATCCTCAAGTACGTCGTGCAGAACGTCGCCCACGCCTACGGGAAGACCGCCACGTTCATGCCGAAGCCGCTCGTTGGCGACAACGGCAGCGGCATGCACGTGCACCAGTCCCTGGCCAAGGGCGGCAAGAACCTGTTCACGGGCGACCTGTACGGTGGCCTGTCCCAGATTGCGATGTACTACATCGGCGGCATCATGAAGCACGCCAAGGCGATCAACGCGCTGACCAACCCGAGCACCAACAGCTACAAGCGCCTGGTGCCCGGCTTCGAGGCGCCCGTGATGCTGGCCTACTCGGCCCGCAATCGCTCGGCGTCGATCCGGATTCCCTTCATCGCGAACCCGAAGGGCCGCCGCATCGAGGTGCGGTTTCCAGACAGCACGGCCAATCCGTATTTCGCATTTGCCGCAATGATGATGGCCGGCCTCGATGGCATCCAGAACAAGATCAATCCGGGCGAAGCCATGGACAAGGATCTTTACGACCTGGAGCCGGAGGAAGACGCGAAGATTCCGAAGGTCTGCTTCTCGCTGGAGCAGGCTCTCGAATCCCTCGACAAGGACCGGGACTTCCTCAAGGCCGGCAACGTCTTCAGCGACGACCTGATCGATGCCTACATCTCGCTCAAGATGGCCGAGGTCACGCGCATCCGCATGGCCACGCACCCGCTCGAGTTCGAGCTGTATTACAGCCTCTGACATAACGACGGACGACGGCGCCCGGCACGCAAAGGTGCGTGCCGGGCGCTGGCTGCCTCCAGGCCGGGGGCGTATGCTTGAAAGATGCACCGCGCGTTCATTCTTCTGTCGCTGGTCCTCGCCGCAACCGCAACGACAGGAGCGGCAGAGGTCTATCGCTGGATGGGTGCCGACGGGCAAATCCACTTCTCCGACCGGCCACAGCCCGGAGCTGAACGGATCACGATCACCGTCAGTCCCCCAGCCAGCCGCTCGCCCGATGCCGCCAGCCCAGGCGCCAGCAGCCAGGAGCCCGACAACGAGCCCCGGGCACCGGTCGCCCGCTACCAGTCTCTGACTATCACGAGCCCGGCGCAGGAACAGGTACTGTGGAATATCGAGGGCCAACTGGACGTCGCGGCGGCGGTGCAGCCCCCGTTGCAACCGGGTCATGCCCTGCAGTTCACCCTGGATGGCCGGACGGCGGTGGCGGACCCGGGGAGCACCCGGGTGAGGTTCGAGGAGGTTTTTCGCGGGGAACACTCGCTGCAGGTCGAAGTGGTGGACGCCCAGGGGAGACCCCTGGTCGCGAGCCCGACCACGCGCTTCTTCGTGCGTCAGACGGCGCTGCCCAATCCGGTGCCGGCGCCGAGACCGCCGATCGCAAGGCCCTAGCGGGTCCGTCTCCCGGGCAGCCGCCTGCCGCGGCGCCACTGCCCACCGACATCCTTGGCAGCCTTGCCACCGCAGTTCTGATCGTCGATCCCGACGGCACCCTCGTCTATCTCAACGCGGGTGCCGAGGACCTCCTCGGCATGAGCGCCCGGCACAGTCTCGGCCGCACCCTGCAGTCACTCCTGCCGAGCCTCCGGAGCGTGGAGGACCTTCTGCGCCGCGCGGCGACCGAGGGCGAGATCTTCGGCCAGCTCGTCACTGTCACTGTGGCCCACAAGAGCGAGAACCCGATCGAAGTAGCCTGCCACGTGTCCCCGCTCCGGGGCGCCGGCAAGCGGGTCATCGTCGAACTGTCAGATGCCACTCAGTGGCGGCAGATCGACCGGGAGCACGCGCTGATCAGCCAGCGGGACGCCAGCCGGCGCATGATCCGCCAGCTGGCCCACGAGATCCGGAATCCCCTGGGTGGCCTGCGTGGCGCGGCCCAGCTCCTGGAGCGGGAGCTGCCCACGCCGGAACTTCGGGAGTTCACCCGGATCATCATCGGTGAGGCCGATCGCCTGACTTCCCTGACCGACAGCCTGCTCGGCCCCGTCCGCCGGCCGCAACGCAAGGACGTGAATGTGCACGAAGTGCTGGAGCGCGTCGTGGCCCTCATCGCGAGCGAGCACCGGGAAGCCGTCAAGCTGATTCGCGACTATGATCCCAGCCTGCCCCCGCTGTCCGCCGATCCTGACCAGCTGATGCAGGCGCTGCTGAATATCACCCGCAACGCCGTCCAGTCCATTGCGCAGGACGGGCACGTGATCTTCCGCACCCGGGCCCTGACCAACTTTCCCATCGGCGCCATCCGCCACAAGCTGGTGCTCTCCATCGAGATCGAGGACAACGGTCCAGGTGTGCCCGCCGACCTGGCCGAGTCCATCTTCTACCCGCTGGTCACCGGGCGGCCGGATGGCACCGGTCTCGGCCTGCCCATCTCCCAGGACCTGGTGAGCCGCCACGGTGGCCTGATCGAGTACCAGTCACGGCCGGGCAGGACCGTCTTCACGGTGCGGCTACCGGCGGTTGCGCCTGCCCCGGAGGTCGCATGAACGGCCGCGAGCTTTCCGTCTGGGTCGTGGACGACGATGCCTCCGTACGCTGGGTCCTGGATCGCGCGCTCAACAACGAGGGTATGAACACCCGGACCTTCGAGTCTGCCGACAACCTCTTTGAGGCGCTGCGCACGGAGCAGCCCGACGTGCTGATCTCCGACGTGCGCATGCCCGGCACCGATGGCATGGAAGCCCTGCGCCGGATCGTCAAGGACGGCTACTCGTTCCCCGTGATCGTGATCACCGCCCATGCGGACCTGGACAGCGCCGTCGCGGCCTACCAGGGCGGTGCGTTCGAGTACCTGCCCAAGCCCTTCGATGTGGATGATGCAGTGGCGCTGGTGCGCCGTGCCGGGCGCTTCGGGCCCCGGATCACCGGCGGCCAGGTGGAGCCCGACCGGCCGGTGCCGACGATGATCGGCCGTGCACCCGCGATGCAGGAGGTGTTTCGCACCATCGGCCGGCTCTCGCGCTCAAGCATGACGGTGCTGATCACGGGTGAATCCGGCACCGGCAAGGAACTGGTAGCCCGGGCCCTGCACGAGCACAGTCCCCGGGCCCAGCAACCGTTCATCGCGCTGAACACCACCGCGATCGCCTCCGAGCTGCTGGAGTCGGAGCTCTTCGGCCACGAGCGGGGCGCCTTCACGGGGGCCGACAGCCGGCGCATCGGCCGTTTCGAGCAGGCCGACGGGGGGACCCTGTTCCTGGACGAGATCGGCGACATGTCCCCGGCGCTCCAGACGCGGCTGCTGCGTGTCCTGGCCGAGGGCGAGTTCTACCGGGTGGGCGGCCAGATGCCGATCCGGGTGGACGTGCGGGTGATCGCCGCCACCAACCAGGAACTGACGGCGGCCGTGCAGTCGGGCAGGTTCCGGGAGGACCTCTTCCACCGCCTCAACGTCATCCACATCGTCACGCCGCCGCTCCGGGAACGCCGGGATGACATCCCGCTGCTCCTGGACTTCTACCTGCGGGACGCTGCCCGGGAGCTGGGCACGCCGCCGAAGCGCATTACGCCTGAGGCACTGAGCCTGCTGGTGAGCTTCGACTGGCCCGGCAACGTGCGCCAGCTCGTCAACGCCTGCCGCCGGCTCACGGTCACGGCGCCGGGCGCCGAGATCCGTCCAGAAGACATCCCTGACGAGCTTGGTGGCCAGGCGGCAGGCCGGGCAAGTTCAGCGGACTGGTCGCTGCGATTGGCCCGCTGGGCGGAGGGCGCCCTGCAGGATCCCGACGGGAAGCCGCTCCTCGACACGGCGCTCCCCGAGTTCGAGAAGACCCTGATCACGGCGGCCCTCGCCAACGCCCGGGGCCACCGGCAGGACGCGGCCAAGTTGCTGGGGTGGGGGCGCAACACGCTTGCCCGGAAGATCCGGGAGCACGGTCTGGAGTAGGCCCTTTCAGGCCGGCTTGGGGAGTCGCGTGCGCCGCGGCCTGCCACGGGGGCGATGACGGCTCACGACGACTGGCGCGACCAGGTAGGGGGCCGCATCATCCCGGACACCCAGGGTAAAGGGGCTGCGGACGGTCAGTCCGTCGATCACCATGCCGTCCTGCAGATCCTCCGTGAGCAGCAGGCCGCATCCCTGCTCCTGTGCCGCGGCCACGACCGTGCTGTCCCACCAGCTGAGTCCGTAGCGAACCTGGATCCGCCGCCCTCCTGCCAGGACGGCGGCGTCGAGTGCCTGGGGGCGCCAGGTCATGAGTGCCTCGACATCATCCCAGGCTAATTCGGGACTCATCCCCGGGTCCAGTTTCCGGGTGGCGTTGACATAGAACTCCGACAACACCTGCGTGCTCGTCCGGCCGGTCTGCTGTCGCCAGAGCGAGGCGAGCCACTCGGCGGCCAGGGGCTGCTTCACCGCCTCGCGACTGTCGCGAGCGTAGAGAAAGACGTTGGTATCAACGAAGACCGGAACGGTCATGCAGTGTGTCCCGCGGCGGGTAGGGAACGCCGGCCTGGTTCAGCACCACCGGGGTCCGCGCCAGGTACCGTCGCATCGCACGAGCGTAGTCCCGGGATTCCTTCAGATGCTGCTCGAGCAACTGGCCGATCAACCGGGACAGGCTGACATTCTGCTCGGCCGCCAACTGGCGGGCGCCGACGGCGGTATCGTCGTCGAGGCTGACAGTTACATTCTTCACGCGGCGAAAATAACACGGCCGTCGTGTATTTTCGAATTAATCTTAACTCTCTGAATAAGCTAGCTCTTAGTGTGTATCCACATAGACGTCATCGTATAGACAGTAGAGTAGACAGTCAGCCAGCGGTGCCGACCGCGGACACATTTTTCTGGGTCGCCGAGCTGCTGCCCGTGGCCAGGGTGCCCACCACCTCGCCGACGTTCCGGAACCCGTGCCGGCGGAGGTAATCCGCGATCCCGGCGTTGATCTTCTGGCAGACCAGCGGGTCGTAGAACAGTGCCGTGCCGACGCCCACCGCCGAAGCGCCGGCGATCAGGAACTCCAGGGCATCGGTGGCCGTGGTGATCCCGCCCTGGCCGATGATCGGCACCTTGTGGGGAGCAGCTTCCTGGTACACCTGCCAGGTCTTCAGTAGGGCGATCGGCTTGATGGCCGGGCCCGACAGGCCGCCCTGCACGTTGGCCAGCACCGGCCGTCGCTTCTCCACATCCACCGCCATGCCCATCAGGGTGTTGATGACGGCGAAGGCATCCGTGCCGGCCTCGATGCACCGCCGGGCGTTCTCCCGGATGTCGGTCTGGTTCGGGCGACAGCTTGGTGATCAGCGGCTTCTTCGTCGCCTTCCGGCAGGCCGCCACCACTCGCGCCGACACCTCCGGGTAGTTGCCGAAGGCCACGCCGCCCTCCTTGACGTTCGGGCAGCTGATGTTGATCTCGATGGCATCTATCGGTGAGTCATCAAAGCGCCGGCACACCTCCACATACTCCTCGATCGTGGAGCCGCAGGCATTGGCGATGAAGCGGGTCTCGCTGAAATCCAGGGCGGGGAGAATGCGGCTGACGACGGCATCGACGCCCGGATTCTGCAGGCCGATGGCGTTGAGCATGCCCATGGGGGTCTCGGCGATCCGGTGGGGCTCGTTGCCGAGCCGCGGCGTGCAGCGTGGTGCCCTTGAGGCACGATCGCGCCGGCGTCCCGGTTCGAGAAGCCGGCCACCCGTGTGTATTCTTCACCGAACCCGACGCAGCCCGACAGCAGGACGATGGGCGACGCGAAGGGGAGCCCGCAAAATGTGGTGGCGAGCAGGCTGGAATCGGCGGCGGAGGCTGGAGACACGGCTGTGTTCAATCTGATTCTGTTTCGCCCGGAGATCCCTCCGAACACGGGCAACATCATACGCCTCTGCGCCAACACCGGGACCACGCTGCACCTGGTGAAGCCGCTCGGGTTCACCCTGGAGGATGCGCAACTGCGCCGGGCGGGGCTGGACTACCATGAATGGGCCACAGTGCGGCAGCACGACAGCCTCGACGGACTGCCTCGTCAGCCTCGGCAAGCCGCGACTGTTTGCCATCTCCACCCGGGGCGCGCGGCACCATACGGAGCCGTTCTTCGCCCGGGGCGACGCGTTTCTCCTGGGCCCGGAAAGCAGCGGGTTGCCAGCCGACCTGCTGGCCGCGCTGTCCGCGGAGCAGGTGCTGCGCATTCCGATGCGAACCGGGGCGCGCAGCCTGAATCTGTCGAATGCCGCGGCGGTGGTGGTGTACGAGGCCTGGCGCCAGCTTAGGGCTTCGCCTGAGTCCGCGTCCCGGCGCGAGCTACTCCGGCTTCAGGGCCCGCGCCATCAGCGCCATGACGGCCTCCTGTGGCGCGACGTTCTCTTCCAGCACCCGGTAGACCTGCTCGCAGATCGGCATCTCCAGCTCGAGCCGCTGCGGCCACGGCCCGCACGGCGCTCGCGGCGAACTGGCCCTCGACCACCTGGCCGATGCTCCGCGCCGCATCCAACGCGGTCTGGCCCCGCGGCGATCGCAAGGCCGAAGCGCCGGTTGCGTGACTGGTCGTCCGTGCAGGTCAGCACCAGGTCGCCCATGCCGGACAGGCCCATGAATGTCGCCGCGCCGGCCACCGAGCGCAACGCCCGAGCCGGGTCATCTCGACCAGGCCCGCGCGTGATCAGCGCAATGCGCGTGTTGGCGCCAAAGCCGAGGCCGTCGGAAATGCCCGCGCCGATGGCGAGCACGTTCTTCACGGCGCCGCCGACCTCGACGCCGATCATGTCGTCGGAGGTGTAGGCGCGGAACGTGCTGGTCCGAGAGGCGCGCGGCCAGGGCAACGGCAAAGGCCGGCTCGCTGGCCGCCACTGTCATGGCCGTGGGCAGGCCCGGCCGCCGACTTCCCGGGCGAACGTCGGGCCCGACAGCACCGCCACCGGGACGCCGGTACCAAGTTCCTCCGCCGCCACTTCGTGGGGCAGGCGCCCGGTGCTGTGCTCGAAGCCCTTGGTGGCCCAGGCAAGGCGGGTGCCGGGCCGAGGTCGCGGCGCACCGCCGCCAGCGTGGCGCGAAAGGCGTGGCTGGGCACGCAGACCAGCAGGTCGCGGTGGCTGCCCACGACCCGGCGCAGGTCGGCTGTCGGGCCGCACGCTGGCGGGGAGTTCGATGCCGGGCAGGTAGCGGCGATTGACCCGGTGGCTCGCGAGGTCCTCGGAGATCGCCGTCGTTCCGGCCCCACAGGGTCACCGGCTGACCGCCCCGCGCCCAGCTGCACGGCGAGTGCCGTGCCCCAGGATCCGGCACCGAGGACAGCGATCGGGAGCGAAGCCGGCGGCGGGTGTCATCGGAAGCACACCCGGGAGGCCTTACGCCTGCCCTGCTGGGTGCGGCCTTCGCGGCCCGCTCGGCCTGGGCCTGGGCGAAGAGCGCGGTGAAATCGATGGGCTGGAGGAGGATGGGCGCGAAGCCGCCCCGCTGGATGATCGACGACACCGCTTCACGTGCGTAGGGAAACAGCGCATTGGGGCAGGCGATGCCCAGGATGGTCCGGGCTTCATCGGGTGGAAAGCCGCTGATCTGGAAGGCGCCAGCCTGCTGCAGCTCCACCAGGAACACCGTCCGCTGGCCGGCGACGGCGTGGACGGTCACGTGCAGGACCACCTCGGAAAGGCCGTCGCCCAGGTTCCGCTGCGAGGTCCGCAGGTTTACCTTGATGTCGGGGTCGATGTCGGCTTCCGAAAAAATGCCGGGGGAATTCGGGGCTTCAAAGGACAGGTCCTTGATGTAGAAGCGGCGCAGGCCAAACAGCCGCGTCACCTCTGCAGGCGTGCCGCCGGCCGCGCCATTGCCCTTGCCGTCCGGCTTGCCCGGGGGGAGTCGCTCATGTTGCTTCTCGCAGTTCAGTGATTGGCCCGCAGCAGCGGATCCAGCTGGCCCGCGCGCTCCAGCGCGGCCAGGTCGTCGTAGCCGCCCACGTGGGTGGCGCCGATGAAGATCTGGGGAACGGTTCGCCGGCCAGAGCGCGCGATCATCTCCGCACGGCGCTCGGGGAAGTCCTCGACGTTGATCTCGACGATCGGCACCTGCTTCTTGCCGAGCAGCGCCCGGGCGGCCGAGCAGTACGGGCACCAGGAGTTGGCATACATCTCGACCACCGGGCCGGGCATCAGCGCTGGCCGCGAACCAGCGGCTGGCTCTCGCGTTGCCAGGTGTCCAGGCCGCCGCCGAGGCTGAATGCGCCATCGAAGCCGGCGGCTCGCAGCTTCCGCACGCAATCCATGCTCTGGTTGCCGCTTTCGCAGACCACCACCACGCCGCGCTTCTTCTTGATCTTGCCTTCCTCGCCCTTCGCGAGCTCGCCAGGCGGGATGTTCACCGCGTCGACGATGTGCCCGGCCGCGAACCGGGCCGCATCCCGGATGTCCACGACGGTGGCGCCGTTGTTGATCATGCGCACCGTCTCGGCCACGGTCACCTCGAAGCCGGCACGGGCCCTCAGGCGCAACTCGAAGGCGACGACCGCGATGAGCATCAGCACCGTCGCGGTCACGAGATAGGGATTCGCTGCAGCGAATTCGACAAGCTTGTTCATGGGGTCCGATCTGGCTGGCGGCGCATTATAACCATGGCCTAAACTGCCCAGACGATGATCCGTGTGTTTCCCTGTCTCGCGCTGGCGCTGCTCGTGTCCCTGCCAGGCGGGCCGGTGGCTGCCCAGAAGGCCACCCAGAAAAGCGCCCCTGGCACCGCGAAGAGCACGGGCCAGGCGAAGGACGATCTCGCGAAAGTGCGGGATCGCATCCGGGATCTCGAGAAGCAGACCCGCCAGGACCGGGCCAGGCGCAGTGAGTTCGACAAGCAGCTGCGCGAGGCCGAAACGGCCGCATCGCGCACCCGCCAGGCGCTCAACGCCACCCGCCGGGACCTTGCCGAAGCCCAGCGCCGACTCGATGGACTCAACGGGCAGGTGGCGTCCACCCGCGCCAGTCTCGACCGCCAGCGGGCCGCGCTGGCCGGCCAGCTGCGCCTCGCCCACATGACCGGCGGCAGCGAACGGGTGCGGGCGCTTTTCAATCAGGAGGATCCCGCCGACGTCGGGCGCCGCCTCACCTGGCTGGCCTACCTGGCCCAAAGCCGGAGCGAGCTGCTGGGTTCCGTCCAGGCCAGTCTCGAGGTCCTGGAGCGGGAGCTGGAGGCGGTGACCGTACAGGAAGCCACCCTCGCCGCGCTCGAAGCCCGGCGGCGCGAACAGCTGGCCGAGCTGGAAGGCTCGCGGCAGCAGCGCGCGTCGGTGGTCGCCAAACTCGATGCGCAGGTGAAGGGCCAGAACCGGCAGCTGGCGAGAGCCCGGACCCAGGCCGCCAGCCTGGAGCGCGTGCTGCGGGAGCTCGAGCGCGCCGCCGCGCGGGCCCGCCAGGAACCCCGCACGCCGGACAAGGCACCGGCGGAGCCCGCCAAGGGCAAGCCGCTGGGCAAGGGCAAGTGGCCGGTGGCGGGACAGCTTCTGGCCGATTTCGGCCAGTCCCGGGCCGGCGGCCAGATGCGCTGGGACGGCGTTCTCATCGCGGCGCCTGCCGGCGCGGAAATACGCACGATCCGGGCTGGCAAGGTGGTCTACGCCGACTGGCTGCCGGGCCTCGGCCTGCTGCTCGTCCTGGACCATGGCGGGGGCTATCTGAGCCTCTACGGCCACAACCAGGATCTCTCCCGTGAGGTGGGTGACCGGGTCTCGGCCGGTGATCTGCTGGCCCATGTGGGCGACACCGGCGGGCAGGCCCGCCCGGCCCTCTACTACGAGGTGCGGCGCAACGGCCGGCCCGTAAACCCCCGCCAGTGGGGCAACTAGCGGACTGTGTGCCAGTCCATCCCCGGCTGCCGGACCCTGTGCTACTGTCAATAGCCACTACGGTGCGTGGATTGCCGTGAAACCTTTTCGTATCAAAGGCTTGTTACCCCTGCTCACCGGGGTCCTGCTGGGCTTTGGACTCGCCCTTGGTGGCGCCGTGCTGGCCGGCTTCACGCCCGCCGGCCTGAACGCCTCGGCCCTGTTGGCGCCGTCGGTCCTGCCCATCGGCCTGCCCCCCGACGACGCCCGGGTGCTGGCCGAAATACTCGAGCGCGTTAAGCGTGAGTACGTGGAGCCGGTTTCCGACCGGCAACTCATGGACAACGCCGTCCGCGGCATGCTGGCCGAGCTCGATCCCCACTCCCAGTTCCTGGATCCCCGTGAGTACGAGGAGATCCGCATCAACACCAGCGGCACCTACACCGGTGTCGGCCTCGAACTGCAACCCGCCGACGGCCGGGTTGGCGTGGTCACCCCGATCGAGGGAACGCCAGCCGACCGGGCGGGCATCAAGGCCGGTGATGCCGTGCTCACGATCGATGGTGAGCTGGTGGACCACTCGAACGTGAGCCAGGCAATTCTCCGCATGCGCGGTCCTGCGGGCAGCCATGTCACGCTGACAGTGGCCCGCGAGGGAATTCCAGAGCCGCTGGCCTTCAACCTCCAGCGCGGTGTCGTGGACGTCCACAGTGTCCGCTCCCGGCTGCTCGACGGTGGCTACGGCTACATCCGCATCTCCCAGTTCAGCGACACCACGGCAAAGGATCTCCGGCGCGACCTCATGCAACTGAACCGGTCGACAGCCGGTGGCATCCGTGGGCTCGTGCTCGACCTCCGGGACAACCCGGGCGGCGTACTCGACGCCGCCGTCGACGTGGCGGACGCCTTCCTCGATGAAGGGCTGATCGTCACAGCCAGCGGCCGGACCCGCGACGCCACCTTCCGCCACGATGCGGTGCCGGGCGACCTGCTTGCCGGCGCGCCGCTGGTGGTTCTGGTGAATGGCGGTTCCGCATCGGCCTCGGAGATCGTGGCCGGCGCGTTGCAGGCTCACCGGCGGGCGACCGTCGTTGGCACCCGCACGTTTGGCAAGGGCTCCGTGCAGACGGTCATGCCCCTGTCAGGCGGCCGGGCCATCAAGCTGACGACGTCCCGCTACTTCACGCCCACCGGCATGTCGATCCAGGGCCAGGGCATCACGCCCGACGTGGAGGTGGGAGCCGGCGATGCCGAGGCCGGCCTCCAGCAAGCCGCACGCCTGCTCGGCAGCGGCCCGCTCCTCCAGACCCGGGCCAACTAGCGCGCTGCGCATGGATGGCTTGCAGGGTATTGCGCGGAGCATCCGGGAGGTCCAGCTGCTGCTGTTGCTGGTCACGGCGCTGTTCTATTTCGTGGCCCGCGGGGCCATCACAAGCTCGACGCTCTGGTTCCTGACGCTCCTTACCTTCGGTATCACCGTGCTGGCGATGCCGCTGGCGCCGCGCATCCGGAACCAGCCGCGCCTGCGGCTGGTGCTGGAGACAGTCGCGATGGCTCTGTTCATCACCGCTCTCATTGCCCAGGCAGGTGAGAGCGCGGGACCCCTCAGCCATCTCTATCTCCTGCCGGTGGTCACCGCGGCCTTGCTACTGGGGCGGCGCGCAACCGGGCTGCTGCTGCTCATGATTCTGGCCGGCAGGCTGCTCGTCGGCATGTTGACACTGGGCCTGGAAGGGCTGGCGATGCCCGCCCTCATCGGCCTGTTTGCCGAGCTCGCCCCGACGTTGCTGGTGGCCTTCCTCACCAGCGCCTTGTCCAGCGACCTGGACCGGGCCACACGCACTATCCGTTTCCTGGCCGAGCGGGATGACCTGACGGGTCTCTACAACCTGCGCAGTTTCAGCAAGCTGGCCGAGGCGGAACAGGTTGCCGCCGTGCAGTCGGGAGCGCCCAGCGCGCTGCTGATGATCGATGTCGAGCAGCTCGGCCAGATCAACGACCGCTTCGGCCACGAGGCCGGCGACCGCGCCCTCCGTGCCGTCGCCGCCGGCATCCAGCGGGCCACCCGTGCCGGTGACCTCTGCGCCCGGTATGGGGGCGACGAGTTCGTCATCCTGTTGCCCCGCTGCGGCCGGGCCGCCGCTGACGCCGTGGCAAACCGGATCCGGCACGACGTGTTCTCCGGAACCCAGGATTTCGACTACGCCATGCAGCGTCTCGCGGTGACCATCGGCGTGGCTGCGGCGCCTGATGACGGCCGCGAGCTTCGCAGCCTGTTCCGCAAGGCCGTGCGTAACCTGCGCAAGGAGAAGCAGAGCCGGGATGCGCGTGTTGCCATGCCAGCGCCCCGGCCCCGCGAGCTTGCCCCGTGAACGTTCGCGATCTCCTTCTCGTGGCCGGGGGCGGTGCGGCGGGCTCCGTCCTGCGCTACCTGGTGAGCGGCGTTGCCCAGCGCATGCTCGTTCCCGGGGCGGGTACGCTGGCCACGTTTCCGGCCGGCACCCTGGTGGTCAACGTCACCGGCTCGCTGCTGATCGGGCTGCTGGCCGGGCTGGCGGAATCCCGCGCCGTGTTTGGTCCCGAGGTCCGGTTGCTGCTCGTCACCGGATTCCTCGGCGGCTACACGACGTTCTCTGCGTTCTCGCTCGAGACCCTGCTGCTGCTTCGGGCGGGCCAGACGGCCACGGCGTTCGCCGCGGTCGGCCTGCAGGTCCTCCTTGGCGTGGCAGCAGCCTGGGCGGGCTTCGCGCTGGCCGTGGGCCGCCCGGCCTAGGGCTCGAGGGAGTCGAGCGCAGCCTTAAGGTGCATGGCCTGCTCGGCCAGCACCGCCGGGTCGGCGAAGCCACGGCCGTGGGACCGCAACGGTTGCCCGGCGTAACGGGGAATGACGTGCAGGTGGAAGTGGAAGACGGTCTGGCCGGCTTCCGCGCCGTTGAACTGCATCAGTGTCACGCCGTCCGGGTGGAACGCGCGACGCACCGCCAGTGCCAGCCGCTGGCCGGTCCGCATGACAGCTTCCGCCATCCCCGTATCCAGGTCGAACAGGTTTTCCGCCGGCGTCTTCGGAATGATCAGCGTGTGCCCGTCGGACTGGGGCATGACGTCCAGGATCGCGATGGTGGCGGCGTCCTCCCAGACTTTGTGGGACGGCACCTCGCCCCGCAGGATCTTCGCAAAAATATTGTTCGGGTCGTAAGCCACAGGTCACCTCCACAGCTAGCATAGGAGCGGTGCGACCCGATGCCAATCGCTGTTTCGTCTGCGGCCCCGGCAACCCGATCGGGCTCCGGCTGCACTTCCACATTGACGACCAGGACGTCTGTCGCTCGGAGTTCACCCCGGGCCCCGACCATGGCGGCTACGACCAGCTGACCCACGGCGGCATCGTCTTCAGTGCGCTGGACGACGTGATGGCCAACTGGATGTTCTTGAAGGGCATACGCGCTCACACCGCCCGTTGCGAGATCCGCTACCGCCAGCCGCTCGTCATCGGTACGCGGGTACTGCTCGAAGGCCGCCTCGTCCGTCAGAAGGGCAAGGTGGCCTTTCTCGAGGGGCGGATGCTGAAGGCGGCCGACGGTTCGCTGGTGGCGGAGGCCGAAGCGAGCTTCATGATCGTTGCGTAAGGCCCCGGTGGTTACGCTGGCGGCAAGGGCAAGGCAGTGCGGTCGATCACAGTGCGCAGGACGAAGCTCGAATGCACCCCCGTAACGCCCTCGATCCGGGTGATCTTGTTCAGCAACAGCGCCTGGTAGGCGTCCATGTCCCGCACGATCACCTTGAGCTGGTAGTCGGCCTCCTGGCCGGTGATGAGCAGGCACTCGAGGACTTCCGGCAGCCGGGCCACCTCCTTTTCGAAGTTGGCGAAACGGTCGGGCGTATGGCGATCCATCGCGATGTGCACCAGCGCGAGCAGGGTCAACCCGAGCTTTCTGGCATCCACGAGGGCCCGGTAGCCGGTGATGAGGCCGCCCTGCTCCAGGGCACGCACGCGCCGCAGGCAGGGCGAAGGCGACAGGCCGATGCGCTCCGCCAGCTCCTGGTTACTGAGCTGGGAGCTGTCCTGGAGCAGTTCGAGGATCTGGCGATCGTAGCGGTCGAGGGTCATAGGGTTGCTACTGTCTGAGCGTGATTGGCAGATCCTGCCAGGAAGTAGCCCATTCGTGCAAGAAGAAGCTCACAAAGTTGTGAACCGGGACCACCTTCGCAATCCCGAGCCGGCCGGGACCCATTAGATTGGCAGCTCGCCACAACGCCAGGAGCCCCGACCATGTCCGCCGGCCCGCCTCGTTACCGCGCCTTTCCCCCCGTCGCATTGCCCGACCGCCGTTGGCCGGGCAACGTCATCAGCCGCGCGCCCGCCTGGCTGAGCACGGACCTGCGGGACGGCAACCAGGCGCTCTTCGAGCCGATGGGTCCGGAGCGCAAGCTGCGCATGTTCCGCATGCTCTGCGAGATCGGCTTCCGGGAGATCGAGGTGGCGTTCCCGGCAGCTTCCCAGACGGAATTCGACTTCGTACGGTCTCTCATCGAGGAGGGACACCTTCCCGATGGCGTCACCATCGGCGTACTGACCCCGGCCCGGGAGGCGCTCATCCGCCGTACCGTGGAGTCGCTGCGCGGTGCCCGGCGGGCCATCATCCACGTCTACAACGCCACCTCGCCCGTGTTCCGGGAGACGGTATTCGCGATGAGTCGCGAAGCTGTGGTGGCGATGGCCGTCGACAGCGTGCGGCTCATTCGCGGGCTTTGCGCCGCGCAGCCGGAAACCGAGTGGGTCCTCGAGTACAGCCCTGAGACCTTCTCCGCCACCGAGCTCGAGTTCTCGAAGCAGATCTGCGACGCCGTGTCCGAGGCCTGGGGCGCCACGCCGGAGCACAAGGTGATACTCAACCTGCCGGCGACGGTCGAAGTCGCCACGCCGAACGTCTATGCCGACCAGATCGAATGGATGCACCGCAATCTCGCGCGGCGCGACTCCGTGGTGATCAGCGTGCATCCCCACAACGACCGGGGCTCCGCCGTGGCGGCGGCCGAGCTCGCCCTGATGGCCGGCGCCGAGCGCGTGGAGGGCTGCCTGTTCGGCAACGGCGAGCGCACCGGCAACGTGGACCTGGTCACCCTCGCCCTGAATCTCCACACGCAGGGCATCGAATCCGGCCTCGATTTCCCGGACATCAACGCCATCGCCCGCACCTGCGAGGACTGCACGCGGCTCCCGGTCCACCCCCGCCATCCCTACGCGGGGGACCTGGTTTTTACTGCGTTCTCCGGTTCGCACCAGGACGCCATCCGCAAGGGCATGGCGGCCCAGCCCGGTAACGGCTACTGGAACGTTCCCTACCTGGCCCTGGACCCGGCGGATCTCGGCCGGAGCTACGACTCGCTGGTGAGGGTGAACAGCCAGTCCGGCAAGGGCGGCGTGGCCTACCTGCTGGAATTGTCCCGGGGCGTCGTGATGCCGCGACGGATGCAGATCGAGTTCAGTGGCGCTGTCCAGCGCCTCGCTGAAGCGACCGGTACCGAGGTCTCGGCCGACGAGATCTGGCAACTTTTCGCCGCCGAGTACCTGGACCGACTTGAACCGCTCCGCTACCTCGGTCATCACCTCCTCGAGCGGGGAGCGCGGCAGGGCGTCCGCCTGACGATTGGCTGTGGCGAGCGCAGGATCGACGTCGAGGGAGAGGGCAACGGACCGATCGACGCCGTCATCGATGCGCTGCGCATACCGGTGACGATCCTCTCCTACGAGGAGCGCTCGCTCGGCCAGGGCGCAGACTCCCGCGCCCTCGCGATCGTGGAGCTGGCGGTCGAGGGGATTGCGGGCAGCACCTTCGGCGCCGGGATGGATCCGAATATCGTGACGGCCTCCATCCGCGCCATCCTCGCGGGCATCAACCGGGACCTCGCCCGGGCCGGGGAGGACGCCGCGCGCCAGCTAATGGAAGGGCTGGTTGCGCCCATGGATTTCGCTCCGGCGGCGGTGGTTGCCTGACGTAGACTCGAGACCATGCCCAATGCTGGCCCTTCCCGTGCTGCGGCTGTCGCCGGACTTCTCCTCGGCAGCCTGGCTGGCTGTGCTGGCACGCCGCCGGCCAGTGAGATCCTCACGATCAGGGGCTCCCTGACCTATCGCGCCCGGATCGCCCTCCCGCCGGACAGCGAGTCGGTGGTTGAGCTGCGGGATGCCGCCATCCCCGATGGTCCCGTCATTGCCGAGCAGCGCACCCAACTGGCGGGCGCGCAGGTGCCGGTACCCTTCGAACTGACGGTGACGCGTGCCAGGCTCGTCGACGGCAGCACCTACGTCCTTAGGGGTGCGATCGTGACCGGTGGGCGGGCAAGCTGGGTGAGCGAGCCGGTAATGATCGACTCGGCGCGACCGGTGGTCGACCTGGGCCTCGTCGTGCTCGAGCCCTACACCGCCTGGCCTTCGCACCCGCTGGACCTGCGGCGGGGAGTCAGTCTCGCTCGGATATGCGGGTGATCAGGCCATTCTCCTGGTGGGTGGCGACAGCATTCCGGTGCAACCGGTTCCTTCTGCCTCCGGAGTTCGTTATGACGGCCGTGCTTGATCCGGACACCTTCATCTGGAGCAAGGGCAACCGGGCCATGCTGGAATTCAGGGGTCGTGCCTATCCGGAGTGCACCCACGTTGCCACGCCACGTCCGTAGCGGCTGACAGCCCGCCCGAGCTCCAGCGGACGGCAGCCACCGGCGCCCGGACCCCGGTGAGGCGCAGCAGTGCGCTTGCGAAGTGCCCTGCATCGCCGCTGGTCACGAAGTCGTGCTGGCCCTGGCGCGAATCCTGGTCTGAACCCTGGCGTTGCAGGCCCTGCTCCGCGAGGACGTTGCCCAGGTGACGGGCGATGGCAGGCGCCGGGTCGATCACCGACACGCCCGGTCCGGCGATGCGGCGAATCGTGTCGATGACGAAGGGGTAGTGGGTGCACGCGAGCACCACCGTGTCTGCGCCGGCGTCCAGGATCGGGGCCAGGCAGCGGCGCAGGAGCGACTCGGTCCCGGGACCCTCGAGCTGCCCGGCCTCGACCTGCTCGGCAAGGCCGTCGCACACCTGGTTGACCAGGCTGATTCCGGTCGCGTGGCGACCGGCGGTCGCCTTGAACAGGCGGCCCTGGAACGTCGCCGGCGTGGCCATGATGCCCACCACGCCGCTCTTCGTCAGGGCCGCGGCGGGTTTCACCGCGGGTTCCATGCCGATCGTTGCCACTTCAGGGAATGTGTCCCGCAGGTGCTTCAGGGCGGTGGCGGACGCCGTGTTGCAGGCGACGACGATTGCCTTGCAGTGGCGAGCGAGCAGGTAGCGCGCGATGACGTCGCAGAAGCCACGGATCTCGGTCTCGCCCCGCGGTCCGTAGGGCACGTGGGCCTGGTCGGCAAAGTAGATCGTGTCCTCGTGCGGCAGCGCGCGCACGATCTCCCGCCAGACCGACAGCCCGCCGACGCCGGAGTCGAACACCCCAATCGGGGCTTCGGCCGCCGGGGCCCGCATCGTCGTTACGCCATGCCGGTCGGCGGTGATTCGAAGAACCCGATGTCGTAGATGCCCGTGCCTTCCCGCATGGGCTTGCAGCCCTTCTGGTACTCGTCGCTGTTAAAGAACGCATTCAGGTTATCCATGCTCGGGAACTCCAGCATGACCACCACCTTGTTGGCGAGCAGGTTGCCGGAAACCACGTTCGCCGGTTTCCCCCGGACCACGTACTTGCCGCCGTGCAGGCGGGCCAGGCGCGCCGATTCCTCGGAGTACTTCTTGAGGTTGGGGCCGGGGTTGGTGACTTCGACGACCGAGAGAATGTAGGCGGGCATGGTGGTAGCTCCGTAAAGATTGACGTGGAACGGGATTATCCGGGGTAGCGGCCCCGCACATCAACGCGACGGGGCCGCTCCGGCATCAGCATCGGTCAGGGTATCGAGGTGCATGAGCTTCCTGACGAGCGGTGAGATCGCCAGCACCGCGACCCCGGCCCCGATCGCGACCCAGCCGACGGTCGAATAGACATCGAGCACCGTCTGCTGGGTGGCCGTTCCGCCATTCCCGTCTCCGGCCCCTGCTGCCGCTGCGATCAGGCCGGCGGCGAAGTTGCCGGTGGCGGAGGCGAAGAACCAGGCGCCCATGATCAGGCTGGCCAGGTGCACCGGAGCAAGCCGGTTCATGGCCGAAAGGCCAACGGGCGACAGGCAGAGCTCACCGGTGGTATGCAGCAGGTAGATCAGGAAGATGAAGACCACCGGCGTCGCAACGCCATTGGCGGCGCCGGCGACGAGGATGAGGAATCCCGTCCCCAGCTGCATCATCGCCAGGCCGAATTTGGCCGGGGCGGAAGGCTCCAGGCCCCTGTTGGCCAGCCACAGCCAGAGGCCCGCGAACACCGGGCCCAACAGGACGATGTAGATGGCATTGATGGACTGGAATACCGATGCCGGCACTCCCGCCCGATCGACGAAGCGGTCGGTGTACAGGTTCAGCGACGACCCGGCTTGCTCGAAGAGGGCCCAGAAGAGTATTGAGCCGACGATCAGGAACAGGGCCGCAAAGATCCGGTCCCGGTCTTCGCGGGGCAGGCGGAACACCGCCGTGTAGAGGACATAGGCGACCAGGGCGAAGCCCGCGAAGCCCAGCAGGCGGCCCACCAGGCCCTGGTTCTGCACGAGCCACCACACGATGCCGACGCCGGCGATTCCGGCCAGGTAGAGCCGCCATTCCAGTGTGACGCCCCCGGCGCGCCGGGTCAGCCGGACCGGATCGGGAGCTTCACCCTTGCCCATCAGCAGGGGCTTGCCCCACATGAACACGCCGAGGCCGAACAACATCCCGATCCCGGCGGCGCCGAAGCCGTAGGACCAGCCGTAGGTCTCGCCGAGATAGCCGCAGAGCACGGAACCCAGGGCCGCCCCCAGGTTGATGCCCATGTAGAAGATCGTGTAGGCGGGATCACGCCGGGCATCGGTCCGGGGGTAGAGCTGCCCAACGATCACCGAGATATTGGCCTTCAGGAATCCCGAGCCGACGATGATGAACGACAGTGCCAGCCAGAAAACGTTGAGCGTCGGGCTCCCCTGACCGCCATCGCCCTCCACGCCCATCAGGAAATGGCCGAACGCCAGCAGGACGGCGCCGAACTGCACTGCCTTGCGCTGGCCAAGATAGCGGTCCGCCAGATATCCGCCAATCACCGGCGTGATGTACACGAGTGCGGTATATGCGCCGTAGATCACGCTGGCGCGCTCGTCCGAATACAGCCAGTGCTTGGTCAGGTAGAAGATCAGCAGCGCACGCATTCCATAGTAGGAAAAGCGCTCCCACATCTCGGTGAAGAAGAGGACGAACAGTCCCGGTGGATGACCGAAGTAGGTCCGGTCGGGACTCGCGGAACCGGGCGACCTCATTCAGGCGGGCTTGTCGCGCGCCGGCTGGCCGGCAGCGGCGGGCTGGGACAGGATGCGGGCCATCACGATCCCGGCTTCATACAGCAAGTACATTGGTATCGCCAGGAGGGTCTGGGAGAACACGTCCGGCGGCGTCAGCAGCATGCCGACCACGAATGCCCCCAGGAACACGTACTGGCGGTTGCTCTTGAGCGCGTCGATGCTGACCATGCCCGTCAGGACCAGCAGGACCGTGGCCACCGGGACCTCGAATGCCACGCCGAAGGCGATGAACAGCACGAGGACGAAGTCCATGTAGCTGTTGATGTCCGTCATCACCTGCACGCCACTCGGCGCGGCCGTGGCGAAGAAGCCGAACATGATCGGGAAGACCACCCAGTAGGCAAAGGCCACGCCCACGTAGAACAGGATCACGCTCGACACCAGCAGCGGGACGGCCAGGCGCTTCTCGCGCCGGTACAGGCCGGGAGCCACGAACGCCCAGATCTGGTAGATGACCAGCGGAATGGCCAGCATGATGGCCACGTAGAAGGCGGCCTTGAAGGGCGTCAGGAATGGCGACGCCACCTGCGTGGCGATCATCGTCGAGCCCTTCGGCAGCTGCGACATCAACGGCCTCGCCACGGCCTCGAAGACTTCCTGGGTGAATGGCAGGAGGCACAGGAACACCGCCAGGATCCCGCCCACAGCCTTCAACAGCCGGGAGCGCAACTCCAGCAGGTGGGACATGAGGCTGGCCTCGGGCAGCTCTTCCGGGGCATCGTTGTGCTGAGAATCGTCGTCCGCCATGACCGTCGGGAGCTATCCGGTCTCAGGGCTGCGGCCGATGCGCAGTCTCTGCGCTCTCGTCTGCTGCTGCCATCGTCGGCGTCAACGGCGTTGCGGATGACGAACCGGGGATGAGGTCATCGGCTCCCGGGCGGTTGTACGCGGGCGGGGTCGGTGCCGGCGGAGTGGTCGGTGAGGAGTCGCGGGCAGTGATCCGGCGCTCCTCCGCCTCCAGCTCATCGCGGATCTGCGCCGTGAGAGTGCGTGCCATGCGTCTCGCCTGGCCGGCGTAGCGTCCGAGCTGGGAAGCGACCTTGGGCAATTTTTCCGGGCCCAGAACGACCAGGCCAAGAACCGCGAGAAGCGCCAGCTCCCAGAAACCGATCTCGAACATCGCTGGTCAGCCCTCGTGGAAGCAGCCCGTCGTCACGTCAGATTGGGCGACCGGGGGGGACCACCGGCGCCTCGTGCTCAGGCGTTGCCGCTGCGCTCCGATTCGCGCTTGGCCGCGCCGGACTCGGGGAATTCTGCGTCGGGCTTGCCCAGCTGGCGCGGCTCGTCCGCGTCCTTCTCGGCGTCGCCCATGGCCTTCTTGAAACCCTTGACCGCGCCGCCCAGGTCCTGGCCAATATCCTTCAGGCGCTTGGTGCCGAAGATCATGACTACGATGAGCAGGACAATGAGGAGCTGCCAGATGCTGATGCCGCCGAGTCCCATGTGCGTATCTCCGGTGAAATCGCTGCCCATCGGGACAGCGTGGCCGAAAGGCCCGCGTAAGCGATTAGGATAGCCTGATCGCGGTGCCGCTACGTGACAAAGATCACGGTCACACTACGGAGCGCGGCGGCACGCGCAGGGAAAATGTGACGGGACCAGTATTGACGAGTTCCACTTCCATATCGGCGCCAAACTGGCCTGTCTGCACCCGGGGCCACCGGGAACCCACCGCATTCACCAGATGTCCGAACAGGGCCTCAGCCTCGTCGGGGGGCGCCGCGGGCTCGAAGCCCGGCCGGTTGCCGTGGTTCGTGTCCGCCGCCAGCGTGAACTGGGGCACCAGCAGCAGTTCCCCTGCCACGTCCGTCACGCTCCGGTTCATGCGCCCTGCGGCATCGGGGAACACGCGGTACGCCAGCAGGCGTTCCGCCAGGCGCTCCGCGGTGGCGGCAGAGTCGCCGCGCTCTACCCCCACGAGGACGAGCAAGCCCGGGCCGATGGCGGCCACGGCGGCGCCTGAGACGGAGACTTTCGCCCATTTTGCACGCTGCAACAGCCCAATCACGCTTATTTATCCCACTTCATGCCTGTAAGTGATCGATTGTGACTGTAAGAATACACAACGTAGGTATTTAAGAATATGTGTCGTTTTTTGTCTCATACGACTGAATATGTGCCGTAACGTGGGAGGAAGCCTATCAATAGCGGTATTTAGGACGGCCTTAGTGGCGGGTAGCCTACTCATAGCCGCCTGCGGCCCGGCAGAACGGCCCTCCACCGGGGGGCCGGCGGTCAAGACCTTCCGCTATTCCATGGATCAGGCCCCAACGACCCTCGACCCGGTGCAGGGGTCCAACATCTACGCCAACTTCGTCATCGTCAATGCCTACGACACCCTCTATTCCTATAAGAGCCGGCGAAGCATGAAAGGTTGGTTTATCCCTATTCGGTCATTCCCGGCGGTGTGCGCAGCCGTGAAGAGCTTTCCCTCAACATAGAAAAGGATCCGGTTGTCGCGTCCCATTATGCCGGCTTTCAGGGTAACGACGCAAGGATCGTTAAATCGGAAGAGCCTCAGTTTGTACATGTTTCCTATCGCCTCCGAAACAAAGTCTATTGGACGGCAAAAACCGTAAAGATACCAAAGGGTGAAACGCTGATTACCGATGGGAAAGATTCCGCTCGGACGCGCTGTGGAAATAAGGTCTCTGTCTTGCCCCAGGAGCCGGTCTCAGAAGAGGAACCGCCGCCCGAAACCTTTGAAGTCCCAATAATTGCGAGCGCTGAACCGCCGACCTTGGATCTGGAAAGGCTGCCTGAAGGAGAGCTGGAATGTGAGCCAGATGTTCCTTTGATTCCGATTATTCCAATGAAGCCTCCGCAAATTTTGCCGTATTACTACCGTCCGCTGTTTGTCGTGAATCCGCCAGGGTGTTGATGTTCCGGAACCTGGTACGCTAGGTCTCCTGGCAACCGGCCTTGCGGCGATTTTGGCATTCCGGTTTGCCCGAAAGAAGTAGTCTTCTTCCTTCCAGCTCTCGGAAGATTCTGGCAAGAAAAGGATCCTGTCAACGCACGGAGTCGGCGTATCTCGCCAATGATACTCGAAGCCGATGCCGATGCCGACGCCACGATGCAGTTCTGGTCGGCCTGCCGAGCGTGCATATTCAAAGTCTACAACTCCAGAGGAGCTCGCTGCATGAACTCCAACAGCACGGCGACGGCTGCGAATTCCTTCAAAATAGGCTGCAATTTATCGGTTCAGGCTGGTAGCATTCGATTATATAAGAGCCCGGGTTGCAGTGCCGGCTCTTCGATTTGGCTGGAAGAGAGAATACCTACATGGCAATTCCTAGCTGTTATGCAGGCAAGATGCTATTCGTCAACCTCAGTGAAGGAACCATAAGAGAAGAGACGCCTGCTGAAAGGATTTATCGGGAGTTTATTGGCGGCAACGGCTTGGGAGTTCGAATCCTGTACGAGAGGATGAATGCCCGGGTGAATGCATTGGGTCCTGAGAATATTCTTGGCTTTGTCGTCGGCAGCCTGACAGGAACTCCCGCGCCCGGCAGTGGGAGGCATATGGTGGTTACAAAATCCCCTCTAACCGGCACGTGGGCTGAATCCAACTCCGGGGGCACATTCGGTCCCGAGCTCAAGACCGCCGGCTATGATGGCGTCTTTTTCTTCGGGATTTCTCCCAAACCGGTTTATCTGTTGATCCGGGATGGTTCTGGCTGAATTGAGGGATGCATCTGAAATCTGGGGAAAGGATGCCTACGAAACGCAGGATTATTTGCTGCGGTCGCTCGATGATCCGGATATCAAGATTGCCTGCATCGGTCCTTCGGGAGAAGCCCGGTCATTGTTGTCCGGCATTGTCAGTGAACGGGGACGGATTGCGGCTCGCAATGGCGTGGGAGCCGTTATGGGATCCAAGAGGTTGAAAGCTCTTGCCGTCAAAGGCGGCGTGAAGAAGATTGCAGCCGCCGATCCGGAGAAGTTTAATCGGGCAATCAAGCAATTCCTGGCTCTTCTCAAAACAAATGAGTATGCCAAAGGATTGGCTGCTGCCGGGACGGGAAGCAATATCAGCTTCCTGGTTTCCATTGGCGACGCTCCTCTGAAGAATTGGACGCTGAGCGGATTGGAGTCACTTCCTACCGTCACGAATCTGGACGGTGGCAATATGGACAAATATAAAGTCAGCAGCTATGGCTGTTATGCCTGTCCCATCAGCTGCGGCGCCATCATCAGACAAAACGTCGGGCCGTATGCAATCAAGGATGAAATGCATCGGCCGGAATACCAGTCGCTCGCCGCCTTGGGCGGAATGCTGATGAATGACAATCTTGAGGCGGTCATCAAAGCCAATGATATCTGCAACCGGTACGGGATTGATACCGTGGGCGTCGGAGGCACGATCGCCATGGCAATGGAATGCTATGAAAAGGGCCTGATCAGCAAGGAAGACACAGACGGAATCGAGCTAACCTGGGGTAACGCCGATGCTATCGTGGCCTTGGTGGAAAAGGTTGCCAAAAGGGAAGGTTTTGGGGCGATATTGGCGGATGGTACGCAAAAAGCCGCCGAGCGCATCGGCAAGGGCGCGGAGGAATATGCCATAGCCATTCGAGGAAAAAGCCTGGCGTACCACGATCCCCGAATTTCCCCCACTCTCGGCACTGCCAATATTGCGGATGCGAATCCGGCGCATCACATGGACAGCCAGATCACCGGCATGTTGAATGAAGGAGCTCCGATCGGCACGGACCCGGCTTTGCAGGCATCCAAGTTGAATCCGTTTTCGGGTTATGTCATAGGAAGTGAGTACCATCAGTTGTTGAATGCGGCCGGATTGTGCTCCCTGTATACCGTAGCCACCACACCTCCTCCGATAGCAGAATTGATAGCGGGTGCAGGCGGATGGGATTTCAGCTGGGAGGAGGCATTGATGGCAGGCCGCCGCATTCTGACTTTGAGACAGGCTTTCAACGCCCGCGAGGGGCTGACTCCCGATCAGTTCGAACTGCCCAAGCGAATCGCATCCTCTGCAAAGGTGGATTATGCAGCGCTGAGGGATGGATATTTTTCGGAAATGGGATGGGATCTCAAAACCGGCAAACCTTCGAAAGAAGCTTTAGCCGAGCTGGGCCTTACAGAATTGACCGGGGATCTATAAATTCTCACGCGGAGACGCGGAGACGAGGAGATATTTTATTTACTCCGCGTTCTCCGCGTCTCCGCGTGATTATTTTTGCGGCGACGACTTCCTGCAACACTTTGGAAAGAATATCTACCGCCTGATCGATCTGCGACCTGGAAATCACCAGTGGAGGTTGGAAGCGGATGACATTCCCGTCAATGCCTCCGACGCCAACCAATAATCCCTGACGCAGGCAGGCATCCCGGACTTCCTCGGCCTCGGCAGAAGCCGGCGTGAGCATGGCATCCTTAACCAGCTCGATTCCGATCATCAAGCCCAGGCCTCGCACATCACCTATGAGCGAATTGTTTCGCTGGATTTCCCGAAATCTGGATATGGCGTAATCTCCCATCGCAGCCGTATGGCCGCAGAGGTTTTCCCTTTCCATATACTTGATATTGGCGAGGGCGGCGGCGCAGCAAACCGGATTCCCGCCGAAGGTTGACAGATGATCTCCCGGCTTGAATGCCGCTGCAATTTCAGGGCGTGTAGTAAAAGCACTCAGCGGGAAGCCGTCGGCGATGCCTTTTGCGGTAACAAGAATATCCGGCACAACACCGAAGTGTTCGATGGCAAACATTTTGCCGGTGCGAGCGAAACCGCACTGGACTTCATCGGCGATAAAGAGGATCCCGTGCCGGTCGAGTATCTTCTTCACTTCCCGGAAGTAATTAGGCGGCGGCGCGATGATGCCCTCCCTCACCCATCACAGGTTCGGCGATAAATGCCGCCACATCCCCGGAGGTTGCGAAGCGGATTATGTCTTCAATGGCTTTTGCACATTGCCGGCCGCATTCCTCAGGATCGTTGCGCCAGGGTGAGCGATAAACGTGGGGCGCAGGAGCGAAGGAGACGCCGGCTGCATAAGGACCGCCGCCTTTCTTCCGGTCCCAATTTCCCGAAACGCTCAGCGCTCCGTAGCTGCGGCCGTGGAAACTGCCTTGCAGGGCGATGAACTCGTGCTTGCCCGTATAGAGGCGCGCGAGCTTAAGCGCCCCCTCAATTGCTTCCGCTCCGCTGCTGCCAAAGAAGCTTTTGGTAAGGCCGCCCGGCGTGATTTGAGCGATCTTCTCGGCCAGATCGGCCGTAGGCTGGACGTGATACAGGTAGGAGGAACAATGAACCAGTTTCTCCATCTGGGCTTTGGCCGCGGCTATCACCTCCGGATTGCAGTGACCGGCGTTGACGACGGAAATCCCGGCGAAGCAGTCGAGGTATTCGCGGCCCTGGGTATCCGTTACGACTGCGCCAGTTCCACTTGCGATCACAACCGGGGCGACGGATTTCAAAAATTCCGTGATGACGTAATCCCGATATTTTTGAATTGTATCCGGGACCGGTTCGTTGGAATCCTTTGCCAAGTCTTTGTTCATCTCCATTTGTCTACCGATGCGCTTGATATATAGCCGAAATCGCCCGCCTGCCAGAAAAGGTTCGTCCCGCCGCCTACCGATAGGATGTGTATGTTGGAAGGGCGGGCGATCTGCGGAATCTTCGCGTCTCTTGGAAGCTTCATCCATGAAGCAAAGGGCTCAACTCCCTGCCTGGCAGTGGGCAGAATAAAGTTCTGCACGCTGTAAAAGTTGTCCAGCCATTCTCCAACCGTCACCGTGGTGTTTTTGTGGATCCAGTCGATCAGCTGCTCTTTGGATTCAAAACCTTCGCGCTCTTTGAGCTGCTTGATGATGGTCGGATCGAGGAGCAGCATGGCGGGAGAAAATGGGCTGATGAATTTCAGCCAGAAAGGAATTTGAGCTGTGGAAAGGTTTTCCAAAGCTCTGATCCGGATGAATAAATCCCCAGCCTCCAAATGTGCTGACCACGCTTTCCTGCGGCTTATATCCCTTCTGCACGTGAAAGGGCTTCCATCCTTCCGGAAGCTCTTCCTCGTTTTCCGGCATGCAGACATTGTTGTAGTTCAGGTTGTTTCCCTGGCTGCCCATGTACGTCTCGCCGGCTTTGGCGCCCCCATCCAAGGTGATGGACATCAGGGTCCAGGCTCTCCCGATCACGGAATTGGCATAGTTGAACGGCCCCAGAGCTCCTATTCCCGAATTCATTTTGATTTCGTTTCGTATGGGGCCGTTCACCACCATCATTCTCGCGAAGGAGGTTGTTGAGGTGAAGATGGACGGAACTCCCGTGGATGCCAATGCCAGAATCACCGGAAAATGCTCCGGTTTGGCTCCGGCCATCACCGCATTCACGGCAACCTTCTCAACCGTGTAGCTCCACGGCTTCGTGCGGAGAGGACGGCTGCATCTTGCCGACCACCTCGTCGGGCTTGTGGCTCGTTCCTTTCAGCATCTCGGCAACACGTGCTTCGGTGGGAAGCACGATGGGAAGCCCGTCCGTCCATCCGTTTTCGAGAAAGAGGCGGTTCAGGTTGTCCGCCGTATCCGGAGGAACCAGCCTCGGCGTCGGTCTTTCGATAAATCCCTTTTTCTTGTCCTCTTCGCTGAGCGGATTGGTGAGTGCCGCGATGATTTCCTGCAGCGACGGGTTTGCCCGTAATCGGATCGTTGCCTTCCAGATATTTCCGGCACGTTGCTGCCGGCGTGCCGGTAATGGGATGAGGAACAAAAGTAAAACGCTGATTCGGGCATTCCTCTTTTAAAGGCATAAGTTGTCACCAGTTCCTGGAAAACCCTGGTGACAACAGGCGCGGTGGGAACTCCAAGCTTTTCAACTGTCCAACTGTGGCCGACGACCGACGGCGAACAGGAACTTCAATGGCCGACACCCATGATCATGCCGTGGCCTTTTTCCTTTATTTCCGCCCACAGCTTGGGATCATCGTCAAAGTAGGTCCCGATTTTCGTCCTGACGACCCAGGTCGTCTTGGGATATCTTTCGCTCAGCAGCTTCTGCATTTCCGTGAAGAACTGATGCGTGTCGGTGAAGCCGATATCGACGATGTAGATTGTTTTCCCATCCAGAGTCGTCAAGGCGGGGAGCCATCGGCACTCGCGCTATCGCCGGAGGTTGTCCCAGGGGATTGAGAACCGTGATCTTGGGCTCCTGAGCCGGCGAGATGCCGAAAAACAAAGGAACTGCGAAAAAAACCGCAAGCAACGGTGCGAAGATTTTGTTCTTCATTGCCTTCTTCTCCTTCCAAGGCAGACCATGCACTTGGCTACTCTGTTACTCTAACAAAATTGCGGGCCCGGCAGAAACAATTGTTGTGTGAGATCGGATCCATCGGACATGCGATCTCGCACGAATCCCTGTTTATTTGGCCTGTATTTCCGGGATCGAGCGGCTATATTTGATTGCGAGGAAACGCTTGAAGGATTGGGGCAGGATTCGGATCACAGGCCAAAAACAAACGATAGCGCCAGCCCGGAACGACGAACAATTTGTCCCGCTCCAGACCGCGCAGCGATGTATCCACCACTTCTTCCGCGGACATCCAGAGGCTTTGCGGAATCGTTCCTCGATCCACGCCCAGCCGTATCGTGGAATTCCGTACGGGTGAATCCCGGGCAGAGCGCCTGTACGCGCACCGGCGAATGGATGCTTTTGAGTTCGAGATACAGTCCCGTGGTGAAGCTGTTGATCCAGGCTTTTGTGGCGTTGTAGCTGACGCTGAAAGGCGCCTGGAGAAAACCCGCTACGGAAGAAACGTTGATGATATTTCCTTTGGAGCGCTCCACCATGCCCCGGAGCGCTGCATGCGTCAGACGCGCCGATGGCGATGATGTGGAGGCGATGCATCCTGTCCTGAGCATTCGACATCGGCGCCGTGGTAGGCACCGGGCACGCCAAAGCCGGCGTTGTTGACGAGAAATTCCAGTCTTGGCTCAGCCGCGATGTACTGCTCTACTTTGCGCAGATCGGAATCGAGCGTCAGATCGGCCGGCAAAGACTTCCGCGCTCGGCAATTCTGCCGCCAGCTTTTCCAGCCGTTCTCTGCGGCGCGCAACCAGAACGACGATGATAGCCCTTCTCGGAGAGCCTGCGGGCAAAGACCTCGCCGATTCCGCTGGAGGCGCCGGTGATCAGCGCCACGGGCTTGGATGTGTTCACGGATTTGTTTGCGCCAGTGCTGCCGACCACTTTTCTTCGCTGCCGTTTATCTTAGCGGTGCCTTCGATCTGTCTTGCCGTTTACTCGACCCGGAATATTCCTGATCGCCTGCGACAAAGCGGATGCTGTCTGCCTTCGAGCTTCGCACTCTCTGAGGGTCAGACTCTTCTCCATTCAATTTCAGTGTTCCCTGCGACATTCTGGAACTGCTGTGTGAGCTTGAGCTCGGCGACGCCCGGGGTTTGTCTGCCATGTCCACGTGCCCTCGACTTTGGCGGGAACAATCCAGAGATAGGCCGTGCGGCCTTCCTGTTCTACGGTCTGGTCCGCGCTCCATTCTCCCATCGTGAAGGCATGAGAAACCACACGGGTGCCGGGCTTCAAATTCAGAATCGTCGGACGCAGTTTGAGATTGAGCTGCGGCAGAAGATACATCGTAATGACGGTGGCCTTGCTGAAATCGCTTTCGAAGATATCGGCATTCACAAAAGTGGCTTTGTCGGAAACGCCCGCCTTTTCGGCGTTTCGCTTGGACAGCTCCACCATATCCGGATTGAACTCGAATCCGATGGCACGCGCGCCCCGCTTGGCGGCCGCAATCACGATGCGGCCGTCGCCCGATCCCAAGATCCATGACGTAATCGTTCGGCGTTACCTTTGCGGCATTCCAGCATGGCCTCGATGAGATTATCCGGCGTCGGCACCCAGATTACATCCTTGCCCTCTTGCCCGACGCTCGGCTCGATACTCTTGAGCATTGGCGGCTATGGCAGGCAAAAGCACAGAAACAGTTGCAGCGAAAACAAAGGCAATCTATGTCATCTTCTCATATTTCCAGCTCCCTTTTAGTCGGCAGTCAGCATTAGTCGTCAGCTCGACACGCTAGATCAGATCGAGTAGTCATCGATCAGATCGACAGACTATCAACTGCCGACTACCGACTGCCGACTGACCGACTGCTTCTAACAGCGCGAGGCGATCCAGCCGCTGCCGCAAAGCGTGAAGCATTCGCCGCAGGCCCGGCAGGAAAGTTCGGCGCCTTCGACCAGCGCCGGTTTGCGTTCGATCCCGCGGCCCTTGAAGTAGATCTTGTTGGCTTTTTTGACTTCGGAGCAATAGCGCAGGCAAAGCCCGCAGAGGCTGCAGTCGGTCATGCCCGTTTTGAAGCGGGAGGATGTGACTCCATATTCCTCTGCATAGAGCTGCCAGGCAGGCCAGAGAAGCTCGATGATCATCCGGCGGATGCGCATGACCTTTTCGGTGCTGGTTTGCACCTTAAGGCCTTCCTCCACGGGATAGACGCAGGAGGCCACCAGTCTTTTCCGGCCCCATTTCGTTTCAATCTCGACCATGCACATGCGGCATCCGCCGTAGGCTTCCAGCCTGTCGTCATCGCACAGAGTCGGTATTTTTATTCCAATGGATCTTGCGGCCTGCAGGACGGTTGTTCCCTGCTGCAGCTTCAACGGTCCGGCCATCAATTTCCAAGCTTTACATTTTCCATGGTGACCTCACTACGCTTTGGTTCCGAGCAGGGTTCCTGCTCCTGCGGATTGTTTCTGAATCGTGTATGCCGGCACTTTGATCACGGCCGTGAACTTTTCCGGGCAGGCCGTGAAGCAGGCGCCGCACTTGATGCACTTTTCCTGGATGATCGTGTAGACCTTGTCTTCGGATTTGTTCGACTGCGCCCACCGGGCAATTCCGCAGGCACGCACCGCATGCTTCGCATTTCTCCTGGTCGATGTCGTAGGCGATAAGCGCCGTGCAGACTCCGGCGCGGCAGCGCTTCTCCCTGATGTGCTCCTCGTATTCATCGCGGAAGTACTTCAGAGTGCTGGCTACCGGGAAGGGAGCCGACTGGCCCAGAGCGCAGAGAGAGGCGGATTCCATGAATTCGGAAAGCTCTTCCAGAAGCTCGAGATCTCCTTCTTCGCCCACACCCGGAGGTGATGTTGTTAAGGATGTTCAGCATCTGCCGCGAGCCTTCGCGGCAGGGGACGCACTTCCCGCAGGATTCATGCGCGAGGAAATTGGTGTAGTAGCGCGCCGTATCCACCATGCAGGTGTTTTCGTCCATGACGATCATGCCGCCGGAGCCCATCATGGAACCGACCTTGGTGAGTTCGTCGAAATCGACCGGAAGATCCAGCAGCGATTCCGGAATGACTCCGCCGGAAGGTCCGCCGGTCTGCACCGCCTTGAACTTCTTTCCTTTGGGCACGCCGCCGCCGATTTTGAAGATGATGTCGCGCAGCGTGATGCCCATCGGCACTTCGACCAGTCCGGTGTTGCTGACTTTTCCGACCAGAGAGAATATCTTGGTTCCCTTGCTTCCCTCGGTTCCCATGCTGCGGAACCATTCCGCGCCCTTGTTGATGATATGAGGGACGTTGGCCCAGGTCTCGACGTTGTTCAGGCAGGAAGGTTTTCCCCAGATGCCCTTTTCGGATGTGTGGATGTACTTCGGACGAGGTTCGCCGACGTGGCCTTCGATGGCGCTCATCAGCGCGCTCGATTCGCCGGAAACAAAAGCTCCCGCGCCGCGGTGTATTTTCACATCGAAGGAAAATCCGGATCCCAGAATGTTCTTGCCCAACAAGACCGTATTCTCTCGCCTGTTCGAGGGCCTTCTGCGCATGCTTGCGCGCAAGCGGATATTCCTGGCGCACATAGATGAAGCCTTCGGAAGCCCCGATGGCATAGGCGCCCAGAATCAGGCCTTCCAGAACGCCGTGCGGATTTCCTTCGAGAAGGCTGCGGTCCATATAGGCGCCCGGATCGCCTTCGTCGGCGTTGACGATGACATATTTGGGTTCGCCGTGAGCGTTGCGGGTTGTTTCCCATTTTCTGCCGGCCGGGAAACCGCCGCCGCCGCGCCCGCGCAGGTTCGCCGCCTTCACTTCGTTCAGCACCGCTTCGGGCGTCATCCCGGAAAGCGCTTTTGCCAGCGCGGAATATCCGCCGACGGCGATGTAGTCGAGAATATTGGAGGCGTCGATCAGCACGTTGTTTTCCAGCAGCACGCGCTTCTGATATTTGTAGAACGGGATTTCGTCCAGATGGCAAGGCGCTTGCCGCTTTCTTCATCGAGATAGAGAAGCCGGTCGATGGGCTCCTTCGCCGGAGCTGAGTTTGTCGACAATAGCCGGTATATTTTTCATCTGAGTCCCAAGATAGCAGACATCGGATGGCTGAATCACAACCAGCGGACCGCGCTCGCAAAAACCGTGGCAACCGGTCCGCCGGACTCCCACCTTGTCTCCGAGGCCGCGCTTTTCAATTTCCTCTTCAAGGGAGTCGGCCAACGCTTCGGCTCCATAGGCGCGGCAGCCCGTTCCGGCACAGACCGCCAGCCAGGTTTGCTTGGCATTGCGCTGTGCAACGATTTTTTCCCTCAGTTTTGCAAGATCTGCAGGGGTTTCTAAGCGAGACATGCTTGCGCCTCCTCTTTCTCCAGTGACTTGATAATTTTTTCGAGCTTGCTCCGCGAAGGATCGCGATAGTACTGGCAGTCGATCTGAACGACGGGAGCCAGAGCGCAACATCCCAGACAGTGAACCGTTTCGAGCGTAAATTCCTGCTGGCTGTCGGTCTGCCCGGGCTGAATGCCGAGGGCGGCCGAAACGCGAGTCAGCATTTCCGAGGCTCCGCGCACGTGGCAGGCGGTCCCGGTGCAGACCTGGACGATATGGCGGCCGCGCGGCTCGAGGCTGAAGGCCTCATAGAAATTTGCGACAATATAGATTTCCCGGAGAGGGATGTTCAGCCTGCCGGATATCCAGCTCAGGATGTGGCGCGGAAGCCAGCGGAAGCTTTCCTGCACATCCAGAAGCACCTGAATGAGCGAATTCTTCTGGAAATCGTACTTCCGCATGATGGCGTCCGTCTTCAGAAGCTCATCCCGGATATCCAGGATCGCCCGTTCCTTCTTCTTGATCTGCCCCAGGCTCTCCGCATGATATTTCGCTTCGTTCTCGAGATAGGTAAGCTCATCGAGAAGTTGCCGTTTTTCGAGGCCCATCGAGTAGGCTTCGCCCAAAACATCCAGTCCCTGGAGCAGCAGATCATATTTGTCCGAAGCGGTGCGGCTGCTCCGCGGCGGACGCTTTGGAGCTTTTCGCTTCCCTGCGCAGAATGCTGAGACTCAAACCGCGACGCACCGTTTCCAGCAGCTTCTCCGGCTCGAACGGTTTCGTCAGGAAATCGAAAGCGCCGAGCTTCATCGACTCGACAGCCGAATCGACAGTGCCGTGTCCCGTAATGACAATCGGCACCGCGGATGGTTCTATTTTCACCAGCCGGCTAATCGCTTCGACGCCGCTCATGCCCGTCAGTTTTAGATCCAGAAGCACTACTCCCGGATGCTCGGAGCCGGCCATTTGCATACCCTGCGGACCACTTTTTGCTATGGCGGTTCTATACCCGCCCTTTTCAAGAAGCTGGCTGCATCGCTTCTGTAAAAGCTTCATCCTCATCGATTATCAATACATCGATCGGGAGCGTTGCCGGCTGATCGCCGGCCGCTTGTTTATCCGCATTCATAGGCAACCTCTGTAATTAATGAAATGCATTTTGTTCTGATAGCTTAAAAACCCTTAAACCCGGATTGATGGCAATTATCCAGGCGATCGCAAAATTTATCCCCACGGATTATAGCAAAACGAATGCCAGACTCGAACGCTTGGCATTTATGCGGCAGGCATCTTGCCTAGTCTAGCCTTTTATGTCGTTTACGGGATATTGACCTATCGAGTGCTTTGATGTGTCATTGCTCAGGGTGATGCATTTAGTGCCAATGATTCATTGTGCTGATACAAAATAACCCGATAATGCGCTGGTCCAAGAGGCTCCTGTTTCTGCTCACATTCGAGGTTATGCTATTTCCTGCCGACAGCCATTCCAATATTGTGGGTCCGTGATTGCTTTCGAGGCAGTAAAAGACCTATCGATTTTAAAGCTTCAAGTCCGGAAGACTCTGAATCGCGATAGGATTCTTTATTGCAGGAAAATGAAGCGCTCGGAGTCTATTTCCCTCCCAGAGCTGCAATGATTTGTTTTGCGACCTCAACCTGATCCGGTTTTTTCCCAATCTCGATGTATTTTTTCAGAGCTTCGATGGCGGCAGGAATTGTCTCCTGCTTGCCGGAAAGAGCCATTCCAAGCTGATAGTAGGATTCGGCAAAGTTCGGATCTGCAGCAATGGATTGCTTAAAAGCTTCGGCTGCTTCTGCCGCCTTCCCGCTATTCACCATGGTCACACCAAGGTTGTAGAAGCTTTGCGCTGCAGCTGCCGGATTAAGCGCTGCCGCTTTTTTGAAAGCCTCCTGGGATTCGGCAGTTTTCCCCATTTTGCTCAAGACAACACCCATGTTGGTATACAGGTTCGGATTTTTTGGATCCAACTCAATGGCCTTTTTATAATTGGCTAATGACTCATCGTTTTTATCCAAGCTTCAGATAAGAGTCTGCAACGCGAGCTATGACGACGGCTAGATCAGGAACCTTCTCAAGAGCTTTGTTGAACTCTTCGATCGCTTCGGCATACATTCCCTGGTCGCTCAGCTTCACACCATTCTCAAAAAAAGTTTTGATCTCTGCGGAAAACTTGCTTTCTCTTTTGCTGTTCTTCATATTGCTTCTCGTATTCTTTCTCTCTCCGCTTCCGTCATCTCGAACTGAAGTTTGTAGTCCTCTCCCGGGACGAGTTTAAAATCGACCACCATCTCCTCCTGTAATTGGGGTCTGACATTTTCTTTATATTGAGGCTGGTAGCCGGCCTTGCGCACAATGACGCGATATGTTCCGATCTGCAAACCGAGCATGTACATATACTCGCCCTTTTTATTGGTTTTGGTGGTTAGGGTACGGACTATGTCTGTACCTTGGATTGTGATCTGGGCGTCCGCGACCGGCTGGCCCTTTTCATCCGTCACTTTACCTCTGATGGATCGGCTCTGCGCCGCGGCAGGCAATGCCAGCGTCAGAAGCAATGCAAGCGATATTGCTGTCGACAGAAAAACTTTGCGCGTTGAGATGCTCATGCGACCTCCTGATTTGATTATTGCTAATAAGAAATTACCATTGTATGGTGGCTTCATGTTATTTGTCAACCAACCCGAAATCCCCTCCATTATAGTTGCATTGCTTCCGATATAGTTGCATTGCTTCCGATCGGCCATCTTGATATGCTGGCTAGGAGCGTCGCGGGACGCTTTTTTCTATACGCTTTCTTGATCAGGACCCCAACCGGAGGTGCTCCGCCCTTCGGGGAGCCCCGCCGGTCGAACCGAGTCGATGCACAAGCCCAACGCCAAAAAGCCGGAACAGAGAAAGAAAAAGCCGGAACAGAGAAAGAACCTGTTCGAACGCAATCCTCGGAAGACGCTGGTCTTCACGGCGGCGTTCTTCATCCTCATCCTGGACGTACTGGCCGGCGTCCTCTTTAACCCGACCGACGACAATTCCTTCCGGTGCTCCAGTCCATATTACCATCACGATTTCCTGCCCAACCAGAACGTCGAGACGACGTGGGGTGACCGGAAATACCGCGTCTTCACGAATTCCCTCGGATTCAGGGATGGGACCGTGCGGGACGTTCCGCTCGCCTCAAAGCAGAAGCGAATCCTGCTCATCGGCGACTCGTTCATCGAGGGCATGGGTGTGCCGTATGAGAACAGCGTGGCGGGCATCCTCGGCGAGTCGTTGAAGGCCGACGCGACCGAGGTGCTGAATGCCGCCGCTCGTCAGCTACAGCCCCAAGCTGTACTTCCTCAAGACCCGGTACCTGATCGAACAGAGGCATCTCGCCTTCGATGAGATCTACGTGTTCATCGACATCTCCGACCCCCACGACGAAATCATCTACAAGTACTGGGAACCGGGGAGCGGAAGCGCCTTCGCGTCCGGCCTGCGCGCCCTGCACAAGTTCTCCCGGAGGCATTCTTTCCTCTATTGTTATTGGGCGACCAGACGGCGCTTGAACCGCGAGAAGGCCATCAACAACGCCTTCCCGGCCGAAAGCTCCGCCGATGCCCGGTTCTGGGTGCAGGACTTGAAGGAGTACCTGCGGCGCGCCGATCCGGAGAAGGACCGCTTCCTCTGGCCCAACAAGCAGTCGGCGCTGGACGAGTGGGGCAGGGAGGGACTGTCCCTGTGCGAGCGGTACATGACGGAACTCCAGAAACTCTGCGCTCAGCACGGAATCCGGCTGACCATCGTGATTTATCCGTCGCCGTATCAGCTCACCGGCAGCAACCTGGCCGGCATCCCGGTCACGTTCTGGCGGGCATTTGCGGAGAAGCACCGCATCGGTTTCCTCAACCTCTTCCCGGCATTCATCGGCAGCGAGCCGCCCGAGACCGTGTACGCCAAGTACTTCATCCAAGGCGACGGTCACTGGAACGAAGCCGGAAACCGCCATGTCGCCGAAGCCGTGCTCCAGCACATCCGGGAAAGTTCGCGGTGACGCGATGCAGTCTATCCGCCGGACTTCCAGCAGGTACTGCGAGGATCCCGCATCCATCGTTGGTCTTGCTTACGATAGGCCTGACTCAGCAATGAACACGAGCGGAAGAGGCGTTCGACAGGCGGCATCACGAGCCAATGTCCGAATACCTGCGTTCTCTCAGAATAAGAAGTACTGGCTGATCCCATCATCGTCGTCTTGCTCTGATCGGCCTGCTCGTCATGCTGGGCGGGAGCGCGCAGGAGCTTCATCTATCGATCTTCTGATCAGGACGCTAACCGATTCGTGAACATAGCCAAAGCCAAAAAGCCGGAACAGAGAAAGAAAAAGCCGGAACAAAGAAAGAATCTGTTCGAACGCAATCCTCGGAAGCCGCTGGTCTTCACGGCGTCGTTCTTCATCCTCATCCTGGTGGTCGCATTTGTGATGCGAGCGGTTTACCTGTGGCAGGTCAGGCAACGCGCCGGAGTTCGCTCTGCTTGTAGGTGACGCGGTGACTTACGACGAGTGGGCCAGCCGAATTGCCAACGGCGACTGGCTTGGCAAGGGCGTGTTTTACCAGGCGCCACTGTATCCCTATTTTCTGGGCGTACTTTACACCTTGTTCGGAAGAGACTTGTTGGCCGTGCGGCTGGTCCAGATCGTTCTCGGAGCCGGTTCGTGCGTGCTGTTGGCGCGCGCAGGCCGCAGCTTTTTCAACCGGACTACAACAGGTCTCTTGGCGGGCGCTCTTCTTGCTGTGTACCCGACGGCGATTTTTTTTGACTGCTCGATTCAGAAGTCGGTGCTGGATTTGTTTTTCGTCTGCGCGCTGCTGGCGGTGCTGGGAAGATTATCGGAACGTTCTCAGAATCGATGGTGGCTGGTGGCGGGCCTCGTCCTGGGTCTGCTGGCCTTGACGCGCGAAAATGCGCTCCTTTTCTTGCCAATCGTGTTGGCCTGGCTATTTGTTACCTGGCGCGGCGAACTCTGGAAGACGCGACTGCAGTGGGCGGGGCTGGTTCTGCTCGGGCTGGCGGCCGTGCTATTGCCTGTCGGCTATCGGAACCTGCTGGTGGGCGGTGAGTTTCATCTGACGACGGCACAGTTCGGGCCGAACTTCTATATCGGCAACGGCAGAGCAGCGACAGGTTTCTATGAACCTCTACAGAAGGGGCACGGCCACGCAATGTTCGAGCGCGACGACGCCACGACCCTGGCGGAACAGGCGACGGGACGGAAACTCACGCCGTCGGAAGTGTCGAATTACTGGGCGGTCAAAGCTTTGGATGAAATTCGCGCGGATGTTTCCCGTTGGCTGCGGCTGGTTTTCAAGAAATGGCTGCTGGTCTGGAACATCAGCGAAGTGGCTGACAGCGACGATCAATACACGTATGGTGATTGGTCGCCATTGCTGCAGGTGTTGAACCGCCTGCTGCATTTTGGAATACTCTGCCCACTGGCGGCGTTGGGGATCTGCCTGACCTGGAACCGGCGTAAGCGTGTGTGGCTGCTCTGTGCAATGATCCTCGTTTATGCAGGGAGTGTGGCGCTGTTTTATGTGTTCTCGAGATATCGGTTTCCGCTCGTGCCGATGCTGATCCTGTTTGCGGCCGCCGGGTTGACATCCCTGCGTGACGCCCTCCGGGAAGCGCGATGGCGAGCACTCTGGGCAGGCGTGGCAACAGCCGTCGTGGCCGCTGGCCGTCTGCAATCACGCCATGGTGTCCGAGGCCATCATCCGCACGGGAACGCATATCAACTTTGGAAATGCTTTCCTTATGGAGGGCAGGATTCAAGACGCGATCGGGCAGTACGAGCAGGCCTTACGACTCAATCCGAATGATCCCTCTGTGCCCGTCAACCTGGCGACCGCTTTGCTGCACGCGGGCCGGTTTGAGGAGGCAATCGGATATTTTGAGCAAGCACTCCGCATCGACCCCGATGACGCGCAGGCGCACTACAACCTGGGGGTCGCCTTGGTCAAACTGGGTCAGCCAAGGCAGGCGATTGGACACTTCGAGCAGGCGCTGCGAATCGAGCCTAATCATGCCGAGGCGCACGTCATACTCGGAAGCGTGCTGTTCGATCAAGGCAAGGTACCGGAAGCGATTGGGCATTGGGAGCAGGCGCTGCAGATTAAGCCCACGTTTGCCGAGGCGCACTACAACTTGGCAAATGCTTTCTTGCGGGCAGGCCGGTTCGAAGAAGCGATTGAGCACTACAACCAGGCGCTGCGAATCAAGCCTGATTATGCCGAGGCGCACGTCAACTTGGGCATCGCACTGGAGCAAGTGGGCCGGGTGCAGGCGGCCATTGAGCACTATGAGCAAGCGGTGCTGCTCAGGCCCGATTTGGTCGAGGTGCAGAAGAGGCTGGCTCCGAGCGGGGCTGCCGCGGCAGCAGGGCGCTCGATGAAAAGTTGACCAGGCCGCATTTCCGCTAGATCCCGGATTCGGTAGCCAAATGCATCGAGTCGGCATCTGAAATCTGGACTCGAAGTCAGCAAATGACGATTTACTTCTGCGCTACGAAAATCTTTTCGTCATAAGTCTCTGTTAAAGGCCCATTGGACTGCCTTCATAGTCCATTTCGCGATGAAGGTATGCCCTTGTCCCTCAACGGAATAATCCATGGTGTAACTGTGCGGAAGCGTCATCGCACCGACTTTCTTGAAATCGTCGAACTTTTCGATAAGCACGTAAATAGAGTCGGGAAGGCCCTGCTGAAGTGTGTCGAAGCCGTAGTGGCCGATGCTCGCCGTCTTGAAACTTCCCTGTCCTGGTCCCGAATCCTCCCGGCGCCGCGGACATGTCGTCGCGTACCCGAACTCGATACTCCGTTCTGACATGACGATACGTTTCCAGGTCGAAATAGAGCTTGATCTTCATGTCTCTCAAACCCTGCTTCGGGCGATATTCAATCTCATGCAGCCGGCGCCCGTCAATTGTGGCCTCGCGGTATGTCAGAGTCAACCGGTTTTTCCTGCAGATTCAGTAAAGGCCATCCTGTCGAAAATACACCTCCCAGAAGCCCCTCTTTCATTATGCCGTTATAGCGAAAGAGAAAGTCCGCCAAAGGGGATTTCTGCCCCGGGCTGATGTGGCCCACCGATACATCTTTTCCATTATAGGCAAAGTATTCTCCGGGATAATTAATGTCGCTGTATTTTAAAACGATTGCCAGCTTTTTTCCATCCGACACACACATGGACGTGCCGCTCATATTTCCAGTCGCGCCCTGAATAAATTCGACGGACGTTGTCCCCACAAACGTCAGCGTTTTTAACGCTGCCAGTGCTTCGGGACTGCCTATGGATTTGAGATGGGCGGCTACGACTTGTTCTGGAGTGACCTGATCTTTGGCAACTCCGTAACCAGTCCAGGAAACGCTCAGAGAAAGACAAAGAACCACTGCCAATACAAAATAGCTTATCCTATACATGAGTTTCACCTGCTTGCTTGTTAGATTGCTTCATTATTAAATCAAGATGTTTGACGCTCTTATCCCATTGCTTCGGCGGAAGATCCCTGACGCAACCCTGGCCGGCTTTTTCTCCACATAACACTGGTCATTGATTTGATTATCTCCCGCTGGCAGCAGCGTACAGCTAGCCCAATCAAAAGTCAATTTATCAGCTTGTTTATACTGTTCTCTTAGTAGTAGGGTGGAAGCACTGAGTCATTTGCCTGACAATTGCGCGGAAATAGATAGGAGAGAACCGATATGAGGATATTGGTGTTATCTGTTTATTTGTTTTTCTTCGCTTCAATATTTCAAGCCCAACAGCGCGCCGTTACTGACACAGGAGAAAGGATCATACTGAATACTGATGGTACCTGGAAATACCTGGAAGAAAAAATTGATGCAATCAAAACGAACAATACGGAATTTAAGAAAGAGGTCGTCGACCTGTACCATCAGGCGTTCTACAACAGCCCGAACACATGGCGCTTGAATAAATGGCTCGGCATCCTCACCGAGCAAAACCCGAACGATGTGTGGATCACGCAGGAGATCATCGTTGAAACGCGCCCCGACTTCATCATCGAAACCGGCACGCTGTGCGGTGGCAGCACGGCCCTTTGGTCCACGATCCTGGAACAGGTTAATCCCGAGGGACGCGTCATAACCATCGACATTCTGGACCAGGCCCAGCAGGCACGCAAACTGCCAATCGTGCAGAAACACGTCGACTTCCTGCACGGCAGCTCGACCGCAACCGACATCGTTGATTATGTGAAGTAATCGCGTCGAGGGGAAGAAGGTGCTTGTGATCCTCGATTCCGATCACAGCAAGCAGCATGTGCTCAACGAGTTGGCGGCGTACGCTCCGCTGGTCACGGTCGGAAGCTACTTGATCGTGCAAGATACAAACGTGAACGGGCATCCGGTGGAGCCAACGTTCGGCCCGGGCCCCATGGAGGCGGTCGCGGAATTCCTGGCTGCAAACCGCAATTTCGTGCCCGATAAGGGGCGCGAGCGTTTGATGTTCACCATGCATCCCAACGGTTATCTCAAGCGAATACGATAGCAGCGACCGCTGTAAAATATTATAGAAAACCGCGGAATTTCACGAATTCAAATTTATCTTTATCATTCGTGGAATCGTGCTACTTTTTCTGCAGTTGCCAATTCGCGAAGATCACGTCGGTTAGAATGGATTGCGTCGGCGGACTTGACCCGGGCGAGCGCTCCCACGCCGGCGGCGTAGAGCGCCAGCACACCGAGCGCGAGCGCGAGCGCCTGGGCGAGCGGCGCCTGCACGCCGGCGGCGTCCAGCCAGGCCGTCGACGAGAGTCCGGCGAGCGCCGCCAGCACGAGCAGGCCGGGCACGCGCACGAGGTGTGCCTCGGCCTCGAGCTGGTGCAGGCAGACGAGGCAGAGCGGCACGCACAGGATGGCGTAGTGCGGCCAGGCGATGGCCGTGCCGAGGATGGCTACGGCCGGGCCGAGCGCGATCAGCAGCGCGTCGACGTCACGCACGAGCGGAACCGCCGCCGGCGCGCCGCCGAGCGCGCGGCGGAGCGCCCACAGCGCGCCGGCCACGATTCCCACCAACACGGTGAGGAGCAGCACGGTCGGATCCCAGCCCAGGGCATCGCCGGCGAGCCGGGCCCCGCCCAGGTTCCCCTGCGCGACGCCGACCGCGAAGTCGCGCTCGAGGTGGCGCAGCGCCTCGAGCCAGTCGCCCCAGGATGCGGTCGCCCCGAGCAGCCACGCCGACGCGGCGACCGCGATCGCGACGCCGAGCGCCGCCCCGAGCGCCGCCCGCAAGATGTCACGCTTGCGCCCGAGAAATCCCCAGCCGAGCACGAGCAGCGCCGCGACCATGGCGAGGTTGGGCTTGAACAGCACGGCCAGCGACAGGACGCAGCCCGCCGCCACGGTGCGCCAGGCGCGGTCCGGGTCGCGTCGCAGCCAGAGGAGAAGCGCCAGCATGGCGAGCTGCACCGCGTTCACGTTGCCCTCGGCGAGATCGAAGCGCAGGGGCGGGAACGCCCAGAGGAAGAACGCCAGCGCGGCCAGGGTGGTGGCCGGCGTGCAGCCGACGAGGTGCCCGACCAGCAGCGTGGCCAGCACGAAGGCCACCAGCGAGCCCAGGCGATAGCGTCGCAGATCGGTGTCGTAGTCTCCGGTCCGGACGGCACGGAAGCAGGCGTAGAAGAAGGGCGTCGAGACCGCGTCGATGCGGTGGGCACGGAAGCGGGCGACGGCACGCCGGGCCGTGGACTCGGTCTCGGCGGCGCGCTCGAGGAGAATGCGGGCGAGCCGCTCGCCGGTGGCGAGCGCGTAGACGCTCTCGCCCGGCAGCGCCTCGGCGGCGCCCGCGACCGCCCAGAACTGGTAGAAGTCGATCGCCACGCCCTGCTCCATCTCCACGATCATCCGCGCGACGCCGACGGCCGCGAGGACAGCCGAGCACGGCGAGCACGGCGAGCAGCGGCACGCGGGGGGCGGCGGCTCGCGCGCCCCTGCTCCCGCGCTGCTCCTCCGGTTCGTGCGCCCGCCGGATCTTAGAGGGCGGATGAGAGAATGTAGATGAGCCCCTGTTTTTGAAGATTTTTTCGATAGGATGCCGGTTCCCTCCCCTTCCGATAATGATGCTTCATGTCAACTCCATTTCGCTCCAGCGCTCGGTGTCAGTGTTGCAGCGGCTTACTCCCGAGCGTCTCCTTTCATCAATTTCAGCCTGATCGCCCTCGAGGTGCGTGAGAGGAAGGACTTGATAAAGGAGGGACGATAACGGAAAGCCTTGTAATACATGCGCCCGAGAAGGAAAGGAGATCTGAAGATCGCCAGGTAGTTTCTGAGATACTCCCAGCGGATAAGCGTTTCAAGTTCCTTCGCGGTCCATTCATCCGAATCTATCACCGATGAAAAATACTGGTTCCCGACCTCGAAGAAGCTCTTCTCCGTGATGTATCCTCTTCTCAGGCACTCCTCGAAAAGCTCGGACCCCGGCAGCGGGTTAAAAATGAAAATAGCGCTCAAGTCCAGCCGAAGCTCACGGGCGAATTTGATCGTGTCCATGATCTGCTCTTTGGTTTCACCCGGGAACCCGATGATGAAGTAGGCAAGCCTGAATATTCCCAGCTCGCGCGCCACCCTGTTGATCTCTCTGACTTTGTCCAGTTTCAGGGGCTTCCTGATCAGGTCGTTTAGCACCTTCTGGTTTCCGCTCTCTATGGCCATGGTCATTTCATAGCACCCTGAATCCTTCATCGCGGTCAGCATCTCTCTGTCCAGGGTCCAGACCGCGATGCCGTTTGGAGTGTTCCAGTGAAGCCGGTAGGGCCTCTCGATCATGCCCTGGAATATTTCCATGGCGCGTTTTTTATTTACGGTGAGGTTGTCGTCCTGCACCTTGATTTCTTCAATTCCGAATTTGTCCACGAGCCAGTCCAGTTCCCGAAGCACATTGGAGGCCGACCGTGTCCGGTAGCGTTTGCCCCACAGGTGAGTGCTCGAGCAGAAAGTACATAGGCAGGGACAGCCGCGGGAGGTTACGACCGGCACGCTTCGCGGGCTCATCATTGAATAACCCATGGGCAGAGCTATTTTGAAATAGCGCTCGGGATCGAGCAGGTCATGGGCCGGAAAGGCAATGGAGTCCAGGTCCTCGATGAGGTTGACCTTAGGGTTGGTCCTGATGGAGTCCCCGTCACGATAGACCAGGCCGTCGACTCCATCGAGAGCCCGGCCTTTACTGATCCGGTTCAGCAGGTCCACGAAGCTCTCTTCGCCTTCCCCCCTGATGATGAAATCAATCGGCGCGTCCTCCATGCACAGCTCGGACAGGAAAGTGGGATGGCCGCCGCCGGCGACCACTATGACCTCGGGGTCCGCGGCCTTGATCCTTTTGGCCAACTCGCGCGTCGCCGGCCACTGGTTGGAGAAGATGCAGGAGAGGCCCACCAGGTCGGGCTTCCAGGCCGCGATCCTGTCCATGATCTGGTCGTAGGTCAGCCCAAAACGCGAGACGGTGTCGTTGATCGCGGTCTCCTGGTAAGGGGCCTCGACCACCGCGTCCAGGCAGGCCACCTCATAGCCGGCCTCCCTTACCGCGGAGCCAAGGTAGGCGATGCCCATGGGCGTGGTGACCATGGGCTCCCATCCTACAATCGAGGTGCTCGGGAAGACGAGCATTACACGGCGAATGTGAGAGCTATAGATCATTGTTTTGTGACACTTTATCAGCGAATAGCTGGTTCGGGATTCGGAGCTTCGGTTTGTGATTCAATATTGAACGGAAAGTAAGAAAACCGGAGACCTGTTTGCCCAAAGCTTAAAACGCTCTATGGTCGTAAAGACAAAGAGCTTGACAGGCAAAACATCCGCCATTCCGATCGAACATCACAGTACGACCTTTGCTGCCGGCGGAGAGATTCGAACTCCCGACCTCATGATCCCAAACCATGCGGTAGCTAGTTTCTGCCGCAAAACTCCTATTTCAGCCCCGAGTGAATAGCCCCGAGCCTCAGCTCGGGGTAGGAATTAGGAAATTAGAGAGCCCTGAAGAGGCGACACTAAAGCCAATTCACCCAATAGATTATGCCGCCCCTTCGGGGCTCGGCATTGGCTTTCGATCCAACCCCGAGATCACGCCCGGGGGCTATTTTCTATCGGACCTTCGGGCCTAAATCTCGAGGGTTGCGACAGAGACTAACCAGGCAGCGTTACGCCCCGAGATCAGTCAAATCTAATAGGAGTGATGCAGTTTATCAAGCCTTTTGAGTTTACGGAAAATACTTTGTCAAAAAAGTCAAGTAGAAGGAAAAGCGTACTCCGGTTATTCCGAGATTTTTCTTGACATGCATTAAACTCTGGATAGGATAACGCGTATTGATGGAAATTTGACCTCGAAATTTTTCTTTACTGGGAACTAACCAAGGTAGGATAGAACCAGCGATACATATGCCCGGGAGTGCTTTGGGCGAGAGATGAATGCTTTAGGCGAAGGGCCATCAAAGGACGTTAGTCGTTTGACGGGCATCGATTTCCTTCCCTGGAGATCGCGTGTCCAGAATCACATATCGAGGATAATGAATCTATGATGGAAATGAATTTCACGAGGAAGAGACTGATACTCGCTGTTGCGATGCTGCCGTTTCTTTTGCTGTCCGCACAAGCGTTCGGTCAATCTGCCGGCGTGAGCGGAACAGTAACGGATGCATCGCGGGCGGTATTGCCGGGTGCGACTATTACGGCAACGAACAAGGATACCGGTCTCAAGACGACGGTAACGACAAACAACGCAGGTGTTTACAACTTCGCCGCTCTTGTTCCCGGCTCCTACGAGGTCCACGCGGAGATGCCCGGTGTTCAGACTCTCAAGAGGACGGACATTAATCTGGTGGTAGGCGCGCAGCCCGCATTAATGTTCTTAGATGCCGGTTTGGCGCGAGCAACCCAAATTGAGGTTACGTTCCAGTGTCGCGGACATGCTGCTGGAATCGACTTCCAGTACCGGCACGGTAAAATGGATGACAAAGTCGCCAAAGAGTTGCCGCTGATAGGCGACGATGTGATGGGCCTTATTAACGTCACGGGCGGCGTTGTGAAAGCGGAGAATACGATATTTGGCAATTCCGATCAGACGTTTGCCGGGGTTAGGGCAGACAATATCAATATTACGCGTGACGGCATCTCGGTTAATGATGCGCGTCACAGTTCCGGCAATTGTTACACCCTCTCGTCTTAATCCGGAAATGGTCGGCGAATTCAAGCTGATCCTGACGCCGGTCGATGCGGAAATGGGACGGGGCGCCGGACAGGTGCAGGTGGTGACAAAGTCGGGCGGAAACGCATATCACGGATCCGGTGTTTGGAGCAATCAAAACACGGCCCTGGACGCCAACGAGTGGGATGAACACATCGGGGAACGCCGATGTGGAAAAAATGTAAATCAGTACACGCATAAGCGGCGGTGGGCCGATCATCAAGAACAAGACGTTCTTCTTTGCCTCCTGGGATCACAATGTCCCTAGAAAGAGGGAAGTCGGTAAGCTCGATGGCGCTTACGCCATGTGCGAGGAAAGGCATTTACCGGTATTTGCCCGGATGGATCCCAACCG
>CAWBMW010000011.1:0-30313 GCA_963790015.1 uncultured Gammaproteobacteria bacterium
CTTCAGTTGCTTTTAATGCTTCTGCTTGTATTTCTTCTCTGTTCATTTTGTTAATTTAAATATATTTTTGCTTATAAAAGCTTCTGCAGCTTCTGTATCACTCATAGCTTTTATAGTCTTAATATGTTTATCAAGATTTGCTAATGAATTTGCATGATTATAAGTACCCCAAGCACGCATAAATACTTGTAAAAATTGATGTTTAACCCAACGGTCAGCTCTACCAATTTTTAAAAAGAAATCATTAAATGCTTTAGCCATTTGTTGTGCTTCTGTATTTGTAATCTTAAAGTTACCAGATTTTAGTAATTGACTACCTGTTACTACTGATGATGTTCCTTTAGTACATATTGCAGCTAACATTAATGGTTCAATATTATACCTATCTCTTAATTCAAATAAAGTATTGTAATCTGGAATATACATTTTAAATGCATTTACATAATTTAGTAATGTCCAAGACTTTGATGAGTTATTTAACATAGCCATTTTATTAACTAAATCTATTTTATCATCACTTTCAATAACTACATAAGGTATTTCAAGATCTTCTGCTACTAAACCTTTAAATAAATGTTGACCATCAATAATGTACAATTTAAATGTACCATCAAGAAATTTAATTTTAACACAAATAACTGGTCTTATAACACCCATTGCTCTAATACTAGTTACCATTTTTTGAATATGGCTTGGATCTGGGATCCTATTAATACCCTCTAATAAGTGAAATTGGTTATAATTTTTTGTAAATTTCATTTTTTTAAGTAATGCTAAAGCATCTTTTAATTCATTTTTCATAATCATAAGTTTTAAATCATATTATTTTAAAAATCCAAGTATTCTAGCCTCTTCAGGATGTTCGTGGATCCAAGTATGACAAGGTCTACAAGTTGATATCCAAGTTAATTGGGTTAATGTTTTTTCACCTCTTCCTTCCATGTGATGTATATCAGTAGCATTAAAGAAACAATCTTTTGATACTTTAACATTACATAAAGGATTCTTATCCATATATTCTTTTCTCATTAATAAATAAGCCTTATCTAATGCTTTTTGCTTTTCAGATTTTAGCTTTATTCTTGGTCTTTTCTTTACATTAGGAAGAACCACAGGGACTAGGTTTTCAGTTGGTTTCTGAGCAACAAGATTGCTTTGGTGACAACTCCAGCAATTTTTGCAATATCTAAATCCCTCATGGTTTTTCCAAATTACAGATGGTTTCATACATCCATAACATTCTTTCAATTTTACCATATAACTACTCTTTTGGTTTAGGTACACCTTTTGCAATATAATAACTAATAAGATCTATTTTTTCATATTTAGGTCTAGGTATTATAGCTCCTGTAAATATACAGGTAGTCCACCAATAGTTTTCATCTCTCATTACTCTCAAATCTTCTAAATCTAATTTAGAAAGTAAATCAAAAAATTGTTGATCTAATGGTGTTAGTCTTGGTGTATAGTTACTCATTTTTTAGTCTTGGTAATTGAATCATACTTACTTGAGGTCCCTCTAAACTTAAAAAGTTTTTTGGATATGTCCTGTACTTGGTTCAGTTCGGATTGCTACGGCGTCGATCTCCTGCCGAAGTGCCTCGAGGCCGGCGACCGCCCTCGGGGGCCTGCGCGCGACTGTCTTTGTCCGCTTCTTCATGCCAGCCTCGCCGTTCAGGCCGTCGCGGCCGGACCCCCACCCAGGTCACGGACTGTGAGGATTCCGGGTACCGACCGGATTCGAGCCAGCGTGGCGTCCGTAATCGCGCCATCCAGGTCGATGATCGTATAGGCGAGTTCGCCGCGGGACTTGTTGAGGAGATCCGCGATATTCAGGCCCGCATCGCCAAGACAAGTGGATATCTGCCCAACCATGTTCGGGACGTTTGCATTGGCAATGGTGATGCGGTGCGCGCTGGTCCGCGGAATATCGGCCTCGGGGAAATTCACGGAGTAGCGGATGATGCCGTCCTCCAGGTAGGAGCGCAGGTTGTCCGCCACCATCACGGCGCAGTTGGTCTCCGCCTCATGGGTGGACGCACCCAGGTGAGGAAGGGCGACCACGCGGGGATTGCCGATCAGGGCCCGACTCGGGAAGTCGCAGACATAGGCTGTCAGCTTGCCGGCGCCCAGAGCGGCGACGATGGCGGCTTCATCAACGATCTCGCCACGGGCAAAGTTGAGCACCACGGCCTTGTCCGGCATCAGCCGGATGCGCGCCTCGTTGACCAGGGCCCGCGTCGAGTCGAGGAGCGGCACGTGGACCGTGACGAAGTCGGCCCGGCTGAACAATTCGTCGAGACTGCGGGCCTGCTCCACTGCAGACGACAGTTGCCACGCCCGCTCGACCGTGATCTGGGGATCGAAGCCCACGACCCGCATGCCCAGCGCCAGGGCGGCATTGGCGACCTGCACGCCAATGGCGCCCAGCCCGATGACGCCAAGGGTCCGGCCGGGGAGCTCGAAGCCGACGAACTGCTTCTTGCCGGCCTCGACGGCCTTGTCGAGTGCTGCGCCGTCTTCCTTCAGGTGCTCGACGAAGCTCCAGGCCTGGCAGAGGTTGCGCGCACCGAGCAGCATTCCCGCAATGACGAGCTCCTTGACGGCATTGGCGTTGGCGCCCGGAGCATTGAAGACCGGGATGCCGCGCTTCGACAGTGCGGCCACGGGGACGTTGTTCACGCCCGCGCCGGCGCGGGCCACGGCCAGCACGGAGTCGGGCAGCGTCATGTCGTGCATCTTGGCGGACCGCACCATGATCGCATCGGGGTGCCCGATCTCCGAGGCAATCTCGTAGCGGTCGCGAGGCAGCCTTTGCAGGCCCTCGATCGAAATGCTGTTCAGGGTCAGAACCTTGAAAGTCGCCTTGGCGCTCACTCGAAATCCTCTTGAATCTGTCGTTGCTTGTGGCTTTGGCAGCTCAGCCGTGGCGCTTCTGGAAATCAGCCATGAAATCCACGAGGGCAATGACGCCCTCTTCCGTCATGGCGTTGTAGATGCTGGCCCGCATGCCGCCCACTGAACGATGGCCCTTGAGATTGGTCAGGCCAGCACGCTCGGCCTGCTTCAGGAATTCCGCGTCCAGCTCCTCACGCGGCAGTGTGAAGGGGACATTCATCCAGGAGCGATAAGGCCGGGCTACCGGGTTCTTGTAGAAGCCCGAGGCATCAATGGCCTGGTACAGGCGGTTGGCCTTCCGCTGGTTCAGTTCCGCCATCTTCGTCAGGCCGCCCTGGCGCTTCAGCCAGGCGAATACGAGTCCGGCGATGTACCAGGAGAAGGTCGGCGGCGTGTTCAGCATCGAGCCCTCGGCCGCGTGCGTCGAGTACTTGAGGATGGGAGGCAGTCCCGGCGGTGCCCGCTCCAGCAGATCCTTGCGGATGATGACGATCACGAGTCCGGACGGGCCGATGTTCTTCTGGGCGCCCGCATAGATCACGCCGAACTTCTTCACATCCACGGGCCTCGAGAGGATCGTGGAGGACATGTCCGCAATGACCGGAACCGCACCCACGTCGGGCGGCGCGTGAATCTCGAGACCGCTGATGGTTTCGTTGCCGCAATAGTGGAAATAGGCTGCGTCGGGATTCAGCTTCCATCCCTGGCGATCCGGCACATCCATGTAGTTGGACGCCGAGCCGTCAGCAACGATGCTGACCTTGCGGGCCGCGGCGGCCTCCTTGCTCGCTTTCTTGGACCAGCTGCCGGTCACGAGATAGTCCGTGGCCTGTTCCGGCGCAGCGAGATTCATGGGCAGCAGGGCAAAGTGCGTGGTGGCGCCACCCTGCATGAAAAGGACGGCGTACTCCTGCGGGATGTTCATGAGTTCGCGCAGATCGGCTTCCGCCTGCTCGGCAACCTTGATGAACGCCTTGCTGCGGTGACTGATTTCCATCACCGACATGCCAAGCCCCTGCCAGTCGATCAGCTCGGCCTGGGCCTGCTGCAGTACTTCGAGCGGCAGCACGGCTGGACCCGCGCTGAAATTGATAACCCTTGCCATCTGGATCTCTCGGTCTGTTGAGGAACAGGGCGGCGTGAGCCGCCCCGCGTCAGGAAATCACTTCTTCGGAATCTGCGTCGTCAGCCTCGGGAACGATGCGGTCGAGCCCCACCAGGCGATCTTCGTCAGCGATGCGGATCAGCCGGACGCCCTGGGTATTGCGGCCCTGCTGCGACACGTCGGCAACCGGGGTGCGAACCAGGGTGCCGCTCGAGCTGATGAGGACAATCTCGTCTTCGTCCCTCACCTGGATGGCGCCGACCATCCGCCCATTGCGGTCGGAGGTCTGGATAGCGATCACGCCCTGCCCACCCCTGCCCTGCACGGGAAACTCGCTGACGCCCGTGCGCTTGCCATAGCCCTTCTCAGTGGCTGTCAGGACCTCGCCCTGGCCAATGATCAGCAAGGCGATCACCTCGTGACCCTCGGCGACGCGAATGCCCCGGACACCGGCCGCGGTACGGCCCATCGGCCGCACGTCGGACTCCTGGAAACGGATGGCCTTGCCGGAACTCGCGCACAGCATGATGTCGCACTCCCCGTCGGTAATGGCGACGTCGACCAGCCGGTCGCCCTCGTGGAGTTCGATGGCCCGGATGCCCGCGGTGCGTGGACGAGAGAATGAATCCAGCGAGGTCTTCTTGACCGTGCCGTCACTGGTGGCCATGAAGATGTAGTTATTGTCCGTGAATTGGCGGACGGGCAGCACCGCATTGATCCGCTCCTCCGGCTCCAGGGGCAGCAGGTTGACCATGGGCCGACCGCGGGCGCCGTGCCCGGCCCGGGGCACCTCATAGACCTTCAGCCAATAGACCTTGCCCGTGCTGGTGAAGCAGAGGAGCGTGTCGTGCGTATTGGCCACGAAAAGCTTGTCGATGAAATCCTCATCCTTGACCTTGGTCGCGGCCCGCCCCCTGCCACCCCGGCGCTGGACCTGGTAGTCACTGACGCTCTGGGCCTTGGCATAGCCGCCATGGGAAAGGGTCACGACGACGTCTTCCTCGGGAATCAGGTCCTCGATCTCCAGGCTCGAATGCACCTGGACGATTTCCGTCCGGCGCTCGTCGGCGTAGTTGTCGCGGATCTCGGCCAGCTCGGCCCGGATCACGGCGATGAGCTTGTCGGGGTCGGCAAGGATCTCGCTCAACTCCCGGATCTTGCCGAGGAGTTCCTGGTACTCCGCGATGATCTTGTCCTGCTCGAGGCCCGTCAGGCGCTGCAGCCGCAGGTCGAGGATGGCCTGCGCCTGGGCAACCGACAGCTTGTAGCCCTTTGGCCCCGGACCGAAATCGGCCGCAGCATTGTCCGGGCGGGTGGACACGTTGCCGGCGCGGGCGAGCATCTCGGTGACGGCGCCGGGCGACCAGTGGCGGCTGGTGAGTGCCTCGCGGGCCTCGGGTGGCGTCGGCGAGGCCTTGATGACCGCGATGACTTCGTCGATGTTCGCGAGCGCGACCGCCTGGCCTTCGAGGATGTGCGCCCGCTCCCGCGTCTTGCGCAGATCGAAGACGGTTCGGCGCGTGACGACTTCACGCCGGTGACGGATGAAGCACTCGAGCAGTCCCTTGAGGTCGAACAGCTTGGGCTGACCATCCCGCAGGGCGACCATGTTGATGCCGAAGACGGTCTCGAGCGGGGTCTGCTTGTAGAGGTTATTGAGCACGACGTCGCTGGCTTCACCCCGCCGCAGCTCGATCACGACCCGCATGCCATCCTTGTCGGACTCGTCACGCAGCTCGGTGATGCCCTCGATCTTCTTCTCGCGGACGAGCTCGGCGATCTTCTCGATCAGCCGTGCCTTGTTCACCTGATAGGGCAGTTCCGTGACGATCAGCGCCTCGCGACCCCGCGCGTCGATCTCCTCGACGTGGATGCGCGCCCGGATGTACACGCGGCCCCGGCCGGTCGTGTAGGCCGCGTAGATGCCCTGGGAGCCGTTGATGATGCCGGACGTGGGGAAATCGGGCCCCGGCATGATCGCCATGAGCTCGGCGATCGTGATCTCGGGATCGTCGATCAGCGCCAGCGTGGCGGTGACGGTCTCACCGAGGTTGTGGGGAGGAATGTTGGTGGCCATGCCCACGGCGATGCCGGACGAGCCATTCACCAGCAGGTTCGGGATCCGGGCGGGCATGACGGACGGCTCGGTCTCGGAGCCGTCGTAGTTGGGAACGAAATCGACGGTGTCCCTGTCGATGTCCGCCAGCAACTCGCCGGCGATACGCGTCATCCGGACTTCGGTGTAGCGCATGGCGGCCGGCGCGTCGCCATCCACCGAACCGAAGTTGCCCTGGCCGTCCACCAGCAGGTAGCGCATCGAGAACGGCTGGGCCATGCGCACGATGGCGTCATAAACCGCCGTGTCGCCGTGGGGATGGTACTTGCCGATGACGTCGCCGACCACGCGAGCGGACTTCTTGTACGCCTTGGTGTGGTCGTTACCCAGTTCGCGCATGGCGTGCAGTACGCGCCGGTGAACGGGCTTGAGGCCATCCCGCACGTCAGGCAGGGCGCGACCCACGATGACGCTCATGGCGTAGTCCAGATAGGACTGACGCATCTCGTCTTCGAGGTTTACCGGGAGGATTTCCTTGGCAACTTCAGCCATCGATCTCGCAGATTCCGCATGGCAGCGCTCCGCTGGCCGGCAAGGTCGGCACAGGCGGTTGCCCGGCCGGCCGGCGGCTCCGATTCAGGCGCTGCGGTGTTAAATACCGGGTCGTCAGAATGGTCAAGAAATTAAGCGCTTAGCTTAACACGATTCACCGCCGAACCGGACCTGCGGGATGAACCCGGATCAGGCATCATCTCGGCGCCGGAAAACCCGAATGCACCAGCCCCCCACCATAATCAGCGCCCGCTGGATCGTCCCGATCGAACCCGCCGGAGTCGTGCTGGAAGACCATGCCCTGGTGATCCAGGACGGCCTGATCCTGGCCATCCTCCCCCGCGCGACCGCGCTCCGGAACCACCCGGCCGCCACCCCTATCGACAGGCCCGCCCATGTCCTCATGCCGGGCCTCGTCAACGCCCATACCCATGCGGCGATGACCTTGTTCCGGGGCCTCGCCGACGATTTGCCCCTGGAGACCTGGCTGAACGGGCACATCTGGCCTGCCGAGTCCCGCTGGGTCACCCCGGATTTCGTCCGCGACGGGGCCGAGCTGGCGTTGCTCGAAATGTTGCTGGGCGGAACCACGACCTGCGGCGACATGTATTTTTTCCCGGACATCATGGCCCGGGCAGTGGCGGATAGCGGCATGCGGTCCGTCATCGGCATGATCGTGCTGGAGTTTCCAACCGTCTGGGCACGGTCGGCCGACGAGTACCTGAGCAAGGGCCTGGAAGTGCGCGACCAGTTCAAGGGTCACCCGCGCGTATCGACCATGTTCGCCCCGCACGCGCCCTACACCGTCGCTGACAGGACCTTCGAGCAGATCCGGGTCCTTGCGGACGAACTCGACACCCCCATCCAGATGCACGTACTGGAGACGGCTACCGAATCTCCGGCCAGCGTCGAGAAGTACCAGCGTCGCCCGCTCCAGCGCCTCGATGCGCTGGGCATCGTCACGCCCCTGCTGGCCGCGGTGCACATGACCCAAGCCGAGACCGACGATATTGAGCTGCTGGCCGGACGGGGTGCCCACGTCGTTCACTGCCCCGAGTCCAACCTCAAGCTGGCCAGCGGTCTTTGTCCGGTTGCCCGGCTCGTCGCCGCCGGGGTCAACGTCGCAATCGGCACCGACGGGGCCGCCAGCAACAACGATCTGGACATGTTTGGCGAGATGCGCACCGCAGGCCTGCTTGGCAAGGGCGTTGCCGGACGCGCGGACGTGCTGCCGGCGTGGGCCATACTCCAGATGGCCACACTTAACGGCGCGCGGGCGCTCGGTCTCGGTGACCGGGTGGGTTCACTCGTCCCGGGTAAGGAGGCTGATCTGGTCTGCATCGACCTGGCGCGGCCCGCCACCCAGCCCGTGCACTGCCCTATCTCGCAGCTGGTCTACGCGGCATCCCGCGACCAGGTTGCCGATGTGTGGGTCGCCGGACAGCACCTGCTCCGGGAGGGCCGCGCCCTGCTCGCCGACGGCGACGCGATACTGGGGCGCGCTGCCGCCTGGGGCACGAAGCTGAGGCATAGAAGTGGCTGACGTGAGCAACAGCAATCCCGCCGAACTGGCCCACTTCAGCCGCCTGGCAAGCCGCTGGTGGGATCCCAATGGCGAATTCAGCACGCTCCACGACATCAATCCCGCGCGCCTGGCATGGATCGACGAGATCGTCGGCCTGGCGGGCCGCCGGGTGCTCGACGTGGGCTGCGGAGGGGGCTTGCTGTCAGAAGCAATGGCACGACGGCAAGCCACGGTCACCGGTATCGACATGTCCCCCGAGTCGCTGGCGGTAGCCCGGCTCCACCTCCTGGAGTCCGCGCCCGTGCAGGTTGACTACCGGGAGATCTCTGCCGAGGACCTTGCCGACGAAATGCCCCGGTCCTTCGATGTGGTGACCTGCATGGAACTGCTGGAGCACGTGCCGGATCCCGCCAGGCTGGTCCGCTCCTGCGCCAGACTCGCGAAGCCCGGCGGCAGCGTGCTTTTTTCCACCATCAACCGGACGGCCCGGTCCTTCGCGACGGCCATCGTCGGCGCCGAATATCTGAGCGGACTGGTACCACGAGGCACGCACCGCTACTCCCAGCTGGTCCGGCCATCGGAACTCGACGCCTGGGGACGCAAGGCCGGACTGACGCTGCGCTCCCTGCGCGGCGGCTCCTACAATCCCGCCAGCCGGGTCTTCAGGCTGACCGATGACCCTGCCATCAATTTCTTTGCTCACTTCCGGAACGGCTCCGGGCCATGAGCCGCAGACCTTCGGCCGCCTGGCCGGCTGCGGTGCTCTTCGACCTGGACGGCACGCTACTCGACACGGCCCCCGACATGATCTTCGCGCTCAACGCGATCTGCAGGGAGGAAGGCTCGGCCACGGTCGCGTACGACCGCGCTCGCGGCTTCGTGTCCAATGGCGCCGTCGGGTTGCTGCGGCTCGCCTTTCCCGATTTCGACCCGGAGAGGAATGCCGGACTCCACCGCCGCTACCTGGACCGGTACGCCGAGCGGCTGGCGGTTGACACCCGCCTGTTCCCACTGCTCGACACCCTGCTGGCCTCACTGGAGTCCGCGGGCGTGCCTTGGGGCGTGGTCACGAACAAGCCACGCCATCTGACGGAGCCGCTGCTGGAGGCGTTGGGCCTGCACGAACGCTCGGCGTGCACGGTAAGCGGGGATACGCTGCCAGAGCGCAAGCCTCACCCGCGTCCCATCCAGTTCGCACTCGAGCGCCTGGGCCTCGCAGCGGAGCCCGGCCGGTCGGTGTACGTGGGCGACGCGCGCCGTGACATCGAGTCCGGGCGGGCGGCCGGCACCAGGACCATCGCCGTGCGCTATGGCTACGTGGAGCCAGGACAGGATCCGGCAACATGGGGTGCGGACTATCTGGTCGACACCACGCGTGAACTCATCAACTTGCTCAGGGAAGGCCGGTAACCGGGATGCTTTCAGACACCGCCAGAACCTACGTCGCCGCACCGGATGAACTCAGGGAGCGCATCATCCTGATCACGGGCGCTGGCGATGGCATCGGCCGGGCAGCCGCAATGGCATGCGCGAACCACGGCGCCACAGTGATCCTGCTCGGCCGGACTCAGTCAAAGCTGGAGGCCGTCTATGACGACATCGTGGCAGGCGGTGGGCCGCAACCGGCAATCTCCGTGCTTGACCTCGCCCGTGCCCAGGGCCCCGACTACGTTCAGGTCGCCGAGCAGATCGGCCAGACCTGGGGCCGGCTGGATGGACTTCTGCACAATGCAGGCATGCTTGGACAGCGGGCCCCGATCGAGCACTACGACGTCGGCATCTGGCACCAGGTGATGCACCTCAATCTCAACGTGCCATTCATCCTCACGCAGGCGCTGATGCCGGCGCTGAGGCAGTCCGCCGACGGCTCGGTCGTATTCACCAGCAGCGGGGTCGGCAGGCAAGGGCGCGCGTACTGGGGCGCCTACGCGGTTTCCAAGTTCGGCATCGAGGGGCTTTCACAGACCCTGGCTGATGAACTGAAGACCGAGGCCCGGATCCGGGTGAACTGCATCAACCCCGGCGGTACGCGAACGCGGATGCGGGCGGCTGCCTATCCGGGCGAGGATCCGCTGGCGCGGCCGGAGCCGGCCAGCCTGATGGCCACGTACCTGTGGCTACTGGGGCCGGCGAGTCGTGGCACGACGGGACATTCGCTCGACTGCCAGTAGCAGGCGGACTCAGTCCGACTCCTCTTCGCGCAGGCCGGCCGCTGCGTAGAGCGCCTCGAGTTCCTTGTCCTTCAACAACCGGTGATGGCCGGGCCGGAGCGACCGGGACAGCCCGACGGGTCCATAACGGACCCGTATGAGGCGGCTGACCCGGCAGTCAACGGCCTCCCAGACGCGCCGCACCAGCCGGTTGCGCCCCTCGCTCACGACGACGCTGAACCACTGATTGGAGGCATCGCCACCCGTGCGCTCCACCCTGTCGAACCTTGCCACACCATCGTCCAGGGATATGCCCGCGCGGATGCGCTCGAGCGTTGCATCGCTGACGGTGCCCTGCACGCGCACGGCGTACTCGCGCTCGATTTCCCGTGAAGGGTGCATCAGCGCGTTGGCCAGCGAGCCATCGGTCGTCAGCAGCAGCAGGCCGGAAGTTGCCAGGTCGAGCCGTCCCACGTTGATCCACCGGCTGCCCTGGATCGGCGGCAAACGATCAAACACGGTGGGACGCCCCTCCGGATCACTTCGGGTGCAGACCTCCCCCGAGGGCTTGTGATAGACCAGGACCCGCGGTGACGGACGCGTCTTCCGGAGGGCGGGAACGGGCCGCCCGTCGACCAGTATCTTCTCCCGGCCGGAAACCTTCTGCCCCAGGGTCGCGACGTTGCCGTTGATGGTTATCCGGCCCGCCTTGATCCACTGCTCGACTTCACGCCGCGACCCGATACCCGCGCCTGCGAGTACCTTCTGCAGGCGCTCTGTGGCAGCGGACGGGCTCACGGTGAGATGATCAGCGAACCTTCAGCGGGACGACGTTCGAGCCCAGCTCGCCGGCGGTCTCATCGAGCACGGCCTCGTCCGGGCCATCGCCGTAATTGCGCGCGTCGGATATCGGCGTCACCGTAGCCAGTTCCCCGTCAAGGTCCGGCGTTTCGTCCCCCAGCTGCTCTCGCAGGGGTGCTCCCGCACCAGCTGGCAGCGATTCGGCGTCCGACAGTTCGAGTTGGGCGGTAAATGCCTCCAGGTCCTTCAGGTCAGCGAGCGGCGGCAGATCGTCGAGCTTCTTGAGGCCGAAATAGTCAAGAAACTCCTTGGTGGTTCCGTAGATGGCGGGCTTGCCGGGCACATCCCTGAAGCCCACCACCCGAATCCAGTTCCGCTCGAGCAGGGAGCGCATGATATTGGTCGTCACCCCCACGCCGCGAATGTCCTCGACGTCGCCGCGCGTCACGGGTTGCCGGTACGCAATGATGGCCAGCGTCTCCATGAGGGCCCGGGAATAACGGGGTGCCCGCTCCTCCCACAGCCGGGCCAGCCAGCTGGACATGCTGGAGCGAACCTGAACGCGAAACCCGCTGGCGACTTCCTGCACGGCGATGCCGCGGTTCGCGTAGTCGGCCTGGAGATCCACGATGGCCGCGCGAATATCATCCCTGCCCGGCGGATCGTCATCACCAAAAAGCGCTTGCAGCTCGTTGAGGTCGAGGGGGCGACCGGCCGCCAGCAAGGCAGCCTCGACGATGTACTTGAGCTGTTGGTTTTCCATATCTTCCCGTCCGGGATTGGGGTCAGGCCGGGAGCGTGGCGCCACCGGCGGTCAGGTCGTCCAGTTCCGTGTCAATGGGAGGCTGGGTGGTGGCCGCCCGCACATGAATCGGCGCATAGGGCTCGGTCTGCACCAGTTCGATGAGCGCTTCCTTGAGCAGTTCCAGCAGCGCGAGGAAGGTCACGGTGACGCCCATGCGGCCTTCCTGGGGGTCAAACAGGTCCCGGAACTCGGCGAAGGTCCCGGTCTGCACCTTTAACAGGACCTCCGACATGCGCTGCCGGACAGAAAGCGGCTCGCGGCGAATGTGGTGGTGGGCAAGCATCTCGGCGCGAGTGAGGACGTCGCGAAAAGCCAGCAGAAGCTCCTTCAGCGTCAGGTCGGGCAGGCGCGTGACGACCGTCCGCTCGGTGACGTCCGCATTGGCCTGGAAGAAATCCCGCTCGAGGCGCTGCACCGCGTCCAGGTCCGTGGCAGCCTGCTTGTAGCGCTCATATTCCTGGAGGCGCCGCACCAGTTCGGCGCGCGGATCCGCCTCGTCATCCTCCTCCTCGCCAATTCGCGGCAGGAGCATGCGGGACTTGATCTCAGCAAGCATCGCTGCCATCAGCAGGTATTCGCCGGCCAGTTCCAGCTGCAAGTCCTTCATCAGCTCGATGTACTGGACGTACTGGATCGTGATCTCTGCAATCGGGATGTTCAGGATGTCGAGATTCTGTCGCCGGATGAGGTACAGCAGCAGATCCAATGGCCCCTCGAAGGCCTCGAGAAAGACCTCGAGGGCGAAGGGCGGGATGTACAGGTCCTGGGGCAACTGGGTCACCGGCTCACCGGCCACCAGCGCGAAGGGCATCTCTGCCTGGGCCGGGCCACCGCCCGCCTCCTCCGCGGTCAAAACGGGATTGCGGGGCGCATCGGCATCGTGAACCACCGTCAATCGAGGTGGCGCAGAATCGTGTTCTGGAGTCGTCATTCCTTCAGAATCGTCCGGCCTCAGACGCGAGCAATGGACAAGAAGAGCGCCGTCACCAGCTTCACCAGCGGTGCGACAACCTGGCCCAGGACCCCCAGCGCCAGCAAACCCATGACAATTATAAGGCCATAGGGTTCGACGGCATCGAGCTTCCGCCCCAGCGCCTCCGGCACGAGCCCCCGGAGGACACGGCCGCCGTCGAGCGGGGGAATAGGCATGAGATTAAATATCGCCAGCAAAACGTTGAAGTAGATACCGATCTGGGTCATGGACAGCAGAAACTGCCGAACCCCAAGGCCGGCCATCGGCACATGCAGAACCACCGCGAAACCGATGGCCCAGAACAGCGCCATGGCGAAGTTGCTGGCAGGGCCCGCCGCCGCGACCAGGACCATGTGCTGCTTCGGCTTGCGCAGATTCCGCGGGTTCACCGGAACCGGCTTCGCCCAGCCAAACGGCGGCAGATTCAGGAACGCGAGAACCAGCGGCACGGCAACGGAGCCAACCGGATCGATGTGTCTGACCGGGTTCAGCGTGAGTCGCCCCAGGAGTTCCGCCGTGCGGTCACCAAAACGTCGCGCCGCCCAGCCGTGGGAAACCTCATGCAGCGTGATGGCAAATAGCACGGGGATGACCGCTGCTGACAGCAGCTGAATCGTCGCAGCAACATCCATATCGGCCATGGCGGCAGTATACGGGTATACGCCGTCCTCGCTGCCGCTAGGCAAATGCGGTGCTGTCTCCCCGTCCCTGCCGAATGACCGCGGGATAGTCGCCGGTCACGTCCACCACGGTCGTCGGCTCGATCCCACAGCTGCCGCTGTCGATCAGGAGGTCTATCCTGCCAGCGAGGCTGCTGGCGATCTCCTCCGGATCAGACAAGGGCAAAGGCTGGCCCGGCAGCAGCAAAGTCGAACTCATCATGGGCTCACCGAGTGCCTCCAGTAGCGCGAGGGGCACGGGGTGGGCTGGAACCCGGATACCAATGGTTTGCCGCTTGGGATTCTGCAACCGGCGAGGCACTTCCCGCGTCGCCTTGAGAATGAATGTGTAGGGTCCTGGTGTGTGGGCACGCAGCAGGCGATAGCACCAGTTCTCCACCTTGGCATAGGTGGCGATCTCGGACAGGTCCCGGCACATCAGGGTGAAGTTGTGGTCCTTGCCAGTGCCGCGAATCCGCTGCACGCGCCCAGCCGACTCGTGATCGCCCAGGTGCCAGCCAAAGGCGTAGCAGGAATCAGTGGGATAAACGACCAGCCCATCGCGGCGGAGAATCTCGACCGACTGCTGGATCAGGCGACGCTGGGGGTTATCGGGATGGATGTTGAAGCGTTGGGTCATGGCCTCATTCTAGCGGCATGGGCATCCGCCCCGGATGACGGCGGCTTGCGTATCATGTGCCCCGGAATCCATGCCACGTCCTGAATCATGCAATCTTTGATCGATCTGCTGCCGCTGGTGGCCTTCGCGCTGGCCTACTGGCTGACCCGCAACATGCAAACCGCGATCCTCGTGATCATGGTCGCAATCTCGCTGCAGGTGGCGATCATCTGGCTCGTGAAGCGGACGGTGAGCCGCATGCTGCTGGCTTCCGCGGCCCTGGTCGTGGTCCTCGGCGGAATAAGCCTGCTCCTGAACAACGACCTCATCTTCAAGTGGAAGCCGACCGTGCTGAACTGGCTGTTTGCGGCCATCTTCCTCGGCAGCCGCTACATTGGTGACCGCACGGTCGCCCAGCGCATCCTCGAGTCCGTTGCACGGGACGAGTTCAAGCTCGCACCGGCAGACTGGCAGAAGCTGAACCTGATGTGGGTAGCGTTCTTTCTGGTATCCGGCGCAGCGAACATCATTGTGGCGTACCGGTTTCCCGAGGGGGTCTGGGTGAACTTCAAGCTGTTCGGCCTCACCGGCATGACCCTGGTGTTCGCCCTCCTCCAGGGACTATGGCTGAGCAGCCGCGCGACGGAAGGCAAGTAATGCTCTACGCGATCACCGGGACGGATGGACCAGACAGCCTTCCGGGCCGCCTTGCTGCGCGCGCCGCACACCTGGCACGGGTCACCGCGCTGCGGGACCAGGGAAGACTGGTGATTGCCGGCCCGCACCCTTGCCTGGACACCAGCGAACCCGGCACTGCCGGTTTCAGCGGGAGCCTGATAGTCGCCGAATTTGCCAGCCTCCAGGAGGCGGAGTCCTGGGCCAACGCCGACCCCTATGTGGAATCCGGTGTCTGGGCTGAGGTTCGGGTGAAGCCGTTCATCCAGGTGTTGCCTTGACGGTCCACGCCCCGGTTGACCGCATCGCGATGATCCAGAGTCGCCTGCGCGAGGCACTGGATCCACCACTTCTGGAAGTTACCGACGAAAGCCACCTCCATGCCGGGCATGCCGGGGCCCGGGATGGCCGCGGCCACTTTCACATCCGGATCGCCTCGGCCCGCTTCCAGGGGCTGGGCGCCGTGGCCCGGCACCGGCTCATCTACGACGCGCTGGGCGACCTGCTGACCACCGATATTCACGCCGTCCGGATCTCCATCGAGCCCTGACCCCCTCCTGACGACCGCGCCCCTGGGGTGCCGGGTCTGACTGCCGGATCATTTTACAAAACGTCGGTACCAGGCCTTGTGATTCGGCACCAAGTCCCCGATTTAAGTCCTTGACTTCAGTTGACTCGACATAACTTTGGCCCTAATCTGTTTCACATAACGAATACGAAGGAATATGGAAGCCGACCTTAAGGCAGCGCTGCTGACGGCGTATGCACGGCTTCTGAGGCCTCTAGTCCAGATCCTGTTACGCAATGGCGTCTCTTACTCGGAGTTCGCTGACACGGCAAAGCGGGTGTTTGTGACCACAGCAGCGACAAGAATCGAAAAGAGTGGTGCAGCGGTTTCGGCCGCGCAGATCGCCATCCAGACGGGTCTGTCGCAGCGAGAAACGCAAGCGGTGCTTGACGGCGCGGGTGAGGCCCCCGTGAACACGAACCTGGCCTGGATCACCGCCCTGCTCACCGCATGGCACAGCGACGACCGGGTGGTGGGGCCTTACGGACTGCCGCTGGAACTGCAGTTGCAGGAACCGGGCCGCATGGATTTCGAGACCCTGGTGCATGACTACTGCCCGGGAGCCGACGCCGGGCCACTGCTGGAGCAGCTGGTGGCAATCGGCGCGGTGAGAAGGACGGACGACGGCTGGTTGAGAGTCCTCACGAGGACTTACCTGCCGAATGTGGATACAGCCGATAGCGTTGAGATCATTGGCTCGGCAGTTCAGAGGCTCGTTGAGACGATCGACTTCAACACGCAGCGAACGGATCCGAGCCACAGGCTCTTTGAACGAACATGTGGCGGCAGACTTCGGCTTAAGGGAAGAGGACTTCCCGGCACTGGATGGATTTATCCGGCAGCGCGGCCAGCAGTTGCTGGAAGAGATCGACAACTGGATAACGCTTCGCGAGAAGCCAGATCCGGAACGTGGCGACAAGGTAATACAGACGGGCTTGGGCATTTATCACTTCGTAGACAGCTCAGAGAGACTAGTTAACAACAAGAGCGACAACGAGCCATTTTGTGGGGAAACAGCACATGAAGATCGTCAGCAACATCGCAGCCACCCTCGCCCTTTCGGCGTGCTGGTCCTATGCCAGCGCTGATGCCACGGCCGAAATTGCCGGCATCCGGGTCATTGGTCAGGCGATGGACGGAACCCTGGTCCTTGATGACTCGGTGAGCGGGCTCTCGAACTGGGCAACACCCGGGCTAGCCATGCCGGGCAGCGAACCGGTCGAGGCTGCACCCACCCTCCTGGTAATCGGCCATGTGGAAAGCTTCGATGCTGCGACCGGCGTACTGACTGTCTCCGGCCAGCGCACCACCCTCACGGAGGGTGCCACGGTCATCGATGCTCCCAGGGACATCGATGCCACACTTACCGCTGAAAACCTGATCTGGTACCTGCAGGAAGGCCGCTACATCGCAGTTGCCGGCGACACCTTCGGTGGTGGCGAGAACCTAGCCACCCACGTGGTAAGACTGGACAACGAGGTTCAGCCCGGCACCGCGCCGATCTACGTACGAGGCTCCTTGGACCTGGTAGATGAGATCCAGGGCATTGCTTACATCGGCGGTATGGCGCTGGACCTAAACAGCGCCACTGGGCCTCAAGCCCCGATCACCACCGGTAACGTGGTCGAGGTCCTCGCCTATCAGGCTGATGCTTCCAGCGCCGTTGTTTCGGACTACTCGAGTTTAGAAACGTCCAGCATCCGCGCGACCGGGTGGTCTAAGCTCGCCGGCATTTCCGGTACTGGCGCCAAGGCCAAGGGCATCTCTGGCACCGGCGCCAAGGCTAAGGGCATTTCCGGCACTGGCGCCAAGGCCAAGGGCATCTCTGGCACCGGCGCCAAGGCTAAGGGCATTTCCGGCACTGGCGCCAAGGCCAAGGGTATCTCTGGCACCGGCGCCAAGGCCAAGGGCATTTCCGGCACTGGCGCCAAGGCCAAGGGTATCTCTGGCACCGGCGCCAAGGCCAAGGGCATTTCCGGCACTGGCGCCAAGGCCAAGGGTATCTCTGGCACCGGCGCCAAGGCTAAGGGCATTTCCGGCACTGGCGCCAAGGCCAAGGGCATCTCTCCGGCACCGGCGCCAAGGCCAAGGGCATTTCCGGCACTGGCGCCAAGGCCAAGGGCATCTCTGGTACTGGCGCCAAGTAAATTCACCTTACGGAAGTCGTTGATCGTCCCCCATCAGGTAACCGTGGCACTGGAGAGGAATGAGGGTGCAGTTACCCTCGTTTGCATACTCTCAGTCGGTTGGGAAGTTAGTCGGGTCGTCTTCGACTACATAGACACCAACCCCAACGACGGAACGCTCCTCCTCGCCCATTGGTTTATCGGCCTCCGATAGGAGGTCATCGATCTCCTGAGAGAATTCCTTGAGACGTTGGGTGACAAGCGCGTCCACATCGGCACGCTGTGATGCCGGCAGGCAGTAGTTCCAAACCAATCGTTGAAACCGAAGCTTGGACGTATCCGCGGTCGCGGCATTGTGGGCAACCGTCATTGCTAGAGGGCGTAATCCGTACTGAAGCCCTAGTATTAGTCGCTCTTCACTAGTAGATGGAACGAAGGAGCGGCGAGTAGCAATTAGCAAACCACTCTCGGACACTGTTACCGCACCAACTCGTACTAACTCAGCGCGCAAAGTGGCTGGCGATACGCTCTTTGAGCACTTGCGAACCAACTCGCAGAATGAAGTGGACTCACCATCCCAAGGTAAGGGCTTGGGTTTACCAAGCGTATTACAAAAGTGAAAATCCGTGTGCCACACATTTAAAACTTCTGCTGGGAGACTGCCGCTTCCAATGTAGGGGGGAACTACTGACGCTGGCGCTGACTGAATTCGCCCAACGACCTTTCGCGTTAGACCAGTGATTAGGGAAATGCGCGACGCATTTGCCGGTTTGCCACGACCGCCATACTCCTTCGCAGCTACTGCCACAAAGGCAGCTTGGGCGACGCGCTCAAAGTCCTGATAAGTGACCCCGAGACGAAGCAACATTGACGCAATCGGACGCAACGTCGAAAGGAGCACCGCGTAGATGTCCTCTCGGTTCTTGTCACTCATGGCCTCACCATACCTGGACGGGAGTTCGACAACTTGCTTCCTATTCGATCATCAAGGTGGCGGGCACTGCAGGCCGGCCACAAAAGATAGGTCTGATTCAGTCAATTAACTCAACAAACTGCTGTAAATCTAATACTTCCACACCTAGCTTCTCCGCCTTCGCCAACTTTGACCCCGGATTCTCGCCCACGACAACATAGCTTGTCCTGGCGGTAACACTTCCCGTCACCTTCCCTCCCAGGGCCTCAATCCGGGCTGTGGCCTCCTCGCGGGTCATGCCAGAAAGCGTCCCCGTGAGTACGAAGGTCTTCCCCTTCAGCGGCAAGGATCGGGCTACTGGCGTTGCTGACTCATCCCAGTGCACACCCTGGCGCCGCAGGTCGCGGATGACCTGCCGATTGTGCGGTTCCCGGAAGAATGCGGCAATCTGCCCTGCCATTACGGGACCCACGTCTTCAACGTCCTCCAGCTCCGCCTCGGTGGCGGCCAGCAGGACATCGAGCTGCACGAAGTGGCGTGCGAGTGCCTTGCTGGTCGCCTCCCCGACTTCGGGTATGCCGAGGGCATAGAGAAAGCGCTCGAGAGTCGTGGCCTTGCTCTTCTCGATGGCCGCCGTCAACTTCGCAGCGGAGCGTTCCCCCATCCGCTCAAGCTCCTCCAGCTGCTTCACTGATAAACGAAACAGGTCACCCGGAGTCTGCACGAGGCCCGCATCGACCAGTTGCTCGATCAACTGGCTGCCAAGGCCGTCAATGTTCAGGGCCCTGCGGGAGGCAAAGTGACGGAGGGACTCCTTGCGCTGAGCAGGGCATACAAGCCCCCCCGTGCAACGGAGCGCCGACTCGCCCTCAACCCGCACCACGGCTGAACCACAAACCGGGCACTTCCTCGGTGCGCCGACGGCGGTTGTGCCCCGCGGACGTCTGTCGAGAACCACGGCAACCACTTCCGGAATGACATCTCCTGCCCGGCGCACAATCACCGTGTCACCGGGCCGGACGTCCTTCCGGTGCAGCTCGTCCAGGTTGTGCAGGGTGGCGTTGCTGACCGTCACGCCGCCGACGAACACAGGAACCAGGCGCGCCACGGGCGTCAGGACCCCTGTGCGACCCACCTGGAACTCCACGGCATCAACCCGGGTCAGCTGCTCTTCTGCCGGGAACTTGTGGGCTACCGCCCAGCGCGGAGCGCGGGCGACGGTGCCGAGGCGGGCCTGCTGCGCCAGCTGATCGACCTTGTAGACGACGCCATCCGTGTCGTAGCGCAGTCGTGGGCGCATTTTCTGCATCTTTTCGTAATAGGCGAGGCACCCGGCCACCCCGGTGACCAACTCAGCCTCCGACGCCACGGGCAGGCCCCATTCGCGCAGCCGGGCGAGGATCTCGCTGTGGCGCTCGGGCAATGAACCCCCGGTTACGGCACCGACACCGTACGCAAACAGCGCCAGCGGCCGGGATGCCGTCAGTCGGGGATCCAGCTGCCGAAGACTGCCGGCGGCAGCGTTCCGCGGATTGGCAAACAGCTTCTCGCCCGCCTGGCGCGCGGACTCGTTCAACCGCCTGAAGCCCTCCCGCGTCATGAAGATCTCACCGCGAACTTCGATGCTCTCCGGCACGGAGTCGCCACGCAACCGCAGGGGCACCGACCGGATGGTGCGGACGTTGTGGGTAACGTCCTCACCCACGGTGCCGTCACCCCGCGTTGCGGCCCGGGTGAGCTCGCCCTGCTCGAACCACAGGTTGATGGCTGCGCCGTCCAGCTTGGGCTCCGCCGAGTACTCGATTTCGCCCTCCGTTCCCAGCCGCTCGCGCACCCGCCGGTCGAAGTTCTCCAGGTCCTCCCTGGAGAAGGCGTTGTCGAGGGACAGCATCGGCAGACCGTGCCGCACCTCCGCAAAGCCGGCAACTGGCGAGGCGCCCACCCGCTGTGTGGGAGATTCCGGAACGACCAGCTCTGGATGGCGCGTCTCGAGATCGAGCAGCTCCTGGTACAGCTGGTCATAGACCGCATCCGGGACGGTGGGATCGTCGAGGACGTGATAACGGTGGTTGTGCTCAGCCAGCTCGGCTCGGAGCTGGGCCGCCTTTGCCCTGTCTGACCGGGATGCCATCCGCGAGCCTGCCCCCGGCGTCAGAAGGACCGTCCCTGGCGGTGCTGGAACTGGATGACCTCTTCGCGCAGGTAGCGCTCCCGCTGAACGCTGAGGGTGCTGCCGTGCTCGTCAACCAGGTTGCCGTCGAGGCGCTTGGCAACGGCTCGAGCCGCATTGACCATGGCTTCGAAGGCCGTCACCCCCTCGACCGGGCCCGGGAGGCCAAGGAACAGGCTGACGCCCTGGTACACGTCGGTGTGAACCCGGGTCAGGTCAAAGGATCCGGGCTCGGTGAGACTGGCGACGCTGAATATCGGCGTGTCGTCCGTATCGGACACCGGGGCATGGAATATGCCGAACCGGCCGTGGCGCAGGCCCGCCTCCCGCAACGCCAGCACCAGATCCTCGGCACGAAATGGAGTGCCGGCCCGGCTCAGGATGCGGATGGTCACGATCTTCTCGGGAAGCAGCGGCACCGGGGCCCTGCCTGGCAGTGTCGGCTCCTGGCGGCCGCCTGACGCCGCCGCGGGCTTCGCAGCCGCCACCCGTGCCGGGAGGCGAAAGCGCCCGACGAGGCGGGACCGGTAACGCGTCCAGACGAAGAGCGCCACCAGTATCAGCAGGGCGGCTATCAGGAGGACCCAGCGGAGCTGCGTCATGGGGAATCAACTGGCGACGAGCTTGACGGCCTCGTCAATGTCGACGGCCACCAGCCGCGATACGCCCGGTTCGTTCATCGTCACGCCGGTGAGTTGTCGGGTCATTTCCATCGTCGTCTTGTTGTGGGTAATGACGATGAACTGCACGGTTTTCGACATCTCCCGGACGATGTCGCAGAAACGGCCGACATTGGCCTCGTCCAGCGGCGCGTCAACCTCGTCCAGCAGGCAGAACGGCGCCGGGTTGAGCTCGAAGATCGAGAAAATCAATGCGACGGCCGTCAGGGCCTTCTCGCCGCCCGACAGGAGGTGAATGTGGCTGTTGCGCTTGCCGGGGGGTCGCGCCATGACCGTGACGCCCGCACTCAGGAGGTCGTCGCCTTCCAGCGTCAGGTAGGCATGACCACCGCCGAAAAGGCGCGGGAAAAGGCGCTTGAGACCACCGTTGATGTTGTCGAAGGTCTCCTGAAAGCGGGTACGGCTCTCGCGGTCGATCCGCCGGATGGCATGCTCGAGCGTTTCCAGGGCCGATGACAGGTCGGCGTGCTGGGAATCGAGGTAGGTCTTGCGTGCCGATTGCTCGGAGAACTCATCGATCGCGGCCAGATTGATGGGCCCCAGTCGTTCAATTGAGGCGCGCGTCTGCGTCAGGCGCTGATCCCACACCTCGGGATCGGCCTCGGCCGGCGTGTGGGCCATCACGTCGGTGAGGACGAACCCGGTTGCCGCGAACCGCTCCGTCAGGGCCTCGCCACGAACTTCGAGCTCCCGGACCTGCATGCGGAGGGTCTCCACGGCCTCACGCTCACTGGCAACCAGTTTCTCGAATTCGTGGCGCCGGCTCTCTCCGGCCTTTACGCGCTGCTCGACCGCGGTGAGGTTATCCCGCTGGCGGGACATGTCCGCCTGGACCTCGACCTGCCGGGCCAGCTGCCCATCCAGTTCCCCCTGGTACGCCTGGAGGGGCGCAGCGCTGTCCCGCGTGTTGGTCTCGAGGATTGCGATCCGCTGGACCAGCTGGTCGCGCTGCTGGGTCACCCGCTCCAGCGCCGCCACGGCGGCCCCCTGGGCGGCGCGCCGGCTCTCGAACTCGATAAGGATCTGCCCGACGGCAGCCCGCTGCACGTCGGCGCTGTCGCGCGCGGCGTTGTAGGCGGCAAGCAGGGCGTCCTGCTGATCGCGCCGTCCGGGGCGCTGAAGATCCAGTTCGCCGAGTTGCCGCTCTGCTGCCTGGAGACGCGCGCGGGCCTCGTCGATGACGGTTCGCAGCTCGGTCAGCTCGTTCCGGACCGAGTCCTCGTCGTGGGCCAGTGCGTCCAGGCGGTGCCGCGCCCGCTCGAGGTCCTGGTGCAGGGTCGCGGCCATGGATGCTGACTCGAGGCTCTGCCGGTTGGCATCCGCCAGCCGGATCTGGATCTGCGCGCGCTCGCGCTCGAGCGCGTCAATCTCTCCCCGCAGGTCGACGCGGGCCCGGCCAAGCGCAGCAATCTGCACGTCAGCGTCAACCACCGCGGCACCGAGCTCCCGGATCTCGCGCTCGCGGGCCATCATCCCCACGTAGCGCTGCGCCCGGTTGATGCGAACCCAGCCGGGACCGAGCCAGATGCCGTCCGGCGTGATGACTGACTGCCCGGGCTGAAGATTCGGCCGTCGCTGCAATCCTTCTTCAACGGATTCGACGCAAATCACGGCGGCCAGGTGACCACGCACGTGCCCGGCGTGCTGCACCCGGGCGGCCAGCGAATCTGCGGGCACATCCAGCTCGTCGCCCCGATCCTCCAGGAGGACCAGCGTGGCTTCCGGCAAGGAGGCGGCATGCCGCCCGACATCACTGACGCAAACCGCCTGCAGGAAGTCGCCCAGAACCGTCTCGATGGCGCGGGTCCAGCGTGGCTCGGCCACGAGCTGCTGAACCAGGCGCTTGTGATCGGCAAGGCCAGACTTCGCCAGCCAGCCGCCGAGAATTTCCTCTTCATTGCCGAGGGCGGTGTTCTGGATCACCCGCAGGGCATCGAGCCTGCCCCGCCGGGCTTCGAGCTCGCCCCGCAGTTGCTCAATGTCGCCACCCAGCCGCTGCTCAGCCTCGCGTTTGCTGGTCAGCGCGCAGCCTGCGTCCTCGAGCGCCCTGGCCTCGGCAGACAGCAGGAGCTGTGTCTCCGCCTGGAGCTTGTCCTGGGCAATGAGCCGGGCTTCGATGTCGACCACGGAAATCGACAGTTGCTCCCCTTCGACCGACTGCAGCTGGCGCTCGAGGCGTACCTGGTGCGCCTCGAGGTGCTCCAGCCGGGTCTGCTCGACCTGGCTGGACTGCTGCTGTTCCTTGACGTCGAGATTGAAGGCGTGCCACTCATCCTGCCAGGCATCCAGAGCCGCCTCGCTGGCTTGTAGCTGGGCAACGGCAGCCGCCTCTGCCTCCCGGGCCGCCGCGAGCCCTGGCTCGAAACCGGCGATGCCGAGCCCGATATCGGCAAGGGTCTGGCTGTCCCGCTCGACCATGGCCAGCACATTGACAAGTTCGGCACGGGCCTGTTCCAGGTCGCGCAGTTCGCGCTCCCGCAGTTCGCGTGCGTGCGCCAGTGTCTGTTCCAGGCGGGCAATCTCGCCCTGCACCGCGTAGTAGCTGGCCTGGGTGACTGCAAACGCATCGCTGGCCACGAGGTGCTCTGCGCGAGCGGTCTCGATATCCAGCTCCACTTGCCGCTGACCGGCCAGGGCCGCTTCCATTGCCGTCTGCCGCCCGGACAGGTCGGACCTGTGGCCCGACAGGCCGCGCTCGAGTTCTGCCAGTCGCATCGCCACCAGCTCGGCGTCCAGCTGGCGTTCCTGCAGCTTGAGCGCGCGGTACTTCTCGGCCACCTGAGCCTGGCGCTGAAGGTGCTTGATCTGCTTCTCGACCTCGTCCCGAAGGTCCGCGAGGCGAGCGAGGTTCTCCCGCGTGTGGTGCATGCGGGTCTCGGTCTCGCGGCGCCGCTCCTTGTACCTGGAGATGCCGGCGGCCTCCTCGATGTAGCTGCGCATCTCCTCGGGCTTGGCGTCGACCAGGCGGGAAACCATGCCCTGCTCGATGATTGCGTAGCTCCGTGGCCCGAGGCCGGTACCCATGAAGAGCCCGGTGATGTCCTTCCGGCGACAGCGGGTGTTGTTCAGGAAATACTGCGAGGTGCCATCCCGTGACACCGTGCGGCGGATGGATATTTCCGCATAGCTCGCGAATTGCCCACCGAGCGTGCCATCGGAGTTGTCGAAGTAGAGCTCGATGGCCGCCGTGCCCACTGGCTTGCGGGAACTGGAGCCGTTGAAGATGACATCCTCCATGGAATCGCCGCGGAGGTGCCGTGCCGAAGTTTCGCCCATGACCCAGCGGATGGCGTCGATGACGTTGGACTTGCCGCAGCCATTGGGCCCGACCACGCCCACCAGATTGCTGGGGAAATGGACGGTGGTCGGATCGACAAATGACTTGAATCCCGCAAGCTTGATCTTGCTCAGTCGCATAAGTTCAGGGTGCCCGGAGTGAAGAAACTAAGCTAACGGGAGATGTCGCCGTAGTGTAGATTAATTCGACAGTCCACACACGTCGCGGGCTGTTGTCTGCCACCTGCTTCCCGAGAGACCAGACCACGAGATCAATGGCACCTTCACCCGGCACGGCGCTCGAGACCTTCCAGAACCCCGAACCGGATCGGGCCTTCACCATCCGCATGCGCCTGCCGGAGTTCACCTGCCTGTGCCCCAGGACCGGGCAACCGGACTTTGCCACCCTGCATCTAGAATATGTTCCCGATTGTCTGTGTATCGAACTGAAGGCGCTGAAAAATTACATCTGGTCCTATCGCGACCAGGGGACCTTCCACGAGGCGGTGACCAATCGGATTCTCAATGACCTCGTTGCCGCCACGGCCCCGCGTTTCATGCGGCTGACAGCCGAATTCAACGTCCGTGGCGGGATCTACACCACCGTGATCGCTGAACACCGGCAGCCGGGCTGGGAGCCGCCAGTGCCCGTGGCCCTGCCGGCCGGCCCTTCCCCCTGAAGTACCGTCGGGCGCTCTTCCCGCCCGGAACTGCGTATGTATAATTCCGCGCTCAAATTTTGAGCAGGGTCCAGAAAATGCCGTCAGCCAAGCGACCAGTCCGCAAGAGCAGCCCCTCGGGGAAGGCCAAGTCGGCCGCCTCTGCCAAGGCGCGGGCCAGCCGGACGGACCCCCGCAAGGCTGCCCGGAAGCCAGCCCCCGTCAAGAAGGCGGTGGCCAAGGGCAAGTCGGTCGCCAGCAAATCGCCCGTCAAGTCGCCGCCCAAGGCAGCGGCCAGGCCGGCGGTCGGGAGCCGCGCCAAGGCCCCTGCAGCCACGAAGGCCGCGAAGCCAGCCCTGGTCAAGGCAGCTGTCGCCACCCAGCCGGCCAAGGCCAGCACGCCGAAGGCCCCACCGCTGCGGGAGATGATCGTCAGGACCGCGCCAGGCCTGGTGAAGATCGGCGGGCGCAAGCCGCTGGCAGCGGCCCGGAAGGCCACCCGGCGGCCCACCGAAGTCTACGACCCCAATGCGCTTATCCACGGTATCCGCCCCTATCAGGTACAGATAGGCGAGGCCTACATGAGCCCGGTACAGCTGGAGCACTTCCGCACGATCCTCCAGGCCTGGAAACGGGAACTGATGGAGGAAGTCGACCGGACGGTGCATCACATGCAGGACGAAGCCAGCAACTTTCCGGATCCCAACGATCGTGCGACCCAGGAATCCGAATTCGGGCTGGAATTGCGCACCCGCGACCGGGAGCGAAAGCTCCTCAAGAAGATCGACTCCGCCCTCGAGCGCATTGAGGATGGGACCTACGGCTACTGCGAGGAAACCGGCGAAGAGATCGGCCTGAAGCGGCTGGAAGCCCGGCCGGTCGCCACGCTGTCCCTCGAGGCGCAGGAACGCCGGGAAATGGCCGAAAAGCAGTACGGGGAGCGGGACGACCGCTACCGCTGAGGACGCCTCTCTGTCGGGCCCGAGCCCAGGGCAACCGTAGTAACAACTCGATATTGTGCTCTTAAAGCCATGTTTTACATGGCTTTTCTTTTTTCGACAGATTATTCCTCCGCAACAGCTGCATCGCGAACCAATTCCCCGGCGAAGGGGTCTATACAGGGGAATTGGGGGCAACTGAATGCCGGATGACCCTTGTTGTCCGGTCCCAGGGCTTGGAACTTAGGAAGGACCCGCCATGAGCGAGCAGAGACTGATTCGGAAGTATGTGAACCGCCGGCTCTACGACACGGCACAGAGTCGCTACGTGAACCTGGAGGACCTGCGCGAGCTGATCACCAAGGGTTCGAACGTGAAGGTCGTGGAGCAGGCCACCGGCGCTGACATCACGACGCCCGTCCTCCTCCAGATCATTGCGGAAGGCCAGCGTGGCGGCACTCCGCTACTCTCGGCGGAGTTTCTTGCCGGGATGATCCGGCTGGGCGCCATGGACCGTGACCCGGAGCTTGCCGGGCGTCTCGACCGGGCCCTCAAGGGTGTCCTGGCAACGCCTGCCCGCCCCATCGCAGTGTCCGGGATCCAGAACGGCGCAGCGGCGGCGTCGGCCGTCGGCTGAGTAAAAGAAGAAGGGCGTGCCCCCTCGCGGGGGCACGCCCTGTTTCTGGTCAGCAAGGCGGAGTTCGTCTGGACTCAGGCGACGTCCATGCCGCGCATGCTCAGGCGAACCCTGCCCTGACGATCTACTTCCAGGACCTTGACCCGCACGATATCGCCTTCCTTCAGCTTGTCGCCCACGCGCTCCACGCGCTCGTCGGCGATCTGCGAGATGTGCACGAGTCCGTCGCGCCCTGGGAGGATCGTGACGAAGGCGCCAAAATCCATCAACCGCGCCACCCTGCCCTCGTAGACGCGCCCCACCTCGACATCGGCCGTGATGAGTTCGATCCGCGCCTGAGCCTCGCGACCCGCAGTGGCGTTCACGGATGCAATTTTCACCGTGCCGTCATTGTCGATGTCGATGCTTGCGCCGGTCTCTTCGGTAATGGCGCGGATCACCGACCCGCCCTTGCCAATCACGTCCCTGATCTTCTCGGGATCGATCCGCATGGTGATGATGGTCGGAGCCCAGTCGGACATCTTCTCCCGGTGAACGGGCAGGACGCGGTTCATCTGCTCCAGGATATGGAGCCGCGCTTCCTTGGCCTGGGACAGGGCGTTCTCCATGATTTCCCGCGTGATGCCATCGATCTTGATGTCCATCTGCAGCGCGGTGACGCCGGTGGCGCTACCGGCGACCTTGAAGTCCATGTCGCCGAGATGGTCCTCGTCACCGAGGATGTCGGTGAGGACCTGGTACCTGTCGCCGTCCTTCACCAGCCCCATGGCCACGCCAGCGACCGGCGCCAGGATCGGCACGCCGGCATCCATCAGGGCGAGGCTGGCGCCACAAACGCTGGCCATCGAACTGGAGCCGTTGGACTCCGTGATCTCCGAGACCACGCGCAGGACGTAGGGAAACTTCTCCATGTCGGGCAGGACGGCCTCGACGCCCCGGCGGGCAAGACGGCCATGGCCAATCTCGCGACGCTTCGGTCCGAGGTTGAAGGCTGTCTCGTTCACGCAGTACGGAGGGAAGTTGTAGTGGAACATGAAGCGGTCACGGTACTCGCCGGTGAGCGCGTCGATGATCTGGGCATCGCGGCCAGTACCCAGGGTCGTGACGACGAGTGCCTGGGTTTCACCGCGGGTAAACAATGCCGAACCGTGGGTCCGGGGGAGCACGCCGGTACGGATCGCGATCGGGCCGAACCGTGCGCGTATCGCGGCCGTCGATCCGGGGCTCGCCATTCAGCACCTGCCCACGGACAACCTTCTTCTCCAGGCGAGCTCAGTGCGTTGCCAATGCGCTTCCTTGCCCGCGCTATCCGCGCCGGACGCAAGGCTGCGCCATCACTTCCTGCTTGAGTTGGGCAATCTTCGCGTAGCGCTCCTGCTTGTCGCGGACCTCGGTAGGCCTCCGCAAACCGGTCACCAACGGCCTTGGCAACGGCATCCGCGACCGCAGGATCGGCAGCCGGTGCCGACCAGTTCCAGGACGGGCCGGCCTGCCTCAGCCGCTAGCGCGCGGATGTTCTCAATTGCAATCTGCATCTGCTCGTGGCCGAAGATGACGGCATCGAGCATCACCTTCTCGGACAATTGCTGCGCTGCCGACTCCACCATGAGGACGGCCTTGGCCGTCCCGGCCACCACGAGGTCCAGCTTCGACTGCTTCAGTTCGGTGGTGGTCGGATTCAGCACGAAATTGCCGTCGATATAGCCTACCCGCGCACCGGCGATGGGTCCCGCGAACGGGGCGCCCGTCAGGGCCAGGGCTGCCGAGGCGCCCAGCATCGCCGGAATGTCGGAATCGACCTCGGGGTTCAGGGAGATCACCGTGGCGATGACCTGCACCTCGTTGACGAAGCCCTTGGGAAACAGGGGCCGGATCGGCCGGTCGATGAGGCGGGAGACCAGCGTTTCCTTTTCCGTGGGCGGCCCTCGCGCTTGAAGAAGCCCCCGGGATGCTCCCGGCGGCGTAGGTCTTTTCCTGGTAGTTCACGGTGAGGGGGAAGAAGTCCCGCTCATTACTGGCCTCGGTCTTGGCCACTGCAGTAACCAGGACGACCGTCTCCGCCATGCTGACAAGGACGGCACCGCCGGCCTGGCGGGCAATCTCGCCCGTTTCGATGGTGACCTGGTGCTGGCCGTAGGGAAAAGTCTTCTTGATTGACGCCACGTTCGTTTCCTAATCATCTATTCGAAGGCAATGGGAGAACAGGAGCCAGACACCGAACCGGTGTCTGCCCCGCCTGAATATCGGACAGCCAGCTCGCTGGCCGAAGTCGGGTCTTGGGGCCGAAGCCCCTAGCGGCGCAGACCGAGCTTGTCGATCAAGCCCTGGTAGCGGTCGCCATCCTTCGCCCGCAAGTAGTCCAGGAGCTTGCGCCTCTGGTTGACGAGGCGAAGCAATCCCTGGCGGGAGTGATGGTCTTTCTTGTGGCGGGCAAAGTGGTCCGTCAGTTCACTGATTCGGGCCGACATCAAGGCGACCTGTACTTCGGGCGACCCGGTGTCGGCCGGACCGCGGCTGTACTCGCCGACGATCTTGCTCTTCTCTTCAGCCGTATGCGGCATTGAAGTTATCTCCTGTTGCCAATGTCATTAATTTGTCTATGAAAACGGGCGGTATTCTAACCATGTGCCGCGCCGAGTTACAGCCCGGCGATTGACTCCGGCGGAAATTACGCCGGAACCTGGGCCACCAGCCGGCGGGGGTGCAACCGCCCATCGGCCTGAAGCTCTCCCACCCCAGGAACTTGTGGCCCGGCGCATAGAGCCGCACGAGTCCCGGGAGCATGGCACGGCGGCGGCTTGACCGGACCGCCCCGGCTCACCCGGAGCGCCGCAGAGGCATCCAGCAGGACGGCGGGCCAGTGCGGCAGAGCCGCCTCCAGAGGGCGCAGCAGCGCACCCTCCAGAGCGTCAGGGCAGCAGGGACCGGCCGCTGCCCTCGATCTGTTCGATGCTGAGCATGGCCTGGCTCCCAAAGGGCTCCCGGCCAACCGCCGCAGGGCGATGACGTGGGCCAGAGTCCCCGGATGGGCCCGCCAGGTCCTCGATGAGCGTGCGAACGTAGGTGCCCTTGCTGCAGCGAACCCGCAAGACAGGTGTCAACGGGTCGTAGGTTTCGACCGTGAACTCATGGATGTCTACCGGTCACGGCTCCCGGGGAACTTCGCGGCCAGCCCGGGCCAGGCTCGTAGAGCCGCTGTCCCTGCTGTTTGAGCGCTGAGTACATGGGGGGAATCGCTGGATCGGGCCCCGTGCAGCTGCGCCGCGACGGCCTGCTCCCAGTTCGTTTTCCGGCAGCACCGGCGCCCCGGTCATGGGTACCGACCGGGCTCACCGTCCGCGTCGCCCGTATCGGTCCGGATGCCAAACCGGGCCTGCACCCCGATAGGTCTTGTCCGCGTCCAGCAGGTAGCCGGCAAACTTCGTGGGCTTCGCCGAAACGAGATCGGGGCAGCATCCCGCTCGCCAAAGGATCGAGGCTGCCCGTGTGCCCCGCCTTGCGCGCCTGGAACAACAGCTTGACCCTGTG
>CAWBMW010000012.1:0-19785 GCA_963790015.1 uncultured Gammaproteobacteria bacterium
GCTGTCCGAGGCCGGGCTGTGCAGCGTGCCGCTGTTTCGGCGCCACTACGAGCGGGTCCTGAAAGTTGCCGGCAGCGCGCCCCGCAGGGTCCTCATCCACGAGACGATCCGCGCCATGATCAACGAGGTAGTCACTGACCTCGTGGAGACCAGCCGCCGCAACATCAAGTCCCGCCGCCTCCGCTCCAGCGACGATGTGCGCGCGCTCACGAAGCCGCTGATCGCGCTCAGTCCCTCGACGCTGGCGGAACACCTGGTCCTGAAGCGCTACCTGCGCCGGCACCTCTATCGCCACGAGCAGGTGATCGATGTGACCTCACGCGCCCAGGAGATGCTGAAGGCCGTGTTCCAGCGCTTTCTCACTGACCTGAAGACGATGCCCCGCGAGCACGCGGACCGGGCCAGGGCCTGGGAGGCCGAGCAGGGCGATGTGGGCCGGGCCCGGGCGGTCGCCGATTACGTGGCCGGCATGACCGACCGCTACGCCTTCTCGGCCTATCGCCGGCTGGTCGATCCGAAGGCGCGGCTTCCCGGCGAATTGTGACGAAATGGCAGGAAATGCGGCTCGCTACGGCGGGCTGGATCGGCTTACCATTGGTAATACCCATTTCTGAACAAGGTAATACCAGATGGCTGGCACTGTCACGACCAAGGGGCAGGTAACGATCCCGAAGAGGTTTCGCGACCACCTGGGCATCCGCCCGGGGTCCGCGGTGGCATTTGAGCTCACCGAGGGCGGGGAAGTGGTCGTGCGCCGCGCACCGACCGGGAGCCGGAAGGAGCGTAGCGGCAAGGGCGGCAGCCCCTTCGCGAGGCTCAGGGGCAGGGCACCGGTGCCGATGAGCACCGACGAGATACTGGCCCTCACGCGTGGCCCGCTGCCCTGATCCTGGTCGACACCAACGTCCTGCTCGACGTGCTGCGGGATGACCCGGTCTGGGGTGATTGGTCCCAGCGGCAGCTCGAAGCGGCTGCCATCCGGTCGGTCCTGTGCATCAACGCGATCATCTACGCGGAGGTCTCGATCGCCTACCGCACGATCGAGGATCTCGACAGCGACCTGGCCGCTGGCGGCCTCATTTTCGACGCTTTGCCACCCGCCGCGCTGTTCCTGGCCGGAAAGGTCTACCTGCAGTACCGGCGCTCGCGCGGTGCGAGCCGGACCAGCGTCCTCCCGGATTTCTTCATCGGGGCGCACGCTGCGGTGAGCCGGCTGCCGCTGCTCACCCGGGATGCCCGACGGTACCGGACCTACTTCCCGACGGTCGAACTTATCAGTCCCGCCTGATCCGGGCTTAAACTGTCGCCATGCCAATCACCACCAACGCCGCCGATCCTCGCGATCGCCTCATCTTCGCCCTCGACGTGCCCGATGCCACCGATGCCCGGCGGGTGGTCGAGCAGCTGGGCGACTCCGTCACCTTCTACAAGCTGGGCCTCGAGCTGATGGCCGCCGGCGGCTACTTCGAGCTGGTGGACTGGCTGCTGGGCAAGAACAAGCGGGTCTTCGCGGACCTCAAGCTGTTCGACGTGCCGGCGACGGTCAGCCGCGCCATTTCCCTCCTGGCTAAGCGCGGCGTGACCTTCGCCACCGTCCACGGCAACCAGGGCATCATGGAGGCCGCAGCGGCGGCGAAGGGCGACCTGAAGATCCTGGCCGTCACCGTGCTCACCAGCCTCGACCGGGGCGACCTCGACGATCTGGGCTTCAAGTGCGACGTGGAGGCCCTCGTGCTGTCCCGGGCGCGCCGGGCCCTCGAGGCCGGCTGCGACGGCGTGGTGGCGTCGGGGCTCGAGCTGCCGGCCATGCGGCGGGCGATCGACGGCCGGCTGTTGGTGGTCACGCCGGGCATCCGGCCGGTGGAGAACCGGCCCGTGGACGACCAGAAGCGGGTGGTGACGGTGGAGCAGGCTTTCGGCGACGGCGCAGACTACATCGTGGTGGGCCGGCCCATCCGGGACGCGAAGGATCCCCGTGCCGCCGCTGCGGCAGTCCAGCAGACTATTGCGGGACTTTTTTCCCGCTGATTACCTTCAATTCCTTCTCCAGCGCGGGCCAGACGTTCTCCAGGAGGATCTTCTGGGCCTCCACCGTCGGGTGAATGCCGTCCGCCTGGAACAGGTTTATGTCCAGTGCGACGCCGTCGAGGATGAAGTCCACCAGCCCGATCCGGTACTGCTTCGCGAGTTCCGGGTAGACACCGGCGAAAGCACGGGTGTAGGGGCCACCGTAATTGGTCGGAATCTGGATACCGGCAAGGACCACACGGGCGCCGGCGCCCTTCGACAGCTCGATCATCCGGGCGAGATTGCTGCGCATCACCTCGATCGGCGTCCCGCGCAGGCCGTCATTGCCGCCGAGCTCGATGATCACGACCGCGGGCCGATGCAGGTCCAGGGCGCGGGGCAGGCGCTTCAGTCCGCCGGTGGTGGTGTCGCCCGTGATGCTGGCATTCACCACGCCATAGCCGTAACCTTTGGCCCGCAGCCGCTCGCCGAGCAGCGCTACCCAGGATTCCTCCTGGGCCATGCCGAACGCGGCACTGAGGCTGTCACCCACCACGAGCACGGTCTGGCCCCGCTCGGCCGCTGCCAGCTGTGGCGAACCAACGAGCAACGTGAGCAGCAACGCCGCCGCGGTGGCCAATTCCGACAGTCGAAAGTTGAAGTGCATGGATTCTGTGCTGCGCGCCGCAGGCCTCACCAAGCAGGTTAGCAGTCCCGAAGGGATACTGACCATCCTGGATGACGTCAGCCTGAACATAGGCCGGGGTGAGTCCGTGGCACTCGTCGGCCCTTCCGGCGCCGGCAAGACCACGCTCCTCGCCATCCTTGCGGGCCTCGACCAGCCCACCCGGGGCAAGGTGTGGCTTTGCGGCGAGGAGCTCACGGCGATGGATGAGGACGGCCGGGCCCTGCTGCGGGCGCGGCGGGTCGGTTTCGTCTTCCAGTCCTTTCACCTGATCCAGTCCCTCACCGCGCTGGAAAACGTGATGCTGCCTCTGGAGCTGGCGGGGGAGCCGCGGGCCGCCGTGGTAGCCCGCGAGACGCTGGCGAATGTCGGGCTCTCGGCCCGGGTCGGCCACTATCCGAAGCAGCTGTCGCGGCGGCGAACAGCAGCGCGTGGCCATCGCCCGTGCCTTCGTGATGCGGCCGGAGGTGCTGTTCGCCGACGAGCCCACCGGCAACCTGGACAGCGCCACGGGTGACCGCATCGGGCGCCTGCTGTTCGACCTCAACGCTGAGGCGAAGACCACGCTGGTGCTCGTGACCCACGAGCGGGACCTGGCCGCCCGTTGCGACCGGACGATTCGCATCGACGCGGGCAAGGTCGAGGCCGACCAGGCCGTGGCATGAAAGTCCTGGGCTTCGCACTCCGCGCCTTCCGGCGGGACCTGCGGGCCGGGGAGCTGTCGATACTTCTTGCCGCGATCATCGTGGCCGTCACGGCCATGACCGCCGTGGGCTTCTTCACGGACCGGGTCGGCGGCGCGATGAAGGACCAGGCCAGCCAGGTGCTCGCGGCGGACCTCGTCCTGCGCTCTGCGGGCCCCATCAGTCCCGGCTACCTGTCCGAAGCCCGGGGGCTGGGGCTCGAATTCGCCGAGACGCTGGCGTTTCCGACCGTCGTGGTGTCTGGCGAGCAGACCACGTTGGCGGCCATCGACGCGGTGAGCGACACCTATCCCCTGCGGGGCCAGCTCACCGTCGCCGACACGCTGTTCGGCAACGGCCGGCCCGCCACCGGCGTGCCCGCCCGCGGCGAGGCCTGGGCGGAGCCCGGCCTGCTGGGCCGCCTCGGCCTGGAGGTGGGCGCCAGCGTCAGCGTCGGTGAGCGCTCCCTGCGTGATTACCCGCGTCCTCCAGTACAAGCCCGACCAGAACATCGGCTTCATCAATCTCGCCCCCGGCCTGATGGTGAACCTGGCCGATGTGCCGAGCTTCGGCGTGGTGAAGCCCGGCAGCCGCGTGACCTACAACCAGATGTATGCCGGCAGCGACGCGCAGATCGCCGAATTCCGCGCGCAGATCAAGCCGCGGCTGCGGCCCGACGAGGCCCTCCGGGGCCGGGAGGATGCGGGTGAGCAGATCAACGCGGCCATTGACCGGGCGCAGCGCTTCCTCACGCTCGCCTCGCTGGTGACGGTCATTCTGGCCGCTGTGGCAGCCGCCATGGCCGCCCGCCGCTACGCGCTCAGGCATCTGGACAACATCGCGCTGCTGAAGACACTCGGTGCTACCCAGGCCTTCGTCATTGCCGTAACAGTCACCGAGCTCGCCTTCGTCATTGCGCTGACCTCCGTCGTCGGTGTGCTGCTGGGCTACGGCGCCCAGTACGGGCTCGCGGTGATTGCCGCTGAGTTTGTCGGCTTCGTGCTGCCGCCGGCCTCGGGCCGACCCTTCCTGCTCGGGGTGCTGACGGCGGCAACTGTCGTGGTCGGCTTCGCGCTGCCCCACCTGCTCAGCATCGGCACCACGCCGCCGCTCCGCGTGCTGCGCAAGGACCTGCCGCCGCCCCGGCTCAGCGCGGCAGTGACCTACGGCGTCGCCCTGGCCGCCATCGGCGCCCTGGTGCTGGTGATCGTGCGGGACCCGCTGCTGCTCGGGCTCATCGCGGGCGGCGTCGTGGGCACGGCGATCGTGGCCTTCGGCCTCGGCTGGCTGCTCGTGCGGGCGCTCAGCCGCTTCCGCGGCGCCGCAGGCATCGCCTGGCGCTATGGCCTCGCCAACATCGCCCGCCGCGGCGGCGAGAGCGTGGTGCAGATCGTGGCCTTCGGCCTGAGCCTGATGGTGCTGCTCCTGCTGGGCGTCGTGCGCAACGACATCCTCAAGACCTGGGAGCAGACGTTACCGGCCAATGCGCCCAACCAGTTCATGATCAACATCGAGCCGGACCAGCTCCAGGGCCTGAAGGCGTTCTTCCAGGCGGAGGTCGGCCAGGAGCCCTTCTCGCTGCCGCTGATCCGCGGGCGGCTGACCGGGGTGAACGGCAAGCCGGTCAAGGATGTGAAGGTGGCCAATGCCCAGGGTGCAGCTTTCCTGCAGCGGGAAGCCAACCTGACGTGGACCGACACCCTGCCGGCCAGCAACGTGGTGACTGCCGGCGAATGGTGGGGAGCCGGTTACTCCGGCCCGCTGCAGCTCTCGCTGGACGCGGAGCTCGCCACCAACCTGGGCGTGAAGGTCGGCGACAGCCTCACGTTCAACGTGGCCGGCGAGGACATCCGGGCCCCGATCACCAGCCTCCGGGTCATCGAGTGGGACTCGTTCCAGCCCAACTTCTACGTGGTCCTGTCACCGGGCGTGGCGGCCGACCTGCCCCAGACCTACCTGGCCAGCGCGTATGTCCCCCGGGACCGGGTGGAGATGCTGAGCCGGCTGGTGCGCCAGTTCCCGGGCGTCACCGTCCTCGACCTCGAAGTGATCCTGTCCCAGGTCCGTTCCGTCATCGACAAGGCGTCCATGGCCGTGCAGTACGTCTTCCTGTTCACGCTCCTGGCCGGCATCGTGGTGCTGCTCGCGGCGATCCAGCTGACCCGGGACGAACGCCGCTTTGAGAGCGCCATCCTGCACACGCTCGGCGCCGCCCGCCGAAAGATCCTGCAGGGCGTGGCGGTGGAGTTCGTGACTCTCGGCAGCCTCGCCGGCGTGCTCGCCGCCGTCGGCGCCACGCTGCTCGGCTGGGGATTGGCCACCTACGCCTTCAAGCTCGACTACACCGTGAGCGCGCTGCTGTGGCCCCTGGGACTCGTCACCGGCGCCCTGATCGTGGGCATCACCGGAACCCTGGCCACGCGCAAGGCCGTCAACGAGCCCCCCGTCGCGGTGCTGCGGGATCGCTGAGGCCCGTGAGCAAGCGCCCGAAGGTCATGTCCTGCGGTGCCGTGATCCTGCGGGACACGCCGGACGGTCTGCGGGTGCTCATGCTCCGGGTCTTCCGGCACTGGGACTTTCCCAAGGGCCTGATGGAGGCCGGGGAAACGCCGCAGGAGACCGCGCTCCGGGAAGTCCGGGAGGAAGCAGGCATCAGCGAGCTCACGTTTCCCTGGGGCAATGTCTACCTCGACACGGGACCCTACAGCCGTGGCAAGGTTGCCCGGTACTACCTGGCGCGCACGACGGTGGCGAAGGTGGAACTGCTGCCGAGCCCGGATACGGGTCGGCCCGAGCACAGCGAGTACCGTTGGCTCAGTTTCGCCCAGGCCCGCCGGCTGGCCGCGCCCCGCGTGGCGGCGGTGCTCGACTGGGCGGAGGCGGTTGTAGGAGCGCCGACAGGCGCGACGAGCGTCAGTCGCGCCTGAAGGCGCTCCTACGGTCAGGCCACGCGGTTCCTCTGTCCACCTGACAGAAAGTCCCGGATATTCATCACGACCTCGTCCAGCGCCCGCTGCCGGGATTCCCGCGCGGCCCAGGCGACATGTGGCGTGACGATGAGGTTCGGCAGGCAGGCGTCCAGCAATGGGTGGCCGCGGACTGGGGGCTCCTCCGCCAGAACGTCGATTCCGGCGCCGCCGAGCCGGCCTCCCTGCAGGGCGTCGAGCAGGGCGACCGTGTCCACCAGGTCGCCCCGGGCCGTGTTGATCAGCAGCGCGTCCCGGCGCATGCGCGCCAGCGAGTCCCGGTTGATGAGATGCCGGGTCGCGGGGGTCAGGGGGCAGTGCAGCGAGACCACGTCAGCGACGGCGAGCAGCTCCTGCAGTTCCAGCCGGTCCACCTGCAGCGATTCCGGGGTGTGGTGTCCGTCCGGTTCATGCCGGAGGCTGCGGGCGGCGAGCACCCGCATGCCGAAGGCCCGGCCCACCGCCCCAACGGCCTGGCCCAGCTGTCCGTAGCCCACGATGCCAAGGGTCCTGCCCTGCAGCTCCCGGCTGGGGTAGTCGAGCAGGCAGAAGTGCCGACTGCGCTGCCAGGCGCCCTGCTCGAGCAGCCCGCGATATTCGTTGAGCCGCAGGGTGATGGCGAGCACCAGGCCGAACACGTGCTGGACCACGGACGGGGTGGCGTAGTTGCGGATGTTGGCTACCGCGATGCCCAGCTCCCGGGCCGCAGCGAGGTCCACGTTGTCGGTGCCCGTTGCTGCGAGTGCCACCAGCCGCAGGCCCGGCGCCGCGGCCAGCCGCTCCCGGTCGAGGTCGACCTTGTTGACCACGAGGATTTCGCAACCGGCGAGGCGGGCGATCACTTCGGCATCGGTGCTGGACGCGTACAACGCGATGTCCGGCAGCGTGGCGCGGAGGGCAGACGTGTCGATATCGGCAGGTCCCAGCGATTCAAAGTCGAGGAACGCGGCCTTCACGGTCTCGTCAGCCCGAGTCCTGCAGGCCGCGGGCGATGCCGTTGACGCTTGCAATGAGGGCGTTGAACAGTGCTTCCTCGCCCGTTTCCCGCCAGCGCCGCAGCAGCTCCACCTGCAGCACGCTCATCGGGTCCACGTAGGGGTTGCGCAGGCGGATGGACCGGCGGAGCGTGTTGTCGCGCTCAAGCAGGACCCTCTGCTGCTTGACGCGCATGACCACGGCGGTGGTGCGCTCGAACTCGTCCTCGATCCGGTGGAAGAAGCGCTCGTGCAGCTCCCCGCCCAGCGCCGAGTAGCGCGCGGCAATGGCCAGGTCGCTCTTCGCCAGGGCCGTTTCCACGTCGGCCACCAGCGTGCGAAAGAAGTACCAGCCGTCGTGCATCGCCTGCAGTGTCGGCTCGCCGAACTTCTCGACGGCGGCGGCGAGGCCGGTGCCGAAGCCATACCAGCCAGGCAGGATGTTGCGGCTCTGGGTCCAGGCGAACACCCAGGGCGCGGTGCCCGCGGCGGCGAGCAGGCCGCCCGCCAGGCCCGCTTCGGCGCTGGTGCCGCGGCGCATGCGCTCGATCACGTCAGCGGGTGTCGCCAGGCGGTAGTACTCGGCGAAGCCGGGCGACTCGAGCACCAGGGCCTGGTAGTGGGCCCGGGACGCATCGGCCAGCACCTGCATCGCGTCCTCCCAGTCCCGGTGTCCTTCCGCGGCAGGCGGGCGTCCGGGCCGCACCAGGCTGCGGAGGCCGGCTGCGAGCGCCTGGTCGAAGGTGCGCAGGGCTATCGCCCGCACGCCGTACTTGTTGGCGACCAGCTCGCCCTGCTCGATCACGCGGACGCCGCCCTCCACGCCGCCGGCCGGCGCGCAGCGAATGTCCACGTGCGCCTTGCCGCCGCCCGCGCCGATGGCACCGCCGCGCCCGTGAAACAGGGTGAGCTGGACGCCGTCGGCCCGGGCCGTGTCGAGCAGCTCCCGCTGGGCCTTGAGCAGGACCCAGCGCGCCGAGGTGAGGTCACTCTCCACGTTGTTGTCCGCGATGCCGGGCATGGCTGTCTGCTTCCGGCGACGGGCCTCCAGGTGCTCCCGGTACACGGGCTCGGCGTACAGCTGGCGCATCAGCGCGGCCGCGCCCCGCAGGCCGTGGATCGTCTCGAAGGCCGGCGCGATGTCGAGGGGGACGGTGCCGCTGCGCTTGCGCAGCTCGCCCCACTGGGCGAGCAGCAGCACCGAGAGCACGTCGTCCACGCCCTCGGCCATGCTGATGATGTAGGGCCCGATCGAGCGCTTGCCGTAGCGGCGCCGGCAGAAGGCAATCGCCTCGAAGATGCCGATGGCGCGGCGGGCTTCGTTGTCGAGTTCGCCGGCAGGGGACTCATTGGCTGCCAGCGCGCGTCGTAACCGCTCGAGACGGTAGGCCGGCGTCTGCGCGAGCCAGTCGGGCTCGTTCAGGCCCCGGCCGATCACGCCGCGGTTCACCAGTGCTTCCTGACGGACGTCGAGCGCCATGAAGTGGAAGCCGAAGGTCTCCACCCGCCGCAGCAGCCGGCGCACGGCGAAGAGGCCCGCGTGCTGGCCGCGGTTCGCCTCCAGACTGCCGACGATCAGCCGGAGGTCCGCTGCGAGCTCGTCCGCCGATTCGAAGGGATACAGGCCGGCGGTGTAGGTGGATTCGAGACGGGCCATCATCAGCCGCATGAAGACCCGGTAGCGCATTTCCCGGTGCCGCAGCGGGGTGATGCCGAGGGCGTTGGGGAAGTGGCCTGAATACAGGCGGATACGCTCCTCCAGCGCCGCGGAGATGCCCACGCGGGAGGCGCTCTGGCTCAGTTTCTCGGCCAGTTCGCGGCACTCCCGGTGATAGAGGTCCAGGAGCAGCGAGCGCTGCCGGGCCAGGGAGTCGCGGATGGTCCGGGCGGTGATCTCCGGGCGGCCCACCATGTCGCCGCCGATCCAGGAGGCCATGCGGACCATCACCGGCAGTTCCACCCCGTGGCCCGCGTTCCCCCAGACCTCCTCCAGCGCGGTTTCGAGGGTCTCGTAGACCACCGGCAACATCCGGTAAATGCAGTCGGTCAGGAAGAAGAGCACGTGCTCGTGCTCGGCGGCGACGGTGCGGGCCTCGGTGGGGTGCTCCTCCGTCTGCCAGATCGCGGTGATGTCGTCCCGGATGTTGTCCAGGTCGGCGGACAGCTCCCGGGGCGACAGCGCCTCGTTCTGCATGTCGATCAACCGGCGCACGATGTCCTTCTGGCGCCGGAGGATCGTGCGGCGCGTGGGCTCGGTCGGGTGCGCGGTCAGCACCGGTTCCACGTTCAGGATGGCGAGCGCCTCGCGGATCTGGTCGAGGGTCACGCCCGCATCCTTGAGGTCGAAGAGCGTGTCCTCCAGTCCGCCCGGCTGCCGGTGCTTGCCTTCCCGCAGGTAGTCGCGCCGCCGCCGGATGCGATGCACGGTCTCCGCCAGGTTCACCGCCAGGAAGTAGGTGGAGAAGGCGCGGATCAGGTCCTGGGATTCGGCGGGAGAGAGCGAGGCGACGAGCGCTTCCAGCCGCTGCACCCCCGCGGGATCGCCTTCCCGGGCATCGATGGCGGCACGGCGGGCCTGCTCGACCCGGCCGAAGAGCGCCGGCCCGCCCTGCTCCTCGAGGAGCTGGCCCACGATGACGCCCAGGTCGTGCACGTCCTTGCGGAGACCCGCGTCCTTGGCGGCAAAGTGGATGTCGCCGCGCTTCTCGGCGGGGGCTGGCGTAGAGGGCACTGGCGTGGCGGGAGCGGTCATGGGCCTATCTTAGTGCGTAGGAGCGCCTTCAGGCGCGACCGGACAGAAACCCGGCGGAGGCAGAGAGCGTTGAAAGAATCGCCCTGCTTTTTCCAAAGCCTGCCGACGCTGAGCCCACTCTGCTTTTGGGCTTGGCCGGGCGCTTTGGCCAACGCGGACCTGATTATGACCCCGGAAGTCGTCCGCGGAACGTCTGCGCACCGAGGCCCAGGCCAACGGTCGTTGGCGCTATTGGGGGCAGGTTCCCGAGTTCGGCAATCGCTACTTGAGGGTGGTGACCCTTGCCGATAGAGTCACCGTTCACAATGCGTTCCCGGACCGGGGGTTCAAGCCATGAAGCTCCACTATGACGCAGCCACCGACTCCCTCTACATCGACCTGGCGGATCGTCCCAGCGTGGATAGCGAGGAAGTTGCGGATGGGACCGATGACGGCGGTAGCGGTAGGCACGATGAGGATGCCAGCCGGCGCGTATCTCCAGCATCTGTCCTGGACAGCCTGCCTTCGACGGTTGAGACGATCGCCGCCGCGTGACGCGCTATGACGCCCTGGTCATCGGCGCCGGCCACAACGGCCTCACCTGCGCCTGTTACCTGGCGAAAGCTGGCCTGAAGGTCGCCGTGTTCGAGCGGCGGCACCTGGTCGGCGGCGCGGCGGTCACCGAGGAGTTCCACCCGGGCTTCCGCAACTCCACCGCCAGCTACACCGTCAGCCTGCTTAATCCGAAGGTGATCAGGGACCTGCGGCTCGCGGAGCACGGCCTGCAGGATCCTGGAGCGGCCCGTTCCAGAACTTCCTGGTGCTGCCGGACGGGGACGGCATGCTCGCCGGGCCGGGCCTGGAGAAGACCGCGCCCGCGGTGGCCCGCTTCTCGCGCAAGGACGCGGCGCGCCTGCCCGATTACTTCGCCATGCTCGACCGGGCCGTGCACCTGCTGCGCGACACCCTGCTGAAGACGCCACCCACCGATCTGCACCGGCTGCGGGACATCTTCAGCGCCATCTCCTTCGGCCGGGATTTCCGCGCGCTGCCGCTGACGACCCAGCGGGAGATCCACGCGATCTTCACCCGCAGCGCCGGCGAGATGCTCGACAACTGGTTCGAGAGCGACCCGGTGAAGGCGCTCTACGGCTTCGACGCGGTGGTGGGCAACTACGCGAGTCCCTACACGCCCGGCAGCGCCTACGTGCTCCTGCACCACGCCTTCGGCGAGGTGAACGGCAAGACCGGCGTGTGGGGCCACGCGGTGGGCGGCATGGGCGCCATCACCCAGGCCATGGCCCGGGAGGCGGAACGGCTCGGCGTGCACATCGAGCTGGAGGCGCCGGTGAAGCGGGTGCTCACCGAGGCGGGCCACGTGACGGGCCTGGAGCTTGCCGACGGGCGGGTGTTCGATGCCCTGCGGGTGGCGGCGAACGTCGGGCCGAAGCTGCTGTTCCTGAAGATGCTCGACCGGGACGCGCTGCCTCCGGACTTCCTGGCGCACATGGAAGGCTGGCGCTGCGGCTCGGCCGTGTTCCGGATGAACGTCGCCCTGTCGGAGCTGCCCCGCTTCGGCGACCGGCCGGCCGGCGACCACCTGGCCTCCGGCATCATCATCGGGCCATCGCTTTCCTACATGGACCGGGCCTTCGCCGACGCCCGCCTCACCGGCATGTCCCGGGAGCCCGTGATCGAGATGCTGATCCCCTCGCTACTGGACGACAGCCTGGCCCCGAAGGGTGCCCACGTGGCGAGCCTGTTCTGCCAGCACTTCGACTACCACCTGCCGGACGGCCGCAGCTGGCACGACGCCCGGGACGCGGCCGCGGAGCTCATCATCGACACCGTGACGAAGCACGCCCCGAATTTCCGGTCCAGCGTGCTGGGGCGGCTGGCCCTGTCGCCCCTGGACCTGGAGGAGCGCTTCGGCCTCACGGGCGGGGACATCTTCCACGGCGCCCTGGGGCTGGACCAGCTCTGGGCGGCGCGGCCGGCGCTGGGCTACGGGGACTACCGGACGCCGGTGAAGGGACTGTTCCTCTGCGGCTCCGGGGCCCACCCGGGGGGCGGGGTGACCGGGCGCGCCGGGGCATAACGCGGCGCGGGAGATGCTGAGGGGCTGAGGCCCCTCCATAACCGTGTCAAAACGCCGGAAACGGTCGTTGCACGCCCGTCTTTCGCTGTGTAGTCTCGTGTGTGGAGGATCACACAATGGCGACCAATCTCGACATCGACCCCAGGCTGATCGACCAGGCCCTGGCGGTCAGCGGCGAACGCACCAAGAAGGCGGCGGTGACGCGGGCGCTGCAGGAGTTCATCGCCCGCCGGCGCCAGAAGCGCGTGCTGGACCTGATGGGCCAGCTGGAATGGGATGACTCGTTCGACTACAAGGCCGAGCGCGGCCGCTGATGGGCCTGTTCGTCGACACCAGCGTCTGGTCGCTGGCCCTGCGCCGGGACGTTCCGGACCCCGGCCCGGAAGTGGCCGCACTGCGCCAGGCGCTGGAGCGGAACGAGCCGCTGTACATGACCGGCCTGGTCCTCCAGGAACTGCTGCAGGGCTTCTCCGGGCCAAAAGCCCGCGAGCAGATCATCGAGCGCCTCGCGGCGCTCCCGCTGCTGGTTCCCGACCGTCGGGATCACATCGAAGCCGCCGACCTGCGCAATCGATGCCGGCGCGCTGGCGTGCAGGTCGGCACCATCGACGCGCTCCTGGGTCAGCTGTGCATCAGGCACGGCCTGACCTTGCTCAGTGCCGATGAGGATTTCGGGCACATGGCACGGGTGACCAGCCTCAGGTTGTGGGCCTAGATCATCCTCGCGCGCTCACCCAGCAGGTAGCGCACGACATCGATGTAGTCGAAGGCCAGAGAGATGGCCAGCGACACGACGAACAACCACATGACCACCCGGAACCCCAGGCCCATTTCCCCGCGCCAGGCGCGGCGCAGGAGATAGACGAACAGCGGCGTCCACAGGATCACGTGCACGATGCCGAGCAGCCGTACGTAGCCGATCTGGTCGTACAGCCAGCCCATCGACACCACCACGGCGATATTGGTCAGTGCGACGATCAGCGCATCCCGGCGCGTGGCCTTCGAGAAGGCCAGGATCAGCGGCGTCAGGACTATCGAATAGCCCAGCCAGTAGAACCAGTAGAGCAGCCAGCCGTCGGCGAGGGAAAACATCGCCTGGTTGAAGGTCAGTGGGGCATTCATGGGGAGCTCCAGGGTTGCAGGCTTGTTTACGACAGATCCCGGCACCGGGGACCAGACTGGGTAACCATCTGATGTCTCTCTGGTTTGTTGCATTCTCGCACTGCTGCCCATCAGCCGGATGCGGCCCTTCGCCGCCTTGACGGCCCCCGAAGCCCCCGTGGATACTGCGCCCATGCGCAAGCTCCCGGTAACTCGCGGTTGGTGGTGGCGGCCCAAGGCTCTGTCCGCAAGGAGCGGCTTGGCGTAGCCCGTACCCCTGAACGTTAAAGGGCGAGCACCCCAGGACCCATCCTCGCGGAAGCGACGATGGGTTTTTTGCTTTTGATGACCTGAAACTTATGAAGCCACCTTTCGACATCGCCGCCGACCTGGACACCCCGGTGTCCACCTGGCTCAAGCTGGCGCCGCTCAAGCCCCGGTACCTGCTGGAGAGCGTCGAGGGCGGCGCGCACCTGGCGCGGTATTCCTTCCTCGGGTTCGGCAAGGCCGTCGAGTTCCGGCTGGACGCCACCGGGATGCGTCTCTGGTGGCAAGCGGCACCCACGGCCAGCCGGTCGTGACGAACTGCTCGCCGCGTTCCGCGCCACCCTCGCCATGGCGCCGCGGCTCGCGCCGGTGATTCCCGACCTCCCGTTTGCCGGCGGCCTGGTCGGCGTCGCGGGCTACGACCTGGTGCGCTACTTCGAACGGCTGCCCAACGCCCCGCAGAGCCCCAACAACCCGGTGGCGCCCGAGGCTGCCTACCTCGCGGCCGAATCGCTCCTGGTCTTCGATCACCTGACGCGCCGGATCGCGCTCCTGCACGCCGGCACCGAGGACGAGCGGAAGCAGCTGCGCAGCAGGGTCATCGAGCTGCTGCGCGGGGCGCTGCCGCCCGCGCCGCCGAAGGGCAGCCACACGCCCGCCGGCCAGAGCCTGAGCGGTGACGAGTTCATGCGCGCCGTGGCCGCCAGCAAGGGCTCCATCGCCAAGGGCGACGTCTACCAGCTGGTGCTGTCCGTGCAGTTCACGGGCCGGCACACGCTGTCGCCCTTCGAGACCTACCGGGCGCTCCGGCTGCTGAACCCGTCGCCCTACATGTTCTTCGTGGACCTCGGCGACATCCAGGTCGCGGGCTCGTCGCCCGAGGCGCTGGTGAAGCTGCGGCGCGGGCACGCGTCGCTGCGGCCGATCGCCGGCACGCGGCCCCGGGGCGCCACGCCGGAACAGGACGCGGGCCACGAGGAGTCGCTGCTCGCGGACGAGAAGGAGAACGCCGAGCACGTGATGCTGGTGGACCTCGCCCGCAACGACCTGGGCCGCGTCGCCGCGGCGGGGTCGGTCTACGTGGATCCCTACCGCTGCATCGAGCGCTACAGCCACGTCATGCACATCGTCAGCGGCGTGCAGGGCGAGCTGGCCGCCGGCAAGGACGCCTTCGACCTGTTCGCCGCCGCCTTTCCCGCGGGGACGCTGGTGGGCGCGCCGAAGGTGCGGGCCATGGAGCTCATCGACGAGCTGGAGCCGGTGCGCCGCGGCCTGTATGCCGGCACGGTGGGCTACTTCGGCAGCAACGGCGACATGGACCAGGCCATCGCCATCCGCACGCTGATCTTCCGGGGCGACACCTACCAGTACCAGGCGGGCGCCGGCATCGTGGCCGACAGCGTGCCGGAGAGCGAGTACAACGAGGTGCTGGCGAAGAGCGCGATCCTGCGCAACGCCCTCGCCATCGCGGAGGAAGGACTGTGAGCGCCGCTGCACATGCCCTGCGGCAGCCGAAACTGCTGCTGATCGACAACTACGACTCCTTCACCTACAACCTGGTGCAGGCCTTCCTGGTGCTGGGCGCCGAGGTGCTGGTGTACCGGAACGACGAGCTGACCGTCGCGCAGGCGCTCGCCCTGAACGCCGACCCACCTGTGCATCTCGCCCGGCCCGGGCCGCCCCGACGACGCGGGCGTGTCGCTTTCGATGCTGGCGGCCTTCGAGGGCCGCGTGCCGGTGCTCGGCGTGTGCCTCGGCCACCAGTCCCTGGTGCAGCACTTCGGCGGGCGCATCGTGTCGGCCGACCGGCTGATGCACGGCAAGACCTCGATGATCGACCACGACGGCCGCACCATTTACGCGGGACTGAGCAATCCCTTCCAGGCGGGCCGCTACCACTCCCTGGCCGCGGAGGCCGCGAGCCTGCCGGCCGTCCTCGAGATCACGGCCCGCAGCGAGCGGGGCGAGATCATGGGCGTCCGCCACCGGCAGCTGCCGATGGAGGGCGTGCAGTTCCATCCCGAGAGCGTGCTCACGCCCGAGGGCAACCGGTTGCTGGGCAACTTCCTCGCAATGACGACCCGGCCGTCATGACCACCCTCACCGCGAGGCTCGAGCACCTCCTGGCGCGGCAGCGATCTGTCCGAAGGCGATGCCGGCGACCTGATGCGCGCCCTCGCGGACGAGACCATGGCGCCTGCCATGGCCGCCGCGCTGCTCGTCGCACTGCGGGCAAAGGGCGAGACCGCCGCCGAGGTGCGCGGCTTCGCCACGGCGATGCGCGGCCTGGCGCGTCACTTCGAGTTGCCACCCGGACTGGCTGCGGCCGACATCGTGGGCACCGGCGGCGACGGTTCCGGCAGCCTCAACCTCTCCACCGGCGCGGCGCTGCTCGCGGCGGCCTGCGGCCTGCCGGTGATCAAGCACGGCAACCGGTCGGTCTCGTCGAAGTCGGGCAGCGCGGACGTGCTGGAGGCGCTCGGCATCACGCTCCCGGCTGACCCGCCCGCGGCCCGGGCGCTGCTCGACGCCACCAATTTCACGTTCCTGTTCGCGCCCAACTTCCACCCGGCCATGAAGGCCATCGCGCCGGTGCGCCGCGCGCTCGGCGTGCGCACGGTCTTCAACATCCTCGGCCCGCTCACCAATCCCGCGGCGCCGCCCTTCTCGATGATCGGCGCCTTCGACCTGCCCACCGCGCGGCTGCTGGCCGACACCCTGGCCGGCATGCCGATCCGGCGCTGCTTCGTCGTGCACGGCGAGCCCGGCTGGGACGAGGCGACGCCCGTCGGGCCGTTCACGGTCTTCGACGTGCGGCCCGGGTCGGTGCGCCGGCAGAAGCGCGACCCGGCCCACTACGGCACGCCCCGCTGCCTGCCGTCGGACCTGGAGGGCGGCGACGCGGCCACCAACGCGCGGGCCATCGAGGACGTGCTGACGGGCCGGGATACCGGACCGCACCGGGACGCGCTGGTGCTTGGCGCAGGCCTCGCCCTCGACCTCACGGGCCGGGCCCGCGGGCTGCGCCGCGGTGTCGAGCTGGCCCGCCGGACCCTGGCCTCGGGCGGTGGCGCCGCGCTGCTGGACCGCCTGCGGGCGCACCAGCCATGAGTGCCAGAGCCGGCAACTTCCTGGCCAGGATGGCGGCGAGCAGCCGCGTCCGCGCGGATGCCGCCGAGGCGCGCCGTCCGGCCGAACCGCTCGCGCGCCGGGCGAGCCAGCTGCCGCCCCCGCCGCCGCTGCGCCTGTCGCCCCAGGGCTTCGACCTCATCGCCGAGGTGAAGCGCCGCTCGCCCTCGGCCGGCAACCTGGCCGCCAGCGCGCTCCGGATCGCAGCCCAGGCCCGCAACTACGTGCAGGGCGGCGCCGCCGCGCTGTCGGTGCTCACCGAGCCCGAGGAGTTCGCCGGCGACCTGGCCCACCTGAAGGAAGTCGCCGCCGCGGCGCACCGGTGCCCGCCATGCGCAAGGACTTCCTGGTGTCGCCCTACCAGCTGCTGGAGGCCCGCGTGGCCGGCGCCGGCGGCGTGCTGCTCATCGCGGCGATGCTGGGCGACCGTGAGCTTCGGGAGATGCTCCGCGCCACGCACCAGCTCGGCCTCTTCGCGCTCGTCGAGGTCTTCGACAAGCCGGACCTGGACCGGGCCGTGGCCGTCATCCGGGCCGCCGGCCCCGCCATCGAGGACGGCCGCTGCCGGACGCTGCTCGGCGTGAACTGCCGGGACCTGCGCACCCTGCAGGTGGACTTCGGGCGTTTCGCGGAGCTGGCGCCGCACCTGCCCCGGGGCGTGCCCACGGTCGCCGAGAGCGGCGTCGAGTCCGTCGGGCCAGGCCGCCCGGGTGGCGGGCCTGGGCTACGACGTGGCGCTGGTCGGCACCGCGCTGATGCGCGCCAGCGATCCCGGGCGCCTCGCCGCCGAGCTGCTGGAAGCGGGCCGCGCCTCGGCATTCGAGTCGGCCGGTCAACTGCCACGTCGCCCGTGAGGATCTTCGTGAAGATCTGCGGGCTCTCGACGCCGCGCGCCCTGGCTGCCGCGGTCGAAGCCGGCGCCGATGCGGTGGGCTTCGTGTTTGCCGAGTCGCCGCGGCGGGTCACGCCGAAGCGGGCGCGGCAGCTGTGCGCGGACCTGTCACCCGTCGTCATCCGCGTGGCCGTGATGCGCCACCCGCGCGGCATCGGAGTGGCAGGCGGTGGCCGAGGGGTTCGAGCCGGACTGGCTGCAGACGGATGCCGGCGGATTTCGCCGGGCTCGACGTGGCGGAGCGTTTCGGCCGGCTGCCCGTCTACCGGGACGCGCAGGCGCTGGCTCCGGCCACCGACGAGCCGGTGCTGTTCGAGGCCGCGGTGAGCGGCCAGGGCGCGCTCGCCGACTGGCAGCGCGCGGCGGAACTCGCGCGGGCGCACAAGCTCGTGCTGGCCGGCGGACTGACGCCCGACAATGTGGGCGAGGCGATCGCCACGGTGCGCCCCTGGGGCGTGGACGTGAGCAGTGGCGTGGAATCGAAGCGCGGCGTGAAGGATGTCGGCCGCATCGCGGCCTTTCTCCAGGCGGTGCGGGAAGCGGAGCAGGCACATGCAGACTGAACTGATCGCCCCGGCGGAGCGCGCCGGACTCCTGAGGCGCCTCGTGGCCGGGGAACTGCCCGACGCCCGCGGGCGCTTCGGCCCCTTCGGCGGCCGCTACGCGCCGGAAACGCTCATCCCCGCGCTGGAGCGCCTCGAGGCAGGCCTGCGCCGCTACCTCCGGGACCCGGAGTATCCAGGCCGAGCTGGGCCGGGAGCTGCGCGAGTGGGTGGGCCGCCCGACCGCGCTCAGCCACGCGCCCACGCTCAGCCGCCGCTGGGGTGCCAACGTCTATCTCAAGCGCGAGGACCTGGCCCACACGGGCGCCCACAAGATCAACAACGCGCTCGGCCAGGCGCTGCTGGCGAAGCGCCTCGGCGCGAAGCGCGTCATCGCGGAGACCGGCGCCGGCCAGCACGGCGTGGCCACGGCCGCCGCCTGCGCGCGGGTCGGCATCCCCTGCATCGTCTACATGGGCGCCGTGGACGTGCAGCGCCAGGCGCCGAACGTGGAGCGCATGGTGCAGCTCGGCGCCGAGGTGGTGCCGGTGAAGAGCGGCGACCGGACGCTGCGCGCGGCCATCGACGAGGCCTTCCGCGACTGGGTCTCCGATCCGGACGGCAGCTACTACCTGCTGGGCTCCGCCGTCGGGCCCGCACCCCTATCCGCTGCTGGTGCGCGAGCTGCAGTCCGTGATCGGCCGGGAGGCCCGCGCCCAGTTCATCGAGCGCACCGGCGGCCTGCCGGACGCGGTGTTCGCCTGCGTGGGCGGCGGCTCCAACGCCATCGGCCTCTTCCACCCGCTGGTGGGCGATGCGTCCGTCGAGCTCATCGGCGTGGAGGCGGGCGGCCGCAGCGCGAAGCTGGGCGACAACGCCGCGACCCTCGCCACCGGCCGGCCCGGCGTCCTGCACGGCACCTACTCGATGCTGCTGCAGGACGAGGAAGGCCAGGTGCAGGAGACCCACTCGATTTCCGCCGGCCTCGACTATCCCGGCGTGGGCCCCGAGCACGCCCTGCTCCGGGCGATCGGCCGCGTGACCTACACCAGCGCCACCGACGACGAGGCGCTGGACGCGCTGCGGGAATGCTGCTCGTCCGAAGGCATCCTGCCCGCCATCGAGTCCTCCCACGCCTTCGCGGGCGCGCGGAAGTGGGCGGCGAAGAATCCCGGCAAGACGCTGCTGATCGGCCTCTCGGGCCGGGGCGACAAGGACATGCCGACCCTGTCCCAGGTCTTCGGCGGCGCGCAAGAAGATCCTCGCGGAGGCCGGCCAGTGAGCACCCTGAAGCCCCACGAGCGCATCACCGCCGCGATCCGCAGCACGACGACGGCCGGCCGCACGGCTCTCGTGCCCTACATCACGGCCGGCTATCCGCAGAAGGACCGCTTCATCGCCACGCTGAAGGCGATCGCGAAGGAGGCCGACGTGGTGGAGGTCGGCGTGCCCTTCAGCGATCCGATGGCCGACGGCGTCACCATCCAGCGCGCCAGCCACGCGGCGATCGCCTCCGGCGTGAGCCTGCGCTGGATCCTCAAGGAGCTGACGGCAGCCGCACCCTTCGACGCGCCGATCGTGCTGATGAGCTACCTGAACCCGCTGCTGAACCTCGGCTACGAGCAGCTGGCCGCCGCCTGCGTACCGGCCGGCGTGTGCGGCTTCATCGTGCCGGACCTGCCCATCGAGGAAAGCGACGACTTCGTGGCC
>CAWBMW010000013.1:0-269783 GCA_963790015.1 uncultured Gammaproteobacteria bacterium
CGAGCTGACGGGCGGATCGTCTGACTGGAAGCACTTCCGGATCCGGCATGTGCTGACCCGGCAGGATGGCGTCCACTGCGCCACGGTGGTAGTCCGGGGCTCCTGGCTCGACCGCCGGGAGCGCAGGATCGTGGTGCCACCGAGCCCGTCACCCGGGCCTTCCAGGCCCTGCCCCGGTCCGCCGATTTCGAGGTCCTGGTGTCCGGGCGGCGGTGAACCCCGCTCCGCGCGGCCCGGGCCGCCACCCTTGACCTTCAAGTCATCTTCAAGGTGCACCATTTCCCCTGCGAACCCGGATTTCCCGGGTTCCCGAGGAGCTGGTACCGATGAACGCCACCGTTTCGCCTGCCGTTCGCCTGAAGATCCAGGGAATGGACTGCGGCAGTTGCGCACTCACCATCGAGCAGGCGGTGCGGGCGGTGCCCGGCATCGCCTCGGTCCGCGTCGATTTCACGACGGAGACGCTGGAGGCCACGGGCTCTGCCACCCGGGACCAGATCGAGGCGCGCGTGAAAGACCTGGGCTATCGCATCGCCGACGGTGCGACACCGAGGCAGGCGCCCCGGCCTGAACTGCACGGCCTCGCAGGCTTCCTGCGCTTCCTCGCCGCCGAACGGCGCACCCAGATTGCGCTGGCCGCCTCCCTGCTGCTGATCGCGGCGGCCCTGCTGGGGCCGGCCTTCGGCGCCGCGGTGCTCGAGGCTGCCCTGCTCGCCACCGTCGTCGTGGTCGGAGCGCCCATCCTGGTCAAGGGCCTGCGGTCCTTGTTCGTCGCCCGGCACGTCACGATCGATCTGCTGATGGGCATCGCCACGGTTGGCGCCGTAGCCATCGGCGAGACTGGCGAAGCCGCCGCGGTAGTTTTGTTGTTCACCCTGGGCGAAGCACTGGAGGCCTACAGCGCCGAGCGCTCCCGGGATGCGCTGCGCAGCCTGCTCTCCCTGCAGCCGGACGAGGCGACGGTGCTCGAGACCCACGCGGAAGGCCACGACGACCACGACGATCATGCGGGCCATGATCATTCCGCCCACGCCTGCGACGACCATGATCACGAGCATGACCATGGACATCACGAGCACCACGAGCACCACGAGCACCACGAGCACGGCGCTGCGTGCAACCATGATGACCATGCTCACGAACACGAAGAGCATGCCGGCCACGCACATGCCCCGCCCGCGCCGGCGGCCGCGGTACACTTCCACCAGCTGCGGCGCCCGACGTCGGCGGTGCCGGTGGGCGCGCTGGTGCTGGTCCGCCCCGGCGAACGTATCCCGCTGGATGGCCGGATCCTGGAAGGTGCCTCCAGCATCAACCAGGCCGCCGTGACAGGCGAGAGCATGCCCGTGGACCGGGGCGTCGGTGACGAAGTGCTCGCCGGCACGGTCAACGGTCCCGGCGCACTGACGGTCGAGGTGCTGCGCCCGGCGGGCCTGTCCACCGTGACCCGCATCGCGCAGATGGTCGAGCAGGCCCTGGCGCAGCGCACGCCCGCGGAGCGCTTCATCGACCGCTTCGCCCGGTGGTACACGCCGCTGGTCGTCGCCCTCGCCGCGCTGCTGGTGGCCATCCCGGTGCTGGCCTTCGGCCAACCCTTCCTCGACCTGGCGGACGGCACCCGCGGCTGGCTGTACCGGGGCCTCGCGATGCTGATCATCGCCTGCCCGTGCGCCCTGATCATCAGCATCCCCGTCACGGTCGTCAGCGCCCTCACGCGACTCGCCCAGATGGGCGTGCTCGTGAAGGGTGGCGCGCAGCTGGACCGGCTGGCCAGCGTGAACATCGTCGCCTTCGACAAGACCGGCACACTGACGGCCGGCCGGCCGGCGGTCACCGCCATCCGTGGCAGGGACTGCCCGCACCCGGTTGCCTCAAATGGCGATTGCGGCGCCTGTGAAGACGTCGTGGCCGTCGCGGCCACGGTGGAAACCGCTTCCGAGCACCCCCTGGCGCTGGCCGTGGTGGCCTCGGCCCGGAGCCGGGGCGTGGCCAATCGCTGGCCCCAGGCCGTGAACGTCACGGCTCACCTGGGCCGCGGCGTGTCGGGCGAGCTGGCCGGCGAGCGGATCGCCGTCGGCACCCACGAGCTGTTTGCCCACGGCCAGGAATGCGCCAACGAAGTCTGCGTGGAGGCGGCCAGCCTGCAGTCCACCGGCAAGACGGTGATGCTCGTCGGGCGCGGCACGAAGATGGTCGGTTATATCGGCGTCGAGGACGAGCCGCGGCCCGACAGCCGGGCTGCCCTCAGCGAACTCCATGCACTCGACCCGCAGCTGAAGACCGTCATGCTCACCGGCGACAACCGAAATGTGGCGGAGGCCATCGCAAAGCAGATTGGCGGCATCGACGAGGTGCAGGCCGGCCTGCTGCCCGAAGACAAGCTCCGCCTGGTCCGCGAGCTGCAGTCCCGTGGCACCGTCGCGATGATCGGCGACGGCATCAACGACGCGCCGGCGCTGGCCCAGGCTGACGTGGGCATCGCCATGGGCGGTGGCGGCACGGCCCAGGCGATGGAAACGGCAGACGTGGTGCTGATGCAGGACAACCTGCACGCCATCGCCACGGCGTTGCGCATCAGCCGGATGACCCGGCGGGTGGTGAAGCAGAACATTGCCCTGAGCCTGGGGCTGAAGCTGGTCGTCCTCGGGCTGGCGGTGCCCGGCCTGGCGAGCCTCTGGCTGGCGGTGCTGGCCGACGTGGGGGCGACGCTCGTAGTGACGCTCAACGGTATGCGCATGCTCCGCGCAAAGTAGGAGCGCCTTCAGGCGCGACCCGCGCTACTCCGGATCCCCGCCGTCCCAGGGCCGCTGCAAGCCGGGATCCACCGCCGCCAGGGTCTTGCCGATGGTGCGGTCGTCGTGCAACACCGCCACCACCAGCCGGGCCAGGTCCGGACGCTTGATGAAGCCCATGGTGGCGGGATCATCGCTCAGGAGCCCCCGCCCCGTCGGCACCACGCCGGGCGGCAGGCCGCCGGGCCGGATGATGGTGTAGCTGAGGCCACTGGCCCGGAAATGCTCCTCCGCCGCCGTCTTCTGCGGCAGGATCCTGGACAGCGCCAGGCGCGAGATGAGCGGGGCGGCCTCGCGGCTGTCGCCGGCGCCCACGGTGCTGATGAGGATGACCCGCTGCACCCCGGCGGCCACGGCGGCGTCTGCCACGTTGATGTTGCCCTGCCGGTCCAGGTCCGGCACGGACAGCCCCGAGATGGTCGCGATGGCGGCGTCGAAGTTGCCGGCCTGGAAGGCCGCCTGCACGGTCGCCGGATCGAGCACGTCACCCACCGCAAAGTTCACGCCCAGGGGCTCGAGCTGGCTACGGTCCGAGCTGGCCCGGACGAAGGCCGTGACCTGGTCGCCATGCTCCCGAAAGTCCCGCACGATCTCGGTGCCCAGCTTGCCGGTGGCACCGAAGACGAGCACGTTGCGCCCGCCGTCGGCCGGCACTGGCTGCAGGGCGAACTCGCTGCCCGGCAGGTTGGGCTTCAGCGTCAGCATGACGAAGACCACCAGCGCCACCACCAGCAGCACAACCAGCCCCGCCAGGGCGCCCAGGAACTTCAGGAATTTCTTCATCGCGGGAACACTCCCCCGGCCGGGTGCCGGGACTTGGATCGGGAGGATAGGCTGAAGACAGCTCATCCTTCCAGAGCGGCAAGCGGTAGCAATCAGCCGCGGACGGCCCGGCACGGCTGGCCGGCAGGACCACCGTATCCGGATGCTACGATCGCCGACGTACAGTTCGGATGGGCCGAAGGCACACACGCCGCGGAGGCGCTGCGATGATTCTACTGGCTGGTTCAACCCTCGTTCTTCTGCTGGCTGGCGCCGACATCCCCCCGGTGACAGTCCAGGCCATCGGCGCGACATACCAGGGCGCCGTGGAGCAGGCCTTCAAGACTCACTGCGCGGACTGCCATGGCGCGATGCTGTCCAGCCTGGCCGAGCCTGCCCGGTCGACCGCGGCCAGGAAGAGCAAGAAGGCTCACAAGCGCCTGAACATGGAGGACGGCTTCCCCTTCACCAGCAAGTGGGACATGCCCAGGCTCATGACCGAGATACGCGAAGCTGTGGCGGAGGGCGACATGCCACCGAAGAGCTACATGAATAAGAAGGGTGCGTCCCTCTCCGCATCCGAACGCAAGGCCATCGTCGCCTGGGCCACGGATGCGGAGGCATTGCTGAAGGGCCAGGCCTCGCCCTGACCTGCCTGCGAGGCGGTACTGTTACGGTCGCGCCTGAAGGCGCTCCTACGCCGGGGCAGTTGCGCGGGGATCCGGCACATTGACGAACAGGAACCAGATACCGACGAGCGTAGTCAGTACCGCTCCGCCAAGCATCGGCATCACCGGCGCCACCGTGTAGACGAGGCCGCAGAGGATCGGCCCGAAGATCATGCCGACCGTCGGTGCAGCCGACAGCAGACCAGCCACGGCGCCCTGCTCCTCCCGCTCCACGCTCAGGCTGCCGGCAGCATTCAGGCCGGGCGCCGTGAAGCCGAAGCTGAGGCCGAACAGGCCGTAGCCCAGGTAGAGCGATGCCAGCCCGGGACCGAATGCCAGCAGGAGCAGGGCAAGGGTCATCACGCCGAAGCCCGTCTTCAGCATCGTCGCTGGCGACGCCTTCCAGCGCTGGAGCACCACGGCCTGGACGAACACCGTGACGAAAGCCATGGACAGCATGGCGATCATCATCGTGCGCTGGGCCGCCGTGGTGTCCGTCACGCCGAAGCGATCGGCAATCCAGCCGGCCGTAATCGTCTGGACGCCGGTGAAGGTCCCAAACACGACGACCCAGCCGACGAGGTACGGGACGATGCGCGGGTCGGTGATCTTCAGCTTGAGGTCTTCACCGACGTTGGCGCGACGCGGGGGCTCGGGCAAGGCGAGGTACGCCCAGATTCCGGCCGCCGCCGCCAAGGCGGCGGCGGCGTACATGGGAAACAGCGGACTGATCACCAGCAGGGCGCCGGCAAACGCCGGCCCTATGATGGTGCCCGAGCCCGCCCGACATCGCCACCAGCGCCATGCCCGCGCCCCGGGACTTCTCGTCGGTGGTGTCGGCGATGTAGGCCGTCGCCGCCGGGTTGATGCCGCCCACGACCAGGCCGTAGGCCAGCCGAAGTGCGAGCAACAGCGCGAACAAGGCGCCCCCGGTGATCACGTCGAGCAGCCCGAGCTGGACGCCGAAGGCCAGCAGGGCGTAGCCCACCGCATAGCCCGCGAGCCCGATCAGGTAGACCGTCCGGCGGCCCAGCCGCTGGCTGGCCCGGCCCCAGCGGGGCGCCGAGAAGGCCAGCATCACGTTGGACGCGGCGATGATGAAGCCGAGCTGCCACTCTTCGATGCCCAGCTGCCGGGCGATGGGCGCGAAGATCACGAACAGCAGGGACTGGCCCATGCCGTAGGTGATGAGACCGACGAGCAGGATCAGCCGATCCCGCGGCATTGCACTGGCCACCGATGACTCCTGAAAACAGTGGACGGCGGGCCAGGGAACTGCCGCGCCGGGACGCTAGGATAGGCGAATTCGGCCGGGCTTTGGTGATGACGATGTTCTCGATCGAGACGTGCCCCCTTCCCGACGGCGCACTGCTGGGCAGGTATGCGGCGCCCCGCGCCTTTACGGACTGCTACGTGACGGAGGTCGGCCTCCCGGTGACCATTGCCCGCTTCGTGGCGGCGTTCTACACCACGCCGGTATTCAGGCTGGAACGCCGGATACTCGCCTCCGCCCTGGCAAGGCCATCCACGGATGCCGAAGCGGAACAGCTGGCGAACGGCCTTGGGGATACCTTCTCCGCCTGGCGGGTGGAAGACCGCCGGGAAGACCAGCTGCTGGTGGCCGACATGAAGGGTCGCACGCGCTCCTGGTTCATGGTGTCGCCCGATCAGGCTGGCACCGCGCCGCGAACGCGACTCTATTTCGGCTCAGCGGTGCTACCTGTGGTCAACCCGGAAACCGGCGCATCGGGAATGAGCCTGGGATTTCGAGCCCTGCTCGGTTTTCACCATCTCTACTCGGAAGTACTGCTGTACTCGGCCCGGTCGCGCCTCGAAGCAAAAGGGCGCTGATCAGTCCGGCAGGGACAGGGTCGCCGGCTGGACTGCGCCCGCTCCTGTGCATCCGTGCGATCATTGCGCCGGGACAACGGGGGTTGGATTTCCCGGACCGCCGAACACGCCATGCGAACTCTGATCAGAACTTTCCAGGCTTACTGGCTGGCGGACGCGAGTTTCGTCACCCTGCTGATCATGCTCGTTACCGCGGTATTCGTCCTCCCGGTAATCATGGAAATCAGTGGTCGCGGCGTGCTGCTGTTCAACATCCTTCTGCTCGGCGTGTTCTTTTCCGGGATATTCTCCACACGCAGCGTGGGGCTCATCACCGTCTCGGCAATCCTGTTCAGCATTCACCTGGCCCTGCGCATCATCCGTTTCGGCGAGAACCCGTATTCATTCTTCGTCCTGGAGAATGTCATCGGCATCGCCAACATCATGGTGTTCATTTTCATCAACCTCCAGCTGCTGTTTCGCGACCGGATCGTGAGCACCTACCGGATCGTCGGGGCGGTCAATGTCTATCTCCTGCTGGCGCTCATGGGGGCGCTGACCCTGGAATTGATCCACGCCGCTACCGGCGTTTCCATAGGTGGAAACGTCGTCCTGAGCGGGAAGGACGACGACTATGTCCACTTCATCTACTTCAGCCTGGCATCGCTGACCACCGTGGGCTTTGGCGACATCTACGCCTTGAGCACCCCCGCCAGGATGCTGGCCACTTTCCTGTCCACCCTGGGTGTCCTGTTCCCGACGATAGTCATCGCCCGCCTGGTCGGACTGGCTTCCAGCCGGCGGTGAGCGGTAGTGGCTGTATTGCTCCAGCAGCGCACTGCGGCGCTGATCACTCGGGCAGCGACAGGGCCGCCCGCCGCCGGGTGTACGGCACCACTTCCAGGTGCCGCTCCGCCAGGTGGCAGGACTTCAGCTTCCGCCAGTAGTCCGCCGTCAGCAGGTCCGCGTGATGGCGGACGAACTCCTCGCGCAGCTCGCCACGCAGGCCGAGAAATTCCAGGAACTGTTCGGGGAACACGTCGGTCGTCCCGACGAAGAACCAGGGCTCGGCCCGCATCTCGTCCTCGTCGTCCCGGGCCGCGGGCAGGTCCCGGAAGCTGCACTCGGTGACCAGGCACAACTCGTCGTAGTCGTAGAACACCACGCGTCCGTGCCGTGAGACGCCGAAGTTCTTCAGCAGCAGGTCGCCGGGGAAGACGTTGCTGAGCGCGAGATCACGGATGGCCTGGCCGTAGTCGCGGATCGCCCGGCGCGCCGGCGTCCGGGCTCGCTTCCCGCAGGAACACGTCGAGCGGCTTCATGCGCCGCTCCATGTAGCAGTGGCCAATGATCAGGTCGTCGCCCATCCAGGCGGCAGGTGCCGGCCGCAGACGTCAGCAGCTCCTCCAGCAGTTCCGGCGAGAACCGGGCCTTCGGAAAGCGCAGCTGCCGGTACTCCTGGGCGTCCACCAGCCTGCCCACCCGGTCGTGCTGGAAGACGAACTGGTACTTCTGCATGACCTCCTGCGCGGGACGCGGTCTTCGGCTCCGCGAAGCGGTCGCGGATCACCTTGAAGATGAGTTCCGACGAGTAGAGCGTGAAGACGACCATCACCATGCCCCGGATGCCTTCCGCGTGGACGAAGGAGTCCGTGGAGCGGGCCAGGTGGCGGAACAGGCTGCGGTAGCGCTCGGTCTTGCCCTGCTTGGCACGGCCGAGCACCGTGTAGATCTCATCCACCGGCTTGCCCGGCATGATCGCGCTCAGGTACCTGATGGCCGGCTCCACGGCCGGCAGGTCCGCGTGAAAGTAGGATCGCGAGAAGCCGAACAGCGGCCGGACCTCGTACTCCGACATCATCACGGCATCGGCCACGATGCCGCTGTCCGGGTGGGCGAAGGCGATGACCAGCGGCAGGGTCCAGCCCTCGCCGGTCACCTTGCCGACGAGGAAGGCGCGGGTGGACCGGTAGAAGACGGTCTGGAGGACCTCGAGTTGAAGTCCGGCAGGTGCCAGTGAACGGGCCTTGAGCACGGCCGTGATTTCCTCGGCGATGTAGCGCGCCGAGGCCGAGGCGTCGGCATAGTGCCTTGCCCAGGGCACTCCCGCCAGGAGGTACTCGACGGCGGACAGCAGGTCCAGGCCGGGGTTGGCAGCCCGGATCGGGAGGTCGCCCGGTCGCGCCGCGGCCTGGCTCTCGCCCTCCTCGTCGGCGACCGTGGCGAACTCCACCTCCCGGTTCACGCCGACGGTCTTGAAGACCTTGCGTGTGAGCGAGTTGAAGAAGGTCGCGTCGAACTTCCGGTCAGGGCAGGTGGCGATCAGGCTGGCGAACTCGGCCCTGATCTCGCGCCACATGGACTCCTCGGCGATGTACCGGCCCAGTCGCCCGACGAGGTCGGCCAGGCACTTCTCGACCCGGCGGTCGTACAACTCGATCCGCTCCACGGCATCCCGCTGGCCGAGCTGCCACTCCCGCTCCACGAAGCGCCGTTCGGCCCGGCGCGTAATGGCACGAAATGCGTGGTTATAGTCCTCGAAGGCGGCGAAGATCTCGGCCGCGGTCCGACGGGCGAGTTCCTGCACCATGGACGCGGGACTACCGCCGTCCACGGCGCAGGAACTGGTGGAACGGCCTAGTGGCCACCGGCGCCATGGAACTGCTCGGCCTCGGTGCTGCCCTTCATCGCGGTCGTTGAGCTGTCCCCGAGATCACGGTCTGCACCGCGTCGAAGTAGCCCGTGCCGACGAAGGCCTGGTGCTTCGCCGCGCGGAAGCCGTGCTTCTCGTTGGCAAACTCGCGCTCCTGCAGTTCCGAGTAGGCGTGCATGCCGGTCTGCTTGTAGGCCCGGGCCAGCTCGAACATGGACAGGTTCAGCGCGTGCCAGCCGGCCAGCGTGATGAACTGGTAGCGATAGCCCAGCGCCGCCAGCTGCTCACGGAACTCCTTCAGCTTCTCGGCCGGCAGGTTCGCCTTCCAGTTGAAGGACGGCGAGCAGTTGTAGGACAGCAGCTTGCCGGGGAACTTCGCGTGTATGGCCTTCGCGAAGCGCTCGGCCTGGGCCAGGTCGGGCTTGGACGTCTCGCACCACAGCAGGTCGGCGTAGGGCGCGTAGGACAGGCCGCGGTCGATGGCCTGGTCGAGGCCCGGCCCGCACCTCGAAGAAGCCGTCGCTGGTGCGACTCCCCGTCAGGAACTTGCGGTCCCGCTCGTCGTAGTCGGCCTGCAGCAGGTTGGCCGCGTCCGCGTCGGTGCGCGCGATGAGCACGGTCGGCACGCCCATCACGTCGGCGGCGAGGCGGGCCGCCACGAGCTTGTTGATGGCGTCCTGGGTGGGGACCAGCACCTTGCCGCCCATGTGGCCGCACTTCTTGGCGGAGGACAGCTGGTCCTCGAAGTGCACGCCGGCGGCGCCGGCGCGGATCATCGCCTTCATCAGCTCGAAGGCGTTCAGGTTGCCGCCGAAGCCGGCTTCGGCATCCGCGATGATCGGTGCGAGCCAGTCGTCTTCGCGTCGCCTTCCATGTGGTGGATCTGGTCGGTGCGCAACAACGCGTTGTTGATGCGCTCGACCATCTTCGGCACCGAGTCCACGGCGTAGAGGCTCTGGTCCGGGTACATCTCGCCGCTGCTGTTGCCGTCGCCGGCGACCTGCCAGCCGGAGCAGTAGATGGCCTTCAGCCCGGCCTGCACTTCCTCTACGGCCTGGTTGCCGGTGAGCGCGCCGAGTGCCGAGACAACCTTCTCCGTGTGCAGGAGGCTCCAGAACTTCTCGGCACCCAGCCTGGCCAGGCTGTACTCGATCCGCACCGAACCGCGCAGGCGCACCACGTCCTTCGCCGAGTAGGGCCGCGTGATGCCCTTCCACCGGGGGCTTTCGGCCCAATCCCGCTGGAGATGATGTGCGTCGTTCGTCGTGGCGCCTGTCGTGGTCATGGGACTGCTTCCGTTTGGGTCGTGGTGGATGTCACGCCAGCCGCTCGTAGGCCGGCAGGGTCAGGAACTCGTCGAAGTCGGGCTTGCGGATCATGTCGCCGAACAGTGCGGCGGCGGCGTCGAACTGCCCGGAGCCGTAGCGCACGGGACCGATCTCGCGGGCGATCACCTGCAACTCCTCACGAAGCGTGGCGTCGAATCGTTCTGCCGTGATGGGCCTGCCATCCGCCGTGCGGGACCCGTGGCGGACCCACTGCCAGATCTGGGCCCGGGAGATCTCCGCCGTGGCCGCGTCCTCCATGAGGTTGTAGAGCGGCACGCAACCGAGGCCACCGAGCCACGCCTCCACGTACTGGACACCGACCCGGATGTTGTGGCGCAGCCCGGCGTCGGTGATCGCGCCCTCCGGGACCTGCAGCAGGTCCGCTGCCGTCACGGACGCATCGGTGCGCAGCACGTTCAGCTGGTTGGGGCCGGTCATCACGGAATCGAACGCCTCCAGGGCGATCTCCGCGAGTCCGGGGTGGGCAATCCAGGTGCCATCGTGGCCAGCATGCGCCTCGCGCAGCTTGTCGGCGCGGACGCGCGTCATGGCGGCGGCGTTTGCCTCCGGGTCGTTCTTGATCGGAATCTGGGCGGCCATGCCGCCCATGGCGTGGGCGCCCCGGCGGTGGCAGGTCCTGATGAGCAGGTCCACGTAGGACTTCAGGAAGTGCCGGTCCATGGTCACCGTGCTCCGGTCGGGCAGCACGAAGTCGGCCCGGTTCCTGAATTTCTTGATGAAGCTGAAGATGTAGTCCCAGCGGCCGCAATTGAGGCCGGCCGAGTGCTCGCGCAGCTCGTAGAGGATCTCGTCCATCTCGAAGGCGGCGAGAATGGTCTCGATCAGCACGGTCGCCTTGATGGTGCCGCGGGGCATGCCGAGCCAGTCCTGGGCCGCAGTGAACACGTCGTTCCAGAGGCGGGCCTCGAGATGGCTCTCCATCTTGGGCAGGTAGAAATAGGGGCCGGTGCCGTGGCGGGCCAGCGACTCGTGGTTGTTGGCGAGAAAGACGGCGAAATCGAAGAGCGAACCGGAGGTGATCTCGCCGTCCACCTGCACGTGCTTTTCCGGCAGGTGCCAGCCCCGGGGGCGGACGATCAGGGTTGCGATCCTGTCGTTCAGCCGGTACTGCTTCCCGCTCGCGGGATCGGTGAAGCTGATGCGTGCGGTCCACCGCGTCCTTCAGGTTCTGCTGGCCCCTGACGATGTTTTCCCAGGTCGGCGCGCAGGAGTCCTCGCAGTCGGCCATGAACGCCCGCGCCTTCGAGTTAAGCGCGTTGATCATCATCTTGCGTTCGGCCGGGCCCGTGATCTCCACGCGCCGGTCCTGGAGGTCGGCGGGGACGGGTGCCACGCGCCAGTCGCTGGCGCGGATGGCCACCGTTTCCGGCAGGAACCCGGGTAGCTGCCCGGCGTCGAGTTCTGCCTGGCGCTGACGGCGCCGCGCCAGCAGTTCGAGGCGGCGCGGATTGAATTGCCGGTGCAGGTGCGCGACCAGGGCGAGGGCGCGCTCGTTGAGGATGGCTTCGGCCCCGCCGAGGTCGGGGCCACGGAATGTGGCGGGTCCGCCCGCGGCTGCCAGGCCGGTGGGATTATTGGTTGCGCTTTTCACCCCGGGACTCTACGATAATTTTCTGGAGAAATTTCACAATAGAAATTTCACATTGTAAATTTCACATTGGTCATTTCCCTGGACTTATGTCAGGCCTTCTCCGCAAGAGTCACTTCCTGGGCGCCAAGATCCGCAACCTGCGGAAGCGTAACGGCCTGACCCTGCAGGACGTTTCCGCCCGCTGCATCCAGCTGGATGCCGACGTGGCGCCGTCGGTGTCCTACCTCAGCATGATCGAGACGGGCCAGCGCATACCGTCGGCGGCCCTGCTCGACCTGCTTGCCGCCGTCTTCCAGAAGGATGCACGGTGGTTCCTGGACGAGAATCCCGAGGTGGAATCGCCCCCCCGGGGTAATGGCCGGGGCGGCGTGACCCGCATTCCGCTCGAACCTGGCTTCCTGTTCTCCCGGGAACTGCTCGAGGCAGCGATCCCGGAACTCCTGGCCCAGACGGGGACCACCGGCCGCCAGTTCGCCCACCTGCTGATCCGCTCCTACCAGGAGATGTCCCGCAACGACTTTCCCGACCTCGAGCGCTCGGCCGAGGAAGTGGGGGACCGCCGCTTCCCATTGAGCGTCGACGACCTCATGCGACTGTGCAAGCGCCATGGCGTCGACATCCAGTGGTTCGACCGGAAGCCGCTGCTGGCGCGGGACAACGATCGCGAAGTGCGCAGCATGGTCCGGTCATTCTTCGAGTCGCCATCCACCATCTACATGAACCGGCAGCTGCAGAAGGATCCGGCGCGCCTCAAGTTCGACCTCGCGTCGCACCTTGCGCACAAGGTGCTGCACGGGGGCGACGGCCTGAAATCGGCCCATGCCACGGGCGGCGAGATGGGGGGCAGCCCGACCGGCGCCGAGCAGAACACCGGCGGCATGAACGCGCAGGACGTCCTGTTCGCCTGGCGGGATTTCGAGTGCAGCTTCTTCGCGGGCGCCCTGCTCTGCCCGAAGCGGCCCTTCCGGCGGTTCCTCGCCCGCGAGAACTACCGGGTGGAGGCCGGGAGCCGGCTCCAGCTGACTCCGGCCGTGATCATGCGGCGAATGACGGCGGTGTCGCCGTACCGCCACTGGCATTTCTTCGATGCGTACCCACCCGGCTTCCTGCGCGCGGTCTACCGGGGCAACGGCATCCCGCTACCCTGGGGAAACCTGGCGATGGTGTCGGACCCCTGCCCCCGCTGGGCCGTGTTCCGGATGCTCGAGCAGGCGCGCACGTCGCAACCCGCGTCCCAGATCTCGGTTCTCATCGATGGCGAGCGCTCGCTGCTCTACTGCTGCCACTCGGTGCGCACGAAAGACATGGCCGGCAACCCCCACGTGCTGTCGGTGGGCGTGGATCTCGTACCGGCCCTGGAATCCCAGGAGATCGATGCAGAGGACGTGGTGACGACCATCAGCCAGGCGTGCCGGCGGCACGCAGGCCAGGCGGCCGTGCCAAAGGCCGCAGCTCAGGCCATACATGCCGTCGGCCGGGTGCTGAACATCGAGTGGATCAGTGAAGCCCTGGAATCACCGGCCAGCGTGATCTGCCCGCGCAGCAGCGCCTGCCCCCGGACGCCCCGGTGCAACACCACCACTCCCGCCTCAAGAGCCGCCGAGATCGCCGACGTTCGCCAGGAGATCCTGGACGAGATGTAGGAGCGCCTTCAGGCGCGACCGGGATTTCCCCTCTGTCGCTGAGACGCTCCTGCCGGGAAAATCCCGGTCGCGCCTGAAGGCGCTCCTACATCCATCTTAAGAATCGCTTGCGCTTCAGCCCCGGTCACCGGCGTGACGGACAACCGGTTGCCGCGCCGGAGGATCAGCATGCCTTCCAGTTCCGGATGGCGCCGGAGCTCGTCCAGTGACAGCGGCCGGCGGAACCGGTGCTGGATCCGCACGTCGACGGCCAGCCAGGAAGGCGACTCCCGCTTGCTCCGCGGGTCGAAGTACTCCGACTCCGGGTCGAACTGGCCGGGATCGGGGTATGCCTTGCCAAGGATCTTCATCGTGCCGACGATGCCCGGCTCGGCGCAGCTCGAGTGGTAGAAGAAGGCCACGTCGTCTCTCGCAAAGTCGTCCCGGAACATGTTCCGGACCTGGTAGTTGCGGACGCCACCCCAGCTCGTGCGCTTGTCCCGCTGGAGGTCGTCGATGCCATAGACCGATGGCTCGGATTTCATCAGCCAGTACTTCAATTGAGGAGCTCCGTTCGGACAGGCATCATGCTGCCGGGGATCGACGGGGGAAAAGCCATGCTGGGACGCCTGCAGGATCTCGTGATCCGGATTTCGAGGACGTGGTGGCTGTACCTCATCGTTCTGCTCCTGTTCATCGGGTCGCTGCAGGCATTGATGCGAATTGGCGAGCGGTTCCCCGTTTACGCCGCTGGTGCGGCGCCCTTCGACCTGCAGGATGACCTACGGGCTGCCGAGGTCTACCCCCAGATCGCCGGTTACACGGAGCAGGCCCGGGAGCTCTACTACGCGTTCACGCTGATCGACTACGCATTCCCGTTCTTTGCCGGCCTCTTCATCACCGCCACCGTGGCGTTCGCCCTGCGCTACAGCCTGCCCCGGTTCTACGAGGCGCTGGTAGCACGCAAGTTGCTCCTCGTGCTGATGCTGGCGACCGCGTTCGACTGGCTCGAAAACGTGGTGGCGGTGTCGATCATCGCCTTGTACCCGGCCGAGACAGGCTGGCTCCCGGGCCTGCTGGTGGCCGCCAAGAAGTGCAAACTGGGCTTCATGTGGGTCAGCAATGGCGCCATGCTGCTGGCGGTCCTCGCCGCCGCGGGCACATGGCTGGGAAGGCGTATCGTCGTCGCTAGGCCTTCGCGGCGGCAGCCCCTTCGGCCCGCTCGGCGCCACGGGACTTCAGCCCGAAGCCGGCCACGACCAGGACGGCCGTCAGGATGCCGAGGATCAGCAGGGCCAGCTGGTAGCCCTCGGTCCCGCCGCCCCGCGATGCCGCCACACCGCCGATGACCGCGGCGCCGGACAGCTGGCCGACCGAGAGGAACACGGTCAGCAGTCCCTGGGCGGTCCCGCGGTCCTCCGGCCGCGCCTCGTTCAGCACGATGTAGCGCAGTGGCGCGCCCAGCAGTGCCGAGAAGCCGAAGCCGCCGATGATCCCGCCGATGATGAACACGGCGAGGGTCAGGTCCATCAGGGCATACATCAGCGTGCCAATGGCGACACCAGCCAGCCCCAGCTGCACGATCAGGCGGGAGCCCATGCGGTTCAGCAACCGGCCTGTCAGCGGCGCGCCGACCGTCGTGGCGAGCACGGAGGGCAGCATCAGCAGGCTCGCGTTGTAGTCGGTGACGCCGAGCGCCGCGACCGCCAGCGCGGGGAAAAACGCAGACCCCGCCTCCAGCGTTCCGGTGCCGATGGCAATCGCGCCAGTGAGGCGCATCTGCAACGAATCAAGCAGCCGGGGCGGGACGATCGGATCGGCGGCACGCCGCTCTATTCGCCAGAATACCGGCGTCAGCAGAACGGCCAGCATGGCGAACGGGGCGACGGGCAACGACGTGAGGCTCGCCAGCAGCCGGCTGGCGTCCATCTCGGTGAAGACGATGGCCAGGCTACCCAGCGCCAGCGATAGCACCAGCGCCCCGGCGGCATCGAAGGGCTTCGGCTCCTTGGCCCGCGTGCCCGGCAGGAGCCGCAGTGCCTGCCAGATGAGCACGGCGACCACGGGCAGGTTGATGATGAACAGCCAGTGCCAGGAAAAGCGCAGCAGCACGCCACCCAGTATTGGCCCGACCAGGAAGGCAATTCCGAAGACAGCGCCGAGCAGGCCCAGGGTCTGGCCGCGCTTCTCCGGCGGAAAGGTGTCGCCAATGACGGCACTGGCAACGGGGAAAATGCCGCCGGCCCCCAGCCCCTGGATCGCCCGGCCGACCAGCAGTACCTCGAAGGACGGTGCGACGGCGAGGATCAGCGACCCGAGGCCAAATAACGCCAGGTTCAGGACGTAGACGGAGCGCCGTCCATAGCGGTCGGACAACTTGGCCATCAGTGGCGTGCCCATCAGCTGGAAAAGCACGTAGATGTTGAATATCCAGGCCAGGGATCTCGTGTTGAGGCCCAGGTCGGCCTGGATGGCCGGCAAGGCGGGGCCAATGATCGCGAGGTCGAGCGCGCCCATGAGCACGCCGACGAAAAGGACCAGCAGGAGCGGCCTGAGGTTCTGCTCGCTCACGTCGGTTGGCTGGCGGCTGGCTTCGCGGGGGGGGCGGCCTGGGCGGTCTTGATGATGCTATCCAACCATTGCATGAATCTGGGATTCTCGATCAGGCCCTTCTCCGCGAAAGTGTACTGCAGGCCCCGCAGATCCGTCTTGATGTTCCGCTGGACGCCATAGCTGGCGGCGGCGATGGGCACCACGATGACCTTGCGGCCGCTCTTGGTTGCCTGCTGGATCCACGACCGGAGCTTGCGGACATTGGACTCCCTGACAGGAACGATGGCGTCGTCCTGCAGGTTTATCAGCCGGACGTCCGCAAATTGCTTCTTCGCCTTCAGCCTGTCCACGTGCGCCTGCAGGATCTTGAGATCCGGCAGGTTGTCTTCCGCCTCTTCGGGCCCGTGGCCCACGATGATCAGGACCTCGTTGGCAGGGTTGGTGCTGACGGAGCGGGCCCCGTCGTAGAGCATCTCCGTGATCAGCGGGGAGTCGTTGAAGTGGCCGGCCCAGACGAATTCGACCCCCGGGGCCTTGATCTTCGGCACGTCCATGTAGCTGGACTCCGGGTACATGCCGAAGATGTACTGCCAGTGCCGGGTCAGGGAGTTGTACCTGGTGGTGGTGCCCTGGTCGACCAGGATGATCCGGCGCGCACCGGCGCCGCGCAGGTCATCGACGGCGGACTGCAGATGTGACGAATTCATCATCGCCATGCCAAAGCCGATCGCCAACGGCGTCTTCTTCGCCATGGGGCCATAGGCGTCCCTCACCAGCCGGTCGCTGTTCTCGCCCACGCCATGGGAGAGCACGAGGATGCCGGTAGTGCCCTTGACCTTCGGATCGCTCACGTACCACTCGTAGTCGGGACCCATCGCGTTCATGTTCATGTCGAGTTCGCGATCGGTCATCCCGCGGTACAGGGCAACCTTCTTGCGCAACGCCGCGCGCATCTCGGGAGTCATCTCGTGCCGCTGGTCGTAAGACTCGAGACGCTTGCCCTCGGCGTCCATCTCCATGCTGGACCCCGTGCCGTGGTTGTGCTGGGCAGGCTCGTCGGCAGCAGTGGCCCCGGGACCTGCCAGCGACAGTGAGAGGAGGGCCGGGACGAACAGGGCATGGAAGCTTGCGTGGATGGTCATCGTGATACCCCTCAACCTTCGATAACGCGCTCGACGGCCCGGCGCAGCTCGCGCTTGACCGCCATCTTGTTTTCCCTGCGCATGGCCTGGCCGGCCGCGGCCTCCACCATGCCCTTGATGAGGGCGATGATCAGCCCGGTATCCCGGCGCTTGCCGCGGGCGATCTCCGCAACCGTGCCCTGCAGGACGTTGCCCGGTGCATCGTGCAGCTCCATGAGCCGCTTCCGCAGTTCGGGCGCATCCGTGCGGATCTCGGCCATGAGCTCCATGGTGGCATGGGCGGGGCTGGTGGCCATGTCCATCTGCATGTCCAGCCAGGCGCCAATCCGCTGGACGGGATCGGGGTAGAGGCTGTCGAGGGTGCGCATTCGCTCGACGAAGGCACCCATGTCCCGCTCGACGCAGGCCAGCAGGATGAAGTCCTTGTTCTTGTAGTAGCGGTACAGCGAATTGCGCGCGAGGCCGACGGCGTGGGCGATGTCGTCCATGTCGGTCTTCCGGTAGCCGCGTTCCCGGAAAAGCGCGGTCGCCGCATCGAGGATGCGCGCGGTCTGCAACCGCACGTGCTCCTCGATGCTGGCGGCGTCAATGCGCGGCATGCGCCCTCTCCAGTTGCTGCAACCGGCCGTCGTGTATGTGGACGGCCCTGTCCACGAACTCGAGCATCTCCGGATCGTGGGTCACCATCAGGGCCGCAACGCCGTGCTCGTGGCATTGTCCCCGGAGCAGGCTGACGATCTGTCGACCCCGGGACTGGTCGAGCATGGACGTCGGTTCATCGACCAGCAGCACGCTCGGCGACGACATCAGGGCCCGGGCGATGCCCACCCGCTGGCGTTCACCGCCCGACAATTCGGCGGGCCGGCGGTGGCTGCGGCCATCCATCCCGACCTGCTGCAGCAGGCCCATCGCCCGGTCGCGGGCGGCGGTGCCGGGACTGGTGCCCCGCAGGTGCACGGTGAGCAAGAGCTGGTCCAGCACGGTGAGCGCTGGCAGAAGGTTGGACTGCTGGAAAACGAAGCCGATCTTCTCGCGACGTACGCGGGTCAGCTGCTCGGGGTCCAGGCCCGTGATCTCGGTGTCGCCCACGTGGATCTTTCCAGAGGTCGGCTTGCGCAGCCCGCCGCAGACGGCCAGGAGACTCGACTTTCCCGAGCCGGAGGGGCCGACGACGGCCAGCAATTCCCCGGGGGCAACTTCGAAGGAGACGTTGTCGAGCGCCTTGACCTGCTGATCGCCATCGCCCAGCACGAGCGCTACTGATTCGACGCGGAGGCTCATCGGTCTCTCCCCAGGGCGATCAACGGTTCCACGGAAGTTATGCGGCGAATCGATACGGCGCCGCCCACGAGGCCAGCGGCCAGCAGCAGCAGTGCCGAGACCACGACGGTCATGGGCTCGAACTGGAAAGGCGTGCCTGCCTCGGCAGTCGCCTTGAAGGCCACGCCACTCACCAGCGCAAGACCGACGCCGACCGCCAGGCCGCCGAGCAGCAGGAGCAGGGCCTGGCCCAGCGAGTCGCGGAGCAGGTAGGCGTTTGACGCCCCCATGGCCTTCACGAGGCCAATCTCTGCAGTGCGCTGGATGGTCCAGATCAGGAAGAAGGCGCCCAGCAACACTGCCGAGGTGACGACGAGAAACGCCTGGATGGCGGCGACGGTGAATACTTCCACCTGGTAGGCCGGCGACGTCTGGAATGATGCTTCCTTGTCGAGCGTGGTGGTCCCGAGCTCCTCGTCCGCCGCCGCAATCTGCTCCGGCGTCATGGCTGGGTCCAGCTCCAGCGCCACGGCACTGGCAAAGTCGAAGACGACGTCGGGCAGCTTTTCCCCGGGCGGGGCACCGCCTGGCGGGCCATAGGTCGCCTCCTGCCATTTTGGCAGGGTGGCGAACACGATCGGCGCGTGCTCGTAATTGCGCTCGTCGGCGGTGATACCAACCACCTTCAGCTCGGTCAGCACCCTGTCCAGGGTGATCGTGTCCCCGATTTTCACCCCACGGTCGGCAAGCAGGCTCGAGATAACGACTCCGTCCTCCGTGCTCCCCACCGCGGTTCCGCTCGCCACCGGCACGTCCATGAAGGAGCCGGGGCGAATTCCCCAGAGCACGAACTCGAGCGGCTCATCACGCTGGTTGCGCCCGTTGAATGTCGTATGCCCGAGCGGCTCGGCGTGGCGGACGCCCGGGCGTGCCTGCCAGCCCTCCCACATGGCCCGGTCCACCAGGCTCGAGCGGAACGTGGGACGATCGTCGTACTGAAATGCAAAGTGATTTGCCGGCGCAGCGATCAGGCCCGAGACGTTGTTGCTGATCAGCCCGCCGGACAATCCGGAGAGGAAGGTCATCAGGTAGGCGACGAGGGCCACCACGAGCCCCATGAGGGCAAAACGGCCCTTGGCGTAGGCGAGATCCCGGAGCGCGATGAACACCTTGCTGCCTTTGCATCGACCAACTTTGCGGAGCATGAAAGGATAGCGACGCTACGTCAACGTTTGTCGGCAAATACCATGCTGTGGATGCCACGCGGGCAACCGGCTCCGGCATCGCGTGGGCCGCTGACGACAGACGGATGGCGCAGCTTTTGGTGTATGCTCTCCGCGCCTGCCGGCTGTCAGCAGGCACTAAAGAGGGATGGGAACCGGTGGCGGCGTGCCGCACTTTCGGACGGGGTGGTCCGGACGGGTGGCTCCTGAGCACCGGCTGGCCGTCTTTCAGGCTGGAAGAGTCTGGCCGTTAGACAATTGTGGATACAGGAGGACGACCGATGAGCACGATGATTCGTCAGGCATGGCTTGCCCTGCCAATGGCGCTGGTAATGGTCGCTGGCTGCGGCGGCAAGCCCGCCGACAAGGCTGCGGAGTCTGCCGAGCAGGCGATGGAAAGCGCCTCCGAGGCTGCCGATGCTGCCGGTGAGGCTGCTGGCGCTGCTGCGGATGCCGCTGGCGCCGCTGCCGACGCAACCGCCGACGCAACCGCTGATGCCGCCGCTGGCGCCGCCGATGCCGCTGCAGACGCAGCCGCTGGCGCTGCCGACGTGGCTGCCGATGCGGCCGCCGACGCTGGCGCCGCTGCCGAGGCCGCAGGCGAAGCCGCGGCAGACGCTGCGACGACGACTCCCTGATTGACTGCTTAGTCAGGCGACGAAAACAGGGGCCGCAATTGCGGCCCCTGTTCATTCCGGGCTCGCGAACGCCCCTGCTATAGTTTCGGCCATGAAGTGGCTGCGCTATACGGCCTGGGGCCTGGGAGGCCTGCTTGCCCTGGGCACTGTCGCCTTCCTCGCGGCGGCCTGGGTCTACCGGGACATCCCGGCAGAAGTCCTCGAAGCCAGGTACACCACGCCGGCGTCCAGGTTTCTCAATGTGGACGGCGTCCGCATCCACTACCGGGACGAGGGCAGCGGACCACCGCTGGTCCTGATCCATGCCAACTTCGGCAGCCTGCTCAGCTGGGACGGCTGGGTGGACTCGCTCAAGGACGAGCACCGCATCCTGCGCTTCGACATGACGGGCCACGGGCTGACGGGCCCGGACCCTTCCGGTGACTACAGCCTCGAACGCACCGTCGAGCTGACGGAACGCTTCGTTGACGCCCTCGGGCTCACCCGCTTCGCCTTGGGCGGCACGTCGCTCGGCGGCACGGTGGCGATGCACTACGCCGCCGCGCACCCGGAACGTGTGGAACGGCTCATCCTGCTCAGCCCCGGCGCCCTGGAGGGCCGGAGCATGCAGCGGGCCGGGCGCAGCGTCCCGCGCATCGCCAACATCCTCGAGTACATCACCCCCCGGTCGCTGGCGAAGTTCATGCTGACGAGCCGCTTTGGCGATCCCGACCGGGTTGACGACCAGCTCATCGACCAGTGGTACGAGATGTGGCTTCGGGAAGGTCAGCGCGCGGCAATACTGGCCCGGCTACGGACGTACTCCAGCGCCGACCTGGCCAAGGTGACCGCCGGTGTCCGCGTCCCGACACTGATCCTCTGGGGCGAGAAGAATCCCCAGGCGCCGGTCGAACAGGCGGAGGAACTGCGCAAGATGCTGGTCAATGCGCCGGAGGTGCGGGTCATCACCTATCCCGGCGTGGGGCACATGGCAGCCGACGAGGCCGGCCCGGTCATCGCCCGCGATGTCCGGACCTACCTCGACGGTGAAGGCTGAGGCCCCGTGCGGCGCGCGAACTTGCTGGCTCTGGCCACGCTGGCGCGTGGCGGGCCACGGCGCAAGTGCGCAGGATGCGCCACCGGCGACACCGGCCACCGGCCAGTCCCCCTGGAACGCAGGCACGGCCCCATCCCAACCCAAGCCGCCCGCCGAGGACAGCACGCTCTCGCTCCGCCTCTACGAAGAGGGCCTTGCACAGGGGAAGCTGCCCTACAGGCCCGGCCCGCCCCGGCGCAACGATCCGGCCTGGGCCGTGGACGTGAGCGCCGTGATGACGCGCTGCCCGGACGGCAATCTCGTCATCACCGCCTTGGTCATTGGCGGCCAGCTGACGCCGCTGGATAACCGTTGCGCGGCTGATGAGCGGCCGGGCCGGGCAACGGCGCCGCAGTGCGACGCGAACACCTGGAACTGCACCACCAGGCCAGTGGACTGAGGTCCGGTCCGCATCGCGATCCGGCACCCCGGCTTGCTATGCTCGGAGGAGCAAAACACGAACCGGAGGTCTTTCCATGCGCCATCGCGTCCTGCCCGCGCTCCTTGCCTGTGCTGCACTTTCGATTCCTGTCGTGGCCTGGAGTGCCACGGCGCCCGCGGATGCGATCAAGTACCGAAAGGCCGTGATGTCGGCGATGTCCGCCCACGTCGGCGCATTCCTGGCTGATCAACTTCGGCAAGGTGGAGCATCAGGATCACCTGAAGGCACACGCGAACGCCATCGCCGACCTGGGCGCCCAGGCCAGGGTCCTGTTTCCGGCCGGCACGGACACGGGCGACACCGACGCGCTGCCGCTGATCTGTCAAGGAACAGGACCGCTTCACGAAGCTGCTCACGGACCTGGAGGTCTCGTCGGCGAAGCTGCGGGACGCAGTGGCAGCCAACGACAAGCCCGGCACGATGGCGGCGTTCAAGGCGCTCGGCGAATCCTGCAAGGGCTGCCACGACCGCTATCGCAAGGCGGATGACTGATTGAAGGCGGTCGAGCCGGGAGCCCGGCCGGGCTCCCGGAACCGGCTCGGACGAGGCTGGCAGGCCGCTGGTCTGCTCTTCTGCGCGGCCACCCTGGGATTCGCACTGCCGCCGCGTCCGGCATTCGCAACCGACCAGGCGGCGGCCGTCGAGCGCGGCCGCTACCTCGTGCATGCCGGGGGTTGCCTCACCTGTCACACGGCCGACCGGCCGGATGCCATTCCCCTGGCCGGCGGGCGCGCCCTCGAGACGCCCTTCGGCACCTTCTATGCGCCGAACCTGACACCGGACCGGGCCACCGGGCTCGGTGGCTGGACCGACGCGGACCTGGGCCGCGCGCTCCGGGAAGGCATTGCGCCGGACGGCGGTTACTACTACCCGGTCTTCCCCTACCCGGCCTACACCGGCATCTCCGATGCCGACGTGGCCGCCATCGGCGCGTATCTCCGCAGCCTCAACCCAGTGCGCCAGACAGTGCCGCAACACGATCTTCCCTGGTACCTGTCGTCGCGCCTCGTCATGTCCGGCTGGAACCTGCTCAATTTCAGGCCCGGCCGTTTCGCGCCGGATGAAACCCGCAGTGCCGGGTGGAACCGGGGCGCCTACCTCGTCCGGCACCTGGGCCACTGCGGGGAGTGCCACACGCCCCGCAACCTGCTCGGCGCCGTCGACACCAGCCGGGAACTGGCCGGCAACCCGGACGGGGCCGGAGGGCGAGAAGATCCCGGACATCACCCAGGACCGGGATTCCGGCATCGGCCGCTGGTCCGGCGACGAGATCGTTATGTTCCTCGAGTACGGCGTATTGCCGGACGGTGACTTTGCCGGGTCCTCCATGAGCGACGTCATCAGCGACAACACGGCGCGGCTGACCCCCGAAGACCGGCTGGCCATCGCCACGTACCTGATGTCGCCGGGCCGGGGGAGCCGGCCCGCGCGCTTGCCATAATCGGTCGGATCGGGCGCGTGAGCTGGATCACACTTTGGCACTGAACCCGCTGCTACATTGCCCCTGCCAGTCCAACAACAATAATCAGATGGCAACCCTGCTTCCCGCACGCCTCATTCCGGTGAACTGCGCCCAGTTGCAGCTCGGCATGTATGTCGCCGAGCTCGACCGGTCCTGGCTGCACACGTCCTTCCATGCCCACGGGTTCATGCTCAGCCACGCCGAACAGGTCGAGGAACTGCAGAGACTCTGCGCGTACGTGTATGTGGATCCGGTCCTGTCCGAGCAGGTTGGCGATGACGAGACGTTCTCCACCGGCCTGACGGCGCGGGTCGAGGCCCTGCCCGACGGGGACTCGCCAGCGCCCCTCGCCCGCCAGCGCCTCGAGCTGCGGACCCTCGGCCATGCCTTCGCGACTGCCGTGCAGGGGATGCGCCGCTCCGAGGAGCTGGTGCTGGCGCCGCTGCGACGCGCGCTCGAACCCGTGGTCGCCAGCCTCGCTGGCCGACGCCGACACCATTCCCTGGTTGCTCTCGACGGAGCTGAAAGTGGGCTTCCTGCATCGCCGGGCCCTGGGCACTGCCGTGCTGATGGCGCTGGCCGGCAAGCGGATTGGCTTTGAACGACCGCTGATCGACGAGCTGGCGCTGGCAGGGCTGGTGCTCGACATCGGCAAGGTCTCGGTGCCGATCACGATTCTGGCGAAGACCGAGCCACTGACCGGCCATGAGCGCGGCTTCGTGGAACGGCATGTCCGTCGGGGCCTCTACATGGTCCGCTCCTCGTCGCAGATCTCGGAGACCGTGGAGGATGCCGTCCTCGGCCATCACGAGCGCCTCGACGGGACCGGCTATCCGCGCGGCCTTCGCGGCACCCAGATTCCACTGCCCGCACGCCTCGCCGGGCTCGCGGATACCTATGACGCCATGCTGCAGGACCGGCGGTACGCGCCAGCCATCGCCGCACACGATGCGATGCGACTCGTGAATGGCATGTCCGGCAGGAAGTTCGATACCGCCATCGTGCGCAGTTTCATGCGGGCGCTCGGCCTCTACCCGACGGGCTCCTGGGTGCAGATTGGGGACGGCCGGCTGGGAGTCGTGCGGAGCCAGGCGGAGGGGGAACCCACGCGGCCCCACGTGGCGTTGCTCAGCGACAGCTCCGGGCGGCGCCTGCCCTCCGGGCCGACCCTGTGGCAACCCATCCGTCGCCAGGACATCGTGTCCGCCGTGCCCTTGCGGTGCATGCACATTCCTCAACGTCAGCTCGACGAATCCCTGAGCGCCGCGGGGAACCTCGCAGCCTGACCGCCCTGCTAGACTCGGAACCTGTCCAGGCCGGCGGATTCCGGGTTCATGTCTACCATCGAGTTGTACAGCTTCGAGGGCTGCCCCTACGCCCAGCGCTCCAGGATGGCACTGCTGGAGAAGGGCCTGGATTTCGTCCTCACCGAGATTGACCTCTTCAACCGGCCGGCCTGGTTCCGGGACATGTCGCCCTACGGCAAGGTTCCGGTGCTCCGGCACGAGGGCGCCACGATCTACGAGTCGGCGATCATCAACCAGTACCTGGACGAGAGGTTCCCGTCGCCCCCGCTGCTGCCCGCCACGCCGGCACTGCGGGCCCAGGCACGCATCTGGATGGACTACTGCGAGACCCGCTTCCTCGTGGCCACCCACAAGCTGATGAGCGAGGCCGGGGACACGGCCCGGCGGGCTGAAAACATCGGCAAGCTCACCGAGGTGCTCCGGTTCATCGAGCACGAGGGCCTGCGGAAGCTGGGCGATGGCCCCTACTTCTTCGGCGACCAGGTATCGCTGGTGGACCTGCAGTTCTCGCCGTTCTTCGAGCGCTTCGGCACCTACGAGCAGCTCGGCGGGGCCACCTGGCCGGCGGACTGCACGCGGCTCAAGGCCTGGTTCGAGGCCATGCAGGGCCGCGCGAGCTATCGGGCCACGGCGCGCCCGGTGGAGTACCACCTGGAAGCCCGGCGGCAGATGCAGCAGCGGATCGCCGAGGCGAGGCGCGGGGCAGCGGCCGTGGACCCCAGGCTGAAGGACGCAAACAGGGCTTAACCCGTATTGACAGGCCAGCCCCGGGAGGGTAGTCATAACGCGACAAGTCTTGATCGCCTTGTTCAATACTTTCAATAACTTAATAGCAAAAGGTCATAACGGAGCGACTTTCCCAGACCGGGGTTCTGCCGCTGACCCGTACTTCCCAAGAGGCTCCAGATTGCCCACCACATCGATTGCCCTGGATCCGCACCGCCTGTCGAGGCTCGTGAGCCTCGGCTACGAGGCGCCGGTGAACTTTGGCTACGCCAACGGCGTGGACGCCGGGCTCCGGGAGAAGGAGGCCTGGCGCCTGTTTGCCGAGGAGGCCGCCGAGGCCTTCGGCTGCCAGCTGGCGATGATCGAGTATCTACGCCGAGGACAAGCCCGAGCGTTCGTTCATTGCCGCGGGAGGGCTCGATGGCTTCGAGGAGGTCTTCAGCTCCGCGCGATTCCTGAAGGCACGAAGACAATTACCTGTACGGGATGCTGGCAGCGGCCAGCAGGCACGGTCTACCTCGGGACGGAAATCGTCGCCGCCCGACCGGATGCACCGGAGCACGCAGCTACTCGAGCACTGGCCATGCCCTGGCACCTCGAGCACTTCCTGATGGGCTCGATCTTCACGGGCGAAGGAGGCGGGGCATTCTTTTCACTCGGGAGAACGGCGCGGGAAGAACCCTTCGTGGAGGGCGACAAGGCCCTCGTCGGCAAGCTCGCTCCTGTCGCACCTCACGCGCAGCATGATGATCCATCAGGAAGTGGCTGCCATGCGCGGTGCCAACGCCGTGCTGGCGGCTGTCATGCACCAGGCGCCAACCGGGCCTCGTGGTCTTCGACCGGCAGGGCAGGCCAAACTTCATCAACCAGAAGGCCTCGGCGATCTTTGCCGCAGACGACGGGCTTGCCCTGATCAACGGCGAGCTGCGCGCGGAAAGCCCGCTTGCCCAGGCGCAGCTGAACCAGGCGTTATCGGCCATGCTCCAGGTCGCTCTCGGCCAGCTGGTGCCGGCGCCGCCCACCGTGCTGGTGGCGCGCCGGACCAGCGCGCAACCCTACCGGGTGTCCTTCTCGACACTCAGCCCGCTTGGGAGCACCGGCGACTTTCCCCGCAGTTCGTCCGTGGTGGCCGTGATCCACGACGAGCGGCGCGGGAGTGGCCAGACGGTGCCTGCCTTGTTCCGGGCAACCTACGGCCTGACCCGCGCCGAGGTTCGCCTGTGCGAGGCATTGCTGGCAGGCCAGTCGCTGGCAGAGGCTGCCATCGGGCTTCGCGTCAGCCGGAACACCGCCAAGACCCACCTGGCCCGGGTCTTCGACAAGACGGGCGTCCGCTCCCAGATGGCCCTGCTGCGGCTGCTGACCCTGGGCGGCCGGCACTAATTACGAATGATTAACCCCGCGTCCATCGGGGCGTCAGGGGCCGGCGGGTAGCCTGATCCCACTGACTCCCGCGCCCACGCCGTTCCCCCCGTCGCGGGTGCGGTGAGTCAGGGGTCGAGCAGACAGGGCTTCATACGGGTAGTCCTCCGGGCCGGCAAGCGCAAGCTTGCCGGCCCGTTTTATTGTGTAGGAGCGCCTTGAGGCGCGACCGGACTTTTCCCGCGGAAGCGTTTCAGCGACCAAGGGAAAGTCCGGTCGCGCCTCAAGGCGCTCCTACTCTATGATTCCCCCATGCGCATCCTGGTCATCGAAGACGACGCCGGCGTCGCGAGCTTCATCATCGGCGGGCTCCGGGAGGCCGGGCACACGGTCGATCATGCAACCGACGGCAAGGACGGCCTGTTCCTGGCCACGACGGGCAACTACGACGCCCTCATCATCGACCGCATGCTGCCGAACGTGGACGGGCTGACCATCGTCCGCACGTTGCGCGCGTCGGACAACACCACCCCCGCACTGATCCTGAGCGCGCTTGGCGAGGTGGACGACAAGGTCAAGGGGCTGCGGGCCGGTGCCGACGACTACATCGGCAAGCCCTTCGCCTTCGCCGAACTGCTGGCGAGGCTGGAAGCCATCACCCGCCGTCCCGTCCGGGAGGGCAGCGACGAGATCACCGAGATGCAGGTCGGGGACCTGCACATCAACCTCCTGAGCCGGGAGGTTCGCCGGGCGGGCCAGAGCATCGACCTGCAGCCCCGCGAGTTCCGCCTCCTCGAGTACCTGATGCGGAATCGCGACCAGGTGGTCACCCGTACCATGCTGCTGGAGAACGTCTGGGACTATCACTTCGACCCGCAGACGAACGTCATCGACGTGCACATCAGCCGGCTGCGCCGCAAGGTCGACAAGGGCTTCGAACCACCCCTGATTCACACCGTCCGCGGGGCGGGGTACAAGCTGAGTGAATCCGCTTAGGCTGATCCGGACCTCCACGTTCCAGCTGGCCTGGTGGTACATGGGCGTCTTCGGGGCCTCGGCGCTGGTCCTGATCGGCGTGTTGCGCTGGGCCACCGTGGGCTATCTGGAGCAACAATCCAATGTGGCAATCGAGGCAGAGCTCGCCGGCCTCGCCGAGCAGTACCAGCAGCGCGGCCCGGCGGTGCTGCAGTCACTGGTTAATGCCAGGGCGGTGATAAGCCCCGGCGTACTGACGCTGTACCTGTTTACAGACGCGCAGCGCCGGCGGCTGGCCGGCAATCTGGCCGCGTTCCCCCCGCTCACTGCCGATGCGGACGGCTGGTACGACTTCTCGGGCGTCGACGGGGACAAGCGCCAGCTCCGGATGCGCGGCCGGATGGTCGTCCTGCGCGGTGGTGAGTATCTCCTCGTGGCGCAGGACCAGAGCCGCCTGGAGTCGATCCGTGCCCTCATCGACAGGGCTGCCCTCTGGGCCCTCCTGGGCGGCCTGGCCCTGGCCCTGATCGGGGGCGTGCTGATGAGCTCCAGCGTGATGGGCCGGATAGACGCGATCAACCGCGCGAGCCGGCAGATCATGACCGGCCGCCTGCAGAGCCGGATGCCCGTGCGCGGCGTCAACGACGAATTCGACCAGCTGTCCGAGAACCTCAATGCGATGCTGGACCGGATCGATTCGCTGATCGAGGGCGTGAGGGCAGTCGCCGACAACATCGCCCACGACCTGCGCACGCCACTCACCCGCCTGCGGGGCCGTCTCGAGAACCTGGCGGGCCGGCCCGACCTCAACGACGATCTCCGCGGTGAACTGGCCTCGGCCATGACCGAGGCCGATCATCTGCTCGCGACGTTCCGGGCACTGTTGCGCATCGCCCGCATCGAGTCCGGCACCCATGACCGGGAGTGGGTGGAGGTGGATCTCCGTCCCCTGCTCGAGGACGCCTGGGAGCTTTACCAGGCAGTGGGCGAGGAAAAGGAGATCGCTGTGCACCTGGGCAATGCGTCGGGCCGTCTGCGCGGCGACCGGGACCTGCTGTTCCAGGCGCTCTGCAACCTCCTCGACAACGCCATCAAGTACAGCCCACCCGGGTCCGAGGTCACACTCGCAGCGAGCGAAACCAGCGATGCGCTGGAGATCTCGGTTGCCGACCGGGGGCCCGGAGTTCCGGCCGCGGAACGGGACAAGGTCATGGACCGCTTCTATCGCTCCGCCGCGGTCGCCGGCGTGCCGGGCAGCGGCCTCGGCCTGTCACTCGTGAAGGCCATCGCCCACCACCACGGCGGGCAGCTCGTGCTCACCGACAACGCGCCGGGCCTGCGGGCAACCCTGCGCCTGCCGAGGCACACCGGCGCCGGATCGGGCCCGTTGCCGGAGATGGCCCTGGCCGGCCCGATCCAGTAGGCTTGGGCCAGTAGGCTTGGGCAACAGTCTTGCAGTGAAAGGGCGGCGCGCATGGACCGGTTTCTCAGTCAGGGCGCTGATTGCGGCCATCGGCCTCTGGGTGGCCGACGCCCTCATCGACGGCATCAGCTTCGACAGCACGGGGTGGCTGCTTGGTGCCGCGGTCGTGCTGGGGCTCATCAATGCCTTCGTCCGGCCACTCGCCATGATCCTGACCTTGCCGATCACGGTGATCACCCTGGGACTGTTCCTGCTGGTGCTGAACGCCGGCATGCTGGCGCTGGCGAGCTGGCTGCTGTCCGGCTTCCACGTCGCGGGCTTCTGGTCGGCCTTCTGGGGCGCGATCGTCGTCAGCCTGGTGAGCGGCATCGGCTCCTGGTTCTTCGGGCCGAAGGGCGGCATCGAAATCAACGTCCGGCGGGGCTAGCTGACGTCAGCCACGCGCCCGTCATGCCTGCAGCGGGCGCCGGGCGAGGTCCCGGCGGACGCGCTCCTCCACTTCGCGGGCCGCGCGCTCGAAGGAAATATTCCGGTAAGCCGCCTCGTGCCCCAGCCTGCGAAGCCGCCCGGCCAGATATTCCCGCAGATAGGCCCACCGGAACCGCCAGGCCCCGACGTCCCGGTACTGCCGGACGTGGACCAGTTCGTGGGCCAGCAGGGCCAGAAGCTCCGCGTCGGCGTCGTCCTGCCAGCCCGATGCCAGGTAGATGCGATGGCGGTTCACGTAACCCCGGGGCCGGCCCTGCACATACCGGGGCACGCCCTCGTGGAGCCGGATTGCCGCGAGGTCGAGGCCCGGAAAGTAGCGGGCAAGACGGGCCTGCAGCGGCGGCGGCAGGGGCTCCCCGCGCCGGGCATCGAGCCGGCGCCTGATCGGGCCCATCACTCCGCCCGCAGGGATTCGACGGGATCGAGCTGCGCGGCCCGTATGGCCGGCAACACGCCCGCGACGAGGCCGATCACCAGCGCGACGATGACCGCCAGCGCGATGTAGGGCCACGCCGGACTCACGGGCAGCGCCGGCAGCGCTAGCCGGAGGACCACCACGCAGCGAGCCCGAGCAGTATCCCGCCGAGGCCGCCGACCCCGGCCAGCAGCAGCGACTCGCCGAGGAAGATGTCCCGGATCTGCCGGCGGCGGGCGCCGATGGCCTGCAGGACGCCGATCTCCGCCGTCCGTTCGCGCACCGCGATGGTCATGATCGTGAAGATACCCACGCCGCCGACCAGCAGCGAGATGCCACCCAGGGCCGCCACGGCGAAGGTCACCACGTTCAGCACCGAGCCCAGCACGTCCAGCATCTGCTGCTGGGTGGTGATCGTGAAGTCCTCGCCGCCATGCCGGGCCATCAGGACCCGGCGGACGCCTTCGACGACCTCCTCCACCGGCGCGCCCTTCTCGTACATCACGTCGATCTCGAACAGGCCCTCCCGGTTGAAGAGCTCCAGCCCCTTGGCCACCGGGATGTACACGGCATCGTCCAGGTCGAAGCCGAACATCGGTGCCCTTGGACTCCATCACGCCGATCACCGTGTAGCGCTGCGCCGCCCACGCGGATGCGCTCGCCCAGGGGATTGGCCGCGCCGAACAGCTCGCTGCGCAGCTTGCTGCCGAGCACGGCGAAGGCCCGGGGCGCGTTCGGGTCGTCCGGCGGCAGGAACTCGCCGAGCGCCACGCGGAAGGACAATGCCTCGGTGAGCTGGTCGCCGGCGCCGCTGACGATCGTCTGGCGCTCCCGGCCGCCGCCCTCCACCGAGGCCGTGCCCTGGACCAGGGGCACGATCGACCGGACGTAGGGCAGCGCGGGCAAGGGCCTGGGCATCGGCCAGGCTCAGGGGCCGCGCCGAGTTGAGCACGCCGGTGGGCATGCCGAAGGTCTGGGCCTTGCCCGGGATTCACGCCGACGATGTTGGTGCCGAACTGGGTGAACTGGGCCGACCATGTAGACCCGCAGCCCCTCGCCCATGGACGTGAGCAGCACGACGGCAGCCACGCCGATGGCAATGCCGAGCGCCGTCAGCCCGCTGCGGAGCCGGTGCGACACGGCCGACGTCGAGGTGAACCGGATGAGTTCGCTGGTGTTCATCGACGGGCCATCACCGACGCGCGAGGGCGCGACGGGATCGAGGCGGCTCGCGCGACGCGCGGGCAGGATGCCGAACAGCATGCCGCAGCCCACGGCCAGGACGACGGCGCCAGCCACGGCCCAGGCCGGCGGATGCAGCGTGAATTCCGGGTAGAACTCGCCGAGCACCAGCAGCAGGCCGTAGCCCGCGAGCACGCCGACCAGCGCACCGAGCAGGGCCAGGTAGATCGCCTCCGCGAGGAACAGGCCGAGGATCTGGCTGCGCGCGCGCACCGAGCGCCTTGAGCAGGCCGATTTCCTGGGTACGCTGGCTGACCGCGACCAGCATGACATTCATGATGAGCACGCCGGCCACCAGCAGGCTGACGGCGGCGATGCCGCCGAGGGCGCGGGTGAGCGTGCCGAGGATCCCGTCGAAGGTCTTCAGCACGGCGTCCTGGGTGACGATCGTCACGTCCTCGTCGCCCCGGTGGCGCGCCTTCAGGGTCTCGGCGATGAAGCGCTTCGCCGCGGGCATCGCGTCGCGGTCCCGGGCCTGGACGATGATCCGGAACAGGGCCGGCGAGTTGAACAGGCTCTGGGCCAGGGCGACCGGCATGAGGACCAGCTGGTCCGCATCGACCATCACCGAAATGCCCTGGGGCGCGAGGACTCCGCTGACCCGGCAGCGCCGGTCGCCGACGCGGAGCCAGCGCCCCACCGGCGGCTCGCCGCGGAACAGTTCCCGGCCGATGGTGCTGCCGACGACGCAGACCGCGGCCTCGCGATCCATGTCCCCGGCGGGCAGGAACTCGCCGGCTGACATCCGCCAGTCGCGGATCTCGCGAAATGCGGCGGTGGTGCCCATGACGGTGACATCCCGCTCCAGCGCGCCGGACGACGCGGCGGCCTCGCCGATGATGACCGGCGCCAGCCTGTCGATGGCCGCGCTCCGCTCGAGCGCCCGCGCGTCGCCGAGCGTCAGGTCCCGGGGCGTCGCCCCGCCGAGCATCGCGGCGCCCGCGCCGGTGGTTTCCGTGCGCCCCGGCAGGACGATGAGCAGGTTCGTCCCCAGCGAACGGAACTCGTCGGTGACGTAGAGGCGCGCGGCCTCGCCCAGTCCGGTGAGGACCACCACAGCCGCCACGCCGATCGCGGTCGCGAGCAGCATCATGGCCGTGCGCAGCGGGTAGCGGAACAGCGCACCGAGCGCGACCCGGTTGCGGTCCGCGAACCTCATCCCTGGTCGTCCTGCACGATGCGGCCGTCGCGCATCCGCAGCCGGCGATGGGCGCGGCCACCGATCAAGGGGTCGTGGGTGACGACCACCAGCGTCAGGCCCTGCCCGTGCAGGTCTTCCATGATCTTCACGACTTCACCGCCGGACGCGCTGTCCAGGTTGCCGGTGGGCTCGTCGGCCAGGAGGATGCGGGGCTGCATGACGACGGCGCGGGCGATGGCCACGCGCTGGCGCTCGCCACCGGAGAGCTGGCTGGGCCGGTGGTCGATCCGCGGACCCAGGCCCATGCGCTCCAGCGCCGTTCGCGCCCGGCCGCGACGCTCCGCGACGGGCATTCCAGCCAGCATCATCGGCAGCTCGACGTTCTCCAGGGCGCTCATGCGCGCGATGAGGTGGAAGACCTGGAACACGAAACCGATCTCCTTCTGGCGGGTATCGGCGAGGAGGTCCTCCGGCATGGTGGAGGTCTGCACGTCGCCGAGCCAGTACTCGCCCGACGTGGGCCGGTCGAGCAGCCCGAGGACGTTCAGCAGCGTGGACTTGCCCGAGCCCGAGGGCCCCATCAGCGACAGGTATTCGCCGGCGCCGATCGCGAGGTCCACGCCGTCCAGGGCGCGGACGGGCTGGTCGCCGACCTCGAAGGTCCGGGTCAGGCGTTCCAGCCGGATCAGCGGGCCCGGACCTGGCGGAGCAGCGGTCACCGGCGCGCGGTCACTCGCGGACTGCAGCGGCGCCATCAGCCACGCCCTCGCGATCCACGGAAGTCACGACCAGCTCCCCCGCCTTCAGTCCGGACCGGATCTCCGTGTACTCCCAGTTGGCGACGCCCTTCCCGATGTCCCTGGCCTGCGAGGAGGCCGGTGGCGGGGTCCAGCACCAGAACCCGCTTGCCGTCCAGGATCGCCTGGCTGGGAATGCGCAGCACGTTCTCCCGGTTCTCCAGGATCACCTCCACGTCCGCGCTGTAGCCGGGGAGGAGGTTGTACTTCTCGGGATTCTCGATCTCGGCCTCGACCTCGACCGTGCGGGCCTGCTTCTCGGTGTCGAGCACGTAGGGCGCCACGCGGCGCACGACGCCGGGGAAGCGCTGGTTGGGAAAGGCGTCCAGCGAGATGGACGCCTTCTGCCCGGCGCGCACTGCCGGGGCATCGACTTCGTCGATGGGCGCCGAGATGTACAGGCAGCTGCCGTCCACCAGGTCCACAGTGGGCGGGGTCGGGATACCCACGGGCGACGGCGTGACGAACTCGCCGACTTCGCCGTTGATCTCGGCGACGATGCCGTCGAAGGGCGCGCGGAGGATCGTGCGCTCGAGCTGGGCGCGGGCCACGTCGATCCGCGCCTGGCTGACCTTCTCCTGGTCGCGGGCGGCATCGCAGACCGCAGCCCCGGCGTCGGCCTGGCCAACGGCGCGCTCGGTGTCGCCTTCCGAGACGAGGTTCTCCTTGCGCAGCGCCTGTATGCGCGCGGCGTTCTTCGCCGCAACTGCGGAGTTGACGCAGGCTTCGCGCGTGCGGCTGCGGGCCGCCACGGCCTCCCGCTCCGCCTGGGACACCTGGGCGCGCTGGTCCTGGTTCCAGAGCTCCAGCAGGATGTCGCCCTTCCGCACCGTGTTGCCCTCCTTGAAGGGCAGGTTCGCGATCTGGCCGCCCATCGGGGGCGCGAGACGCGCCCGGTTGCAGGCGTCCACCGTGCCGGCGCGGGTGTTCGCGACCGTGGCGAGCACGTCGCCGGCCGTTACCTCCGCGACGGTGACGGCCACCGGCTTGGGTCGCGAGAAGTACCAGAGCAGCACTGCCACCACGGCAACGAGGCCGAGCAACCCGAGGATGCGGACACTGCGACTGCTCAAGGAACGGTACTCCGAAGGAGGCAAAAGCCGCCGCAGTATAAGGTCCGGCGTGCTACTGTGTATTCATACAGTGCAGAGCCTGCCCGAGGTTGCGCCGCCCGTGGCCAAGCCCGTTCCAGACAATGTGCCGCCCGGCTCCGTCATCCGCGGGCGGGGCGTCGCCTCCCGGCCCGCCGGGCGTTTCGCCACGGAGGAGTCGGTCCCCGACCTCGTTGACGACGACGAGCCCGCCCTCGGCCCAGCCACCGAGCTGTTCACCGAGTCGATCCGCACCATCATCTCCCGCAACCAGTCGCCGGACATCCCGTTCGAGCAGTCGGTGAACCCCTACCGGGGCTGCGAGCACGGCTGCGTGTACTGCTACGCACGGCCATCCCATGCGTACCTGGACCTGTCGCCCGGCCTCGACTTCGAGCAGAAGATCTTCTTCAAGCCGGACGCGGCAAAAGTTCTACGCGGGGAACTGTCGAAACGCGGTTACCGGTGCAGTCCCATCACGCTGGGCTCCAACACCGATGCCTGGCAACCCGTCGAGCGGGACGCTCGGCATCACGCGCCAGATCCTGGAAGTGCTCGCCGAGTTCCGCCACCCCGTCAACATCATCACCAAGTCGGCACTGGTGGAGCGGGACATCGACCTCCTGCAGGACCTGGCGCGGGACAACCTGGCCGACGTGCTCGTCAGCGTGACGACGCTGGACGACGAACTGAAGCGCCGGCTGGAGCCGCGCACCGCCGGGCCGCGCCGGCGCCTCGAGACGATCCGCCGGCTGAGTGCGCGCCGGGATCCCCTGCGGCGTGCTGGCCGCGCCGATGATCCCCGGGCTCAACGACCACGAGCTGGAGAACATCCTCGACGCCGCCGCGGAGGCCGGTGCGCGCTACGCCGGCTACGTGCTGCTGCGCCTGCCCCACGAGGTGGAGCCGATCTTCACGGAGTGGCTGCAGGCCCAGTACCCGCTGAAGGCGGCGAAGGTGCTGAGCCTGATCCGGCAGGTGCGGGGCGGCGCGCTGAATGACGCCCGGTTCGGCCGGCGCATGCGGGGCTCAGGGCCGATTGCCGCCCTGCTCGCGCAACGCTTTGCAGCCGCCTGCCGCCGGCACGGATTCACACGGGAGTCGGAGGCCGGCCTGGACACCAGCAGGTTCCGTGTACCGACAGCGCCGGGGACGCAGATGGACTTGCTGGGTGGGGCGTAGGGCTACCTCGGAGTGTCAAACCCTCTTGGTTTCGACCGCGGTCCGACGCTTAAGTTAAACAGCGCGGCACACCCCAGTTGATTGATTGACGCCATCCCCTCGCAAGAGCAGTATCCGGCAATACAAGTGGCCGGTTGTTGTCAAGAACCGCAAGGACGGCAACAAGAAAAACGAGGATTCCCCCATGCATCAGCACGACTTAGCTACGCGGACGGGTTTCGGTGCAGGGCTTCTTTGCTCACTGGTCATGGCGTTCGGCGCAATCCCGCAGAACGCCCTCGCCATTGCCGTGGTCAGTGTGGGGAATGGCCCTCCTTCGGGGGGCGGCAGCTATATCAATGCCTTTAATACTGCCCAGACGTTGTTCTTTACGACGGTCAACATCGTCGCAGACAACGAGGTCCGGTATGTGGAGCCAGTCGACCTGGGCACGTCTGGATTTGGCACCAACTCATTCAACCTGACGAGCACTGCTCCTCTGACGAGCGTTCTGGCCAATGTCGGGATCGGCAATGCCCAGTTCATCGTGCAGTCGGCGCAGCTGGATCTTGCCGGTAACTTTACCCGCGTCAATGGCCCCCTGAATCTCGCAAGCTTGCAGGGCGCGGCAACAACGGTGAACGTGCAGAGCAATGCGGCCAGCCTGCAGCAGGCGCTCCAGTTCACCAACCTCAGCGTCGGCCAGTCGACGGTCAATGCCGCATTTGGTACCGCCAGTTCATTGGTATTCTCCTACGACACCACCATGATCTTGAGCGGCGGCCTACTGTCCGGCTCGATCGCCATGAACCACGCGAGTTCCCTTTTGCAGATGCTTGGCTCCGGGTTCCAGCTGGATACGGGCGCGGGCTTCCAGGCGTTCGCCACAGGATCGATCAGTGCCCTGTCGGGCCAGCTCACGGGCTTCCTGAATTCCGGGGACGCCTTCACCGTCAGCTTTACCCAGGCCACGCCCAACCAGATCAGCGTCGTCAACAGCAGCGTCGTTCCTGTGCCTGGAGCCGTCTGGCTGTTCGGCTCCGCTCTCGGCGTTATGGCTTGGGTGAGGCGGAAATCAGAACCGTAAGCGATTACGCCTTCCCGACGCTGACCAGAACCCCGGTACCGTCCGGGGTTTTCTTTTTCCGCCCCCCCCACACACCGTTCGACTGAATCTGCTCCCGGATCAGGTTCCGCTCGAACCCGAGACCTCCATCGAACCCGGCCGTGCCGCTGCAGAGCCTGTGCGCCTTGCGGCAGCTGGAGCATGGCGCCGGCCTATGACGTGACCTATGCCCACAACCCGCAGGGCGAATGGACGTACCAGCACCTGATGTCAGTGAACGGAAAATTTGCCGGAATCACCCGGGCAGACTTGCGGGTCGTTGCCGACAGGTTCGGTATCGGCACTGCTGCCAGCATTCTCAGAGGCGTCAGTGAGTCGGTAGCAGCCGGCCGGACCATGCCCGGCAGGCGGCGATCCCCGCAGGTCAGCCAGAGTTCAGCGCGCGGCGCTACTCGGCGCCCTCCGACGAAATCAGGAACAGCGCGCCCAGGTTGATGCTGCCGTGCTCGGCGGGATCCTGGGCGAGCCGGTGCCCGGCTTGCCCGGATTGAGGTTTGAGGCCGTGTCATCCGGCGGGAACAGGATGAGCGTATTCAGGAACTCCAGGATCGCCTGTCGCTGCCCTTCCTTCAACGCGGCAAACGTGTTCCGGGAGCGCTGCGCCTCCCCGCCATGCCGGAGGATGACCTCCTCGAGGTTGATGCTGCGCCCGTCGTGACCGTAGGGCGCGCTGGTCCCGGCGCCCCACAGGGGCTCCGTCATGAACAGTGTCTCGAGGCTGCCGTCATAGCGCCGCTCATGAAACGCGGGGCCCAGATCGTGGCGGCGAAAGTCCGTGTAGATATTACGGACCACGAAACTTTCGGCCAGGGGCACAACCTGTGGATAGGCGTCCCCGTCGTCCACCGTCTTGAAGCGGGTGGACGCTGTCGCGAAGAGGCGATTGAAAATGCCCCTCTGCGGATCGTGCCTGGTTTCCACGTCTGCGACGCGACGGTCATTCTTGATGGTCAGATCGGGCACGTGACAGCTTGTGCATCCGATGGATTTCATCAGGCGGCGGCCGAATTCGGAGTGCTCCGTGGTGCGGCCAACGCCCGGCTTGAAGTAGTTGAGCAGGTAGAACTCCATATGGTCAACGAGGGCGGCGTCCACCTCGTTCGTAACGCCATCCTGGTCCGGATCGTCTCCCGGGGAACACACGGCCGGCCGGTTCAGGCCGTCTGTCGCCGGATCGAGACGCAGGCCGGCCGGTGTCACCTGGGCCGTCGCACCGTTGGGGTCGGTGGCGGCGCAGAGCACCGGGTCAGGTGCCTGGAGCCCCATTTCATCGTTGAAGGCCCCAACGCTGAATGCGCGGATCGAGAACTCCCGTCCCTCGGCGAAGAAGGGCCGCACCCGGAGATCGGGGTCCACGCCGCGCACTCGTGAACGGTCGACCGTGCCGTTCGGGAAGGCACGCAGCGTTCCATAGGAAATGGACTTGCTCTGCAGCGGCAGGGTTGCCGGAGCGCCGGACTGAACTGCCATGCTCCTTGCCCGGGCTTCGATGGCCCGGAGATCCCGGGTGATTTCGTCGGCCAGCTGCTCCTGGAGACCCAGCCCGAAGAGATGCGGCGCGTCCCGGCTGTCCGGACGAGTGACGACGTCACCCCCGAACCCTGCGGCACCGCGGGGACGCCCGTGGCATCCGGCACAACTGTCGACGAGACCGGCGCCAAGGGCTGCCTTGGCGTGTATGTCTCCCGTGGAGTCGCGGGTGACCCGGGGCCCGAAACCCTGGTCCAGGGTGAACTTTCGCTGGAAGAGCTGCCGGCCGCGGCGAATGGACCGGGCCGGATCGCGCTTGATCAGGTAGACGGCCGACCCGGCCGTGTTGATGTCGCCATGCCCGGCGCCCACCTGTCCCGCGAGTGACTTGTTGATCTGTCCCCCCGGCACGACCGGGTAGGCCTGGCTCGAGTCGACGAGCTGTGCATGAGCCGCCGGGAGGGCAAAACCAAGACTCGCGAAAAGGCACAGGGCAACTGGAAACTGGCGCGCATTGATCATGGTCAGGAACCCCCACGGTAGCTTCGAGTGGTTCTGACGCTGTCGGGAAATTATGTTAACCAGTTCCCAAACTGCGCAGAATGTTCGGATCGGGCCAGACCATACGCTGCGGTTGCGCAGGGACAATGTGAGCCAGGTCACAAATCTGGCCGATGCGGGTCTGGCCGGTTGACAGCCCTCAGTGCAGGGGCCGCGCGACGATCCTGCAGCGCGAGTATTACCCGAAGTAATCCTTCGGATCGAGGCCAAACGCCCCCGGCTCCAGGCCGCGGAGGATCCACCGTGCCTCGTCCTCGTCGCCGCCAGCCGGCTTCGCCTTGAGGTCCATCAGCGCGTGCCGGCTGACGGGCGTCTTGTCGGGATTGAGCAGCAGCATGAGCTTGGGCCGCAGACGGCGCACCCGGTTCTGCTCGATCACCAGCGCCACTTCGCCGGTGTTCAGCTCGACGAGCGAGCCCGTGGGGAACATGCCGACCGCCTGGACGAACTGCTCGACCAGTTCCCGCTGGAACAGTGTCCCGGACAGGCTGTTCAGTTCCCGGACGGCGTCGTAGGCGGACCGGGCGGGGGCGTAGGGGCGTTTGGTCGTCATGGCGTCGAAGCAGTCGATGAGCCCGGCGACCCGGCCGAACACCGGGATGTCGGCACCCGCCATTCCCTTGGGATAGCCGGAGCCATCGTGCCGTTCGTGGTGATGCTGGATCATGGCAATCACATCGGCATTCAGCCCCGGGGTCTTGTTCACGAGTTCGAGACCGACCGCCACGTGCTTTTTCACGATGGCCCGCTCCACGTCCTCCAGGGGACCTTCCTTCAGCAGAACGTCGCGTGGCAGCTTCGCGTTGCCGAGATCCAGGAGCATGCCGCCGAGCGCAAGCGTATCCAGCCCGCTGCGGTCGAAACCCAGGTGCCTGCCCAGGATCACCGCCCAGACGGCGCTGCCGATGGAGCGCTGCGGGCCCGCGGTCTCGCGCTTGCGAAGGCAGACCAGCCACGCCATCGAGTCCTGGTTGCGAAGGATGCTGTCGATCAGCGGCGCGACGACCGACTTCAGTCGCGCGGCATCGAGCCCCCGGCCCTGCTGGAACTGTTCGAGCGTGGCGTTGAGAACGGTCGCCGCGGTGTCATAGGCCAGCGCCGCCTTCGGGGCCTCGAGCCGCGTGGGAACCACATTCCGGTAGTGCTTCGTCTGGAAGAAGCTGGCGAGCGTGCCCGTGCGGTCGAGCCGCGTGATGGCGTCGAACAGGCGGCGCTGCAGGCTGGGCCGGCTCACATGCTCCAGCCGCGTGGCTGGCGCGTCCAGCGACTTTGCGTACAGGGCTTCCCTGCGCCGGGCCTCGAGCACCCGGTCCCTGGGCACGGAACCCTGGGTTGCGTCCACGTAAACGTGCTTGCAGAAATGCCGCAGCTGCTTCAGGTCCTTCTCGTCACGGATCTCGAAGCCCTTGAAGAGGAATGGCGTCTCCAGCCACGGCCGATCGAGCTGCGCCACGTACATGCCGCACTCCAGGTTGGCGGTCTCGATCTTGAGTCGTTTGAGGAGCACGGACACACCCTTGCGGCCGGCATCGGGCCGGCAGTCACCTTTGCCATACTATTCGGGGCGCTGCGTCGCGGTCGGGCGGGGGTCACACTTTTGCGCGTAGGAGCGCCTTCAGGCGCGACCGGGTATTCCCCGGAAGGAGCGTCTCAGCGAGGGAGGGGAATACCCGGTCGCGCCTGAAGGCGCTCCTACGCGCACCTCACGCCGGTGCCGCCCAGGCCGCAGTAGCCGCCGGGATTCTTGGCCAGGTACTGCTGGTGGTAGTCCTCGGCGTAGTAGAACTCGGGTGCTTCCAGGATCTCGGTGGTGATCGGACCGAAGCCGGCCGCCTTGAGCCGGGCTTCGAACGCCGACTTCGAGCGCAGGGCCGCGTCTCGCTGCTGCTCATCGAACCAGTAGATGCCGGAGCGGTACTGGGTGCCGGTATCGTTGCCCTGGCGCATACCCTGGGTGGGATCGTGGGCCTCCCAGAAGACGGTCAGGAGCTGTTCGTAGGCGACCTGCGCCGGGTCATAGATGACCAGCACCACCTCGTTGTGGCCGGTCCGGCCCGTGCACACTTCTTCATAGGTGGGATTCGGCGTGATGCCCGCGGCATAGCCCACCGCCGTGGAATACACGCCCGGTACCTGCCAGAACTTGCGCTCCGCGCCCCAGAAGCAGCCAAGGCCAAACACCGCCTGGCGCAGATGGGTGGGAAACGGCGCCTTCAGGGGATGGCCATTGACGAAGTGCCGTTCGGGCACGGGCATCGCCGTGGCGCGGCCCTTCAGGGCCGTGTCGGCCGTCGGGATTTCAAGCGACTTCTTGCGGGGCCACATGTTGCCTGCCTCTCCAACTCGCGGACCCCGACCTGCGGGGGCGACGTTTGCATAGTGCCAGTTAAGTCTGGGTGGCGCCGTTGGCGGTCCTGGCTGCGGCGCCGCGCAGTGCCCGAAACCTCGCCATGGACGGCGCCACTGGGGTAATTTCTCCACCATGCTCCCGATCACCAGGCCAATCGCCGCACTGCTCCTCCTGCTGATTGCCTCAGGCGCCGCCAGCGAGGGCCAGGACAACGCCGTGCTGGCCCAGCAACGCGCTGCCGCCGAGGAGCGTTACCAGCTCCTCAGCGCAGAGGGCCGGAATGCGGAGGCAGCCGCGGCCGGGCTGGAGGTCGTGGTCCTGACGGGGCAGCTCCACGGCGCTGACAGCCTCGAGCTTGCCAGCCCGCTGACGAACCTCGCCACCGCCCAGTTGCGCAGCGGCGCCCTCCGGGACGCGGAAGCCAATTACCAGGCAGCGATTGCCCTGCTGGAGAAGCGCGCGGGGTTCCTTTCGGCGCGCCTGATCGAACCCCTGACAGGACTCGGCGAGGCCTACGTGCGGAGCGAACAGTACCCGCTGGCGACGCAGGCCTATGCACGGGCGCTGCGCGTGAATCACGTCAATGAGGGCTTCTACAACCTGGATCAGATCAGCATCCGCGACGGCCTGACCGAGGGTTACCTGGGACAGCTGGACCTCGAGAAGGCCAACTTCCACCAGGAGGCCCAGATCTACGTCCAGCAGCGCAAGCTGGGCAGGGACAATCCGGCGCTCGTCGGACCCCTGACCAAGCTGGGCCGCTGGTACGACCGTTCCAACCAGACGGAGGCAGCCCGCCTGGTGTACCAGGGCGCCGCGCGGCTCGTGGAAGCGGCCGATGGCCAGAACTCGCCCGGCATGGTGGAGCCGCTGCTCGCCATCGCGGAGACCTACCGGCAACAAGCACTGTTGCCGCCCGATCCAGAGTCGAACCAGTCACCGGAAACGCTGTTACCCCTCTCCAGCATGATGCTGCGCAAGGCCCTCGGCATCGTTGAACAACAGAGCCCGCCGGATCCCGCAGAACGTGCCCGGATCCTCGTGAAACTGGGGGACCTCTACCTGATGTGGGGCAAGCAGAACACGGCTTCCGAGCGCTACAAGGAGGCCTGGCAAATCCTGTCGGCAGACCCCGCACTGGAAGTGCGCCGGGACGAGTTCTTCGCGAAACCAGCCCGGATCATGGGTCCGGTGCCACCGGCGATCCTCCCCGTGCCGTCACGCAAGGCACCGCCACCCGACGCGAAGGACCTCGAGCAGGGCTTCGTCGTCGTCCGTTTCGACGTGGACCCGCTCGGGCGGGTCAGCGACGCGACGGTCATCGAGTCGGATCCGGCCAACCTGCTGGAAGAGCGGGTGCAGGAGACGGCGAGGAGGACCCTCTTCCGGCCGCGCTTCGTCGACGGCGCCGCCGTGGCCACCACGGGGCTCGTGCTCCGGCACGAGTTCCGCTACGCGCCGAAGCAGCTCGAGAAGAAGGACAAGCCGCCGGCAGACGACGGCGACAAGCCGCTGCAACAGCCCACGTCCGGCTCCGGGGCCTGACGCTAGAAGCCGGCGTCGGCGCAGCAGGCGGGCAGATCTGACTCGCTCGCGGCGCTGGCCGCGCACCGGCGGCCGCCCGCGTTCGCCCGCAGGTCCCGCTGCTGGAAGCTGCCGGGACCGAACAGGTCGCCGAATTCCTTGCCATAGCCTGCCATCCAGGCCGAGGCGGGGCCACAGCGCAGCGCGATGGTGGCGCTGGCCAGGCAGTGCTTGCGATCACCGGACAGGCGGTCCAGGTCCAGCGAATTCACCGTCTGCTGCATGCAAGTCGAGGCTGGCGCCCGCGGCGTCGAGGCGCAGGAGACAATGACCAGCGCCAGAATCGCCAGGCTGCGCATCCAATACTCTTTCGGCAACGTACACAGGGAGTGTGCTTAGAATACCCCATGCAAAAACTCGTTCTCCGCGCCCTCCTGCTGTGCCTTTTCTGCTTTCCGGCAACGGCCTCCCTCCCCGACACCGAAGACCTGGATGCCGTGCTCCTGCGGAACGTGCGCAGCGGCTTCGTGGACTACGACGGCATCCGCGCCGACCCGGCCTTCGGCCGCTACCTGGCGGGCCTCGCGAGCGCGGCGGAGAGCGACCTGGACACGCCCGAAGTCCGACTCGCCTTCCTGATCAATGCCTACAACGCGCTGGCAATCCAGGGCATCCTCGACGGCTACTCACCGTCGTCCTGGTTTGGTCGCAATACCTACTTCAAGCGCCGCGAGTACGGCCTGCTGGGCGGAACGACCACGCTGGAGCAGCTGGAGCATGGCCGGATCCGCCCGCTCGGCGAGCCCCGGGTGCACTTCGCCATCGTCTGCGGGTCCCTCTCCTGCCCCCGGCTCGCCAGCCGGGCCTACGACCCGGCGACCCTCGAGATGCAGCTGGAGGATGCCGCCCGCTCCTTCGCCAACGACCCCACCCGCAACCGCTTCGACGTGCAGCGCCGGATCGCGTTCCTGTCGAGCATCTTCGACTGGTACGAGGCCGACTTCGTCCAGGCCGCGGGTTCGGTGCAGAAGTTCCTGGCCCGCTACGTCAGCGACCCGGCGGCGGCCGAACTCCTGGCACGGGACGGATTCGAAGTCCGCTTCGTGGACTACGACTGGGACCTGAACGGCGTGTACCGCGGGAAGCCCGACTAGGCGCCCGCCAGCATCGACCGGCCGACCCGGCTGTAAGGATCCGGACGCAGGCCGCGTCCAAGCAGCAGCCAGGCAACATTGATGGACAGGAATGGACCATGCTGATCAGGAAGCCGCCCGACATAAGGTCCTCCGAGATCACGCCGGAGAGCGTGTATCTCAACCGGCGGGCGTTGCTGCAGGCCGCGGGCTTCGCCGGGCGCCGGCACCCTGCTGTCGGGTGCGCTGGCCGCCGACGAGGGCATACCCGCGAAATACCGGCGCCTGGCCGGGGTCCGCAAGAGCCCGTTCAGCACGAAGGACGCGCCGAACACGTTCGAGGAAGTCACGGGCTACAACAACTTCTACGAGTTCGGCACCGGCAAGGAGGACCCGGCGGCGGAGTCGGGCAGGTTCCGGCCGAAGCCCTGGAAGGTGAAGATCGATGGTGAGGCCGAGGTCACGGGCACCTTCGACTACGACAGCATCGTCAAGCCCCACACGCTCGAGGAGCGCATCTACCGGTTCCGGTGCGTCGAGGCCTGGTCCATGGTCGTGCCGTGGGTCGGCATCCCGCTCGGCGACGTGCTCAAGCGCTACAAGCCCACGTCGAAGGCGAAGTACGTGGCCTTCGAGACCGTGGTCCGGCCGGAGGAAATGCCGGGCCAGAAGTACCCCGTCCTCGACTGGCCCTACGTCGAGGGCCTGACCATGGCCGAGGCCATGCACCCGCTCACGCTGCTGGTCGTGGGCGTCTACGGCGTCGAACTGCCCAACCAGAACGGGGCGCCCTTGCGCCTGATGGTGCCCTGGAAGTACGGGTTCAAGAGCATCAAGTCGATCGTCCGCATCAGCTTCACGGAGAAGCAGCCGCCGACCACCTGGAATATGTCCGCACCCGGCGAGTACGGCTTCTACGCCAACGTGAACCCCGACGTGGACCATCCCCGCTGGAGCCAGGCGACGGAACGGCGGGTGTCGTCGGGCCTGGGCAGCCTGTTTGCCGACCGCCAGCCCACGCTGCCCTTCAATGGCTACGCCGACCAGGTGGCGTCGCTGTACAAGGGACTGGACCTGGTCCGGAACTTCTGAGCCCGCGCCAGATGCGCCTGTTCTGGCGACTGCTCGCGCACAGCGCCTGTGCACTGCCGCTCGTATACCTCATCCTGCAGATCGCCGAGGTGGCGGGCCTGCGCCTGGGCCCGAACCCGCAGCTGTACATCCGGGACGTCCTGGGTGAATGGGGCCTGCGGCTGCTGCTGGTAACGCTCGCCATGACGCCGCTGCGCTGGCTGACGGGGAAGCCCTGGCCGGTGCAGTTTCGCCGTCTCCTCGGCCTCTGGAGCTTCACGTACCTCACCCTGCACTTCGTGACCTACTTCTTCCTCGACCGGTCGCTGGACCTGCCGGTGATCATCGAGGACATCGCGAAACGTCCCTACATCACCATCGGCTTCGCCGCCTTCCTGCTGATGATTCCGCTCGCGGTGACTTCCACAGCCGGCTGGCGGCGGCAGCTCGGCGCCCGCTGGCTCAGCCTGCACAGGTTGGTGTACCTGGTGGCGATCCTGGGCTGCTGGCACTTCTACTGGCTGGTGAAGAAGGACGTGCGGGAACCGCTCGTCTACTGCGGCGTGCTGGCGGTGCTGCTGGGATTCCGCTTGTGGAAGTCCGGCGACGCGGCTGTAGGAGCGCCTTCAGGCGCGACCGATACCGATCGCGCCTGAAGGCGCTCCTACAGCGCGCTCTACGACGTGATGTTGTAGCCGCGCTCCTCGTGCAGGACGAGATCGAGGCCTTCGTTCTCCTCCTCGGCCGTCACCCGCAAGGGGGTCACGAGGCCGGTCACCTTCAGCAGCAGCCAGGTCATGCCCGCCGACCACGCCAGCGTGGCGACCGTGCCGATCAGCTGTACCCCCAGCTGCGCGGCGATCGTCCGGCCATCCGGGTGGCCAATGCCGCCGAGGGCCGCGGCACCGAAGACGCCGGTGAGCAGCGTCCCCATGATCCCGCCGACGCCATGGACCGGAAAGACGTCGAGCGAATCGTCTATCGCCAGGCGGCGCTTCAGGTACTGGGTCGCCCAGAAGCAGACCGTCCCCGCGAGCAGGCCGATGACCAGCGCGCCGCCCGGGCCCACGTAGCCGGACGCCGGCGTGATGGTGCCGAGCCCGGCGACCATGCCCGTGACGATGCCCGAGCACGCTGGGCTTGCCGAAGCGCAGCCACTCGCTGGGCCATCCAGGCGAATGCAGCCGGCGGCAGCGGCCGTGTGCGTCACCAGCATGGCCATGCCCGCGGCACCGTTGGCGGCGAGGGCGCTGCCGGCGTTGAACCCGAACCAGCCCACCCAGAGCATGCCGGCGCCCGTCGACGGTGGCACGGCAGGTTGTGCGGCGGTCATGGCCTGGCTCGGGAAAGCCCCGGCGCTTGCCGATCACGAGGGCCGCCACGAGCGCCGCGACGCCGGCGTTGATGTGGACCACCGAGCCGCCGGCGAAGTCGAGGAACTTCATCTGGGCCAGCCAGCCGCCGCCCCACACCCAGTGGGCGACGGGCAGCGTAGACCAGCAGCAGCCACAGCGTCGAGAACAGCAGCATGGCGGCAGAACCGCATGCGCTCGGCGAAGGCGCCGATCGACCAGCGCCGGCGTGATGATCGCGAAGGTGAGCTGGAACATCGCGAAGACGGTCTCCGGGATGCGTGCCCGTGACGCTGTCGGACGTGATGCCCGGCAGGACAGCGCCTTCCCGAAGCCCGCCGATCCAGGCCTGGCGCCGGGCCGCCGTCGCCGAAGGCCAGGCTGTAGCCGATGAGCACCCAGACGATCGAGGTCACCGCCGCGATCGCGAAGCACTGCATGAGCACCGAGAGGACGTTCTTCGGCTGCGGACCAGGCCGCCGTAGAAGAGCGCAAGGCCCGGCAGGGTCATGAACAGGACCAGCGCGGTTGCGGCCAGCAGCCACGCGGTGTCACCGCTGTTGATTGGGGACATGCCTCAAATCCCGGTCGCGCCTGAAGGCGCTCCTACAGTGCGTTGTCGCCGGTCTCGCCAGTCCGGATCCGCAGCGACTGGTGCAGGTCGGTGACGAAGATCTTGCCGTCACCCACCTTGCCCGTGCGCGCGGCGTTGGTGATGGCCTCGATCACCCGTTCCACCAGGTCGTCGGCGACGGCGACCTCCACCTTGGACTTGGGGAGGAAATCCACCACGTACTCCGCGCCCCGGTACAGCTCCGTATGGCCGCGCTGCCGCCCGAAGCCCTTCACCTCGGTAACGGTCATCCCGTTGACGCCCACCTCGGACAGGGCATTACGCACGTCGTCGAGCCGGAACGGTTTGATGATGGCGGTAATCAGCTTCATGGACATTCCCTGCAGGATTGGCGTCGGGGGCGATTCTAGCGCTGATGGACCCAGCGCAGGAGGGCGTTCTGGGCCTCGAGGCCGCCGCCCCAGGTGGCCTTTGGACCGTTCACGACCATGACCACGGCGTAATCGGCGCCGGATTCACTGTGCACGAAGCCGGCAATGGACGTCACGCCGTTGAGCGTGCCCGTCTTGAGGTGCATGTCGCCGGCCACCGGGTCCCGGAGGAAGCGCTTGCGGGTCGTGCCGTCGAGGCCGGCGATGGACAGGGAGGCCTGGAATTCGGGCTGGAACGGGCTGCCGTGGGCGGCCAGCAGCAGGCGGCCCAGGCTGGCCGCCGAGATGCGCGTGTCGCGGGACAGTCCCGCGCCATTGCCCAGCGTCAGCTCCGGAAAGTTCAGGCCCCGGGACGACAGCGCCGCCAGCGTGGCCTGCTCGCCCTTGTCGAGCGTACCGGGCGGGCCGAACTTCTCCGTCCCCAGCGTCAGGAACAGCTGGCGGGTCATCACGTTGTTGCTGAACTTGTTGACCGACCGGATGACCTCGGCGAGCGGCGGCGACTGGAAGGTGACCAGTGGCGTCTTGCCGGCCGGCACCTGGCCCTGCCGCACCCCGCCGGTGAGCCGGCCGCCCTGCTCCTCCCAGAGACCCCGGAATGCGCCGTAGGCGAAGGCCGGGCCGTCCAGGATGGACCGGAGCAGCTGGTATTCCGCGCACTGGCTGGCCAGGGCGCCCGAGAAGGTCACGCGCGGCCGGGACGGGGTGCTGCCGACGACCATGCTGATGCCGCTCTTCGCCGAGCCGCAGCCGCCCCTGAACAGCCGCATGTTGTTCTGGACCTCCAGGTTGGCGAGCACCGGATCGGCGAGGATCTCCACGCGGCCGCGCGCCGGGTCCGGCCGGAACGTGAAGTTCACGGCCTGGAAGTTGACCAGCAGCGCATCGGGCAGGGCGTTGTAGGCGCGGTAGGTCTGGCCGTCGAAGGCGCCGGGATCCAGCTCCTCCCGGGCGAACCAGGTGTTGTCGATGACCAGGTCGCCATCGATCACGCGCAGGCCCCGGTTGCGCAGCTCGCGCTGCAGGAGCCACAGGCGCTCCGTGACCAGGTAGGGGTCGCCGTAACCCTTGAGCAGCAGGTCACCGGTGAGGGTCCCGCCCTCCATCCGTCCGTCCACGTACGCCTCGGTCCGCCACTGGTAGGTGGGGCCCAGGGCTTCCAGGGCTGCAAATGTGGTGACCAGCTTGATCACCGATGCCGGGTTGCGCGGCACGTCCGGATTGAAGGCGAGGATCGGCTCGGTGGCCCCGACGCGCTGCACGAAGGCGCTGACCGCTGTCTCGGGCAGCTTGCGCTGGACCAGGACCCGGTTCACGGTCGCCGGCAGCGACGTCTGGGGCTCCGCGAGCGCGGGCAGGCAGTGCGCCAGCAGGAGGACGCAGGCCCATATGCAGCGATTCCGTTCCCTGCAAGGCATGGCGCGGTGGGTTTCCCGGGTAGTGCCGTGGAGACCGTCTCCCCGGCGCGCGTGATTGTGCCGGAACGGGGACCGGTCGTCAGCGCCTGCCGAGGACTTCCCAGCCGGCCGCCGCGGCTGCGACCCGGAGGACCGTGTCCGGGCGAACCGCGACCGGATGACCTGCCAGCTGCAGCAGCGGCAGGTTGCGGAACTGGCTCGTTACGCCTCCGGGCCACATAGCCATCGAGCCCGTCCGTGACGAACACGAGGATCAGCAGCGGCACGTTGAGGAGCTGGAGCAGGCTGGGCGGCCGGTAGGCAATGATCACCACCAGAATGAGCAGCAGCAGCCGGCTCAGGGTGATCAGGTTGGCCATCCCTACAATATACGAGCCGGTGGCGTGCGTCAGCCGTGGCCCCGGTGCTCCCGGTCCGCGGCCGGACGGCGGATTTCGAGGGTTTTCATGCGATCGGCGAGCGTGGACGGCCGGATGCCGAGCAGTTCGGCCGCCCCGCCCTTGCCGGCGATACGCCAGTGCGCCGCCTCCAGGGCGGCCACGAGGTTGGCCCGCTGCTGATCCCGCATCTGGGCCTCGGTCAGGAAGGGCGGGGCCCCGCCAGATGAGCCCCCGCTGTGGCCCGGACCCGGCTGCGGTCCACCGGTGGCTGCCAGGCCCCCTTGCCGGGCGCCGGGCAGTCCTGCGGGCAGCGAGAGATCCAGACGAAGGTTGTCGGCTGTCGAGAGAATGACCGCCCTCTCGATCACGTTCTTCAGCTCCCGCACGTTCCCGGGCCACGCGTAGCTGCGCAGCGCATCGGCCTGGGACTGGGTGAGCTGGGGACAGGGCCGGCCAAATTCACGGCACACCTGCTCGAGAAAATGCACCGCGAGCTGCACGACGTCGTCGCCGCGCCGGCGCAGGGGCGGCACCTGCACCGGAAAGACACTCAGCCGGTAGTACAGGTCCTCGCGGAACTCGCCGGCCTCGACGGCCTTCTCCAGGTCCTTGTTGGTCGCTGCGATCACGCGCACGTCCACCACACGCGTGCTGTCGTCGCCGACCCGCTCGAACTCCCGCTCCTGCAGGACCCGCAGGAGCTTGCCCTGCAGGGCGAGCGGGATCTCGCCGACCTCGTCCAGGAAAATCGTGCCGCCGTCTGCCAGCTGGAAGCGCCCAACCCGGTCCCGGTGGGCGCCGGTGAACGCGCCCCGCACATGCCCGAAGAATTCGCTCTCGAAGAGTTCGTCGGGGATGGAGGCGCAATTGACCTTCACGAGCGGGCCATTGGATCGGCCGCTGCGTGTGTGGATGGCATGCGCCACCAGTTCCTTGCCGGTGCCCGTTTCACCCACGATCAGCACGTTGGCCGGCGTGTCGGCCACGGCCTCGATGCGGGCGAGCATGGCCTGCAGCGCCGGGCTGCCGCCCACGATCCGGCCCAGGTTCATGGACACGCGGACTTCCTCACGGAGGTAGTCCCGCTCCCGCTCGAGCTCCTCCTTGAGCCGGGCAATCTCGCCGTAGGCCTCCTTCAGCCGCGCTTCCGCCCGGTTCCGTTCCGTGACGTCCTTGCTGGCCACCAGGGTGCGGACCGCTGCCTGCCGGGCATCCCGCTCCGTGTGGGACGACAGCAGCACGTCGCGGACCTCACCGCCCTTGGTCACCATCTGCCGCGGGACGTTCCGGAAGTCGCCCTCGCTGATGATCTCCCGCAGCCGGCCCACGAGCGGCTGGCGGGAGGCGTCGGTCATGAATTCCAGGATGGACCGGCCCAGCACTTCCTCCCGCGCATAGCCGAGCCTCTCGAGCCAGTGATCGCTGACATCGGTCAGCCGGCCCTCGGGGTCGATCGTGTGGAGCATGGCCGGGGTGGCGTGGTAGAGACCGCGATAGCGACGCTCCAGGCGGGCGCCATCGGAGAGCTCCGTGAACACGGACAGCGAGTGGAGGAACAGGCCCCCGGCGTCGAACTCGGCAGTGCTCGTGACCAGCAGTTCGAGCGTGGACCCGTCCGTGGTCCGGAACTCCACCGGAACGTTGTCGAGCCGTCCGGTGCGCCGGAAGCAGGGACGGAGCTCCTCGCGAATGCGCCGCGCACTGTGCTCGGTCGCGATGTCCTCGGGACGGGCGCCCCGGAGAGCGTCCCGGGTGTAACCCGTGCGCCGGACCCAGGCATCGCTGACGTCAATGAAACAGCCCTCCTGGTCCAGGAGGGTCGCCAGCACGGGTATGCGGCGGAACAGGACGAGGTAGGCATCTTCGGGCGGCATAGGGTGACGATACACGGCTTTCCGTGTTTACGACTAACGGTTTTTCGTTAGTCACGGTTTGCCGGGAGCCCATGCGAGGCTAAGCCATTGATCTTTGGGTGATCCGAACTTGGCACGCCTCCTGCAATAGGGTTTCCAGCAAGTGCTTCGCCGGGTCCCACACCCCCCTTCTTCCCAATCGTGGTGCCCGGTGTCCGACTCCCCCCGGACGGCCTTGTAGCGACACGGCTCCGACCCCCCTCCGAGCCGTGCCCTGAGGAGCCCCAGGCAGGCGCGTCTCGCGCCAGTCTCAGGCTCCTCTCTTTTTTTCCGGGCTTGAAAGCGCCGCCTGCCGCACCCAGATCTGGCGTCCGGGCCGCTCTTCCCTGCGGCTCCGCGGAGCCAGCACCATGTCCGACCCCGTCCGAGCAACCGGCCTGGCCACCTTCGAGCAGGACGTGGTCGAGGCTTCCCGCGAGCTGCCGGTGATCGTCGACTTCTGGGCCAGCTGGTGCGGCCCCTGCCGGACCCTCGCGCCAATCCTGGAGAACGTGGCCCACGCGTTCGCGGGCCGTGCCCGGGTGGTGAAGGTGGACACCGATGCCGAGCAGCAACTGGCTGGCCGGTTCCAGATTCGGAGCATTCCGACGGTGCTGCTGTTCCGGGACGGCCAGGTCGCAAGCCAGTTCGTCGGCGTCCAGCCCGAGCACGCCATCCGCGACTGGCTGACGCCATTCCTGCCGGCCGGGGAGAGCCCGGCCGGGGATTCACCGGAGGCACTGGCCGGGCAGGCGCTGGCGGCGGGTGATGCCGCCGCCGCCCGCCGGCACCTGGAGGCCCTGCCGGCGGAGCGCGCCGGCTCGGAGCACGTGCGCGCCCTGCGGGCCCGGCTCGCCTTCGCCGACGAACTGCCGGCCGTGGAGTCGGGCAAGGCCGACCTGGATGCGTTGTACGCCGAGGGACTGAGGGCAGCGGTGGCGGGCGCCTACCTGCGTGCCGCCGAGGCCTTCCTGACCCTGACCGTGCGCAGCCGCGCCTACCGCGAGGACGCCGGTCGCCTGGCCCTGCTACGGCTGTTCGAGATCGTCGGTGCGGGCGACACGGTGGCGCAGGACTACCGGCGCAAGCTTGCCCAGGCTCTCCACTAGCGAGGCCCCCGGAACCAGCGATCCCTGAGGCGCGTGTAGTGGCCGCGCAGCTCCTCGCGACCTTCTCGCGTAACGCTGTGCCGGACCTTGTCGAGCCAGAGCTTCGCCCAGGCAAACTCGATGGCGAGGATCGCCAACCCCAGCAGGACGATCGCCAGGCCGGGGCCTGGCGTCACGAGCATGATGATCCCGCCAACCAGGATCGTGCCGCCGATGACCGCGACGACGATGCGCCGGGCCAGCTTGTAGCTGACCTCCCCGAACCGCCGGATCACCGGGCGAGATGCTCCCTGAGGAAGGCCGTGGTGAGGCGCCAGGCATCTTCCGCAGCGCCGGGCTCGTACGCGGTGCCCGACGGATTCGCGAAACCGTGCTCGGCGCCTTCGTACATGTGGATGTCCACGTCCTTGCCGAGCCGCTTCAGGGTGGCCTCGAAGGCCGTCACCGTGGCGGCGGGAACGACCCGGTCCTGCGACGCGAACAAGCCCAGGATTGGCATCTGCAGGCGGGCGAGCTCCGCCTCGTCGGCCTTGACCGTGCCGTAGTAGATGACCGTCGCATCCACCTGGTCGGGCAGGAGCAGCGCGGTGCGCAGCGACCAGCGGCCGCCGAGGCACCAGCCGATCGTGCCGATGCGCGGCGCCTTCTCGACCTCGTCCAGCCAGGCGTAGGCCGCGCGCAGGTTCTCCTCGGCGGGCCCCGGATTGGCCGTCAGCTGCCTGTGCCAGCTTCATGGCGTCCGGGGGTTGCGTGGCGACCTTGCCGGCGTAGAGGTCCACGGCGAGGACCACGTAGCCCTCGGCCGCGAGGCGCGCCGCCTCGTCGCGCACGTTGTCGTTCAGGCCCCACCATTCGTGGATCACGATGAGCCCGGGCAGGCGGCCGCGCGCTGCCTTCGGCCGCACGAGATAGCCCTCGACCGGCACGCCGCCCACCTTGCCGTAGCGGACGGTCTTGCCCGGTCACCGCCGCCACGGGCGGCGTCGTGGCCGCCGGCGTGGCCACCGGCGCGTCGTGGGCATGGGCCTCGGCCAGTGCGGTCCAGCGTCTCCCGGTCGGAGGCGCTGAGGGGGGCTTCTGGCTGGGCTCGAACAGCCAGCCAGGAAGATCAGGAGCAGCAGACTGCGCATCAACATTCGACGACTCCTCGTGAGTAGGAGCGCCTTCAGGCGCGATCGGATTCGGTCGCGCCTGAAGGCGCTCCTACACCACTCTACCGGAAGCGGCTCTGGATCGAGGCGAGCGTCTTGTTGCCGGGGCACACCTTCGAGAACGGCAGTGCCGCCAGCGGCCCGGCCGGGGTGTTGGCGAGCTCGTGCATGTCCGGCTTGGTCTCGTCGATGTACAGCAGGCCCGTGACGATCTCGCCGGCCCGCTGGTGTTCCTGGATGTACTCGAACGCCGCCACCCGGTCGGTGGGGTCGTAGGCGCCATCCGCCTTGCGCAGCACGATCTGGCTGCCGTCGTGCATCTGCACCGGCATGGCCTTACCCGCCTCGTACTCGGCGCGGATCTCCTTCGCGGGCGGCACGAAATCGGTGTAGATCGCCGTCATCGAGTGCTTGCGCGTGAACTCGTAGCTCTTGGTCGAGCCCTCGTGGTCGTTGAAGGTGACGCAGGGCGAGATCACGTCGATCACCGCGAAGCCCCGGTGCTTCATGCCGGCCTTGATCAGCGGCACGAGCTGCTGGCGGTCGCCGGAGAAGCTGCGGGCGATGAAGGTGGCGCCCGTCGCCAGCAGGGTGAGCGCCGGATCGATGGGCGGCTGCTGGTTGGTCTCGCCCTTCTTGGCCTTCGAGCCCACGTCGGCGGAGGCGGAGAACTGGCCCTTGGTCAGGCCATACACGCCGTTGTTCTCGATCAGGTACAGCATGTTCAGGTTGCGGCGGACGGCGTGCAGGAACTGGCCGAGCCCGATGGACAGGGTGTCGCCGTCGCCCGACACGCCGATGTAGTGCAGGTCCTGGTTGGCCGCGTTGGCACCGGTGGCCACCGACGGCATGCGGCCGTGCACGGTGTTGAAGCCGTGGGAGGCGCTGGCGAAATAGGCCGGGGTCTTCGACGAGCAGCCGATGCCGGACAGCTTGGCCAGCCGGTGGGGCGCAATGGACAGCTCGAAGACGGCCTGCATGATGGCGCCGGTGATCGAGTCGTGCCCGCAGCCGGCGCAGAGGGTGGACATGGCCGCCCTCGTAGTCGCGGACGGTCAGGCCCAGCTCGTTCCGGGGCAGCTGGGGATGGGCAACCTTCGGCTTGGCGATGAAGCTCATGCGGCCTTACCTCGCGCGAGATCCTGGTTTACGCCGTCCACCACGGTCTTCGCCAGGATCGGCAGGCCGTCGTAGTGCAGGACGGCCACCAGCTTGTTGGGGTCCACGCGCGTCTCCAGCATCAGCAGGCTGCGCAACTGCGCGTCCCGGTTCTGTTCCACGACGTAGATGCGGTCATGGCTGTCCAGGTAGTCCTGGACTTCCTTGCCGAAGGGGAAACCCTTCACGCGGAGATAGTTCATGTTGACGCCCGATTCGGCCAGCAGTGGCCCGGGCCTCCTTCACGGCGTTGTCGCAGGAACCGATGGTCAGGAAGCCGATGCGGGTCTTGTCGGCAACGTGGACCTCGGCCGGCGGCACGAGCTCTTTCGCCGTGTCGAACTTGCGGCGCAGCCGGTCGACGACGGCCTGGTACTCCGCCGCATCCTCGGTGTACGCGCCATACATGTTGTGGCCCGAGCCGCGCGTGAAGTAGGCGCCCTTCGGGTGCGTGCCGGGCAGGGTCCGGGCGGCGATGCCGTCGCCGTCCACGTCCATGTACCGGTTGAACTTCGGCAGTGCCGCGATCTGCTCGGCGGTCAGCACCTTGCCGCGATCCGGCTGGTAGCTGTCGTCCCACTTGAGGTCGCGGCACATCCAGTCGTTCATGCCGATGTCGAGGTCGGTGAGGACGATGACCGGCGTCTGCAGCCGTTCGGCGAGGTCGAAGGCCTGCACCGCGTGATAGAACGTCTCCTCCGGATTGGCCGGAAACAGGAGGACGTGCCGGGTGTCGCCGTGGGAGGCGTAGGCGCAGGCCATCAGGTCGGCCTGCTGGGTGCGGGTGGGCATGCCGGTGGACGGCCCGCAGCGCTGCACGTCGAAGAGCACGGCGGGGATCTCGGTGAAGTAGCCGTAGCCCGAGGAACTCGTTCATCAGCGAGATGCCCGGGCCGCTGGTGGGCGTGAAGGACGCGTGCGCCGTTCCAGCTGGCGCCCAGCACCATGCCGATGGCGCCGAGCTCGTCCTCGGCCTGGATGATGCAGTAGTTGGCCTTGCCGGTTTCCGGATCCTTGCGGTACTTCTCGCAGAAGCGCTTGAACGCGTCCATGACCGACGTGGACGGCGTGATCGGATACCAGGCCCCGACCGTGGCCCCGGCGAACAGGCAGCCGAGGCCGGCCGTGGTGTTGCCGTCGATCATGATGTGGTCGCGGGTCTTGTCGAGCGTCCGCGCCCGGAACGGCAGCGGGCAGGTGAAGTGCTCCTTGGCGTAGGCATAGCCCAGGTCGATGGCCTTCTGGTTGGCATCCAGCAGGCCGGCCTTGGCGGCAAACTGCTCGTTCAGCAGCTGCTTGATGACGTCCATGTCGATCTCGAGCAACGCCGCCAGCACGCCCACGTACATGATGTTCTTCATCAGGATGCGGGAGCGGGCCTTGTCGAAGTTCTCGTTGCAGATGCGGGACAGGGGCACGCCGAGGATGTGGATGTCGGCGCGATTGAACAGCTGGCTGCGCGGCCAGGTGGAGTCGTAGATCAGGTAGCCACCGGGCGCCACCTCCGCGTGATCCTTGCGGTAGGTCTCGGCATTCATCGCGACCATGACGTCCACGCGGCCGGAACGGGCCAGGTGGCCGTCGGCGCTGACGCGGATCTCGTACCAGGTGGGCAGGCCCTGGATGTTGGACGGGAAGTAGTTCTTGCCGCACACGGGAATGCCCATGCGGAACAGCGACTTCATCAGCATGGAGTTGGCGCTGGCCGACCCCGTGCCGTTGACGTTGGCGATCTTGACGGTGAAATCGTTGTCCTGGGGACGCTTGCTGCGATGCTCATCGGTATGCCGTTCTTCAGGTGCCGTTCTCTCAGGTGCCGTATTGGCGCTTGCCGGGTGTCGGGCGGTTGGCCTCGTCGATGGCCTTGGGCCGGAGCAGCGTGAACTTCTGCATGTCCCAGGCCGCGGTCGGGCAGCGCTCGGCGCACAGGCCGCAGTGCACGCAGAGGTCCTCGTCCTTGACCATGACCCGGCTGGTCTGCGGCAGCGGGCCGGAGACGAAGAGCGCCTGGGTCACATTGGGGGCCGGCGCCGTCAGCCGGCCACGCAGTTCTTCCTCGGTGCCGTACCGGCGTGATGGTCAGGCAGTCCACCGGGCAGATGTCGACGCAGGCATCGCACTCGATGCACAGCTTGTCGGTGAAGACCGTCTGCACGTCGCAGTTCAGGCAGCGCTCGACCTCTTCCATGGCCTGCTCGGCCGTGAAGCCCAGCTCGACCTCGATATTCAGCTTCTCGAAGCGCTCCTTCAGGCCCACGTGGGGCATCAGCCGGCGCTCCGCGCTGTTGTAATTGTTGCTGTAGGCCCACTCGTGCATGCCCATCTTGGAGGTCTGCAGGTTCATGCCGTCGGGCAGGCGCTCGCGCCACGGGCTCGCCCTGGCAGTAGCTTGTGGATCGAGATGGCGGCCTGGTGACCGTGCTCGACCGCCCAGATGATGTTCTTCGGGCCGAAGGCGGAGTCGCCGCCGAAGAACACGCCCGGCACGCGTGGACTCGAAGGTCATCTTGTCGACCATCGGCACGTCCCACTTGTCGAACTCGATGCCGAGGTCGCGCTCGATCCAGGGAAAGGCGTTTTCCTGGCCGATGGCCAGCACGATGTCGTCGGCCGGCAGGAACTCCTCGCCGGTGATGCGTCTCGGCGGTGATCCGGCCCTTCGCGTCGAGGTCGTACTCCATGATGTCGAAGAGCATGCCCTTGAGCTTGCCGTTCTCGGTGACGAAGGCCTTCGGCGAGTGGTTGACGACGATCTCGACGTTCTCTTCCTCGGCGTCGTCCAGCTCCCAGGCCGACGCCTTGAAGAACTGGCGCGGCTTGCGGGCCATGACCTTGACGCTCTTCGCGCCCAGGCGCGAGCGACGTGCGGCAGCAGTCCATGGCGGTGTTGCCCACGCCGATGATCAGGACTTTCTCGCCGATGGACTTGATGTGCTCGAAGGCGACGGACTCGAGCCAGTCGATGCCGATGTGCACCTGTGCGGCGTCGTCATAGCGGCCGGGCAGCTTGAGTTCCTTGCCCTTGCGGCGCGCCGGTGCCGACGAAGATCGCGTCGAAGCCCTCGGCGCAGCAGCTTCTTCATGCTCTCGATGCGGTGGTCGAGCTTCAGCTCGGCGCCCATGCCGATGATGTCGTTGATCTCCCGGTCAGGACTTCGGCCGGCAGGCGGAACGACGGGATGTTCGAGCGCATCAGGCCGCCGGGAACCGGCAGGCCCTCGAAGATCACCACGTCGTAACCGAGCGGCAGCAGGTCGTTGGCCACCGTCAGCGATGCCGGACCGGCGCCGACCAGGGCCACCCGCTTGCCGTTCTTCTTCGCCGGCGGCTTCGGCAGGCGGTCGGTGTAGTCGTCGGCCAGATCGGCCGCCACGCGCTTCAGGCGGCAGATCGCGACCGGCTTGTCTTCCACCCGGCCCCGCCGGCAGGCCGGCTCGCAGGGCCGGTCGCAGACGCGCCCGAGAATGCCGGGGAAGACGTTCGACTCACGATTGAGCATGTAGGCTTCGGTGAACTGGCCCTGGGCGATCAGCCGGATGTAGCCCGGCACATCGGTGTGCGCGGGGCACGCCCACTGGCAGTCGACGACCTTGTGAAAGTAGTCCGGATCCCTGGTGTTGGTCGGCTGCATGACGCCCTGGTGTGTTGCGGGCAGAAGCCCGGTGCCGAAAGTGGCAGCGATTATACATAGCGCTCAAGCGCGGCAAATCGCCAGTTGACGCTTCCAGTTGACGCGAGACGGTGCTTAAGTGAAACAATGCGGCGAGATGAGCACGAAACCCGCCGACAGCCCCGCCCCCGAGCGCTACGCCGCCCTCGCCCTCCAGATCGCGACCGCCTGCGTCAACGACTGCCCTGACCGGGCGGCGGCCAGGGACCGGATGGCTGCCAGCCTCGCGCGGGTCGGCGCCTCGGTGGCTGCCAGCAAGGGTTTCATCCGGCAGTTCAGCGGCATTGACGTGAAACTGGTGGTGCTGCCCGAGTACTTCCTCACGGGCTTCCCCCTCGGGGAATCGATCCCGGTCTGGCGGGACAAGGCGGCACTGGCGATCGACGGGCCCGAGTACCGGGCGCTGGCGGATATCGCCGAGAAATCCCAGGTTTATCTGGCGGGCAACGCCTATGAAGTGGACCCGCACTTCCCGGAACTCTACTTCCAGACCTGCTTCATCATCGCCCCGACCCGGGAAACCGTGCTGCGCTACCGCCGGATGATTTCCCTCTCCGCGCCCACGCCCTACGACGTCTGGGACAGGTATCTGGAGATCTACGGCCTGGACGGGGTATTTCCCGTGGCCGATACCCCCATCGGCCGCCTCGCCGCCATCGCCTCGGAGGAGATCCAGTACCCGGAGATCGCCCGGATGGCGGCCATGCGCGGCGCGGAGATCTTCATCCACCCCTCGAGCGAGGTCGGCAGCCCGTCGGTCGCACCGAAGGAACTCGGCCGCCGGGCCCGTGCGGCGGAGAACATCGCTTATGTGGTGTCGGCCAATTCGGCGGCGCTGACCCACATCCCGATCCCCGCGGAGTCAACCACCGGCATGTCGAAGGTTGTCGACTACCACGGCCAGATCCTGGCCGAGGCGGCCCCGGGGGGCGAGTCCATGGTGGCCTACGCCACGATCGACCTGCCGGCACTGCGCGCCTGCCGGCGGAAGACGGGGCTGTCCAACGTGCTCTCGCGCCAGCCCTACCAGGCCTACGCGGAGAGTTACCGGCAGACGGTGTTCCACCCGGCCAACCTGCTGCTCGACGGCGGCACGGTGCGGGTGCCCGAGCGGCGGGAGTTCGGGGAGTGGCAGCGGGCCGACATCGAGCGGCTCGCCGGCAAGGGGCTTCTCTAGAGCGAGGCCCGGCTTAGCGGCGGCGGCGAACCCAGCCGAGGCCCGCGATGGCCGAACCGAACAGCCACGCCGCAGCCGGGACCGGCACCACGGCATTGCCGCCGAAATAGGCGCTGGTCTGGCCAGCGACCGGCGTCATGCCCGCCACGTGGGCTGCGAAGTAGTAGGTGCCCTGGGCACCGCCAGCACCGGCGACCGCGTAGTCGGCAACCACGTCGCCGCTGATGCCGGTAATGCGCAACGACAGCGGATTCTGCCGGTTGCTGCCCGTGCCGTCCTCGCGGACCTGGTAGGCGCCGAAGCCGTCGAGACTTGCCGCTACCGGTGGACCAGCCCACCGGATCGACGATGTTTGCCGCGGTGAGTGTCTGGGTGGAATTGAAGCCGAACGCCTGGATGCCGAAATTCGTGCCGGCGCTAACCGTGAGCTGACGCGAGCGGCGTCACCAGGAACTCGATGTCACCCGGATTGGCAATGCTGTCGAAGATCGTGACCTGCAGGTAGTTGACGTTGTCAGGCCAGGAGCCTTCGGTGTTGCTCTGGTCCAGGTAGTAGGAAATCGAGGCCGCGTTGGCCGCGCCAGCAACGTTCAGTGCGAGAGCGGCGAGCGCCCACCGAAGCTTGGAAACCTGCATGACTACCCCCGGGAATGAGTTCTTCTTGGTATTCACAGTGCCGGGTCAATTGCCCGACTTAAATTGGACCGTACGCCAGCTTCGGCCCTACAGGCAAAATGCTTCTCGAGACTCAGCCGGTGCCGGGTCCCCGGCGACGCTTCCAGACATTCTGTCAAATCGTGAGATCTGACGCCCGGGGCCGCGGGCCTCAGCCGGTTGCAGCCCCCGGGCAGCACCCCGCGCTGCAAGAGGGCCCGCTGCTCCGTGTTGCGCAACAGCTTGGGCACTTTCACCTGGTTGGCGTTGACTCCCGCCGCCGTGTCCCGCTGCAGATTCACGAGCTGCTCGAACGTCCCGGGCCGGACGAGCCGGAGGTCCACGGGATCGAGCCGGCCATTCACGCGGCCCAGCGTGCCGTAGGACGGGTTCTCCACCACGAGCAATGCATCGAGGCGGGCGGCGAGTCGCGCCGCATCGGGCCGGGGCACTGCGGCGGCCACTTCCGCGTAGGCCACGTAGCGATAGGGCAGCGTCCCGATGTCCGGCCAGACCGTGAAGTCGGTGAGCCCCGCCTCGCCGCCGAGCTGCTCCCGGGCGAGCTGCGCGAAGGCGCGGCGGAAGTGCTGCTCGGTCGTCTTCTCGCCGACCAGGTCCACCACGTTGCCGCGCCGGTGGTCGAACTCGAAGACGGGCGTCCTGCCTTCGAAGCCGGCGATGCGCACCACGTCACCGAGCCGGTATCGATAGAGGCCGGCATGATTGGTGATGACGATCTCGTAGCACTGGCCCTTTTCCAGGGCGCTGATCCCCACCGTCCGGGGCCGCCCGGCGTCGAGTTCGCTCACCGGCAGGAACTCGAAGTGCACGGCCCCGAGCGCCAGCGCGTAGCGCTCCGGAGCGTCGCCCCACAGGTTGATGCCCACCATGCCTTCCGTGGCGCCGAAGCAGGTGGTGTAGAGCGCGGGCCCCGGGCCGGCCAGCTCCCGGAGCCGCGGCACGCTGACGGCAAACGCCCCGCTCACCACCGAGCTCAGCACCTTCAGCCGGGGCCAGAGCCGGGTCATGCGGCCGGCCGGTTCGCCGTCCAGCTCCCGGGCCACCTGCCGCGCCCGCTCCGGCGCGGGGGGCAGCAGCGCGGCCAGGGTCGCGCGCTCCTCAGCCGTGAGCACGAGGTCGCTGGCCACGCCAGCAGCCAGGCCGCCAGCGGCGATGTCGTGCACCAGCTCCGCGCGGCGGCGCTCGATCAGGCCCATCCAGCTCACGATGTGGCTGCAGTAGACGGCCTCGATGCAGCCGAGGTCCGGGGCCCGCAGCGCAAACAGGGCGTGCAGGTAGAGCGCCGTCGGGTAGTCCTGGACGGTGAGGACCTGGGCGGGAAATACCCAGAACGGCGGCGCGAGTTTCAGGATCCGCCGGATCCCGGCCCCGCTGGGGTTGCCCACCGGGATGCCCGCCGCGGTCGCGCGTCCCGCCCGGCTCGCGACCATCAGCGTGGCCGTGGGCTGGCGGAAGCCGAGTCCGGGCGTGCACGCCGCCCGGGCCGCGGGGGTGAGCAGGGCGATGAACGCGAGCGCGGCGTTCTGCTGGCGCACGGTCACGGGAAAGAGCTTGGGGTCCCCCGTCGTCCCCGACGTGCTGACGAACAGGCGCGGCAGGCCGGGAAACATCACATCGGGAGCGCCGGCGGCCATCCGCGCGAACGGCTCCCGGCAGTCCTCGTAGGTCGCCACCGGCAGGGCGGCGGCGTAGGCCGCCTCCACGTCGGCGGCGCGGGCCAGGCCGGCGAAGTCGTGGCGGCGGCCAAACTCGCAGGCAGCGTTGCGCCGGAGGATCCCGCGGAGGGTCGCGGCGTTGACGGCCGCGCCATTGGCGAGCTGCCGGCGATAGCGCGCGAGGGCCGCGCGGCACGCCAGCTCCCAGACGGGCAGCAGCAGCCGGTAGCCGGGCACTGACCGGTTGGGGCGCACTCTAGCGGGCGGTATCCTGAGCGCCGCAGCGAGGGCATAGAGAAGCACGATGCCGAGCCCGAGGAACTCCCGGGCTTCCTCGATCACGGGATCGCCCGCCTGCATGGTGGCCGCCAGGAGGGCCGGGTCGCCCGCTCGATGAAGGCCCCCATCCCGGGTGCGAGGAAGACCATCCACACCGCGCAGACGGCGATCAGGGCGCCAGCCAGCGGCCGCACCCAGGACGCGCCGCGGAAGACGCCGGCCGCCAAGGCCGTCGCGGCGAGGTACAGCAGCGCCCAGCCGATCGGATCGGGATCGTTGTACTGCAGGCCCGCCGAGATGGCGAAGAGGACGGCGAAGACCAGGTGCAGGGCGCGCATCAGTTCCCGCACCTCACGGCTTGCCGCCAAACAGGTAGCGGACACCGAGCCGGGGCCGGATCCCGGCCGCCGGGAAGCCGACGGCCTCCTCGTAATCACCATCCAGCAGGTTGTCGACGGCCAGGGCCAGCCGCAGGCGGGGCGTCGCCAGCCAGCCCAGGCTCAGGTCAACCCGGCTCCACGCGTCCAGTTCCAGGATGCCGGTGGGAATGGACGAGTCCAGCACGTCGCCCACGTACAGCCAGTCCAGGTCGAGCAGCCAGTCCCGGGCCGGCGCCCAGCGCAGGGCCACGCCGCCTCGCCAGTCGGGCCGCTGCAGCAGCTCCCGGTCGCTGTCCTTTACGTCGATGTCCGCGTACGTGGCGTGGGTGCGCAGGCTCAGGTCGGGGGATACCGACCAGGCGCCGGCAATCTCGACGCCCCGCGTCGTCACCTGATCCCGGTTGACGTTGCGGAAGGTGTCCGGATCGAAGTCGATGAGGTCCTCGTAGTCGTTGTCGAACAGCGTGACGCTGACTTCCGCAGCACCCGACAGGAACAACTGGGTCACCCCCGCATCCACGCTGCGACTCGTCTCCGGGCGAAGGTTCGGCTCACCCACCAGCGGACTGCCCAGCGCAAAGAAGCTGGGCAGCTTGAAGCCGGAGCCCCAGTTGGCCCGCAGGCGCGTCGTGCCATTGGCCAGCGCGTAGACGGCACCCACCTTGCCCGTGGTCTCGCCGCTCACCTCGTCGGGATCGTCGTGCCGGATGCTTGCCTGGAGGATCCAGTGCTCGTCGGGAAGATAACGGCCCTCGGCAAACAGACCGAGGATGTCCCGGTCCAGGTCGAAGTTGTTGGGCACGCGGAAATCGGGCGCGAAGTCCACGTAGCCATCCGACGCGCCGGATTCGCGCTGGTAGTCCACGCCGAGCGTCGCGACGATCCGGGCCGAGGGCCGCACCGTCGCGCGCAGCGACGCGTTCTCCCGCTCGAGGTCGTTGGCTGCGCCGTTCGGCGGCACCTGGTCGCCCGGCGCGATCCCCGGCGATGCGTACTCGTCGCTGCGATCGTAGAGTGACGCCAGCGCCTGCACCGACCAGGTCGGGTTGATGGCCCAGTCGGCATCCGCACCCAGGGTGAAATCATTCCCATTCGCGTATTGCAGGTCGCGCAGCACGGCGAGCTCCGGCCCCCCGCTCTGCTCGGGAAACGTCGTGCTGTCGGTGCTGGCGAAGCGGGCGTAGACGTTGGCCGTCACGGCCGCGGCCGGCTCCAGGTGGAGCCGCCCGGACACCGTGTCTGCCTCGTAGGTGCTGCCGGGAACCGCCTCGCCGTCGTCGCGACGGGTGGCCTGCAGGGAGAAGTCACCCCGGCTGCCCGCGGGCCCGCCCACCTGCAGCGTGCCCCGGCGGAAGTCGTCGCCGCCAGCCTCGACGTCGGCGGTCGCCGACAGCGTCTCGCCGCCGCGCCGGCTGATGAAGTTGATCACCCCGGCCAGGCCGTCGGAGCCGTAGATGGACGACTGGGGCCCGCGCACGACCTCGACGCGCTCGATGTCCGCCAGGTTCAGGGTCGCCAGGTCGAAGGAACCGCCCCGGGTGTTGTTGGGGTCATTCACCTTGATACCGTCGAGCAGGAAGACCGTGAAATTCGGTTCGCTGCCGCGCATGAAGACCTGGGTCACGCCGCCGGCGCCGGGCTGGTTGACGTGCAGGCCGGGCAGGTCGCGCAGCAGGTCCGTGACGACCGCGTCATTGCGGGCCTCGATCTCCTCCCGCCCGAGCACGGTGCCCGTGGCCGGCAGCATCCGCTCCTCGGCCGCCAGCCGGGTGCCCGTGACGATCAGCTCCTCGGGAGCCGCGGCGAGGGCTGCGGCCAGGAACGCAAAGGGCAGGATCAGCACGGTGCCGGGCAATCGTCAGTTCGCCGGTATGGACCAGAAGCGGGTGCGATCCGGGTCGAAGGCGTGATAGACCTTGCCGATCGCGCGGGGATCGTCCAGGGCCTGCACCGTCAGGGCGGCCAGGTCGGCGCGCCGGATCCAGCTCATGGCCCCGGTGTCCTCGGTGAGGTAGGCCCTGCCCTGGGGATCCTTGTCCAGCAAGCCGCCGGGGCGAATGATCGTGTAGTCCAGGCCACTGGTTTTCAGGTAGTCCTCGGCCTTGGCCTTCTCCGGGATCACGTTCCGCAGCACGTAGCGGGCGATCGCGGGCGCGGCGTCCCGGGAGTCGCCGGCCCCAATGACCGTGACCAGCACGAAGCGCTGCACGCCGGCGAGGCGGGCCGCGTCCACGGCGTTGCGGTTGCCCTCGAAGTCGGGCCGCGGGCCGTCGAGGCTGCGGGCGCCGAGGGTGGAAACGATCGCGCGGAACTGCCCGCCGGCCGGGTACCGCGTTCAGCGCCGCCGTCAGGTCCGCGGGATTCAGCGCATCGCCGCGCACGACCCGGGCGCCCAGGGCCTCCACCTCGCTGGCATCCGACGACGGCCGGACCAGGACCACGACATCGTCGCCCCGGGCGCGCAGCAGCCGGACGACCTCGAGCCCCGTGGCCCGGGTGCCGCCAATCACCAGGACGGAACCGGCACCGGGCGCGGCCGACACCGGCTTGAGATCCGCCTTCGGCCGATCCCCCTCAATGCCCGAAATCAGGACCCAGGCGACGAGCAGGAGGATGAGGCCAAGGAAAATCGTGAGCTTCGGATACTTCATTACGCGGCGTTCCCGTCGTGGCGTTGGCTGGCGGGCGCAAGCATACCGTGAGCCAGGAGGCCCGCGGGCACGGTGCTCGCGAGCGACCATGCTGGCCTGCGGCCCATGGTCGCAGTGATGGTCGCAGTGCTTGTTAATGCGCGGCTAATTGGTTAAGTTTCAGGGGCTGCATCGGCACCGGGTGGGGGGGCAGGAGCGCGGCCCGGATTGCCGGTCGAGGCAAGCGACAGCACCGAACCATAAGAAGAACGCTGCGCGGGGCATGGACGAGCCAAACCTTTTCCCTTCATCCCGATGCCAGAGGATCAGCGCCTGGCCGTGACACCATCCTGGGCGACCGCAATGCGGGCCCGGGTTCCACACTTTGAGGAGACTCTCGAAATGAAGCGAATGGCAGTGTTGGGATTGCTCGCCCTGGCGAGCGGGTCGGCCCAGGCAGAGCACAGCGTACCGGGCTGGCGCGCCGGTGCGGCGGCCACGTTCGGGGCCTTCGCGGGCGACGACCTCTCGGCGGAGGAGCTCGGCAAGGACTTCATCGACGACAACGCCATTGGCTACAAGATCTTCGCCCAGTACCAGCTGAACGACTGGCTGGGCCTGGAGGGCGCCTACCACCTCTCCGGCTCGTTCGAGGACCGGTCGACGAATGAACTACTGCCCGGCCAGCTGGAACTGACCTTCGACGGGTTCTCGGCCCAGGGGCTGCTGTACGTCCCGACGACCATCGACGACTTCGACGCCTACGTCAAAGCGGGCCTCTACGACTTCGACACCGAGCTCGCGGTCGACGGCACGACCAATTCGAACTTCCTCCGAGCGGGGCCTGGTGGCCGGTGCGGGTTTCATCTTCCGCCTGAGCGAACTGCTGGGCTTCCGGGTCGAGTACGAGTACTTCGACGCCGAGGTCGGCGACCTGTCGGGCGTGAACCTCGCCGTGGAATTTTCGTTCGGTGGCAAGTCGCCCCCGGCGGCCGCCGCAACCGCACCCCCGCCGCCGCCTCCCCCGTCGGACAGCAGCGGCAACTGATCACACGCCAGGTTGGATGCTTCCAACATTCCTAAATTCGTTGAGGATAAATTCGTGAGCAAAGCAACACACACTTTCGTCACGCTGGCACTGCTGGTCCTGGCGGGCACCGCGAGCGCGGCCCCTGTCAGCGTGCAGCTCGAAAAGCACAATCAGATCAGCAGCGGCGGCGCCCTGAGCACGCTGAAGTGGAAGGTCTGCACGCCAGTTGTCGCCACCAGCCCGTGCCTCAGCACCACCGCCAGTACCGGTGGCACCTGGTCCAACGCCAATGCCACGTCGTCGACCGCCGTGTGGACCTGGGATGCTGCCACCGGCGTCCTGTCGATGACGGGCATTTTCCAGTCCACGTCCTTCATCAGCAGCAACGCGAACGGCTCACCGGTCATCAGCGACAAGGTCGTCGACATGGTGATCAACACCACCAACGGCACGACCACCGCCGCCGCCTACAACTGCGTCGAGGGCACCTTCCTCGCCTCCGTGGGCGCCAACGGCTGCCTGAACACCTCCCTCGGTGATGATTTCGCCAACAGCAGCTCAGCCCTGTACAACGTCGGCGGCAACGCCAACTGCGTCCAGCGGACGATTCTTGGCGACGACGTGAGCACGGGTAACACGCGCGGCCTCGCGAACGCGGCGGCCGCACCCCCCTGCGAAGCGATAGACGGCGCGTTCAACCTCTGGTTCGTCGAAAAGGACGAAACCGTGAACGGCGGCGAACTGATCATCCGCACCGAAACGGCGATCACCGTGTCCGGGGCCAACTTCCTCACCTTCTCGGTAATTCCGACTGCCAACGACGACGGGCCGGTCACTGCACTGCAGGGCACGCCGACGACCATCGACGTGCTGGCGAACGACGTTGGCTTTGCCGATCCCGTGACGGTCACCGTGTCAACCCCGCCCACCAAGGGTACGGCGACGGTTCAGGGCACCTCGCCGGGCGCCAAGGCCGGCATCCAGATCGTGTACACGGCCAACTTCGACGCCACTGGCGCGGACACCTTCGTCTATACCATCCAGAATGCGGCCGCCACCGAGACGGCGACCGTCACCATCAACATCCCCCCGCCCGGCGCGAACGACGACACCGCCGCCACCACGCGCAACAAGCCGATCAATATCAGTATCGGCGCGAACGACCCCGGGTTCGCCGACCCGGTAACGATAACCATCATCGGTGCACCCGATGCGGGCGGCACGGCCACGCCACCGGCGGCCGGGCCGCTGGCCGGGGCGCTCATCGCCTATGCGCCGGAACTCAAGGCGCCGTTCACCCCGACCTACACCGAGACCTTCACCTACCAGGTCACCGACGCCAACCTGCTGACCGACAGCGCGATCGTGACGGTCACCGTCAGCAACACGATGCCCGTTGCCGGCAGCACGCGGAACCCCGGGAATCACCATTTCCACCCAGGGCTCGGCACCGGGTAGCGTGACGGGCGCCTTCGACGCGCAAACTTTCGCCGGCAACTCCCTCGGCGACACGCCGAGCGTGGTGACGCGGACGGATGGTGCATTCGGCACGACGGCCATCTCCGGCAGCAACGCTAATGCGGTGATCTACACCCCGGGTCCCACGTTCTTCAGCGGCACCGACACCTTCACCTACACCATCACGGACTCGGATCCGGCCCCAGTCGAATCTGCCACGGGCACGGTGACGGTAACTATCGAAGACGAGACGCCAACCGTTGCCGGTGCCAGCAGGGCGGGCAATCAGGACACCACCCTGAGCGCCTCGGGCGCCTTCACCGCCGGGAACGGTTCCGTTGCCCAGCACACGCTGACGGTGAACACGCCGGCGGCGAGCGGCACCTGCGGGACGCCGTCGGTCAGTGGAGCCAACATCACCGTGGCCTACACGCCCAATGCCGGCTTCACTGGCAACGACAGCTGCGTCGTGCGCCTGGCCGACGGTGAAGGAGACTTCGCCGACGGCACCTACACGTTCACGGTCAACGCCACGGGTGGCGGCGGCGGTGGCGGCACCGGTGGCCTGCTGCCGGGTGGCAGCAGTGCGTTCGACCCCTGGAGCCTGGCGCTCCTCGCGGGCCTGCCGCTGCTGGGGCGCCTGCGGGCGTCCCGGCGCCGGCTTGCGGCCGGCCAACAGTAAACACAGTCACCCGGGGGAAGCAGCGGTCATGACCACATTCAGGAAGCGTCTCGGGCGGACGGCTGTCGCGTCGGCGGTTGTTGTTGCCGCCGGGATCGGCGTGCCGGCCCCGGGTGAGGCCCAGGAACTCAGCGAGATCGTCGTCACGGCACGCAAGGTCGAGGAGAAGCTGAAGGACGTGCCGCTGTCCGTCACGGCCTTCGACTCCGCCACGATCGCCGCCGCGGGCATCACCAGCCTGGGGGACGTGGCGAACCTGACGCCGGGCCTCAACTTCTTCAATGCCTTCGGCGAGAACCTGCCGGTGCCCGTCATCCGCGGCGTCGTTCCCCAGGACATCTTCGGCGAGAATTCCACGGCCATCTTCGTCGACGGCGTCTACGTCTCCGGCCGGGAAGGCCTCAATTTCAGCCAGCTCGACGTGGAGCGGATCGAGGTGCTGAAGGGCCCCCAGAGCGCCCAGTACGGCCGCAATGCCTTCAGCGGCGCGATCAACTACGTCACCAAGGCGCCCAGCGACGTGTTCGAGTCCCGGACCGAAGTCGAGTCGGGCAACGAGGGCAAGCGCAGGGTCCTCGGCATGGTCAGCGGCCCGCTCCTCGGCGAGACCCTGACAGGCCGGCTCTCGGCCATGTACGACGAATGGAATGGCTCCTACGACAACAGCCTGGCGCCCGCCACCGAGATCGGCGGCTATCGCTACCGCAGCTTCCAGGGCAAGCTCCGCTGGCGCCCGCTGGACAGCCTCGATGTCAACCTGGGCATGTACTACTCCAACGACGAGATCGACGAGCCGGCCACCGGCGGCCTGCCCGCCAATTGCGAGGACCGCATCGAGCAGACGACAGAAAATGCCGAGGGCAGGCCGTTCGTCCGGCTGCAGAACTACTGCGGCAAGATCCCGGACCTGGAGGCGCTGCCGGATGCGCTCTCCCGCGCCGACTTCCCGAACGGCGTGCCCGTGCCGAGCTCGATCACGGACGATTCCATGCCGAAGATCCCCGAGGCAACCGGCGAGGACCGGGACCTCCTCCGGGGCAACCTCAATATCATCTGGGACCTGGATTTCGGCACCCTCAGTTTCCTGACGGGCTACTCGGACACCGAGCAGAGCTCCAACTCGGACTTCGGACGCAGCTCGGGCAACACGATCCCGCTGGTCTACTGCAACAACGTATCGACCATCGGTGTCGCCCAGTGCCTGACACCCACCGACTGGTCCCGGGCGCCCATGGGCTTCGTGAACATCGAGAACGGCGAGACCACCGAGGAGTGGAGCCAGGAGATCCGCTTCACGAGCCCGCGGGACGAGCGCTTCCGCTACTCCGTCGGGGGCTACTACTACAACGTGGACAACGAGGCCTTCCCCGGCGCGCCGGTGGCCACCACCCAGCTGCCCGAGTCCCAGTTCGACGTCGGCATCGGGCCCGTGGCCTATCCAACCTCGCTCGCCATCGGCTCCTATATCTTCGGCGGATCATTGACGCCCGACGGTGCGGTCGACCCGTTGACCCGGCGCATAGCGAACAACAAGACCGAGGCCTGGTCCGTGTTCAGTTCCGCAGACTTCGACCTGACGGACGCCTGGCAGGCCAACGCCGAGATCCGCTATTCGAGGGATCACCTGGACAATTCCGGCTACGACTACACCCGGTGCCAGGGGTCTGACCCCGATTCGGGCGAACCCACGGATCTGGATGAGTTTCCCTTCAATTTCCCGAACGTCGCCGAGTGCGGTGACGACTACTACGACCTGCGTGTCCTCGCCCCCGAAACCACCGACCAGGGTTCCGCGCGGTTCGCGTCCGTCACCGGCCGCGTGGGCCTGAAGTACAAGTTCGAGAGCGGCTGGATGGCCTACGGGTCCGTGGCCCACGGCGAGAAGCCGGGCGGCCTGCAGATCCTCCGCACCAACGTCATCACGTCTACCGGCGTGACCGAAGAACTGATCGTGAACCCCTTCGACCAGGAGCAGATCACGTCCTACGAACTGGGCATCAAGGGCTTCACCGCCGACCAGCGGGTCGGCCTGGACTTCGCCGTGTTCTACAACGACTGGTCCGACATCGTGCTCCGCCAGCTGAATGAGACCTCGCCGAACACCGGGCGCCCCTTCGAGCAGGTCACGGCGCTGAACGTCAACGCCGGCGACGCGGAGGTCTGGGGCTGGGAGGCAACGGCGGATATCGCGCTGCACCGAGAGCCTGACGGGCCGGCTGACGGTCGGCTATACGGACTCCCAGCTCACGAACGCGCGGCAGGACACCCTGTCGCTGTTCCCGAGCTTCTACACGTCGGAACCCACCTGCGCCCCGGAAGCGATTCAGTCACTGGCGGACCCGACGCCGGAGCGGGACCCCGGAACGAACGGCGACGACGATCCGGGCTACCCCAATGACGAAGGCAATGAAGTCCAGAACGGCAAGGCCGGCCAGTGCCGCCAGCTGTCCGGGGACGTCTCGGGCAACGTGCAGATGCGGCAGCCCGAATGGACTTCCAGCGCCTCGCTGACCTACAAGCGCCCCCTCGAGGGCGACTGGGAGTTCTTCACCCGGGCGGACGCGAACTACCTGGGCAAGATCTACGTGGGCAACGACAACCAGTCGTACCTGCCGGCCCGCACCAACGTGAACCTCCGCCTCGGCTTCACCTCGGACAAGTACGACGTGGAGTTCTGGGTCCGCAACCTCTTCGAGAACGACAACCCCATCGCGGCGTTCCGGGACATCTACTGGACGAACACGGACGACCTGCAGGCCCAGGAGACGCCGCCGGCGATCCAGCAGGCCTCCAACTTCGACGACTTCCCGCCCTTCCGCATGTCGGTCACCTACCCGAGCCTGAGGACCTTCGGCATCGTCGGGAAAGTGCGGTTCGGCGGCGAGGCGAACTAACGCCCGCCGCAGTCCAGCCGCTGGCCGGCGATAGCGTCGGTCACGCGGCCGTTCTCGTAGGCCACGACCCCGTTCACGATCGTCATCACGATCGACGAGCGGAAGGTGTCGCCCTCGAACGGCGACCAGCCGCACTTGGACAGCACGTCCTCGCGACGCACCGTCGTCGGCGACCGGGGATCAATCAGCACCAGGTCCGCGAAGTAGCCCTCCCGGATGTAGCCCCGGTCGCGGATGGCGAAGAGGTCGGCCACCCGGTGGCTGGTCTTCTCCACGATGAGCTCCAGCGGCAGCGTGCCGTCGTGCACGTGCTCGAGGAGCATCAGGAGCGAGTGCTGGACCAGGGGCAGGCCGGACGGCGCCTTGAAGTACTTCTCGCCCTTCTCCGCCAGCGTGTGGGGCGCGTGGTCCGTGGCGATCACGGCCAGGCGGCCGTCCTTCAGCCCCTCCAGCAGCGCCAGGCGATCGGCCGCCGTCTTGATGGCCGGATTGCACTTGATCAGCGCGCCCTTCGTCGCGTAGGCCCGGTCGTCGAAATGGAGCATGTGCGCGCACACCTCCGCCGTGATCCGCTTGCCGCCCTGATTGGTGATGAGGGGGCCGGGCTCGAACAGCTCCAGCTCCTTCGCCGTCGAGATGTGCAGCACGTGCAGGCGCGTGCCATGGCTCCTGGCCAGCGTGGTGGCCAGCACGGTGGACTTGTAGCAGGCCTCCTCGGAACGGATGAGCGGATGGGCCGAAAACGGCACGTCCTCGCCGTACTGCTGGCGGAACCGCTCCTCGTTGGCCTTGATGGTCGGCGTGTCCTCGCAATGGGTGGCGATCAGCGTCGGGCACTCGGCGAAGATCAGCTCCAGGGTCCGCGGATCGTCCACCAGCATGTTGCCGGTGGACGCGCCCATGAAGACCTTCACGCCGCAGCAGTCGCCCGGCTGCAGGGCGCGGATCTCGTCCAGGTTGTCGTTGGCGCCGCCGAAGTAGAAGGAGAAGTTCGCCTTCGACCGGCCCCGGGCCAGCCGGTACTTGTCCATGAGCACGGCCCGGCTCGTCACGTTCGGGATCGTGTTCGGCATGTCCATGTAGCTGGTGGTGCCGCCCGCCACGGCGGCGGCCGACTCCGTGGCCAGGTCGCCCTTGTGGGTGAGCCCCGGCTCCCGGAAGTGCACCTGGTCGTCGATGAGGCCCGGCAGCAGGTACCTGCCCCGCGCGTCGATGATCCGGTCCACGCGGCCGGCCGGGATCTCGCGCGCGACCTTCTCGATGCGGCCGCGGCGCATCAGCACGTCGCCGGCCGTCACGCGGCCCTCGTTGACAGATCAGGGCGTTGGTGATGAGGAGGCTCTGGTCGGTCATCTCTGTTCATTCATTGGGCAAATTGGTCCGTCGCGGTGATCAGCTCGTGCACGATCCCCGGCTCGAAAGCCGAATGGCCCGCGTCCGGCACGATCTGCAGGGTCGGCCTCGGGCCAGGCCCGGTGCAGGTCCCAGGCGCTGCGCAGGGGGCAGACCACATCATAGCGGCCCTGGACGATGACCGCGGGGATGTGCCGGATCCGGCCCACGTCCCGCAGGATCTGGTCGGGGGCCGCCATGAAGGCCTGGTTGACGAAGTAGTGGGCCTCGATGCGGGCGAAGGCCAGGGCGAAGTGGTCCGCGCCGAAGCGCTCCACCGTGGAGGCCGAGGCCAGCAGGTGGCTCGTGCTTCCCTCCCAGACGGACCAGCGACGGGCGGCCTCCAGGGCCAGCTCCGGGTCCGCGCCGGTCAGGCGCCGGTGATAGGCATGGAGCAGGTCGTGGCGTTCGCCGGCCGGGATGAAGTCCCGGTAGGGCTCCCAGGCGTCGGGGTACAGGTCGCTCGCGCCCTGCTGGTAGAACCAGGCGATCTCCGCCGGGCGCAGCAGGAAGATGCCGCGGAGGACGAGTTCGGTCACCCGCTCCGGATGGGTCTCGGCGTACAGCAGCGACAGCGTGCTGCCCCAGGAGCCGCCGAACACGAGCCAGCGTTCGATCGTGAGTTTCTCGCGGAGCGCCTCGACGTCGGCGATGAGGTCCCAGGTGGTGTTCTCGCGCAGCTCGGCGTGGGGGCGGCTGCGGCCGCAGCCCCGCTGGTCCAGCAGGACGATGCGGTAGCGGGCGGGATCGAAGAAGCGGCGCGGGGTCGCGTCGCCGCCGCCGCCCGGGCCGCCGTGGAGGAACACGACCGGCTTGCCCCGCGGATTGCCGCATTGCTCGTAGTAGATCTCGTGCAGGCCCGACACGGCGAGGTGGCCCGAGTCGTAGGGTTCCAGGGCGGGGTACAGGGTCCGGCGCGGCATTGCCACATTCTGGCATTTTCGACGCGCGTTGTTCGATCCCGGGACCCGTGCCAGCTAGAATCCGCCACCACCTCCGGGAATCCGCCATGCCCTTCAAGCGCCATCTTGCCGCCCTGATTGCAGTCGTCCTCCTCGCCCCGCCCACGGCCGGCGCCTCGGCCAGCGTGGACATCCCCTACACCCTGCGGCGGCTCGACAACGGCCTGACCGTGGTCGTCCACGAGGACCGCAAGGCCCCGATCGTGGCGGTGAACATCTGGTACCACGTGGGCTCGAAGAACGAGGTCCCGGGCCGCACCGGCTTCGCCCACCTCTTCGAGCACCTCATGTTCCAGCGCTCGGAGAACCTCAAGGGCGACTACCTGAACACGCTGCAGGAACTGGGCGCCACCGACCTCAACGGCACCACGTTCTTCGACCGGACCAACTATTTCCAGACTGTGCCGAAGAACGCGCTCGACACGGTGCTGTGGCTCGAGTCCGACCGGATGGGCCACTTCAGGAACGCGATCACCCAGCCCATCCTGGACGAGCAGCGGGGTGTGGTGCAGAACGAGAAGCGCCAGGGCGACAACCAGCCCTACGGCAAGGTCTTCGAGGAAATCCTGAAGCAGCTCTTCCCGCCGGATCATCCCTATTCCTGGGAGACCATCGGCTCAATGGCGGATCTGAACGCCGCCAGCCTCGAGGACGTGCGGAAGTGGTTCGAGACCTACTACGGCCCGGGCAATGCCGTGCTGGTCGTCGCCGGGGACGTGTCGGCCGAGGAAGTCTTCGCCAAGGCGGAGAAGTATTTCGGCGACATACCGCCGGGCCCGCCGCTGGCCCGCTTCGAGGAGTGGATCCCGGCCCACGACACAGTCCGCCGCAAGAGCATGCAGGACCGGGTCGCGCAACCGCGGCTCTACCTCTCCTGGACCGGCCCGCGCTGGGGCACCCGGGACGCCTACCACCTGGAACTGGCGTCGGCCATCCTCGCGGGGGACAAGAACTCCCGGCTGTACCAGCGCCTCGTGTACCAGGACCAGATCGCGTCCGACGTGGAGTTCGGCGCCCTGGCCCTCGAGATTGCCGGCCTGACCTACCTGCAGGTGTCCGCCAACCCGGGCGTCTCCCTGGAGCGCCTGGAGGCCGTCGTGAACGAGGAACTCGAGCGCTTCCGCCGGAGCGGGCCCACGGCCAGGGAACTCGAGCGGGTGCAGACGCAGCGGCGCGCCGCTTTCGTCCGGGGGCTGGAGCAGGTCGGCGGCTTCTCCGGCAAGTCGGGCGTGCTGGCCGAAAGCACCGTCTATGGCGGTTCGCCGGACGCCTGGAAGTCGGGCTACGAAGCGGCCGAGGCGGCGACGCGGGCCGACCTGCAGGCCGTGGTCAGCAAGTGGGTGACCGACGCGCCCTTCGTGCTGACGGTGGAGCCGGCCGGCCAGCTGGTCGCCGGGACGACGGGCGCCGACCGGAGCACGATGCCGATGCCCGCCGGCGAGGTCCCCGTGACCTTCCCCGCCTTCCAGCGTGCGACCCTCGGCAACGGCCTGCAGCTGATCGTGGTCGAGCGGCCCGAACTGCCGGTCGTCGCGCTCAGCCTGGTGCTGGACGCCGGTTATGCCGCGGACCAGTCCGCGCAACCGGGCACGGCCAGCCTGACCATGGCCATGCTGGACGAGGGCACGAAGACCCGCAACGCCCTGGAGATCAGCGAGCAGCTCGCCCTGCTGGGCGCCAGCATCGGGGCCGGGTCGAGCCTCGATACCTCGTCCGTCGGCCTGTCCGCGCTCGCCGACAAGCTGGAGCCCTCACTCGAGATCTTCGCCGACGTGCTGCTGAATCCGGTGTTCCCGCAGAAGGAGCTGGACCGCCTGCGCAAGGAATACCTGGCCGCGCTCAGCCAGGAGAAGACCCAGCCCAACTCCATGGCGCTGCGCGTGGTGCCGAAGCTCCTCTACGGCGAGGGTCACGCCTATGCCCAGCCGCTCACCGGCACGGGCACCGAGGCCACTCTCGCCGCGCTGACCCGCGAGGACCTCGCCCGGTTCCACGACCAGTGGTTCCGCCCGAACCACGCCACGCTCATTGCCGTGGGCCCGGTCACGGTCGGGTCGCTCAAGCCCCAGCTCGAGCGCCTGCTGGGTGACTGGCAGCCGGGCGACATCCCGGCCAAGCAGGTGGCCAGCGTCGCGCCCCGCGCCAGCCGCACCCTCTACCTGCTGGACAAGCCCGGCGCCGACCAGTCGGTGATCTTCGCCGGCCAGCTGATCCCGCCCCGGGCCACGCCCGACCAGGCTGCCATCGAACTGATGAACGACGTGCTCGGCGGCCAGTTCACGTCGCGCCTCAACATGAACCTGCGGGAGGACAAGCACTGGTCCTACGGGGCGCGCTCCTTCGCGTACGACGCCCGCGGGCAGCGGCCGTTCCTCGCCTACGCACCCGTGCAGACCGACAAGACCGCGGAAGCCATCGCCGAGATCCGCAGGGAGTTTGCGGAGCTCGTCGGCAAGCGTCCGGCCACGCCGGAAGAGGTCGCGATGGTGAAGCGCACCAACACCCTCTCCCTGCCGGGCCAGTGGGAGACCGGCGGCGCCGTGCTCGGCTCGGTCAGCCAGATCGTGCAGTTCGGCCTCCCCGACGACTACTGGAACAACTACGCCGCGACGATCCGCGGCGTCACGCCGGAGCAGGTCAACAAGGCGGCGAAGGATCACCTGCGGCCCGAAGACCTCGTGATGGTGGTGGTGGGCGATCGCCAGGTCATCGAGCCTAAGCTGAAGGGCCTCGGCTTCGACTCGATCCAGCTGATCAACGCAGACGGCGAACTCCTGTAGCTGGTGGCGGGACCCAGGACACAGCTCGGCATCGCCGCCGTCTGCGTGCTGGTGTACTTCTTCACGAACGGCATGGCGCTGTTCGTGCCCCAGAACCTGTTCCCGAGGTTCATGGAGACCTTCGGCGCCACGCCGGCCGAGGTCAGCCGAACGACCGCCATCACCTTCGGGATCGCCGGCCTGCTGGCCCCGTTCGTCGGCGCGGCCATCGACCGCTTCGGCGTGGTGCGGGTCATCCGCACCGGTCTCGTCGTCCTCGGCATCACCTTCATCGCCTACCCGGCGGCGCGGTCGCTGCAGGACCTCTACCTTCTGCACGCGGTGATCGCCGTCGGCCTGATCCTGTCCGGGCTCATGCCCAACGTGGTCCTGCTGTCCCGCTGGTTCACCGCGCGGCGCGGCACGGCCGTGGGGGTGCTCGTCGCCGGCTCGAGCCTGGCGGGTGCCACGCTGCCGGTCGCGATCTCGCCGCTCGTCAACGACCCGGCCTTCGGGTGGCGGGTTGGCATGGCCGTGCTCACGGCCGCGTTCTGGCTCCTGGCCGTGCTGCCGGCGTTCCTCGTGCTGCGCGAGGCGCCGCTCCCGGCGCGCACGGGACCGGAACCGGCGGCACCCGTGGACGGCGTGACCTTTGCCGTGGCCCTGCGCTCCCGCACCCTGTGGTGCCTGGCGATCGGCTCCGCCTGCCTGTGGTTCGCCATCCAGGCCATGACCAGCCAGATCACGATCTACTTCGAGCAGGAGGCGGGCCTCCCGCCCCAGCGGGCGACCGCGCTGTACTCCACGATCCTCGCCTGCAGCGTGGCCGGCAAGTTCCTCTTCGGCGCCGTCAGCGACCGGTTCCGGAAGCAGCGGGTCATGGTGGTGACCAGCCTGACCCTGCTGGCGGGCTGCCTGCTCCTGTTCACGGCTGGCGACGGCGGGCTGGCGCTGGCCGGTAATCCCGCGCAGCTGGCGGCATTCGCGGTAATCTTCGGCCTCGGGTTTGGCGGCAGCTTCACGCTGATCCAGCTGGTCGCGGTGGAAAGCTTCGGGCAGCTGGCCCTGGGCAGGATCCTGGGCGTGGTGACCTTCGTGGACACCATGGGCGGGGCCGCGGGCACGTTGCTGGCGGGGCAGATGCGCACCGCCACCGGCGACTACTTCGTGACCTTCACGGTGGTGGTGATCGTGGCGGTGATCGCCGTCGCCAACGTCCTCCTGATCCGCCCGCTCAGCCACGACCAGCCAGGGAAGCGCAGATGATCACAGCAGACGGCCTGGTGAAGACCTTCGGCAGCCGGACGGCTGTCGACGGCATCTCGTTCCGGGTCGAGCCCGGCGAGGTGCTGGGCTTCCTCGGCCCCAACGGCGCCGGCAAGTCCACCACCATGCGCATGATCGCCGGCTTCCTGCCGCCCACGGCGGGCCGCGCCGGGGTCTGCGGCTTCGACATCGGCGAGCAGCCGATGGCCGCCAAGCGGCAGCTCGGCTACCTGCCGGAAGGCGCGCCGAGCTACGGCGAGATGACGCCGGGTGACTTCCTCGACTTCATCGCCGCATCCGCGGCCTGCCGGCGCCGCCTTCGACCGGCGCCTGGGCGACGTGGTCGGACCGGCTCCAGCTGGGCAGCGTCCTGCAGCAGCCCATCGAGACCCTGTCCAAGGGCTTCCGCCGCCGCGTCGGCCTGGCCCAGGCGATCCTCCACGACCCGCCGGTGCTGATCCTGGACGAGCCCACCGACGGCCTCGACCCCAACCAGAAGCACGAGGTGCGGGAGCTGATCCAGACGCATGGCGCCGGACAAGGTGATCGTCATCTCCACCCACATCCTCGAGGAGGTGGACGCGGTCTGCACGCGCGCGATCATCATCGCCAGCGGCAGGATCGTCGCCGACGAGAAGCCCGCGACGCTGATCCCCGCTCGCGCTACCACAACGCGGTCACGGTCCGGCTCGAGCGCCGGCGGACCTGGGCGCGGTCGCCGCCGACCTGCGGGCCATTCCCGGCGTGCGGAGGCCGAGGTGGACGAGCACGAGTCGCGGTGACGGCGTTTCCCCGCGGACGGCGCCAGCGTGCTGACGACCATCAGCGGCCTGGCCACCGAGCGGCGCTGGCCGCGTGGAGCAGCTGCAGCCTGGAGGCGGGGCGCCTCGACGAGGTGTTCCGCCACATCACGCACCGGCGCGGCGGGAGGCAGCCTGATGGCCGTCATCCGCAGCATCGCCCGCCGCGAGCTGCGCAGCTATTTCGCGACGCCGCTCGCCTACGTGTTCATCGTCATCTTCCTGGTGCTCACCGGCCTGTTCACCTTCTACCTGGGCGGCTTCTACGAGCGCGGCCAGGCCGACCTGGCGCCGTTCTTCAACTTCCACCCCTGGCTGTACCTGTTCCTGGTGCCGGCGATCGCCATGCGCCTGTGGGCCGAGGAGCGCAAGAGCGGCAGCATCGAGCTGCTGCTGACGCTGCCGGTCACGCTGTGGCAGGCCGTGCTCGGCAAGTTCCTCGCGGCGTGGCTGTTCATCGCCGTGGCGCTGGCGCTGACCTTCCCGATCTGGATCACCGTCAACTACCTCGGCGACCCCGACAACGGCGTGATCGTCGCCGGCTACATCGGCAGCCTGCTGATGGCCGGCGGCTTCCTGGCCATCGGCTCCTGCATCTCGGCGGCCACCCGCAACCAGGTGGTCGCCTTCATCCTCACCGTGGTGATCTGCTTCCTCTTCATGCTGGCGGGCTTCCCGCTGGTGCTCGACCTCTTCTCCGGGCTGGCTGCCCGGGCCCCTGGTCGACGCCGTCGCCAGCCTCTCGTTCCTGACCCACTTCACCGCGATCAGCAAGGGCGTGATCGACCTGCGCGACGTGCTCTACTTCCTGCTGGTGATCGGCGTCTGGCTCGTACGCCACGACGATCGTGCTCGACCTCAAGAAGGCGGACTAGGATGAGCACCACCAGAGCAAGCGGCAGGATCCGCTCTCGACCGCATCGGCCTGCTGGTCCTCGCGGTGCTGTTCCTCGCGGCGTCGCGCTCGATCAACCCTGCTCCCGCGGCGCGCGCTCGACCTCACCGAGAACCGGCTCTACACGCTGTCGCGAGGGCACGCAGAAGATCGTCGGCACGATCAAGGAGCCGGTGAACCTCTACCTGTTCTTCTCCGACAAGGCCACGCCCGACCTGCCGCAGCTGCGCACCTACGCCGGCCGCGTGCGCGAGATGCTCGAGGAGTTCGCCAGCCGCTCCGACGGCAAGCTGAAGCTGCACGTGATCGACCCGCTGCCGTTCTCCGAGGAGGAAGACCGCGCCACCGCCTTCGGCCTGCGCCCCGTCAACCTGGGCAACGACGCGGACCCCATCTACTTCGGCATCGCCGCCACCAACAGCGTGGGCGACGACGAGATCATTCCCTTCCTCGATCCGGCCAAGGAGTCGTTCCTGGAGTACGACCTGGCGCGGCTCGTCTACGCGCTCGCCAACCCGAAGAAGCCGGTGGTCGGCCTGCTGTCCAGCGCTGCCCATGACCGCCGGGCTTCGACCCGATGACCCAGCAGATCCGCCAGGCCTGGGTCGTCGTCGACCAGCTCCGGCAGCTGTTCGACGTGCGCCTGCTGGAGCCGCGGGCTCGAGAAGATCGGCGGACGACATCCAGGTGCTGATGCTCGTGCACCCGAAGAACCTGCCCGACGCCACGCTGTACGCGATCGACCAGTTCATCCTGAAGGGCGGCCGCGCGGTGATCTTCGTCGACCCCTGGGCCGAGATGGACCCGGGCGACCCGGCCGATCCGATGGCGGGCGTGGCCGGCGGCGGCGCGGGCCGCGCGTCGAACCTGGACAAGCTCCTCGACGCCTGGGGCATCAGCGTGGACAGCGGGAACGTCGTCGGCGATGACCGGTACGCCCTGAGCGTCGGCGGCGCCGATGGCGGCCCGGTGCGGCACCTGGCCATCATCGGCGTGACCAGTGACGGCATGTCCCAGGACGACGTGATCACCAGCGGCCTGAACGTCGTGAACATGGCCTTCGCGGGCCACATCACGCGGGCCAAGTCGGCAGCCGCCGGCATGACGCCCCTGATCCAGTCCAGCGACAAGGCGGCACTCATTCCGACCAGCAAGCTCGCCCTGGCGTCGGACCCGGACCTGCTGCGTGACGGGTTCGAGCCCACCGGTGATCGCTACACGCTGGCCGCGCGCCTCACGGGCAAAGTGCCGAGCGCCTTCCCGGCCAACGCCCGGCCGGGACATCTGGCCACGGCGGCCGAGCCCATCAACGTGCTGCTCGTGGCCGACACCGACCTGCTGGCCGACCGCCTCTGGGCCCAGACCCAGGAATTCCTGGGCCAGCGCCTGACCACCGCGTTTGCCAACAACGGCGACCTGGCGGTGAACGCGCTGGACAACCTGCTCGGCAGCAGCGACCTCATCAGCATCCGCAGCCGGGCCACCTTCCAGCGCCCGTTCACGCGGGTGCAGGACCTGCGGCGGGAGGCGGAACTGCGCTTCCGCTCCGCGGAGGAGCGCCTGCAGGCGGAACTGCAGGAGACCGATGCCCGGCTGAACGAGCTCCAGGCCAGCCGGCCTGACCAGGGCACGGAGATCCTGTCCCCCCAGCAGGAGGCCGAGATCGAACGCTTCCAGGCTCGCCGGCTTGAGCTGCGCAAGGAGCTGCGCCAGGTGCAGCGTGACCTGGACCGGGACATCGAGCGGCTCGGCACCCGGCTGAAGGTGCTCAACGTGGCCCTGGTGCCGCTCATCATCTCGGTGCTCAGCGTGGCCCTCGTGCTCGTCCGGCGGCGGGCCCGGCGGGCGGGAGCGGCCCCATGAACCGGCGCTCGCTGGCCTGGCTGGTTGGCGTCCTGGTGGTCCTCGCGGTGCTGGCCGGTGTGATCCTCCGGGGCCAGCGCGACACCAGGCCCGCCGAAGGCCCCTTCCTGCCGGGCCTCAAGGACGAGTTGAACGCGATCAGCAGGATCGTGATCACCGGCCCCGGCAACACGACCATCGCCACCCTCGAGCGGGGCGCGGACCGCTGGACCGTGGCCGAACGCAACGGCTACCCGGCGGATGTCGGCCGGATCCGCAAGAACCTGCTCGCGCTGGCCGAGGCCGGCATCGTCGAGGAGAAGACCGCGAATCCGGAGTTCTACGCCCGGCTGGGTGTGCAGGACATCAGCTCGCCGTCCGCCGGGGGCCTGCGGCTGACGGCCACCGGGGGCCAGGAGCCGGTCGACCTGATCGTCGGCCTCACCCCGCCCGGCAGCTCCGACCTCAGCTACGTGCGCCGCGCCGGCGAGCCCGGCAGCTGGCTCATCACGGCCCAGCTCGACCTCGCGAAGACCGGGGGCGAGTGGCTCGACCGGGCTCTGACCGACATCCCGGCCGGGCGCATCGCATCCGTCACCATCGACCACCCCGGGATCGAGACGCTGCGCATCGCCCGTGCGCCCGCGCCGGAAAAGCCCGCCGCAGAGGCCGCCGGCGGACCGGAGGGCCTCGTGGAATTCCGCGTGGCCGGCGTGCCCCCGGGCCGGGAGCTCAGCTACCCCGGGGTGGCCAACGGCGTTGCGAGTGTCCTCGCGGACCTGCAGCTGGAGGACGTGCAGACCCGGGAGGTGCTGGGAGCCGGCCCGGGCAAGCCCGTCGTCGCGCGCTTCGTGACGACCGATGGGCTGACGGTCGAGGCCAGCGCCTGGCGCCTGCCGGACGGGACGCGCATCACCTTCAACGCCTCCGGCGAGGGTGACGCGGCGAACGAAGCCGCCGCCCTGAACGCCCGGCTGGGCGGCTGGGTCTACACCCTGCCCAGCTACAAGACCGAGCAGCTCACCCGCCGCCTGAACGAGCTCCTTGCCCCCGCCCCGTAGGAGCGCCTTAAGGCGCGATCCGACTTTCCCCGTAAACTACCCTTCCCCTTACCTGCAACTTTCGTGGAGTCCCCATGCGTCGCAATCTTTGTATCCTGATGGCTGCCTGCGTGGCCTGGGCAGGCCTCGCCGGCGCTGCCGCGCCGGCCCCCAAGACCGAGGAGGACAAGGCGCTGTATGCGCTCGGCGTCATCATCAGCCGCAATTTCACGTCCTTCGACTTCACGGCCCGGGAGTTCGAACTGGTCCAGGCGGGCCTTGCCGACGCGGTGCAGGGCAAGGCCACCATCAAGGATCCCGACAGCTACGTGCCGCAACTGCAGGAACTGCAGAAGACGCGCATGGCTGCCGCCGCCGCAGAGGCGAAGGTGGCCGGGGTGGCGTTCCTCGCCAAGGCTGCGGCGGAAAAGGGCGCGACGAAAACCGCCAGCGGGATAGTCATCACGACCCTGACCGCCGGCACCGGCGCGAGCCCGACCGCCAAGGACCAGGTCCAGGTCCACTACGAAGGCACGCTGGTGGACGGCACGGTGTTCGACAGTTCCATCGCACGCAAGGAACCGGCCACGTTCCCGCTCGCCGGCGTCATCCCCTGCTGGACGGAGGCCGTGCAGCTGATGAAGGTCGGCGGCAAGAGCCGGGTCGTCTGCCCCTCCGCCCTGGCCTACGGCGACGAAGGCCGTCCGCCCCAGATCCCGGGCGGCGCGACCCTGATCTTCCAGGTGGAACTGCTGGATATCGTGAAGGCGGGCGGGGGCGGCACTCCCTAGCGGCAGGCGTCGCCGCCTTCGCGCCAGCCCGACGATCCCCGCGACGCCGGTGCCCAGCAACCAGACGCTGGCCGGCAGTGGCACGACGTTGGTGGCGCTCAGCACCACGGAGTGATCGAAGTACAGGGCGGTGAACGACACGCCGGGGTCGAAGCCCGTCCAGGTCACGTCGCTGAAGACGCCCACCAGGTCGCTGACGTCGATGACCCCGTCGTCGAAGGTGATGATGGTAAACGTGTCGCCATCGTTGGGGTTGTAGCCGCCCAGGCTGGACACGTGGACCGTGCCAGCCAGGTTCAGGTTGCCGACGACATCCATGGTGTCGAAATCCGTGAGGGCTGCCAGGTTGAACTCGATCAGCCCGACTGCATCCTGGGTGTAGTCACCCGCGATCAGCAGCTCCCCGACACTGGTCGGCGTGCCCGGCTGCACCTGGCCGAAGTTCTGGACGGCCCGCCCGACACCCGGGTCGTAGGTGCCCGTGCCCTGCAGGACGCCGTGGTTCAGCAGATTCGCGCCGGTGCTGGTGGAGGCGAAGGTGGCGCCCGTGGCCGTGGTGATCGTGCCCAGGTTGTCGACCGCGTTAGCGATCCGCAACGTGCCGGCATTCACGTTCACCGCCCCAGTCGCGGTGTTGTTGAAATTGACGAACAGGTCGAAGTCCGTGACCGTGTTGGTCTGCTTGTTGTAGGTGTCGTTATTATTGAAATTGTGTGGTCCGCCGACGTTGTGCTCGACGAAAGAGTCGAAGTCGTTCGCGTCGTTGAACGTGCCGTTGTTGTTGATCGTGGCGCCGTTCCAGAACCGGATGGTGTTGTTGTCAGCGGCCGTGTTGCCGCTCCAGGTCGTCGTCCCCTCGAGGTTCAGCGTACGCCCGCCTACCAGGGTCTTGAGGTTGGGACCGGAGATCGTCACGTCGTTCTGGAAAGTGGTGCTTTCAAAGGTGGTCAACCCGTCGCCACCGATCGCCCCGCCCGTCCAGGTGACCGGACCCTGAAAGGTGGTATCCGTGCCGTTCATGCTGCTGCCGCTCATCAGGAACGGGGTGGTGTGGGTGCCGCCGTTCACCGTGACGGTGGCATCGCCGCCGACGTTCTCGGTGCTGATCTGGAAGGTACCGAGGCCGCTGGTGGTGACGTTGTTCAGGGTGTGCGCGCCGTTCCTGAACTCGAGCTTGGCGCCATCGGCGATGTTGAACACGCCCGAGTCGGTGCCGCCGCCATTCATCAGCATGGTCCCGGCGTTGACGTTGACCGTGCCGGTGTTGTTGAACCCCGTGCCGATCGAGGTCGTCGTGGCCGACTGCTTGTTGAAGGTGCCGCTGTTGTTGAACGTGCCACCGCCATTGCCGACGTTGATGGCGCTGTCGAAGGCGTTGGAGTCGGTGAAGGTTCCCGTGTTGTTGAAGGCGCTGGCGGTGGCAATGGCAATGGCGTTGTTGCCGGCCGCCGTGTTGCCGGTCCAGGTGGTGTTGCCGGCGTTCACGTCGCGCCCACCGGACAGCGTCTTGGTGTTGGGGCCGGTGATGGCCAGCGTGCTGCCGAACGTGGTGCTCTCCGTGGCCGGCCCGGTGATCGTGCCGCCGGTCCACGTGGCTGCGCCCTGAAGCGTGTGATCCGTCCCCGACAGCGTGCTGCCGCTGAGCAGGAACACGCTGGTGTGCGTACCGCCGTTGAGTACGACGCTGGCATCCGCGCCGACGTTCTCGGTGCTGATCTGGAAGGTACCCAGGCCGCTGGTGGTGACGTTGTTCAGCGTGTGGGCGCCGTTCCGGAACTCGAGCTTCGCGCCATCGGCGATGTTGAACACGCCCGAGTCGGTGCCGCCGCCATTCATCAGCATGGTCCCGGCATTCACGTTGACCGTGCCCGTGTTGTTGAACAGCCGATCCCATGGACGTCGTGGTAGCCGACTGCTTGTTGAACGTGCCGCTGTTGGCGAACGTGCCATTGGTCATGCTGCTGTCGAAGGCGTTGCTGTCGGTGAAGGTGCCGGTATTGGTGAACACGCCGCCGATTGAAAGGCCGATCGCGTTGTTGCCGTTCCCGGTGTTGCCGGTCCAGGTGGTGTTGCCGGCGTTCATGTCGCGCCCGCCGGTCAGCGTCTTGGTCAGTGCGCCGCTGATGGTCAGCGAGCCCGAGAACGTGGTGCTCTGCGTGGTCAGGCCGGTGATGTTGCCGCCGGTCCAGGTGGCCGGTCCCGTGAAGACCTGATCCGTCCCGTTCATGTCGCTGCCGCTCATCAGGAACGCCGAGTTGAGCGTGCCGCCGTTGATCGTCACGAGGGCATCCGCGCCGACGTTCTCGGTGCTGATCTCCAGCGTGCCGTCGCCGCTCGTGGTGACGTTGTTGAGCACGTGCGTGCCGTTGCGCATCTCCAGCTTGGCGCCGGCATCGATCGCGAAGGTGCCGGTGCTGGTACCCCCGGACTGCATCAGCATCGTCCCGGCATCCACGTTGACCGTGCCGGTGTTGTTGAACACCGTGCTGATGGTGGTCGTGGTGGCGGACTGCTTGTTGAACGTGTCGCTGTTGTTGAAGGTGCCGCCGATGATGGTGCTGGCAAAGCCATTGGAGTCGGTGAAGGTGCCGCTGTTGTTGAAGGTGCTCGTGGCCGCGAGGGTGATGGTGTTGTTGTTGGCCGCGGTGTTTCCCGACCAGGTGGTGGTACTGCCGGCGTTCACGATGCGGCCGCCGGCGAGTTGCTTGCCACTAGCGCCGCTCATGGCCAGGGTGCCATCGAACTGGGTGGTGCCGGTGCCCGACAGGATGCCCGTGGTCCAGATCGAGGGACCGGTTACGGTCAGCGTGCCCGTCCCCGATATCGTGCCCCCGCCCTGATTCAGCCCCAGGATCGTGGTGTCCGAGTTGAGTTGCGGGTTGCCCCCGTTGACGACCGCCACATCGCCAGTGCCTGGCGGGCCGCCCGGCGTCCAGTTGGTGCCGACGGTCCAGTCCGCGTTGACGTTGTTCCACGTCAGGGTGGCGGCGGTGGCCGGAACGGCAAGCACCATCGAGGCCGCGAACAGGGCGGCGGCCGGACCAGGGCGGAACAGGGAACGTGCATTCGCGTCGCACATGAGGACACCTCCAGATACACAGAGACCGTCTCAGCGAGAACGAGGTCGGGGCGACCTCCCGAAAGTCGGAGATCCCTGGGTATGGAGAACTGGAGCGTCCGTGCAGGATCCGGCAATGGATCTGCCAGCGTATTGTTTACCCGACAGGAGTCTCCGGCCGCATTCCGTTCCTTGTCAAGGGTTTCCGGGTTCCGCCCAGGGCCCGTTTGCGGCCTTAAGTTAAGTCCTCCGGCCACCCGACGCTGGGCTACCCTGTGGCGGTGATCTCCGACTACCTCGAACGCATCCTGAAGGCCCGCGTCTACGACGTGGCGGAAGAGACGCCGCTGGAGCCGGCACCGCGCCTGTCTGCCCGCCTCGGGAACCGCATCCTGATGAAGCGCGAGGACCTGCAGGCGGTCTTCTCCTTCAAGCTCCGCGGCGCCTACAACAAGCTGTCGCAACTGACCCCGGCCGAGAAGGCCGCTGGCGTGATCTGCAGTTCCGCCGGCAACCACGGCCAGGGCGTCGCGCTGGCGGGCCGGACGATGGGTGTGCGGGCCCTGGTGGTGATGCCGGTGACGACGCCGAGCATCAAGGTGGACGCCGTCCGAGCGCTCGGCGCCGAGGTGATCCTGCACGGCATCACCTACGACGACGCCTACGGCCGGGCCCAGGAGCTCGTTGCCGCCCAGGGACTGACCTTCATCCACCCCTTCAACGATCCCGCCGTCATCGCGGGCCAGGGCACGATCGGCATGGAGATCCTGCGCCAGCACCGGGGCTCCCTGGATGCCGTCTTCGTGCCGGTCGGCGGCGGCGGGCTGATCAGCGGCATCGGCCTGTACATCAAGGCGCTCTATCCGGAGATCCGGATCATCGGCGTGGAGCCGGAGGAATCGCCGACCATGTACTCCGCGCTCGCGGCCGGGCACCCGGTGCGGCTGGACCGGGTCGGGATCTTCGTGGATGGCGTCGCCGTGCGCGAAGCCGGCGACGAAACCTTCAGGATCTGCCGGGAGGTCGTGGACGAGATCATCCTCGTCACCAATGACGAGGTCTGCGCGGCCATCCGGGACGTGTTCGAAGATACCCGGGCCATCATGGAGCCGGCCGGCGCCCTGGCAGTCGCGGGCATGAAGCGCCACGTGCAGGCCACGGGGTGCCGTGACCAGACGCTCGTGGCCGTGAACAGCGGCGCCAACATGAACTTCGACCGGCTGCGCTACATCGCCGAGCGGGCCGGCATCGGCGAGCACCGGGAGGCGCTGCTGGCGGTGCAGATCCCCGAGCAGGCCGGCAGCTTCCGGGCCTTCTGCGAGACCATCGGCCACCGCCACATCACCGAATTCAACTATCGCTACGGCGACCCGGCCCGCGCGCGAATCTTCGTCGGCGTCGGCCTGACGGGCGGCCTGGCCGAGCGGGAGCAGTTGATCGCCCGGCTGCACGAGCTGGGTTACCCCGTGTCGGACCTCAGCGACGACGAGGTGGCCAAGTTGCACGTCCGGCACATGGTGGGCGGCCTCGCCCCGGGACTGCAGGACGAGCGGCTCTACCGCTTCGAGTTTCCCGAGCAGCCGGGCGCCCTGCTGGAGTTCCTGCGGGCCTTCGGCAGCCGCTGGAACATCAGCCTGTTCCACTACACGAATCCGGGCGCTGACTTCGGCCGGGTGCTGGCCGGCATCCAGGTGCCGGACCGGGACATGGGGGCGTTTCTCCTGCACCTGAAGTCCACGGGCTACGAGTTCCGGGACGAGAGCGCCAACTCGACCTACCGGCTGTTCCTCGCGGCCGGGCCGGACGCGCCGTAGACTGCCCGCATGACTCGCGAAGGGATCCCGGCGATCCGGCGCGCAACGCCCGGGGACGCCATGGCGCTCGCCACTCTGGCCCGCGACACCTTCGTCGAGACCTTCGGCCACCTGTACCGGCCGGAGGACCTGGCCGCCTTCCTGAAGAAATCCCAGTCCGTGGCGGCGTACTCCCGGCTGTTGCAGGACCCCCGGGTGGCGGTCTGGGTCGCGGAAGATGCGGACGGCACCCTGGTGGGCTTCCTGAACGCCGGTCCCTGCAAGCTGCCATTGCCGGAACCGCAGCCGGGAGCCGGCGAGATCCGGCAGCTCTACCTGCGCTCCTCAGTGCAGGGGGGCGGTCTGGGCACTCGCCTGCTGGTCCTGGGCCTCGAGTGGCTGGCCGCCCAGGGCCACTTCCCCCTCTACGTGGGCGTGTGGTCGGGGAATTCCGGCGCCCAGCGGCTCTATGGCCGGTTCGGGTTCGAGAAGATCGGCGAGTACGACTTCCCGGTGGGTAAACACCTGGACCGGGAGTTCATCCTCAGGCGGCAGACGGCGGCATAGTCGAGCCGTGGCCGACTCCCTCGAACTCTGGCGCCGCGGGGGCGCTGCGTTCACCCACCGGGGCCATGACCTCTTCGTCCGCCGCGGTGGCGATCCGCGGGCGCCGGTACTGGTGCTGATCCACGGCTTTCCCACGGCCTCCTGGGATTTCGCCCCGCTGTGGGCTGCGCTCGTGGCCCGGTGGCGGGTGCTCACACTCGACCTGCTGGGCCTCGGCCTGTCCGCCAAGCCGCCGGGCCATCGCTATTCGATCGGCGAACAGGCCGACCTGATCCAGGGCTTCCTGCGGGCGGAGGGTGTCACGGAGTACCACGTCCTGGCCCACGACTACGGCGACACGGTGGCCCAGGAGCTCCTGGCCCGGGGCGGGCGCCAGCCGGCACTGCGCAGCGTCTGCCTACTGAATGGCGGGATCTTTCCGGAAGCCCACCGGCCCCTGCTGATCCAGCGCCTGCTGTCGTCCCCGCTGGGACCACTGGTGGCTCGACTGTCCACCCGCACCACGTTCGCCGCCAGCATGCACCGCATCTTCGGTCACGATCGGCCGCCGACACCGGCGGAACTGGACGGCTGGTGGGCACTGATCACGCACGGCAATGGCCGGGCCGCACTGGCCGGCGTCAGCCGCTACCGGCAGGAGCGGCGGCGACTCCGGACCCGGTGGGTTGGCGCCCTGCAGGCGACGCCGGTCCCGCTCCGGCTGATCATCGGCACGGCGGACCCCATCGCGGGAGCGAGCGTTGCCAGCCGGTACCGGCAACTCGTGCCCCGCGCGGACGTCATCGAGCTGGACGGGGTGGGTCACTACCCGCAGGTGGAAGCCCCGGAGCGGGTCCTTGCGGCCTACGCGGACTTTCGTGCCGGGCATGGCGTGGGATGATGTCGCGCCGCTCACCAACCATCAGGAGTCGCCCCCGATGACGCGCTTGCAGTCCCTTCTCCGCCGGCTGGTTCCCGCCCTCGTCGCCGCCGTCATGCTGCCCGCGCTGTCCGCCCGGGCGGCGGAGCCGGCGGCAGAGCAGCCGACCGTGCTGATCACCGGCTCCAACCGGGGCATCGGCCTCGAGTTCACCCGCCAGTACGCCGCGCGCGGCTGGACGGTGATCGCCACCACGCGCCGCCCCGACGAGGCCACGGAGCTCAGGGCCCTCGCGGCACGCCACCCCAACGTCGTCATCGAGCGGCTGGACATCACCAGCGATGCGGAAGTCGCCGCGCTGGCCGCGAAGTACCGGGGCCGCCCGATCGACCTGCTGGTCAACAACGCGGCGCTGCTGGAAAAGCCGGAGCGCCAGCTCCTCGGCAAGCTCGATTACGAGCTGTTCAACCGGTCGTTCGCCATCAATGCCATCGGGCCCCTGCGGGTGACGGAGGCCCTGCTGGAGAACGTGGCGGCGAGCACCCAGAAGAAGATCGTCACCCTGGGCAGCGCCGCCGGCTCCAACGGCCTGCTGAATCCGCCGGCCAACCTGTACCCGTACCGGGCCAGCAAGGCGGCGCTCCACCTGCTGATGCACAACCTGGCGCTGGACGTGACGAAGCGCGGGATCCTGGTGGGGCTCATCAACCCGGGCCTGGTGGACACCCGGGGCGTGCTGAAACTGAAGCCCGGCGAGGCGCCGCCGGAGGAGTTCGCCGCCCTGATGCCGCTGATCCGCGCGGGCAAGATCAAGCTGATCACGCCGGAGGAATCAGTGACCGCCATGGTGAAGCTGATCGACGGGCTGACCCCGGCCCAGTCGGGCACCTTCCTGAACTACGACGGCCAGACCCTGCCCTGGTAGGAGCGCCTTTAGGCGCGACCGGGTCCGCCTAAAGGCGCTCCTACCCGGATCGGGCGGGGAAGTCGTGCTTGCAGGACGGGCAGGAGGAGGCCTTGAACAACGGGCCGTAGAGCGACGCGTCGAGCGCCGCGGACCAGAACCAACGGTTGCCGCACTTCGGACAGGTGATGTACCAGAGGCCGAAGGCGTAGCCCACGACGACCAGGATGGTGCCGAGCGTCCAGTTGATCCGGAAGCCCTCCCACAACGGGGCAAAGCTCCCGATCACCATCAGCAGGATCGAAAGGATGAGCTTCCAGGACTGGCCGGTCCTGGCGACAACGGAATTCCCGAACATTCAGCCTCCTGCCAGGGCCCGCTTGGCCGCCACGGGGAGACGCTTGATGGCGGCTTCCCGCCGGAGCGCCGCGCCCCGGTCGGTGGCGGGTTCCTGGTGCACCAGAACTACCGGCCGGCGCGCCCGCGTGTAGGCAGCACCGGTTCCCTCGTTGTGTTTGGCGATGCGCTCGCCAAGATCCGCGCGCGATGCCTGTGTAGAGCGTCGCATCCGCGCACCTGACAATGTAGACACGCCAGGGACTGTCGGCTGCCGACTGGCTCACAGGGGCTTGCGGAAGCGGAGCGTGAACCGGTCGCTCTCGCCGATGGCCGTGTACCTGGCCTTGTCCTTCTCGCCGGCCCCGTAGGTGGGGGGGAGCGTCCACACGCCCTTCTCGTAGTCCTTCGTATCCCTGGGATTGGCGTTGATCTCGGAGCGGGCCTCGAGGACGAACCCGGCCTTCTCGGCCAGGGCGATGGCGTAGTCCTCGCGCACGTAGCCCGACGAAGCCTTCGGGTCCTGAGGTGAATCGGTCTTCGCCCGGTGCTCGACGACGCCGAGCACGCCGCCCGGCTTCAGCGCGGCGTACATGGCCGCAAAGGCCTTCTCGGCGTTGCCGCCGCCCATCCAGTTATGGATGTTGCGGAAGGTGAGCACCATGTCGGCGGATCCCGGCGTGGCGATGACGGTCTTGTCGGGAAACGAGAGCACGGTCATCTCCGTGCCCCCGTACAGGTCGGGGCGGGCCGCAAGCTTGTCCCTGAAGGCCTTGATCCCCAGCTGGATGAACTCGGCCTTCGCATCCGGGTCCCAGCCTGCGGCGTAGTACTTGCCGCTCTTCCTCAGGTACGGCCCGAGGATCTCGGTATACCAGCCCCCGGCAGGCCAGACCTCGACGACCCGCATATCAGGCTTCAGGCCGAAAAACGTCAGCGTCTCTGCCGGGTGGCGGTACTGGTCCCGCGCCTTGTTCGCCGCCGGCCGGTGCTCCCCGGCGATGACGGCCGCGAGCGCGGGATCCACGCCTTCCGCGGCGACGCTCGCCGTCCCCGCCAGACTGGCGCCGATGGCGAGCAACGAGGCACTCAATACACCGATGGATCTGCGCATGGGCAGGAGCTTAGCGGATCCCGGCCGTCAGGCGAAACCGCGGGACCGGATGCGGCCGATCTTGGCCGTCTGCGGCAGGCGATAGAAGGTCCGCAGCTCGCGCAGCAAATCCGGCGTGAAGGTGGCAGCCGGAAAGCGGCTCTCCAGGTCGGCGCAGTAGCGGCCGGCCAGGGCACTTGCTGCCTGATACCGGTCGATCTCCTCGGCCTCGAGCGCGGGATCGAGCGCCGGCTCGTCGAACAGTCGCCTCAACAGCGGGGCACCGAGCGTGGCCTCGCGGCTGCGCCTGGAGCAGCATCCGGGTGCTGACGTACTTGTCCACCTCGGCCTGCATCTCCAGCTCGAGCAGCGTTACCGGCTTGTCGAAGCCCGCATTCCAGGCGAGGTAGTGGAAGTGGCTCACGCCCTCCAGCACGGTCCAGAAATCCGCCAGGTTGGCACCCGAGATGCCGTGGCGGGGATCGGCAGCGACCAGTCGCTCCAGCACCCCTTGATCCAGGTAGAGCGCGACGTCCACCGCGCCCCCGTTCTCGACCACGATGAGTTGCTCGTCGGCGGAGCGGCCCGGGTTGCCCGCCGTCAGGGTCGCCAGCAACGCCCGGTCGGTGACCAGGTAGTCCCGCACGTCGTGCTCCACGTCCACGTCGTAGAGCCGGCCGAGCTGGCCCTGCATTGACCCGAGGAGATCCGGGAATGCGCTGGCCACGCCTAGTGCTCGCGGACGCTGCCCGGCTGCTGGAGAGGTTGAATGCCGATCTGGCGGAGCAGGCGTGCGGCGCGCCGGCTGCCGGTGGTCAGCCAGGTCTCGTAGAGGCGGAGCACGTCCTGGTCGCGAGCCGAGATCCCCGCGTTCCGCACCTCGTTGAGCACATCCACGACATCGGCGAACTTGGCGGAGAGTTCGGCGAAGACAGGCGCGAAGGCCCGGCCTCGGGGATTGGACGGCAGGGTCAGCGACAGGGTGCGGTAGGCCCCACCGCCCATCCGGACGTAATAGCCGATGCCGACGGCCTTGCGGTCGAGGCCCTCGGCCATGAAGCCCGCGATGAACAACGCCACATCGCCCAGGCGCTGCAGCGCCGAGTTCCGGCTGTCGCCGGGAGAAGCCTCGGCCGCGTCGGCCAGCATCAGCGCGAGCGGCCTGGTGCCGGACCCGCGGTCGGCCTGGTCGTGCAGCGCCTCTGAGCGTGCGAAGAGAGTGAGGAGACTGACGACGTAGTGGGCGGTGTGGTCCTCCACGGCCACCTTGTTCGAGGCCATGGCCGCGTCGACGGAGTCGCGAAAGAACTCCTGCAGGCTCGGCACCGGAATCACTCCGGGTTCAGCATCGGAGGTCAGCATGTCTCAAGCTTATACCGCCGTGCAGCTGCCCACGGCGTGATGCCGGTCACGTCCCGGGCGACGCAGAATCGTCAGCCCGCCAGACCGAGCCCTGGTTGCCAGGCGAGCTCGGTGACCCGGCACTCGCTGCCGTCGTGGTCGAAGCGGAACGCCACGAACTCGCCGGGCCGGGTCAGCGCGAGTCCCGCCACGAATGACAGGCCGGTTTGCCCGGCATTCGTGTCCTGATCGCACTTCACATAAAACGCCCGCCGCGTGGCGTCGCCGGCGAGCAGGCCGGCGTCTGCGCAGGAGTCCAGATAGCGGCTGACCTGGGCAGCCAGGGTTCGCCAGGTGTCGGCGCCCGGTTTCTGCGCGGCAACCCAGCGCGTGCTCTGCGAGATCGTGCCCGCAATCGTCATCGCCCGCCGCCGGGTGCTCAACTGCTGCCACTCGCGACGACTGCCGTGACTGCGGGCCAGCGTCACGTCGCCGGTGAAGGAGATGAAGCCCGGCGCCGCGCCACGGAGCACGTTCACGCCGCGGCGCGCCAGCAACGCGGCTTCCCCGGCATCCGGCTCGATGGCCACCCGCGCCTTGGACCGGAGCAGCACGTTGCCAGTCGAATCGCCCGAGGCAAGCATCCCGGCGATCGCGCCGATGGCGCTCAGGGAGCGGGTCCGCTTCCCGTCCGCGGACAGCTCGGTGAGCTGCGGGAAATAGGTGATGACGTTGGGACTGGCGAGCGCTGAATCCCGCTGGCTGCGCGCGACGTCCTCGACCCGCGACCAGTGCGAGGGCGGATCGAGCAGCAGGATCGCATTGCGCCGCGCGCAGTAGCGCTCGGCAGCGAAGATGCCCACAGGGCCGACGTCGGCCTTCGGCGCCCCGGACAGGAGGCACACCAGGTCGACGTTGGCCACCTGGTCCAGGGCGTGGATGCCCGTGGCATCCTCGGCAGAGCCGATCAGGTCGTAGTCGCTCGGCGGGGCCGCAGACCGCCAGTCGCCGCGGCCATGCACGTAGCCGACGGGACCGATGCCGGCCCCGCCGGGGGTCACGTAGGGCCGGGCACGCGGCGGCTCGCCCTGGAGACGGACGAGAGCGGATCCGGCCAGGACGTCGCCGACGAAGGCCTCGTCGTCGGCAACCATGGTCAGGCCCCGCCAGTTCTCCTGCTCTTCCACCAGCGGGTTGGCAGGGGACCGGATGCGCTGCACGCTGAGATTGAAGCGCCAGAGGTCGGAGGGCGGGATGCCGTCGTAGTCCACGGTGGCACGCAGGTACTCCAGGGGGCCCGGGTTGACCGCATCGAGGTCCAGGGTGCCGCCCGGGCCCGGCAGCGTGATCCGGCTGGGGCTGCCCGAACGCGGCACCCGCACGACGACGGCCTGGCGGCCGCCGTTGTCGAAGAACTGGCCCAGGACCCACTCGAGGCGGCTGCGCTCCGCCGGTGAACCGAACCGGCGGCGAAACTCGGTCACGCTGTCGATGACCACGGGGATATTGGCCGGGCCTCGCGGCGCCGGTCCGACGAAGGCAGTGACAGTTTCGCGGCGGAGCGGGATCAGCTCCTCGCCGGCAGGAGATTCAATGACTCGAATCCCGGCTCCTGAGAGTTCGGGCAACGGGGCGCGCATCCGCAGACAACAACGCGAGGAAGTGTAGCACCGGGGCCAGCAGCAGGCCGCATGCGAAGCCGCCCACGTGCGCACGGAAGGCGACGGCGCCCGGGAGATCATCCGACCAGTTCGAATAGAGCAGTTGCAGGCCGAACCAGGAGATCAGGACCAGCCAGGCGGGCAGCTGCATTCCCGGCCCGTGGAGCTCATCGCGGGGATGGAGAAACAGGTAGGCGCCGAGCAGGCCCGAGATGCCCCCGCTGGCGCCCACCATCGGCTGCGCCGACGACGGGTCCGGCCAGGCCTGGGCCAGCGCGGCAACGACGCCGCAGGTGAGCAGGAGCACCGTCCACGGCCCGGAACCCAGCGTCCCTTCCACCCGGGGGCCGTAGATCCAGAGGAACACCAGGTTGCCCAGGATGTGGAACCAGCCCGCGTGCAGGAACTGGTAGGTCACCAGCGTGGCCGGCGGCGGCACGAGCAGGGTGCTGCCGGGCAACTCCGCGCCACCGAACAGGTTGCCGGGAATGAAGGAGAGCCCGGCCGGCACGGCCAGCCCGCCGGGCATGGCGAGCAGCTGCCAGCCGAAGGCGAGTCCCAGCAGGCAGGCAAAGGTGAGGCTGGCGATCGCGAACCGGTGTCCGGGCGCGGTCATGCCGGCCGGCGGCCGCCCGTCGCTGTCAGCGGCGATCAACGGTTGGCGGCATCGAGTGCCGGAACAGGCGCGGCTTCGGTGGCGGCATCGCGTTCGACCGGGTACGTCACGATGTTGGCGGTCGGCCTTGCCCGGGCAGCGACGGTACTGGCGTCGGCGGCGGATTCCAGCAGGCGGACCGGAAACCCGCGGCCCTCCTTCACCGTGGCAGCGACCAGGCCGGCATCCAGTTCGATGGCAGCGCCCTCGCCCTTAACCTTGCCCTGGCCCTGGGCGGCCTGGCGCTTGCGCAGGGCCAGGGCGAGCTGCTTGTCGAGCGCCGCCTGGAGGTTGCGCTGGTCGTCCTCCAGGGCCGGATGCGCTTCGAGGTAAAGGTTGCCGTCCCGCCAGCCCAGCAGCTGGGGCTGGTTGACGATGCGCACCGGGGCGCCGACCGGCACCTGGCTGAAGAGCGTCTCGATGTCTTCCGGGAAGAGCTGGACGCAGCCGTGGCTCACCCGCATGCCGATGCCGGAGGGCTTGTTGGTGCCGTGGATCAGGTAGGACGGGAACCCGAGGCGGAGCGCGTAGGCGCCCAGGGGGTTGTCGGGCCCGGCGGGCACGCGGGCCGGCAGGGGGTCGCCGGCCTCCGCGTGCTCCTTGCGGATCGAGGGGGGCACGGTCCAGACGGGGTCCTTCACCTTGCTGACGACCTTGGTCGTGCCAATCGGCGTGCCCCAGCCCTCGCGGCCGATGCCCACCGGGTGCGTGATGACCCGGGGCGCCTCGCCGGCCGCGGCCCCGGGATAGAAGAAGATCCGCTTGGTCCCGATGTTCAGGACGATGCCGTCACGGGGCGCGTCCGGGAGGATGAACTGGGTGGGCAGCACGATGGGCGTGCCCTTGCCGGGCAGCCAGGGATCCACGGTGGGGTTCGCCTGGACCAGCTCATCGAACCCCAGGTCGTAGGCACGCGCGATGTCTATGAACGTGTCCTCGTAGCGTGCCCGGATCACCTGCAGCTCGCCGACCACGTCACTGCCGGGGACCAGCACGAACTCGTCGCTGACGATGGGCGGCTGCTCGGCGGCGGGAACCTTGGCGGCAGCCGGGCGCTTGGCCCACTCCGGCGCTTCGAAGAGGGCGCAGCCGCCGAGGCTCAGGGCGACGGCAAGAACGATCAGGCGTGCGAACGGGCTCATCGCGTTTCCTTCCGCATCACTTCTGGCAAGCCGGCTTCCTGCCGGACGCCTGGGCGGTGTTGTAGATCTTCAGGGCCTCGGGCAGCTGCCCGATGAGCTCCTGGATCCGGTTGTCACCCGAGGGATGGGTGGAGAGGAACTCGGGCGGCCCCAGCTTGTTCTTCTTGCCCATGTTCTTCCACAACTGGATGCTCTCGGCGGGATTGAAGCCCGCAGCCGCCATGTAGTTGAGGCCGACGGTGTCCGCCTCGACCTCGTTGGCCCGGCTATAGGGCAGGCTGAGGCCCAGCTGGGCGCCCATGGACAGCACGTCCCCGACGCCGTAGCCGCCGCCCAGGACCGCCGTGCCGGCGATGACGCCGGCACGGGTGGTCATTTCCCGGTTCACGCGCTTCAGCGAGTGCTGCTGGGTGACGTGCGCAACCTCGTGCCCGATCACGGCCGCCAGCTGGTCCTGGTTCTCGGCCACGTCGAGCAGGCCGGTGATACACGCCGATGCGCCCGCCCGGCATCGCGAACGCATTGATGTCCTCGCTCTCGAAGACCTCCACTTCCCAGTCCTCGTCCGACGTAGGGTTTTTCCAGCTGCTGCACGATCGCGGCGGACACGCAGTTGATGTAGGCGCGGGCCCGGACGTCCGTGGAGGCCGGCATCTGCGCGCGCATCTCCTGGAACTGCCTGCCAGACTCGGATTCCAGCTCCGACTCGGAGACGATCGGCACGGCGCAGCCGCCGAGTAGCAGGGCGGCCACGGTGGCAACCAGGCTGACGGCGGGTGCAAGAAGCGCATGGCGCGGATTATCCGGCCAGACCGGGCTCAGGGAAAGCGGCCGTCCTGGTCGCGCTGCGACAACCAGGCGGCGGCCTCGTCGGCGCCGGCCCGGACGGCCGACAGCACGCGCTGCTGGAGCGTGGGCCGGGCCTGGTAGCTGCACCCGGTAGAGATCGGCCGACTCGGCCGCCCGGTGCAGGTAGTCGTCGCTGGTTTCCACGGCGTCGACCAGCTTCAGCTCCAGCGCGCGGGTGCCGTACCAGTGCTCGCCCGTGGCCACCGCCTCGATGTCGAGGGCCGGACGGTGGGTCGTCACGACCTGCTTGAAGAGCTGCGTGGACGTCCTCGAGTTCCTCGCGGAGCTTGGCCCGGTCGTCGTCGGTGTTCTTGCCGAACATGGTGACGGTCCGCTTGTAGCGGCCGGCGGTGACCTGCTCGAAATCCACGCCGCGCGCCTCCAGCAGGCGATGGAAGTTCGGCAACTGGGCGATCACGCCGATGGAGCCGATCACGGCAAAGGGCGCCGCGATGATCCGGTTGGCCACGCAGGCCATGAGGTAGCCGCCGCTCGCCGCGCCCTTGTCGACGATGGCAGTCAGTGGAATCCCCTTGTCCCGCAGGCGCATCAGCTGGGACGCCGCAAGGCCGTGCTCGTGCACGGCACCGCCGAAGTTCTCGAGGCGCACGACGACTTCATCGGTCGGGCTGGCAACGCCGAGGATGGCGCTGATTTCCTCCCGCAGGGCCGTCACTGCCGTCGCGCGAATGTCGCCCTTGAAATCCAGGACGAAGACGCGCCGCCTGCCGCTCGCGCCCCCGCCCGGATGACGGGACTTCTCCTCGGCCTTGCGCTGCTTCTTCTCCTGCTTCTGCTCCTTCCGTCGCTCCGCCCGGGACAGCAGGGCATGACGGAGCTGGAGGCGCAGGTTCCTGTACCTGTCGTTGAGCTTCTCGACGGTGAGACCGCCGGATGACGAATCCTTCCGGGACAACCCGACGGTGAGCGCCACGATGGCGGCGACGGCGGCCACGACCGTGACTGCCTTGGCCAGGAACAGGCCGTAGTCGAGGAAGAACTGGACCATGGAATCGCGCTGCTCAGCCTGCGGGGCGGGACGTCAGGAGACCGGCGTTGTTGCCCTCCAGGGCGCGCTCGGCGCGATAGCTCGAGCGCACCAGCGGCCCCGCGACGACCTCGACGAAGCCCTTGTCGAGACCGAGCTGCCGGTAGGCCGCGAACCGGTCCGGGTGCACGAACTCGCGGACGGACAGGTGATTGGCGGTGGGCCGCAGGTACTGGCCGAGGGTGAGCAGGTGGACGCCGGCCGCGCGGAGGTCGTCCATCGCCTGCGCCACCTCGTCGGCGGTTTCACCCAGCCCCAGCATGAGGCTGCTCTTGATCAGCACCCCGGGACCGGCGATCGCCCGGGCATGTGCCAGCACGCTGAGCGTCTGGTCGTAGCCGGCGCGCGGATCACGCACCTCGGGGGTCAGTCGCCGGACCGTCTCCAGGTTGTGGGCAAACACGTCCACACCGGAGTCGACTACCGTGGCGACAGCGGCGAGGTCGCCGGCGAAGTCGGGCGTGAGGGCTTCCACGGCCGTGCCGGGATTGCGGGCCTTGATTGCGCGGACGCAGGCGGCGTAGTGCCCCGCCCCGCCGTCCGGCAGGTCGTCCCGGTCCACGGAGGTGAGGACCACGTACTTCAGCCCCATCAATTCCACGGATCGGGCGGCGTTCTCCGGCTCCTCCGCGTCCAGCCAGCCCCGGGGATTGCCGGTGTCCACGGCGCAGAAGCGGCACGCCCGGGTGCACACGTGCCCCATGAGCATGATCGTGGCGGTACCGGCGTTCCAGCACTCGCCGATGTTCGGGCACATGGACTCCTCGCAGACGGTGGCGAGCCGGTGCTCGTGCACGGTGCGCTGCACGTCGGCGTAGCGGCCGCCGGAAACCAGGCGCACGCGCAGCCAGTCCGGCTTGCGGCCGGTGTCGGCGATGGCGCTGCCGGAGCGCGGCTTGATGCCGTTGCGGATGGCGGTGAAGCCCGCGGCGGTCGTGTACTTCGCGCCGCTTTCGATCGGGATGCCCTTGAATGAGGTCATGGCCTCATTCTCGCACGGGCTGGGGGTGTCCTGGCATCCGGCAGTCGATCACCCCCGATGGTGCATGCCAAAAAAAAGGCCCGGCACAAGGCCGGGCCAATACAGGGGGAATCGAAAAATCAAACCACCACGTCAGCGTCAGACACCTAGTGAACCCGTGACCAGTTGAGCAATTCCACTTCGTGCTCATCGCGCTGGAAGTTCTGGGCGAGCAACGCCTCGATCTCCTTCGGCTCCAGCACCTGGTCCACGGCATGGTTCAGCTCCACCACGCCGCTGTATTCGTCCGCGAATCCCGGCTCCTCCGAGCGCAGCAGGAAGCGGGTGTAGTACTTCGCGCGCATGGCCTGAACGTTAGGGAAATGCCCCCGGGGGTTCTGTGAGCGACTCCACAGATTCGGGGTCCGGCGAGGGGGCGCGCCACCAGCGGGCAATGGCCTCGCCGGTGGCGGCATTGACGAAATAGGCGTAGCACCGGTGGACATTCAGCCCCTCGGCGCCGCGGAACGGGTTGACCAGGTCGGTCCGGTCGATGATTTCGTCCACCAGCCCGAGGCCGCGCATCTCGGCGAAATCCTCTGCAAACCGGTGGCCGAGCGCAGTCAGGCCGCCAATGGCGCTGAGGTTCTGCCAGCGCCGGATCCCCCGCGGATACCGGGCTGCACCCGTCTCGCCTGCACCCATCAGCTGGCGCCGGATGTAGCGCGTGCCCAGCGGGCTGCCCATGGTCAGGAAGAGATCCACCGGACCGGCCTTGTCCCCGAGGGCCCAGAGCGTGTCCCACGCAATGACCGAGCCGAAGCTGTGGGCCATGAGCAGGACGCGGTCGCCGGCGTCCCAGGAGCGCTCCAGCTCCGCGCGCAGCAGTCCCCGGATGCGGTCGGCTACGCCATGGTCATTCCGGAAATAGCGCTCCGAGTCGGCGATGTTGGCCCGGGTGCCCTCGCCTGCCAGCCAGACGATCAGGTGCGGAAAGCGGTCAGCGAAAAGATGCGCCAGGTAACCGGCACGTCGCTTCAGGCCATCCACCTCCCGGATGCTGTCCCGGCCTGGCCGCGGTTCGGCCAGGAGCGCCGCAATTGCCGCCTCGTCGGGCCGGATGTCCCGGTACTGAGCGTAGAACTCGTGGCCCCAGAGGATCAGCCGCAGGCTGTCCGGGCTGCTTGCGAGTTGTTCACCAAGCGCCGGGTCCGCACGGCGTATTCCCTCGAGCAGGCACCGCCAGACCAGGGCGCGATGCGTGTCCGGCGGCGGCTTGGCACGGATGCCCGGCACGTACAAGATACGGCGCTTGGCCTGGGGCCGGATTTCCTGGCTGGGCGACATCGGCGGCATTCTAATGAAGTACCTGCACACCATGGTCCGCGTATCCGACCTGGATGCGTCCCTCGACTTCTACTGCAAGCAGCTCGGCCTGCGGGAAGTGAAACGGACGGAGAACGAGCGGGGCCGCTTCACGCTCGTCTTTCTCGCCGCCCCCGGCGACGCGGCCAGAGGCGGGGAAGCGCCCTGCGTCGAACTGACCTTCAACTGGGATCCGGAGACCTGCACGGGCGGGCGGAACTTCGGGCACCTGGCCTACCAGGTCGACGACATCTACGCACTCTGCAGCCGCCTGCAGGAAGCCGGGGTCACGATCAACCGGCCGCCGCGGGATGGCTACATGGCCTTCGTCCGCTCGCCGGACGGCATCTCCATAGAGCTGCTGCAGAAGGGTGGCCCCCTGCCGCCACAAGAACCCTGGAAGTCGGCGCCGAACGTCGGCACCTGGTAGGAACGGCCTTGTGAACCGCGACTTCAGCCGCTGGCCTGCATCCGGGCGGCACGGAAGCGGCCGGTCTGGATGTGGGCGCTCTTGGATTCCTTGACGACGATCCGGTTGCGGCCCTCTTCCTTCGCCTGATACAGGGCCTCGTCGGCAAGCTGGATGGCCCCCGCCAGGCTGCGCTCATTGCCGGGGCTGACGATGGCCACGCCGACACTGACGGTGAGCCACGGACTCGTGCCGGACTCGGCGTGGGGAATCTTCAGCTCCTCGACGCTCCGCCGGAGCATTTCCGGAATCTCCCTGCCGAAGTCCTGCGCAGGGCCGTACAAGACGAGGGCGAATTCCTCGCCGCCGAACCGGGCCGCGAAGTCGAGGGGTCGCTGGGCACACATGGCGATGACCTCGGCCACCCGCTTCAGCGCATCGTCCCCGGCCTGGTGGCCGTACAGGTCGTTGAACCCCTTGAAGTGATCGATGTCCACCAGCAGCAGCGTCAGCTGGCTCTGGTCGCGGCGGGACTGGCGCCAGAGCTTCTCCACATCCTTGTCGTAGCGGCGCCGGTTGTAGAGCCCGGTGAGGCCGTCGCGCTCCGCCAGGTCGTTGAGCATCCTGGACTCCAGGAACGCCTGTCGCACGGCGGACTCCAGCTTGAAGCAGCAGTAGGCACCGATGACGTTCACCGCCAGCAGGGTCAGGCCGGAGAACACCACTTCCCGCAGGGGAAACTGCCAGTTCAGCATGCCCCAGGCATAGATCGTGGAGATGGTCACGGCAATCAGCGCCGCATTCCAGAAGTGCAGGCCGAGCACGAGCCAGACCACGAAGATCCACGCCACCTCGGCCCCGAAATAATAGGGTGCCCCGGTGAGACTGGCCCGCACGGTGATCGAGGTGCACACCAGCCCGATCCACAGGGCCGTCAGCGCCAGGAGGATCTGGTAGGCGCCGTGGGAACCCTCCTTGTAGGACATCACGAGGGTCGCCATCAGCGTGGGGAGCAGCACGCCCAGCATGAAAGCCGCGGTCTGCCAGGAGAGGTTGTCGTCCATTACCGCCAGGATCAGCGCCATGAAGATGGCGGCGGCGCCGATCACCAGGATCGGGCGCGTCTTGGGGTAATTCGACTCGGCGTAGACGCGCCGGAACTCGCCCTCGACGAACTGGCTGAAGCGCAACCGGAGCATGCCGGGGCGCCGCTCCGTGACCAGCGAGTTCAAATGCTGTTGCACGTCCAGACTCAAGGTGTGTCGCGCCCCCAAAAACCAGCCCAAGCACGCATTGCCGGAGCGCAATGGCAGCACCCGGCCCAGTCGACGCGATTGAAGTTACTGGCTGCAGGGGGGTGGGGCTGCGCGGTGAGTCACATTTCGCCCCCCGGCAGGCTAAGCCGTTAGGATACGCGGCCATGCCCGCCAGCCCACCCGCCAACCCGCTGCCCAGCCCGCGGCTCACCCGTACCGCCGGCCTGCTCGGCACCGCCGGCGTCCTGCTCACCGGGGTGCTGGCCCTGATGCAGGCGCCGGCCCGGATGCCGCCCGGACTGGCTTTCCCGGGGCCGGAAGGCGGACCAGCCTGCGCCCTCGGCTCCGGGGGCTTCCTCCGCGGCCGGTTCTTCGGCGCGCTCAGCCTGACGGCCGACTGGTCCGGACCCGGCTTCGCCTGCGACGGCATGCAGAAGCCGGACCGCGGCGGAGTCCGCCTGTTCTTCGCCGGTGACCGGCCCGATGGCAGCCGGGTGTCCCTCCTGATCGGGCTGGACGGCAGGCCGGAGGACCTGGCCGGCGCGGAGCGCCCCGCCAACGTGACCGTCATCGACGAGCGGGAGGACCGCTTCTTCAGCTCCGGCGGGCCCGGGCGCTGCTGGGCCAGCATTGCCTCGGTGACACCGGTCGCCCGCGGTGCCGGCGGGGCCGCCGGCAGCCGCGTCGACGGCCTGGTCTATTGCGTGGGGGCCCTGCCCTCCGTTAGCGACCGCTCGTCCCTCACCCTGAGCGACCTGCACTTTTCCGGCTGGATCGCCGCCGATGCGGACTGACCGCCGGCCGGCAGCCCTGGCCGGCTCGATCCTCCTCTGGTTCCTGTCCGGGCCCGCGGCCGGTCTCGAGCCTGCGCATCTGGTGGCGGGCTTCCCCCGGGGCCAGGGCGTGCTGGAGACGAGCGGGCCACGCTGCCTGCTGGTCGACTTGTTCATGGCCAGCACACCGGCCCAGAGGACCCAGGGACTGATGTTCGTGGAGTCCCTCGGCGAGTTCGAGGGCATGTACTTCGGCTACGGCACGCCCCGGGAACTCGTGATGTGGATGAAGGACACGGTGCTGCCCCTCGACATGCTGTTCATCCGGGCGGACGGCACCGTGGGGTCCATCGCCCGGGACACGGAGCCCTTCTCGACGAAGCGCATCAGCTCCGAGGGGGCAGTGGTCGGTGTCCTCGAACTGAATGCCGGCTTTGCCCGGCACTGGCGGGTGGCGCCCGGGACACGGTTCCTGCTGCTCTAGACCCTGCCGGCTACTTGCCGGCAGGAACAACACAGCGGATTTCCCAGCGCTGCTGATAACCCGCCGGATTGTCCTCGAAGTAGTCGAATGGCCGCCGGGCCACGACCTCGTGGCCCGAGGTGCAGAGCCGGCGCTGCTCCAGCCACGCCTGGAGCCAGAGCATGCGGGCCTCTTCCGCCGCGGGGTCGTCAGCCGGGAACTCCGGCCCGAAGCGGACATCGAAATAGATCTTGTCCGGCTTGTCGAAAGGCTGCACGATCCGGCTGTTGCGGTGCCGGTCGAAATCCGCGCTCTTGTCGAGGACGTCGGCCGCGCAACCGGCCAGAAGAACCAGCGGCGCCACGACGAGCGCAATGACCTGTCGCATGGAAGCCTCCGCCCCCCGGGGAGCCCTGCCCCTGTAACGGCGCCATTGTTGCAGCGCTGCCGCGGCCACACCACCCCGGCAGGAAACTAATTGCCCGGAGTCTGCTCCAAATTGATGGGCGCAGCGTGGGCGCGGCAGGCAGCGGTAACGCATAGATCCATGTGCAATCATCAGAAAGATCGGGTAAATTTAGCGGCCTTGGCCCGAGGGGGGTTCCCGGTCCATGAGTCGCTGGCCCCGCAACCGTGCGCAAAATGCGGCCGGTTAAGCGGAACGAAGAAGCCAGCACTAGCGCAGTCAGGGCGGCGCCTGGAGGTTCCTCGCGGGAACCGGCGCATCTTTTGGCGATCGGGCAGAACCAGCCTTGCAGCAGAGCAGTTTCGAACAGCACGTTTCGTACCGCACTTGGTCGAGCAATAGAAGCGCCCAAAGGCAGACCTGAAGAGCAGACATGGACAGCACCTTCGACACCGGCCTGGGCAGTAGCGGTCGCAAGGCGACGATCTTCGCGATCATCGTCGCCTTTCACGTGCTGCTGGTGTGGGGTCTCGTCACCAGCCTCGGCATCATCCAGGTCGACCGGCCGCCGCCGCCGATCATCGCCGAGATCCTCGAGGAAATTCAGGAGGAGGATGAACCGCCTCCGCCACCGCCTGCCATCGAGACGCCACCGCCCTATGTGCCGCCGCCGGACATCGTGGTTGACGTCCCGGTGGACGCGCCGGCGACCACCGCGCTGACGAACGTCACCAACGTAAAGCCGCCCCCCGCGCCGCCGCCGGTCAAGGCCATGGTCAAGAAGGCGCCGGAGATAGACCCCAAATTCAAGCGCCGCTTCCAGCCCGAGTACCCGCCCACCTCCCGCCGTCTGGGCGAGGAGGGTTCCGTGGTGCTGCAGGTGCTCGTGGGGCCCGACGGCAAGGTCCAGGACGGCAAGGTTCAGAAGAGCAGCGGCTTCCCGCGGCTCGACGAAGCGGCACTCAAGCACGCCCTGCGTGCCTGGCGTTTCACGCCGGGCAGCGAGGATGGCAATCCAGTGACGACATGGCACTCGGTCAAGGTTACGTTCAAGATCGAGGGTTGATTTTCAGCCCCGGGAAACCGGGGCAACATTCAAGGTAAGTGAGTCATGGCAGGCGATAACATTCAGCTGGCACAGAACACGGACGCAGAGCTGGCGGCCCCCGCCGATCTGGCGGTACCGGCAGCCGATGGCACCATTCCGGTGGATCCGGCGATCGATCCCAACGCCGCACCGCTCGACGGCACCGCGCCGGTGGACATGGGCACGATGGATATCGCGCCGATCGAAGACGCCCCGGTGGACACCAGCCTCGCCGCCAACGAGGCAGAGAACCCCTACGGTCTGGCCCAGTTGTGGTCCCAGGGTGACTTCGTCGCCCGGGGCACCCTGACGATCCTGGTGCTGATGTCCCTGTACTCCTGGTTCATCATCCTGACGAAGCTGTGGGAGCAACAGCGCCTCCTGAAGCAGGCCAAGGAAGCCGGCCGGGACTTCTGGACGGGCAACTCCCTCAACGATGGCCTGCAGAAGCTCTCCGGCACTGGCAATGTCTTCAAGGCCATGGTCGAGAGCGGCATCAAGGCCAGCGAGCACGCTGACGGCAAGCTGACCGAGCACGTTCCCGTCGCGGAATGGATCAGCGGCAAGCTGCAGCAGAACGTGGATCGCATGACCAACGACCTGCAACGCGGCCTGTCCTTCCTGGCGTCGGTGGGTTCCACTGCCCCGTTCGTCGGCCTCTTCGGCACGGTGTGGGGCATCTATCACGCCCTCATCGCGATCGGCGTCGCCGGCCAGGCCAGCATCGACAAGGTGGCCGGTCCCGTGGGTGAGGCCTTGATCATGACCGCCATCGGTCTGGCAGTCGCCGTGCCGGCGGTGCTGGGCTACAACTGGCTGCTGCGCCGGAACAAGGCGATCCTGGACCAGCTGCGCTACTTCACCAACGACCTGTATGCGGCACTGGTCGGTGGTCGTGCCGGTCCCCAGGGAACGCGCAAGTAACCACGGCACAGGAACGGGTCGGAGCAGCAACATGGGCATGAACGTACCGGCGGGCGACGGCGACGGTGACGGCGAGATCCTCTCGGCGATCAACACCACGCCGCTCGTGGACGTCATGCTCGTGCTGCTCATCATCTTCCTGATCACCATTCCGGTGATCACCAAGACGGTGAAGCTCGACCTGCCGAAGGCCAGCAATATCGCGACCGTGACGAAGCCGGAGAACATCACCATTGCGGTGGATCAGCAGGGCAATATCTACTGGAAGGAATCGCGCGTTCCCAACCAGCAGGCCCTCGCCGACCTCATCCGCATCGCCGCGGTCACGGTGCCACAGCCCGAAATCCACGTCCGCGGCGATCGCAACGTGCGCTTCGAGAACGTCGGGCGCGTGATCCTTCAGCTCCAGAAGGGCGGCATCCAGAAGGTCGGCTTCATTTCAGAGCCGAATCGCGGCTCCCGCTAGTAGCCGGGCGATAGTCCCGGCCAGAGGTTCAGAACGATGGGTATGTCGGTAGGTTCCAGCGGGGGTGAAGGCGCCCCCATGATGGAGATGAACACCACGCCACTGATTGACGTGATGCTGGTGCTCATCATCATGCTGATCGTCACGCTGCCGGTGATGACGCATGCCGTGAAACTGGATATGCCCCAGACGAACAATCCGCCACCGCTGGTCCCCCCGGTGGTCATCAACATCCTGATCGACTACGACAACTCGATCTCCTGGAACGGCACGCCGGTGGCGAATCTCGCCACCCTGGAACGTTACTTCAAGGTCGAGTCCCAGAAGGATCCGCAGCCCCAGGTTGCGATCGAGGCACACCCCCGGGCGAAGTACGACGCGGTGGCCCAGGTGCTCGCGAGTGCGCAGCGCAACAGCATGGTGAAAATGGGTATCGTCGGAACGGAAAAGTTCCAGTAGCGCCCGGCTCGCCCGCCTCCGCTATCTGGCTCAAGTCCGGCCAAGGCCGATTCAGGACTGATTCACCCGGTCAGCGGAACATCCCGCCCATGGCCGGCGAAGCGCCACACCGGGCCTGCAGTTGACCGGTATGGCGCGCTCGCCAGCCAACCTTCGATTGGAGTTTTGACAATGCGCAAGATCTTCCCCGCCCTGGCAACCACCGGCCTGATGCTCCTCGGCTGCGCCGTCCTCAGTGTCAGCGTGCTGCCGGCCGCCCAGGCCCAGGCACCCAAGGCCAAGGCGCCGAAGATCAACCCGAAGGTGCTGAAGCCGCTGCAGGCGGCCCTGGAACTCACCAACGCCGGCAACTTCGCCGAGGCGGAAGTCCAGTTGCAGGCGGCCGAGGCCGTTCCCGGCAAGACGCCCTTCGAGCAGTTCCAGATCGACGAGCTTGCCGGCTTCGTCGCCATCAAGCAGAAGAAGTACAACGCCGCGGCCACGGCCTACGACCGGAGTCTCGCGTCCGGACTGCTGGCGCCGGAGCAGGTCAACGACCGGCTCCGCCTCCTTGCCCAGCTCTACCTGCAGACCGATCCCAGGGACCTGGCCAGGTCCGGCGAGTTCGGCAAGCGCTGGCTGGAGGCCACCGGCACCCGGGACCCCGCCATGCTGGGCCTCGTGGGCCAGTCGGCGTACTTCAGCGACAACTTCGGCGAAGCAGCGAATTACATGAAGGAAGCGGCGGCGTTGGCCCAGGCTGCCGGGCAGAAGCCCGATGAGAACTGGCTGCTGATCCTGCAGAGCTCCTATTCCAAGCTGAAGAATGCCCCGGGCATCACCGAGGCCACCACCGAGCTGGTGCGCTATTACCCCCGCAAGGAGCACTGGAAGACACTGACCCGGAGCCTGCTTGCCCAGGCGGCCAGCAAGGACCGGCAGATCCTGCAGGTGTTCCGGCTCATGTACCAGGTGGATGCCATGGATGACGCGGACGAGTTCACGGAGGCCGCCAACTCTGGCCACCCAGCTGGGTTCACCGGGCGAGGCGCTGAAGTTCATGGAGAAGGGTTACGCCAGCGGCGTCCTGGAGAGCAGCGGCGACAAGACGAAGAGCCAGGCTCTGCTGGCCGAGTCGAAGCGTCTTGCCGCATCCGACCAGAAAACCCTGCCCCAGTTCGAGAAGGAGGCCCTGGCGGCCAAGGCAGGCGAGGCGGACGTGAAGCTCGGTGAGGCCTACCTGAGCTACGATCAGCCAGCCAAGGGACTCGAAGCAATACAGCGCGGCATCGGCAAGGGCGGCGTCAAGAGCGTCGACGAGGCCAACCTGTCCCTGGGCCGAGCGTATATCCTTACGAAGAACACTGCGGAAGCAGTGAAGGCATTCGAATCGGTGAAGAGTCCGGAGTATGCCCAGCTGGCGCAGCTCTGGTCGATCTACGCGGGCCAGCAGTAGCGGTTTCTAAGGACGGGTCGGACAAATGCTCAAGAAGTCTCTGCTCATCATTTCGCTGGCTGTTGCAGCCAGCCTGACCGTCGGCGGCCTGCTGGCCCCGACCCCGGCCCTGGCCCAGCAGGCCAAGGTGAGCAAGAAGGTCGGCGAGCCGCTGGCCGAGGCGCTGGCGCTCGGCAAGAAGGGCCAGTACGGCCCGGCGCTGACGAAGCTCAAGGCCGCTGATGCCGTCTCCGGCAAGACGGCCTTCGAGCAGTTCAAGATCAACGAGACCTACGGCTTCATCTACTCCCAGCAGCGCAATTACGCTGCCGCTGCGGCTGCCTTCGAGAAGAGCCTCAGCTCCGGCCAGCTGCCGGCCGGCCAGGTCAACGACCGCCTGAAGCAGCTCGCCCAGCTCAACTTCCAGTCACCGCGCAACCTGAACAAGGTGGTCGAGTACTCCAACCGCTACCTGAAGGCCACGGGCGGCGGCGACGCCGGCATGCACGCCATGCTCGGCCAGGCCTACCAGCTGATGGGCAACGACAAGGCCGCCATCGCGTCGGTGCAGAATGCCGTGCGCCTGTCCGGCGGACGGCCGGCCGAGAACTGGCTGCGCATCCTGCTGCAGTCCTACAGCGCCCTGGGCGACACCAGCGGCGTTGCCAGGACGACCGAGCAACTCGTCAGCCTCTACCCGACGCCGGATAACTGGAAGCTCCTTTCCAGCACCCTCCGCAAGCAGGCTTCCGGCGACGACCAGGTCGCGATGAACGTCTACCGCCTCATGGGCAAGCTCGACCTCATGGACAAGCCGGATGTGTGCATGGACGCCGCGATCATCGGTATCCAGTCAGGCTTCCCCGCAGAGGCCCAGAGAGTCATGGAAGAGTGCTCCGCCAGGCAGGTGTTCGGCCCCACGGATGAAGCGCGCAGCCAGCGCATCCTGGCCGATGCCCGCAAGAAGACCTCGGTCCAGCAGCCGACCCTCGGCAACCTCGCCCGGCAGGCCACGGCCTCCAAGTCGGGCCAGGACGAGATCGAGGTGGGCGAGGTCCTGCTGAGCTACGGCCAGGCCGATCAGGCCCTCGCGGCGGCGAAGCGCGCCCTGCAGAAGGGCGGCGACCGCGACGCCGCGCTCATGCTGATGGGCCGGAGCCAGATCCAGCTGAAGAACGGCGCGGAAGCCCGCAAGGCCTTCAGCCAGGTCAAAGGCGCCGAGGCCGCGTCTATCGCCAAGCTGTGGGGCATCTACGCCTCCCGAATCTGATCCTGCCCGCTCACGGGGAGGGGCGCGCCCTCCCCGTCGCCTCCCACCGCCTTCTCAGGTCCCCGCCGCTGGTATATAACTGGCCGTGGGCACTTTTCATGTTTCTGCGGTCCCGGGAGAACAATCATGACGAATCCGGCGCGCGACACTTCCCTTGGTTCCAATCTGCCTGGCAGGTCACTGCCCGCCGCGGCTGGTGCAGTGGTCGTCACCATGCTCCTGGTCGCTTGCGGGCAGAAGCCCGCGGCTCCGCCGGCCGAGCCGGCGGCACCCCCGGCTGAGCCCGCAGCGGCGGCTCCGGCAGCAGTCGAGACGGACGCCGAGAAGGTGCTCAATGTCTACAACTGGTCGGACTACATCGATCCGACCGTCATCGAGGACTTCCAGAAGGAGACCGGCATCACGGTCAAGTACGACGTCTTCGACTCCAACGAGGTCCTCGAGACGAAGCTGCTCGCCGGGAGCACGGGCTACGACATCGTCGTGCCATCGGCCTCCTTTCTCGAACGGCAGATCAAGGCCGGCGTCTTCCAGAAGCTCGACCGGTCGAAGCTGCCCAACCTGAAGAACCTGGACACCGAGATCACGGCGCGCGTGGCGTTGCACGACCCGGGCAACGAGCACTCGGTGAACTACCTGTGGGGCACCTCCGGCGTCGGCTACAACGAGGCCAAGATCAAGGCGGCGATGCCGGATGCGCCCGTGGACAGCTTCGCGATGTTCTACGACCCGAAGGTCGTGGCGAAATTCAAGGATTGCGGCGTCTCCATCCTCGACGCCCCGTCCGAGGTCGTCGGCACCGTGCTGATCTACCTGGGCAGGGAGGCCAACAGCGAGAACCCGGAGGACCTGGCGGCTGCGGAGAAGGTGCTGACGTCCATCCGGCCCTTCGTCAAGTACATCAATTCCTCCAAGTACATCGAGGACCTGGCCAACGGCGAGATCTGCCTGGCGCTGGGCTGGAGCGGTGACGTGCTGCAGGCCCGGGACCGGGCCGCGGAAGCCGGCAACGACGTGGTGGTCAAGTACCTGATTCCCCGAAGGAAGGCGCGGTCATGTTCTTCGACATGCTCGCCATCCCCGCCGATGCGAAGCACGTGAAGAACGCCCACCTGTTCATCGACTACCTGCTGCGCCCGGACGTGGCGGCGAAGAACACCAACTTCGTCAACTTCGCCAACAGCAACGCGGCGTCCTTCAGCCAGGTCAACGAGGAGATCCGTAACGACCCGGGCATCTATCCCGGCCGAGGCGATCAAGCCAAAGCTGGTGCCGGACCTGGCCGAGAGTCAGCCAGTTCACCCGGCTGCTGACCCGCACCTGGACACGATTCAAGACCGGGCAATAGCGCGGCGCCCGCCCGTGCCGGAGCGACAGGGCCAGAGTCATGGGGAGGGCGGACCTCCCCGGCCCATCGACAAGACCAACGAATACGTCCGCATCGAGAACGTCACGAAGCGCTTCGGCGACTTCGTCGCCGTCGACAACGTTTCGCTGACCATCTTCAAGGGCGAGATCTTCTGCCTGCTGGGCGGGTCCGGCTGCGGCAAGACCACGCTTCTGCGCATGCTGGCCGGCTTCGAGGCGCCGACCTCCGGCCGGATCTTCATCGACGGCCAGGACATGGCGGACATGCCGCCCTACGAGCGCCCGGTGAACATGATGTTCCAGTCCTACGCGCTGTTTCCCCACATGACGGTGGAGAAGAACGTGTCCTTCGGACTGGAGCAGGAGAAGCTGTCCCGCAAGGAGATCGACCAGCGGGTGACGGAGATGCTGGAGATGGTCAAGCTGGGCGAGCTGGCGCGGCGCAAGCCGCACCAGCTCTCCGGCGGCCAGCGCCAGCGGGTGGCCCTGGCCCGGGCACTGGTCAAGAAGCCCAAGCTGCTGCTGCTGGACGAGCCGCTCGGCGCGCTCGACAAGAAGCTGCGGGAGGCCACCCAGTTCGAGCTGATCAACCTGCAGGAAAAGCTGGGCGTCACCTTCGTCGTGGTGACCCACGACCAGGAAGAGGCCATGACGCTCGCCTCGCGCATCGGGGTCATGGACCGGGGCGAGATCGTGCAGGTCGGCACGCCAACCGAGATCTACGAGTACCCGACGTCCAAGTTCGTGGCCGACTTCATCGGGTCGGTCAACATGTTCGAGGGACGCCTGATCGAGGACGAACCGAACTACGTCCGGATCCAGGCGCCCGAGCTCAGTTGCGCCATCTACGTGGACCACGGCATCAGCGCCGCGCCCGGCGCGGCCGTCTGGGCGGCCATCCGCCCCGAGAAGATCGAGCATCACGCGGGAGGAGCCCGCCGGCACCGGAGAACCGGGCGAAGGGCGTGGTGAAGGACATCGCCTACATGGGCGACATGTCCATCTACCTGGTGAGGATCGACAGCGGCAAGATGGTCCGGGTGACGCTGCCGAACTCGGTCCGGCAACTCGAGTGAACGCATCTCCTGGGACGAGACGGTGTGGCTGTCCTGGGATGCGTCCAGCCCGGTGATCCTTCCCCAGTAGGCCCTTCGCGGCCACCGGAACCTCATGGCCCGCTCCCAGATCCGACAGCCGCAGAGGCCACCCATCGACGCCTGGGGAGCCGGGCGGCTGGGGCTGATCTTCTCCCTGCTCTACCGCTTCGGCCCGCCGCGATGGTCCCAGTACGTGCGCAAGAACTGGGCGGGACAGCGCCTGGTCATCGCCGTCCCTTACCTCTGGCTGTTCCTGTTCTTCGCGGTGCCGTTCATCATCGTCCTGAAGCTGTCCTTCTCCGAGGTCCGGCTGGCGATGCCACCGTTCGCCCCGCTCGTCGAGAGGGTCAGCGACGTGGCCTACGCCGTGAACCTCAACCTGGGCAACTACGCCTTCCTGCTGTCCGACCCGCTCTACATCAGTTCCTACCTCTACTCGGTCAAGGTGGCGGCGATCTCGACCATCTTCTGCCTGCTGCTGGGCTATCCGATGGCCTACGCCATCGCGCGGTCCACGCCGACCCTGCGCAACATCTGGCTGATGCTGATCATCCTGCCGTTCTGGACGTCATTCCTGCTGCGCGTCTACGCCTGGATCGGCCTGCTGAAGACCGACGGCGTGATCAACCAGGCCCTCGGCATCGTCGGGCTGGGCCATTCACCATGATGTACACCGATTTCGCGGTGTACATCGGCATCGTCTATTCCTACCTGCCCTTCATGATCCTGCCGCTGTACTCGAACCTGGAGAAGCACGACCTGACGCTGCTCGAGGCGTCGGCCGACCTGGGCGCAGGGCCCATCAAGTCGTTCCTGCGCATCACGCTGCCCGCTGTCCTTCCCGGGCATCGTCGCCGGCTCGTTGCTGGTGTTCATCCCGGCCGTGGGCGAGTACGTCATCCCCTCGCTGCTCGGCCGGTCGGACCAGCTGATGATCGGGCGCGTGCTGTCCGACGAGTTCTTCGCCAACCGGGACTGGCCGGTGGCCAGCGCCGTGTCCATCGCCATGCTGCTGCTGCTGGTGGTGCCGATCATGCTGTTCCAGCGTTTCCAGAACCGGGAACTGGCGGGGGCAAGGAAATGAAATCCAGGAGCTGGTTCAGGCGCTTCGCGCTGTTCTTCGGCTTTGCGTTCCTGTACGTGCCGATCCTGTCGATGATCTTCTTCTCGTTCAACAATTCCCGGCTGGTGACGGTCTGGGATGCCGACGACTCCCCCACCCTCAAGTGGTACCGGGCCCTGCTCAGCAACGAGCAGATCCTCGGGGCGGCCTGGCTCTCGATCAAGGTGGCGGCCATGACCGCCACGGGCGCGGTGATCCTCGGCACACTGGCGGGGCTCGTGCTGGCACGCTTCGGGCCCTTCAGGGGCCGCACGCTGCTGTCCGGCATGACCACGGCCCCGCTGGTGATGCCGGAAGTGATCACGGGTCTGTCGCTGCTGCTGCTGTTCGTGTTCCTCGAGCAGCTGATCGGGTGGCCCCAGGGCCGGGGCTTCGCCACGATCATGATCGCCCACATCACGTTCGCCATGGCCTACGTGACGGTGGTCGTGCAGTCCCGCCTGGCCACCTTCGACGACTCCCTGGAGGAAGCCGCACTGGACCTCGGGGCGCGCCCCGCCAAGGTGTTCTTCACGATCACGCTGCCGCTGATCCTGCCCGCCATCCTGTCCGGCTGGCTGCTGGCCTTCACGCTGTCCTGGGACGACCTGGTGATTTCCCAGTTCGTGGCCGGCCCGGGCTCCACCACGCTGCCCATGGTGGTCTTCTCCAAGGTGCGGCTCGGCGTCAGCCCGGACATCAACGCCCTGGCCACCATCATGGTGACCATCGTGGGGCTGGGCGTGGTGCTGTCGGCGCTCTACATGCGCCGCCAGGAGCGCCGGCTGGCGCTGGAGATGCAGATGGCGAAGGCGGAGAAATAAGAAACCCCGCGCGGCCTTACCGGCTGCGCGGGGTTTATTGCCTTGCCGAGCCGTTGCTACTCTTCGCTCAGTCCACGGGAACGTGGTGGAGATGGCGAAGATAGACCTTGCTCTCGGACGAGAAAAGACGTCGTCCAGGCACTCGACACCTGACCGGGAGCAGTCCAGTTCCTTCAGGTCGCTGCCGTCGATGTACTTGACCTCGAAGTCGAAGCGGCCGAAGGAGCGGGCGAGGCCGACCGAATAGTCGTAGAACTCGTCGAGGCCGAACGTCGTCTGGCTTCCAGTAGTCGCCGAAGTTGTAGCCGACGTGGAGGACCAGGCCGACGTCCCAGACGACGGGCACCTCGGCGTTGAGCTCCGCGTACCACGCCGTCTCGCCGGAGTTGCTGAAGTCCGACGAGTACCAGACCGTGCCGGACACGATCTTGTAGCTGAGGCCGGTATAGAGTTCGAGGTAGTCGAAGTCCACGTCGCCGTTGTCGTCGCCCAGGTACTTGTAGTACGTGGCACCCACGTCGTAGCCCAGGTCCTCGGTGAACGAACCCGCGTAGCCGAGGATGAAATCCACCTCGACGTTCAGATCCACCGGATCGACGCCTTCGCCGCCGTCCTGGCCGAAATCGATGTTGCTGCCCCACAGGCCGGCGTACAGGCCGCTTTCGCCTTCCCAGTCGAGGCTGCCCTGGAAGGCGGGATCGAGCGCGGTCTGGGTGATGCCCCGGAAGTCATAGTCGGATGGCGATGGTGAGTGTCGAACTGACCCCTGCGTGGGCAGTTCCGGAGGCGACGACGAGCGCCGCGGCGCCCAGGCCAGCCAGCTTCGATTGCAGGATGCGATTCATGCGTTAAGGATCCCCCTGAGGAAACTGCGGGAGAGTATAAACGCCAAATTACCGGGCGCGGGGCCTACAGGCGGTCGCGCATCGCGAACCAGAGCATGCCCGAGCACCTGCCCGGGCCAGCGCAGGAGGGTGCCGCCGGGAAACGACGGGGGTGGCAGGCGCGCGAACACGTCGAAACGTTCGGCCGTGCCGGCAATGGCCTCCGCCATCAGCTGACCGGCCAGGGTGGCCGTCGAGATCCCATGACCCGAATAGCCCTGGGCGAAGTACACATTTGGTGCAAGTCGTCCAAGATGGGGCAGCCGGTTCATGGTGATGGCCAGGGTGCCGCCCCAGGCGTAGTCGATGGGGATCGGGTCCAGCTGGGGGAAGATGCGCAGCATCTGGCGGCGGACGAACCCCTTGAGGTCGGCCGGGAACGCCCGGGTGTAGTTCTCGCCGCCGCCGAAAATCAGGCGGCCGTCCGGCGACAGCCGGAAGTAGTTCACGACGAACAAGGTGTCGTGGACGCAGGCCGGGTCGGCGATGAGTCGCCGGCCGAGAGGCCCCAGCGGCGCCGTGGCCAGCAGGAAATTGTTGATCGGCATGATCCGGTCGGCGATGCGCGGCTCGAGGGAATCCAGGTAGCCATTGCAGCCCAGCACCAGGTGCTGCGCCCGGACCTCGCCCAGACCCGTCCCGACCACGATGGGACTGGTCCCCGAATAGCCGGTCACCCGGGACTGCTCGTGAATGCGCACACCGGCCGCGACGCAGGCTCGCGCCAGGCCGAGCGCGTAGTTGAGCGGGTGGAGATGCGCCGCTCCCGAATCCAGCACACCCCCGTGATAGGCCGGGCTGTCGACGATCTCCCGCAGCTCCGGCCCGGAGAGGACGCGCTGGTAGGGATAGTCGTAGTCCCGCGCGAGCGTCGCCGCACGGTGCTCCAGGTGCCGTAGGTCGCCCGGCTTCGCGGCGCTGAGGATCTGGCCGGGCGTCAGGTCGCAGTCGATGGCATGCCGGTGGACGAGATCCTTCACGAGGTCGCGCCCGGCGAGCCCCAGCTGGAACAGCTGCCGGGCACCGTCCGTGCCGAAGCTGGTCGCGAGCTCCGCCTCTTCCCGGCGCTGTCCCGTGCCGAGCTGGCCGCCATTGCGGCCCGATGCACCCCAGCCGACGCGCCGGCCTTCGAGCACGAACCACGGAATAGCCGCGTTCGGCCAGGTGCAGGGCCGCGGACAGGCCGGTGTAGCCGGCCCCGACCACGCACACGTCGGCGGTCGTGACGCCGGCGAGTGGCGGGTAGGTCGTCAGGCCCCTCGCAGTGGCCAGGTACCAGGACGGCGGATGTTCGTCGCTGGCCCCGGTGCCCGACACCGCGAGCCTACGCGCGAGCCGGGCTGCGAACCGGGCCCAACGACCGCTGGGTCAGGTCGAGCGCCTTCCAGGCCTTGTCCACGAGCTCGTCGAGCTGTTCATCGGTGATGATGAACGGCGGCGCGACGATCATGGTGTCGCCGACCGCCCGCATGACCAGCCCCTGCTCGATGCAGAAGTCCCGGCACCGCTCTCCCACCTTGAGTTCCTTGGCGAAGCGGTTCCGGCTGTCCTTGCGGGGCACCAGCTCGAGCCCGCCGATGAGCCCGGCGGAGCGCGCCTCGCCCACGAGCGGGTGCTCACCGAGCTTCTGCCAGCGGCTGCTGAAGGCGGGGATCACGCTGTCCCGGACCCGGTCCACGAGCTTCTCGTCACGCATGACCTTGAGCGTGGCCCGGGCCACGGCGCAGGCGACCGGGTGACCCGAGTAGGTGAAGCCGTGGTAGAACTCGCCGCCCTTCTCCACCAGGACGTCGCCCACCCGATCGCCCACCATCACGCCACCCAGCGCCTGGTAGCCCGAGGTAATGCCCTTGGCGAAGGGCATGAGGTCGGGCCGGATACCGTAGTGCTGCGAGCCAAACCAGTGGCCCAGCCGGCCGATGCCGCTGATCACTTCATCGGCGATCAGCAGGATGCCGTAGTGGTCGCAGATCTTCTGGATCTCGGGCCAGTAGGTGGCGGGTGGAATGATGGCGCCGCCGGCGCCCTGCACGGGCTCGGCGATGAACGCGGCCACCTTGTCCACACCAACCTCCTCGATCGTGGTGGCGAGCTGCGCCAGCGATCCGGCGGCCGAACTCGTCCGGCGTCCAGGTCGCCACCCAGGCCGAACCAGTAGGGCTGCTCGATGTGGAGGATGTTGGGGATCGGCAGGCCCGCCTGGGCATGCATCCATGGCATGCCGCAGAGGCTGGCGGCGCCGACCGTGCTGCCGTGATAGCCGTTGCGGCGCCCGATGATGATCTGCTTGTCCGGCTTGCCGAGCAGGCTCCAGTAGTACCGGACGAGGCGGATGATGGTGTCGTTCGCCTCGGACCCCGAATTGGTGAAGAACACCCGGTTGAAGCCGGGCGGGGCCAGCTCGCACAGTTCACGCGCCAGTTCGATGGCCGGCGGGTGGGTGCACTGGAAGAAGCTGTTGTAGTAAGGCAGCTCCCGCAGCTGCCGGCAGCCCGCTTCGGCCAGCTCGGGGCGGCTGTAGCCCAGGTTGACGCACCAGAGCCCGGACATCCCGTCCAGGATCTTGTGGCCGTTCTCCTCGCAGATGTACACGCCCTCGGCCCGCGTGATGACCCGCGTGCCGCGTTCGCCAAGCTGGCGGTGATCCGTGAACGGGTGCAGGAAATGCTGCCGGTCCTCCTGCTGCCACCTGGCGAGATTCTCAGTCATGACCGCTGCCCTTCAGGAGACATGTTCCGGTCTCAGACATTCAATAGCAGGAATTCGCGCTCCCAGGGAGATATGACCTCGAAGTAGGCCTGGTACTCCTGCCGCTTCATGGCACTGTAGATCTTCACGAACCGGTCGCCCATCAGGGTCCGCAGCCGGTCGCTGCGCTCGAGCCGCTCCAGGGCGTCGGACAGGCTGCCCGGCAGCGCGAAGGGCCGCTTGTAGGCGTTGCCCTGCTCCGGAGCGCCGGGCTGAAGGCCCTCCTCGATACCCAGCAGTCCGCAGGCCAGCGACGCCGCGATGGCCAGGTAGGGATTCACGTCGGCGCCGGCAATCCGGTTCTCGATGCGGCGGTTGTCGGGGTCCGACTGGGGCACGCGCAGGCCGACCGTGCGGTTGTCATAGCCCCACTCGAGATTGATCGGCGCCGACATGTACCGGGTGAAGCGCCGGTAGGAGTTCACGTAGGGCGCCAGGAAGATCGTGGTCTCGGGCCCGTACTTCTGCAGCCCGCCGATGAAGTTGCGGAACATGTCGCTTTCCGAACCGTCGGCATTCGAGAAGGCATTGGTCGCCGTCGCTGCGCCGGAGGCTGATGTGCCAGTGCATGGAACTGCCCGGCTCGTTCTCCATCGGCTTGGCCATGAACGTCGCGTAGATCTCGTGGCGCATCGCCGCCTCGCGGATCGTGCGCTTGAACAGGAACATCTGGTCGGACAGCTCCACGGCGTCGCCGTGCTGGAAGTTGATCTCCAGCTGGGCGGTGCCGCTCTCGTGGGCCAGGTTGTCCACGTGCAGGCGCTGGATCTCGCAATAGTCGTAGATGTCCTCGATGAAGGGCTCGAACTCGTCCACGGCGTCCATGCTGTAGGGCTGGCGGACGGTTTCCTTCCGGCCGGAGCGGCCGATCGGCGGCTCCAGCGGGTAGTCAGGGTCGGTGTTGCGCTTGACCAGGTAGAACTCGATCTCCGGCGCCACCACGGGGACCAGTCCCCGGTCCCGGAACATGCCCATGATCCGGCGCAGGACCTGCCGGGGCGCGATGTCCACCGGATCGCCCTCCTGCGTGTAGCAGTCGTGGATGACGCAGCAGGTGGGCTCCTCGCCCCAGGGCACGAGCCGCAGCGTGTCCAGGTCGGGCTTCGCGACCATGTCCCGGTCCGCGGGGTTCATCACCCCTTCCTCGAGATAGTCGTCGATGTACTCGCCCGTCACCGACTGGATGAAGACGGACTCCGGCAGGCGCATGCCGCCCTGCTCGGTGAACTTGCGCGCCGGCATGTACTTGCCGCGGGCAACTCCTGCCATGTCGGCCACGACAGCCTCGACTTCGTCGATCTTGTTGTCGACGAGCCATTCGCGCAGCTGCTCTTCATTCATGGAACTCATGCCCGGTAACTCCGACAGGCGTCACCGAACGCCCGAAAAATTGCCATGGAAACCTCACTCTCGCGCACCCGCCATTCGGGGTGCCACTGCACGCCAAGCACGAACCCCGGGGCACCAGCGACCGTCACCGCCTCGATCAGGCCATCGGGCGCGGTGCCCTCGACGACCAGCCCGGCGCCCAGCTGGTCCACGCCCTGGGAGTGCACGGAGTTGACCAGGGCGGCGTCCCTGCCGGTGATCCGCGCCAGCATGCCGCCCGGCGTGAAGCGCACCTCGTGCACCGGCGCGTACTGGGCCTCGAGCGGCGCAGCCTTGTCCTCCCGGTGATTCAGCTTGCCGGGGACGTTGTGGACGTCCTGGTGCAGGGTGCCGCCGTAGGCCACGTTGAGCTCCTGGAAGCCGCGGCAGACGGCGAACAGCGGAATCCCCTCCCGGACCACGGCGGGGATCAGCTCAAAGGCGGAATGGTCGCGCTCCGGGTCGTGCAGGGTGCCCGGGCGACTCGCCGCGCCCTGGTAGCGATGGGGCTCGACGTTGGACGGCGAGCCGGTCAGCAGGAGCCCGTCGAGCGACTCGAGGACTTCCAGCAGGTCGAAGCCGTCGTCGAGGGCCGGGCCGAGCACCGGCAGGCCCACGGGATAGCCACCCGCACCGGCCACGATGGCCGTGAGGTATTTCTCGCCCTGCACCTGAAAGGGGTGATGCCCCAGGGTGCGCCGGTCCGAGATGACGCCAATGATGGGCCGGACTCTGCGCATGGTCCGGCTACGGTGCCAGACCCGCCGCCGGGCCGCCAGACCTGCCTGCGGAAACCGCTGCGAACCCGCATCCGGCGCGGGTTGCCGGGCGAAACTACCACCGGGCCGCAACATAACCGCGAGCAACTGGCGGTCATTCTCCGGGTTGACTTGCGCAGTAAGGCCCGTTCAGAGTGCGCGACTCCTCACGACGCCGGCGCCGGGCCGCGCACTGCCGGAACCATCGGATGGAAGGACCGCCGTTGACTCAGGGACGCAATTTCCGCATCGGGCCGATTGAGTTCGCGAACGGGATTTCAGGCGTCAATGCCTGGACCTTCCTCTACCTGAACTTCATGATCATGCCGATCGTGGCCTTCCTCAGCATCTCCCAGCCCTATGTGCTGAGCGAGATCGTCGGCATCCCGGAGTCGGAGCAGGGCCGGATCACCGGCTTTCTCGTCACCATGCAGGAGGTCGTGGCGCTTGCCTTGATCAGCGTCGTCGGCGCGCTCTCCGACCGCGTCGGACGCCGGCCACTGTTTGCCGCGGGCGTGGTGATTGCGGCTCTCGGCTTCGCCCTGTATTCCACGGCGGAGACGGAACTCGACCTGTACCTGTACCGTTTCATCTACGCGATCGGCGTCTCCATCGCGGGAGTGATGATCGCGGTCACGGCTGCGGACTATCCGGCCGAGAACTCCCGCGGCAAGCTGTCGGGAGCCACCGGGTTCCTCAACGGGTTGGGGGTCGGCGTCGCCGCCGGACTGATCCTGCCGGGCCTCCCCGCGATATTCCAGGCGCAGGGCGCGAGCGCCGCGGATGCCGGGCGCTACATGTTGCTGGCCATGGCCGGCCTGGCCCTCGTGACGGCCATCGTCATGCAGGCAGGGCTCAAGGGTGGAACGCCCACCGGCCATTCGAGGAAGGTCAGCCTGCGAAAGGCCCTTTCCGTCGGGCTCTCCCAGGGACGGGAGAATCCCCGGCTGGTGGTCTGCTACGCGGGGTCGTTCGTCGCCCGGGCGGATCTGACGCTGGTGGCCGTGTTCGTGTCCCTGTGGCTGCAGCAGGTGGGCAGGAACGAAGGCCTCGACTCGGCGGCCGCCCTGAAGCAGGCGGGGATCATGTTCGCACTGATCACCGGAGCCTCGCTGCTCTGGGCGCCCGTCGCCGGTATCTTCATAGACCGCTTCCACCGCCTGGCCTGCGTCTGCGCCGCGCTCCTGATAGCGGGCATCGGCTACACGCTCCTGGGCCTGCAAGTGAACCCGTTCGGCCCGCTCGGCTACCTGGGCGCGGTTCTCGTGGGCATTGGCCAGATGAGCGTGATCCTGACCGTGACCGGACTCATGGGCCAGGAGACGCCGATCGACGTGCGCGGCTCCGTGATCGGTTTTGCAAGCCTGTGCGGGGCCGCGGGGATCCTCGCCACCAGCCTCGCCGGCGGCTACATCTACGATCACTGGATGATCTCGGGACCAGTCATCCTGACGGGCATCGCCAACCTGGCGGTCTTCGGGTTCGCCCTCGCCGTCTGGCTCAAGGACGGGCGGCCGGTACGCTTCGATCCCGGCGAAGCCCGCTCCTCAGAGGTCCTGGACTTCGGCCACTAGCCCGAATCCCGTGACCGGCTACATCGTTCGACACTGGCGCGGGGAGCTGGGCCCGGGCGTCACGTGGTGGGTCAACTGCGTGGTCGTCTCCGCGGCCCTGTGGTGGGTCAGTGCCGCGGCTGGCGGCAGCAGGCGACTTCGCCAGCGCTGACACGCTCGGCAAGTTCAGCGCCTCATCCGCACTTCAGTTCCTGCAGATCGGCCTGGTGCCCCTGTGGCAGATGGTGGGGCTGTGGCGTTGCGGGGAACGGCGCAGCCTGCTACCGGACCGTTGGCAAACCGGTCGTGTCATCCAGGTCACCGCGTTCCTGTTTACCGTGCTCATCACGATGCGGGGACTCGTGTTCGGCGCGCAACAGGTGATCGGCGCCCGCGTGGCGCTGGCCATCGGGCCTTACAGCCACACCGTCACGCTGCTCCACGCAGGCCGTGAGATCGCGGTCAGCGGCGGCCTCGGGTTCGGCGTCGCCGCAGCCGTGCAGAGGATCCTGCTCACCAACCCCGGCGTACGCCGCATCCGGCTCGACAGCGGGGGCGGTGCGCTGTCGGAGGCCAGGCGACTCCGCGCCGTCATCCTGGAATGGGACCTGGACACCTACACCGCGCGCGAGTGCTCGAGCGCGTGCGTGTCCGCCTTTGCCGGGGGCCGCTTGCGCTACCTGCAGCGGGGGGCGCGCATGGGCGTTCACCTGCCCAGAAACTGGGAAGTTTTGTCCTCGAACCCCGTGGCCTCGGGGTTCCGGGCCGAGCTGGGCTACCTGCACGAGCGGGGCCTTCCGGACTGGTTCCTGGAGAACTGGATCCGCACGGGGCAGCAGTTCTGGTACCCGACCGAGTTCCAGCTGGTCAGCTCGGGACTCGTGACCAATCTGCGCGGCAGGCCGCCACCGCCCAGCCGGTGACGGACGCCACGGTTCCGGGCGCGGTCGGGGCCGATGCTATATTTCGCGACGATGAGCCCCGGCACATTTCACAACCAGGTTGTCTGGATCACCGGAGCTTCATCGGGCGTCGGCGAGGGACTGGCAGTGGCATTCGCCGAGGCCGGCGCGCGGGTCGTGCTCTCCGCACGGCGGGCCGACGAACTCGAACGCGTCCGGGGGCGGATGACCGCCGGCGACCATGTCGTGCTGCCGATGGACGTCACCGACTACGCCGGCCTTACCCGGCAAGGTCGCGCTGCGTGAACGAGCGGATGGGCCGGATCGACGTGCTGATCTGCAATGCGGGGATCTCCCAGCGCAGCCGCTTTGCGGAGACCACGCTCGACGTATTCCGGACGATCATCGAGGTGAACGTCATGGGCCCGGCGGCCCACATCCATGCGGTGCTGCCGGTGATGCGCGCCCAGGGTAGCGGCCATGTCGTCGTGACTTCCAGCGTGGCCGGGAAGTTCGGGATCCCGAACCGCAGCGCCTACTGCGCCTCCAAGCATGCCGTGCACGGACTGTGCGATGCCCTGCGCGCCGAGCATGCACCGGACAACATCCACTTCTCGACCCTGATCATCGCGGCGGTGAAATCCAACGTGAATGCCAACGCCTTCAAGGCCGACGGCAGCAAGGTGGGTAAGGACAGCAAGTGGGGCCGCGGCTCGGGGATGGACGCGGCGGACGCGGGCCGGCTGATGGTGAACAAGCTCGCGAAGCGCGAGGAAGAGATCGTGGTCGTTGCCAACTGGCGAGCCGGCCATTCCGCTCTACCAGCAGCGCCTCAGCCCACGGACTCGTCTACCGGCGCATGGCCCGGCTCGCCCGGAGCAAGTGGTGGTCCTGACCGGGCGCTAGTGCACGTGCCCGTGCTCGCCGTGCTCGTGGTCGTGCCCCTGATGGGCCTCGCCGTGGTCATGGGGTGGCGCCGGATTCTGCCGGCGCGGCCTGCTTCCTCCGGATCGATGCCGGTCGCCAGGGCGAGCCGCAGTGAGGCCAGCGCCGGCAGGTGCTTCCCGGCCTGCGCCTGCAGCTTCTCGGTGATGATCGCGGCCTCGCGCACGAGCAGCGAATCGTCCACCACCACGTCCGCCTCGGCGTACATGCGATGCCCGATCCAGCGCGTGCGGACGTTCTGGACGCCCCGGACGCCCGGCACGTGCTCACCGGTATGCCGCAGCAGGGCCGTGAATTCCGGCTCGACGCCGTCCAGCGCGCGGGTGAAGACCGCGCGGGCCGACTGCCAGACGATGCCGAAGATCAGGAGCGGTGATCAGCCCGCCCACGAGCGGGTCCGCCAGGGGGAAGCCCAGCCAGACACCGATGGCACCGCCGACCACCGCCAGGCTCGTCAGCCCGTCCACCCGGGCGTGATAGCCGTCGGCGATCAGCGCCGCGCTGTTGATCTCGCGGCCGACCCGGATACGAAACACGGCCACGACCTCGTTGCCGATGAAGCCGATCACGCCAGCCGCTGCCACCGCGCCGAGAAACCTGATTTCCTGCGGATTGATCAGCCGGTCGATGGTCTGGTACCCGGCGACGAGGGCGCTGAACAGGATCAGGCCCACGATGGTCATGCCCGCCAGGTCTTCAACGCGGCCCAGGCCGTAGGTGAACTGGTCGCTGGGCTTGCGCCGCGCGAATGCAAAGGCGATCCAGAGCGGGATGGCAGTGGCGGCGTCACCCACGTTGTGGATGGTGTCTGCCAGCAGCGCGACGCTGCCTGACAGGAGGACGATGAAGATCTGGAAGACGGCCGTGATGGCGAGGATCACGAAGGACCACTTGATCGCCCAGATCCCCCGCTCGGTCGTGGCGATCGTCGGATCGATGACGCCGTGCGTGTGGGCGTGGCCGCCGTCGTGGCCGTGGCCATGGCCGTGATGGGCGTGCCCGGCCGCGTGGCCCTTCTCGCCAAAGCCCAGCCAGTCCAGTGCGTCGCGCATCAGTGCCATGCTCTCCCTTCGCGCGCCGCCTACAGGTAGCGGCTGATCTTCTTGAAGCCCTCGATGGTCGCCCGCTGGTCGCGGCTCGTCGGGCCGATGGCGTCCTCGAGGCAATGCTCGATGTGGTCGTGAATCAGCGTGGACTTGGCCTCCTCCAGCGCCCGGATGACGGCGTGCAGCTGCTGGGCGATATCGGCGCATTCCCGGCCCGACTCGATCATGCCGCCGATCGTCTGCAGGTGGCCGGTGGCGCGACGCAGCCGGTTGACCACGTCCTTGTGGGTACGGTGGGTGACGGCATCGTGGCCCGGGGGCCTGGGCGGGCGGCGGTTCTGGCGGCAGACATGGGTGCATCCCGATGAGGTTCACAGGCGTCGATTCTTATCCCCTCCCGGGGGATAGGTCAAGGGCCTGTGCCGCCACGGCCTGAAAGCCGCCCGGGTGCTGCTACCATGCGCCGCGCATGCTCCGCTTCACCCGCTACCAGTGGACCGTCCTCGCTGCAGCCTGGCTCGGGTGGGGCTTCGACGTTTTCGACGGGCTGCTCTTCAATTACGTGGCACCCAACGCGGTGCCCACCCTGCTCGGGCTGCCGCTGGGCTCGCCGGAGGCGCGATCGGCCACCCTGTTCTGGACCGGGCTGCTGACGTCACTGTTCCTCATCGGCTGGGCGGTGGGCGGCGTGATCTTCGGCCCCATCAGCGATCGCTTCGGCCGCCGCCGGACCCTGATGATCACGATGGTCCTCTACGCCATCGGCACTGCGGCCTGCGCGTTCGTCACCGACATCTGGCAACTCACGGCGTGCCGGTTGATCGCGAGCCTCGGAATCGGCGGCGAATGGGCCGCGGGCGCCGCCATGGTGGCCGAGGTCGTGGACGAGGAGCACCGGGTGGAGGCCGGGGCCCTGCTGTATACCGCAGCCCCGTTCGGCCTCTTCCTGGCGACCGGCGTGAATGCCCTCGTGGCCGGCAACCTGATGACGGAGAGCCCCGAGACCAGCTGGCGATTCGTTCTGCTGTTTGGCCTGCTGCCGGCTGCCGCCGCGCTGCTGGTGCGCCTGTACATCAAGGAACCGGACCGCTGGGTCAACACGGCGCGAGCCCAGGCCCCGCCGCAGATCAGGGAACTGTTCAATCCCGTGTTCTGGCCGCGGACCCGCAGCGCGTTGTTGATGACCTTCGTCGCACTGCTGACCTGGTGGAGCTGCAACGCGTTTATTCCCGTGGTCAGCGCCACCCTTGGCCAGGTCGAGGCGGCGGCCGCCGGACTCGACAAGGCGGCCACCAACGCGCTCGTGGAAAGCTGGAAGACGATCGCCACCACGGCCTTCAACCTCGGCGGCCTCATTGGCACGCTGCTGACCATACCGATCGCGAAGCGCCTCGGCCGTCGCCCGATGTTCGCGATCTACTTCGGCGTCGCCGCCCTGTCGCTGATGGCCACGTTCGGCCTGGACATCCCGAACGAGGCGCGCCTGTACATGTACTTCTTCATCGGCCTCAGCGTCTTCGGGGTCTTTGGCAGCTTCACCTATTACCTGCCGGAGCTGTTCCCCACCCGGCTGCGGGCCACGGGATCCGGGTTCTGCTACAACATCGGCCGGGTGGTGGCCGCGGCGGGCCCGTTCGTCGTCGGCGCGGTCGCCGCCGCCGGGGCCGGGGCGCCCTCCGTCATCCTCAACGCCCTGTTCGCCGTGGCCTTCGTGCCCCTCATCGGCCTGCTGTTCATTCCCTGGGTGGTCGAGACCCGGGGACAGACCCTGCCGCCGTAGGAGCGGCTTCAGCCGCGACCGGGTCCTCCGGCAGAGAGCGTCTCAGCTCGACCGAGGGGACCCGGTCGCGGCTGAAGCCGCTCCTACGGCAACCGGTTTGTAACCGGTCTATAACTGACGGCACGACCGCCGGGCCGGTATTCTTGCCCGCCCATGTCCATCACCCTCGATCAGGTCACCAAGCAGTACCAGGGCAACCCGGTCGTCAACGACGTGTCGCTGGCGGTGGCCGAGGGCGAGTTCTTCGTCCTCCTGGGACCCAGCGGCAGCGGCAAGAGCACCCTCCTCCGCGCCATCGCCGGCCTGACCGAGGTCGACCACGGGCGCATCACGCTGTTCGGCCGGGACGTCACGCAGGTTTCCGCCCGCGAACGGGAAGTGGGCTTCGTGTTCCAGAACTACGCGCTCTTCCGGCACATGACCGTCGGCGAGAACATCGAGTTCGCGCTGCGCGTGCGCCGGAAGAAGGCGGCGGAGCGCGTGCGGCGCCGCAAGGAGCTGCTCGAGCTCATCGGGCTCGCCGACATGGACGACCGCCTGCCAACGCAGCTGTCGGGCGGCCAGCAGCAGCGCGTGGCCGTGGCCCGCGCACTGGCGCACAAGCCCAAGGTGCTGCTGCTCGACGAGCCCTTCGGCGCGCTCGACGCCAAGATCCGCGAGGAGCTGCGCCGGACGATCCGCTCCGTCCAGCGGGAGCTGGGCATTACCACCATCCTCGTCACGCACGACCAGGAAGAGGCCTTCGCGCTGGGCGACCGGCTTGGCGTCATGAACCTGGGCCGGCTGCTGGAAGTGGGCCGGCCGACCGAGCTCTACAGCCGCCCGGCGACCCGCTTCGTGGCCACGTTCCTCGGGGCGGCGAACCTGCTGCTCGCGGAGCGCCGGGCATCGGCTGAGGCTCGGCCCGGGACGCACGGCCCGCCGGACCGCCCCGGCGCGAACAGGAAGTGGTGGCCATGCTCAGGCCCGAGGAAGTGGAACTCGCCCCCGACCGGGATACGCTGACGACCAGCTTCCTCGGCTATGGCCACGTCGAGGAAATGCAGTTCACGGGCGCGCTCGAGCGGCTGCGCATCCGGATGGGAACGGAGGGTGCCGAGCGGAATGCCACCGGCCAGCACCATGGCCCCGGTCTGGATCGACGTCACGCGCACCCAGCCGGAGCAGCGCGCGTTTCCGCTGGCGCCCGGGCGACTGGTGGCCGTGGGCACGCGGCGCATTCACGTGCTCCCGACGCCCTTGTCCAGCTTCACCGTGTGCGCCGAATCCCGGGAGGCGGCGGACCGGCTGATGGCGAACCACTGGCTCGACCGACCTGGCCGCGCGCATGCAGACCCGGCTCTCGGCCCAGGTCGAGCCCGACCTCGCGGCAGATGCTGCCGCCACCGGGTCCCGCTCCCGCCGGCGTGGCGGTCGTTGCAGCGGGACCGGGCTGCCCCAGCCGGGTCCGCCAGCTGCTCGGCCGCGGGGTGACGCCAGGTCCTCTGCCTGCCCGAGGATGCGGCGCCGCCGGCACGGGTGGTCGTCCACTTCGCCGGGCAGGTGGCGCGGCGTGCCACCCTCGCGATGACGGCCAGCCTCCTGCGCCACGTGCCCGCCGAGGCAGTCTTTCTCGGCATCCTGCCCAGCGGAAGCCCGGAGCGGACGCGGACGGCCGGCGTCAGGCAGTTGCTCGACGTCCGCTCCGAAGCCCAGGCCGGCCACGGCCTGGACGTCCGCACCGAGCTGCGGCTCGGTGATCGCATCGAGGAACTGCTGCGGGAACTCGGCGAGCCAGCCGGGACAGATGCTGGTGCTCGGGCTCGCCCGAGGCAGGATCGCTTCCCGAGAACTTCGAGGCGCTCCTCACCCAGTCGCCGGGCTGGCCCGTGCTGCTGGCCTGACGCAGCGAGGCACGCAGCGTCCGTGAGCGGCTTTCGCCAACCCAGCGTGCTTCCGGGCTTTGGCCTCACCCTCGGCTTCACCACATTCTTTCTCAGCGCCATCGTCCTGCTGCCGCTGACGGCGCTGGTCCTCAAGACCGCCAGCATGAACTGGGCGGACTTCGTGGCCGTCGTCACTGAGTCCGCGCGCGCTGGCCTCCTATCGCCTGACCTTCGGGGCATCGCTGGTCGCCGCCCTCATCAACATCGTGTTCGGCTTCATCGTGGCGTGGACGCTCGTGCGCTACGAGTTCCCCGGCCGCAAGGTTCTCGATGCGATGATCGACATGCCCTTCGCGCTGCCCACGGCGGTCTCGGGCATCGCGCTGACGGCGGTGTTTGCCCAGCAATGGCTGGATCGGCCAGTACCTCGAGCCGCTGGGCATCAAGGTGGCCTACACCTCGCTCGGCATCACGATCGCGCTCACGCTGATCGGCCTGCCCTTCGTGGTGCGCACCGTGCAGCCGTCGCTGCTGGAGGTCCAGCGGGACGTGGAGGAAGCGGCCGAGACCCTCGGCGCCACGCCGCTCTACATCTTCCGCCGGATCATCTTGCCCACGGTGCTGCCGGCGCTGCTTACCGGCTTCACGCTGGCCTTCGCGCGCGCCGTCGGCGAGTACGGTTCGGTGATCTTCATCGCCGGCAACCTGCCGATGAAGACCGAGATCACGCCGCTGCTGATCGTCATCCGGCTGGAGGAGTACGACTACAACGGCGCGGCCGCGCTCGGCTGCGTGATGCTGGTCATCTCGTTCGTCATGCTGCTCGTCGATCAACCTGCTGCAGGCCTGGGGCCGGCGCCAGATCGTGGCGGCGCGCCGCTGATGGCCGGGATGGCAGCAACCAGCCTGCCGAGATCGCCCGCCGCCGGGCGCGGGACCTGCGCCCGCCCTGATCCGCTGCTGCTCATCGCCTCTCGCTCGGCTTCCTGGCGGCCCTGCTGTTCGCGCCGCTGGCGGTGGTGTTCGCCACGGCGCTCGGCCAGGGCATCGGCGCCTACCTGGAGAGCTTCACGGACCCCGACACCGGCGCCGCCATCCGCCTGACGCTGCTCACCGCCGCGATCGTGGTGCCGCTGAACACCGTGTTCGGCATCTGCGCGGCCTGGTGCATCGCCAAGTTCGAGTTCCGCGGCAAGAGCTTCCTCATCACGCTGATCGACCTGCCGTTGGCCGTCTCGCCCGTGGTCTCCGGCCTGGTCTACGTGCTGCTGTTCGGCGCGCAGGGCTGGTTCGGCGATCTGGCTGCAGGAACACGACATCAGCATCATCTTCGCGCTGCCCGGCATCGTGCTGGCCACCATGTTCGTCACCTTCCCCTATGTGGCCCGCGAGCTGATCCCGCTGATGCAGCAGCTGGGCAACGACGAGGAAGAGGCGGCCATCACGCTGGGCGCCAGCGGCTGGTTCACGTTCTTCCGCGTCACGCTGCCGCAAGGTCCGCTGGGGCCTGATCTACGGCGTGATCCTGTGCAATGCCCGCGCCATGGGTGAGTTCGGCGCCGTGTCCGTCGTCTCCGGACACATCCGGGGCCTGACCAACGACCATGCCGTTGCATATCGAGATTCTCTACCAGGAGTACAACGTTCGTGGGCGCCTTCGCGGTGGCCTCGCTGCTGTCGCTGCTCGCGGTGGTCACGCTCATCGTCAAGAGCGTGATCGAGTGGCAGGCCAGCAGGGCTACCGGACACTGAAACCATGCCGAACTGGCGGGAACTCTGAGCATTGCGCCGGGGCCCGGCCGGCTGGACCCCGGCAAGATGAGCCTGGGCGCCCTGCTGGCGGGCATCAACGTGCTGCTGGTCGTGCTCGTGATCGGCGGCATCAGCTGGGTGGCCGTCGACCTGCTGGGCGACCTGGCCGATGACCAGGGCATGGCGCGCGTGCAGGTGGCCGGGTCGTCGGTGCCGCGAGGACATCCGCGAGATCGCTGACGAGACCCTGCTGGCAACCCGCGCCATGGCCGAGCGCCCGACGCTGCAGCGGCTGTGGCGCGAGCAGCGGGTCCGCTCCCTGCAGACCTACCTGCAGCGGATCTGCCAGACCGGCGGGACCACCGGCTGCGCCCTGGCGGCACCGGGCAACCCGCCGATCCTGGCGCGGCCGGGCGCTGCCCTGGGACGAGATCCTCGATGCCAGCGCCGAGCAGGGCGAGCGCCTTCTCGTGGCACCAACTGCCACTGGCGATCCGCTGATCGGCGCGGTCGCGACCGTGCCCGCGGGCTCCTCCGAGGCGCCCGCGGCCAGGCTGATCCTGATTCGCGCGCTGGACGCAGAGACTGCCGCCAGGCTGTCGAAGCGGGCCGGCATGCCCGTGCGCCTCCTCAACTACAACACCTTCGCGGACGAGGAGGCCGACAACTTCACGCCCCTGCACACGGAAGCTCTCGGCAATGGCCGCCTCACCGCCGACCGGCTCGACGAGCCGGGCATGTACGCCTCGAGCTACCCGCTGTTCGCCTCGACCGGCGAGCCCATCGGGCTGATCGAGACCCGCCTGCCCGTGGCGACCGTGGAGTCGTCCGTCGACGCCCTCATCCGCCAGCTGGCCCTGGTCGCGGCGCTCCTCGGCGTCCTCGCGGGACTCGGCGGGCATCGTGCTCGGACGGTGGGTGGCAAACGCCCGTGCGGGAGCTGACGCTCGCCGCGAGCCGCCTCGGCCAGGGCGACTTCTCCACCTCCATTCCGGCCGGTGGTCCGGCGGAGGTCGGCACGCTCGCCCGCACCATGGACGACATGCGACGCAACCTGGTCGACCTCACCGGCGCGCTGCGGAGCCGCGAGGCCGAGGCCCAGGCCGTGCTGGACGGCATCGTGGAAGGCGTGTACGCCGTCGACGGCGAGCGGCGGATCCGCTACCTGAACCCGCGAGCGGCGCGAACTGCTCGGCGTCTCCGCGACGGCGGCCATCGGCAAGCTTCTGCGGCGATGTGCTGAAACCGCACTCGCGAAGGACGGCGAGTCCGCCCTGCGAGACGCGACTGCCCCATCCTGAAGGCGCGCACAGGGGGCTCCGCCGCGCGACCGAGCGGCTGCACCGGGCTCCGGCCGCGTCCCGCACCATGGTGATCACCAGCTCCGCGACCGGTCGAGGACCTGCAGGTGCAGGTGCATCCGCGACGAAACCGAGCTCGAGGCGCGTGCGCCGCGCGCGCGACTCGGTGCTGGCGAACATCTCGCACGAGTTCCGCACGCCGCTGGCCGCGCAGCTGGCATCCATCGAGCTGCTGCGCGACGGTCTCGACAGATCTGGATCCCGCAGGCGCGCCGAGGATCTCGTGCTGTCGCTCGAGCGCGGCACGCTGCGCCTGACGCGCCTCATCGACAATCTGCTCGAGAGCGTGCGCATCGAGTCCGGCCAGCTGGACATCCGTCGCCAGCGCGTCGACCTGCGTCGACGTGGTCGACGAGGCCCGGGGCCTGGTCGAGGCGCTGCTGCTCCAGCGCCGCCAGACGCTCGCAGGTCGACCTCGGGGAGATCCTGCCCGCCATTGATGGCGACAGCCCGCGGCTGACGCAGGTGTTCGTGAACCTGCTCGCCAATGCCAGCAAGTTCGCGCCGGAGGGCTCCACCATCCGCGTCGGGGCGCGGCGTGCAGGGCAGCCAGGTCGAGGCATGGGTCGAGGACGAGGGCACCGGGGTGCCCGATCTGGCCGACGGCTCCATCTTCGAGCGCTTCTACCGCGGCAAGGACGAGGAGCCCGAACCGAGCGGCCTGGGCCTCGGCCTCTGGATCGTGAAGTCCATCGTCGAGCGGCACGGCGGCCAGGTCAGCGCCGGCCGCACCACGGAAGGCCACACCCGCTTCAGCGTGGTGCTGCCCGTGGTCCGGGCGGAATGAAGATCCTCGTCGCCGACGACGACCGGGACCTGCTCGAGCTCGTCGCCTTCACCCTCGCCCAGGCCGGCTTCCTGACGTTGAAGGCCCCGGACGGCGATGCGGCCCTGCGGATCTTTGCCGCCGAATCCCCGGACCTGCTCATCCTCGACATCAACATGCCGGGCCTGAGCGGGTTCCAGGTCTGCGAGGAGGTGCGCCGCAAGTCGCGAGTGCCCGTGATGATGCTGACGGTGCGCGGCGAGGAGGAGGACCTGGTGCGCGCGCTGGAACTCGGCGCCGATGACTACCTGAACAAGCCCTTCAGCCCGCGCACCCTGCTGGCCCGCGTCAAGGCGCTGCTGCGCCGGGCAGGCATGGAAGCCAGTTCGCCCGTGAGTGCCGGCAGGCTCAGGCTCGACGTGGAGGAGCACACGCTGCAGATCGGGGCGAAGCCGCCATCCGCCTCACGAAACTGGAGCTGCGCCTGTTGCAGCTGCTGCTGGCGAATACCGGCCACTCCGTGAGCTCGGACCGGCTGCTGCTCCAGGTCTGGGGACACCGGGGCGCGGGCGACCGCCAGCTGCTGAAGCAGCTCGTGCACCGGGTGCGACAGAAGATCGAGCGGGACCCGGCGAATCCGGAAATCCTGCTGACGGTCCCGGGCGCCGGCTACCGCCTCATAGTGGATTGAAGCACGAGGCGCCGTAGGAGCGCCTTCAGGCGCGACCGGGGATTTCCTCTCGGCGCGGACCGTCTCAGCGACCAAGGGACATGCCCGTCGCGCCTGAAGGCGCTCCTACTGCGGCGCGTAGATCTGGTCGAAGATGCCGTTCTCCGCGAAGTGCACCCGGTGGACCTTGTCCCAGCCTCCGAGGTCGGCAATGCGTCACCATGGTGACCTTCGGGAAGCGGGCCGCGTACTTCGCGGCTACGGCGGCATTCCGCGGCCGGTAGTAGTTCCTGGCGATGATTTCCTGGGCCGCCGGCGTGTACAGGTACTTGAGATAGGCGTCAGCGACTTCCCGCGTACCCTTCCGAAGCGCCACCTTGTCCACCACCGTCACCGGCGGCTCGGCCAGGATGCTCATTGACGGCACGACGATATCCACCTTGCCCGCGCCCAGCGCCGCCTGCGCGAGAAATGCCTCGTTCTCCCAGGTCACCAGCACGTCGCCGAGCCCGCGCTGGACGAAGGTCGTGCTGGCTGCCCTGGCGCCCGAATCCAGCACCGGAACATTCCTGAATACCCTGGTCATGTAGGCCTTGGCCGTCGCCTCGGTGGCGCCAGGCTGGCGCATCGCCCATGCCCAGGCGGCCAGGTAGTTCCACCGGGCGCCTCCGGACGTCTTCGGATTGGGTGTGATGACCTGGATGCCCGGCCGCGCCAGGTCACTCCAGTCCCGGATGCCCTTCGGGTTGCCCTTGCGCACGAGGAACACGATCGTCGAGGTATAGGGTGAGCTGTTGTCAGCCAGCCGGCTCTGCCAGTTCGCGGGCAGGGACTTGCCCTTGGCGGCGATGGCGTCGATGTCGTGGGCGAGCGCCAGAGTGACCACGTCGGCCGGCAGGCCATCGATGACCGACCGGGCCTGCTTGCCGGAGCCGCCGTGGGACTGACGGATCGTCACCGTGTCGCCGGTCCTGGCCTTCCAGTACGCCGCGAAGGCCGCGTTGTACTCCTGGTAGAGCTCGCGCGTCGGATCGTAGGACGCGTTCAGCAGCATCACGTTGGCCGCGTGGGCGGCAGTTACCGACCCGCCCAGCCAGACTGCAAGGGCCAGTCGGGGCAGAAAGCGAAGCTGGAACATGGGGTCGCCGGGCCTGGTGCTACTCGGCGTTGGTGCGCGCGCGAGGCTTCAGCTTGTCGACATCCGGGCGCAGGCTCGCGAGTTCGATGGCCGTCAGTGACGACGCCACGAGGTCAACCCGGCCGCCCTGCGCGACCCTGGCCGTGAGGCCGGACAGTTTCGGCGTCGCCTGCTTCGCTGCCCCGGCGGGCGCGGCCAGCAGCACGCCGGCGACGCTGGCGGCGAGGAAGAGTGCCAGGGCGGATGACTTGGAACGGACGAATGACATGGGCGGCGCCTCCGCTGTACCGGCAGCCATTCTGCCATGGCAAGCTAGCACGCGCGAAAAGCCCCCTCACCATCACTGCGAACGGAACCCACCATGGCCATCCCCGCCGGGCACGTCTCCAACGTCCGGGAAATCATCACGCTGCAGGGCCACATCCTGGAGCAGCAGGCTCACCACCCCGAAGCCACCGGTACCCTGTCCTGGATCCTGTCGGCCCTCTCCATCTCGGCCAAGATGATCGCGTCCCAGGTGCGCCGCGCCCGCCTCGAGGACGTCCTGGGCCAGGTCGGCGCCGAGAACGTGCAGGGCGAGCAGCAGCAGAAGCTGGACGTCATCGCCAACGAGATCCTGCTGCGCACGCTCGGCGGCCGGCAGGGCGTGGCGATCGTCGCGTCGGAGGAAAACGAGGAACCGGTGATCCTGCGCAACGAGCGCGAGGGTGAGCGCCGCTACTGCGTGCTCTTCGACCCGCTCGACGGCTCGTCGAACCTGGATGTCTGTGGCTCGGTCGGCACCATCTTCAGCATCCTGCGACAGGACCGTCGCGCCGCCCGCGCCGAGGACTCGCTCCTGCAGCCGGGCCGCGAGCAGGTCGCGGCGGGCTACATCCTGTACGGGCCATCCACCGTGTTCGCGCTGACGATCGGCGCGGGCGTGGACCTGTTCGTCCTCGACCCGGCCATCGGCGCCTTCCTGCGCGTCCAGCAGGGCGTGCGGATCCCCCCGGCCGCGAAGAGCTACTCGGTAAACGAAGGCAACCGGCTCACCTTTCCGGAGGGCTACCAGCGCTACCTGGCCTGGGCCCAGGAACAGACCTACTCGAGCCGCTATGCGGGTGCGATGGTCGCCGACGTGCATCGCATCCTGCTGAAGGGCGGCGTGTTCCTGTACCCGCCGACGCGGAAGGCCCCGCAGGGGAAGCTGCGCCTGATGTACGAGGCGAATCCCATGGCCTGGCTGGTCGAGCAGGCGGGCGGCACGGCGCTGGCGGCGCCTGGCGAGCGGATCCTGGACGTGCAGCCCACGGGCATTCATCAGCGCACGCCCGTGATCCTGGGCAGTCCGGCCGAAGTGGACCGGGTGGTCGGCCACCTCACGGCCTGACGACGATCGTCGCGCTAGCCGGACTGCCAGCCCCGGTGAGGATGGCGGCGGACGAGGTCCGGATCGCGGAATAGCAGGACCAGCACCGCGCCGGCCACGAAGCCGCCGATGTGCGCCCAGAAGGCGACGCCGCCGCCGTGGGCGCCGATCGAGCCGACGCCTCCGACCACCTGTGCCAGGAACCAGTAGCCCAGCATCCAGAATGCGGGAACGGTGACGGTCGTGACGTAGAAGCCGAGGAAGATGAGCATCTTCACGCCCACCTTCGGGTACAGCAGCACGTAGGCGCCCATGACGCCGCCGATGGCGCCGGACGCCCCGACCATGGGAATGCCGGAGGCAGGACCCGCCAGTATCTGGGCCGCCGCAGCCGCCAGTCCGCACAGCACGTAGAACACGGCAAACCGCAGCGTGGCCCATGGAGTCCTCGACGTTGTTGCCGAAGATCCAGAGGAACCAGAGGTTGCCGATGATGTGCAGCCAGCCCCCGTGCAGGAACATGTGACTGACTGTCGTCAGCCAGTTGGGCGTGTCCGTGAGCGTGCAGAAGGCGTTCGGGCCGACCTGGAACGTCGTGCCGGGGGCCAGCGTCTGCAGCAGCTCACCGGGCACCAGCCCCAGCGTGCACACCGACGCGCCCAGACGCGGCTCCATGCCCAGCCCCTGCACGAAGATCCACGCCGCGATGTTCAGCGCGATCAGCGCGTAGGAGGTGTACGGGGTAAGGAAGTGCGGGTTTTCGTCGCTGAGGGGGAACATCGGGTGGCGCGATGGTAGCAGGCACCGGGCCGCCCTCCGCTAAGGACGGGGCGAGTGATTTAGCCTATATACCGGCACATTCATGGTTGTTAAGCGCTTTTGACGGCACGTTGGGTAACTTTTCCACTTGGCAGGGCACCCGTCGGTCGGCCCTGACACGGACTTGCCAGTAATTGACACTGTCTATACGCTCGACTAGTCTCGCGACATGGCAAGTGCCCGCAGCTATTCACTTTCCGAGCTGGTCGAGGCCACCGGGTTCGACCGGCGAACGATCGTTTACTACATTCAGTCCGGACTGTTGCCCAAGGTGGGTCGCCGGGGCCCCCACACCCGCTACCCCGACGAGTGCCTCACCCGCCTGCTCTTCATCAAGGGAGTCAGGCGCCTGCAGGCCGAGGGCCAGCTGCTCACGGCAACGCTGGCCGAGATGCGCCGGGCCCTGGCGGTCCGGGACACCGCCGGCATCCGCGACCTCCTGGACCGGGGCCTGCCCGCGGAGGAATTGACCGCCCTGTTTGGGGAGGAGCTGGCTTACCCGTCCGCGGCCCGACTGCCGCCGTCAGGGACCGCCGAAATCGCGGGTCCGGCAACTTCACCCGCGGCAGCAGCGGTTGCCGGGCCAACGCCCGTGACCGGGCCATCCGGCGAGCGGCGCAGCTATGGGCTTGCGGATGCGGGCATCCGCAAGCGCTTCGGCGCGGACAAGCCCGCCGTGGCGCCCACCCCCGAGATTCACCACGAGGAAACCCACCCGGGCCTTCCCGTCCTGAACCCGGCCGCCTTGGAGCCAACGGCTATCGTCACGCCAACAGCGGCCCCCACCGCCGCTGACAACGGCTTCGCGGACACGGAACTGGGCGAGCTGCTACGGGAACTCGAGGTGCGGCCAACCCTGAATGCCCGGCGCAGCCCGCCCGGATCTCCGGAACAGTGGACCGAGATACCGATAACCAGCCGCGTATACCTGTCAGTACGCGGCCTGGCGGCGGAAGATACGCCCCTGGCAGAGGCCGTTGCCCGACTGCTGAAGCGCGCATTGCGCACCCGCTCGTCGGCGCCTTCGGCCTGACCACCGGCGGAGTCACGCATGGCCAGGTCGGGCTTTCGCCGGATCGCGGTACTTGCCGGCCTGCCCCTCTTCGGCCTGGTGATCGAACACCCGGCATGGGCGGCCGGATCTGGCGATAACCTCGTTCCCTACCGGGACCAGATCGAGCAGGGCTACAACGCGAGGGATATTCCTGCAATCGAAGCAACCCTGGCGGACCTCAGGAAGGCCGGCGCGGCGTCGGGCCAGGAGGACCTTGCAACGTACTACTCGGCCTTCGGCCGCCTCCGGCAGTCTGCAATTCCCGGCATCCCGAAAGACCGTGCGCGGGACTATCTCGAGCAGTGCATCCGGGAACTGGAGCCGCTGGTCAAACGCCGGCATGACTATGCCCAGGCCCGCGCGCTGCACGCGTCATGCCTCGGAGCCAGCGCGAACTACTACGTGGTGCGCGCCGCAACCCGCGGCATCGCTGCCGACCGTGAAATGGCGGCAGCGCTGAGGCTCGCGCCGGACAATCCCTGGGTGGTATTCCAGGACGCCGTGAACGACTTCTTCACGCCCACGATGTTTGGGGGCGACAAGGAACGGGCTCTCGACAAGCTCCGGCGCGCGGAGCAACTCTTCGTCGCCTCGCGGCCGGCCGGCTCCCACGGGCCCGTCTTCGGCGAAAGCGAGACCTGGCTCTACATCGGGCGCGTCAGGCTGGCCCTCGGCCAGAAAAGCGAGGCGCGAATGGCCCTGGATAAGGCGCGCGCTCTGGCGCCAGCGAGTGCCGACGTGCGGGACGAAATCAGGAAGCTCTGACCGGAGATTACTGCCGGGGAGCCCGCCAGCCAGCGCGTTCCGCCTCATCGACGCTGCAGAACCAGCGCTCTCCCCTCTCCGGTGTCTATCCGGGTAGCAGCGTAGGAGTTCGCGCCGGGCTCGTGGTAGATCCGCTCGCCCCGCGCGTTGATGTTGCCCTTGATGCGGCACGCGGGATCGGGTGCGGGGTCCGCGGCTGACTGGGGCCGTGCAGGAGCAGGAGCCTTCCGGCCGATGCCAGCGATGCATCGTTCCGCAGTTTCTTCAGCCTAGCTGATGCCTGATGCGGCACCGTCGCGCCCCCTGGCGCGAAGCTCCCACGGCGGTTGCCAGGTGTCCGGCGCCCCGACCCAGACGCCACGACCCGCAGCCCGCGCTTCCGCCTCCAGGCGGCAGTAGTTCTCGTCGACAGGCTCGTGCCGAAGGTACCGGCGATAGGCCCACGCATAACCGCTCTCGACCATTCGTGCGTTGACGTCGTCGCCGCGGACGAAGACCTTCGCCACCATCCGGCCGAAGCCGTCGTTCTGCTCGATGGGCTCGATCTCCAGCGGCTCGCCTTCCACCCGGCTGCGCAAGGCCTTCGTGGCGGCCTTGCCCAGGGACTCGCCGGACTCGGGGGTATCGATGCCATGCAGGCGGACCATGATCGGGCCGCTGTCGAGGCGCACCTTGATGGTGTCGCCGTCGACCACCCTGAGCAGGGTCGCGGGAAGATAGAGGTCGGATTCGGGACGCTCGTCGGCGCATGCAGCCAGGCGATAGCCAACAGGCGATGGCCAGCAAGACTGCAACTGGAGTTCTAATTGCCAGGGCTGCGACGCAACGTCTTGCGGCTCTCTTTCACCACGGTCGTCCAGATGTTCTCACGGAACTCGTCGAGGTGCCGCTGCCAGAGCTCCGGCTCGGTGATGCCCATGTGGCCGGAACCCACGTGCCCGAAGCCCAGCTGCCAGGGAGACTCCGCGTCGGTGCACTGGATGAAGAAGCTCGCGAGGCCGTCCGGCTCGTTGTCCTGACGATCGTAGAGCAGCGCTAGCACGCGGCGGCGCGGCTCGCCGGCCAGCACCATGGACGCACGGGTCTCGAGCTCGCGCAGCACCGCGAGGAGGTGGGGCTCCAGGTCGCGGCACAGGTAGTCCAGGTAGATCCGGGAATGCCGGCCCGTCGGCCTCGCAGTCATTGAAATGCAGGCCGTGGCGCAGGCGGATGCTGTCGCCGTGCCGGTCCTGGCTGGAAGCGCGTCGGTGCGATTCGCTCATGACGGCCTGATCGTCGCGCCGGATGCGGTCCGGGTGGCGTGAAGCCCGTCACGAATATGCAAGCGCCGGCTAGGCAAACGGGGCCGGCTTCACCTCCACGTCAGGAGTAAAGAGCTTGTACATCACGGGCGTCACCAGGCGCGCCAGGAAGGTGCTGGTGACCAGCCCCCCGATGATCACCCAGGCCATCGGGCTGTAGAGGCCCACGTTCTGCAGGGCCAGGGGCAGCAGGCCGCCGATCGCCGTGGCGGACGTCAGCAGGATCGGCACGAAGCGGGTTTCGCCGGCGCGCTCGATGGCCTCGTCCAGCTCCACGCCGTGGGCGCGTAGCTGGTTGGTGAAGTCCACCAGCAGGATGGAATTCTTGATCTCGATGCCGATCAGGGCGATCAGGCCGATGCTGGCCGTGAACGAAACGCTGTTGCCAGTGAAGAGGAGTGCGAGCAAACCACCGACGAGGCCAATGGGCACGACCGTCAGCACGATGAGCGTGGACTTGAAGCTGCCGAACTCGAGCACGAGTACCGCGAAGATCCCGAACAGGGCGACGATGGCTGCCGTGCCGACACCACTGAAGGACTCGGAGCCGGACTCGGCCTCGCCACCGAGGACGTAGCGATAGCCCCTTGGCCACTCGAAGGCATCCAGCTCCCGCACCACTGCCGCGGTCACCTTCGCCGTGTTCAGGCCGCGCTCGACATCGGCGTCCACAGTCACTGACCGCTCGCGGTCGTAGCGCTGGATCTGGGTGGGCGCCTTCTCGAACTCCAGCGTGGCGAGCTGCGACAGTGGCAACGACTGCCCGCTGCTGGTGGGAATGCGGATCTCGGCGAGGGCGGAGAGATCAGGGCGGCTGCCGACGGGCGAGCGCACCACGATGCCGTACTGCTCGCCGTCCGTTTCCTTGTACTTGCCGACCTCGATGCCGGAGACCGACAGCCGCACTGCCTGATCGAAGACAACGGTCGGGACCCCGAGCTGGCTCGCCTTCTGCGGATCGACGGCCAGTCGCAGGTTCGTCCGCGGCACGCGCAACGGGTTGTCCACATCCCGCGTCCCGGGGACATTCCGGATCAGCGGCCTCCATCTCGCGCGACAGGCTCTCCAGCTTGCCGAGATCGGGGCCGATGATCCGCACGGCTATAGGCGCGCTGATCGGCGGACCGTTGACGAATTCGTCCACCAGGATCCGGGCGTTCGGATACTGGGCCAGGTCGCGCCGCAGGGCCTCGAGCTGACGGGGCGTTCCGCGGGTGCTGTAGCGCTTCAGTTGCACGAAGAGCTCGGCGTAGTTGGCGGCATCCTCCCGCGGCACCTGGTTGTAGAAGACCTGCGGATTGCCATGCCCGAGGTTGGCAAAGTAGCTCTGCACGTCCGGAATCTGGCCGAGCCGGGCCTCGACGAAGCGCAGCGCGCGCGTCGGTCGCGGCAAGGCTCGAGCCGTTCGGCGTCTCGATCTTGACGACGAATGCCGGCGTGTTGGCCTTCGGGAAGAGGCTCGAGCCGACGACGGGCACCAGAAGCGCCGAGAGCGCGAGCGAACCGCCGATGGCCACGACCGCTGTGCTGACGGGGCGGGCCAGGCAGAACTCGAGCGCCGGCCGGTACCAGCGCTCGATCAGGCCCATCAGCCGCTGCAAGGACCGGTTGCCACTCGGCCTCCGTTGCGGGCTGGAGCACGCGGCTCGCGATGAACGGGATGATGAAGAGCGCAATCAGCAGCGAGCCGAGTGATGGTCGTGATGACCGTCGTGGGCAGCACCCTGATGAACTTCCCCGCCGTCTCGGGCAGCACCATCAGCGGCAGAAAGGCAAAGAGCAGCGTGGCCGTGCAACCCAGGATTGCCTGGAAGATCTGCTGGGTCCCCTTCAGCGCTGCCTCTGCCCGGCTGTAGCCCATCCTCAGGTGTCGGCTGATGTTCTCCACCACGACGATGGAGTCGTCCACCAGGAGCCCCAGAGCCAGGACGAACCCTGCGATGGACAGCTGGTTGAGCGAGAAGCCCAGGAAGTAGATGCAGGCCAGCCCGAAGGACAGCGACAGCGGAATGGAGACCATCACGATGCCGGCCGCCCGCAGGCCCAGAGGCAGCAGCGTGATGCTGACCAGCGCGATCGCTATGGCCGAGGTCGCAGTGACAGGCGGTTGAGGCGCCGTGCGACATTCTGCGACTGGTCGAAACCCCACTCGAGCCTGATGCGGCCCGGAAGCTGCGCCTGGAACTCCTCCACCACGGCCGCAATCCCCTGGCGAACCTTGAGGATGTTGAAGCCGTCCTTCTGGTTTGCCGTGACGAACACCGCACGCTGGCCATTGAAGCGGCCGATGTAGCTCCAGGGCTGGTCCGCCCAGAACACCCTGGCGACGTCCCGGACGCGGGTGATGGCCCCCGCCCGGCCCGCAACGACGGTATCCCTCACCTGCGTCCAGGGACTGGTAGCTGCCGGACGTCTTCAGCGTGAAGCTGCGGGAACCCAGGTCGATCGACCCGGCGGGCACGTCACTGTTCTCGCTCTGCAGCGCTTCCACCAGCGCGCCGGGCGTGACGTTGAGCTCCGCCATCCGGCGAAGATCGACTTCGACCCGTAGCTCCCTCGCCGGGAAAGCCCAGCTCTCGGCCGTCCGCACGCCATCAACCGTCTTGAGGCGATCCTTCAGGTCCCGGGCCAGGTCCTCCAGCTCGCGGTACGTCGCTGTCTCGGAAACGAGGGCGAACTGGACGGTGTTGACGAGCGCGGGGCTGAACTTCCGGATTTCCAGCCGGGATATTTCACCCGGCAGGCTGAGCCGGAGCGCGTTGATCTCGCGCTGGACCTCGTCGTACTTCTCATCGGGATCGGTGAACGCCTCGAACTTGATCACCACCAGGGCAACGTTGTCCCGCACCGTGCTTTCGATATCCTTGACGTCATCGAGTTCGGCGAGCTTGTCCTCGATGGGCTTGGCCACCAGTCGCTCGAGGTCGATGCGGATCCGCTCCGGGAAGGATCACCGTGATGAAGAACGCCGAGATCTTGAAGTAGGGGTCCTCCTCGCGGGGAATGCTCGAGGAACGCGTAGATGCCCATCGCGACCAGGCACAGGAAGGCGACGAGCGTCGGCTGGAAGCGCCGGATCGGGTACTCGAGCAGTGTCATTGGGCGGCAGTCGCCTGCGGCGGTACGACCTGGATCTTCTCGCCATCCTCGAGGTACAGGGCTCCGTCGGTGACGACCGTCTCGCCGGCCTTCAGGCCGGCGGCGATGGCGACCGCCGCGGGCGCGATGAAGGCGACGCGCACCGGGCGGCGGCGGGCAGCGCCGTCCTCGATCACGAACACGGCGGCCTGGTCGCCATCCGCCTCGATCACCGCGGCAATTGGTGCGTAGGGCAAGGTCGACTCACTCGCCGCCGCGGGATCGATCCGCAGCCTGCGCTGACAGCCCGCTCACCAGCCGAACCGGGGCGGGAGCCAGCTCGACCTCGATGTCGAACAGCCCGCTGGCCGCATCCGCCGGCCCCCGGCAGAAGCGTCACCCTTCCCTGGAGCGCCTGCCCGGGGAACGCATCGGTCGTGACGCTCGCCGGATCGCCCAGGCGCAGCCGGACCACGTCCCGGTCCGAAAGCGCGGCGCGAACGATGTAGCCGCCCGCCTCTGGCCCGACCACCAGAACGGCCTGCCCGGGCTGGACGAACTCCCGCTCTTCGACAAGCTTGCGGAGCACGATGCCGTCGCGGGGCGCCACGATCCTCGAGAAGTCCCGGTTGAACTCCGCCGACCGGACTGCGGCCCGTGCGACGGCGGCCTGGGTGCGGATCGCTTCCAGCTCTTCTTCGCTGATGACCTGGTCGGCGCGCAACCTCGTGCTGCGGGCAAGGTCCCGCTCCGCCTTGTCCGCCAGTTGCCGGGCCTGCTCCAGCTGGGCATCCACCTCGGTGAGCTCCAGGACCGCCAGTTGCTGCCCCGCCGTCACGGCCGCGCCCTCGTTGACACCGATCCTGCGGATGATGCCGGCGACCTTGAACGACAACCGCAACTCCTCGCGGGTCGTGATCACGCCGCTGGTCAGGACGGGCGGCTGGGCGGGACCGGTCGTCACCGCAGCAGCTCCAACCCGGGTCGGCGCGCGGACAGGGGCCGTCTCCGTCGGTCCGCAGGCGGCGAGGAGCAGGGCCAGGAACATGGCCGCCGCAGCCGGGAGCCCGTCACGGGGATCACGCAATGCAGGACTCGCAGAGTTCATCGGGTCAGCGCTCCATCAGGCAGCTGCAGGGGATTCACGGCCGTGGCATAGGCCAGTTCCGCCTGCCGCGACAACAGTGCGAACCGGGTGACGTTCAGGTTCAGCTCAGCGCCGCTGAGCGCATTCTGCGCATCGAGGAAGACGACCTGGTTGATGACGCCGGCATCCCGCTTGCTGCTCGCAATGCGAAATCCCGCGCGTGCGGCCTCGGCCCGCGCCTCCGCTGTCGCCAGCGAGTCAGCGGCCGTACGCAACCGGTCCAGCGATAACTGGACTTCCAGCTCGATCTGCCGGGCGGATTCCTCGCGGCGGACCGCTGCCTGCCGGGCGATGGCACGCGCCGCATCGACCCGCGAGCGAATGGCGCCGCCGTCGAAAACTGGTACCGTCAGCTGGACCGAGGCGATCCCGAAGTTGTAGCCGCTTCCGAAGTCGTAGTCCTCGCCCTGGATCCCGCCATCGACGCCGATCGAGACCTGTGGCTTCCGGGCTGCCCTCTCCTGCTCCACCTGGAACCCGGCCGCCTGTTCCAGGGCCTCCAGTTCGCGGAGCTCGGGCCGCCGGTCCAGGGCGCCGCTGCGCAGTTCCGTGTCGTCGCCGACCTGCGCTGCCTCCATCCAGGCGGCGTCCCGCGACTCGATGCTCGCCATCTCCAGAGGGCTGTCGAGGGCGCGATTCAGCAGGAAGTTCACCAGCTGCTGGCTGCGTGAGGTCAGATTCGTGGCCTCCCGGAGCTGTTGCTGGACCTCGAGCAGCTCGGCCCGGGCCCGGAGCACCTGGTCCTGGGTGATGCGGCCATTGGCATAGAGGGAGTTGTTCACCCGCAGGTTCTCCTGCAGCAGCCCGAGGCTGGACGCCACGATCTCGAGGCTGCTGCGGGCCCGGAGCCAGTCCAGGTAGCCGACGGTGACGTCGCGCTCGAGGCGGCGCGCGAGCGCCTGGCGGGCGTAGGTCGTGCCATCCAGCGTGGCCCGCTGGGCGCGGAACGCCGCCGGAATCGCGGGTGCGTAGAGCGGCTGGCGCAGCGTCAGGCGGGTATCCTGCTCCTGGTCCCGCAGGAACACGAAACTGTTGTCGGCGACATCGGTAAAGCGCGGCGCCTGGCCGTTGGTGATGAGGAGCTCGTTGAGGGTCTGGTAGGCCGGGTTGACGAGGTCACTGACGGGCAGGTCTATCTCCCGCCCGCCGTCGGCCCAGGAGTAGCGGGCATCGAGACCGACCTGGGGCAGGAAGCGGCTGCGCGCCTCCTCGAGCACCGCAAGCTGGCGCTCGATGTCGAAGCCCTGACTGCGCAAGGCGAGGTTCGATGCCAGCGCTTCCGCCACGTAGTCGTCGATTATTGCCCGCAGCGGCCGCGTGGGCCCGGCCTCCTGGGCCAGGGCGGAACTGCCAGCGAGCAGGAGCATGCATGCAGCCAGGGTGCGCATCACTCGCCGCGCTTCAGCGCAAGGGCGGCCATGCGCAGCGTCTGCTCGACCAGCGCCTCGGGTGTCACGCCCTGCTGGGTGAGCACCGCCCGCTTCATGCTGGCCACCTGGATGGTGCCGTGAGTCATCGCCCACAGGGACAGTGCGATCGTGCTGGGCGAGCCCGCGGACCTGGCGACGGAACCGTCGCGCATGCCAGCCTCCAGCGCCGCGGTCAGCAGCGCGTGCACCCGGGCGCCGGCGGCAAGGCAGGCGCCATGGTTGCTGCCGCCGACCGTGGCGGAGGCATCGGTGGCCTCGAAGCGCGCGAGGATCTCGAACTGCAGGGGACATTCGGTGGCGAAGGCCACGTAGGCATGGCCCATGGCGACCACCTGCTCGAGTCCGGTCTTGGTCCCGTCCACCAGGGCTGCGAAGCGGGCATGGAGGCCGATGAGCGCGCGCTCGCAGATGCCGGCCACCAGGTCGGGCTTGTCCTGGAAGTAGACGTAGAGCAGGCCGCGGGAGAGGCGCGCGTCCCGGGCCACCTGGTCCATGGTGAGACTCTCGAGGCCGGTGGCCGAGGCCACGCGCTCGGCGGCGTCCAGGATGTCGTTCCTGCGACGTTCCTTTTCTTCCAGTCGGCGGGCGGCAATGGGGTCCATGGCCGCCAGACTAGCGGCTGTTTTGACACCGTGTCAATTGTGAAACAGGTGTTCGTGAACGGCGCCATGCCCGAGTTGCGGGCCGTCGACGGACGAGCCAGGCCGTTCGGTCCAGTTGCCGGTCGGTGCAGTCATCAGTCCGCTCCAGGCGCGCGGCCGATGCAGGCAGCCGCCCGACCGGCCCGGTTCCAGCGAGCCGGCGGCGACGGCTGCACAGGCTATGCAGCCGCCGTGCGATCTGCAGCCGCCGTGCTCGTCTCTGCGCCAGTGCCCGCAGGTGCTCACCGAGCTGCCGGAATTCCGCACCGCGGGTCGAGCCCTGCCGCCAGGCCAGGCCGATCTCCCGGTAGCTGCGCTCCGGCAGCGGATGCGTCTCGACCCGCGTGCCCGTCAGCAGGGCTGAGCCCTCCGCCATCTCCGGGAGGAAGGTGATTCCCAGGTCGGCATCCACCATCTCGATCAGGGTCAGGAGACTCGAGGCGGCGAACGGACTGACCTTCTCGACGCTCTTCATGCGGCAGGCGGAGATGGCGTGTTCGCGGAGGCAATGGCCATCGTCCAGCAGCAGCACCGAGTCCCGGTCCAGGCGGTTGTAGCTGTAGCGGGTCGGATTCACCAGCTTCGTCCCCTTCCGGCAGGCCAGGCGGAAGGCATCCCGGAACAGCGGCTGGACCTCGGTGTTGTCCAGTTCGTAGGGCAGCGCCAGCAGCAGCACGTCGAGGTCGCCCTTGAGGAGCTTCGCGTGGATCTCGGCCGTCGTGCCCTCGTGGAGGAACAGGCGCAGCTTCGGCAGCACCTTGCGCAGGCGGGGCAGCACGCGGGGCAGCAGGAACGGTGCGATCGTCGGGATCACGCCGAGGCGCAGCGGCCCGGCCAGGGGCGAGCGCTCCGTCTGGGCGAGCGCCACCAGCCCCTCGATATCCCGCAGGCAGAGGCGGGCCTGGGTCGCGACTTCCTGGCCCAGGGCCGTGATGGTGACCCGCCGGTTGGTGCGGTCCACCAGCCGCACGCCCAGCAGGGTCTCGAGTTCCCGGATCGCAATGCTGAAGGCCGACTGGGAAACGAAACTGGCGGCGGCAGCTCTCCCGAAGTGCCGGTGCTCCGCAAGTGCTGCGAAATAGCGGAGTTGCCTGGTGCTGGGCAGGTTCATGAACATCCTCCTCCTGAACTGTTTTGTATATCGTAGTCTTTAGAATAATCCACTTTGCAGAAGGTCTGGCGCACCGTATGGTGCACCAGTCTTCCCCGCCCTACCGAATAGAAGGAGTTGCCACTCATGCTGCAAAACCGCGAAGGCCACCGCGTCCCCGACGTCACGTTCCGCACCCGGCAGGGCCACGACTGGGTGAACCGGACCAGCAAGGACATCTTCTCCGGCAGGACGGTGATCGTCTTCTCGCTGCCTGGCGCGTTCACGCCGACGTGCTCGTCGACCCATGTGCCCCGCTACAACCAGTTTGCGCCGGTGTTCAAGGCCCACGGCGTGGACGAGATCGTGTGCGTCTCGGTCAACGATGCCTTCGTGATGAACGAGTGGCAGGAGGACCAGAAGGCCTGGAACGTGACCTTCCTGCCGGACGGCAACGGCGAGTTCTCCGACCGCATGGGGCTGCTCGTCGGCAAGGAGGACATCGGCTTCGGGCGCCGCTCCTGGCGTTACTCGATGCTGGTCCGGGATGGCGTGATCGAGAAGATGTTCATCGAGCCGGAGGAGCCGGGCGACCCCTTCAAGGTGTCGGATGCCGACACGATGCTGGCCTACCTCGCGCCCGGGGCCGCGAAGCCCCTGGACGTCACGGTCTTCACCCGCAAGGGGTGCGCCCACTGCTCGCGCGCCAAGGCCCGGCTGCAGGAGGCCGGCATCCCGTACGAGGAGCTGACGCTGAACAAGGAGTTCTCGGACAGCACGCTGCGGGCCGTCGCCGGCACCACCTCGGTACCGCAGATCTTCGTCAACGGCGCCCGCATCGGCGGAGCCGACGAACTGGAGAAGTGGCTGGCAGCCCGCAAGGCCGCATAACGCAACCGGAGAAATGGACGCGACCGGGGTATTTTCCTGGGAACTTCAGCCCCAGGAAAATAGATCTGTCCCCATTTCCTACGGCCACTTCGGGCACGGGCTGATGCCGTCCGGCAATACCCCTTCGCGCAGCAGCCGGAGGTTCACCGCTGCCCGCACGTAGCCGGGATCCAGCTGCAGCGCCCGCAGCCAGGCTTCCTCGGCCCGGCGCAGGTCGCACTGGTCCGCCAACGCCATCCCCAGGTTGTTGAACGCCCGGGCGTTGTGCGGGGAGCGGCTCACCACGTCCCGCCAGAACGTGACCTCGTCCCGGTAGACATCGTTCCGCAGGTGGGTGGCGAGGCCGGTAAGCGCCAGCACCGCGACGAACGCGACCACCGCGACCCCCCGCTGCCGGACGGCCAGCCGCCGGATCGCGGCCGCCAGCAGCAGCGCCGGGCCGGCCAGGGCCACGTAGAGCTGCCGATCGTTCACGAGATCCAGGCGCGCCAGCAGGGAATTGGTCGGCGCCAGCCAGAGCAGGAACCAGAGTATCGCGAAGGCTGGCAACGGCAACCGGCGGAGATTAGTCAGCGCGAAGCCAGCTCCAATCATCAGCACCACCAGGGTGAGCCCGTCCGCCGTGTCGGGCTCGAGCCTGGCCGGCAACGCCGGATCGGCATTCATCCGGTCGATGTTCAGCAGCTGGCCGGAGAGATAGCGGATGCCCTGCAACTGGGCGACGAGGTTCTCCACCACCGAACGGGTGGCCAGGCTGCTGGCCAGGAACTCGCGGTAGGCGGGCAGCGACATTGCCAGCGCGAGGCCGAAAGCCAGCAGCAGCCAGTGGGCGCCGGTCCTGGCCACCACCGCACGCCAGTCGAATGTACGGGAAACGTCGGCAGCCTCCCAGAGCACCAGCACCGCCGGCACGATGGCTGCGGTCTCCTTCGTGGCGATGCCGGCCACCATGAGCAGCAGCGAGGCCAGGAACAGCCAGACCGGCCGGCCGGGCCGCGCCCGCCAGCTCACCCAGGCGGCAACGCTGGCGAGCGCGAACAAGGCGCTGAGCGACGTGGAACGGCCGGAGGCGTAGGTCACGGCCTCCGTCTGCACCGGGTGGAGCACGAAGATGAGGGCCGTCGCCAGCGCCAGCCAGCCGGCCACGGCCGGCGTCTCGGCCAGCTGGATGGCAAAGCGCCGGACCAGGAACAGGATGAGCAGCCCGTTGCCGGCATGGATCGCCACATTGACCGCGTGGAAGCCGGCAACTCCGGCGCCGCTCGCGTGGTTGAGCGCATAGCTGAGCTTCAGCACGGGGCGCATGCCCGGCAGGGACGACCACCAGGCCGCCAGGTCCTGGACCCGCGGGTCCCGGACGATCACGTCCCAGTCGTCGAACTGGAAACTCGCCTGCAGCGCGTTGGCATAGGCGACGCCAACGAAGAGGACGACCAGGAACGGCGGCCACCAGCGCTGCAGCGGGCTACCGGCGGCAGGCATCGGGCGCCACGACCGGTCGCCGGGACACGCGGGGCTCCGGCGCTAGCGGCCGAAGAGCCCCTTCAGGCGCTTGGCGCCCTCCTTCAGGACGTCGTCGGCGGAGGGCTTCGCGTCGGGGGTGGCGGGCGTCGCGGGAGTGGCCGCCGTGTCGCCGGCCCCGCCATCCATCATCTCGCGGGCGTAGTTGCTGCAGAAGTCCCGGTACTTCTCCGCGGGCGGCGTCGTGAAACCCCGGCCCGCGCATTCACGCTGGGCGATGGGCTGGGCCAGAACCGGGCACTGGGCACCGATGAAATCCAGGTCCTCGGCCTGGTTCGCGTCATTGCACAGGCGTTCCCGGAGCGGCTCCGCCTGCACGCCGCAGAACTTCGCGACTTCGGGGAGGGTGCCGGAGTCCACCATCGGATTGCCCATGGGCTGCCGGGACGCCACGAGACTGAATCCGGCCTTGGTCCCCAACCGCTCGCAGAGCTGCGTCTTGTACTTCGCGTCGCACTCCAGGCTCTGCAGCTGGGCAGGCATCATCTGTTCCAGGACGGACCCGCAGGCCTGCTCCACGCCGGCCGCTGCCTGGGCCTGGACGGCGGCTATCTGCTTCTTCACCTTGCTGGCGTCGCAGGAGCCGATGCGCTTGCCCGCCGACGCCATCTTCATCGTCTCGCCGTCCATGGTCATCGTCATCACCTGGGTCCAGCTGTCAGTGCCCTGGTAGGTCATCTCGCCGGTGCCCGAGCCGTCGGGGCACTGCACCTGGTAGCTGAACCTGCCGGGCGAACGCCGGACGTCCGTCATCTGGCAGCGGTCATCACCCGCCGCCATGGCCTCCGGGCCCTCGGCATTGACGGGCGCGCAGACCTGCTGGGTCTGGCCGGGCATCTTCATGCCGCCGCCTTCCATCGACGTCGTGACTTCCCAGAGGTTGCCCGGTTCCTCGGCAACGACCGGCGACACCAGGAATGCCAGCGAGAGGGCTGCGAAGGTCAGGCGCATGGACGTTCTCCGGAGCGAAATGGTCTTGAATCCAAGTATATGCCGGGTAGTAGGATGCGGGGATGGCCGAACTGGACGACCTGAAGCAGCGCCTGCGCGTTTTCGCCACCGCCCGGGACTGGGAGCAGTTCCACACCCCGAAGAACCTGGCCATGGCGCTGGTGGCCGAGGCTGCCGAGGTGGTCGAGCACTTCCAGTGGCTCACCGCGGCCGAAAGCCAGGCGCTGGATGCGGACCAGCGGGCCCAGGTGGCACTGGAGCTGGCCGACGTCCTGCTCTACCTGGTGATGCTGGCCGACCGGCTCGACGTGGACCTGGGCGAAGCCGCCCGCCACAAGATCGCCCTCAACGAGCAGCGCTTCCCGCCGTTAACGCGCCCGTAGGAGCGCCTTAGGAGCGCCGACCGGCGCGATCCCGATCTCTGCGACTCCCGCCACGCATCCCAAAGCAGCGACACGCTGCTCCAGATGGTGGCAACGAAGAGCGCCATCAGCAGGCCGCCGACCAGCACGGCAAGAACCTGGACTGCCCAGGTCATGGTTCAGAAGCACGCCGGGATCTGCTGCAGCGGCCGGGCAACGAAGGCCACGGCATTCACCACCACCAGCAGGTAGATCAGGAGCGCACCGGCACGGCGGTCGTGGGTCACCCCCCGGATGCTGCCGGCGATCCCGTAAGCGGGCGCGAGCACGGAGAGGTTGAAGTACTTCAGCGTCGCCGCAATCCCGGCCAGCAGCGGCAGGGACCCCGGATCCGACCCGGCCGGGGCCACGGCGAGCGCGTGCAGGGACAGGTCCTCGAGGCAATCGAGGGCCGAGGCGAGCAGCGGTGTCCACATCAGCACACGGCCCGCACGCTGCCAGCTGGCGGGCAGACGCAGTGTCAGCAGGCCGAGCAGCCCGGTGAGCAGGAAGCCGTAACCCCAGGCAAACACCACGTCGCCGGGGATCAGCAATTGCGCGATGGCAACCTGCTGCTCCGGCGTGAAGGAACCGAACACCGCCGTGAAGCGCGCACCGGTGAAGGCGACTTGCAGGCAGGTGAGCTCCGGGAGGCGGTCCCCGAGCACCGGGGCGAATGGCCCCATCAGCACGCCGGTGGCGTAGCCAAAGATGCCGACGCCCGTGAGCGTCATGGCGGCGAAAATCCAGGCCTGTTTCGACGGCTGATCCATACTTGGGCCGATGATCCGCCTCAACCCTGAAAAACTCCACCTGAGCAAGTGGACGGCCGTGAAGCCCGTCCGCAAGGAAAAGCACTTCATCGTTACGGCGCTCGTCCGCGACGAGCAGGAGGTCGTCGTGGCCTGCCTGATCGAGGCCGTGCACAGCCGCCGGCTGCGCGAAATCGACTGGCGGGAGCTGAAGGATCCGGAGAAGTGGCTGCAGGGCTGGCGTAGGGCAGAACTGGGAGCAGATTTATTCTCTCCCGCGGCAGAAATGAATCTGTCCGCCCTCCTACGCGGCGGCGTCAGCCACTCCACCTTCCAGCCGCTCCGGTCGTCGTTCTTCAGGGTGGCCCACAGCCAGGGCAGCAGGACGTTCAGCTTCTGGTCGAGCCCGAAGGGCGCGATTGACGATACAGAGCCCGGAGCCCCGCATGCCGTTGAAGCCCTCGGCCTCCACACGCAGCTCCGCGTGCAGGATCCCGGGAATGCCGGTGGCCCGCACCTTCGCGGTGAAGCGCTCGGCGAGCGGGTGGCGGATCAGCGGATACCAGACCATGTAGACCCCGCCGGCCCACCGGCGGTGGCAGGTCTTCAGCAATTCGACGACGGCGGTGAAGTCTTCCTTGACCTCGTAGGCGGAATCCACGAGCACGACGCCCCGCTTCTCCTTCGGCGGCACCAGCGCCGGCAGTCCCTCGAACGCATTCCGGTCGTGGATGTGCACCCGGGGATCGCGGCCGAAGTTCCGGTGCAGCCGGGCCAGCGCCGCCGGGTGCAGCTCCAGCAGTTCCAGGTGATCCTGGGGCCGGAGCAGGTGGCGGGCCACCTGGGGCGAGCCGGGATACAGGCGCAGGTCCTTGCCGTGGACCGTTCAGGGCCCGGACCGCATCGACGTAGTCGCGCACCTCCGCCGGCGGCATGGATGCGCGCCAGCACCCGCTCGATACCGCCGGCGAACTCGGCGTTCTTCCGGGCCTCTCCGCTGCGCAGGTCATAGATGCCCGACCCCGCGTGCACGTCCAGCACCCGCAATGGCGTGTCCTTCCGCTGGAGTGCGCGGATGACCAGCGCCAGCACCGAGTGCTTCAGGACATCGGCGTGGTTACCGGCGTGGTAGTCGTGCTGATAGCTCAACATCTGACACAATTAGGCCATGGGACGCATATTCGAAACCAGAAAACACGTGATGTTCGCCCGCTGGAACCGCATGGCCAAGCAGTTCACGCGGATCGGCAAGGACATCACCATCGCCGTGAAGGCCGCGGGGCCCGACCCGGACAACAACCCCGCCCTGCGGCGGGTCATCCAGAACGCCCGCTCCGTCAACATGCCCAAGGACAAGGTCGAGGCCGCCATCAAGCGGGCCTCGGGCAAGGACGTGGCGAACTACGAGGAGGTGATCTACGAGGGGTACGCGCCCCACGGGATCGCCGTGCTCGTCCAGACCGCCACCGACAATCCCACGCGGACGGTCGGCAACGTGCGCAACGTCTTCAACAAGAATGGCGGCAACTTTGCCGCCACCGGCAGCGTCAGCTTCATGTTCCGCCGGATGGGCGTCTTCAGGCTCGACCCGGCGGGCATCGACCAGGACGATCTCGAACTGTACCTGATTGACCACGGCCTGGAGGAGATGGGCGAGAGCACCGGCGAGAAGGGGGAGCCCCAGCTGGTGGTCCGCTGCAACTTCGCCGACTTCGGGCACCTGCAGAAAGCGCTGGAGGACCGGGGTATCACGCCCCTGTCAGCGGAGCAGGAGTACATCTGCACCACGCCCACGGAACTGCCCGAGGACCAGGCCAAGGAAGCGCTGGAGCTCATCGACAAGCTCGAGCAGGACGAGGACGTGCAGAAGGTCTTCCACACCCTCGTCTGAGAGGCACCGGGTTTGGCATTTGGGCATTTGCGCGGCAGTGCCGCGCAAATGCCCAAATGCCAAACCCGGTGCCTTTGAAAAAAAAGAGCCCGGAGCGGCGTAGGCCGCTCCGGGCTCGAGATTCAACTCGCGTCGGCCCTAGTTGACCATGGCCTTCAGCCCCTTCAGGGGCAGCACGCGGACTTTCTTGGAGGCCGGCTTGGCCTTGAAAGTCATCTTTTCGCCGGTGAAGGGGTTGGTGCCCACCCGCTCCTTGGTGGCAGGCTTCTTGACGACCTTGAGCTTCAGCAAGCCCGGCAGGGTGAACAGGCCACCGCTGCGGAGGCTCTTGCGGATGATGCCGCCAACGGCATCCAGCACCGCGCTGGCGTCCTTCCGGGAAAGGCCGGTTTCCTTCGCAATGTGATTCAGGATGTCTGACTTGGTCGGGGCGCCACCGTTCTTGGCCATGCTTGAAATACTCCCTGGAGTTGAAGAATTAACCGCGGCCCACAGCAAAATTGCTGGTTCCGGCGCAGGAACATAGAGTGTGCCGATGCTGGCCGCAAGCCTTAATTTCAGGGACGGCAAGCACTACTTGTATTGCCGGGGCCTTTTCTGGCAGGCAAATCGGGTACTTCCCGGACAATCGAAGCATCACATCGAGCATGCTCAAACAGGAGAAATGCCATGACCCATTCGCGAATTGATGTCATTCCCGACTCCCATCGCGCCCTCCTCGACGGGCCCATCGTCGTCAGTCTCGCCACCCAGATGAAGTCGGGACAGATCCAGGTTCAGCCCGTGTGGTGCAGTTACGACGGCCGGCACATCCTGGTGAACACCGAGAAGCAGCGGGCCAAGTACGACAACCTGCACGCCCGTCGGCCGGTGACCGTGCTGGCGGTGGATCCGGCCAACGTTTACCACTGGATCGAAGTCCGGGGGGAAGTGTTCGAGGAGACCGAGAGCGGCGCCGACGCCCACATCGACCAGCTGGCGAAGCTGTACCTGGGCCAGGACAAGTACCCCTTCGGCCAGCCGGGCGACGTCCGCGTGCTGTTCCGGATCGCGCCCCGGCGGGTGCTGACGTACGGACCCTGAGCCGGGGCACCGGTCCGCACCCGCTGCACCAGGTCGGCGCGCAGCGCGTGCGGCGTTGCCCCCGGGTGGCCCGCCCGCCGACGGCGACGCCGCAGATAACCCTGGTTTTCCGCGGCTTCCGGCCGGGCGGCGGCCTGGCACGGAACCTGCAAATCCTGATCCCGGAAGCCGGCGCCAATGGCCGGTGACAGGAGTTCGGGACATGGACATGGAACACCGCTGTGGCGCACGACGGAGCCTGGAGCTGACGGTGCTGGTCCGGCGGCGCGGCTGGGGCGGGTCGGTGGTGGCCCGGCTGACCGACATCAGCATCAGTGGCGCCTTCATCGAAGGTCCGCCCGGGGCTTTCCCGCTCCACTCGCTCGTCCAGCTCGAAGCCACGCCACCGGGGGGCGCCAGCCGCCGGCTGATGTCCTGCCGGGCGATGGTTGCGCGCGTGGGCAGCAACGGGGTCGGACTGGTCTTCGACCAGATCCGGCCCGCGGGGCTCGCGCCCCTCTTCATTCCCGCGCCGGCTGCCGCGGCCGGCCGCGGGAATCAGGCGGACTTGGCTGCCGGGGCTGCCGACCGGGCGGTTGCGGAGGCCGGCATCAGCGGCACCGCGTCCAGCACCCAGTTGCCCGAATCGCGGCGCGCCGGGCACGGGATCGCGTAGGCCACGTCGCCCTGGGCATTGCGCAACGCCTTCATGTCGACGCGCCAGCCGCGCGCTTCCCATTCCTTGCAGTGCTCCCGGTACCGGAACACGGCGTGATCGCTGGGCAGCAGGATTTCCTTGTTGTTGGTGTCTGGCGTGCGCACCGGATTCAGGTTCTCCAGGATCGCGATGTCCTCGCTTACGACGCGCAGGGTCAGGTCCTCGATGCGCTGGTCGTGCTTGTCCTCCATGAGCCAGTTGCGCATGTTCAGGAAGAAGATCCGGGTGTGGTTCTCGTCGATGGGCTGCTCGAACAGGTACTGGTGGAAGGCGTTGGTGGCCGTCAGCTCGATCCAGGTCACCAGCTGGTTGGGGCCCTGGTACCAGGAGCCGGCGGCGCCCGTCCGCGCCCCCGTGCGATCACCGGCCAGCGTGGTGTTCTCCTTCTTCTCGCCGAAGGGCAGGAAGAACTTGGCGCCCCAGGGGATGTCCGACATGGGCGTCTGGTTGCGCTGGATCTCCATGTCCATCTTCGGCGCGCCCTGCAGCGGGTGCACGAATTCGTTGTGGATCGGGTCCATGCCGTTTTCCATGGACCGCTGGTAGTAGGCGTTCAGGTTCAGCACGTAGGTCTGGCACTTCCAGCCCGGCTGGCCGTACTCGGGCACGTCGTAGAGGGGCGGCCGCTCCGCCTCGGGCAGGTCGCCCAGGAAGGCGAAGACGATGCCGTAGCGCTCCTGCACCGGGTAGGCGTCCACCTTGGCCCGGGCGGGGATCTTCCCGTCGTCGCCGAGGGACGGGACCTTGGCGCACTTGCCGTCGCCGCCGTAGGCCCAGCCGTGATAGGGACACACGACCTTGCCGCCCTTGATCCAGCCCTTGTGCAGCGCACCGCCGCGGTGGACGCAGGTGTCGGACACCACGTGGGCCGCGCCCGCCTCGTCCCGGAAGGCCACGAAGGGCAGGCCGAAGACCTGCGCCCGGAAAGGCTTGTCACCCGTGATCTCCGAGGACAGGCCGATGGGATACCAGAAGTTGATGAACATGCTCGTGCTCCAGGAAATTCAGGCGGTTGTCGGGCCACCAATGCTAGCGCGTTCCCGCCCCGGGGGTTACCGGCGACCAGTCCGGCGCCGCCCGGAGCGGGGCCCGTGAAACCAGTTAAGGCTGCAGCGCGAAACCCGTCCTAAGAAGCAGCACCGGCGGCCCTGCGGGGCGGAACCGGACGAACCATGCACCAGGACAGGGAACCGAAACCGTGGCAAATCGCCTCACATCAGCAGTTCGTCGCGCCGGGCCTGGCGGATCCGGTCTCGTGACCGCACTGGCCCTCCTGCTGAGCGGGCTGGTCGCCAGCCCCGGGGCCCTCGCCGAGGCTTTCGATGGCCTGCGCGTCCGGATCGAGCAGGGCTACCAGGACCGGAACCTGGCCAGCATCGAGGCCGCCCGGAGCGAGCTGCTGCATCTGGCAGCGGCCCCGCAGAGCGCCCCGGCCGAGACAGCGAGCGCGACCTACTACGCCGCCTACGCCCGTTTCCGCCAGGCCCTGGCCGCCGAGTCCGACCGGCCTGCCGCCCGCGCCTACCTGGAAGACTGCATCGCCGAGCTGCAGGGCGTGGTCCGGCAGCAGCCGGGGCACGCCGAGGCCCGGGCACTGCTGGGCTCCTGCAACGGCATGAGCACCCTCTACGGCGTCATGGCCACCGTGACGCGTGGCCTGGAGGCCCGCCGGCAGATGGCCGAAGCCCGCCGGCTCGCACCCGACAATCCCTGGGTCGTCATGCAGGACGGTCTCGCCGACTGGGCCACGCCCCGGCTGTTCGGCGGAGACCGGGAACTCGCGCTGGCCAAGCTGGAACGCGCCGCCGGCCTGTTCGCCCGGGCCATCGAATCCGGCTCGCACATCGCGGCCTGGGGCGCCGCGGAGGCCTGGCACCAGCTCGGCCTGCGCTACCAGGAGCTCGGTCGCGACAGCGACGCCCAGGTGGCCTTCGAACGCGCCGACGCGGTCAGCTCCGGTCAGATCCAGCTGGCGTCGGCGAGCTCGTCGTAGGAGCGGCTTCAGCCGCGACGGGGAATTCCCCCGTCAGGAGCGTCTCAGCGACAGAGGGGGAATTCCCCGTCGCGGCTGAAGCCGCTCCTACCGGTAGCGCAGGCGCTTGCAGGTCCGGACCTCGCACTGGCCGCACTTGGGCACGGCACCGCAGAGGTCCCCGTGCTCGCTGGAAGTGAACAGCGTGAACAGATTCGCCACCGTGCGCGGATTCTGACCCGCGCCCTCGGCCCAGCGCTGCAGGAGCGCGTCGGCGTCGCCGGGACTCACCGGCACGTGGGAGATGCCGAAACGCCCGGGACCCACCAGCCTTGCCAACAGGTCGGTGGCCGCCACCCTGGCCTTGACGGGCGCATCGCCGGCGGCGGCCAGGACGGCATCCACGTCGACCTTGTTGCGCCGGAACGTGGCACGCACCTGGTCGAGCAGCCCCTGGGGATGCGCGTGGGCGCGGTTCCATCGCAGCCAGAAATAGGCCTGGGACATGCCGCCGCCCACGAGGTCCGGCAGGTCCTCGAACTCCTCCCGGGCAAAGAAGCGCTCCTGCAGGTCCGGCGCAAAGAACTTCAGGATGTCCTCCCGGGCCATGCGTCGCGGCCCCATCCGGCCGCTCGGCTGGCCGGGATACCGGGGATGCCAGTGGAGCAGCACGAAGTCACCGTCGTCGGCGATCGACTTCAGGACCCGCTCCCGGTAGGCGGGATACCGCAGGGGATCCATGTTGTGCAGCAGGCCGTGGTCCAGGACCAGGTCGAAGGGCTCCGGCACGACCCACTCCGTGATGTCCGCCTCGACGGGCCGGACCGTGACGCCCGCCTCCTTCGCCCGGCTCTGGGTGAACTCCAGGGCCTTCGGCATGAAGTCGAGGGCCGTCACGTCCCAGCCCTTCTTGGCGAGGTACACCGAGTCCGTGCCGGCGCCGCAGCCGAGGTCGAGAGCGCGCCCGGGCTTCCGCCGCTCGCAGATCTCGGCGAGGAACAGGGTGGGCTCGTCGTGGGCCCAGGGGAGGTCCTGCCAGCTCCTGGCCCAGTCGTAGGTGGCGAAGAAGGTTTTTTTCTCGTGGGTGCTCATGGCGCCTGTCCGCTTGCCGGGTAGCCTTGATCGTCGCACAGACCGGGCGGGATGAAAGGGGGACCTGGCGTGATAGCGTGGCGACCCCAGCCACGAAGCCCGACGAATGCTCCTCACCGGCACCTCCATTGCCCTGATTCTCGCTGCCCAGACTGCAACCGGCCAGGCTGCACCCGGCCGGACTGCCGGTAGCGGGGACGATCGGGCCGGACTTCCAGAAATCATCGTCACCGCCCGCCGCCTGCCGGAATCCATCCAGCGCGTGCCCGTCTCGGTGACGGCCTTCGACAGCGACGCAATCAGCCGGCTTGGCGCGACCACACTGGACGAACTGGCCCGCTTCACACCCGGCTTCTCCTTCAACTCGGCGCTGGGCCGCGGCATCAACTCCAACCGGCCGACCGTGCGCGGCCTGACCACCATTCGCAACGGCATCGACAACTCCACGGTGGCCGCGACCTTCATCGACGGCGTCTACCTCGGCGGCTCCAGCCAGTCGACGACACTCCACGACCTCGAGCGAGTCGAGATCCTGCGCGGTCCCCAGTCCGCCCAGTTCGGGCGCGCCACCTTCGCCGGGGCGGTCAACTACGTGACGCGGAGCCCGGGCGCCGAGCTGGCCGGCGGCCTCGAGCTGACGGGCGCGGAACACGACACGGCCCGGGCCAACGGCTGGGTCGGCGGGCCGCTGGCCGGGGACTGGCTGCGCTTCCTGGCCAGCGCGGGGGTGGATACCTACGGCGGCGAGTACACCAACACCCGGGACGGGAGCACGACGGGCGGCGAGGAGTCCCGCGACGTCAGCCTGAAGCTCGAGGCGACGCCCTCGCCTGACCTGCGGCTGAGCCTGCGGCTGGCACTGCAGGAAACGGACGACGACCACTTCGCCGTCTGGCTCCAGCCCCGCACCGCCAACAACTGCTGCTTCCGCAGCGCCGACGCACCCCGGGCCCGGGAGTACTTCGTGGGCCGGGCACTCACCTCGGACACCGTCACCCTGTACACGGACGCGCTCGAGGCCGCCGGCGGCTCGGGCTTCGAGCTCGACCGCCAGCTCGGCTCGCTGAGCATCGCCTGGGACCTGCCCGGCGACTGGACCGTCAGCAGCCTCACCGGCGTCGTCAGCGACGACCTGGAGCGTGGCTTCGATGCGTCCTACGCGGCCTACGATCCCGTGCCCGCCGCAGCCCGGCTCGTTCCTCCAGCGCGACGAACTCTCCCAGGGCGATTTCTCCCAGGAGCTGCGCGTGACCTCACGCGGGGGCTCGAAATGGCGCGGGACCGGCGGGCTCTACTACTACCGGGGCCACCTGGACGAAGAGGTCGAGAACCGGGTCGTCGTGGCGCCCGATGGCGGCATCTCGGTGCTGCCCAACTTCGGCAACCTCACCCTGCAGGACGTGGAGAACCGGGCCGTCTTCGGCGCGCTCGAGGTGGACCTCGACCACGCCGTCACCGCCGGCCTCGAGCTGCGCTACGCGGCCGACGAGGTGGAGGTCACCACCGTGCCCAACGTGGGCGGAACGGGCGACAGCACCCGCTTCAGCGAGACCTTCCACAGCTGGTCGCCCCGGCTGACGGTCACCTGGCAGGCAAGCCCGGCACTGATGCCCTACCTCAACATCGCCCGCGGGCAGTCCCCGGGCACCTTCAATGCCGACGTGCCGAATACCCCCGAGGGGACGCCCGACGAGAGCTACCGGAACGTCGATGAGGAGGTCGTCTGGAGCTACGAAGCCGGCCTGCGGGGTGAGTGGCTCGAGGGACGCGGCCGGTACGCGCTCGCCGCCTACTACCTGGACGTCAGCGACCAGCAGACCACCTCCATCATCGAGCTGCCGGACGGCGGCACGGCCACCTTCATCGACAACGTGGGCAAGACCGCGGTCACGGGCCTCGAGCTCGAGGCGTCGGCGCAGCTCAGCGAGCGCCTCACCACCACGCTCACCTACGGCTGGACGGATTCGGAGATCCGCCGCCAGCTCAGCGAGGAACAGGCGGACCTGCTCGGTGGCAACGGCAGCGCGGCAGACCTGGAGACGCTCGGCAACGTCGCGGGCAAGACGACCCCCCGCGTGCCGGAGCACATGGCGGGCGTGCAGCTCGAGTACCGGCGGGACCTGGGCGGCCGGCAGAGCTGGTTCGCCGGCGGCGACTGGTCCTTCGAGTCGTCCCGGTACGCCCAGGAGGACAACCTGATCGAGACCGGCAACCGGTCCCTGCTCGGCCTGCGGACCGGCATTGCCTGGGACGCGGCGGAACTGACGATCTGGGTCACCAACCTGACCGACGACGACACGCCGGTGGACGTGCAGCGCTACCTGGACCGGCGCTCCGGCGCGCTGCCGAGCTGCGCGAGCTTCGTCACGGCGGGCACGGCGCCGCCCGGCACCGTGTGCGCCGGGTCATCGACGAGTCCCCGCGGCTTCGCGATCAGCCTGCCGCGGGGCCGGCAACTCGGCGCGACGCTGCGTTACCGCTTCTAGCCCCGCCGTCGTCCGTACTTTCCCCTATGCCCGTAAGGCCGGTACAGCCGGACAATTGCATTGCGCGGGGGACTGGTCGCACCTTCGTCGACCGCCCCGACATCAGGAGCTAGCCCATGCGCGTCGCCTCTTCCCACTGGCGGATAACCGCAACCCTTGCGGCCTCCACGATCCTTCTTGTGGCCGCTGCCATCATTCGCCCGGCCACTGCGGCAGATGAGCCGCTGGAGCACAAGGCGGAGGTCGCCCAGGGCAGCGCCAAGCAGGCCGACATGGACAAGGGCCGCGAGCTCTACAAGCAGAACTGCGCCGCCTGCCACCAGCCCGAGGGCCAGGGCCTGACCGGCGCCTTCCCGCCGCTCGCCAAGTCGGACTTCATCGCGGCTAACCCGGCGGCGGTGCTGGAAACCACCGTCCAGGGACGGCAGGGCAAGATGGTGGTCAACGGCGTCGAATACAACAACGTGATGCCGGCCATGAGCTACCTCAGCGACAAGGACCTGAGCCACATCATCACCTTCGTGCTGAACAGCTGGGGCAATCCCGGCGGCAAGGTGACCACCAAGCAGGTTGCCAGCTACCGGGCGAGCAAGGGCCTGGAGGCAAAGCAGGCCGCCGGCGAGCGGCACCCGGGCGCGGGCGAGGCCGAGCAGTCCTACGAATCCCAGCCCTCGCAGATCACGGAGGCGCACCAGAGCGTGACGCCCGGCGCCCCGGCCATGACCGAAGCAGAGTTTACGAAGGGGAAGCAGATCTTCTTCGAGCGCTGCGCGGGCTGCCACGGCGTCCTGCGCAAGGGCGCGACCGGCAAGCCGCTGACGCCCGACCTCACCATGGCGAAGGGCACCGACTACCTGAAGGCGCTGATCAAGTTCGGCTCCCCCGCGGGCATGCCGAACTGGGGCACCTCCGGCGCACTGACCGATGCCGACATCGACCTGATGGCGCGCTTCCTGCAGCACGAGCCGCCCCAGCCTCCCGAGTGGGGCATGAAGGAGATGCAGGCATCCTGGCGGGTGATCGTCCCCGTGGCCGACCGCCCGACCAGCCAGCAGAACGATATCAACCTGAGCAATGTCTTCGCGGTCACCCTGCGCGACAGCGGCGAGGTGGCGCTGATCGACGGCGACACGAAGGAGACCGGTCGCCATCATCAAGACCGGCTACGCCGTGCACATCTCCCGGCTCTCGCATTCCGGGCGCTACGTCTTCACCATCGGCCGGGACGGCAAGGTCGACCTGATCGACCTGTGGGCGAAGGTCCCGCAGACCGTCGCCGAGATCCGCGTGGGCCTCGAGGCGCGCTCCGTGGAGACGTCCAAGTACAAGGGCTTCGAGGACAAGTACGCCATCGCCGGCTCCTACTGGCCGCCCAGTTCGTCATCATGGACGGCGACACGCTGGAGCCCCGGAAGATCGTCTCGACGCGCGGCATGACGGTCACCACCCAGGAGTACCACCCGGAGCCCCGCGTGGCGGCCATCGTCGCCTCCCACCAGCACCCCGAGTTCATCGTCAATGTGAAGGAGACGGGCCGGATCCTGCTGGTGGACTACAGCGACATCGAGAACCTGGGCATCACCACCATCGACGCCAAGGAATTCCTGCATGACGGCGGCTGGGATTCGAGCCTGCGCTACTTCCTGACGGCCGCCAACAAGTCCAATACCGTGGTGGTGGTGGACTCGAAGGACCGCAAGCTGATTGCCAAGGTGCCCGTGGACGAGATCCCGCACCCCGGCCGCGGCGCGAACTTCATCCACCCGGAGTTCGGACCGGTGTGGACCACCAGCGCGCTGGGCAACGACAAGATCACGCTCATCGGGACCGACCCCGACAAGCACGAGAAGTACGCCTGGAAGGTCGTGCAGGTCCTGAAGGGCCAGGGCGGCGGGTCGCTGTTCGTCAAGACGCACCCGAAGTCCCGGAACCTGTGGGTCGACACGCCCCTCAATCCGGAGCCCGGGATCAGCCAGTCGATCGCCGTTTTCGACATCGACAACCTGGACGCGGGTTACAAGGTGCTGCCCATCGGCGAATGGGCGAAGCTCGGCCCCGGACCCAAGCGCATCGTGCAGCCCGAGTACAACGAGGCGGGTGACGAGGTGTGGTTCTCGGTCTGGAGCGGCAAGGAGGAAGAGTCGGCGATCGTGGTGGTGGACGACAAGACGCGCAAGCTGAAGAAGGTCATCAAGGGACCGCGCATCATCACCCCGACCGGCAAGTTCAACGTCTACAACACGGTGCACGATGTTTACTAAGGCACACCGGCGGGCCGCCGCCACGACCGGCATCATCGGCGCGGCGCTGCTCGCCGCGCCGGTGACGAACGGAGCGGACCTCACAGAGGACCTGGCCGCGGCCGTCGCCGGCAGCACGGTGAACCTGGGCTTCCGCTACCGCTTCGAGGCGGTGGATGACGACGCCTTCACAAAGGACGCCTGGGCGAACACGCTGCGCTCGCGCCTCACGGTGGCGCCGAAGCCGGTCGCCGGCTTCGGCGTCCTGCTCGAGGTGGACGACGTGCGGCACATCGGGGCCGACAACTTCAACGACACCCGCAACGGCGTCACCGACCGGCCGGGCGTGGCCGATCCCGAAGGCACCGACCTGAACCAGGCCCTGCTCCGGTACACCGGCTGGCAGGACACGGAGGTCGTCGTGGGTCGTCAGCGGATCGAGCGGGCGAACCAGCGCTTCGTGGGCGGCGTGGGCTGGCGGCAGAACGAGCAGACCTTCGATGCCGGCGGCATCAGCCACAAGTTCGGCAAGAAGCTCACCACGTCCTACTCATGGGTCGGCCAGGTCAACCGGATCCAGGGCCCCGACAACGGCACCCCGCCCGCGGACCTGGACAGCAACACGCACCTGCTGGACGCGAGCTACGCCTTCGGCCCGCTGGCCACCGTGGCAGCCTATGGCTACCTGATGGACTTCGACAACGCGGACAACCTGTCCAACGACACCTACGGCCTGCGCCTCACGGGGGCCACGGACGTTGCCACCGGGTGGAAGGCCGGCTACGCGCTCGAATACGCCGAGCAGTCCGACGGCGGCGACAACCCGGTGGACTACGACGCCAGTTACTACCTGGTCGAGGGCAGCATTTCGGCAGCGCGGCTCGGCTTCAAGCTGGGCTACGAGGTGCTGGAAGGCGACGATGCCGCGGGCAGCGCCTTCCGCACGCCGCTCGCCACGCTGCACGCCTTCCAGGGTTGGGCCGACAAGTTCCTGACGACGCCGGATGCGGGCGTGGAGGACCTGTACGTCGCGGTCACGGGCAAGGCCCTGGGTGCCGACCTGCTGCTGCGCTTCCACGACTTCAGCGCCGAGTCGAGCAGCGCCGACTGGGGCAGCGAGGTCGACTTCTCGGCCAACTGGCCGCTGGGCAAGCACTACGCCGTGCTGCTGAAGGGCGCCACCTACGACGCGGACGATCTCTCCACCGACACCAGCAAGTACTGGGTGCAGCTCACGGCCAACTTCTGACGCCGCTTCCGGCGGGCGGCCTGGCGCAGGCAAGATAGCCAGGTCGACCACGCCGGGAGTGCGCGCCATGTCGGACGGCTTCACCAGAGCGGGCTACGGCTCGCGCTCCATCGGCTTCGGCGAGCGGCCGGCCATCATCGTGGTGGACCTGCAGCACGGCTTCACGAACCCGGAGTTCCAGATGGGCAAGTCGGCCCACGTGCAGCGGGCCGTCCGCAACACTGTGGTCCTGCTCCGCGAAGCCCGGAAGCTCGGCATTCCCGTGGCGACCTGCAACGTGGCCTGGGGCAGCGCGCGGGACATGGGCTACTGGAAGATCGCCCCGCTCTACAGCGGGTGGTTCCACGGCGAACCGGCCACCGTCATGGACGAGCGCATCCACGACCCCGGCTACGACTTCCATTTCACCAAGTCAGCGCCGTCCATGTTCTTCGGCACACCACTGACCACCTTTCTCACCAAGTCGCGAGTCGACACGGTGTTCGTGACCGGCGTGGCTACCAGCGGCTGCGTTCGCGCCACCATCATCGACAGCTTCTCGTACGGCTACCGGACGATGGTTCCGGAGGAGTGCTGCGGCGACATGGAGGAAGGGCCGCACCGGGACAATCTCCGGGACGTGGGCCGCCGCTACGCCGACGTGATCACCCTCCAGGAATCTCTGGACTACTTCGCGCGGCTCCCGAAGGCGAAGTGACTACTCCCGCCACTCCACCTCATAGCCCAGGCCGAGGCGCATGAGCCGCTCGAGCAACGCCTCGTAGGCCACGCCCCCGTTGGCGGCGGCAGCCGCGAAGTCCTCGTTCTTGCTCAGGTTCGGGTTGCAGTTGGCTTCCAGGAGATACACCCGGCCGTCGGGCCGCAGGCGGAAGTCCATGCGCGCATAGCCGGAGAGGTGCAACGCGCGGTAGATGCGCTTGCTGTAGCGGCCGAGCTGCTCCTCCGTGGCGGGACTGAGCTCGGCCGCCTTGCCCGTGCGGATGCCGTGCTTCTGCTGGTACTTCCGGTCCCATTTGACCTTGCGGGTGGCGATGCCGGCCATCACGTCCGGCAGCGTGCCGAAGTCCATCTCCCACACCGGGTAGGTCGTCAGCCGCTCGTTGCCATCCAACGCCACGTAGAGCTCCCGACCCTCGATGTACTCCTCCACCAGGGCGTCGGTCTTCGTGTGCTCGTGAATGAAGTCGATGCGCTCCTTCAGACGGGCCCGGTCCTCCACGATGGAGGCCTGGGAGATGCCCAGCGATGCGTCCTCCGTCGCCGATTTGACGAACAGCGGGTAGGTGAGCTTCTTCGACAGCCGGTAGCGGCGGCCGCGCCGGAAGAGCGCGAACTGGGGCGTCGGGATCCGGTGGTAGGTCAGGATCTGCTTGGACAGCACCTTGTCCCGGGAGAGCATCATCCCGCGCGGATTGCAGCCCGTGTAAGGCTGCCGCATGAGCTCCAGGTAGGCGACGATGTGCTGGTCATAGGTGACGATGCCCTGGAACTCCTGCAGCAGGTTGAAGGCCACGTCGGGCTGCCAGTCGGTGATGCGCGCGCGCAGGTCACCCAGGTTGTCGTAGAGGCCGAGCACCTGCACTTCGTGGCCGGCCTGCCGCAGGCAGGACATCACGTCGTACTCGGTCTGCCACTCGTCGATTTCCTGCTGGGAATGCCCGTCGAGGGCGTCCGGCGGCACGAGGCTCTCGTGGGTGAGGATGAGGACACGAAGCTTCTTCACAGGGCGTAGCGCTCCCGGCCACGGCGTACAAAGTCGAACAGGATACGTTCCAGCAGGCCAAACACCTCGCGCTTGGAGAGCCGGAGAGGCTGATTGACGCACAGGTCGAGCTCCCTCGCCCGCCGGATCACCATGCGCATGACATGGTGCACCAGGTACGGATGCAGCCGCGACCGGCGCACGAGCAGACGCGTGAGCTCGGGCCGCACCTGGCGCAGGAACGTCGCCGCGGCGGGACGACCCGGGTGCTGGGCCGCAGGCGCGAAGACCCGCTGCAGGCGCTTGTCGTAGCGCTCGGTCTCCGTGCGGTCCGAGTAGCTGAGCTTCTCCGCGTAGTGCTCGCGGAGGGTGCTGCGGTTCATCTCCAGCGGCTCGATGCGGGTCTTGCGGCGGACGGGCGGCGGCGCGCCGCGGACCTCGGCCATCAGCTCGTCCACGTAGCGCAGCTTGCGCAGGGCATGCCAGTGCTCGTAGTCCACGCGCCAGGTGGAGTTCGGAGCCAGCCAGACGGCGAAGGTCTCCGCGAAGTCCTCGGACGGATGGCTCTGGGCGTACCAGTGGCCGAGGTGCATCACGTAGTTGCGGCTCGTCGTCCGCGGCGCGTAGCGGATCGGGTAGGGCCGGGACGCCGGGCCGAACACCTGCCGCCAGCGCTTCCGCAGGCGGAACCGGTACGCGTTGTCGATGCGCGTGGCCGGTCTCGTGGCGCAGGATCCGCTGCAGCCAGCGGGCATTGCCGCCCTCGACCTCGTGCATCTGGCGGCGCTCGAGGGCGGCGAGCCGCGGGTGCGCCAGGTAGAACGGGAATCGCGAAGCCGGGCACGCCGTCCGGGCAGAACCACTCGACCGACAGCCAGACGTGGGGCCGGAAGCGCAAGCCCCGGCGTTCGAGCTCCCTGTCGAGGCGCTCGAGCGCGGGCTGGAGCGGGCTCTGCCCGAGCGTCAAACCGAGATCGTTGAAGCGCAGGTCGAGCAGCGCCTCGTCATCCAGCTTGGCCCACCAGAACATGGCTTCACCCTGTAGGAGCGGCTTCAGCCGCGACCTTGCAGGGTCGCGCCTGAAGGCGCTCCTACAGTCGCGCAGCCGGCCCAAAAGAGAAGGGCCGCATCGCTGCGGCCCTTCGTGAGACCGGGTGTCCCCAATCCCTTGCTTGGCGAGCCCTTCTTGCGGGGCCGCGCTCGAGCCTCAGTGGTGGCGTTGCCAGCCTTACTGCTGGCGGCTAGCCACCGGGAAGGAGTGGTCCTGGGCCAGTTTCGGGGTCAGGTCCACAGTCAGGCCGAGACACGAAGGGTGGATGGACACCGCGAGAATCTCACTAGACATTGGATCACCTCCTTTGTACGTGGGCTTTTGCCCATGGGGACGACGGCCTGAGTATCCAGCGTCCCGGCAAAAATTCCAAGATGCGCCGCACACAATCCGGGTGGCTGGCGGGACCCGGTCACAGGTGTGCTAGTCTCAATATGGGGGTATAAAAATGATGCTCAAATCGCCTCGCCGCTCCGTCTCCAAGGGCGCCGTCGCCGGGGTCCTTCTCCTCGCCGGCTACGCCCCGGTCCAGCCCGTCGGGGCCCAGGAAGTCCTGGAAGAGATCACCGTCACAGCCCGGAAGGTGGCCGAAAGCCTGCAGGAGGCGCCCCTCTCCGTGGTCGTCCTGACCGGCGCCACCATGGCGGAGCAGGGCATCAGCCGGGTCGAGGAACTGGTGTCCTACGTCCCGAACTTCGCCATGTCCGAAACGGGCATCGGCACCAACCTCTACGTCCGCGGCATCGGCTCCGGCATCAACCAGGGCTTCGAGCAGTCCGTGGGGATGTACATCGACGGCGTCTACTACGGGCGCGCCCAGCTCACCCGGGCCCCCTTCATGGACATGGCCCAGGCGGAGGCGCTGCGCGGACCCCAGGCCATCCTGCTCGGCAACAACAGCATCGCGGGCGCCCTGAACTTCACCACCGCCAAGCCGACGGACACGCTGCGAGGCCGCGGTCAGCGCCCTGTACGAACCGGACCACAACGAGCAGGAACTGAACGCGATGATCTCCGGCCCGCTGGGGAACCTGTTCGGCCTCGACTGGAGCGGCCGGATTGCCGGCCGCTACCGCACCATGGACGGCTACATCGACAACACGCTCCTGAACCGGGACGAGCCGGACCGGGAGGAAACCAGCGCCCGCGTGACGTTCGCCTTCCAGGGCGAGACGGTGGACGGCACCCTGAAGTTCGAGACCAACGGCTTCGACGTGAAGGGCCGGCAGATCGAGATCGTCCGGGCCGACCCCGCCGTCACCCGTGGCTCGAGCCAGACGGGCTTCAGCAACAACACCGGCAGTTCGGCTCTGTGGGGCCCGGGATACAACTACCTGGAGTTCCTCGACATGTTCTTCGACGGGCCCCCGCCGACGATCGGCCCGGACTTCGATCCGGCCACCGACTACGTCTTCGACAACGCCGGCCTGCGGGACGGCACGCTGAACTACGACCGGCAGTCCAACGGCGACAAGAGCGACAACGACATCACCTCGATCGTCGGCACCCTGAACTTCGCCCTGGGCGACCACACGCTGACGGCCACCCTCGGCCACGTCGAGTACGACTACTCGGAGGACTGCGACTGCGACTTCACCGGCGCCGCGCAATTCCTCCTGAACTCCAAGGAGGACTACAGCCAGGACAGCATCGAGCTGCGCCTGACCTCCCCCCAGGACGGTCCCCTGCGCTACGTGACGGGCCTCTATTACCAGGCCGACGAGCTGGATTTCGGCGACCAGATCTTCCTGCCCGTCGACAGCGGCGTGGTGCGGCTGGTGGGCTACGCCACCACCGGCAACCCCGAGGGGGCCTTTGCGTCCCTGGGCGACACGTCGGCGTTCCGGAATTTCGAGCAGAACACCTACAACAGCTCCATCTTCGGCCAGGTGGGGTATGACCTCACCGAGCGCTGGCGCGCGAGCGTCGGACTCCGCTACAGCCATATCGAGAAGGAGGCCATCCGGATCCTCCGGCAAGGCGACCTGGAGCGGAATCCGTTCAACCTCAACGACGCCAACGATTTCGACCGCCTGTCCGCCGGTGCCGTGCTGTTCGCCTCCATCTTCGACGTGTCCTTCCACCAGCTGAGCGGTGCACGGGATGAGGACAACACCGCCTGGGAACTGGTCACCGACTTCGACCTGACCGACGACGTCCTGCTCTACGGCTCCTTCAAGACCGGCTTCAAGAGCGGCGGCTTCGACGTGCGTTCCAACAGCGAACCCGCGCCGGTGGGCAGCACGGGCGCGGGCACACTGTACCCCGCCAACCTGGAGGAGCAGGTCAACTCGCTGGTGCCACCGGGCTCCTTCGAGTTCGAGGATGAGCAGGCCACGGCCTTCGAGGTGGGCTCGAAGATCTCCCTCCTGAACGGCACGGCCGAGATCAATGTCGCCGTGTTCTACACCACCTTCGACGACCTGCAGGTGAGCATCTTCGACGGCACGCTCGGCTTCAACGTGGGCAACGCCGCCAAGGCCATCACCCAGGGCGTGGAGCTGGACGGCCGCTGGGCCATCACGGACGACTGGTCCATGAACGGCTCCCTGGGCTACCTGGACTTCGAGTTCGACGACTTCCAGAACGGCCAGTGCAACCAGGGCCAGGCACCCACCTCGCCCAACGGCTTCTGCGACTACACGGGGAAGACGAACCAGTACGTTGCCGATTTCTCCGGCAACCTGGCGGTCAACTACGAGCACCCGGTGACCGAGAACCTGCTGTTCCGCTCGACGCTGGATACCCAGTTCACGACCGAGTACAACCCGTCCCAGAACCTGGACCCCCGGATCGAGCAGGACGCCTACGCCATCTGGAACCTGCGGGTGGCCCTGGCGCAGATTGACGACAGGTGGGAGGTGGCAATCCTTGGCCGCAACCTGACCGACGAAGAAGTGGTGTCCTACGCCAACGACACGCCCCTCGCCTTCAGCCAGTTCGGTACCCCCACCTGGTACGGGTTCGTCGAGCGTTCCCGCAGCGTGGCCCTGCAGGCCAGCTACCGCTTCGGGGAGTAGGCCCATGCGCACGCATCACAATAATTCCAACATCGTCGACCTGCCGGCCAAGGTCCGGGGGAGTAACTGGATGAAGACCGGAACAACGCTGCGGGGCCTGGCCGCCCTGACCCTCGCTCACCGCATCGCTGCCGGCCTGGTCCACCCCCGTGGCCGTCGACACCACCAACCCGGCCAACGGCTACACGGACCTGTTCAGCGCGACCTTCGACGGCGCCCTGTCGCCCTGTACCGGATCCGACCCGTCCTGGTGCACCTTCTTCAACGGCAAGCCGGGGCCGAACCGCAACATCATCATCACGCCGACGCCCACGGGGGTGATCAACGCGGTGCCCCTCGGCATCACCCCGGTCCCCGCTGCCGGCTCCTACCTGGACCTCACGCTGGACGGCGCGCGAACGCAGGTGACCATCAGCGGCGGCACGATCGCCGTCCCGGCAATTTCCCTGACCATCCAGGGCGGCACGCCGAACGCCACCGTGGTGAATGCCGGCGGCGCGGGCGTGGTCTTCAGCGCCGCACCCCAGACGGCGCCGCTGGATGCCAACGGCCGGGCCGAGTTCCTGGTCAACCTGGCGCCCGCGATCGCCGTGGACTTCAGCACCTTCACCGTGATCGTCGGTGCGCCGAACGGCACTTGCTCGGGGCCGCTCTGCTCCATCATCCCGATCCTCACGCTGGACATGGTCCGTTACCGGCTGGTCATCGACTACAACGCGGACTTCTCCACCTTCACCGCCGATTACATCGGCCAGACCGGCAACAACTCCATCCTGTCCATCACGATGAACTCGGTGGTGCCCGAGATCGCGGTGACCGACAGCGTGGCGCCCGCCGACGACCTGCTGGTGCCCTTCGGCGACGTCACGGAGCTCACCAGCGCGACCCAGACGGTCACGGTCACCAATGCCGGGACGGCCAACCTGGTGCTGGGGCCGGTGGCCGGCACCCTGACCCTGGAGGCACCGTTCGCGCTCGCCAACGACAACTGCTCGGGTGCGACGGTGGCTGCCCGCCGCAACTGCACCTTCCAGGTCACCTTCTCGCCAGGCGTCGTCGGCGCCTTCAGTGACACCCTCGACATCCCGTCCAACGACGCCAGCGAGCCCTCGGTCACCGTGACGGTGACCGGCAACGGCGTGGCCCTGCCCGTGCCCAACATCAGCATCACGGACTCCGTGCCGCCAGCCGACGACCAGCTGGTGCCCTTCGGCAGTGCCGCCGTCGGCACGACGGCGGATGAGGTGGTGACCGTCACCAACGACGGCAATGGCGACCTGATCCTCGGCACGCTCGCGTCCGCCGACGGGCTCCTGGCGCCGTTCAGCCTCGTCAACGACACCTGCTCGGGGCAGACCGTGCTCCCGGCCGCCAGCTGCACGCTGACCGTGCGCTTCGAGCCGACGGCCGCCGTCACTGTCGAACGATACCTTCGACATCCCGTCCAACGACGCGGCGGATCCGACGATCACCGTCGCGGTCAACGGCACCGGGACCTCGCTGGCCAGTCCGGTAATCGCCGTCACGGACGACACCCAGCCGTTCGACGACCTGCTGGTGCCCTTCGGCAACGTCACCGAGGCCACGACCCGGGACCGGACCATCACGGTGACCAACGTCGGCGGCCTGGACCTGGCCATCGGCACCCTTGGCAACACCGCTGCCCTCGCGGCGCCGTTCAGCGTCCAGACGGACAACTGCTCGGCGCAGACCCTGGCTCCCGACGAGAACTGCACGGTGGTGGTCCGCTACGCGCCGGTCGCCACCGGCGCCGCCAGCGACAGCCTCAATATCCCGTCCAACGACCCGGATGACCCCTCCGTCACGGTCCAGTTGACCGGCACGGGCATCACCCTGGGTGAAGGCGGCGTGGCGACGCCCAGCCCCGACGGCGCCGACGGTGGCTTCATGGCCATCGATCCGGCGACGCTGCTGCTGCTGGGGGCCGCGGGTATCTGGGGCTGGAGACGCCGGCCGGCCCGATGACGGGCACGTTCGACCCGCCGCGGGTCTTCGCCGGCGGGATCGAGGACTGGTTGATCCTCGGCGTGCTGCTGTCCGCATCGGTCCTGGCGCAGGTCTTCCTGGTCCAGCGCAACCGGCACCCGGACAACGTGCACAGCCCGCCGCTGGCCTGGCTGCGGGCGTCCCTCTACTTTGCCGTCGTTCTCGTGCTGAGCTGGGCCACGGGGGTCCTGAAGGTGCTCGTGCACGTCCCCTGCGTCCAGCCGGGCCAGCAATCCGACCCGTTGTGGCTGGGCCTGACGGGCCTCTGGGCCGTCGCCACGGTCTGGGGCTACGTGTACTGGTGGCCCCGGGGCACGCGGACCCACGGCCGCCGGCTCCACCCGGTCACCCAGACGCTGTTCGGCCTCGTCTGGGGCCTCTGCTCGGCCCAGCTCACGCTCGTGCTCTGGGCCCTGGTGGAGGATTTCGGCTTTGCCCGCTGGATCACCGCGGTCCTGGTGTTCTTCCTGCTGTCCGGGTACGGGCAGCTCTACCAGTCAGGCTGGTGGGACATCCACGTGTCACCGCCCCACAACATCCGGGCCACCAACGCGAAGAAGGTGCTGTTCGCCCACATGCCCTTCCTGCTGATTGCCCTGACTCACTTCACGCTGTTCGGCAACGCGCTGGTCTTCGCGGGCTTCCACGCGATAGCACTGGCCTGCTCCGCCGTGGCCATGCGCTTCCCGCCGTTCTGGGAACAGGACGGCCCCGTGGTCAACCGCGAGACCGCCATCGGCGTGTAGGCGCGGCGACCGGCGCTAGCGGGTCCAGTTCTGCACCCTCAGCCCAGGCACCCGCCGAAACTCCCGCTCGTTGTTGGTAACAAGAACTGCCTGCTCGGCCAGTGCGTGAGCCGCGATCCAGAGGTCGTTGCCGCCGATCAAACGCCCTGCAGAGGCAAGGTGGTACCGAATGCGGGCGTACTCGCCGCCTGCAGTCGCCGGAAGCAATCGAACCGGCGCGATGTCGGTGAGGGTGTCGAGATTGGCCCGGGCCGACTCCGGATCCCGGCTCCGCTCCGTGCCGAGGCACAACTCGCCGAATGCGATCACCGAGACGCCAGCATTACCGGGTGAAAGCTTGCCCAGTCGACGCAGGACGGCGGCGGGACGATGCTTCATCAGGTAAATGCAGATGTCGCTATCCAGCAGGTACCTGATAGTCACATCGGCACGTCCAACTCATCGGGTAATGGATCGTCCACCCCAGCCATGAAGTCCGACGGCAATGGGGGAACCCCGGCGAAACGAGCAACCGGATCCAGGGGCCTTTCCCGGAGCACGATCTCACCGTTACGGCGGATGATTTCGACCTCGGCACTCTTGAACGAGAACTCCTTGGGGATCCGAACTGCCTGGCTGTTGCCCGATCGGAAAACGCGCGTACGTGCCATTGGCATTACCCTCAATGTATATACGTCGAAGTATACACACTGAGGAAGGAGTGGACGACGTGACACGGTTGTCAATCCAGAGCAGAAACTACCCCACACTAGCGATGACCCGCAATTCCCGTCCAGCAGCGAAGAACTCGGGGTTCAATAGAGATTGGGGCAAAGCCGCCGGCACTGACCCGGCCAGGCCCGGGCAAGCTTCTCGTCGCAGGTGATTGAGGGGAATCCGGGCCCAGCCAGGCGCCGAAGGAGTCAATCTAGAATGGAGAAAATCATCTTGCGCCTGCTTGCCGCCATCGTCCTGACCGTCCTCGCCAGCCACCCCGTTGCGGCCACGGAGCAGCCCGACTACCAGGTTCTCGAGAAGGACGGCGCCTTCGAGCTCCGTCAGTACCCCGCCATGCTGGCCGCGGAAACCCTGGTGACCGGCGCGGATTTCGAGGACGCGGGGGACATCGCCTTCGGCCGGCTGTTCCGCTACATCACGGGCAACAATCGCGCCCAGGCGGACATCGCCATGACCGCGCCGGTGGTCCAGACGGCGAACCGGCCGGCGGCAGGCGGCGAGAAGATCGCCATGACTGCGCCCGTGATCCAGCAGCCGCAGGCGCCGGGCGACCCGGCCGGCGGCTACCGGGTGGCCTTCATCGTGCCGGCGGCCTACACCCGGGAAACCATCCCGGAGCCGCTGGACCCGAGTGTGCACATCGTGGCGACGCCGCAGCGCCTTGTGGCCGCCATCACCTACTCCGGACGGACCACCGAGGCCATGCACATCGGGAAGGAACAGGTGCTGCGGGCGGAGCTGGCGAAGCGCCAGCTTGCGGCCGCCGGTGAGCCAATCACGGCCCAGTACGACGCGCCGTTCATCCCCGGGCCCTTCCGCCGTAACGAGGTGCTCATCCCGGTGACCCTGGCCGGTGACCGGGCCGCCGCCCTGAACCCGACGGCCGGCGAGTAACGCCAGTGCGGTAGCGTACCGACCTGCCGGTTCCGGGACTAGAATCCGGTTGTGCCCCGCACCGACTTGCATCCACCGCCTCGTCCTGGCGCCCTGGCTCGTCGCCGGGCTCGCGCTTGGCCTTGCGGCCTGCGGCACCAACCCGGTCACCGGCAAGAAGGAGATCCAGTTCGTCTCCGAGACGGCGGAGCTGCAGATCGGGGCGAAGGAGTACGCGCCCACCCGCCAGAGCCAGGGCGGGGACCTCAAGGTCCTGCCGGAACTCACCGCCTACGTGAACTCGGTGGGCCAGAAGCTGGCCGCCGTGTCCGACCGGCAGCTGCCCTACGAGTTCTCGGTGCTGAACAGCTCCGTGCCCAATGCCTGGGCGCTTCCCGGCGGCAAGATCGCCGTCAACCGCGGGCTGCTCACCGAGCTGGATAACGAGGCGGAGCTCGCCGCCGTGCTGGGTCACGAGATCGTCCACGCGGCCGCCCGGCACGGCGCCAAGGCGCAGGAGCGCGGCACGTTGCTCCAGGTGGGCATGGTGGCCGCGCAGGTTGGCGTGGCCATGAGCGACGTCGGCGCCACCGCCGGCAACCTGATGGTCATGGGCGCCGGCGTCGGCTCCCAGCTGGTCAGCACCAAGTACGGCCGGGAGGCGGAACTCGAGAGCGACCTCTACGGCATGCGCTACATGCAACGCGCGGGCTACGATCCGCGCGGCGCCGTGACCCTCCAGGAGAAGTTCGTAAAGCTCTCCGCAGCGGATGGCCGGAACCAGAACTGGGTCGAGGGTCTGTTCGCCAGCCACCCGCCCTCCCCCGAGCGGGTCGCCCGCAACCAGGCAACCCTCGCCGAGCTGGGCAGCCCGGGCGGCGACCTCGGCAAGGAGCGTTACGCGGCCCGGGTAGCCCCTCTGCTCGCCATGCAGCCCGCCTACGACAAGGCGGATCAGGCCCTGGCACTGGCGCGCAAGAAGGACCTCGCGGGCGCACAGAAGCTCGCCGCCGAGGCGGCGCGCCTCGCCCCGAAGGAGGCGCGCTTCCCGCAGCTACAGGGCGATATTGCCCTGGCCCAGAAGAACCCGCAGGCGGCGCTCGCCCACTACCAGAAGTCCATCGCGCTCGACGACGGCTACTTCGCGTCCCACCTGGGTGCCGGCTCGGCCCAGTACCAGCTCCGCACCGGCGACCGGGGCGAGGCGGAGCTGACCCGCAGCGCGAAGCTGCTGCCGACCGCCCCCGCGCTCTACTACCTGGGCTCCATCGCGAAGGAGGCCGGCAACCGCCAGCGCGCCATGGAACTGTTCAAGGGGGCGGCCGGCTCGAAGAGCGAGCTGGGCAAGCAGGCCGCGGCGGAATACGCGCGCATGGACTTCGCCGAGAACGGCACGAAGTACATTGCGAGCGGGCTGCAGGCCGACTCCCGGGGCCAGATCGTGGCGGTGGTCGAGAACCGGGCCCCGTTCCCGGTCAGCCAGATCCTGCTGACGCCGGTGTTGCTGGACGCGAACGGGCGCGTCGCCCAGGAAGGCCGGCAGATCCGCGTGAACAAAACCTTGAAGCCCGGCGAGCGGGCCAGCGTGAACGCAGGCGTCGGCTCCGTGACCGACGAAGTTCGCTCGCGGCTGCGCATCCGCGTGGATTCCGTCCGCGCAGAGTAGGAGCGCCTTCAGGCGCGACCGGGGATTCCGCGGTCGCGCCTGAAGGCGCTCCTACGCTGGGGGGAAGACGCGGCGGTAGTCGGCAATCTGCTCGTCCAGGATCACGTCCTCCCGGCGCACGGGGTGGGCCAGCACCAGGCCGGCCAGGCTCCGGCAGCGGGACAGCGCCACGTAGGTCTGGCCGTGGCTGAAGGCGCCCCGCCCGAGATCGATGTACACCCGGTCAAAGGTCTGGCCCTGGCTCTTGTGGATGGTGATCGCCCAGCCCAGCCGGAGCGGCAGCTGCTTGTAGGCGCCGACCTGCTCCCGGGTGATCTGCTTCGTGCTCCGGTCGTACTGGTAGACGAGGTTCTCCCACGACGTGCGGCCGACCTCGTGCTCGGTGCCATCCTCGAGCTGCACCGTGGGGCCGTCCGGCCCCATGTTAGTGACGATGCCCCAGGAGCCGTTGATCCAGCGCCTGTCGGCATCGTTCTTGAGGAACATCACCTTGGCCCCGACCTTCAGCGTCAGGGCGGGCTCGGTGGGGAACGCGGCCGTGTCGAACTTGCCGCTGACCTCCGCCGCATAGACCTTCGCCTTGCCCGGCAGGGCCATCAGCCGCCGGCTGTTTTCCCGGAAGGCGGCGTCGTTGGTCGCCGTGAGCACGATGTGGCTGTCGGGATCCGCGAGGCGTGACTTCGGCACCACCCGCTCGTTGAGCGCCCCGAGGATCTCCTCGCCCGGCTCGCCGTCCCGGATGTGCTGCAGGATGCGGCGGAACTCCGCGTCGTCCTTCTGCCGGTAGATCTTCTCCAGGTCCACGGAGCGCCCGGCGCACTGCCGCCAGACCAGCGCCTGGAAGAAGTACGGGCCGCCGTAGGTCTCGTCGAAGTACTCCTTCAGCTCGGCTTCCCGCACCACCGGCGGCAGCTGCCACAGGTCACCGAACATGGCGAGCTGGACGCCGCCGAAGGGCTCGTCGTTCCGCCGGTTCAGGCGCAGTACCTGGTCGATGCCGTCCATGAGGTCGGCCCGGACCATGGAGACCTCGTCGATGATCAGGAGGTCCAGCGCCTTCATCACGCTGGTGTGGCGCATGGCGCGGATTTCCCGGGGATCCACGAAGCGCGGCGGCAGCCGGAAGAAGGAGTGGATGGTCTGGCCGCCCACGCTGATCGCCGCGAGCCCGGTGGGCGCCACCACGGCCACGTTGCGGGTGGTCTCGTCCCGGAGCAGGTGCAGGAGCGTGGTCTTGCCGGTGCCCGCGCGGCCGGTGATGAACACGTGCTGGTCACCGCCCTCGATGAGCGCGAGGGCCCGGTCGAAGTCGGCGCTGGGCTCGAGTCCGTCGCGGACGGGGGGCTTGCGGGGGATGGCGGCGGGCATCCCGCCATTGTCCCGGAAATGGCCACCCGTAGGAGCGGCTTCAGCCGCGACCGCCCCAAGCAGGTAGTCTTGGCCAATCACCCAGCGATGGAACCCGGCCATGCCCGCGAAGAAGCCCCCCGCCGTCTCCCGCCGCCACGTACTCGCCGCCGGCACGAGCCTCGCCGCCATCAGTGCTACCGGCGCCGCCACTGCGGCACCCACCAGGCTGTCCCTCGACCAGAGCCGCTTCCGCATGACCGGGACTTCGGTCATGACCTTCCCCAAGGACCCGCGCCTGGACCTGGACGATCCGGATACCAACTTCCGCGCCATGCTCAAGCTGCGGGCCGACCTCGCGGGGAAGGACTGCCTGTTCGCCTTTCCCGGCGTGGCCTGGGCGATGGTCCCCCAGGAGAAGAACTACCTCTGCTTCAAGACCTTTGGCATCGGCGCTTCCCGCATCGAGGAGGTGCCCGAGGGCTGGCGCATCTACAGCCGCGAAGTCCTCTACTACCTTGACCCGGCCACGGGCGCCATCCTCGACACCTGGAAGAACCCCTTCCTGGGCGGCCGCGAGGTGGAGGTCATGCACATCGCCAACGACCCGGTGAATGGCGTGTTCGCCCGGCAGGGCAGCCCAATCCTGTCGCCACCCTACCCCTACGTGTCGGCCGGCGATGATGTGGTGTTCCAGTGGAACTTCTTCATCTTCAAGCCCGCGGAACTCACCCGCTCCGAGTACCCGCTGTACTCCAGCGGCGACAAGGACCAGCACGCGGAACTCTGGGGCATCAAGGGCCGGAAGAGCGAGATCCTGGATCCGAACGTCACCTCGGCTTCCTGCGTCATGTCCTGGAGCCGGGTCGCCGGCTGGCTGCCCTTCATGGAGATGGGCGCGAGCCCCGGCACCATGGTCTTCCACAGCCACAGCATGAAGCTGATGAACGGCGTGGACGACATCCCCCGCTACATACTCGACCACACGGCGAAGAACTTCCCGACGTACCTGGCAGCGCCGAAGGAGTGGCTGGGCCCGGTCATGACCTCCAGCGCCGGCGAGTTCAAGAAGAAGATCGACGCCAGGAAGAAGCCGTAGGAGCGCCTTCAGGCGCGACCGGATCCCTGTTCCGACGGGAATCGAGTCCGCGAGCCTCCCGGCGGGGCAGGGATCCGGTCGCGCCTGAAGCCGCTCCTACTCTTCGTCCCACTCGATGGCCGCGTCGGCGGCGCGCAGCTCGGCTTCGGCCGCGATTTCGCGGCGCACCTCGGCGGCGGCTTCCCAGCCCTGGGCCGTGTCCAGCAGGAGGGCCGGCCGCAAATTGTGGAGCGCGGCGAGAAACAGTATCCGGAACTCGGCGCGGGGCGCCTCGAGATCGATCAGGTAACCCTCGCCCACTTGCGAGAGCAGGCTGATGTAGGCGGGGCAGAGCTGGCGCAGTTCGCTGCCGTCGAGCTCGCGGCGCAGGACGCCTTCTGCGACGAGCACCGGCTGGAGAATGGCGGCGTCTTCCATGAAGCGGCCGGCAATCCGCAGGCGCTCCACCTGCTCGCCGAGCTTCCAGGACCAGATGTAGGGCGGCAGGGGGTAGCGCAGTCCCCGGGACGCGAGGCTGCCGTACCCGGCATCGAACCCCTCCATCTGGTCCGGGTCCAGCTCCTCGGGCGCGCGGATCTCCACACCGGCCTCGTACCAGTCCGCCGCCCAGTCGTGCTGGCGGTAGAACAGTTCCTCGGCGGCCCGGTCCCGCAGGAAGCGCTCTGCGGAGGCGCGGGTGAAGACGCCCCGGGGGCTGCCGTAACGGGCCAGGGCCAGCTGCTGGGCCGGCGTGGCGGGTAGCCGGGACTCGATCGCCGCGATCATGCGCCGGGCCTGGAGCCGGCTGAGCCGCCGGGGAATCTCGGCACCCAGCCAGCGGAGGCGGTCCAGCTGGGCTGCGGTGGCGGACTCCGGCGCCGGGACGGCGGGATGGACGTCGAAGCCCGTCAGGGCGCCCCGGGCAAAGCGTCCGGCGGCCCACAGGCCGAGGGGCAGCACGGCCAGGGAGAACCAGGGCAGTGCGGACGACCGGGTCCCCGCGTTTTCGAGCGCCACGAGCGAGTCGAAGACCGCGAGCACGGACGCCAGCGCCAACAGCCCGGCAAGGATGCGGGTGACGGGGCCGAGCGCGCGCTGGAAGTAATCGTCCTGGACCATGTGGCTACTCCGGAGTCTCGGGACCGATAATGCCCCGAACCAGGGAGCCCCGTCATGACACTACGCACTACCCGTTCAATCCCCCGGAACCTGCTGGCCCTGGCCACGGCGCTGGCGGCCATTCCGACCGCCATCCCCGCAGCCCGGGCGGAAAACGGCGTGGAGCCGATCTTTGCGGCGGCCCGCAGCTACACCGCCTACGTCCGCGCCCGGATCGGGATGCCCTTCATCGAGGACGAGCAGGCGTCCCAGATCGGCGCGGCCTTCCTCGTGGACCGGGAACGGGGCTGGCTGCTGACCAATGGCCACGTGACCGGGCGGTCCCCGGGCAACGTGGAGGTCGCCTTCATCGACGGCCGCGCCCGGGCGGCCCGGCCGGTCTACATCGACCCCTTCCTGGACGTGGCGGTGCTGGAAGTGGCGAACCGTGAGGGGCTGCCCAACCGGGTCGCCACCATGGACTGCGGCCCGATCCCCTCCGTGGGCCATCCCGTGGGTGCCTTCGGCCACCCGGAGGACCTGCGCTTCACCGGCACCCGCGGCATCATCTCCGGCTTCACGGCCCGCTTCGGCGAGGACCGGCTGCAGACCGACGCGCCGATCAATCCCGGTAACTCGGGCGGGCCGCTGATCAGCCTGGAGACGGGCAAGGTGGTGGGCATCAACACGGACCAGCTGGCCGGCGACAAGGTGCAGAACGCCAACTTCGCCGTGCTGGCCCGGCAGGTCTGCCACATCCTGGACCTCCTGCGGGCCGGGAAGGACCCGACCCCGCCGAACCTGGGCGTGACCTTCTTCGTGGAGAACGACGAGCCCACGCTGACCGTCGCCCGGGTGACGCCGGGAGCCGCCGCGACCGGGCTGCAGCGCTACGACCGGATCGTCGGGGTGAACGACGCCCCGCTGGACTGGAACACGGAGGGCGCCCTGCTCGACCGGCTGCGCGGCGCCACCGCCGGCACGACGCTGCAGGTGGAGCGGGACGGCCAGCAGGTCAGCCTGCGCCCCGCCCTGCGCCCGGCGCTGACGCCTTTGCGCCGGACCGGCCTGTACGTGGCCGGTGCCCTGCTGTCGGTGAGCGTGCTGCGCAACTTCGATTTCAACGACATGCCGACCGCCCTGATGGTGCACTTCGTGGAGGAAGGCAGCCCGGCGGACGCGGCGGGCCTGCAGATCTACGATCACCTGGTTGCGGTCAACGGCCGGAAGGTCGGCAACCTCGAGGAGCTGGCCGCGGCGGTGGAAGGCCTGCCGGACGACCAGCTCACGACGATGGAACTCCTTCGCCTGGTGGACCGGGAAGACCGCTTCCTGGAGAGCGTGCTGGCGAGGATCGTGGTGGACGAGGTGGAGCCGGTAGGCTTCGGGTCCTCCCCGTAGGAGCGCCTTCAGGCGCGACCCCTCCGAGTCACCCCCTCAAACCGCCCCAGCACCTCAAGCATGTCCGCCGGCAGGTAAGTCCTCGCCTTCGCCCCGATCGCCGGCGGAATCCCGAACAGCGGCTCGGCGACACTCCCGGCTATCGCCGCCACCGTGTCGCTGTCGCCGCCGATGGAGATGGCATTGCGGATGGCGTCCTCGAAGCCGGTGGCACTGAGCGCGCAGATGAGCGCCTCGGGCACCGTCTGCTGGCAGGTCTCGTTGAACTGGTAGCCCGGGCGGATCTCGTCCACGGTCCGTGACAGGTCGTAGCCGAACCGGGTCACGATTTCGTCCTGGATCTGGTCGGCATCGGCGCCCTGGCGGGCCCGGAAGATGGCGTGGGCCGTGGCACGGGCGCCCTTGAGCCCCTCCGGATGATCGTGGGTGATCGCCGTGATCCGGTCGGCGAGCGCGGCGACGGCCGTCGCCTCGTCGGCCAGCCAGCCCGCCGCGCTAACGCGCATGGCGGCGCCGTTGCCGAAGCTGTTGTAAGCGACTGGCTCCGGCTCGTCGATCCACTCGGGCAAACATTCCGCCGTAACCCCGGCCCGGGTGGCGCCGGCACCAGGCCTGCAGGTGCCGGGCCGGGTCTGCGCCGGTCAGCAGCGCGTCGGCCAGGGCGACGGTGCACACCGAGTCGTCGGTGTAGTCGCACCCGGGACCGAACAGGGGGAAGACCTTCGAGCGGTGGTTGTCCCACTCGTAGATGGAGCCGACGATGTCACCGATCAGGGCGCCGAGCATGGGATCTCTCCGGATTGCCCTGAAGTCTAGCCAAGTGTCAGGGCCTTCAACGATCCGGCTATAACGACACTTGTTTACGACAGTTCTGGTGGTGTATAAATCCCCCCATGAACACCCCCACCCAACACCCCCTCGACACCCTCTGCACCCTGGCCGGCCTGCCGCGGCGCACGGTCCGCTACTACATCCAGCTGGGCCTGGTGGACCGCCCCATCGGCGAAACCCGGGGGGCCTACTACACCGACAGGCACCTGCAGCAGCTCCTGACCATCAAGAAGTGGACCGATGCGGGACTGTCCCTGGAGCGGGTCCGGGAGCTGCTGGAAGGGGCAGACCCGTCGGTACCACCACCCCGGCCGCGGAAGCCGGGGTCGGTGGAGGTCATGAGCCACCTGATCGTGGCGGACGGCGTGGAGCTGGTCATCGAGCCCGGGCGGGCCGGGCTTAAGCCCGAGGAGGTGCGGAAACTCTTCAAGAGCGTCCTGGAACGCTACAACGACATCATCAAGGAGCAAGGCGAATGAGCGCGGAAGCAGCAGCGATTCTCAAATCCTACCGAGGGCACCCCCGTTCCACTCCAGGGCGTCAGCGCCCGGGGCCGGCTGAACGGGCTGCTCTTCGAGCTCAGCGTCGAGCAGACCTACCGGAACACCGGCGGACGGAACATCGAAGCCGTGTACACCTTCCCCGTGCCCCACCACGCCGTGCTGCTCGGCCTCGATCTCGAGATCGGCGAGCGCAAGCTGTCGGGGGTCGCCGTGCGCCGGCAGGCCGCGAGCGAGCGTTACGAAGAGGCCATGGACCAGGGCAACACCGCCGCGCTGCTGGAGCAGGCCGGCGACGGGCTGTACACCCTCAGCCTCGGGAACCTGCTGGCCGGCGAGCAGGCGGTGATCCGCTACCGCTATGCCGAGCTGCTGGACCGGCACGAGGACCACATCCGCCTCTGCGTGCCCACGGTCATCGCGCCCCGCTACGGTGATGCGGAGGCCGGCGGCCTGAAGCCCCACCAGGTGCCTGGCGTGGAACTGCTGGCTGCCTACCCCTTCTCCCTGGAGATCCAGGTGCTGGGCGACCAGGCCCGGGCGGCCTTCAGCTCGCCCAGTCATCCCGTGCAGGTATCGGCCATGGACGGCGGCATGCGCGTGACCCTGGCGAAGGGCGCGGAACTGGACCGGGACTTCGTGCTGCAGCTCACCGGCGCGGTCACGGAATCGGCGGCCCTGTCGGCGCCCGACGGCGACGGCTTCGTCAGCCTCGTGAGCCTCGACACGCGGCTGGGCACCGGCGAGACGCGGCCGCTCAGCCTCAAGCTGGTGGTGGACTGCTCCGGCTCCATGGGCGGCGACAGCATCGCCCAGGCGCGCCGCGCCCTGCTCGCGGTGCTGGGCCGGCTTGGCCCGGCGGACGCTGTGAGCCTCACGCGCTTCGGCAGTCGGTTCGAGCACCTGACCCGGGGCATGGTCAGCGCGGACGCGCCGGCCATCGCCCAGCTCTCCCATGCGGTGCGGGAGATGGACGCGGACCTGGGCGGCACGGAACTGGCCGGCGCGCTGCAGGCCGCCATCGGCATCCGGACCCACCGGGACATGCGGCTCGGCAGCCCTCAGGACCTGCTCCTCATCACCGACGGCGAAGTCTGGGCCGTCGAGCAGGTGGTGGACCTGGCCGCCCGCTCCGGTCACCGGCTGTTCGTCGTGGCCGTCGGCGCCGCGCCGGCGGAGGCGCTGGCACGGGACCTCAGCGCGAAGACCGGCGGCGCCGTGGAGTTCGTCAGCCCCAACGAGGACATCGAGGGCGCCATCGTCCGGACGTTCCAGCGCATGCGGGAGACACCGAAGCGCATCGCCGCCGTGGACTGGCCCGTGCCGCCCGAGTGGACGGCGCCCCTCCCCGCCATGGTCTTCTCCGGCGACACGCTGCACCTCATCGCCGGCTTCCGGTCCGCACCGGCGGGAGAAGTGCGGGTGACCATCACCGGGATGGCGGAGGGCGACGTGATCCTCCGCTGCCCGGTGGCCGGTGCGATCGAGCCTGGAGCTGCTGCCCCGGGTGGCTGCGGCGCGCCGCCTCGTGGCGCTGCCCGACGAGGAGGCCGCCCTGCTGGCGGAGAAGCACCAGCTCGTGTCCCGGCACACCAGCTTCGTCGTCGTGCAGGAGCGGGCCGCGGGCGAGAAGCCGGCGGACCTGCCCGTGCTGGCGGCGGTGCCGCAGATGCTGGCGGCGGGCTGGGGGGCGGTGGGGAATGCCCGGAACCGCATGGCACCACAGATGGCGCCCAGCATGCGCGCCAGTGACCTGTACGCAGTAGAGGGGTCTTATGACGGTCCGAAGGGGAGCATTTCCGCGGACGTGATGGACCGCTATGTCGGCGCTAACGGCGCCGATCCGCTGGATGAACCGTGCGTGCCGGAGTGGTTGGATCCATCACGAGACCGCCAGGCTTCCAGCCCTCCGCGGGAGATCCTGGAAATTCTGCTGACGATCGGACCAGCGCCCGGCCAGGCCACGCTGGACCTCCTGGCTTCGCTCGGGGTGCCCGGGGACCTGATCGCGCGGCTGCGTAGCTGGATCGCCCCGGGGACGAATGAGGACAGCCTGGTACGAATCTTCGTCGCGCTGCTGGCGCGGTCGCCGGCCGGCGCAAGGCTCACGCCGGAGCAGCGGCTCGAGCTCGAAGGCGAGGTCTTTACCAACCGGGCTCTGCGTGCACAGCGAGCGGCTGTGCAGAGGCTGCTCGCCGGCGTGACGGAGGACAGCTGGAATGGGGTAACGATGACCAGCGTCTAGGTCGGGCGGTCGCGCCTGAAGGCGCTCCTACAGGCGCGCCTACAGGCGCTGGACGCCGGGCAGCCGGCTGAAGCGCCGGTCGAAGGTGCCGAAGGGAAGATGCCCGGCGCGACGGGCAGTCTCGAGGGCCAGGCAATCGGAGAACTCGACGCCGGCGTACTCGCGGAAGCTGGCCAGCGCTGCCGTTACGACCTCGCTGTCCTGGATCGCCAGGGAGTTGTGGTTCAGCAGCATGTCGACCGCCTCGGCGATCTTCCCGCGGCTGAGTTCAAACGCGGAGGCGAGGACCCAGGTTGCCTCGGCGAGGACGATATGCGGGATCCAGGCACCGGCTGCGATGAAGTCCTCCGCGACCCTGGCCTGGGCTTCATCGTCGCCGGTGAGAAGCCTGATCAGCAGGTTGGTATCAACGGCGCGCATGGCGCTGGCGGGCATGCTCCCGGAGGGCGGCTTTCGTATCAACAGGGCCCCGGCCGGCAGGCAGACCCTGCGGAAAAAGGGCACGCCGGATGTCTGCCGACGTGTAGCGGCCGGCGCGCCGGACGACGATCTCGCCGTCGACCTCGCGCCACTCCAGGACCGCGCCGGGCCCCAGTCCGAGTTTCCGGCGGATCTCGGCAGGGACAGAGATCTGGCCCTGGGCCGTCAGGCGGGAGTTTGCAGTGACCATGACGGGTACATTACCCAGGTAATGCGACGCTGGTCAATCCGGATTTCCCGGCCTTTGTCACAGAAATGGAGGTCGCGGCTGAAGCCGCTCCTACGCCGGAGCGCCCTTGCGGGCCAGGGCGCGCATTCCCCGCTCCAGGCCGTCGAGGGTGAGCGGGAACATGCGGCCGCCCATCAGCTCCTGCACCACACCGATGGTGTAGTGGTAGCTCCAGTTCTCCTCCGGCGTCGGGTTGAGCCAGATGGAGCGCTGGTAGACGTCGGTCAGGCGCTTCAGCCAGTCGGCACCGGCGTCGTCGTTCATGTACTCGAGCGACCCGCCGGGACGCAGGATCTCGAAGGGGCTCATGGTGGCGTCGCCGACGAGGATCAGCCGGTAGTCGGCATTGAACCGGTGCATCAGGTCCCAGGTGGCCGTGCGCTGGCCGTGGCGGCGGCGGTTGTCGTTCCAGACGTGGTCATAGACGCAGTTGTGGAAGTAAAAGAACTCCAGGTGCTTGAACTCGGACTTCGCGGCGGAGAACAGCTCCGAGCAGAGACGGGAGTGCTCGTCCATGGAGCCGCCGATGTCGAGCAGCAGCAGGACCTTCACCGCATTGTGCCGCTCGGGGCGCAGCTGCAGGTCGAGAAAACCGGCGTTGCGGGCCGTCTTGTCGATGGTCCCGTCCAGGTCCAGTTCGCTGGCCGCGCCCTCCCGGGCGAAGCGGCGCAGGCGCCGCAGGGCCACCTTGAGATTGCGGGTACCGAGCTGGACGTCGCCGTCCAGGTTGCGGAACTCCCGGGCGTCCCAGACCTTCACCGCGCTGCGATTGCGTGACTCCTGCTGGCCGATGCGGATGCCCTCGGGGTTGAAACCGTAGGCCCCGAAGGGCGACTTGCCCGCGGTGCCGATCCACTTGTTGCCACCCTCGTGGCGGCCCTTCTGTTCCTCGAGGCGCTCCCGGAAGCGCTTCATCAGCTCGTCCCAGCCACCGAGTGATTCGATCAGCGCCTTCTCCTCGGCCGAGAGGTTCAGCTCCGCCTGCTTCCGCAGCCACTCCAGCGGGATCTCGTGATTGGGGCCGGTCGCCGACTCCACGCCCTTGTAGAACGCGGCGAAGGCGCGGTCGAACTTGTCGAAGTGGGTCTCGTCCTTCACCAGGGCCGAGCGGGCCAGCAGGTAGAACTCGTCGATGTTGGGCCCGATCACGTCGCTCTTCAGAGCCTGCAGCAAAGTCAGGTATTCCGGGATGGTGACCGGCACCTGGTGCTCGCGGAGCGTGAAGAAGAACTGGCTGAGCATGGATTGCCGTAGGAGCGCGTTCACGCGCGACCGGTCGCGGCGGTCGCCGCTCCTACGAGGAACTCCGGCGAGACATGAACACCAGCCGCTCGAACAGGTGCACGTCCTGCTCGTTCTTGAGGAGCGCGCCGTGCAGCGGCGGGATGATGGAGCGCCGGTCGTCGGTGCGCAGCGCCTCCGGCGGGATGTCCTCGGCCAGCAGCAGCTTGAGCCAGTCCAGCAGCTCGGAGGTGGAGGGCTTCTTCTTCAGCCCCGGCACCTCGCGGACGGCGAAGAAGGCCTCCAGGGCCTCCTTCAGCAGCGCCTTCTTGATCCCCGGGTAGTGCACCTCGACGATCTGCTCCATCGTTTCCTTGTCGGGAAAGCGGATGTAGTGGAAGAAGCAGCGCCGCAGGAAGGCGTCCGGCAGGTCCTTCTCGTTGTTGCTGGTGATGAAGACCAGGGGCCGCTGCTTCGCCTTGACGAGCTGCCGCGTCTCGTAGACGTAGAACTCCATCCGGTCCAGCTCCCGCAGCAGGTCGTTGGGGAACTCGATGTCCGCCTTGTCGATCTCGTCGATCAGGAGCACCACCGGCGTCTCGCTCGCGAAGGCCTGCCAGAGCATCCCGGGCACGATGTAGTTGGCGATGTCGTGGACCTTCGGGTCGCCGAGCTGGGAGTCCCGCAGGCGCGAGACCGCGTCGTACTCGTAGAGGCCCTGCTGGGCCTTGGTCGTGGACTTGATGTGCCACTCCAGCAGCGGCATGCCAAGGCCGCGAGCCACCTCCTCCGCCAGCCGGGTCTTGCCCGTGCCCGGCTCGCCCTTGATCAGCAGAGGCCTCTCGAGGGTGATGGCCGCGTTCACCGCGAGCCGCAGGTCATCCGTGGCGACGTAGGTGGTGGAGCCGGTGAACCGCATGGCGAGAGTCCGCTGCCGTTTCACGCAGCATATAACGCAAAAACCCCGCCGAGGCGGGGTTTCAGGGAGTCTCGGGACTCGGTCTCAGGAAGGCTGCGAGGTAGCGCGGCGGCGCATCACGCCAACCAGGCCGAGTGCGGAACCGAAGAGCCAGACGGCGGCCGGCACCGGAACTACCTGCACGTCCATGCGGACGTTCTCGACGTTCCAGCCGGCGCGGGTTACCTGGATGGCGAAGTTGTACTCGCCAACGGCGTTCGGGTTGAAGCTGGTGAAGGCGCCACCCGGGGCCGTGACGAAGCCGGGAACGCTGGTCGCCAGCCAGCTGAACATCAGGTTCTCGGAACCCTGCACGTTCTGGGTCAGCGGGTTCGCGCTGGCCAGAATTCCGTTCGTGACATTGCCGACGCCCAAGTTGACGGGACCATTGTCGAAGGCCGGGTTGAAGTCGTAATAGAGCTTGATGTCCCAGTCGGCCAGCTTGCCCGGCCCGGACACATCGATGTAGTAGTTGAAATTCCAGAGTGCGCCGGTGTCGGCTGCTCTCGCCCGCGCCGCCGGTGTTGCTGCCGGCGCCAGCAAAGAACGTGCCGTCCCCGTCGTTGGTCACGACCGGGTTGGAGAACCGCTGGGTGGCATTCATCGCCACCGTGATGAAGTTAAGGTTGCCGGCACCATCGTCGTACTCGAACACGGACGAGATGGCCACAGAGTCGTTGGGAATTCCCACACCGCCGAAGTTCGCGCCGGTGAGCGGCCCGAACGTGTCGAAAAGAGGTGTTGCGCTCACCAGGCCCGGTGCCGTTGCAATGAGGGCAATCGCTGCCAGTTTCTGTATCTGATTCATTCTTGCTTTCCCCACCCGAAAAAAGTCGTTCTATTTATTTGTGAGTCGGACAGTACCAGAGCAACCCGGGAACTGCCAACCTGATTTCAATGCTCTGACTTATGTCAAAGCCACCGTGCCAGCCGCGGCCCGGCTCGACGGCACCGGAGGGCGCCCCGGCACGGACCGGCAGTCAACAAGCCTCTGAAAAGCCTCACTTCCCCACTGTTCCAGGACAGCCAGAGAGGCAGGCACCACCCCGCTGGCCGTGACTCAGTCGGGGATATCTGCCGAGGCGGCGGGATTGCCCGTCGCTCCGCCGGCCGCCGTGCCGGCCGCCACCGGAGCCACGGCCTCGGGCTTCTTCGCCGGGGCCGGCTGCCTGGCGGACGGCACGCGGGGCGTAACGGTCACGGACAGGCGTTCGATCGTGGTCAGCGGACGCTTCGCCGGTGCCGGGGCTGGCGCCTTCGCCACCACCTTCGGCTTCACGGGTTTGCGGGCAGCCGGCTTCGCTGCCGCCACCTTCTTCGCCAGCGGCTTCGGCGCAATCTTCTTCGCCAGGGCAGCACGCCGCAGCCTCGCTGCCGCCTGCATGCGCGCGAGACGTTTTTCCGCCTCGGCGCGGACCGCCTTCAGGCGCTTTTTCGCTTCCTTCTTGGCGGCCTTGAGCTCGCGGCGAACTTCCCGCAGCTCCTTCTTGGCCGCCTTGATCGTTTTCTTCAGCTGGGCCGCCCGGTCGCGCGCCGCTTCCAGGGCGACGCTTGCCGATGCCCTGGCCTTGCTCCGTTGTGGACTAGCCGCCTTCCGGGCCTTCTTCTTCGCTGCCATTGCCTATTCCTCTTGATGTTTCGGCATTGTTGCCGGGGGAATTTCGGGTCTGTCCTTACGTTATCACGTCGAATTGCGCCGGACAGCCCCGGCCTAGCCTCCCGTGGGCAGCCGCCGCCGCTCGCTGACAGCGGACCGCAGCACCGGGGCCGCGGTGACCGCCCAGTTCTGCGGATCCTGGCGCCGGGCCGGCGAGGGGATCGAGTAGGCCACCTTCCCCCGGTTCCTCTTCAGCGTCTCGTAGTCCAGGCGCCAGCCCCGGCGTTCCCAGTCCTGCAGCCGCTGGCGGTAATTCATGATCACGTCGTCGGCCGGCACGATGAACTCGCCGATGGCCTCGGTGGACGGGATCTGGGGGTCGAGCTTCTCGACCACGATGCGGTCTTCCTCGACCGCGACCGCCATGCGCTTCAGGAAGTTCTCGTCGTACTTGTCCTCCAGCATGCAGTTGCGCTGCATGACCAGGAAGATCTCCAGGTCCAGCTCGTCACGGGGCACGGCGTAGAGGTAGATGTGCATGTGGTTGGTGGGGCTGAAGTTCACCCGCGTCCAGGTGGAGGCCGCGCCGTGGTAGCCGGAGCCGGACTCGTTGCGGCCCTCGGGCTGCAGCTTCTTCATGTCCTTGTCCGGCAGGTCGGGCGAGTAGAAGACGACCATGGCGCCCGCGCCCCAGGCGCTCTCCTCCACGTTGATCTTCGGCACCTCGTAGTTGGTGCTCTTGCCCGCCATGCCGAAGCCGGCGTGCACGTACTCGATGTGGGACGGGTCGGACTGGTTCTCGACCAGCCGCACGTAGTTGATGTTCCACCGGTAGCGCATGGACAGGCTGCGCCAGCCGGGCTGGCCCCACTCGTTGTTCGGCATGATCGTCGGCCGCTCGCTCTCGGGCAGGTCGCCCAGGAAGACGAACACCAGGCCGTAGCGCTCCTCCACCGGGTAGGCGTCGATGCGCGCGCGGGAGGGGACCTTCGCCAGGGGCCCGAGCGACGGGATGCGCTCGCAGCCGCCGGCGCCATTGAACTTCCAGCCGTGGTAGGGGCACTGGATGCAGTCGCCCACCACCTTGCCGTCGCCCAGCGACCCGCCCCGGTGGGTGCAGGTGTTGTGCACGCAATGGGCCCTGCCCTCGCTGTCGCGCCAGAGCACGAACCAGAGGCCGAGCATCTGCACCTTCAGCGGCTTGTCGGTGAGGTTGCTGCTCTCCTCGGCGGGGTACCAGAAGTTCATGAACATGGCTTGCTCCTCCTGTGCGGCGATCTTACTCCGCCAGGCGCTTCGTGAGCCGGTACCAGAACTCCATGGACTCGTGGAAGGCAGCGATGCGGATCCGCTCGTTGGGCGCGTGGGACGTGTCGTCGTCCGGGTCCTCGGGCACCGCGCCCACGCCGTAGGTGGGAATGCCGGCGCCGCGCAGGAAGATGCCGTCCGTTGCTCCCGGGCTCATCTCCGGGAGCAACGGAATGCCCGGCCAGAGTTCGGCGGCGACGGCCTCGACGGGTGCGAGCACCTGCGGGTCGAGCGGCGACGGGGGCCCCAGGGGCGCCGGCGCCACGGGGGCGACGGTGACGCCGTCGGCCGCCACCAGGTCGCGCAGCACCGTCTCCACGGCCGCCGGCGAGGACTGGGGCAGGATCCGGCAGTTCACCACCGCGCGGGCGCGCTCCGGCAGGGCATTCTCGGCGCTGCCCGCGCGCAGCTGGGTGGCGACGCAGGTGGTCCGGATCAGCGCGTTGAGGTAAGGCGACTGCTCGACCAGCGCAATCGCCGGGTCGTCCAGACGGCCTTCGCCCAGCGCCCGCGCCCCGGGCGCGAGCTCGGGCGGCGCCAGGCGCGCCCAGCGCTCGAAATAGACCTGCGCGGTCTCGTTCAGGTCGCGGGGAAAGCGGTGCTGCTCGACGCGGGCCAGGGCCCGGGCCACCTTGTAGATGGCGTTGTCGGGACCGGGCCGGGAGCTGTGACCGCCCGGGCTGGAGGCCTCCAGGGCAAAGCTCGCGTAGATCTTCTCTGCGGTCTGCAATCCGAAGGCCTCGGGCCGCCCGTCCGGGAGCAGGTCCACCTGGCCCGCGTCGGTGTTCAGGGCGAAGGCCGCATCGATCAGCGGCCGGTGTTCCTTCGAGCAGCCAGTCCACGTTGCCGCCGCTGTATTCCTCGTCGGCGGTGAAGAGCAGGATCAGGTCCCGGTTCGGGCGGAAGCCCTCGGCCCGCAGGCGGATGAAGTTGGCCACGAGCATCGCGGCGCCGCCCTTGATGTCGCGGGTGCCGCGGCCGTAGTAGTAGCCGTCCTTCTCCACGAGCTGCAGCGGGTTGGTGTCCCACGTGAAGGGCGAGGCAGACACGGCGTCGAGGTGGGCGATGAGGAGCACGGGCGGCTGCGTGGGCTTCTGGCTGCGGAAGCGGGCAATGAGGTTGCCATCACCGGGCTTCAGGCCCAGCACCTGCACATCCTCTTCGGGAAAGCCCGCGCGCCTGAGGATCGCCGCCAGACGCTCCGCGGACTCCCGCGTGCGGCCGGTGTCGCCGGCGGGCGAGGTGTCCATGGCCACGAGCTCGGCGAGGATGTCGCGGGCGAGATCCTCCGTGGCGGTCAGCGCGTTCGCGCCGGTGCTCACCATCAGGAACGCGAGTGCGCTAGCGATTCGCCATGCCATTCCGCAGGCCCAGGTACAGCGGCACGCCAAGCGCGCACAGGACGGCAAGGTAAATCAGCTGCCGTCCGTCGGAGGCGGAGATGGCCCACAGGCAGAAGCCGGCGGCCAGAAGGGCGACGAGCCGGATGCCCCAGTTGCCGGTCGAGCGCCACAGCGCCGCGCAGCAGTAGGCATAGATCACGAGGTACAGCAGCGTCGCCAGGTTGATGAGGACCGTGAACTGCGCGGCCAGTGTCGGCGCCAGGGAGCTCAGCACGACGATCAGGGACATGAGCGCGGCGACGATCAGCAGGTTGCGCCGGGGCGGCCCGTCGACGCCTTCTCGAAAGATCCGGGGGAACACGCCGGACACGGCGCCGCTGCGGGCCCCCTCCGCCGTCACCAGCAGCCAACCGGACAGGGTGCCAATGGCCTTCAGCACCGCGCAACCCGCCACCAGCGCCGCCGCGGCGGGCCCGACCCAGCGTGCCGCGGCGTCCGCAAACGGCGCGCTCGACTGGGCCAGCGTGGCCGCCGGCAGCAGGCCGCTGATGGCCACCGAGGCCGCCAGGTACACGAAGGCGGCCAGCGCCACGCCGCCCAGGGTGGCGATGGGCACGTCGCGGGACGGGTTGCGCACGACGGCAGCCGCCACCGACGCGCTCTCCAGGCCGACGAAGGCCCAGAAGATCAGCGAGAAGGTGGCGGGCACCACCTGCGCGTCGGGCCGGCCGCTGACGTTCCAGGACTCCTGGAAGATCACCGGGTCAAAGGAGAACCAGCCGAGCACTGCCACGCCGAGCACGGGCAGCAGGCCGATCAGCAGCGTGCCGCCTTCGAAGTCCGTCACCCGCCGCGCACCGAGAAAATTGATCAGCGTCATGAGCCAGATGATAGCCAGGGTGCAGAGCGCCGCGGGCACGGTGTCCTTGAGCTCGGGAAAGAAGATGGAGAGGTAGCCAGTGCCCGCCACGGCGATGGCCACGTTGCCAATCCAGCCGCCGGCCCAGTAGAGCAGGCTGGCGTGGAAGCCGAAGAAGCGGCCCAGGCCGTCCCGCACCTGGCGCACCATGCCGACGCTCTCCGGGCGGAGGCTGATGAGCATCACGAAGACGCCGGCGAGGAGAAAGGCGCCGAGGCCCGAAACGACCCAGCCGATGACGCTGATCGAGCCGAAGGCCCCCAGCGTGGCCGGCAACAGGTAGACGCCCGACCCGATCATGTTGCCGGCCACCAGGAAGGTGGCCCGCAACGGGCCGATGCGACCGGCGCTGTCCAGCTACAGCCCCCTAGAATTCCTGGCTGAACTTGACGCCGAAGGTCCGGGGCGGGGCCACCACCGAGTAGGACTGCGGGCCGCACTTGGCCTCGGGGCACTGGGCGAACCGGCTGAACTCCGCGTACTCGTTGAAGGCATTGCGGACGAAGAACTCCACGGCCCAGTTGCCGGTGCCGGCGCCAAAGGAGAAATTCGTCAGCGTGTAGGCGGGCAGCTCGCCCACGATGTCGTTCTCGAAGGTGCGCAGGTCGGTATTCCGGTCACCCACGTAGACCAGGGCCACCTGGAAATGCGAGTCCAGCTGGCCCAGGTCGAACTCGTAGCGGCCCGTGAGATTGGCCTTGAAGTCCGGCGTCACCGGCAGCTCGGTGCCCGCAGGGGCGGCCGGCGGCTCGCTGCCGCCGCCATCCAGGGGACAGGGATCCGCCGAGACGGACTCGCCGCCAAAGAGGTTGGCGCAGTAGGGCCCGTCCAGCTCCGCGTTGATCAGCGCGACACCGGCCGAGATTCCGAGGCCCTCGGTCGCGGCCCAGCTCACGTCCATCTCGAGGCCTTCGATCTCCGCGTTGCCGGGGGCGTTGGTCACTTCGGTCAGGCCATTGGGCCCGAGGATGGAGTACTGGAAGTCTTCCCACTCCTGGTAGAACAGGGCGCCGTTGAAACGCAGCCGGTCGTCGAGCCAGCTGGTTTTCCAGCCCAGCTCGTAGTTGTAGAGATAGTCGGGGTCGTAGGGCGGGATGGTGCCGCGCCGGTTGATGCCGCCGGGGCGGAACCCCTCCGAATAGGTGGCGTAGACCAGGGCCTCCCCGGTCAGCTGGTAAGCCAGGTTCAGCTTCCAGATGACGTCGTCGTCGTCGGTGCTCTGGTCGATGTTCTTGCAGGGCGCGCCCTGGAAGTCGGGCAGGGCGGCGCCCGGTTCGCCAACGCCGATGCCGTCGCCGAAGTTCTTGTCGCAGAGGGCCTCGCCACTGTTGCCCGAGGAGCTGTACCCCTCGCTGAAGCCGAAGAAGCCCTCCAGGGAGTTGTCGTACTTGAACCAGCGCGCGCCGACGGTGCCCGTGAGCTTCTCGGTGATGTCGTAGTAGACCTCGCCGAAGAGCGCGTAGTCCTCGTCGGTGCGGTCCTGCTTGGTGAGCCAGATGGTGTTCGGCCGCCCGGTCACGGCGATGGAATCGGCCAGGTCGTCGATCAGGTAGTTCTGCTCGATGTTGTGTTCCTGGCGCTGCCAGAAGACGCCGGCGATCGCCCGCAACCGGTTGTCCTGGGGCGAGGAGAAGCGCAGCTCCTGGCTGTACTTCTTGTACAGGTCCGTCGCGCGGATGTACTGGGAGAAATCGATGGGGTCGCCGTCGTTGTTGCTGAAGGAGTCGCTGAAGTAGTAGCCGGAATCCTCGAAGTAGGCGCGGTCGTACCAGTAGGAATAGTCCGCGTAGTCGGAGTTCGAATCCACGTCCCGGTCCATGTAGGAGGCGGTGTAGACCATGTCGAAGCTGCCCACGCGCCCCTCGACCGTCAGCGCGGCCTGCCACCACTGGTCCTCCGAGTCCTCCGGGTAGCCGTGGCCGACCTCGTACTCACCCAGCGTGTTATCGGAGCCGAAGGCGCCGTCGGTGGTCTGCCGCTGGGCCATCACGGTGGGCGTGACGGTCCAGCTGTCGTTCAGGTCGATGCGCAGCGCCGCCCGGGCGCCGTAGGTGTTCGCCTGGTTGTAGTCGTCCTCGACGCGGGCCGCATTGTCGGTGGTGATCGGCGTACGGGGGTTCGGCTCGGTCGCGTCCGGCAGGGTTTCCACGGTGCTCACGAACGTGCGCTGGAAGGGCACGTTGTCGATGAAGCCGGCATCCTGGCGGGCCCAGCCCACGATGCGGATGGCCATCGCATCGGTCAGCGGCACGTTGACGTAGCCCTCGGCCAGGTAGCCGTTGTCGCCGCCGGTCAGGTAGTTGCCCTCGACGCCGTAGCCACCGGAAAACCCGCTCGGGTCCGGCCTGTTGGTCACGATCTTCAGCGTCCCGGACTCGGAGCTGGCGCCGTAGAGGGTGCCCTGGGGCCCGGCAAGCGCCTCCACCCGGGCGATGTCGTAGAGATGCAGGTCGAGGGCGCCCTGGATCGTCGTGATGGGCTGCTCGTCCAGGTAGGTGCCGACGAGGGGCAGCGACCCGGAGTGGTTGGCGTCGGCGTCGCCGGCGCTCGCCACGCCGCGCATGTAGATCTGGGCGAAGCCGGGCCGGACGTTGACGAAGGACACGCTGGGCAGCAGGTTGGCGTAGTCGTCGAAGCTGAGGATCCGGAGCTCCTGGAGCCGCTGGGTGCCCAGCGCCTGGATGCTGATCGGCACGTTCTGCAGGCTCTCCTCCCGCTTCTGGGCGGTGACGATGACCTCGTCGAGGCCCAGCGGGGACTGCTGGGCGTGAACGTGGGCCGGGGCGTAGCCGGCCAGGAGCAGCGGCGCGAGCCGCACGGCCTGCCGGATCGGCGAGGGGGGTTTGAGTACCGGCCGGGGCCTGGCGACGACGGCGGCTGGACGATGCGAACGGGCGGCCCGCTGCAGCTTGCGACGGCGACTACGCGTCATGAACGATCCCCCCCCCGAGGTTTCCCCGATTCTGTCAGAAGTCAGGCGCCGCTGGATAGGCCTCCAGCACCGGACCCAGCGCGTCCCGCAGCGGATCCAGCCAGGCGTCGTAATGGCGCCACTGGTCGACGGCATCCTGATAGATCGGCTGGCGAACCTGCTCGGAGCTGGCCGTGCGGACGGCCCGCTCGTTCCTGTGGAACGCGAGGCACCCTTCTTCGAACGGCAGCCCGCAGTAGGCCAGCAGCCGCCGGACCTCGGCCTCCGTGTCCGTCACCATGTGCTCGTAGATCACCCGGTGCACCCGGCCGGGCAGCACCCCATCGAAGTGGGCCATCAGCTCCACGTAGTCCCGGTAGTACCGGCCGATCTCGGGGAGGCTGTAGGTGAAGTGCTGGCCCCGGGCGAAGTGCTGCTTGAACCCCGAGAAGCAGCAGCTGAGGGGATGGCGCCGGGCATCGATGATCTTCGCGTTCGGGAGGATCAGGTGAATGAGGCCGGTGTGGGCCCAGTTGTTGGGCAGCTTGTCGATGAAGAGGGTGGCGCCGGTCTTGCGCTGGATGCGGGTACGGTCGAGATAGCGCTCGCCCAGCTCGCGGAGTTGCGTCGCGGACATTTCGCCCAGGATCTCGGGATACTTCGAGACGTCGGTCCGCTGGGTCTTGCCGCCGAGCTCCCGCGCCAGGGAGACCATGTCCTGCAGTTCCATGGTCCCCTCCACCGCCGAGTGGCTGGCCAGGATCTGTTCCACCAGCGTCGAACCCGCCCGGGGCAGCCCGACGATGAAGACCGGATCGGGGGCCGGACAGCCACCGCCCGCCCTGGCGGCGAGGAACTCACGGGTAAACAGTGCCCTGGAACGCCGGACGTGGGCCGTGGTGTCCTCCGCGTCGTAGCGCACGACAGTCCGGCGCAACCGGTTGGCTTCGGCGTACCGGGCAAAGGACTCCGCGTACTCCCCCGCATCCTCCAGCGCCTTGCCCAGGGTGAACTCGAAATGAAACCGGTCCTCGACGCCGAGCTCGGCCTTCCCGAGCTGGGCCCGCATGTGGGCGAGGTCGTCCGGCGTGAAACGGAACGTCTTCAGGTTGGCGAGGCTCCACCAGGCCTCGCCCAGGCCGGGGGCCAGCTCGATGCTCTTCCGGTAGGCGGCGATGCTGTCCTGCTGCCGGCCCGCCGTCTTCAGCGCATGGCCGTAGCTCAGCCAGATCTTGGGCTGGTTCGGGTACTCGCCGACGATGCCGGCATAGAGCTCCAGCGCCGGCCCGTACTCGCCGATGGTGCCGAGCACGGCGGCCTTCAGATTGCGCAGGCCCGGGCTGCGCGGCTCGCGCTTCAGCAGGATGTCCAGCTGCTCCAGTGCCGCCGCGGCCTTGTTCTGCCGGTGGAGGATCAGCGCGTAGTTCTGGCGGGCGGCGGCAAAGCCCGGAGCCAGTTCCAGGCAGCGGACCAGCAGCTTTTCGGCATCCGCATTGCGGCGCAGGCGGCCGGCCACCTCGGCCAGCATGCGGATGGCCGCCACGTCGGTGGGAAACTGCTTCAGGTGCGCGCGGAGCAGTTGCTCGGCCACGGCGATGCGCCCGTCGCACAGAGCGGCCGCCGGTGCCAGCAGCCTCGGGTCCCGGGTGGAGGCCTTGATGTGCAGCGCGTAGGCCGCGTCCGCCGCCGCCGCCTCGCCCAGCAGGGTGTAGTGGTCGCCGAGGGCCAGCCAGGCGTCGGCCAGGAGGCCCAGTGCCTCCGGCTGGCCGGGCATGACCTTGAGGATCTCCGCCGCCTGCTCGATGGCCAGCTTCGGGTTCGAGCCCAGCAGGACCCGCGCATGGGCCAGGGCAACCTCGAGGCTGCCCGCGGGGGACCTGGTGCCAGAGGGGTTCGCCGGGTTCATCCTGGTTCTTGGGCTTTGACACCGCGTCCGGGCCAATGAAAGACTCCGGGCGATCCCTTGTCAATTCAGCCCGCCACCCGTCAAGGCCCCGCAGCCCATGCTCAACCCCGCCGAGCTCCACGCCACCTGCCGCCCGTTCGCCGAGGCCCGCACGCTGCCGGCCGCGGTCTACACGTCGCCGGCGGTGCTCGCCACGGAACAGTCGGGCCTCTTCGGCCGCACCTGGCTCTGCGCCGGCCGGGAGGCCGACATCCCCGGGACCGGGGACTTCTTCACACGGGAGATCGCGGGGGATTCGGTGATCCTGGTCCGCGGCGCTGACGACCGGGTGCGCGGCTTCTTCAACGTCTGCCGGCATCGCGGGTCACGCCTGATCGACGCCACGTCCGGCACGGGCCTGAACCGCATCCTCTGCCCCTACCATGCCTGGACCTACCGCCTCGACGGCACGCTGGCGCAGCTGCCGGGCCAGTCGCCGGGCCAGCCGCCGGGGGAGGATCGGGCCGGGCGCGAGGCCCTCGGCCTCGTTCCTGTCCACGTCGGCACCCACGAGGGCTTCCTCTTCGTGAACCTGGACCCGGCGGCCGCGCCGCTCGGCCTGCAGCTGGAGGACCTGCCTGACTTCGGGCGCTTTCGCCTGCCCGAGCTTCGCTGCGGCTGGCGGCGGACCTACGAAGTGCAGGCCAACTGGAAGCTCGTCTGCGAGAACTACAGCGAGTGCTACCACTGCCCCGGGGCGCACCCGCAGCTGGCGCGCCTTTCCGACCTCATCAGCCGCAGCGCCCGGCCCATGGAGATCGGCGACTGCTTCAACGGCGGCCCGATGCAGCTGAAGGACGGCATCGAGACCATGTCCCTGAGCGGCAGGCGCACGGTGCCCCTGATCCCCGGCCTGTCGGCCGACGATCACCGCTACGTCTATTACTACGTGATCTATCCGAACCTGCTGCTCAGCCCGCACCCGGACTACGTCCTGACCCACACCGCCTGGCCCCTGGCCGCCGACCGCACCCGCGTCGAGTGCGAGCTGCTCTTCACCCAGGAGGCGCTGGCGCGCCCCGGCTTCGACCCGGCGGACATGGCGAACTTCTGGGACATCACGAACCGCCAGGACTGGGCGCTGTGCGAGCGCGACCCAGCTGGGCGCGGCATCGAGGGGCTACCGGCCCGGTCCCTACCAGCCCGCCGAGGACTGCGTGCACACCTTCGATCGCTGGTACGCGGAACGGCTCGCGGCGCTCTGTAGGAGCGCGGCTGTAGGAGCGCCTTCAGGCGCGACCGGGTATTCCCGGAAGGAGCGTCTCAGCGAGGGAGGGGAATACCCGGTCGCGCCTGAAGGCGCTCCTACAGCAGTGCCGATGGGCCTGGCGGCGAGCCGAGCAACGCACGGAACAGCGTCGTGTCCTGGGCGTTCACGGCGCCGTTGCAGTTGAGATCGGCCGGGTTGTAGGCCGGGCGCCACGCTGGGTTGCCCGAGCTGCAGGCGGAACAGCGTGGTGTCCTGGGCGTTCGTGAAGCCGTTGCCGTTCTGGTCGCCGTCGCAGTGATTGCCGAAGCCGTCTGCGTCGGAGTCGCACTGGCCGGGATTGGCCTGCAGCGTGCAGTTGTCGATGCCGTCCGGGACGCCGTCGGCATCCGCGTCGGGGGCCGGGCGCACCCCGTAGACCGGCAGCGCCGCGCCGCGCTCCCAGGCGCCGAGGTCCGGCGCTGCGCCGGCGAACCCGTCGGTCACGTTGGGAATTGCCTGGCCGCCGTCGACGGCGACGCTGCCTGGCGCCAGCAGCGGGTTGCGCGGGGCGACCTGCGTGACGTAGGTGGCCCCGAGCACGATCGGCGCGAGGAAGGGCTGGGCCTCCACGATCCGGCCGCTGGCCTCGTAGGGCGAGTTGCTCACCAGGTCGGCCAGGTTGGCCCAGGTGGCGTAGAACACGAACGCGCCGTCGGGATACCAGCCATTGCTGTCGATCCTGGCGTCGAACAGTTCGGTGGTGACGAAGGCCGGCGCCGACACGCCAACCAGCAGGTTGTTGCGCAACTCGAAGTTGGCGGCGTAGGCCGGATCCCCGTCGGACTGCAGGTAGCCGAGCGAGGGCCAGGCGTAATCCAGGTTGTTGCCGACGCCGAGCGTGCGCACGGCCGTGTTGTTGAAGATGTAGAAGCCGGTGGGGTCGTTGTTGAGCTTGAAGGGGCTGCGGGCCATGTTCACCAGGACGTTCCGGAACACGTACACGGGCCCGCCCCAGACGGGCTGGAAACTGACGCCCATCGAGGCGTTCGTGACGCGGTTGGCGAAGGCGCGCACGTTGCGGTGGGCGTAGTCGAGCTCGAGGCCGTCGTCGCCCGTCCAGAGCACGTCGTTGCCGTAGAAGTCGATGGCGGCGTTGATGATGCCGGTGTTCTGGTTGAGGCCGAGGGCGTCGCCGAAGCCCTGGATGCGGTTGTGGCAGACGGTGTGCCCCTGCCCGGTGACCACGATCCCCTCCGCGTTCTCGATGGCGTTCGCGAAGTCCGGCCACACGCGGCGGCCCTCCAGCACGTTGTCGCAGAGGTAGAGTCCCCGGGTCTGGCCGCTGCGGCCGTCGATGCCCTTGTTCACGTCCGTGATCAGGACGCCGCGCACGACGACGCCGGTCGTGTTGTTCAGCTTCACGCCCCAGTCACTGCCGCGGACGGTGAGGCTTTCGAGGCGCGTGTAGTCGCCCGCCAGCGTCACGCCGATGCTGCGCCCCGTGGCGTCCAGGATGACGGTGTCGCGGCTTGCGCCGCGGATGACGATGGGGTTGGCGGCGGTGCCGTCCCGGCTGATCGGGAACGCGCCCACGTAGGTGCCGGCCGCCAGGGTGATCACGTCGCCGGGATTCGCGGCAGCCAGCGCGGCGGTCAGGCCGGCCGCCGTGCTGACGGGCACCACGTTGGGCGCCGCCGGCCCGGCCGCCGGCAGCGCGGCCGTCGCGAGGAGCAGCGACTGCGTGCCGCCGCCGCCGTCGGGATCCGTCACGGTCACTTCGAGGTCGTAGCTGGTGGCCGGCAGCAGGCCCAGGACACTCCCGGCGAACTGGGGAACGGGCACGGGCAGGCCGAAGGAGCCGGGCGGCGACTCGCCGCTGATCTGGTCGGGCCGCACGCGCAGCAGCGGGAGGCCGGTGCGCCACTCCACCGCCCCGCTCTCCCGGTAGCGGAGCGTGGCGACGGCATCGCGATCGTCGTCCCCGGCGGTGATGGGCAGGTAGACGCCCAGGCAGCAGTGCGTGGGCGGGTCGCTGGCGAGGACGCCGGGCTGGACGGCGTCGGCCGCGAGCAGCGTGGCTGGTTCGAGCAGCAGCGACGCCAGGATCATCACCGCCGGGAATGTCCCGGTGGATGGCGTGAGTAGGGTCATGGCCCGGGCGCCGGCGATCGCTCCATCTCGAAACACCGGCCCGCTGCCGCCGGCCAGGCCTGGTCCACGCCAAGGGCCCGGTCGTAGGTGAGCCCCGTGCCGAGCGCCGTGGCGGTGGAGGCGGCCACGCCGACCAGCAGCAGCCAGCCCAGCAAGAGCCGTCCCGGCGCGCGGTGCCGGGTGCGATACACGGCAATCGCGGCGATCAGTGACGACCACCAGGTCACCGCGCCGGAGCGCCGGTGAAGCACCGTGGCCGCAATCGTCTCCGCATCGCACTGGGCGGCGATGTAGTCCACGAAGCCGGCGCCGATCGCGACGAGGGCCAGGGGAGCGCCGATCCAGAGGTTCCAGCGCGCGGCGGTGAGGACCCCGGCAGCCCAGGGCCGCGAGCCGCCGAGCGTGCCGGCGTAGAACAGGACCACGCTCACGAGGAGGAGCGCGACCGGGAAGTGCACGACGTAGGGGTGCAGCTGGGTCGTCATTGCCGCTAGGGGTAGCTCGGCCGCCAGGCCCTCGCGAACTGCTCCGCTGCCTCCAGCTGCTCCGGCGTCAGGCGGCGGGCGACGATGTCCCGGGCACGGGCCGCGTTCCCGTCGCCTTTGGCCGCGGCGAGATTGAGCCAGAGGTGCGCGGTGAAATCTTCCTGCGGCACGCCCTTGCCCGTGGCGTACAGGTAACCCAGCCCGGCCATGCCCTGCGCGTAGCCGCGCTCGGCCGACTGCCGGTACCAGGCGGCGGCCTGGGCGTAATCGGTCGGCACGCCCTCGCCGCGGGTGTAAAGTTCGGCCAGACCCGCCTGGGCGAGGCCATACCCCTGCTCCGCTGCCTGCCGATACCACTTCGCCGCCGCGTCATAGTCCCGGGCCACGCCCTGGCCGGTGGCATACAGGAAGGCCAGGCCCGCCTGGCCGGCGGAGTAACCCTGTTCCGCGGCCTTCCGGTACCAGGTCGCGGCCTCGTCGTCGTCCCGGATCACGCCCTGGCCATTGGCATAGGCATAGCCCAGCGCGACCTGGGCCAGCGGATTGCCGCGTTCGGCGGCGCTGCGGAACCACTTCAGGCCCTCGGCGAAATCCTGGACCACACCGTCGCCGCGGGTGTAGAGGACGCCGAGGTTGTACTGGGCCTCCGTGTCGCCCTGTTCTGCCAGCGGGCGAAACACCTCGGCGGCCGTCGCCAGGTCGCCACGCCGGTAGGCGGCCACGCCGTCGCTCCAGGCCTGGCCGCGCGACCTGGCCGGCGACCTGGGCGCCGGCACCAGCGCTGACGAGCAGCAAGCCGAGCAGGGCCGTGCGGGCAATGATCTTCATGAGTTGATTGTGCCATGACCGCCAGACCTGCCACCCGGAACCAGTTCCTGCGCCAGGTACTCCGCCTGGCGGGCCCCTGGTGGAACTCGGCGCAGAAGTGGCAGGTGCGGGGCGCCACCTTCCTGCTGTTCCTGCTCACGCTGATGCAGGTCGGCCTCACCGTGTGGGGCAACTACTGGAACCGGGAGCTGTTCGACGCGCTCGAGGAGCGTTCCGTCCGCGGCGTGCTGGCGCAGGTGGGCGTCTTCGCGCTGATCTTCGTGATCTCGATCGGCGTCACGGCGGCGCACCTGATGGTGAAGCGGCGGCTGCAGCTCGACTGGCGCGCATGGCTGACCCAGCGCCTCATCGGCCGGTGGATGGCGGACGGCCGGCACTACCGGCTGCTGTCCAGTGCCGGCGAGCACGACAACCCGGACCAGCGCATCGCCGAGGACATCCGCATCGCCACGGAAAGCGCCATCGGGCTCGCGCACACGCTGGTCTTCTCCCTCCTCACGCTGGGGCTCTTCATCGGGATCCTCTGGACGGTGTCCGGGTCGATGAACGTGCCGGGCACCTCGCTGCAGGTGCCCGGGTACATGGTGCCCCTCGCCTTCCTCTACGCCGGGCTCGGCACGGCGCTCGGGTGGGCGCTGGGCCGGCCGCTCGTGCGCACGACCAACGCGCTGCAGAGCGCGGAAGCCAACTTCCGCTTCGGCCTGGCCCGGGCCCGGGAGCACTCGGAGGCGATCGCGCTGATGCACGGCGAGCCGCAGGAACGCAGCGGGGCGCTCGCGCGCTTCGGGCAGATCGTCCGGGACTGGGACCGGCAGTCGCTGGCCTACCTGGGCCTCGTGTCCTTCACCACCGGGTACGGCGGGCTGCTGCCGGTGTTCCCGATCCTGGTGGCGGCGCCCCAGTACATCCTGGGCGCCATGTCGCTCGGCGCGCTCATGCAGGCCGCCCAGGCGTTCCAGCGGCTGACGTCCGCGCTGTCCTGGCCGGTGGACAACGTGGGCGAGATCGCGCGCTGCCGGGCCTCCGCCGAGCGCGTGCTGTCCCTCTACGAGGACATGGAACGCCTGGATACGGAGGCCCGTGTCTAGCCGAAACGGCCGGGCAACCAGCCCCGCTCCACGCAGTCGCGGAAGCACCAGGCCGGCGTCGTCTCGGTGCGATAGCTCCAGTAGAACCAGCCCCGGTAGTGCTCGAAGGCCAGGAGCTGGGCGGCGCCGTAGGCCCGGAGCGCCACGTCGTGCTGGAAGCTGTCCAGCGGCTCCAGCGCGTGGTTGTAGGGCCCGGGCGCCCAGAGGGACACCACTTTAAGGTCCAGTCCAAGGCTCCACTCCCCCGCAATCGCCGGCACGCCCAGGTCCCGCTGGATCTCGTCGGCCTCAGCCGTCCAGAGCACACCGGCCTTGTGCAGGTGGCCGTGGATGTCCAGGTCCAGGTCGGCGCGTTCGAAGCACTGGTAGCGGTGCACGTCGTAGAGGACGTTCCGGAATTCGGGCGGCTGGAAGAACCCGGTGTACTCGCCCTGCGGGCGGAAGCCGTCGTGGAAGACCACCGCGACCTGCTCCGGGCCGCAGTGGGCGCGGATGGCGTCATAGGCCCGCCGGTAGTACGCCTTGAGGAGATCGGTCGGGATGTCCCAGCGGGGCTCGTTCAGCACCTGGATCGCGTGGAGCGACGGAACTGCCGCGTAGCGGGCCGCGAGCCGGCCCAGCACGTCCACCGAGTGCGCCAGGTACTCCTCCCGGGTGTGCCACTCGCAGACGTCGAGCATGCCGCCGTTGTCGAAGCCGTTCTGGCAGCCGGGCGCCGCGTGCAGGTCGAGCACCACGCGCAGGCCGAACTCGGTGGCCCAGTCCATCGCCCGGTCGAGCACCTCGATGCCGCCCTCGACGAAGGGGTGCGGGTCGCTGCCGTAGGTCGCGTGGTACGGGTAAGGCGGCCCGAAGATCCAGTGACCGAGGGGAATGCGCACGGCGTTGATGCCCGTGCCGGCGAGCCAGGCGAAGTCGTCCCGGGTGATGAAGCGGTCCCAGTGCGCCCGGAGCCGGGCCGGAGCCGCGGCGCCCAGTTCCGCGCACCAGGTGGTCTCGTCGGTGGCCGCGAGGCCCGCGAAGAGGCTGGGCGTCATCCACTTCTCGAGCACCAGCCAGCCGCCGAGGTTGACGCCCCGGAGGCGCGTCGCCGGGTCCTGTCGGCCGGGGCTCATGCCGCGTTCATGCCGCGGCCGGGCGCAGGCGCTGCACGCCGAGCACGGCAACCACCACCAGGGCGCCGGCAATGATGCCCGTCAGCGCGTCGAGCGAGCAGCGACACGAGGAGGCCGCCCGGCAGGGACTCGGCCCAGTGATGCAGCGGCGGGATGCCGTGCCTGATGATGCCGCCGCCCACGAGGAACATGGCCGTGGTGCCGGCCACCGCCAGGCCCTTCATCAGCCAGGGAGCGACGCGAAGTATGGCGGCACCCAGCGCCCGCTGGATCCGGGCGAACAGGCCGGCGCCGGTGCGGCGCAGGAGGTGCAGGCCGCCATCGTCCAGCTTGACGATGCCCGCGACCAGGCCGTAGACGCCCACGGTCATCAGCAGGGCGATGCCAACCAGCGCGGCGATGCGCTGGGGAAGCGCCGCGCTGGCGACGGTGCCGAGGGAGATCACGATGATCTCCGCCGACAGGATGAAGTCCGTGCGGATGGCACCCTTGATCTTGTCCCGCTCGAGCGCCACGAGGTCCACGGCGGGGTCGGCCAGCGCCCGGGCCAGCTCGGCCTCGTGGGCCTCGTCATCCGCCTTGTGGCGGGAAAACACGTGCACGAGCTTCTCGAAGCCCTCGTAGCAGAGGAAGGCGCCACCGACCATCATCAGCGGCGCCACCAGCCAGGGCGCCACGGCGCTGATGACGAGCGCGCCCGGCACCAGGATCGCCTTGTTGACCAGGGATCCCTTGGCCACGGCCCAGACCACGGGCAGTTCCCGGTCCGCCGCCACGCCGGTGACCTGCTGGGCGTTCAGCGCCAGGTCGTCGCCCAGCACGCCGCTGGTCTTCTTGGCGGCCACCTTGGTCAGCAGGGCCACGTCGTCCAGGATCGTGGTGATGTCGTCGAGGAGCGCTAGGAGGCTGCTGGCCACGGGGAACTTCTTTGCTGCATGCTTCGGGGAGCGGGAACAATCGGAATCATGCCATGCCCGACAGCATCATCAGCCACGTCTCGCTGGGCGTCGCCGACCTGGCACGGTCGCGGCGGTTCTACGACCCGGTCATGGCAGCACTGGGCTACGACGTGATCATGGAAGAGCCCGGCTTCGGCGCCTCGTACGGCACCGTCTTTCCGGAGTTCTGGATCACCCTGCCCTTCGACCGGGCGCCCGCGAGTGCAGGCAACGGCGTGCACGTCGCCTTCCTCGCGCCGGACCGGGCAGCGGTCGATCGGTTTCATGCAACGGCGCTGGCGCACGGCGGGCGATGCGACGGGCCGCCCGGCGAGCGCCCGCACTACACGGCGGGCTACTACGCGGCCTTCGTCCGGGACCCGGACGGGAACAGGATCGAGGCGATGCTGATCGGGTAGGTGGGGAGCGCGTCAGGGCGAGTATCAGCCATCGCGATTCAGCAGCTCCATGTATCTCCGATACTCGAACACGCGGTTCCGACGTCGGCCCGTCACCTCGCGAACGATCCCGAGCTTCCCAAGAACATCCAGCGCCTTCAGGACGGTTGGCGGAGACCGGCGAGTCACTTTCTGCAGTCCCGAGACATTGCGCAGGGGCCTGGCCTGCATGGCCTCGTGCACCTGCAGTGCGGAGCCCGCCTCGCGACCGAGGGCCTGGATGCGCTCCCGGTCTGCCTTGAACAGACCACCCACTTGCCTTGCCGTATCGACGGCGCCCATCGCGGTGGTGTGCACCGCGTCGGCGAAGAATTCCAGCCACTCCTCCCAGTCGCCCTCCCGACGGACCTTGTCGAGCAGCTCGTAGTAGCGCTGGCGGTTCCGCTTGAAGTACAGGCTCAAGTAGCAGCAGCGGCTCGCTGAGCACGCCCTCCGAGGTCAGCAGCAAAGTGATCAGTAGTCGACCGATACGTCCGTTCCCGTCCAGGAACGGGATGAATGGTCTCGAACTGCACGTGAGCCAGCGCGGCCTTGACCAGGGTTGGCGTCGGGTGAGGCTGATTGTGGACGAAGCGCTCCAGGTCGGCGATGCAGTCCGCGATGCGCGGCCAGGGTGGAGGCACGAACACGGCGTCGGCCGGCGTTCGGCCGCCGATCCAGTTCTGGGTGCGACGGAACTCGCCGGGCTGCTTGCTGGCTCCTCGGCCGTCACGGAGCAGTGCGCCGTGCATTTCACGAATCAGCCGGGAAGATATTGGCAGGCCTTCCTTGATGCGCTGGAGACCGACTTCAAGTGCGGCCACGTAGTTGGACACTTCCCGGACGTCGTCCATCGGCACGCCGGGTGCTTCGTCGAGCTCAAACAGCAACAGGTCGGATAGAGAGGATTGCGTGCCTTCGATCTGGGACGAAAGCACGGCTTCCTTCCGGACGTAGGTGTAGAGGAAGAGCCTGGCATCCGGGAGCAGCGTCGACACACTGTCGAGACGGCCCAGGGCGACCAGCGTGTCGTCCAGGGACTGGCGCAGGGTGCCCGTCAGATCCAGGGGTGGCGCCGGCGGCAGCGGGTCGGGCACAAAGGCCTGGAACGGACCACTTCCAGTGACGGTGCCCACCTCATAGCAACCTGTAAGTCCTCGACGCATATAGGGTTTTCCCAGCTAGTAAAGCCGCTTTACTCAGGGCCATCACTAATTAAGCGAATGAACATTGCCTTTATTAGTCGGTTTCGTCAACCGTGCTTGGGGAATATATCGACGGGATCGGCATGTCCGGTCGGACATGTCGATGGAATGGCCCTTCATCGATATTTAAAGGTGAATGGTGGCCAGGGGCGGGATCGAACCACCGACACGCGGATTTTCAATCCGCTGCTCTACCAACTGAGCTACCTGGCCGTTACTTAGAAGAGGTCGCGCCTGAAGGCGCTCCTACCGGGGGAGAGCCCGGGCAGGGGGGCGCATTGTAATCCGACCCGGGAGGCCCAAGCCAGCCAGACCAGACCAGCCGGACCACGGCCGGCTCAACCCGCCAGCCGCGCCCCCAGCACCCGCGCCACCGCCCCCGCCCGCTCCGGCGCCAGCGCGTCGCCCGTGTCCTTGCCGGGGACGAACACTTCCCGGCCGGCGACGTGCAGGTGCCGGACCCAGAACTCCCGGGCGGCCCGGGAGGCGCCGTCGGCGCGGTCGCTGGTGAAGATCAGGCAGGCGTCGCCGGTCCACGCGGGCGGGTCGTAGCGGCGCAGGGCCTGGATGTTCGCCTCGCGCACGCGCCAGCGCAGGAACTCGGTGGGGTCGCCGCGGAAGGGGTCGCGGCGGCGGAGCACGTCAGCGATGTTCACGAGCCGGCCGCCGATATAGGCGGGCCACTCGCGGAGAGGCCGGGCGGCCAGCGCGTGCCGGTAGAGATCCAGCCGCCGTGCCAGGAATTGCCACGTCGACGGCGCCGCCGGTTTGCTGCCGCCCCGGTGGGCCGTTGCCACACCGGTCCGCACGGGCGGCGGATCCAGCAGGGCCAGCAGGCTCACCTCCTCGCCCGCCTCCCGCAGTTGCCGGGCGATCTCCAGAACCACGAGGCCGCCCCAGCACACGCCGAAGAGCTGATATGGCCCGCGCGGCTGCACCCGACGCATGCCCGCGACGAATCCGGCCGCGATGGCGGGCATGCCGGCGAGCGGTTCCTCGCCCTCCTGCAGGCCGATGCTGCGCAGGCCGTAAACCGTCTGGGCCGGGTCCAGCTGCCGTGCCACGTGGGCGAGACCGATGATGTCGCCACCGATGCCCGGCCCGATGAACAGCGGACGCGCGGAGGAACCGGTCTGGATCGGCTGGACGCAGTCGCTCTCGGCCGGCACGGCGGGTGTGTCCGGCGCCGGCGCGACACCGGCCACGGCGGCGACATTCGCCTTCGCGGCGGCCTTCCCGACCGCGAGTGCCAGGGACCGGATCGTCGGCGACCGGTACAGCGTCGCCAGCGGCAGGCGCTGGCCAAGTTCGTTCTGGATGCGGGTGAAGATCGCAGCGGCCTGCGCCGACGTTCCACCCAGCGCGAAGAAGTCGTCGTCGGCACCAACGGCGTCCAGGCTCAGCGCCTCGCTGAAGAACTCGGCGAGCCGGGCCTCGGTACCCTGGCGAGGAGCAACCCAGGACGGCAGGCCGGCCAGGGCCGCGCGTGCGATCCGGGGCGGGGACAGCGTGAAGTCGTCTCGGGCTCGCATGGCTACGCATCCTGACGGTGCACGGTCCACCGGTCCGTTAGCGGGATCACGCCTCTGCGAACCGGCGTCATGCGCTCCGGGCGGCTAACGGCTAGCATAACCACTTGATGGCCAACATGAACATCCAGGGCGGCAACCTCTTCCGCCTCCTCGCCGACCAGGCCGCCGGGCGGCCCGACGAGCGGGCCCTCGAGGACGGCGAGCGCATCTGGAACTTCGCCCAGCTGAACGCGGCAGCCGCCCGCTTCGCGGGGGCGCTCCGGGACATGGGACTGAATCCGGGCGACCGCCTCGGCGTGTGCCTGCGGGACACCGCCGACCACCTCATTGCACGGCTTGGCGCCGGTCGCGCCGGCATCGCGGTCGTGCCGATGGACTGGCGCCTGCCGCTGCCCGAGCGCGCGACCGTGGCCCGCAACTTCCGCCTTGCCGCCGTGCTCACCGAACCCGGCGGAACGATCGACGGGGCCCGCTGCATTCCCGTGGACGGGAACTGGCAGGACCGGGTAGCCGGCGCCGCCGAACTGCCCTTCGTGGACGACGCGAGCCTGCCGCTGGTGCTGAACCTGTCCTCCGGAACGACCGGCGCCCCGAAGGCGGCGGTCGTGTCCCATGCGAACTACACGCAGCGCCTCCGGAACAACGTGGCTGCCTGCGGGCCGGTGGCAGGACTGCGGTACCTGTCGGTCAGTCCGCTCTACTTCAGCGCCGGCGGTCACTTCTGCCTCATGACCCTGCTCCAGGGCGGCACAGTGATCCTCTACCCGCCCATGTTCGGCGCCGAGGAGTACGTGGACGCCGTGCGCGAGCACGACGCCACCATGGCCTTCCTCGTGCCGACGGTGCTGCGCTGGCTGCTCGCGTTGCCGATCGATGAGCCGCCGCTGCTCCCGTCGCTGAAGCTGCTCATCGCGGCCGCGTCGCCGCTGACTGCGGAGGAGCGCCTGCAGATCGTCCGGCGGCTGACGCCGAACCTTTACGACATGTACGGCAGCGCGGGCGGCGGAACCATCACGATCCTGCGGCCGGGGGAGATCGGTGGCCACGCCGATACGGTCGGCCGCGCCGTTGGCGACGTACAGCTACGGGTCGTGGACGACGCGGGAGGCGAGCTGCCAGCGGGGACCGTTGGCCTGGTGCGCCTGCGGGGTGCCGGCGTGTCCACCGCCTGGTTCGACACGTCCGGTCCGGCGGCACCGACGTCAGTCCCGCGTGCGGAGCGCGTGACGGGAGACTGGCTGTACACCGGCGACCTGGGTTCGCTGGACGCCGACGGCTATCTCACCCTCCAGGGCCGCGCCGATGATGTCATCCTCCGCGGCGGCGCCAACATCTACCCGGACGTCGTCGAGGCCGCACTGCGCCGCTGCGCGGGCGTTGGCGACGCCGCCGTGGTGGGGCGCCCGGTGCAGGGAGCGGATCCGGAGATCGTGGCCTTCGTGGTCGCGGCCGCAGACGACGGGACGCTCACCGAGCAAGTGCTGCTCACCCACTGCCGCAGCATCCTGCCTGCCTGGATGCTGCCGGCGGAGATCCGGATCGTCGACGACCTGCCGAGAACGACGTCGGGCAAGGTCAAGCGGCGGGAGCTGCTGCCGTAGGAGCGGCTTCAGCCGCGACCGGAATTTCCCGGGTCGCGGCTGAAGCCGCTCCTACGACGCCATTACGAGCCCTTGAAGTCGGGCGGCTTCTCGGAACCGCCGCCGAAGAAGAACTTCTCCATCTCGCCCTCCAGATACTTCCGCGCCTTCGGCTCGATGGGGCTCAGCCGGTACTCGTTGATCAGCATGGTCTGGTGGGTCAGCCATTGCTGCCAGGCCTGCTTCGACACGTTGTCGTAGATGCGCTTGCCGAGTTCGCCGGGATAGGGCTGGTAGTCCAGGCCGTCGGCCGGGATGCGGAGCAAGGCGCAGTTGACGGTGCGGGGCATGATTGGGTGTCGCGCGTGAACGCGCTCCTACAGCGATGAGATTAACTTGGCGATCGGGGCGGCGAGGCCCACGCGGGCCGGTGCATCGGTTTTATACCAGAGCCACCGGTCGCCCTCCATCGCCTGGCCCGGTGGCGCCGGGACGCGCAGCTCCACGGGCGTCATGTCCAGGTCGAAGTGGCTGAAGCCGTGCTGGAGAACGGGCCGCACCCGCTGGCTCACGGGGGCAGCGCCGAGGACCGTCGCGCACCAGCCTGCGGCGCCGTCGACCGTCGCGGTTTCCGGCAGGCCCCAGAGGCCGCCCCAGATGCCGGCCTCGGGGCGGCGTTCCAGCAGGACGGCGCCGTCGGGACGGACGCAGATGCAGCACGACGGTGGCCTTGCGCGGCCGGGCTCTCGGCGGCTTGCGGGCGGGCAGCTGCGCGGCCACGCCGTCCCGGTGGGCGGCGCAGCCGGACGCCAGCGGGCACAGCGGGCAGGCGGGCTTCCTCCGGGCGCAGAGTGACGCGCCGAGATCCATGATGGCCTGGGTGTAGTTGGCGACCCGGTCGGCGGGCGTGCACTGCGTCCGCCAGGGCCCAGAGCTGCTTCGCCACCGCGGTGTCGCCCGGGTAGCCCTCCACGCGGAAGACCCGGGCGAGCACGCGCTTCACGTTGCCGTCGAGGATCGGGTGCCGCTGGTGGGCGGCGAGGGACAGGATGGCGCCGGCCGTGGACCGGCCGATGCCGGGCAGGCCGCGACAGCGCGTCGAAGTCGGTGGGCACCCGGCCCCCGTGCTCGTCCCGCACCAGGCGGGCCGCCCGGTGCAGGTTCCGGGCCCGGGCGTAGTAGCCGAGGCCGGACCAGCGGTGCAGGACGGCGTCGGGCGACCCGTCGGCCAGGGCGACCACGTCGGGGAAGGCGGCCATGAAGGCGTCGTAGTAGCGCAATACGGTGGCGACCTGGGTCTGCTGCAGCATGATCTCGGAGACCCAGACCCGGTACGGGGTCGGGTCCTGCTGCCAGGGCAGGTCCTTGCGGCCGTGCTGGTCCCACCAGGACAGCAGTGCGGGGGCCAGGCGGGGAGCGAAGGCGTCTGTCATGTCGTCTAGGTTACCGCTACTGCCAGACCGTAGGAGCGGCGACCGCCGCGACCCCCACGCGACCCCTTGTTGCCAGCCGGTATGTGGGCGCAGAATGCGCGCGCCGCGATTCCCGGTCGCGGCTGAAGCCGCTCCTACAACCGCGAAATACACCCACCACCATGTCGAATTCACGCTTCAGGGCGGCGGCAGTCATTGGCGCCATCGGGGTCGTCTACGGCGACATCGGCACCAGCCCCCTCTACGCCTTCGGCGCCGCCATCAAGGCGGCCGACGGCCTGTCGCTGGCGCTCGCGACGTTCGGCTCGCTCTCGCTGATCTTCTGGAGCCTCGTTTTCGTCGTCAGCATCAAGTACCTGATCGTGGTGGTGCGGGCGGACAACGAGGGCGAAGGCGGCATCCTCGCGCTGCTGGCCCGGCTGGAGCAGCACTCCTACCGCTGGGGACGCTGGTCCCGCTACCTGCTGCTGGCCGGGGCGCTCGGGGCCGCGCTGTTCTACTGCGACGCCGCCATCACCCCGGCCATCTCGGTGCTGAGCGCCGTGGAAGGCATGCAGGTACTGAACGCGCAGCTGGAACAGTATGTGCTGCCGCTCGCCTGCGGGATCCTGCTGGGGCTGTTCCTGATCCAGCGCTCCGGCACGCACAGCGTGAGCCGGTACTTCGGGCCGGTCATGCTGCTGTGGTTCGGGTCGCTGGCAGTCACCGGCGTGCTCTCGATCATCAAGACGCCCGTGATCCTGCAGGCACTGAACCCCCTCTACGCCGTTGGCATGCTGGGCCAGGACACCACCCTGGCGCTCGCCATCGTCGGCGCCGTGTTCCTCGCCGTCACGGGCGGCGAGGCGCTGTACGCCGACATGGGCCACTTCGGGCGCGGCGCGGTGCGCACCGCCTGGTTCGGTTTCGTGTGGCCGGCGCTGGTCCTGAATTACCTGGGCCAGGGCGCCCACGCCCTGCGGGATCCGTCGAGCCTGGAGAGCCCGTTCTTCCGCCTCGTGCCTGAAACGCTGCTCGCGCCGCTGATCGTGCTCGCCACCGCGGCCACCATCATCGCGTCCCAGGCAACCATCACCGGTGCGTTCTCCGTTACGCGCCAGGCCGTGCAGCTCGACCTGATGCCGCGGGTGGAGATCATCCAGACGTCCGCGCGGGAACGCGGGCAGATCTACGTGCCCGTGGCCAACTGGGTGCTGCTCGTCTTCGTGCTGGTCATCACGCTGGGCTTCGGCTCGTCCGGTGCGCTGTCGGCGGCCTACGGTGCCGCGGTGGCCGGCACGATGTTCATCACCACGTGCCTGGCGGCGACGCTGGCACGGCTCGACTGGAAGTGGCCCTGGCTGGCGATCGTCCTGGTGTTCGGCACGTTCATCGGGGTAGACGCCGTGTTCGTGGCCGGCAACATGACCAAGATCGCCGACGGGGCCTGGGTGCCGCTGACGATGTCGGCCGCGATCTTCCTGGTGTTCATCGTCTGGCACGACGGCCGCGAGCGGCTCTCCGCCCAGCTCGATGCCAACGCAGTCCGTATGTCGGCATTGCCGGAGTTGCTGACCGGCACGACACAGGTGGCCGGCACCGCCATCTTCCTCGCCAGCCGTCCCGACTCCGTACCCAGCGCGTTCCTGCGCAACCTGGAGCACAACCGGGTGGTGCACGAGAGCGTCGTGTTCCTGCACATCGACTTCCGGCGCGTGCCCAAGGTCGAGGAGACGGCGCGCCTGGAGATCGACACCCTGCGGCCGTCCATCTACTCGGTGCGTGCGCACTACGGTTTCATGGAGGATCCGGACGTGATGGAGATCATCCAGCAGTGCAACCGGCAGGGCCTGCGGATCTTCGCCCGGGACTACACGCTGTTCCTGGGCCAGCACGTGGTGATGCCGCTGGAGCAGCGGAAGGCCCGGCGCTGGCAGCGGCAGTTCTTCGCCTGGCTCCAGCGCCGCTCCGTCGGGGCCGCCGAATTCTTCGGCATGCCCTTGCGGCGGGTCGTGATCCTCAGCACCGTCGTCGAAATCTGAAAGAGCAAAAAGGTACCGGACACTTAGTTTTGTTAGTTTCTGGTTGGCTGGTTGTCCTGAAGCAACTCGACACCCAGAAACTAACAAAACTAAGTGTCCGGTACCTTTTTGCTCTTGAAGAGGCGATCGAGGGCATTCTTCAGCGGGTCTTCCTTCGGCGCGGGAGGTGCGGCCTGTTCGCCCTCCGCGGGTGGCGCCTCCTCCGCCGGCTGGCCGAGACCGAGCTTCTCGCGGAGCTTGTCCTCGAGGGACTGGCGCACCGTGTCCTTCAGCGCTTCCTTCGCCATCTTGCCCAGTTCGACGCTCACCTTGGGATCTGCCACGGGACCGCTGATCCTCAGCGGGATACGCACGTTGACCAGGTCCTCCAGGCTGGTGTCGTCACCGAAGACCGGCTTCTCGAACACCAGCGCAGTCAGCTTGCTGTCCAGCGTCGCCTTCGGCAGGTTCACGGTCGCGTCACCGGACACCCGCAGGAAGGGAATCTCGGCGCTGAACCGGTCGGTGCGCAACTCACCGTCGCTGAGCTTGCCGGACAGGTCGAGGGCCTTGATGGGCGTTTCCTCCGGGCCCGTGCGCGCCGGCGGCGCGGTGCGCCGGAGCAGCGCCCGGGCCCGGCGGATCTCGTACCAGACATCCATTCCCCGGTAGGTGCCATCGGCGAGCGAGAAGGCCAGGTTGCCGGCCAGGCTCTCCAGCAGTTCGTCGTCCGTGGCGCCGACCCCGGTGCCAGCCAGGTTCAGGCTCATCGTGCCGGTGATGTTCCTGACATCGGCGAGGTCCGCGAGAAGCGCGCCGAAATTCACGCCGGTCATGGCCTGGTCCAGCGTGAGCCGCGACTTCGCCCCCGTCGCGTCGAGCCTGATGCCCGCCCGCACCTTGCCGCCATAGATCTTCGCCGCCAGCGGCTCCAGCCGCAGGCGTCCCCCGTCGGCGGCGGCGGTCACGTCCACGTCGGCCAGCCGCAGGCCGTTGATGGTGAGCTGGCCGATGCGGGCGCGGCCCTGCAGATTGAGCCCACGAATGGTCTCCGCCGGAATCTCGGTGGGCGTGTCCTGTCGCGTCGCCCTCCTTGCCGGCTGACGGGACGTCGGGTTCCAGGTAGCGGTCCACATCCAGCTTGTCGAGGGTCAGGTCGAACTGCGTCCGGGGCGTCGCCTTGCTGCCGTCCGGAAGCAGCTCCAGCGCGAGGGCTCCGGCGACCTTCGTGTCATCGAGCACGATGGCGAGCTGCTCCAGGCCAAAGGACTTGTCGCGGAGTAACCAGTTGGCCGATCCGGAGAGCTTCGCGAGAACAGCTGGATCAGTGGTGACCGGCACGTTCTCCTCGAGCTTCTTCAGGACTTCCCGCGGCGAGACCTCCGGAAAACGCACGGTGCCACGGAGGTCGTTGCTCCCGCCGAAGCCGCCCTCGCCGGCCAGGTCGAGCGGAACGCCGGCAACCGTGGTCTGTGCGGTGAAGCGGGTGACGGTGCCTGTCCCCGCGTCCACGTCGTAGCGCAGGCCCGACAGGGTCGCCCGCACGGGCACAGCACCGCCCGGCAGATCCGCACCGGTCGCCCGCAGATCCACCGTCAGCTCCGGTGCCTCCAGGAGTGTGTTGTCGGCGAGCCGCACGTCGATCTCCGGAGCGCGCAGGGTACCGCCCAGGCCCTCGAGGCCACCGAGCCCGTTGGTGTCGAGTTCTGACTCGAGCGCGGCGAGCCTGATCGTGGTGACATCTCCGTCGACCGCGACGCTGGTCCGGGCCTTGAGCTTGAGTGCGCCGCCCGAGTTGTCACCCAGGTCGGTGAGCCGGAAGGAGGTGCTGACGTCGAAGGGTGCGCCGTCCCGCACCGGGCCGGTGTCGAGCTGGAGCTGCTCCACCCGGTAGCGGGTGCCGTCGGCCTCGTCGCTGTAGTTGATCCGGGCATCCTCGAGGCTGATTCCGGCCAGGTTGAACGCCGAGATGGCGGCCTCGTCATCATTGCCGGCGGCAGCCGGCTCATCCGGCGTGGTATCGGTGAAGGTCCAGTTGTTGCTGCCGTCCCTGCGGCCGACCAGGTTGGCCTCCAGGCCGGCGACACTGACCGTGCCGATCTCGATTTCGCGGCGCGCGAGGAGCGGCCAGAGACGGATCGCGAGCCGTGCGGAGCCGACGCGGAGCAAGGGTTCCGCGTCGAAGCCCGGGGGATTGCCCAGCTCCAGTCGCGTGACCTCCACAGCGCAGCAGGGCAGCAGCTTGAGCCCGACGTCGCCGCCCAGGGTGAGCGTGCGGCCCGTGGACTGCTGGACCGCAGCCACCAGGGCCGGCCGGAAGCGGTCGGGATCCACGAGGGTGACGACGGCAATGGCCACGACGACGCCCAGCACGAGGAGCGCGCCGAGACCGACCAACAGCCACTTGAGGAACGGTTTCACCAGCGGTATTTAGAACAGAGGCACCCGGTTTGCAACCGGAAAAGGGGACGGCGAAAAAGGGGACAGATTTATTTTCCCGGCGCCCCGCGGGGCGCCGGGAAAGTAAATCTGTCCCCTTTTTCGCCGTCCCCTTTTCCGGTGCCTCTCTCAGCAGCCGCTGGTCTGGGCGCTGATAGCCGGGTTCTGGCCCGGCGCGGCGGGCGGGCTGTAGGCGACGCCGCAGGGCCGGTCGCCAGCCACGCTGCCGTGGCGCCACACGCCGCCGCTGTAGACGAAGGTCGCCGTCTCGGCTTCGGCCAGCATCAGCGGCAGGGTGGCCGTGGACGGGTAACCGTAGGTCATGGCCACCACGCCGCGCGGACCGTCGATGATTGGGGGCTGGTTCGCGGCGAGCCACCGTGCGTGAGCCAGCTGCGCGGCCGTCGAGGCACTGCGGGTCAGTGCCGAGACCTCGTCGAGCCGCGATTCGGTGGCAAGGCGCACGTGGCGGGGAACGGCCACAACGGTACCCGCACCGAGGCACGCGATGAGGACGAGCACATCCACCCGGGTGAGCATTGACGTAATGTCGGGCGAAGTGCCCGACCACGTCTGTGACGCGCCTCTCAGGGAGGCGACGGCGGCGAGGGGCGCGGCTAGCTTCCCGGCCTGGCCTTCTCCGCCACCGTGTCGCGCACCCACTGGGCGAAGAGCGGGTGGCCGATCATGCCCTTGTCCACGAATGTGTAGCTGAGCCCGCCGAGATCCTTGCCGATCTTCTGGGACACGCGTCCGCTCGCCGTGAGCAGCACCGGCTCGACGAGCACCGTCTTGCCCGATGCGTTGGCCTTCGCGATCCACTCGCGCATGCGCGCGACGTTGGCGGCCCTTATCTCGGGCGGGGCGTCATCCTGCAGGGAACCGTAGAACACCTCGGCAATGCCCGTGACGTCCTTCACGACGGCGGCCAGCCTGGCCAGATTCCGCAGCTCCTCATCGTTCTCCTCCTTGCTCTCGGGGCCATGCATGACGAGGAGCGCAACCTCATTTACCGGGTCCTTGCTGGCCGACTTGAGGTTCTCCCCGAGGATCCGGCCGATGATGGGGCTCCGGGTGGGCGACTTTGCCATGATGATCTTCGCCCTGGTCCGCACGCGCGGCACCTCCAGGTAGCCCGAGTTGTCGGTGAGGCCGAACATGTAGTGCCACTGGCGCACCAGCGAACTGGTCTCGCTGGTCTCGCTCGGCAGCACGATGATGGTGGTCGCGCCGGCAGCCTCCAGCTTGTCCACGGCGGCCTGGACGTGCGCCGAGTCCATCATGGACATCCCGAGACCGACCGCGGTCGGGTGCACGGTCGCCACCGAGGCGTAGCCTGCCTTGAACTGATCGTTGCCGTCGCCCGCATAGCCGTGGCCGAGGCCCAGGACGCCGATGGAGTCGCGCACCGACGGGCCGCTGAGATAGGCCTCGGTGTCGGGCGTCATGCGGCTCATGTTTTCATTGATCTGCTGATCGGTGAACCCCGCGTAAAGCGGAATCTTCTTCCTGAGCATGGCCAACTGCTCCGGGGTCATCGCGTGACCCGCATGCCCGGAGTGGTCGGCAGGCGCATCGTCAGGAGTTGCAGGGCCGCCGAGCAGGAGACCCAGGATGACAGCGCTGATTGCGGGACCTGGGACGTCGGTTGAACATGAGAGAAGCTCCTCCGGCTGACTTAAGGGCCGTGCTTTCGACCGGAACTGTGCAACACCGCAACGGCAGCGGGAATCCGAGTGTGACCCCGGTCTCAACGACTTCACATAGTCCCGCCGTAGATTAACCGACGCAAGCCTCTCCGGAGGCGCGGGTGTGGCCGGCTGCCTCAGCGGGCCAGTCGGCGTGGGCTCCTGTGGATTTCGCCATCGATGAAACTGCTGCTGGTCGAAGACAATCCTGCCGACGCGGACTTCCTGGCCGCCTCGCTGCGGCGCCAGCGCGCGGGCGACGTGGAACTGGTGAACGTCCCGACCCTGGCGCTCGCCACGGAGCAGCTCAGCCTCGACACGTTCGACGTGGTGCTGCTCGACCTGCACCTGCCCGACGGCTCGGGCCTGCAGTGCCTCGACGCCATCCAGGCGGTCAACAACGAGATCCCGATCGTCGTGCTGAGCGGCCAGGACGACGAGGAGTTCGCCGTCAGCATCCTGAACAAGGGCGCCCAGGACTACCTGGTGAAGTGGGAGGGCCAGGGCCGGACGATCCTGCGCTCGATCCGCTACGCCATCGAGCGCAAGAAGTCCGACCTGCACCTCAACTATCTGGCCCAGTACGACCCGCTGACCGGCATCCCCAACCGCCAGTTCTTCAACGACCAGCTCACCCGCGCCACGGCCCGCGCCCGCCGGGACGGCCGCAAGGTGACGCTGCTCTTCCTCGACCTGGACGAGTTCAAGGTCGTCAACGACACGCTCGGCCACGACGCCGGCGACCGGCTCCTCAAGGAAGTGGCGGACCGGCATCCGGCGCTCCGTGCGCACGGGCGACGTCGTGGCCCGGCTCGGCGGCGACGAGTTCGCCGTGATGCTGGAGGGCCTGTCGAGCCCGCGCGACGTCGAGGCGCTGGCCAGCGGCCTGCTGGAGGTGATCGCCCAGCCGTACCACATCGCCGACCGGCAGCTGACGATCACCACCAGCATCGGCATCACCATGTATCCGAACGACAACTCGGACACGCAGATGCTGCTGAAGAACGCCGACATCGCCATGTACCAGGCCAAGGAGTACGGCAGGAACAACTTCAAGTTCTTCCACGAGCAGATGCACGCCGATCTCATGGAGTACCACGAGCTCGAGCGCGACATCCGCGAGGCGCTGCAGCCAGGGCCAGTTCCACCTGGCCTACCAGCCGAAGGTGAACGTCCGGATCAACCAGCTGCAGGGCCTCGAGGCGCTCCTGCGCTGGAACAGCCCGACCCGCGGCAACGTGAGCCCGGGCGACTTCATCCCGGTCGCCGAGGAGAGCGGCCACATCATCCCCCTGGGCTACTGGGTGCTGAACGAGGTGTGCCTGACCCTCAGGTCGTGGCAGGACAAGGGCCTGACGCTGGTGCCGGTGTCGGTGAACGTGTCCGCCCGGCAGTTCCAGCAACCCGATTTCCACAAGCGGGTGGCGGAAGTGCTCCGCAAGCACAGCATCGACCCGAGCCTGATCGAGATCGAGCTCACCGAGGGCCTCGTGATGGAGGACATCGAGGCCGCCCAGAGGGAGCTCGCCCAGCTGAAGAAGATCGGGCTGCGGATCTCCATCGACGACTTCGGCACGGGCTACTCGTGCCTGAGCTACCTGCGGCGCTTCCCGATCGATGTGCTGAAGATCGACAAGTCGTTCGTGCAGGAAATCGGGGGCAGCCGCGATGGCGAGAGCATCATCGACGCCATCATCTCGCTGGCCAAGAGCCTGCGACTGGAAACCGTCGCCGAGGGCGTCGAGACGGCGGCGCAGCTCCACTACCTGCTGGATCATGGCTGCCACGTCGTGCAGGGCTTCCTGTTCGGCAAGCCGATGGAAATGCATCTCATCGAACCGCTGCTGGCCGCTCTGGAGCAGGGCGGGACGGATTCCACCGCGGTCGTGCGCGCGCTGAAGGGCTTCGGATGACGACTCGTCAGCCGGGCTCTGCCGGGCTGAGCCCGGAACTGCAGCGCACGCTCGAGGCCAGTGGCGTTGGCGTGTATTCGTTCGATGCGGGAACCGGGCGAGTTCGCCATTGACGCCACATGCCGCCGGCTGTTCGACATCGACGCGGACATGCAGCTGTCGCCGGACGTCATGGCGTCGCGGATCCATCCGGACGACCTGCAACGCTACTGGGCAGCGGCCGACGACAGCATGAAGAGCGGCGCCTTTGCCTGCGATTACCGCGTGGTGCACCGGAATGGCGACATCCGCTTCGTCAGCGGCCGAGGTCACCTCCAGCCGGGCCCGCCAGGGGCCCCGCCGCGTCTGCAGGGCGTGTGCATCGACGTGACGACGCAGCGGGCACTGGAGATCCAGCTCCAGGCCACCCAGGCGCGGATGCAGGAACTGGCCGATGGCGTGCCCGGGCTCTTCGCCTACCTGGACAGGAGCTTCCACCTCCGCTTCCTGAGCGCCCAGTACGACCTCTGGTACGGGCACTCGCGAAACCGTCACCTCAACCAGCACATCTCGACCGTGATCACGGCCGAGTCCTGGGCCCGTCGCAAACCGCTTTACGAGCGCTGCCTGGCTGGCGAGGTGATCCAGTACGAGGAAGCACGAACGATGGCGAACGGCGAGCAACGCTTCTACGCCGTTACCTACCAGCCCCACCGCGATGGCAATGGCGAGGTCCTGGGCATCCTGTCGCTGGCCATGGACGTCACCGAGCGGCGCGCGATACAGGAAGAACTTGCCCGCTCCAACCAGGACCTCGAGCAATTCGCCTACGTGGCATCCCACGACCTCAAGGCGCCCCTCCGCGCCATCGAGATACTCGTGGACTGGCTGCGCGAGGATCTGGCTGGCTACACGGGCGGCGAAGTGCAGCAGAACCTCGGACTTCTCAGCCAGCGCGCGGCCCGCCTCCACCGCCTCCTGGATGACCTGCTGGCCTACTCCCGGGCTGGCCGCAAGCCCGGGGAGATTGCGGATGTGGCTACGAAGTTGCTGGTGGAGGACCTTTTCGGGCTCCTCTCGCCGCCCGCGAGCATGGGGCTCAAGGCCGACGACTCACTGCCGGTGATCCATGCCCACCAGGCCCCGCTCGAGCAGGTGCTGCGCAACCTGATCAACAACGCCATCAAGCACCACCCGACCAAGCAGGGCTCGGTAACGGTCTATGCGCAAGACAAGGGGGACGAGGTCCTGTTCGCCGTGGAAGACGACGGCGCAGGGATCCCGGTGGAGTTCACCGAGAAGGTCTTCCAGATGTTCCAGACGCTGAAGCCACGGGACGAGATCGAGGGCAGCGGCATGGGGCTCGCCATCGTGAAGCGCATCGTGGAGTGGCAGGGCGGCCGGATCTGGTTCCACGGCGGACCGGCCGGCGCCGGGACCGTCTTCAAGTTTACGTGGAAGAAAGTGCCCCGTGACGGGGTGAACATTGGCGGGGGCGAGGTGACCCATGATCGAAATGAACAGAACCGTGCATATCTTGCTGGCTGAGGACGACCTCATCGACGAGAAGGCCTTCCTCCGCGCGATCGAGAAACTCCGCATCACCAACCCCGTGACCGTGGCGCGGGACGGCATGGAGGCCTGGGAAATCCTCAAGGGGACGAACGGCAAGCCGCCGCTGCCCCGGCCGAACCTCCTGGTGCTCGACGTCAACATGCCACGGATGAACGGGCTGGAGCTTCTCGAGCGGATCCGGGACGATGCCGAGCTTCACGACTCGATCGTGTTCATGCTGACCACGTCTAACGATGACGAGGACAAGATCGAGGCCTTCAACCTGAACGTGGCCGGCTACATGCTGAAGTCCGACGTGGGCAACAGCTTCGTCAAGGCCGTGGAGCTGGTGGACAACTACTGGCGCGTCGTTGAGTTCCCACAGGCCACCCGTCGCCGGAACGGGGCGACGACCACGGACGACCGGCGCCAGTACGTGCGGCACCCGGACTCCCGCGGGGTGCTGTAGGAGCGCCGACCGGCGCTCCTACTTCACGCAGGCGTCCTCGGCTTCGATCACGAGGGCACTGGTTTCCGACGACAGCTCATCTCGCCGCTTGTCGGTTGCGTTGCTCTTGTCGAGGGCCTGGTCGGCCTTACGCGCGGTCTCCGCGTCCTCGGAACCCGAGGCGGTGAGCAGCATCGCGAGCTTCAGGTCGCTGGCCGAGAGTTTCTCGGACAGGAACTTCCAGGCGCAGTCGCACTGGGCCGCCGTCAGGCCATCGACCTTGCAGATTTCGACATCGAAGGTGGCGCGGGGTGCGCCGCCCTCAGCCGCAGGCTCCTGGGCGGCGGCGATACCGGCAATCAGCGTCAACGCCAGGCCGGACATCAGGGCAGGTATCAGTCGCATGGTTTCGTCTCCCGGGCCAAGTCTCCAGCGATTTTCGCCTATCCGCCGACCCCCGTCACCTGTGCCGTCTTGCCCGCCAGCTTCATAACTAAGTAACCCGGTGTCCGGTACCTTTTCGGGGTTATACCGCCTCCGGGGGCCGTGGGAAGTCAGTTTTTTCTTGGCAGCTGTTTGATGGCGTTACCGGTGACGTGGACCAGGCCGTGGTCCCGCAGCCAGGCCAGGGCTTCGTCCGCGTCCTCCTCGAACCAGCGCCGGGTGGAGCCCAGGCGGAAGCTGTAGCCCCAGGCGTCCATGTCAGCGAACAACCGCTCGCGGCTCCACCCCGCGCCCCGGAGCTCCGCTCCCAGCAGGATCTGCAGGTAGCAGACGGCGTCCTCCTCGGCCACGTCGCCACCCGCGTCCCGGTGCAGGCCGGCGCGCCGGCCCGGCGGCATGCAGAGGAAGTGGGCCGCCTCGTGGAGCAACGAATGCACGGGCGTGTCGGACCGGACGAAGAGCTGGTCGCCGGACAGGCCCGCTTCCGGCTCGCCCCAGAAGGTGCCAGGGATGTCCGCGCCATCCGGCAGCAGCACGAGGCGCAGGCCGTACCCGGCCAGGAGGTCGGCGGCGGCAGCTGCATCGATCTCCTGCAACGTCATCACACCGGTCATCGTTGGCTTTCCGCCCTCGCCCGCCTTAGGCTTCCGGTCCCATTATGAGCGGCCAGAAGAAACTCACGGACTCCGGGCCCGGCTGGCCCTCGTTTCCCGCGAAGCGCACCCTGCCCGGGCTGCTCGACGGCCTCAAGGTTTCCCAGTGGTGGCCGGCCCCCGACCTGGACGCGGCCCAGCAGCCCCAGCTCGCCTGGCTCGTGAACTGGGCTGCCACTCGCGTCCCTCACTACGAAGGCACGGCCTGGGCCCGGCCCGCAGCGAAGTCGCTCGCCGACGCCCTCGCCCGGGAGCCCGCGCGCTTCCCCGACCTCTGGCGGCAACTGCCCCTGCTCACCAAGCCTGCCCTGCGCGCCCTGGGAACGAAGCTGAACGCCCGCACGCTGCCCCCCGGTCACGCGCCCGTCGGTCTGCTCCGCACTTCAGGCTCCACGGGCATTCCCGTCGAAGTCCGGAGCACCGCCCCCACCCGGCTGCTCTGGGACGCGCTGACCGTCCGGGAGCACCTGTGGTGGCGGCGGGACTTCACCAGGCGGATGGGCGTGATTCGCTTCCGGAAGCGCGAGGAACGCGAAACCGACGGCCAGACGCGGCCCGGCTGGGGCACTCCCGTGGCGCTGCTTTTCCGCAGCGGCCCGTCCTCAGCCATGCACATCGGCAAGTCGGTGGAGCAACTCGCCGACTGGCTGGTGCGCTTCGACCCGAGTTACCTGCTGGCTTACCCGAGCATCATGGAGCCGCTGATGGATGCGGTGGCGGCCCGTGGCGGCCGGCCGCCCTCCCTGGAGGAGGTCCGGCTGATCTCGGAGCCCCTCGATCCGGAACTGCAGGCCCGGCTCGGTACGGAATGGCAGGTGCGCTGCACCGACCTCTACTCCGCCAACGAGGTCGGCTACATCGCCTTTCGCTGCCGGGAACAGGGCGCCCTGCACGTCCAGTCCGAGTCACTGCTGGTCGAAGTGCTGGACGATGCCGGCCAGCCCTGCGCACCCGGGGAGACCGGCCGCGTCGTCGTCACGTCGCTGCACAACCTGGCGACGCCGCTGCTCCGCTACGAGATCGGCGACTACGCGGAGGTAGGCGCCCCCTGCCAGTGCGGCCGCGGCCTGCCGGTCCTCGCCCGGATCCAGGGCCGGGTCCGGAACCTGGTGCGGACGCCCGATGGCCGGCGCTACTGGCCCGTCGCCCTGGGCAGGATCCGGCGGGTGCCAGCCCTGATCCAGGCCCAGTTCGTGCAGACCGCGCTCGACACCATCGAGTTGCGGGTGGTGCTCTCGAGCCCGCTGGACGAAGCCGCGACCGAGGCGGCCCGCGGTCACGCGCGCGTCGCCCTGGGCTACCCGTTCAACGTGGTGGTGGTCCCGGTGACGGAGATTCCCCGGGGGCCCACCGGGAAGTTCGAGGAATTCCTCTCCCTCCTCGACTCACCGTAGGAGCGGCTTCAGCCGCGACCGGGAATTCGCCTCCAGGCGCTGAGTCTCAGCGCCAGACGGCGAATTCCCGGTCGCGGCTGAAGCCGCTCCTACGGCAGTCACCCCACGTGGAAGAATTGCAGCTCGCCGAACATGCCGGCGCCCGGATCACAGGCCGTGAGCGGGGGCTCGCCGAGGCGCTCTGCCCAGCGCCGGGCCTCGTCGAGGGCAGTCGCATAGCGCCGCGCCCGCTCCTCCAGTGGCAGCACCGTGGCATCGCAGCCCGTCGCCTTGAGCGCCTCGTCCAGGGAAAACTCCTCACGGGTCTCCCGGTAATCGCGATGCGTCCACATCCCCGTGCCCGGGTCGAATGCGTACAGCGGCAGGAAGCGATAGCCGAACTCCGCGACGAACTCGACGGCATCCATGACGAATGCCGCTTCGGCGTCGTCCATCGTGTAGTGGAAGCCCACCCGGCACCAGCCGGGCTTGATGCCGAGATAGCCCTTGCGCACCCAGTCGCGGTAGAGCTCGGACGTGGCGTTGTCGATGCCCAGTAGCCGGTGGCCGTAGGGGCCGGCGCAGGAACAGCCCGCCCGGGACTGGATGCCGAACAGGTCGTTGAGCAGCACCGTCACGGCCTTCGGGTGCAGGTAGCGGCCCCGTGGGTCCTTCAGGTTGAAGGACACGATGCCGATGCGCCGGGAGGGGTCGGGATTGCCCAGGATCTCGATCTGCGGTTTGGCAGACCAGCGCTGCATGGCCCGATCGAGCAACTCCCGCTCCCGGGCCTCGATCCGGTCGGTGCCGATGCGGGTCTTGAGATCGAGGGCGAGGGCGGCCTTCAGCGTCTGCAGCACACCGGGTGTGCCGGCCTTCTCACGCTCCTCGATGTCCCGGATGAAGTCCTGGTCCACGGGACTGACGTAGTCCACGGTGCCGCCGCCGCCAACGCTCGGCGGCAGGTCCCGCGCGTACAGCCGCTCGTTGAAGACCAGCACGCCGCTGGACCCCGGGCCGCCCAGGAACTTGTGTGGGGAGAGAAATATCGCATCGATCGCCGGGTCGCCGCCCTCGGGACCCGGGTCGGGATTCATGTCGATCTCGACGTAGGGTGCGCTGGCCGCGTAGTCGAAGCAGGCATAGGCGCCATGGGCATGCAGCAACCGGGCGATGCGCGACACCGGTGAGCGCATGCCCGTGACATTGGATGCCGCGGAGAAGGACCCGATGCGCAGGCGTCCCTGGTAGGCGGGGTCCTTCAGCAGCTTCTCGAGGTGCTCCAGGTCCACGCCGCCATCGGGGGCCAGGTTTACCTCCACGACGGTCGCGAGGCCCTGGCGCCAGGTGACCTCGTTCGAGTGATGCTCGTAGGGCCCGACGAAGACCACGGTCTGCCGGGCCCGGTGGAAGTGCTGGAACTTCCCGAACTGGTCGTCGCCGACGAACTCCCGCAACAGCTCGCCGACCGCCCGGCGCGTGGGAGGCGGCAAGGCGACGCCGAGGATCTGCTGGAGCTTGTCTATGGCGCCGGTGGCACCGGTGCCGCAGGCGATGATGCGACCCGTTGGTCCGGCATTGACGGAACGCTTGATCATGGCCTCGGCCGCGTGCAGGAGCTGGCTCATGCTGCGGCCGGTGAGGTCATCCTCGGTGTGGGTGTTGGCGTAGTTCCGCTGCAGGCACTGCACGTAGCGCTCGATGAACGTCAGGCAGCGGCCCGAGGCGGTGTAGTCGCAGTAGACGAGCATGCGCCGGCCAAACGGCGTCTCGAAGGACGAGTCGATGCCAACGACCTGGGAGCGGAGGAACTCGAAGGACCAGGGTTTCATCGGTCTGATTGTACGGCGCTGGCCGTTACAGATGAGGAAATGGAGCGGGTGATGGGAATCGAACCCACGTTAGCAGCTTGGGAAGCTGCAGTTCTACCATTGAACTACACCCGCTTCGGGCATGATTCTAGAACATGACGCTACCTGGTTTCACCGATCTGGGCCTCGCTGCAGTGGTGCTGGTGCTGGCCATCGTGCCGGCCGCGCTGGCGGTGCTGGCCATTATCGGGGTCCTGCAGGCCACGCGGCTCGATACCCGCCTCGAGTCCCGGCTGGGCCCGGGTGGGCTGCGCATCGCCGGAACGCTGGGGGCCCTCGCCCTGGCCGCGCTGTTCCTGCGCCTCAGCTGGGACTGGTCCGCCGCCACGCACCTGAAGCCCCTGTGCGCGGCGCTGGCCACGCCATGGTTCAGCGGGTTGGCCCCGACCGGCGCCGTCAGCCTGCGCGTCCGGCGACGGATCGTGGAAGCCCGCTACTGGACCACGATCACCGCCGACCGCTACGAGGCCGTCGACGCTGCCACCGGCGAGGTGCTGGCCGAGGGCGACGAGCTGTGGATCGACGCCGGTACCGCCCGCTACCGCTGCGGTCTCGCCAGCGGGCCGCTACCCGTGAAGCGCCGCGAGGAGCCGCCCCGGACGGCCATCGACCACTTCCTCCGCCGGGCTGTCGGGGGCAGCCAGTGACAGAGACCTCCCATCCGCGGCCGATCCGCAGCTTCGTCCGCCGGGCCGGCCGGCAGACCCGGGCTCAGGAGCGCGCGCTGACAGAGCTCTGGCCCCGGTTTGGTCTGGATCCAACCGCATCCGGCGCATCCCCTGGGCTGGACCTGGCGACCGTCTTCGGTCGCGCGGCGCCCTGCGTCCTGGAGATCGGCTTCGGCAACGGGGACGCCCTGGTGGCCATGGCGGCGGAATCGCCAGACCGGAACTTCCTGGGCGCCGAGGTCCATGCGCCCGGCGTGGGCCATTGCCTGCTGGCAATCGAGCGGCTCGGGCTGACCAATGTGCGCCTGCTGCGGCAGGACGCCGTGGAGGTCCTGCGCGAGCAGCTCCCGGAGCAGGGCCTGGCGGGGGTCCACCTGTACTTCCCCGACCCCTGGCACAAGAAGCGCCATCACAAGCGGCGGCTGGTGCAGCCGGACTTCGTTGCACTGCTCGGCGGCCGGATCGCACCCGGCGGTTACTTCCACGTGGCCACGGACTGGCCGGATTATGCAACGCACATCCAGGCCGTGATGGCCGGGAACCCGGCCTTCCGGGCAGCCGGCGCGAACCCGCCGGCCGGAGCCGCAACCCGCCCGCGCACCCGATTCGAGGCACGGGGCGAACGACTTGGCCACCCGATCTGGGAGGCAGTCTACCTGCGCAGTTCCTGAAGATTACAGTTGGATTTCCCGTGTACCCATCCCGCGCCAAATGCGCTATAAAAAACTCGGCAGTCACACGGACCATGGACATGAGCGAGCGCGCCATCTCGATCGCCGTCGGGCTCCCGGAAGTCGGGAGCTGGTTCCGCATCGGCGACGGCAAGACCTTCGAGGTGGTCGCTGTCGACGACAAGGACCGGACGGTGGACATCCAGCACTTCGACGGCACCATCGAGGAACTGGACGTGGACGGCTGGCGCGAAATGGCGGCGGAGCCCATCGACGCGCCGGAAGACTGGTCCGGCTCCATGGATGTGGACACCGAGGACCTGCCCGAGAACGAGGAAAAGCACCAGGGCTTCGACGACCCGCTGGATTTCGTGGACGGCTACGAGTCTTGATGAGCGCGTAGGAGCGGCTTCAGCCGCGACGGCAATTCCTTCGCTCGCTGAGACGCTCGATCTGCGCAGGAATTCCCGTCGCGGCTGAAGCCGCTCCTACACGCGCACCAGGATCTCGCCGTTTTCGACGCGGCATTCCAGCGCGGTGAGCGACCGGCCCGCGCAGGGGCCGAAGACGCAGAGGCCCGATTCCGGCTCGAACAGCGCGTTGTGGGACGCGCAGCGCAGCAGCTTCTGGCCCGGCACCAGGAACTCGTCGTCGGCCAGGTTCAGCGGGTGCCGCTTGTGGGGGCAGACGTTGGCGTAGGCCCGCAGAGCGCCGTCCACCTGCACCAGGAAGCCGCGAAACGGCCAGTCGCCCTCGCCCACGAAGAACTCCCGGGCGCCCGGATCGCCCAGGTCCGCCAGCCGGGCTACCACCCGGAACGCGTCACTCATCCAGCGCGTCCACCTGGCGCCGCAGCAGCACGAGGACCAGCAGCCCGGGCATGGCGGTGAAGAACGTGAGCGTGAAGAAGCTGCTCCAGCCGAGTGCATCCACCACGTAGGCGGCCGGCGGGCCCAGGAAGTTCCGCGGCACGCTCGCCAGCGCGGACAGGAGCGCGTACTGGAAGGCGCTGAAGCGCACGTCACAGAGGGCCATCAGGAAGGCGACGAAGGCGGCGGCGCCCATGCCGCCGGCGAAATTGTCGAAGCCCAGGGCGATCACCATCAGGACCGTGCTCTTGCCGGTGGCGGCCAGCAGCGCGTACAGCAGGTTGGTCAGTGCCTGGAGGATCCCGAAGAGCAACAGCGACCGGAACAGGCCGAGGCGCGCCAGCAGCACGCCGCCCGCGAAGGTGCCCAGCAGCGTCAGGGTGATGACGACCGTCTTCGAGATGGCGCCCACTTCCAGCGCGGTGAAGCCGACGCCCTTGATCAGGAAGGCGGTGACCAGCTTCAGCGCGAAGGCATCGCCGAACTTGTAGAGCACGATCAGGGCCAGCAGGGCCCAGGCGCCGGGGCGCCCCAGGAACTCCCGCAGCGGGTCCATCACCGCCGCGGCGAGCGTCCGCGGCCGGGGAGCCACCCGCTCCGGCTCCGGCGCCGTCCAGGTGAACAACACGGTGGCGCCCATCACCACGGCCATCAGCAGGTAGGTGTTTCGCCAGCCGATGACGTCGGAGAGGATCAGCGCCAGCGCACCCGTGATCCACGTGGCCACCCGGTAGCCGACCTGGGTGGCGGTGGAACCCACGCCCCGCTCCTCCGGGCGCAGCGTGTCGGCCCGGTAGGCATCGATCACGATGTCCTGGGTGGCCGACACGAAGGCCATGAACAGGGCGATGGCGGCCACCGCGTAGACCACCTCGCCGGGCGCCCCCACGCCGAGCCGCTCGCCCTGCAGGCCGAGCACCGCGATCAGCGCGGCCAGCAGGAGCTGCAGCAGCAGCATCCAGCCGCGCCGGCGGCCGAGCACCGGCAGCGCGTACCGGTCGAGGATGGGCGCCCAGAGAAACTTGAAGGCGTAGGGCGCGCCCACCAGCGTGAACCAGCCGATGGTCTTGATGTCCATGTCCAGCGTGGCGAGCCACGCCTGGAGGGTGCTGTCGGGCAGGTTGAACGGCAGGCCCGAGGCGAAACCGAGCGTCAGCGCCGCGGCCACGCGGGGATTGGCGACCAGGTCACGGACGCGGGTGCGGGCCATCGGCTAGCGGCCCGTCCCGGCGTCGAGCTCGAAGTCCATCAGCAGCGGCGCGTGGTCGGAGAAGCGGCTGTCCTTGTAGATCGCGGCGCGGCGGGCCGCGCCCTTCAGGCCGGGCGTTCCGACCTGGTAGTCGATGCGCCACCCGACGTTCTTCGCCCAGGCCTGGCCGCGGTTCGACCACCAGGTGTACTGGTCGGGCTCCGGATTCACCTCGCGAAACGCAGTCGGTGAAGCCGAGCGGGCCGAAGACGTCGTCGAGCCAGCTGCGTTCCTCGGGCAGGAAGCCGGAGTTCTTCTGGTTGCTGCGCCAGTTCTTCAGGTCGATTTCCTTGTGGGCGATGTTCCAGTCGCCACACAGCAGGTACTGGCGGCCATCCTTGCCTGCCGCATCCTGGCCCAGCCGGGCCAAATGAACCCTGAACTCCGTCATGAAGCGGAACTTGGCCTGCTGGCGCTCCTCGCTGGAGGAGCCCGACGGCACGTAGAGGGAGACGATGCTGAGGGCGCCAAAGCGGGCCTCGAGGTAGCGGCCCTCCGCATCGAATTCCGCCGAGCCGAAGCCCCGCACGACCTCGTCCGGCTCGCGGCGGCTGTAGAGCGCGACGCCGCTGTAGCCCTTGCGCTGGGCCGGCTCGTAGAAGCAGTGGAACTGGTGCGGGATGGAACTGGGGCGCCGCGATCTGGTCGGCCTGGGCGCGCACCTCCTGCAGGCAGACCACGTCGGCGCGCTCCCGCGCGAGCCAGTCGAACAGGCCCTTGCGGGCAGCCGCGCGGATGCCGTTGACGTTGAGCGTGACGATGCGCATGGAAGCCTTGAGTGTACGATATCGGCGTCAGCGGAGGATTGGCGCCATGCGCGGCTACCAGCAGGAATTCATCGAGCTCGCCCTGGAAGTCGGCGTGCTTCGCTTCGGACAGTTCAAGCTCAAGTCGGGGCGTAACAGCCCCTACTTCTTCAACTCGGGCCTGTTCAACACCGGCTACGCGGCCGCCAAGCTCGGGCACACCTACGCCGCCGCGGTAGTGGATGCGAAGATCGCCTTCGACATGCTGTTTGGTCCCGCCTACAAGGGCATCCCGCTCGTGGCGCTCACGGCGGCGGCCCTGGCGGAGCACCACGGGCGGAACCTGCCCTTCTGCTTCAACCGGAAGGAGATCAAGGAGCACGGCGAGGGCGGGGCCATCGTCGGGGCGCCCGTGTCCGGCCGGGTGCTCATCCTGGACGACGTGATCACCGCCGGGACGGCCATCCGCGAAACCATCACCCTGCTCCGGCAGGCGGGCGGCGAGCCGGCGGGGGTCGTCATCGCCCTCGACCGGCAGGAGCGGGGCAACGGGGAGCTGTCGGCCATCCAGGAAGTGCAGCAGAGCCTACGGTATCCCGGTGGCCAGCATCATCCGGCTGGACGACCTGGTGGAGCACCTGGAGAGCAGCACGCAGCACCGGCAGTTCCTGCCCCTCGTCCAGGATTACCGGGAACGGTACGGGGTCACGGCCTGAAGCCCGGGGCCCGGCCAAGTGCGAGCCTGGTCACTGTTTTCGGTTAAATGACAGCGGGATAATCGGGACCTGAAGCGGGGCTTGGGGGTTCCGCGGGTTATGGGTACACGTATGCGGGCGTGGGGCGTTCAAAGGATTCACCGGGGTGCCGTGCGGCAGGGCGTGACCCTGGCCGCACTGGTCGTGGCAATGCTTGCCCTGGTGACGCCGGACATCGGGCACGCGACCGAGAAAAAGAAGTCTCGCCGCCCGTCCAAGTCCGGTGACAACTCCGGCCAGGTCTACCGCTGGATTGACGACCAGGGCGTTGTGCACTTCGGCGACCAGGTGCCCGCCGAGTACGCGCCGATCGATCGCCAGGTCCTGAATCAGTACGGCATTCCCCTGCGCACCGAGCAGGGCACGATGACCGAGGAGGAACTGGAGGCGGAGCGCAAGGCGGCCGCCGAGAAGAAGGCCGCGGTGGCCGCGGCCCGCCGCGACGAGGTACTGCTGAGCACCTATCTTTCCGTCGAGGAGATCGAGGCGCTGCGCAACCGCCGCATCGAACTGATCGATGGCCAGATCTCGGTGACGTCCACTTACCTGCAAAGCCTCCAGGAGCGCCTCAAGCAACTGCAGGCGGAGGCCAACACCTTCAAGCCCTACAGCAAGGACCCGGATGCGGCACCCATCGACGAGAAACTCGCCGACGAGCTCGCCGACACCGCAGACTCGATCGCGCTCTACGAGAAGACGCTGCAGGACACCCGCACCCGCCAGGGCCGGGTGGTCATGGCCTTCGACGCGGACATCGCGCGCTTCAAGGAACTGAAGGGGCTGTAGGAGCGGCTTCAGCCGCGACGGGATTTTCCCGGCGGGAGCGTCTCAGCGACCAAGGGAAAATCCCGTCGCGGCTGAAGCCGCTCCTACGACCCCGTGTGGCCGAAGCCGCCGTCGCCACGCTCGGTGGCGTGGAACTCATCGACGATCTCGAAGCCCACCTGCACGACGGGCACGAACACCATCTGCGCGAGGCGGGTACCCGGCTCCAGCTCGAACGCGTCGCTGCCCCGGTTCCAGCAGGACACCATCAGCTGCCCCTGATAGTCCGAGTCGATGAGGCCGACCAGGTTGCCGAGCACGATGCCGTGCTTGTGGCCCAGGCCGGAGCGCGGCAGGATCACGGCCGCCAGCCCCGGGTCGCCGATGTGGATGGCCATGCCCGTGGGCACCAGGACCGTCTGGCCCGGCAGGATCGTCAGTGGCGCGTCCACGCAGGCCCGCAGGTCCACGCCGGCGGATCCGGCCGTGGCGTAGTCCGGCAGCGGGAAGTCCTTGCCGAGGCGCGGGTCGAGGATACGGAGCTGGATCCTGCTCATCAGCCGGGCCGGCGGAGCGGCGTGACGTTCGTGCGACCGGCCGCGGCATGCCGGGCCGCGACGGTGGCGATGATGCGGCGGGCCAGATCGCTCTTGGCCATCCGGCCCAACGACTCCTGACCGTCCCGCCAGAGAATGAGGACGCTGTTCTCGTCCTCATCAAAACCGAGCTTCGCGCCCACCTGGTTGGCGACGATCATGTCGAGGCGCTTGCCCTCGAGCTTCTGGCGGGCGTACTCCTCCACCCGCTCGGTCTCCGCCGCGAAGCCCACCGTGAAGGGCGCTCCCGGGCGGCTGGCTATCGTCGCCAGCAGGTCCGGCGATTTCACCATGTCGAGCACGAGCCGGTCGGCGCGCTTCTTGATCTTCTGCGGGGCGGGTTCCGGCCGGTAATCGGAGATGGCCGCCGCGCCGATGTAGATGTCGGTCCCGGCAAGCCTGTCGACGGTGGCGGCGAACATTTCCGCCGCGGTTTCCACGTCGACGCGCCGAACGCCCGCCGGCGTCGGCAGGTGGACCGGGCCCGCGACGAGGGTCACCTCGGCGCCCGCCTCCGCGGCAGCCCGGGCCACGGCGAAGCCCATCTTTCCGGAGCTGCGGTTGCTGACGAAACGGACCGGGTCGATGGGTTCGCGAGTGGGGCCGGCAGTGACCAGCACCCGCAGGCCCTTCAGCTGAGCGCTGAGCGGGCCCGTCAGCTCGCCGGCCGGCTGTTCAACGAGGGCGGCAACGATGTCCGCCGGCTCCACCATCCGGCCGGGACCGACGTCGCCGCAGGCCTGGCTGCCGGAAGCCGGGCCGATGAAGCGCACGCCCCGGGATTCGAGGGTGGACCGGTTGGCCTGGGTCGCGGCGTGGCGCCACATGGCCTGGTTCATGGCGGGCGCCAGCACCACGGGGGCCGACGTTGCGAGGCAGAGCGTGGTCAGCAGGTTGCCGGCGGCGCCGGCCGCCAGCTGGGACATCAGGTTGGCCGTGGCCGGCGCAATGAGCACGGTGGTGGCCCAGCGGGCGAGCTCGATGTGACCCATGGCCGCCTCCGCCGCGTCGTCCCACAACTCGGACCGCACGGGATGACCGGAAACGGCCTGGAAAACGGTGGGCGCCACGAGGCGGGTGGCGCTCGGCGTCATGACGACCCGCACCTCGGCACCGGCATCCTGCAGGCGCCGGACCAGGTCCGGGCTCTTGTAGGCGGCGATGCCCCCGGTCACGCCGAGCAATACCCGCTGATTGGCCAATGCGCCCAAACGCTGCACCTGTTGTCGAACGGCAAAAGCTTAGCGCAACACCCGGGCGCCGGCCGTGCTTTGTCCGTGAACCTGGCACTTTCCCGGCTTGGTCGGCCGGGCTCCGATGCCCAGAATGATCACCGGTGACCTGCGCCCGGTCGCCGCCACCCGGGGAACCCGCGCATCAAGACCACATTGATCAAGCACTGGCCTGCGGCAGAACGTCCCCGGGAGCGGCTCGCCCAGGCCGGGCCTGGCCACCTGTCCGACGCCGAGCTGCTGGCGATCCTGCTGGGCCGAGGCGTGGCGGGGGTCTCGGCCCTGGACCTGGCGCGGCACCTGCTGGCCCGGTTCGGCGGCATGCGGGGGGTCCTGAATGCCCGGTCGGCCGACCTGGAGGCCCTGCACGGCCTGGGACCGGGCAAGTCCGCCATCCTGACCGCCGCCCGGGAGTGCTGCTGCCGGTACATGGGGGAAAAGCTGGCGCCCGGCAAGGCGATCAGCTCGCCGGCGGACAGCCAGGACTTCCTGCTGGCCCGGCTCCGGGACCGGCCCCACGAGGTCTTCTGCTGCATTTTCCTGGACAACCGGCACCGGGTGCTGGCCTTCGAGGAGCTGTTCCGCGGCACCATCGACAACACCACGGTCTACCCCCGGGAGGTGGTCCGGCAGGCCCTGCACCGGAATGCGGCCGCGCTGATCCTGGCCCACAACCACCCCTCCGGGGTCCCCGAGCCCAGTGACGCGGACCGTCTGATCACGCGCCGGATCCGGGATGCCCTGGAGCTGGTGGACGTGCGCCTGCTGGATCATTTCATCGTGGGGGACGGCAGTTGCGTGTCACTGGCCAGCCGGGGGTTGCTGTGACCCCTGCCCCGCTGGTATAAAGTGCGGCCGTCCGGCGTCCGGTCGGTCCAATAAGTCACTGACTTCGAAGAGGTTTGTTATGTCCCGGGTCTGTCAGGTCACCGGCAAGAGGCCGACTTACGGCAATACGGTCTCCCATGCCAACAACAAGAAGCGCCGCCGCTTCCTGCCCAACCTGCACACGCACCGGTTCTGGCTGGAAGGCGAGAAGCGCTTCGTGACGCTCCGCGTGTCCTCCCGCGGCCTGCGCACCATCGACAAGCTCGGCATCGAACAGGTACTGGCAAACCTGCGCGCCTCCGGCGACGCGGTGTAGGAGCGCCTTAAGGCGCGATACCTTCCTCGATAGGACCAGACCATGGCCAAAAGCATCCGCGACAAGATCAAGCTCGTATCCACCGCCGATACCGGCCACTACTACACCACCACCAAGAACAAGCGCACCCATCCCGACAAGATGGAAGTGAGCAAGTACGATCCGGTCGTGCGGAAGCACGTCCCGTACAAGGAAGCCAAGATCAAGTAGGAGCGCGTTCACGCGCGACCCGCCCGGTCTCTTCGACCGTGAAGAAGCCCGCCCATCGGCGGGCTTTCGCTTTTCAGGGCCCCGGTTGTGCCACCGCACGGGCCCGGATCCGCTCCGGCAGCCCCCGAATGATCGTGTTGGGCAGCACCGTGTTGTCCCACTCGGGCACCCGCGGCGGCTCGTCACCCGTCCGCACGATCACCAGCTTCAGCGACGGCACGATGTAGACGACCTGGTTCGAGTTCCCGTCGAAGAGGAACAGGTCGCCCGCCAGGTAGGGTTCCGAGTGGAGTGTCTTCGGCGCCGCCACGTCCGGGTGCCCGGCGCCCCGACGCTCGATGTAGCTGCCGGCTACGTAGACGCTCATCCCCGCCCGGGGATTCTGCGGGGTGGGCGTGACCATCGCCTGGACATAGCCCGGTGGCAGCAGCCGCCTGCCCTCCCAGACGCCGTCCTGGAGCAGCAGGATGCCGAGCCGGAGCCAGAACTCGGGGGGCGCCAGCAGGCAGCAACCCGCATGGGCCACACCGCCCGGGCGATTGAGCCACACCTGTCCGCCGGGAGCGCCCAGGGGCTGGAAAATCTCCCGTGAGAGGAACTCCGCGTAGCGGCGCCCCGTGGCCCGCTCGATCAGCACCGCCACCAGGTCGGCGGGCGTGTTGCTGTACTCGTAGCGCGTCCCCGGCGTGTGGGTCAGCGGGTACTCGTCGATCATCACCTGCTCGTGGCGCGGGCTCAGGTACGCGCGTGCCCAGATGCTGGCACCGTCGAAGGTGGGCCCCTGGGCCAGGAAGCCGGCACGCATGTCGATCAGGTGCCGTACGAGGATCTGCCGCCGGTCCGAGCGGCGCCACTCGGTGATGAAATCGCCGACCGGCTGGTCGAGCGACTGGATCCTCTGCAGATCGATGGCCCGGCCGACCGCGACGGCGGCGACGGGCTTCGCCAGCGACCGGGCGATGACGGGGTCGCTGGCGGTCCGGCCATTGAAATACGTGGCGAGCTCCAGCTTGCCGTCGTGCCAGACGAGCAGGGAACTGGAGTTGTTCCGGCCGGCGTATTCCGCCGCGGCTGCGAGGGCCGAGGGCGCGATGACCTGGCGACCCGGCCTGCGCGCGGTAATCGGTGATGCGGATGGGGCGCCCGGAATGCGCTCGAGCGGCTGGTACAGCGCGATCCCGGTCGGATCGGCGGCCCGGCCGCCATTGATCAACGCCACGCGATCCCGGTACAGCGCCTCCTCGTCGGGAGTCGGAGCGGCGGTCGCGGCTGGAAATGCCGGGCCGGAGGCGATCAGGGCCGCCAGGCAGAGTGCGCGTGACAAGGCTCGCCTGGTTGTTGCTCGCCGCATCGGGCGAGTATCGGCAGGCGCCCCGGCGTTCGCAATTGCCGGCAAAGAAAAACCCGCCTTGCGGCGGGTTTTCCTGGTGTTCGTAGCTGGAGTGAAGTCGCGCCTGAAGGCGCTCCTACAAGCGCTCCTACACCGCGTAGCCCGGAGTCGGGAGATAGCCGCGCAGGCGTGCCGAGAACTCCTGCAACGCCTCGATGCCGCTGGCCTCGGCCCGGGAGCACCACTCGCGCAGCTGGCGCACGAGTGCCTCGTTGCTCATGTGGGCACCTTCCCAGACGGCGACCAGCTGCTGCCGGAACTCGTGCACCGTGCGCAGCGCCTGGTTCCTCTCGAGCAGGCTGGCGAGCCGGGCCCGGGCACTGTCGTCGAGGAGCTGCGGGCGGCGGATCAGGAGCCGCGGAGAGACTTCCCGTGCGCTGGCATCCACCGCAGCCTCGCGCCGGAACACCGGCAGCGTGACCTTGGATGAGTAGTCCCGCAGCACGTGCATGCGGTTGACCAGCACGGCCTTGAGCGTCTCGATGTCGACCTGGCGGGGAGCCGGTGCGAACTGGGGCTCCGGAGCCACGCGCCGGACCTTGCAGAGGCCCAGGGCCTTGAAGATGGTGATGTACATCCAGCCGATGTCGAACTCCCAGGGCCGCACGGAGAACTTGGCGGACGACGGGAAGGCGTGGTGGTTGTTGTGCAGCTCCTCGCCGCCGATGAAGAAGGCGATGGGGTAGAGGTTGGTGGCTGCGTCGTCGGACTCGAAGTTGCGGTAGCCGCGGGCATGGCCCAGGCCGTTGATGATGCCGGCCGAGAAGATCGGCATGGCGGCCATCTGGAAGGCGAAGATCGTGATGCCAATGACGCCGAACAGGATGATGTTGAGCGTCAGCAGGCCGTAGATGCCGACCCAGGTGAGGGGGCTGTATAGCTTGCGCTCGAGCCAGTCGTCCGGCGTGCCGCGGCCGTACTTGGCCACGACGTCCGGGTTGCGCGCGTCGACACGGTAGAGCTCGGCGCCTTGCAGCAGGACTGTCTTGAGGCCGAAGACGACGGGGCTGTGGGGATCGCCGGGCTTCTCGCAGAGGGCGTGGTGCTTGCGATGGACGGCAACCCACTGGCGGGTCACCATCCCCGAGGTGAGCCACATCCAGAAGCGGAAGAAGTGGCGGAGCGCGGGGTGCAGGTCGATGGCCCGGTGGGCCTGGTCCCTGTGCAGATAGAGGGTGGTGGCCATCATGGAAATCTGCAGCATGACGAAGGTGACCAGCACCTTGCCCCAGCCGCTCAAGCCCAGGATGCCGCTCTGCAACAGATCGAGTAGGTTCATGTCCACCTCTGAAGAAAACCAGGACCGAAAGAAGCCGGCTGTTACCCCGGCGGGCGCCACTATAACGGCGCGTCCAAGTGATTGAAATGCGGGCTTCCCAAGCCATAAACAAGGGCAGCGCGGCAAGCCCTGTCGCGTCCACGCAGCAGGACCCGAGGCTAACGCTAGGGCAACCAGCCCCGGCGGGTCGCGGGACTGGGTCCCAGTGTGGGGAATTCACCCGCGGAGGTGGCCCGGGTGCCTGAATTGCCGGAGGTCGAAACCACCCGCCGGGGCCTCGCCCCGTGGCTCGAAGGGCAGCGGATTGCGCGAATCGTCGTCCGGGTGCCCAGGCTCCGCTGGCCCGTTCCGCCGGAATTCGCCCGCCGGTTGCCCGGCGCCCGGGTGGCCGCGCTCGACCGCCGGGCCAAGTGGCTGCTGCTGCGCACCGACCGGGGGACGGCGCTGCTCCACCTGGGGATGACCGGCAGCTTTCGCGTCCTGCGCGATGACCGGCCGCCCGCCGTTCACGACCATCTGGACATCGTGACCGGCGACGGTGTGACCGTGCGCTTCAACGACCCGCGGCGCTTCGGCTCGGTGCTGTGGACGGAGGACGATCCCGCCCTGCACCCGCTCATCGCGCCGCTGGGCCCGGAGCCACTGGGCGACGACTTCACGGCCGGGTACCTGCACCGCCGGAGCCGCAGGCGCTCCGTCGCTATCAAGCCGCACATCATGAACGCGCACATCGTGGTGGGCGTCGGCAACATCTACGCGAGCGAGGCGCTCTTCCGCGCCCGCATACACCCGGCCCGCGCTGCGGGCCGCGTCGCTCTGCCCCGCCTCGAGGCGCTCGTCGCCGCGATCCGGGACGTCCTCACCGAGTCGATTCGCGACGGCGGCACCACGCTGCGGGACTTCCACAACGGGGAGGGACAGCCCGGCTATTTCTCGCAGCACCTGCGGGTCTACGACCGCGCGGGCCAGCCCTGCGTGGAATGCGGTACGCCGCTGAAGCAGCTCGTGCTGGGGCAGCGGTCGAGCTACTACTGCCCGAAGTGCCAGCGGTAGAGTTTGCAGAGGCACCCGGGTTCGGCATCTGGGCATTTGCGCCGCCAAACGGCGCAAATGCCCAGATGCCAAACGGCCGGTGCTCTCAGTAAATCGTGACCTCGCCGCCGCCCCGTGGGTCGGACGCTGCGGAGACGCGGCCGGTGGCCCGGTCCCAGGTCACCACCTGCATGTTGCCGTAGCGGCGCTCGCTGGGCTCCAGCTTGTGCCCCTTCACTTCCAAGGCGGCCTTCTCGTCGGGCGTGAAGGCGCCGTCCTCGTAGGCCACCACGTCCGGGAAGTACTGGTGGTGGTAGCGCTGCAGGCCGACCATCTGGGTGGCATCGGCGCCATCCGACCAGGCGAGGGCGGCCAGCAACACCATGCTGATGATGCGGCTGCCGCCAGGAGTGCCCAGGATCGCGAACCCCCGGTCACTCTCCAGGAAGGTCGGCGACATGCTCGAGAGCATCCGCTTGCCGGGAGCGATGGAGTTGGCGTCAGTGCCAATGAGGTCGAAGCCGTTCGGCACGCCGGTCTTGATCGAGAAGTCGTCCATCTCGTTGTTGAGGATCACGCCCGTACCGGGCGGCATGAAGGCCGAGCCGAACCAGGTGTTGATACTGAGCGTGCCGGCAACCCGGTTACCGGCGCGGTCCAGCACCGAAAAGTGGGTGGTGTTCGTGCCGGCGACAGGCTCGGGGATGATGCCGGACAGCTGGATGCTGGGCGTGGCCCGGTCCATGAGGATGGAAATGCGCTGCCCGTCCGCGTAGTAGGGGCTCAGGAGACGATCGAGGGGCATGGTGACGAACGCGGGATCACCGAGATAGATTGCCCGGTCCCGGTAGGCCCGGCGCATCGCCTCGATGATCAGGTGCTTCCGGTCCGCCGGCGCCAGCCGGTCGAGTTCGTAGCCACCGAGGATCTGGAGCACGTTGGCCAGCGCGACGCCCGCCGGCCGACGGCGGCGGCGCCGACACGATCGTCATGTCCTGGAAGCGGCTGCGGATCGGCTGGCGCTCGATGACTTCGTACCGGGCCAGGTCCTCCAGCGTCCAGATTCCGCCGGCGGCGCGCACGCCATCCACCAGCAGCTCCGCGACACGTCCGCGGTAGAAGCCGTCCCGGCCATCCGTTGCAATCTGCCGCAGCGTGTTCGCCAGATCCGGGTAGCGCACGCGGTCGCCCGCCACGAGGGCCTTGCCACCGGGCAGGTAAAGTGCCGCCAGCGCGGGCGAGTTACGCGCGGCGGTGGCGCGGAACCTGAGGCCGAGTTCCATGCTCCGGGTGACCTCCACGCCCTCCTCGGCGATAGCGGATCGCGGGCGCGAGCGACTTCTTCAGCGGCAGGCGACCATAGCGCTTCGCCAGGTGCGCCAGCCCGGCGGGCTGGCCCGGGATCCCGGCAGCGAGGGGGCCGTTGAGCGTGGCGCCGGGGCGCGGCTTCCCCATGCTCGTCCAGGTACATGTCGCGGGTTGCGGCGCCGGGCGCGACTTCGCGCGCGTCCACGAAGGTCTGCTTGCCGCCCTTCGCCTCGTGGAGCAGCCAGAACGCGCCACCGCCCAGCCCGGAGGCGAAGGGCTCGACGACGGCGAGCGCGGCACTGATCGCGACGGCGGCGTCGAACGCGTTGCCGCCAGCCGCCATGACCTCCTCGCCCGCCTGCGTCGCCAGCGGATGCGCCGTGGCAATACCGGCCTCGGCGACAGCCCGGCCAGGCTTTGCCGCAGCCGGCAATGCCCAGGCAAGGGCGACGATGATCAGGCAGAGGCGGCGCGTGGGCATCATGTATGGATATCGTTCGATTACGGCGTCAGCCACGGCGCTCGGCACGCTTGCGTGCCAGGGCAGCGGCCACGCCGGGTGGCACGAAGGGTGAAATGTCGCCGCCAAGCACGCCGATCTCGCGGACGAAGGTCGAGGAGACGAAGGTGTACTCCTCCGCCGGCGTGAGGAAGATCGTCTCCACCTCGGAGCGCAGGTGCCGGTTCATGGTGGCGAGCTGGAATTCGTACTCGAAGTCGGACACGGCCCGCAGGCCGCGGATGATCACCTTGAGGCCGTGCTGACGAACGTAGTCCACGGTGAGCCCGTTGTAGCCGTCCACGACGATGTTCGGGACATCGCCCAGCGCCGTGCGCGCCATGCTGATGCGCTCTGCGAGCGTGAACATCGGCGTCTTGTTCGGACTGGCGGCGACGGCGACGACCACGCGGTCGAAAAGCTTCGCGGCCCGACGCACCAGGTCCAGGTGGCCGTTGGTGACGGGGTCGAAAGTCCCCGGGTACATGGCGCCGACGCTCATGGATTCGAACTCCTGACGGTGGCCAGCGCGTAACGCACGTCCCCGGCCTGGGACTCCCGGTGCAGTTGCCAGCCAGCGGGCAGCACGGGCAACTCCAGGCTGCGGCTCGTTTCGAGGTAGACCCATGCCTGCGGCGCGAGCCAGCCGCGCGCAAGGAGTTTACACAAGTCGCCCAGGTTGTTTGCCGCGTAGGGCGGGTCGAGGAAGACCACGTCGAAGGTGCTGAGGGGCGGCCTGTCGAGCCAGCGCAGCGCGTCGGTGACCAGCACGCGTCCCCGGGCCGGAGCCCGCACCTGGCCCCGTAGATCCCTGGCCGGTGAACCTCAGCAGAGTTGCTTCCAGTGCAGCGGCGAGGCGGGCATCCCGCTCGACGAACCAGCACTCTGCCGCGCCCCGGGACAGTGCCTCGAGCCCCAGGACGCCGGTGCCCGCGTAGAGGTCGAGGCAGCGGGCGCCGGTCAGCACGGGCATCAGCCAGTTGAACAGCGTCTCGCGCACGCGATCCGGCGTGGGCCGCAGCTCGGCGCCGTCCAGCACCTCGACGCGCCGGCCGCGCCAGCCGCCGCCGATGATGCGGACGCTGCCCGGCGGGCCGCGCCGGTGACGGATTGGTTGTCTGCGCGGCATGCGGCAAAGTTTAGCTAACATGCCGGCATGCCAGCGGACACAAATTCCGGGACCCGGTCCCGGCCGGGCTTCTTCGCCCGCCTGAAGGAGCGCCTGCTCGGCCCGGAGGGCGGTGCGAAACCGGCACCCGAGGCGCCGCAGGCGGCCGCGCCGCCCCGGCCGCGATCACCCAGACGACTCCGGCTGCGCCAAGCCCGGTAGCACCGCAAGCCATCCAGATTCCGGCTGGGCGCGGCCCTCGACTGGCTCGCGGGCCGGAACTTCGACGAGCAGACGGCCGAGGAACTCGAGATGCACCTGCTCGGCGCCGACGTGAGCCTGGAGACCGCCACGGACATCGTCCGCCGCGTGAAGAAGAAGGCCGCCGGCCGGAGCGTGGCCACCATCGACGATGCGCGCCAGGTGCTCCGGGAGGCCCTCGTCGAGATCCTCGAGCCCCGGGCGCAGCCGCTGGTGATTCCCGCCGGCGCCCCGCCCCTTCGTGATCCTGATGGTGGGCGTCAACGGCTCGGGCAAGACCACCACCATCGGCAAGCTCGCGCGCCGGCTGAAGGACGACGGCTTCAAGGTGATGCTGGCGGCGGGCGACACCTTCCGCGCGGCGGCCATCGAGCAGCTGCAGGTCTGGGGCGAGCGCAACGACGTGCCAGTGGTGGCCCAGCAGGCGGGCGCGGATCCGGCAGCCGTGATCTACGACGCCTTCGAGGCGGCGCGCGCGCGGGGCTTCGACGTGTTGCTGGCCGACACCGCCGGCCGGCTGCAGAACAAGGCGCACCTCATGCAGGAACTGCAGAAGGTGGTGCGCGTCATGCGGCGGCTGGACCCGACGGCGCCCCACGAGACGATGATCGTGCTCGACGCGAGCCTGGGCCAGAATGCCGTGGCGCAGGCCAAGCAGTTTCACGAGGCCATCGGCCTGACCGGCATCACGATGACCAAGCTCGACGCGGGCGGCAAGGGCGGCGTGCTGCTCACGCTGGCGGGTGAACTCAAGGTCCCCGTGCGTTTCATCGGCATCGGTGAGCAGGCGGCCGACATGGACGTGTTCGACGCCACCGAGTTCGCGGCGGCGCTGACAGGCACAGCACCGCCCGGCACAAGACCGGCGGCATAATCCGGCCATGATCCGCTTCGACAATGTCACCAAGCGCTACGACGGCGCGCGCGAGGCCCTCAAGGGCGTGTCCTTCCACGTGTCGCCCGGCGAGCTCGCCTTCCTCACGGGGCGCTCGGGCGCGGGCAAGAGCACGGTCCTCAAGCTGATCGCCCTGATCGAGCATCCCACGCGGGGCACGGTCACGGTGGACGGCCGTAACCTGGGCAAGCTTCCCGACCGGGACATTCCCGCGCACCGGCAGCAGATCGGCATGGTCTTCCAGGACAACAAGCTGCTCGGCGACCGCAGCGCCTACGAGAACGTGGCGCTGCCGCTCATCATCAATGGCACCGGCGAGCGCGAGATCGGCCGGCGGGTCCGCGCCGCGCTCGACCAGGTTGGCCTGCTCGACAGGGAGCGGTACCCGCCGCGGGCCCTGTCCGCGGGCGAGCAGCAGCGGCTCGGCATCGCGCGGGCGATCGTCAGCCGGCCCAAGGTCCTCATCGCTGACGAGCCCACGGGGAACCTGGACCCGGATCTTGCGCTGGAGGTCATGGGACTGTTCAAGCGCCTGAATGAAGTCGGGACCACCATGCTGATCGCGACCCACGACCTGCATCTCGTCGAGCGCTTCGGCAGCCGGCGGATCATCCTGGCCGGCGGGCAGGTCGAGGGCGGCGCCGGAGTGCAGGCGGCATGAGCCTCGGCAACTGGTTCGCGCGGCACGCGCAGAGCGCCATCGGCGCGCTCGGCACGTTGTCGCGCAACCCGGTGGCAACTGCTCTGACCGTCACCGTGATCGGCATTGCGCTCGCGCTGCCCGCGACTCTGGGCGTGCTCGTGCAGTCGGGTCGCTCCCTCGCCGGGGGCTGGGCGGACGTGCGGGATTTCTCGGTCTACCTGGCGCCCGGCGTGGCGCTGGATCAGGCCGAGTCGCTGGCCAGCGAGTTGCGGAGCAAGCCCGGCGTGGCCTCGGTCCGGCTGATTCCGGCCGAGGCGGCAGCGGCGGAGCTCGGCAAGGATCCCGGCTTCGCGGGTGCCATGGCGGCACTGGAATCGAACCCCCTGCCCCACACGCTGGTGGTGCGCCCGCGGGAGACCGTCGATGGCGCGGCCCTCGAGGCCCTCGGCGCGGAGGTGCGCAAGGCACCCGGCGTGGACCTGGTGAAGCTCGACCTGAAATGGGTGGAGCGCCTGAATGCGGTGCTGGATTTCCTGCGGCGGCTCGGGTTCATGATCGGCGGGCTGCTCATCGCGGCGGTCGTCATCGTGGTGGGCAACACGATCCGGCTGGACATCCAGAACCGGTCGGCGGAGATCGAGGTGGCGAAGCTGCTGGGAGCCACGGACGCCTTCGTCCGGCGTCCCTTCCTGTACCTCGGTCTCTGGTATGGCGTCCTGGGCGGGCTGGTCGCGGTGCTGATCCTGCTGGCCGGGCTCTGGGCCCTGGGCGGGCCGGTCACGCGGCTGGCCGGCCTCTATGGCAGCAGCGTCGAACTGGGCGGGGCCAGCGGCAGCAGCCTGCTGGCGGTCCTGGCCGGCGGCATCCTGGCGGGCTGGGGCGGCGCCTGGATGGCCGTATCCCGGCACCTTGCTGCGATACAGCCCAAGGTGGACTAGCGGCCCGAACCGGAACTGACCTCCCCGTTAGCACTCTAAGGTCACGAGTGCTAGGCTTTCACCCGGGAGGTAGATTCATGACTGCTGCTGGTGCCTTGCTGCCCTTGTCCAACGCCCGCGAACTGGCCCTGGCCGGCCCGCTGGGCAGTCTGGATGCGTATATCTCGGCGGTCAGCCAGGTCCCCGTCCTCAGCCAGGCCGAAGAGGTCGCCCTCGCCCGTCGCCTGCGCGACCACGCCGACCTGAATGCCGCCCGCGACCTGGTCCTTTCCCAGCTCCGCTTCGTGGTGCACATCGCCCGCGGCTACACGGGCTACGGGCTGCCGCTGGGCGACCTGGTCCAGGAAGGCAACGTCGGCCTCATGAAGGCCGTGAAGCGCTTCGACCCGGACATGGGCGTGCGCCTGGTGTCCTTCGCCGTGCACTGGATCCGCGCCGAGATCCACGAGTACGTGCTGCGCAACTGGCGGCTGGTGAAGATCGCCACCACCAAGGCCCAGCGCAAGCTGTTCTTCAACCTGCGCCGGGCCAAGAAGCACCTGGGCTGGCTTTCCAGCGCCGAGCGTGAAGTGATCGCGAAGGACCTCGGCGTAACGGCCCGGGAAGTGGGCGAGATGGAGGAGCGGCTCGCCGGTCAGGACGTGACCTTCGATCCCGTGCCTGACGCGGACGACGAGACCACCTACGCCCCGGCCATGTACCTGATGGCCGAAGGCAGCGACCCGGCGGACGCCCTCGAGGCGGACGACTGGCGGGAGCAGGGTGCTGACCGCCTGCACGCCGCCCTCGAAGAGCTGGACCCCCGCAGCCGGGAGATCCTCGAGGCGCGCTGGCTCGCGGACAAGAAGACCACGCTGCAGGTGCTTGCCACGCGCCACGGCGTCTCCGCCGAGCGCATCCGGCAGATCGAGCAGAACGCGCTGAAAACCCTCCGCGCCGCCGTCTAGAAAGGTACCGGACACTTAGTTTTGTTAGTTGACCGAACAACTAACAAAACTAAGTGTCCGGTACCTTTTCTTCTTTATCTTCTACTGCTGGACCACGGGCTGGAGGGTGATCTCCACGCGACGGTTCTGAGTCCGGCCTTCGGGCGTGTCGTTCGACGCGATGGGCCGCGTTTCGCCATAGCCCACCGTGATCAGCCGCTGGGAACTGACGCCCTGGGCACCCAGGTAGGAGCTCACGCTGCTGGCCCGCCGCTGGGACAGCTCCATGTTCTTGGCCTCGTCACCGGTGCTGTCGGCGTGCCCCGCGACGTCCACCACCGTCTTGTCGAACTCCTTCAGGACCAGCGCCACGGAATTGAGCACCTGGTAGAAGCCGGCGTTGATGTCCGCGCTGTTGGTCTGGAAGGTCACGTTGCCGGGCATGTTGAGGATGATGTTGTCGCCGCTCCGGGTGACGCTCACGCCGGTGCCCTGCAACTGGGCGCGCAGCTTGGCCTCCTGGCGGTCCATGTAGTTGCCGACCGCGCCGCCCGCGAGCCCGCCGGCCACGCCCAGCTGGATGGCACGCCGCTTCCGCTCGGACGAGCTGTCGCCAACGATCAGGCCGACCGCCACGCCAGCAGCAGCGCCGATGGCCGCTCCGGAGGTGGTCTTGCTCACTTCCTTTTCGCCGGTGTACGGGTCGTAGGTCATGCAGCCCGTCACCACTGCGCTGCTGCCAAGCGCCAGCGCGGCAATTCGTCCGGTGGTCCTGATGCTCATAAGCAACTCCTTGGTGAAAACAGGCTTTAACCCGGTCCTGTATCGCAGAAACAACCCCGGGCGGCAATCGGACTAGGCTTGCTGGCAGCCGCTGAACGGCGTATGAATTCGCCCATGACGACCCAGGCAGACCAGTTGCTGGCGGAATACTCGGCCGATCACACGCACCCGGTCAATCGGCTGATTCACAGCATCTGCGTGCCACTCATCTTCGTGTCGGTGTTCGCCATGCTCTGGGCCATACCCGTACCGACCGGGTTGGCTCCCGGGGCAGGCTGGATGAACGTCGGGACACTGGCCCTGGCCGGCGTCACGATCTACTACCTGCGCCTTGCCCCGCGACTGGGCCTGGGGATGCTGCTGGTGGCGCTCGTCATCGTCCCGCTCGTGGGCCTGGCCGCCAGCCTCCCGTGGCCGCTCTGGCTGACTGCCCTGTCAGTGTTCGTCATCAGCTGGATCGGCCAGTTCATCGGGCACTACGTCGAGGGCCGCCGCCCGTCCTTCTTCCGCGACCTCCGCTTCCTGCTCATTGGTCCGCTCTGGGTGCTGTCCAAGCTCTACGCGGCGATCGGCATCCGCCCCTAGTTGGCTCCCGACCCCTACAGCCACCGGGCGATCTGGGCGATTGCCCTCCCCATGATCATTTCCTCGGCGTCCGTGCCGCTCGTCGGGCTGGTCGGTACGGGCGTACTGGGCAACCTGGACGACGAGGTCTACCTGGCCGCCGTCGCTGCCGCCGTGCAGGTGTTCGGCATCCTGTTCGTCGGCCTGAATTTCCTGCGCATGGGCACGACCGGCATCACCGCCCAGGCGCACGGTTCACTCACCAGGGACCCGGCGGGCAGCACGGCCATCCGGCAATCGCTGGGCGAGGCTGTGGTCATGGCGCTGGCGCTCGGGGTACTCATCATCATCCTGCAGGTGCCGATCGCGAATGCAGCATTCGGGCTCATCGGCGCAGAGCCCGACGTGACGGACTACGCCCACCAGTATTTTGCGATCCGCGTCTGGAGCGCGCCGGCGGCGCTCTTCAATTTCGCCGCGCTCGGCTGGCTGCTCGGCATGCAGAACGCCCGGGGACCGCTCCTGATCACGCTGGTGATCAACCTGACCAACGTCACGCTGGACCTCTGGTTCGTGCTCGGCCTCGGCCTGAAGGTGCAGGGCGTGGCCACCGGCGCGCTGCTGGCGGAACTGGCCGGCGCCGGTGCTGCCGGCTGGTTGCTAGTGCGGGAACTCCGGCGCCATCCGGGCAACTGGTCCGGTACGCGGCTGCTGGACCTCAGGTCGTACCGGGCACTGCTCCGGATCAACGGCAACCTGTTCGTCCGCACGCTGGCCCTGATGTTCACGTTTGCCTTCGTGACCGTGCAGGGCGCCCGGATGGGGAGCGTGTTCCTCGCCGCCAACGCACTGCTGATGAACTTCCAGTGGCTCACAGCCTACGCGCTCGACGGCATCGCCAACGCCGCCGAGGCGCTGGTGGGCAAGGCCATCGGCGCCCGCGACCCGGACGGGCCTCCGCCGCGCCGTGCGCCGCACCCTTGCCTGGTCGCTCGGCTTCGGTGCGCTGTTCAGCCTGGCCTTCTGGATCGCGGGTCCCGCGATCGTCCGCACGCTCACGAGCCTGCCCGAGATCCGGGCAGCGGCGCTCGAGTACCTGCCGTGGATGATCCTTCTGCCCCTGATCTCGGTCTGGAGCTTCTTCTACGACGGCGTGTTCGTGGGCGCCACCCTGAGCCGGGAGATGCGGGTGGTGATGACCATCACCGCCCTCCTCGTCTTCGTTCCCGTGTGGTTCTTCACGCGGGATCTCGGCAACCACGGTCTGTGGCTGGCATTCACGGCGTTCATGGTGATGCGGGGGCTCGGCATGCACCTCTGGTTCAATCGACTCAAGGAGACGCTGGCGCATGGCCACACCACCTGACCCGCCGGAGGGCGCCAACCCCTGGCAGACACTGTCCACCCGGCTCGAATTCGAGAACCCCTGGTTCGCCATCACGACCCACGACACGATCGCACCGGACGGCAGCCGGCCACGCTACGGGAAGATCAGCTTCAAGAACCGGGCCGTCGCCGTCATCCCCCTGGACGACGAGCAGCACACCTGGCTCGTGGGCCAGTGGCGCTTCCCGCTCGGCGAGTACTCCTGGGAACTGCCCATGGGCGGGGCACCGCGAGGCGAGGACCTGGAGGCGGCGGCGCTACCGGGAATTGCGGGAGGAAACCGGGCGTCACCGCCAGCAGGCTCCGGCTGATCATGAAGCTGCACACCTCCAATTCGGTCACCGACGAGGAGGGCTACGTGTTCCTCGCCGAGGGCCTCACGCCCGGCGCACCCGAGTTCGACGAGACCGAGCAGCTGGCCATCCGCCGCCTGCCCTTCGCCGAGGCGCTGGCCATGGCGATGGACGGCCGGATCACCGACGGCATCTCCGTGGCGGGCCTCCTGAAGCTCGCCCGGCTGCTGGGCCTGTAGGAGCGGCCGTAGGAGCGGCTTTAGCCGCGACCAGTCGCGCCTTAAGGCGCTCCTACAGGCTAGAATCGCCTCATGGCTACCAGGACCCGCCGCAAGAAGGCCCCCCGCAAGACCGTCCGCAAGGCCGGCGGCGGTCCCATCGTGGGAGTGGTCATGGGCTCGGACTCCGACTGGCCCACGCTCCGGGCCGCTGCGGAGATCCTGCAGGAGTTCGGCGTGCCCTTCGAGAAGCGCGTGGTCTCCGCCCACCGGACGCCCCAGCTGATGTTCGACTACGCCGAGTCGGCGCGGGACCGGGGCCTGAAGCTGATCATCGCCGGCGCCGGCGGCGCCGCGCACCTGCCCGGGCATGCTGGCCGCCAAGACGACGCTTCCGGTGCTCGGCGTGCCGGTGCAGTCCAAGGCGCTCGCCGGCCAGGACTCCCTGCTGTCCATCGTGCAGATGCCGAAGGGCGTGCCCGTCGCCACCTTCGCCATCGGCGAGGCTGGCGCCGCCAACGCCGCGCTGTTCGCCGTCGCGGTGCTCGCCGCCGAGTACCCGACCCTGACGCAGAAGCTCGCCGCCTTTCGCAATCGCCAGGCCAAGGCCGTCATGGCCATGAAGCTCGCGGACTGAATGCCCGCCACCGCGCGCGCCGAGCCTGCCACGCTGATTCCCGCACCCGCCACCCTGGGACTGCTCGGGCGGCGGTCAGCTCGGCCGCTTCTTCGTGCAGGCCGCCCACGAGCTCGGCTACAGCGTCTGGGTGCTGGACCCGGACCCCGCGAGCCCCGCCGGCCGCATCGCCGACAGGCACCTTGCCGCTGCCTACGACGACCGGGTGGCCCTCGACACGCTCGCGACCGGGTGCGCGGCCGTCACCACCGAGTTCGAGAACGTCCCGGCCCCATCGCTCGAGTACCTGGCACGGTCGGTCCGCGTGCGGCCGTCCGCCGCCGCAGTTGCCGTGTGCCAGGACCGGATCGCGGAGAAGACCTTCCTCGCGGGACCAGCACCTGCCCCACGGCACCTTCGCTGTCATTCGCAGCGAGCAGGACCTGGCAACGGCGCCGCCGAACGTCTTCCCGGGCGTCCTGAAGGTCGCCCGCTTCGGCTACGACGGCAAGGGCCAGGCACGGGTCGCGACCCGCGACGACGCACTGACCGCCTGGCGCCAGCTCGGCGGCGAAGCCTGCGTGCTCGAGGCGCTGCTGCCCCTGGATTGCGAGGTGTCCGTCGTGCTCGCCCGGGATGCGGCTGGCGTGGCCGCCTGCTTTCCGGTGGCCGAGAACAGCCACCGGCACGGCATCCTCGACGTGTCCATCGTGCCCGCGCGCATCAGCGCGACGCTGGCCGAGTCCGCCCGCCAGTGCGCGCTGCGCATCGCCGCGGCGCTGGACTACGTCGGCACGCTGGGCGTCGAGTTCTTCGTCAGCCGCGGCGTGCTGTACGTGAACGAGATGGCGCCGAGGCCCCACAACAGCGGTCACTACACCCTCGACGCCTGCGCCACCAGCCAGTACGAGCAGCAGGTTCGGGCGCTGTGCGGGCTGCCGCTGGGCAATCCGGCGCAGACCAGCCCCGCCGTGATGGTGAACCTGCTGGGCGACCTCTGGTCCGGCGGAGAGCCGAAATGGTCCGCCCTGCTGTCACGCCCGGGTCTGAAGCTGCATCTCTACGGCAAGCACGAGGCGCGGCCGGGGCGGAAGATGGGACACTTCACCGTGCTGGGCCCGGACCTGGCCCAGGTGGTTGAATCGGCCCTGGCGGCCCGCACCGCCATCGGCATCCGCGATTGAAAGGAAGCACCGCACCCATGAAGCACCTCATCACCTCGCCGCCCTGCTCGCCGGGAGCCACCGCGCTGGCGGCCGACGACGCGAACCTGCGCGTCGTCGCCACCAACGTGAAGTCCGACCAGGGCAAGCTCTACGTCTGGGTCTACGACAAGAAGGACGACTGGCTGAGCGACCGCTACCGCACCCAGAAGAGCGTTGCCGTGGCGGGCAACCGCCAGGGCGACAAGGTCACGGTGGAACTGCTGCTGCCTGCCGGCGAGTACGCACTCTCGATCTTCCAGGACGTGAACGACGACGGGAAGCTGGAGCGCAACTTCATCGGCATACCCAAGGAGCCGGCGGGGCTGTCCAACAACCTGCGGCCCAAGTTCGGCCCGCCGAAGTACAAGGACGCGGCGTTCCCGGTGACGGTGGGCACGGTCACCGAGCAGAAGATCGAATTGCAGTAGGAGCGGCTTCAGGCGCGACCACGATTGATCGCGCCTGAAGGCGCTCCTACACTCGACGCATGACCGACCCCGACATCCAGCGCGTCCTCGACTTCTGGTTCCAGCCGGGGAGCATGGACCAGCCCACCATCGACAGCCGGATGGACCGCTGGTTCACCGCCGATGCGGTTACCGACGCCCTGATCCGCACCGAGTTCGGGCCGCTGGTCGAGAAGGCGTCGAAGGGCCTGCTGGACACCTGGACCGCCACGCCCCAGGGCCGGCTGGCGCTGATCCTGCTGCTGGACCAGTTCCGGCGCAGCATCTACCGGGGCACGCCCAAGGCCTTCTCCCGGGACCCGCACGCGCTGAAGATCTGCGTCGAGGGCGCCGCCACGGGCGCCTACAAGTCGCTGACGCCGTTCCAGCAGGCGTTCTACTTCATGCCGCTCCAGCACGCGGAGTCGCTGAAGATCCAGGAGCGCTCGGTGAAGATCTACGAGGGCCTCGTCTCCGGCGTGTCCGACACGCTGAAGGCCACCTTCGCCACCTTCGCCCAGTTCGCGGAACTGCACCACGACATCGTCGAAGTCCTTCGGGCGCTTCCCCCACCGGAACAAGACCCTCGGCCGGCCGAACACGCCGGAGGAAGCGGAATATCTGGGCGCCGGAGCGCCCGACCTTCGGCCAGTAGCCCGTCGACGCCGACTGGAGAGACGTCCCATGCACTACAACGCACCCCGCCGCGTGGCGATCATCGGTGGCCGGCGCATTCCCTTCTGCCGGGCCAACACGAACTACGTGCACCAGTCCAACCAGGACCTGATGACGGCGACACTGCAGGCGCTGGTGGACGCGTACCGGCTCGGCGGCGAGCGGCTCGGCGACGTGGCCCTCGGCGCGGTGCATGAAGCACTCCCGGGACTGGAACCTGGCGCGGGAGTGCGTGCTCGGCACCACGCTGGCGCCCGAGACCCCGGCCTACGACCTGCAGCGGGCCTGCGGCACGAGCCTGGAGGCGGCCATCCTGATCGGCAACAAGATCGCGCTCGGCCAGATCGACGCGGGCATTGCCGGCGGCACGGACACGATCAGCGACGTGCCGATCGTCTACCCCGACGAGTACCGGGAGATCCTGCTGGCGAGCGCCCGGGGCAAGTCCTTCGGCGACCGGGTGAAGCCCTGGCTCGGGCTGCGCCCGTCGATGTTCAAGCCGGTGGCGCCGGGCGTGACGGAGCCGCGCACGAAGCTGTCCATGGGCCAGAGCACGGAGATCACGGCGAAGCAGTGGAACATCACGCGGGCCGACCAGGACCAGCTGGCGATGGAGTCCCACCACAAGGCGGCGAAGGCCTGGGCCGAGGGCTTCTACAAGGACCTCGTCGTGCCCTTCTCGGGCGCGAGCGACCGACAACAACATCCGCGCCGACACGTCGCCTCGAGAAGCTGGCCAAGCTGAAGCCGGTCTTCGACCGGGGCCCGAGCGGCACGATGACGGCGGGCAACAGCACGCCGCTCACCGACGGCGCGTCGGCGGTGCTGCTGGCCTCGGAGGACTGGGCGAAGGCCCGCGGGCTGCCGGTCCAGGCCTACCTGCGCTACGGCAAGGTCGCCGCCGTGGACTTCGTGAAGAAGGAAGGGCTGCTGCTGGCGCCGGCCTACGCGGTGTCGGCGATGCTCGCCGACGCGGGGCTGGCGCTGCAGGACTTCGACTACTACGAGATCCACGAGGCGTTCGCCGCCCAGACGCTGGCGACGCTCAAGGCCTGGGAGTCGGCGGAGTTCTGCCGGGACAGGCTGGGGCGGAATCAGCCGCTGGGCAGCGTCGACCGCTCGAAGATGAACGTGAAGGGCGGGAGCATCGCGATCGGGCATCCGTTCGCGGCCACCGGGGCACGGATCGTGGCGTCGCTGGCGAAGTTGCTGGAGCAGCGCGGGAGCGGGCGGGGACTGATCTCGATCTGCACGGCGGGCGGCATGGGGGTTACGGCGATCCTGGAGCGCTAATAGCCGAGGTCACTCCACGACTGCCGTCAGCCCCTTCACATCCTTGACCACCACTCTCCCCCTCCCCACCTCGACCCACGCCCTTCCGCTGCCACACCTGCAGCTGCTGGTTCACCACCTGCCGCGACACGCTGAGGAACCCCGCCAGCTCCGCCTGGGAAATCCGCAGCTCGAGCCCACCAGCAACGGACGACCCGTGCTCCTCGGCCATCTTCACCAGCCGCCGGGCGAGCCGTGCCGGCAGCGACAGGAACGCCGCCTCCTCGATCAGGTCGCTGGTCCAGCGCAGCCGCTTGCAGAGCAGGGGATCAGCTCGAGTCGCCAGCCCGGCTCCCGCCCGATCAGGGCCATCAGGTCCACGCGGCGCACCACGAAGAGCTCCACGTCGGTCACCGCCTCCGCATTCGGCGGTGCGGGCGTTGCCATCGAGCACGGCGATCTCGCCGAAGCTGTCGCCGGACTCCAGGAGATTGAGGAAGACCTCCTGGCCGGCGGCCGGCGTGGTGGCGCTGATGCGCACCTGGCCGGAGATCAGGCCCATGAGGGAGTCGCCCGGATCGCCCTCGGGCAAGATCCGCTGGCCGCGCTTCACGGAGCGGCGCACGGCCAGGCCGGCCAGCTGGTCCAGGTTGGGTCGGGCAGGTCCCGGAGAGAGGCGGTTGGCCTTGCGGACGGCACGGGCGGTGAGCGTCATGGGGCGACTCCGGCTATCTGGCGGGCCGTGCTCGGTAGCCGCAGAAGGTGCCGGGCGGGCAGGCTCAACCTTCTTTCCGGCGCAGCGGTTCACTCCAAACCCAGTCCCACTGCCAGGAGACCGGACATGAACACCTCTGCGACGACAGCTTCACCGCCAGCCTCGCGCGGCCTGCTCTGCGCCGCACGTCGCCATGGCCATCACCTTCTCCTGGAACTTGACCTCGTCGACGGCGCCTGCAACGGATGGCAGCAGACCGCTCCAGCCCCGACCACGACGGTAGCGATCACGACCGTGCCCCAGGTGTCGCCTGAGAGGCCGGCGGCGCCGAACCTGCGCTGAAAAGTGCGCACAGACAGGTCCGGTCCCGCTATCCTCCGGGGCATGAGCGCCTTCGACAGTTTCCTGGCGGCTGCCAACGCCATCCTCTGGCACGACGCCGTGCTCTTCATCATGCTCGGCACCGGCATCGTCTTCACGATCTGGACCCGCTTCAGCCAGTTCCGCGCGCTGACCCACGGCGTCCAGCGTGATCCGCGGCCAGTACGACCACCCGGGCGACCCCGGCGCGATCAATCACTTCCAGGCCCTGTCCGCGGCGCTGTCGGCCACGGTCGGCCTCGGCAACATCGGCGGTGTCGCCATCGCCATCAGCCTCGGCGGCCCGGGCGCGGTGTTCTGGATGTGGGTGGTCGGCTTCTTCGGCATGGCGCTCAAGACCACGGAAGTCACGCTCGGCCATGCTCTACCGGAACACCGAGCGACCCCGACAATCCGCACGGCGGCACGATGTGGGTGATCAGCAAGGCGCTCGGCGAGCGCGGCCCGGGCCTCGGCGGCCGCTCGGCAAGGCGATCGGCGTGCTGTTCTGCATCACGCTGCTGGTGATGGTCGTCACCGGCGGCAACATGTTCCAGGCCTGGAACGTGGGCAACATCACCGAGACGTATTTCGGCGTGCCCGAGCATCGTCTCCGGGATCGTGCTGGCGATCTGGTCGGGCCTGGTGATCATCGGCGGCATCCACCGCATCGGCGCGGTGGCAGGCGCGCTGGTGCCCTTCATGATGGCCATCTACTTCCTCGGCGCGATGTACGTGCTGTCGGTGCACGCCAGCGAGATCCCGGCCATGTTCGCGCTGATCTTCCGCTCGGCGTTCTCGCCCGCGGAGGCCAGCGGCGCCTTCATCGGCGGCACCGTGGGCTACGCGCTTCCTGTACGGCATGAAGCGGGCGATCTTCTCCAACGAGGCCGGGCAGGGCACGTCGCCGATCGCCCACTCCGCGGCCAAGACCGACGAGCCGGTGCGCGAGGCCGTGGTCGCGGGGCTCGAGCCCTTCATCGACACCATCGTCGTCTGCACGCTGACGGCGCTGGTCATCATCGTCACCGGCACCTGGAACCGGCCGCCCGAGGCGCAGCCTGCCGAGACGACCTGCGTCCGGTTGCTGGTGCGCCCGGGCGTATGGACGCTGCCGGAGACAGCCGGCGCCCGCCGCGGCTGACGGGGGCTGGGACGGCGGCGAGCACGTCTTCGCGGTCCTGCGCGGCGACCCCAATCCGCAGAGCGGCAACGACCTGCACCGGCTGACCGGCCACGTGCGCTGCGGCGATGCCGGGCCGGTGATCCGCTGGAGCACGCTGCGCGAGCCGCCTGGAGCCCCGAGCTGAACGACGGCGGGCATCTATGTCAGCTACGTGGGCGCCACGCTGACCGCCGTGGCCTTCGACTCCGTGCTGCCGGGCCTCGGGCGCTGGGTCGTGACGCTCGCCGTCTGGCTGTTTGCGGTCTCCACCATGATCTCCTACAGCTACTACGCCGAGCAGGGCGTGGTGTTTCTCGCCGGCGAGCGCTGGCTCGCGCCTTTCAAGCTGCTCTACTGCGGCCTCGCCATCGTCTCGACGATGGGCTTCCTCAAGACCGACGCGCAGCTCGACAACCTGAGCGGCTTCGGCACCGGGCTCATGCTGTTCGTCAATATCCCGGTGATGTGGTTCCTCGGGCGGCGCGCGATGGGCGCGTACGCAGACTACATGCGGCGGCTGGACGCGGGAGAGATGGCGCGGCGCGTGTAGGAGCGCCTCGGCGCGACGGAGACTAGGTCGCTGAGACGCCATCACGCCGAGAAATCGATCGCGCTGAAGGCCGCTCCTACACGCGCTCCGCCACTTCTTCCGCGATCGCTAGGGCGGCGGTCAGGCCCGGCGACTCGATGCCGTAGAGGTTCACCAGGCCGGGCACGCGGTGGTCGGGCGTTCCCTGGATCGATGAAATCGGCGGCCGGCTCGCCCGGCCCGCTCAGCTTCGCCCGGATGCCCGTGTAGCCGGGCTGCAGGCGGCTGTCATCCAGCGCCGGGTAGTAGCGGCGGATCGCCGCGGTGAACTTCTCGCGGGTGTCGCCGTTGAAGCTGTAGTCGATGGCCTGCAGCCACTGCACGTCGGGACCAAAGCGCGCGGTACCGGCCAGGTCCAGCGTCACGTGGATGCCGAGGCCGCCGGCCTCGGCCACCGGGTAGACCAGCCGGTTGAAGGGCGACTTGCCCGACAGCGTGTAGTAGTGGCCCCGTGCGAGGTACTGGGGCGGAATGGTTGGCCGCTGCAACCCCTCGATGGTGGCTGCCACGCCCTGGGCATGGAGACCCGCGGCGTTGATCACCCGCCGGCAATGGATGGCCGCGTCGGCGGCGTCGCCGGTGAAGATCGCGAAGCCGTCGCCCGTGCGGCCGATCCGGGTGACGTGGCTGTTCAGCACCACCTGGCCGCCCTGCGCCTCCAGGTCGCCCTGCAGTGCCAGCAGGTATTCGTGGCTGTCGATGATGCCGGTGGACGGGGAGAGCAGCCCCCGCACGCAGCGGACCTGCGGGCTCGAGCTCCGCCATCTCCGCCTGCTCGACCCACCGGAGATCGTCCACGCCGTTGGCCCGCGCCTGGGCCAGGTACTTCTCCAGGATGGGCAGCTCGTCGGACGTCGGTCGCGACGATCAGCTTGCCGATGCGGCGATGACGGATGCCCTTGGCCTCGCAGTAGCGGTAGAGCATCTCCCGGCCCGCGACGCACAGGCGGGCCTTCAGGGAGCCGGTGGGATAGTAGAGGCCCGCATGGATGACCTCGGAGTTCCGGCTGCTGGTGCCGGTGCCGATGGCGCCGGCGGACTCGACGACGATCACTTCGAGGCCGCGGTTGGCGAGGGCGCGGCCGACTGCCAGGCCGATGACGCCGGCGCCGATGATGACCGCGTCGACGGTATTCCATCGGGTCGCGCCTGAAGGCGCTCCTACAGCGCGCGGCTCTTGACGAAGGTGCCGGGGGCGTCTTCGAGCACCGTCAGCTTCCCGTCGCCCGGCTTGCGCGCCGGCACCATCTCGCCGGACTGGGGCGCAAGCCAGGCGTCCCAGTCGGGCCACCAGCTGCCGGGGTGCTCGACGGCGCCGCGCAGCCAGGGGTCCATCTCCCAGGGCTCGGCCGGGTTCAGCCAGTACTGGTACTTGTTCGCGTCGGGCGGATTGATGACGCCGGCGATGTGGCCCGAGCCGGCCAGCACGAAGCGTACCGGCCCCGAGAAGTTGTGGCGCGCCTTGAACACCGAGCGGAACGGCGCGATGTGGTCTTCCTTGCAGGCCTGCAGGTACACCGGCACCGTCACCTTGGTCAGGTCGATCGGCACGCCGGCCAGCGTGACGGCGCCGGGCTTCACCAGGTTGTTGTGCAGGTACATCTGGCGCAGGTAGAAGAGGTGCATCCGGCGCGGCATGCGGGTGGCGTCCGCGTTCCAGTGCAGCAGGTCGAAGGGCTGGGGCTCCTTGCCCGAGCAGGTAGTTGCTGACGAAGAAGGACCAGATCAGGTCGTTCGACCGCAGCATGTTGAAGGTGGTGAACATGGCCTGGGCTTCCAGGTAGCCCTTCTCGCCCATCATCTGGTCGAGGTTGTCGAGCTGCTTCTCGTCGATGAACACGGCGAGGTCGCCGGGCTCGGAGAAGTCCACCTGGGCCGTGAACATGGTCGCCGTCTTGAGGCGCTGGTCGCTGATGCCGGCCAGGTAGCCGAGCGCCACGCCGATCAGCGTGCCGCCGATGCAGTAGCCGAGGCCGTGCACCTCGTGCTCGCCGGTGGCGGCCTCGACGGCATCCAGCGCCGCGACGACGCCCTCGGTCAGGTAGTCGTCGAATTCCTTGTGGGCCAGCGTCTCGTCCGGGTTCACCCAGGAGACGACGAACACCGTGTAGCCCCGGGACACGGCCCAGCGCACCAGCGACTTCTTCGCCGTCAGGTCCAGGATGTAGTACTTGTTGATCCACGCCGGCACCATGAGGATCGGCGTGCGGTGCACCTGCTCGGTCGCCGGCTCGTACTGGATCAGCTGGATCAGGTCGTTCTGGAACACCACCTTGCCCGGCGTCGTGGCCAGGTTCCGCCCCAGCTCGAAGGCGTCCGGGTCGCTCATGGTGATCTGCAGCTGGCCGTTGCCCCGCTCGAGGTCCCGCTGGAAGTTACTCGAGGCCCTTGCGCAGGTTCTGCCCCTGGGTCTCGAAGGTGGCGCGCAGCACTTCCGGGTTCGTCCAGACGAAGTTGCTGGGCGCGAAGGCGTCGGCGAACTGGCGGGTGTAGAAGTCCACCTTCTTCGCCGTCTGGGGATCGAGGCCCGCGACAGCGTAGACATGGTCTCCACGAGCCAGCGTGACGTGATCAGGTAGGACTGCTTGAGGTAGTCGAAGAGCGGGTTCTCGTTCCAGTCGGGATGCCTGAAGCGCCGGTCGCCCTTGTCGGGTTCCGCCACGGGCTCGGCTCGCCCCCTGGCCCATCGCATTGCCAACCATCGACGCCGACATCTGCTGCCACAGCAGCATGTGCTGCTGCCAGAGCTGGAGGTTGGCCTGGATGAGCTTCGCCGGGTCCATCGCACAGCTGCTGTGCCGCCGCCTGCATGGCGGGCGCCGCGTTCAGCGGATCGGGATTGGCCGGCGGCTCCAGGCCCGAAGGCGGCGCGGGCCGTGGGCGTCTTCATGAGCTCCGCGAACATGGCCTGGGCCTTGCTCGTCAGTTCGGCAAGTTCCCGGGCAAAGGCCGCAGGATCGGGCGGCGGGAATTTTGGTTCAGCGGCTGACAATGGGGCTGCTCATTCCTTGCGATTGATCGCCCGGCGGCGGCGATGGCTGGTGGCCGGTCGGGGCATCGGCCTGGCCGCCACCTCCGGTCCGGGGCGTCAGCATGTCGAGAAAGGATTTCTGCAGCTGACCCCAGGCCTCCATGTTCTTCTGGGCGAGGGACTGCATGGTGCCAAAGGGCGTCATGCCCATGGTCTTCTGGATCTGGTCCTGCAGCGTCTTCTGCTGGCTCATGAACATCTCGACGCTGCGCTCCAGGTAGCCGCCCATCATTTCCTGCAGCGGGTTGCCGTAGAAACGGATGATGTGCTTCAGCATGTCGGCCGAGAGAATCGGCCGGCCGCCCTGCTCCTGCTCGGAAATTACCTGCAGCAGGATGTTGCGCGTGATGTCCTGGCCGCGTGGTGTCGTCGACGACCACCACGTCCTCACCACTCGCCACGAGCTGGCGGATGCCATCGAGGGTCACGTGCCGGCTGGCCTCGGTGTCGTAGAGCCTGCGGTTGGCGTACTTTTTTATTGTTCTTGGCATGACCGACCCTGCTGCTGTTTGACGGGGTTCTGCGCTGCAAGAATACTACTCTAGCGCTGTAGGAGCGGCTTTAGCCGCGACCCAACTTAACGATAACCAGGCGATCGCGGCTAAAGCCGCTCCTACGGGGTGCTCCGGCGGGCAAAAGAAAAGGGGCGGCAGCCGACGGCCACCGCCCCTTCAAGGGGGGTACTTCAGTTCTTAGCGGGGGTCGCGTTAAGCGGCCTTCGCCTTGGCAACCGGGGCCTGCGTGGCGGCCTGGGTGGCCGTCTGCACCGCCGTCTGGGCCTTGGCCTGGAAGGCGCTCATGATGTCCATGTATTCCTGGGAGCGGCGGACGAGCTGGTCGCCGAACAGGCGGGCGGTCTCCATCTGCTTGGCCAGGAACTGGGTGTAATCCGCCGTCTGGGTGGGCAGGCGGGCCTGCTCCACGGCGAAGTTGATGTAGTCGCCCAGCACCGCGTAATTCTGGCGGGACAGGCGCTCGAAGGCGTCGGCAGCCATGCCATTGGCGGCACGGACGGGCTCGAGGGCTTCCTTCTGGAAGCCGAGGAAATTGGCGAACTGATCGTTCTGGGTCGTCATGTGAGTCACTCCTTGGCGGGCCATGTGCCCAACGCGGGCGAGAGGAATAATAGGACCAGAACTTGTGCAGCGCAAGAGAAACTTTGTGTTTTCGCTAAGTAACTGAAATAAAACATATAGCTCCACAGGTCGTGCCTGCTCCCCAAGCTCTACTACCGCACTGCAAAGGCTTCCGCCCTGACGCAAAACTGCCATCCCGGCGTCATCGGCCTGCAACGGGACCCGCCGAAACTGCAGTCCTCGGTAGCCGGCCGGCCCACCCCCCAGCAGGGCCCGCGACTGCCGGTCAGCACTGGCAAGGAGCGTCACGATGAACCCACCGATCCGCGGGAATGGAATCCCGAGCTGGCCGGAAGCCCTGCGCCGGGCTGCGCTACCTCCCCCCTTCGCCACCAGCCACCCCGCACGCACGACCGTCCCCGCGCCGGCCCGGATCTGGCGCGCCTCACACCTGGAGAACCGCGCCCATGGAACAGGATCTGCTCCGCTACCTGCTGGCCACGTTTCCGAGAACTTCGCCGCTGCCTGACGTGCGCGACGACGACCACCTCCTCATCCACGGCTACCGGGTGCCCTTCGAATCGCCGGTGGATGACGTGATGCTGGGTGTCCTGGCCGAGTTCCGGCGGCGCGGGTTCAGCAGTGATGCCGTCGGCGGGATGGATCGCGGCTGAAGCTGCTCCTACGGGGGCGCTGCCGGTAACGCGAAGAGCAACAAGGCCGGCAGCGCCGCGAACGCGACCAGCGTGGAAATCACGATCGCGCCCGCGATGTCCTCCGGGTGCCGGTCGTAGCGTGCGGCAAGCAGGTAATTGAAGACGGCGACCGGCATCGCGCTCTGCACCAGTACCACGCCACGCTCGACGCCGGTAAGGCCGAAGGCAAGTGTGAGTGCGTAGCCCACCAGCAGGCCAAGGCCGAGGCGACCGGCCGCGATACCGGCAGCGACCGGCAACCTCTGCACCTTGAAGCTGCCGAGGGCATGGCCGAGAGCCAGCATCATCAGCGGTATGGCGAGCCCCGACAGCAGTTCGATCGTGTTGCCGAGCCAGAGGGGCAAGGTCGAATCCGTGGCCAGCAGCCCCACGCCCAGAACGGCAGCGTAATTCACCGGTGTCGTGAGCAGGGTGCGCCAGACCGGCTGCCGGCCCTGGAACAGTGGCCCGGCAATGAACTGGGACACGGAGCCCACCAGGTAGAAACCGATTGCCAGCCCCAGGCCCTGCTTGCCGAAGGCGAACAGGCAGAGCGGCAAGCCCAGGTTGCCGGAATTGCCAAAGGCGACCGGTGGAAGGTAGCTCCGCAGCGGCTGACCCATCGCGCGGAGCACTACCGCGCCGACTGAGGGTGCAGACGAGCAAGCGCGAGAATTGCGAAGCCCATCATCGAGAGAAACAGGGCCGCATCTGCCTCGAGCTGCAGCGTGCCATTGAGGATCAGGCACGGTACGCCGATGTTCATGACCAAGCCGGTGAGGAAGTCCCTCTGGAATGGCACGCCGACCCGCGCCCACCCATAACCGAGGAGTGTGACGAGGAATACGGGCGCGAGGATCGGGATCAACTGGGCATACATGCGTCGGGTATGCTAACGGAATGAATGCACCGCACGCGTATGGCAGCGTTGCCCGCTCATTTCACTGGCTGATCGCTATCCTCCTCGTGCTGCAGATCCCTCTGGCGTTCTACATGGTCGACCAGCCCCTCGGTCCCGACAAGCTCGGCAACTACGCCACCCACAAGTCCATCGGCCTGCTGATCTTCTCGGTGACCGCCCTGCGCCTCGCCTGGCGGCTGACCCATCCGGCGCCACCGCTGCCAGCGGGGACACCGGGCTGGCAGCGGTTCGGTGCGCGATTCACCCAGGTCCTTCTTTACGCACTGATGTTCCTCATGCCGCTGACGGGCCTGCTGCGCTCCCAGGCCGCAAATTTCCCGGTGAGCTTCTTCGGCCTTTTCACGGTGCCGACCGTCGTGGGGGTGAACCCGCCGTTTTCGGAGGGGATGTCGGAAGCGCACGAGGTGCAGGGCACGGTCCTGCTGGCTCTCGTCAGTGCGCACGTACTGGCCGCCATCCATCACCACGTCGTTCGCAGGGATGAGGTCCTCCGCTCGATGCTGCCGCTCATACGTCGGGGTGTGTGGTGAGTGTCCGGGCAGCGGCCGTAGGAGCGGCTTCAGCCGGGGCCCTCTGGTTCGCGGTCGCGGCTGAAGCCGCTCCTACGGCCGTCGCCGGGTACGAACTGGAGCCCGCGGGCAGCTCCCTTACCTTCACTGCCGTCCAGCAGGGCGCAACGTTTGAAAGCCGGTTCGACCGCTTCACCGCCCGGGTGCGCTTCGACCCGGCACAGCCGGAGTCGGGCAGCATCTCCTCGCGCATCGACCTGGGATCCGTGGACACGGGCAACCCCGAGCGGGACGAGGTCCTGAAGGGTGCAGACTGGTTCAACCTGGGCAAGTGGCCCGAGGCCGTGTTCACCACCGGTCGCATCGTCCGGGATGGCGACGGCTACCGGGCCAGCGGCACCCTGACGCTCCGGGAGGTCACGGCCCCCGTCACCCTCAGCTTCCGCTGGACACCCGCTGCGGCTGGCCAGGCGGCCCGGCTGCAGGGGTCGGCCGCCCTGGAACGGCTGGCCTTCGGCGTGGGCCAAGGCGAGTGGCGGGACACCGCCTACGTCGGCAATCGGGTGGACATCCAGGTGGACATCCGGCTACGCCCAGACTCCGATCAGTGACAAATCAGTGTCTATAATAGGTAACTCGCCAGATGCCCGGTAAAATTATAAAGATCAAAGCCTTGGACGGTCATACGCTGGACGGCTACCTGGCAGCGCCCACCGGCGCCCCCAGAGCCGGACTCCTGGTCCTCCAGGAGATTTTCGGGGTCACGGCCCACATGCGGCACGTCACCGACGAGTTCGCGGCCCACGGTTTCCTGGCCCTGGCGCCGGCCCTCTTCGACCGGCTCAAGCCCGGCACCGAACTCCCCTACACCCGGATCGACGAGGGCCGCACCCTGATGCAACAGCTCGCCATCAACGACGTGGCCAGCGACCTCGCCGGGGCGGCGGCAGCGCTTCGCGCGCAGCTGCCAGCGGGTGCGAAGGTCGGCGCCGTGGGCTACTGCTGGGGCGGGGCCATTGCCGACCTGGCGGCCTGCCGCACCGATGTGAATGCCGCGGTTGCCTACTACGGCCGGGCCAACTTGGGCTGGCTCAATGAGCAGCCCCTCTGCCCCATCCTGTACCACTTCGGCGGGAAGGACCCGCTGATACCACCGGAGATCGTGGCCCAGATCCGGAATGGCCGGCCCGGAGCCCCGGCCTTCGTCTACCCGGATGCCGGGCACGGGTTCAGCTGCGACGAGCGGCCGGAATTCCACGAACCGAGCCACAGGCTCGCGTTGGAGAGGACCCTCGCCTTCCTAGGGAACCATCTCGGGCAGTAGCCCGTCCTAATCTTGCGCCCAGCCAGCGGTTTGCTGCGCATCAGCCCCCCAGACCCATCAGGAGCCACCGAATGTCCGGTACCCAGCGATCGAATCCAGCAAACGACGCCACGCGGTCGGGCGAAGGTCTCGACCGTCGCCAGCTGCTGACGGCGGCAGCGGGTATTGCGGCGTCCCTCGGGATATCGGTCGCGGCGCCCGCTCTGGCGGCCAGCAGACCCCGCAACTGGCCGGCCCGGGACGTGGGGCCCTTCGACAGCTTCCGGGATTACGTGAAAGCGCTGGAGGACCGGGGCCTCGTCATGCGCGTCAAGCGCCTGGACCAGGACCAGTACGAGATGACGGCGCTCACCTACAAGCTGATGGATGAATTCGGCTGGTACGACGCGCCCGCGCTGCTGGTGGAGGAGATCAGGCAGGACGGCCGCTGGCTCAAGGGTCCCGTCATCACCAACCACCAGGGTCACTGGGACACGGAGGCGATCATCTGGGGCCGGGAGCCCATCCCCGGCCAGGGCCCCGAGACCTACCGGGAGACGATCAAGTTCCTGCTGGAGGGTGCCGAGGCCCGCGACGGCAAGACGCCGTCCATCCCGACCAATCCGGTCCCAGCCGACAAGGCGCCGATCAAGGAAGTGATCCTGCGGGGCGAGCAGTGCAACGTCCTCGACTTCGCCTTCATCAAATCGAACCCGGCCGACTCGAACCGCTACGTGAATACCGCCTCGGTGTTCACGGAGGACAAGGAACTCGGCATGAATTTCGGCACCTACCGGTGCGAGATCAAGGGCCCCCGGCTGATGGGCGTGAACCCGGAACCCGGCCAGCAGGGCTGGAAGATGTTCATGAAGAAGATCGAGCGGGGCGAGAAGCGATGCCCCGTCGCGCTGGTCATGGGCAACGATCCTATCGGGTGGTTCATCAGTTCGTCCGTGGTCTCGAAGAGCGGCGCCGACGAGCTCGCCATCGCCGGCGGCTTCCGCAACAAAGCGGTGGACGTGGTCAAGTGCGAGACCAACGACATGCTGATTCCCGCCAACGCGGAGCTGGTGATCGAGGGTGAAGTGCTGCTCGACCAGATGCAGCCCGAGGGCCCCTTCGGCGAGATGTACGGCTATCTCGGCCTCAAGAAGGAGCAGAACTTCGTGATGGAGGTCACCTGCATCACTCACCGGAAGCAGCCCTGGATCCTGAACCAGTTCACCGGCGTGACACGCGGCTTCTGCACCGCACCGCTGGAGGCGTTCTCTTTCTATCGCCTCAAGAAGTCCATTCCCAATGCCGTCGCCTTCCACTCGCCCGTCGAGTGGACCGGCATCGGCATCCTGTCCATCGACAAGACCGGGCCGCAGCAGGGCCTGGAGGCGGGCAGGAAGATCGCGCAGTTCGTGCCGATCACCAAGGCGTGCATAGTTGTGGACAAGGATGTGGACGTTCTGAACCGCACCGAGGTGATGCAGGCAGTCGGTGCGCGGTGGCAACCCTTCCCCGGGGCCGAGATCATCAAGGAAGCCCGCGGCATGGCGCTGGATCCGAGCTCGCCCAAGCGACCCCTGAGCAGCAAGATCGTGATCGATGCCACACGCCAGTTGCCGGAAGAAGGCGGGCCGAAAGTCTACCCCGAGCGCAACCGGGACCTCCTGACGAAGCTGGCCCCGGAGTCCTTCGCTATCGTTGAACGGAACTGGGACCAGTACCTGAAGGGCTGGAAGCGGGACGTCTAGCCCCTGGCCGGCGTGACGGCAACCGCGATCTCATAGCAGCCGTCGCGGAAGGTCTCGGAGTAGTCCACGACCCGGACCAACCGGCTGTGCTCGATCAGGTCCGTCCTGACCGTACATCCCGTGAAGTAGGCCCGACGCAACGCGAGGCGTTCGTCCGCCTTGCTGCGATCGAGGCTCAGGAGATGGGTCTCTGTCAATTGCATGGCTCCGCCCCTCCGTCGCTGGCATTCTCTCCGGTCGCGGTGACGACCGGATGACGAAACGGTTTCGGTCAGCGGGGATCGAAATGGTCGGCGAAGTCGCCCCAGATCTGGGGCCAGTACTCGCGCCGGGACTCTTCCGACGCCTGCCTGGCCAGTTCCCGGAGCAGCCGGTGATCCGTGATGGTGAGCCGGGCGTTTTCCCGTCGGCTCACGAGTTGAATCGCCTGCAACGTCGCCTGATCCTGCACTGCCCAACCCTCGTACATTCCGGTCCGCGTCCGGACTTTTTGTTCGTCGCCATTCAGCCTAGCACCGCCCGGCCTCCAGCATCCACCTCGTTGCGGGCCGGCAACCGGCCTTGCCGGCCCGCGTCAGTCGCTCAGGTAATAATCCACCGTCGTGACAACGCGCACCTTCTTGAATTCCGGGGAAAACTGGTCCCGGTCCTCGATCGAGAACAACCCCTGTTGCGCATTGCGGATGGCACCGACGCCGCTGCCCGAGTCCTTGGCAAACTGTTCCGCCGCACGGCGGGCGTCCTTCGTCGCCTCGGCGATCATCCCGGGCTTGATGGTCTCGAGCTCCGTAAACAGGTACTGGGTGTTGTATTCGTAGCTACGAATCACGGCGACGCCCTGCTTCACCAGCTCGCCACTTCGCTCGATCGCCTTCTTGGCGACGTCGATCTTGTCGGTGCGGACCGTGACCGTGACCTCGGCGGTGAAGCGGTCCAGCTGCCGCCCGTCACCCCGCATCCCCTGGGCCTCCCGGTCCTGCACCCGGGGCGCGGACACGCTGATCTGCTCCGCGGGAAAATCGCTGGCAAGGAAGGCGCGCACCTTCGCGACGCCCTCATCGGCCTTCCGCTGCAGATCGCCGAGCTCATCCGAGGTGACGGTGAAGACGATGGGCCAGAGCGCCAGGTTGGCAGGTACCTCGCGCTCGGCCAGGCCGCGCACCGACACGGCCCTCTGGCTGGAGCGGGCCTGGATCAGCGCCTCGCCGATGAGATAACCGGCGACGACGATGCCGAGGGCCAGCGCGATGGCCGGGAGGGTGTTGTTGCTACCGTTCATGACGCCGCCTCATCCACAACGTTGTGCCGGAGTATACCGATGCCGCCGATCTCCACTTCCACCGTGTCCCCGGGTTTGAGCCAGCGCGGCGGGGTGCGGGCAAAGCCCACACCGCTCGGCGTGCCGGTGGCGATGATGTCGCCCGGATTCAGCGTACAGAAGCTCGAGCAGTACTCGATGATGCGGCGCACCCCGAAGCACAGGTCGCTGACGGGCGCCTGTTGCAGCACCTCGCCATTCACCCGGGTCGTGAGCCTCAGAACGGCCGGGTCGGGGATCTCGTCGGTGGTGACGAACCAGGGCCCGCAGCCGCCGGTGGCGGGAAAGTTCTTGCCGGGCGTGAACTGGGTGGTGTGCCGCTGCCAGTCCCGGACGGAGCCATCGAGAAAGCAGGTGTAGCCCGCGACGTGGTCCAGCGCCCTCGCGGCGCTCACGTGCCGGGCCGTCCTCCCGATGACGATCGCCAGCTCGCCCTCGTAGTCGAACTGCGTGGAGATGCGGGGCCGGACGATGGCCTCGCCGTGGCCCACGAGTGTGTCCGGGAAGCGGGTGAAAAGCGTCGGGTAGTCCGGCCTCTCCCGGCCCATCTCATGGATGTGCTCCAGGTAGTTGATACCCACGCAGAGAATGCGCGACGGGTTCGGGATGGCCGGCGCGAACCTCAGGCCGGCTACCCGCCGCAGCGGTGCTGCTGACAATGCCGGGAGGGCATCCTCGGGCGCGCCCGCCGCCAGCAGGCTGCGCAAGTCGGGAAACTGCGTACGCAGGGCGGGCGTTGCCAGCCGGACGGCCGCGTCCGGCTGCTGCTCAAAGGCCTCGATCAGCCCCCAGGTGAGGGTCGTCCCGTCGTACAGGCTTGCCAGCTTCATCGCACCAATCCCCTTGCCGTATCATGGCATGAGCCCATGCTGAAGCTCACCGACACCAACCTGCTCCGCACCCGCGCCTACGTCGCGGGCCAATGGATCGCCGCGTCCGGCGGCGGCACCGTGGCCGTCACCAACCCGGCTTCGGGCGAGCACCTCGGCACGGTTCCGGATTGCGGCGCCGCCGAAGCGCGTGCGGCCATCGAGGCAGCCGACTCAGCGCTACCGGCCTGGCGCGCCCGCACGGCGAAGGAGCGCGCCGCGCTCCTGCGCAAGCTTCACGACCTGCTCCTCGCCAACCAGGACGACCTGGCGCGGATCATGACCGCCGAGCAGGGCAAACCCCTGGCGGAGTCCCGGGGCGAGATCGCCTACGCGGCCAGCTTCCTCGACTGGTTCAGCGAGGAGGCGAAGCGCGTTTACGGCGACGTGATCCCGGGCCACGCGAAGGACCGGCGCATCGTCGTCATCAAGCAGCCGGTGGGCGTGGTGGCGGCGATCACGCCCTGGAACTTTCCGTCGGCGATGATCGCCCGCAAGCTGGCGCCCGCACTGGCGGCCGGCTGCACCATCGTGATCAAGCCGGCCTCCCAGACGCCCTACTCCGCACTCGCCCTCGCCGAGCTCGCGCACCGCGCCGGCATTCCCGACGGCGTCGTCAACGTGGTCACCGGCGACGCACGGGCGATTGGCGGCGAGATGACCAGCAATCCCCGGGTGCGCAAACTGACCTTCACGGGCTCCACGGCCACCGGCAAGCTGTTGCTGGCCCAGTGCGCCCAGACCGTGAAGAAGGTGTCCATGGAGCTGGGCGGCAATGCGCCCTTCATCGTTTTCGACGACGCCGACCTGGATGCGGCGGTGGCCGGCGCCATCATCAGCAAGTACCGGAACTCCGGCCAGACCTGCGTGTGCGCGAACCGTCTCCTCGTGCAGGACGGCGTGTACGACGCCTTCGCGCGCAAGCTGGCCGATGCCGTGGCGAGGCTGCGCGTGGGCGACGGCCTCAAGGCCGAGCAGGACCAGGGGCCACTGATCGATGCGGCCGCCGTCGCCAAGGTGGAAGAGCACATTGCCGATGCCGTGGCCCAGGGCGCCACGGTACTCACGGGCGGCAAGCGCCACGTGCTCGGCGGCACCTTCTTCGAGCCCACCGTCCTGACCGGCGTCACGCCCGGGATGCGCGTGGCGCGGGAAGAAACGTTCGGCCCCCTGGCGCCGCTCTTCCACTTCAGCACGGAGGACGAGGCGATCCGCCTCGCCAACGACACGGAATTCGGCCTGGCGGCCTACGTCTACACGCGGGACCTCGGGCGTAGCTGGCGGGTTCCCGAGGCACTCGAGTACGGCATGGTGGGACTGAACACCGGGCTCATCTCCACGGAGGTCGCCCCGTTCGGCGGCGTCAAGGAATCGGGTAGCGGCCGCGAGGGCTCCAAGTACGGCATCGCGGACTATCTCGAGATCAAGTACCTCTGCATCGCGGGCATCGACCCCCCGTAGGAGCGGCTTCAGCCGCGACCCAAGGATCCAAATGAAACCACCCCAAGGCAAGGGCGCCCGCCTCACCGAAGGCCCCGTCAGCAAGGCCATCTTCTCCCTGATGTTGCCCATGATGCTCGGCATGCTGGCCATCGTGGTGAACAACGTGGCGGGGGCCTTCTTCGTCGCCCGCATCAGCACGGAACAGCTGGCCGCCGTCAGCTTCACGTTTCCCGTCAGCTTCATCGTCGGCGCCATTGCGATGTCCCTCGGGGTCGGCACGTCGGCGGTTGTATCGCGGCTCTTCGGCTCGGGGAACAGGGACGAAGTGAAGCGCATCACCGGCCACGCCATGCTGCTGGGCGTGATCTGCGGCATCGTGGTGCTGACCATCGGCCTGAACACCATCGACCCGCTATTCAGGCTGCTCGGCGCCAAAGAGGACATCCTGCCGTTCATCCACCGCTACATGCGGATCTACTACTGGGGCGGCATCTTCCTGGTCGCGCCGATGATCGCGAACTCGGTGCTGCGGGCTTCCGGCGACGCGAAGCGTCCTGCAATGATCATGACCACGGCTGCCGTGCTGAACGTGATCATCGATCCGATCCTCATCTTCGGCCTCTTCGGCTTCCCGCGCATGGAGATCGAGGGCGCGGCGCTCGGCGGCGTGTTGTCGAACGCGCTCACCATGTGCGCCTCCGCGTACTTCGTCATGTACCGGGAGAAACTGGTGGACTTCGGCAACCTCGCCCTGGACCAGCTCATGGACTCCTGGCGCCGGATCCTGCACGTGGGCCTGCCGTCGCTGACGAGCAGCCTGGTGGCGCCGATAACCACGGCTTTCATCACCAGCCAGATCGCAAGCTTCGGCCAGGAAGCAGTGGCCGGTTTTGGCGTGGCATCGCGCCTCGAGGGCCTGACGCTCCTCGCGATGATGGCGTTGTCCGCCGCCATGACGCCCTTCGTGGGCCAGAACTTCGGGGCCAAGCGCCTGGACCGGGTGCGGGAGGGAGTGAATTTCGCCTACCGCTTCTCGCTGGTGTACGGCGTCAGCATGGCGGCGTTCATGCTGATCTTCGGCGGGCTCATCACGGACCTGTTCGGGCTCGAGGGCACCGCGAAGGACACCGCGCTGCTCCACATGCACATCGTGCCGCTGAGCTACCTGGCGCTCGGCTGCGGCATGACGGTGAACGGGGCGCTGAATGCGCTGGGCAGGCCGATGGCGGCCATGTGGGTATCCATGTCGAGGACGATCGCCGTCTACGCGCCGCTGGCCTGGGTGCTGTCGCAGTTCTTCGGCATCATCGGCATCTTCATCGCCGCGGCCAGCGCCAACCTGGTCTCGGGGGGAATCGGCGCCCTGTGGTTCCGCTTCGCACTCCGGGACACCATGGCGAAGCAGCCGCCGAAGCCACCGGAAGCGGCCTCATCAGATACGAAAGCGGTGGAGCCGGACACGGCCGGCCAGAGAGCCTGACGGCCGGCCTAATCGTCGGACGGCGGGGGCGTAGCGCCCTTCTTCTTGCGTCCCGGGCTCAACTGCACACGGCCCGTCTTGCCGCGGCGGCGCTCATTGAGCCGGTCGATGATCTCCATGACGGCCCGTTCGGTGTTCGCCCGACTGCCCTGCAACTGGCCAACGATGGTGTTGTGGCCCTGCGTGATCACGTAGCGATGCCAGTTCTCGGTGTCGACGCCTGCCGGCGCCTCGGACTTGGCGATGGACTTGAGCGTGAACGGCTCGTCATCCAGGGGATTGGGCTTGCGGGCGGGGGCGCTTGAGGGAACCATGCGTCACCATACGCCACTTCCCGCCCGGTGGCGATTCCCAGGGCCCGGAGCGGGTCGCCGCAGAGCGCCAGAACCCGTAAAAGCGGCCTCCGGACCGGTCTCCGGCGCTATCCTTGACCCCCGGCACAGACCCATCCCCGCAGGCGATTTAACCTTTTTCGCACCATGGAGAACCGTCGCAACCTGTACCGCATCCTGCACGTCCAGCCGGATGCGCCGGAGGAAATCATCCAGTCCAGCTACCGGACCCTGATGATGAAGTTGCGCCGGCACCCGGACCTGGGCGGCGACCACTACACCGCCACGCTGATCAACGAGGCCTACGCCGTGCTCAGCGACCCGGCCCGGCGGGCGGCCTACGACGAGGCCTGGCAGTCGGTGGCCCCGAGCCTGAAGGCAGCGCCCGAGCCCGCGACCGTCGTCACGCCCGCCCAGTCTCCCGCCTGCCCCTTCTGCGGCGCCGCCCACGGGTTCGCCGGTCGGATCCACTCCACCGCCACCTGCACGACCTGCAACGCACCCCTGGCGCCCGCGGTTCGCGAGCGGCTCGACGCCGGTCAGCGGGCCGTCCGCCGGGTACCGCGCCGGATCGGTCTCAATTACTTCACGGGCTGGCCGGGCCAGGGCCCATTTCCTGGCGAGACCCGGGACCTGTCGCTGCACGGCCTGCTGTTCGTGGCGAACAGCGCGCTGCCGGTGACGAAGGTGATCAAGGTGGACTGCGAGGTGCTGGTCGCTCTCGCCCGCGTGGTGGCGTGCAACGACAACGACCAGCGCGACTGGCGCTGGCTGATCCACGCCGAGTACGTGACCGTCCGCTTCCGCCGTTCGCGGGGCGGCTTCTTCGCCACCCGCGCGTAGGAGAATGGGGACATGCCTCATTTGCGCAGCGCGCAAATGAGGCATGTCCCCAATTCTCACTCCGTCATCGCCAGCAGCGCATTCAGCGTCCCGGTGACCACCAGATCGTGCTGGGCCTCGGGGGTGATCGTCGCGGTCCACTCTTCCTCGTAGGTACCGCCGACGAAGGAACCGAACTGCATGTGGATGCCGCCCGGAATCGGCACCCACGTGCTGGTGGCCGGGAAAAGGTTGCGGTACTTCGCGAGCTTCTGCGGCGGGCGTCCGTCGGCCGTGGCCCGGTGGATGTGCCACACCGGGTACTGCAGGTCCACCAGGGTGTCACTCTCCGCGGGCCGCGAGTCCCAGATGACGAGGCCGGCCAGGTCGTCCGGATGGTTGTGGGCGTAGCGTGCCGCCATCGCGCCGCCCATGGAATGCCCGGCGATCACCCAGCGCTGCACGTCGGGAAACGCCGCGCGGACGTCGTCGGCCCGGTTGATGCCGAAGATGGCCATGTTGAGGGGCATGGGGACCGCGACGACCAGGTAGCCCCGGTCCGCCAACCGCCGCAGCACCGGCGAGTAGCCGCGCACGTCGCAGCCGGCGCCCGGGTAGACGATCACGCCCGTCGTCGGCATCGCGCCGGCCGGCCGGAAGACGATGAGCGCGATT
>CAWBMW010000014.1:0-114416 GCA_963790015.1 uncultured Gammaproteobacteria bacterium
TTATCACTATTCATAATTTCTTCAATGCTGCGAGTTCAGGATATGCATAACATTTCCATCTCTATCAAGACATAGTTGCATGTCCAACACAGAATCAGCTATTCAGACCAATAAAACACAGTCTAATATATCCATCAGGTAATATATATAATCCACTCCATACTGTCTTACAAAACATGTTTTTATTCCTCGAGGTATATTCGTTGTTGTTTTCACACCACCATACCCAAACAGATATGGAATTATTGTATCAACAGTTATATTTCTAGCACGAGCCAAGTGTAAATTATCAGAATCCAATAATCAAATCCACAAAAATAAAAATCCCTATCAGTATTATTCACAAACTCATGCAACTCCTTCAACGGATAAAAATTAAACAGTAATCCTTGCTCGATATCTATAATTTCGTCGCCAATTTTAACAAATACTTCTGCCCAAAGGATACTTATGCAAAAAATGTAAAGAGTAATATTTCTGAGATATTGCCAATTATCAAAATGGGAAAAGTTACCCGGGCTGCAAATTCCAAATGCACATTCTACAAAGACCAAACTAACCATTATGTCCTAACAAACTAAAAATTTAAAAATGCTGTATAGCCAGGATTATACAGGTAATCATTCAGATTCAAGGTAAATCATGTTATTGAAGTAAAAATAATTTAAATTTCTATTCACAAACTTCATCTTACCATAATCAAAATCCCAAACAGATCCTATTACTAGAACCTTACCCAAGGAAGAACCATTTACTCTTAATATCGTCTAATATTTCCTTCTCTAATACTTGTGCTTCTGCAGGTGAGATATATGTCTTGTCATAGTAATCCTAGGGTTATTAGAGACATTTATGTTATATGTAATAATATATGAACTCTGTCACTGTGACAGGAGATTCTTGCCCGGACCGCGCATCTACCCCTCGGGCGCCATGATCACCGTTACCAGCGGCCACGGCGACTTTCGCCAGTCGTTCGAGGTGCCGCGGAAGATCGGCGCACCCATGTCGCGCGGCGAGCAGGTCGGTGCGGCCATGATCGCGGACGGGCCGGACGAAGTGACGGTGCGCGTGCGCGAGCAGCTCATGCAGGGTGCTTCGCAGATCAAGCTGACGGCCGGTGGCGGCGTCGCCTCGCCGCACAGTCCGATCGATGTCTCCACGTTCACCGAGGCGGAGCTGCGGGCTGCCGTCGAGGCCGCCGCCAACTGGGGCACCTACGTTACCGTCCACGCCTACACGCCCGCAGCGGTCCAGCGCGCGATCGCCGCCGGCGTCCAGAACATCGAGCACGGGCACCTGATGGACGACGCCACGGCGCGCATGATGGCGGAGAAGGGCGTGTGGCTGAGCATGCAGCCCCTGCCCGACGAGCTGATGGATTCCTTCCCTCCCGGTTCGGAGCAGCGCGCCAAGGCGGTGGAGGTCTTCGCGGGCACTGAGAAGACGTACACGCTCGCCAAGAAGTACCGCATCAAGACTGCGTGGGGCACCGACGTTCTCTTCTCGCCAGCGCTTGCCGACAAGCAGGGCGCGTTGCTGGCCAAGATCACGACATGGTTCACCCCTGCCGAGGCGCTCGCGCAGGCCACAGGCACCAACGCCGAGCTGCTGGCACTGTCGGGCAAGCGCAATCCCTATCCCGGCAAGCTCGGCGTCGTCGAGGAAGGCGCACTGGCCGACCTTCTGCTGGTCGACGGGAACCCGCTCGAGAACATCGGGCTCGTCGCGGACCCTGCCCGCAACTTCCTGGTGATCATGAAGGACGGGGTGATCTACAAGAACACCCTCGGGGCGGCTCGCTGAGGAAGAGAAATTCACCGGCGCCGTAGGGGGCTGGCGTCGATCCAGTCCGGAATTCTGCTAGCGTCCGAACTGGTCTGGCTTCAGGTCAAGCAGGAACTCCTCGCAGGGCAGGCACAGTATTCCATCCCGCTTGATCCGGTCGCTGCCGCGGTAAAGCAGATAGCGTTGGCTTTGCGGATAGTCCTCGCCGAAACTCCTGAGCGCCGTCAGATCGGCGGGCTTCACCTGCTTCGCGTTCTTGACCTCGACGGCGTAGAGCCCCGATTCGCCGTACACAACGAAATCGATTTCCGCACGCGAGCGCGTCTGCCAGTAATGCAGCTGGTGCTTCCCTTTCGAGTAGTCGCACCAGGCGTGCAGGTGCTGCGCGACGAGACCTTCGAGTGCGGCGCCGTCCAGTTCACTGGGTGAATCCAGCGGGCCGGCCGGACGGTTGGCTCGAAAGACGCCCGCATCAAAGAAGTAGAACTTCGGATGTGAGGCCAACGCCCGTTTGGCGCGATGGGTAAACACCGGGAGTCGAAAGCCGAGCAGCAAGTCCTCGAGTATCTCCAGGTAGCCTTCGACGGTCTTGCGGCTGACCTGGGCCTCACGCGCGACATTGGTGACGTTCAGAACCGCGCCATGGGCGAAGCTCATGGCCTGCAGAAACCGGGTGAATCCGCCGATGTTGCGCACCAGCCCCTCCATCTGCACCTCCTCATGCAGGTAGAGCGCGCTGTAGGCGTCCAGCACGGCCATTGGATCGTCCGCCGCCCAGACCACCGGCAGCATGCCCTGCCTGAGCGCCTTCTCGAGCCTGAACTGACTGCCCAGTTCCACCGCGAGGTAAGGGTGCATGTGCTTCTGCACCGCGCGTCCGCCGAGCAGATTGACGCCCTGGCGGCGCAGCTTTCGGGCGCTCGAACCGGTGAGGATGAACTGCTGCCCCCCCTTGCGCTCGATGAGCAGATGCACCATCTCGAGCAGGACGGGCAGCTTCTGGATCTCGTCGATCACGATGTGCTGCTTCTCCGGGTTGGCCGCCAGCACCTCCTCCAGGTACTCGGGCCGCGCGGAATAGCGGCGGAGCACTGACGGATCGAGCAGGTCGATGCGATGGGCGGCCGGGTACTGGTGCCGGCACCATAGGGTCTTGCCGGTACCCCGGGGCCCGAGCAGGAAGTAGTCGGTCCCGTCCCGGGGTCAGCAGCCTCGTAACGTAGGCCATTTTCGCCTCCCGCAAAATGGCGGAAGAGCCGCCTTTATGGGACTCAGAATGGCGACATCGTCGCCGTTTTGCAAGAAGAGAGTTCTCGCTCCATTGCTACCCGCCGCCGATCCCGCCCTCGGTAATGCAATCGGTGTCGAAACTCATCTGGATGCCCATGTCGCAGGCCGACGAGTTCGTCTCGAAGTGGATGTTCGTGATCGTGAACAGTGTCGGTCGGGCAGCCATGGCGGGGGTTGCAACCATTGCCGCCATTGCTGCCAGGGCGCGCCGAGTGAAGTCCTGCGGGTCCAAGGACCGGCAAATGGGCCTGCGGGCGTCCGGCAGGTCACTTACCAGATTTGAGGACCTTGCCCGGTCCTCGGGTCAAGGTTAGTATAACGTTTGTTATAACCTTGACGGGGGACTCCCATGACAGCCCTAAAACTCACCCAGATTGGCAATTCCGTTGGCGTGATCCTGCCCAAGGAAGTCCTGGCCAGGCTCAAAGTGGAAAAGGGCGACACGCTGTTCGTTACCGAGGCCACCAATGGTGTGACCCTGACCCCCTACGATCCCGGGCTCGATGAGCAGATCGCGGCGGGACGAGAGTTCATGCGCGAGTTCCGGGATACGTTTCACCAGCTCGCCAAATGACCCGGTGGCGCTGGATCGACAGGCGCGTGCTGTGCCTGTTGCACGACGAGAGTCTCGCTGAGCATGGCGGTGCCCCGGGCCTGCGCGACGACGGACTTCTCGAATCCGCGCTGGCCCGGCCGCAACACCTGGAAACCTACGGCCACCCGGACCTTGCAGATCTCGCTGCCGCCTACGGGGTGGGTTTGGCCAAGAATCATCCCTTCGTTGACGGCAACAAGCGGGCCGCGTTCCTGGCGGTCGGTATTTTCCTGGCCCTGAACGGTCACCGGCTGGCGGTAACGCAGGTCGAAGCAACGCTGACAATGCTTGGTGTCGCCAGCGGCGACATCGACGAAACGGCGTTCGCGGCCTGGCTGCGGGCACACCTGGTGCGGCGGTGACTGGCCTGGTCAGGAACCCCGCCGGTGCTGATGCCCGGGGGGCGCGGTGAGGCTGACGCGGGAGGTGCTCTGTCACGTGATTGGAGGGGGAAACGCCATGAAGCGAATGCTAATTGCCGTGGGACTCTCGATTCTTCTGGGCGGCTGCATGCTCAAGAGCTACACGTACTACAAGCCCATTGGTCCCGGCGGTTACTACAAGGACCGATGCGGCGGTCCGGACCAAGATTTGGGATTCGAGATTGCTAACGGAGTGAACCTACACATCGTTTCAATCATTCCTGATGGTTCTCAGCGGTTTGGAGTGTCGGTGTACCTTGCAGTCATGGGTAGCCATACGCTGGAGTTCCTGTCACCAGTGTTTGTTGTGGCGTCGGGTGGGGAGAGCAAGGAAGTGGTGATCACTGAGGTAATAGGTATCACCGGCCTCCGAGACAAGACGTCCTATCCTGTCGGCCTACCGATTAAGGCGGTATCGAGTTCCTATTCGTTTGAACTTCCGATCGGGGAGATTGAGTGGAAGGAATTCACACTCGAGTTTCCTCGTATCCTGATCGACTCCCAGGAAGTAGCAATCCCCAAAATCAAGTTCGAATACGGAAAGAGAAGGAACCTGCTTTTCGCCTGCTGACGGGTATGGCGGAGATGGCGCTACGATTTTGAGGGTCGGCACGAATCCAATGGAGATCGACGCCAACCTGGCCGGTCGCGCCTGAAGGCGCTCCTACGGACTCGTCGTGATCGCGGCGGCGGCGCGCCGCGCCTTCGCCCGCGCGTCGTCGAGGGTCGCGGCACGCGCGAGCGTCACCCCCATGCGCCGTCTGGCCCCGCACTTCCGGCTTGCCGAACAGCCGCAGGCCGGTGTCGGGCTCCGCCAGGGCGGCCTCGACGTTGTGGAACTGCAGGTCTGCGGTGTCGCCCTCGATCAGCAGCGCGCAGGACGCGGACGGCCCGTGCTGGGCGATGTTGGGGATCGGCAGGCCGAGGATGGCCCGCAGGTGCAGGGCGAACTCGGAGAGGTCCTGGGAGATCAGCGTCACGAGGCCCGTGTCGTGGGGGCGGGGAGAGACCTCGCTGAACCAGACCTGGTTGCCCTTAACGAAGAGCTCGACGCCGAAGATTCCGCGGCCGCCGAGCTCGCCCGTGACCGCGGCGGCGATGCGCCGGCCCTCGTTGAGGGCCTTGGGACTCATCGGGTGGGGCTGCCAGGATTCCCGGTAGTCGCCGTCGATCTGCAGGTGGCCGATCGGGTCACAGAAGGCGGTGCCACCGGCGTGGCGGACGGTGAGCTGGGTGATCTCGTAGTCGAAGTCGATGAAGCCCTCGACGATCACGCGTCCCGCGCCGGCCCGGCCGCCGCCCTGGGCGTAGTCCCAGGCCTTCTGCACGTCGGCGGCGCTGCGCACGACGCTCTGGCCCTTGCCCGAGCTCGACATCACCGGCTTCACGACGCAGGGCATGCCGATCTCTGCCACCGCCGAGTGGAATTCCTCCAGTGTGCCGGCGAATCGGTACGGTGACGTCGCGAGGCCCAGCGTTTCCGCCGCGAGCCGCCGGATTCCTTCCCGCTCCAGCGTCAGCTGCGCGGCGCGCGCCGTCGGGATCACTGTGTACCCCTCCGCCTCGAGCGCCAGCAGTTCCGCCGTGGCAATCGCCTCGATCTCGGGAACGATGTAGTGGGGCTTCTCCCGTTCGACGATGCCGCGGAGGGCGGCCGCATCCAGCATGCTGATCACGTGGGACCGGTGCGCCACCTGCATGGCCGGCGCGTTGGCGTAGCGGTCCACCGCGATCACCTCGACGCCGAGGCGCTGGGCCTCTATCGCCACTTCCTTGCCGAGCTCGCCGGAGCCGAGGAGGAGGAGGCGGGTGGCGTGGGGGGAGAGGGGGGTGCCTAGGGTGGTCATGGGGTTTTTGGGATCGCGCCTGAAGGCGCTCCTACAGGGGCGGCATCACGCGATCGACGAAGGCGTTCATGGCCGCCGCCGTTTCCGCCGGCGCCTCTTCCTGCACGTAGTGGCCCGACGTTGGCACGAGCACGGCGGTGTTGGATGGCATCTTCGCGCGGAGTTCCTCGAACTCGCCCGCGGGCTTGCCCCGGTCCTGCTGGCCCCAGACGATCAGGGAGGGCACCGTCAGCCGCGGCAGCATCGGCACTTCGTCCGCGTCCGCGTACTGGCCCATCAGGTTGGTCATGCCGCGGAGGTAGTTCTCGCTGCGGGACGTGAGGCTCAGGTCCCGGACCACGTCGTCCGTGACGATGGAGGGGTCCACGAAGGAACGCTTCAGGAAGCCGGTGCGGAATTCGGGATCGCCGAAGAGCTTGGCCTGGATGCGGGGAAACGGGAACACCAGGTACTTGGCGATGGGCGGGACGCCGGTGGTGATGATGCCGGGGTTCATCACCACGAGGCCGATGACCTCGGGCGACTCCAGAGCGATGCGGAGCGCGATCGCGCCGCCCAGTGAGTGCCCGCCGACGACCACGCGCTCCAGGCCCAGTGCCTCGATCAGCTTGCTGCCCATCTCCGCCTGGTGCGCGTTCCGGTAGTCGAAGGGCGCCGGCTTGTCGGACAGGCCGTAACCGGGCATGTCGTAGGCCACCACGTAGTAGCGGTCCGTCAACAGCGGCGCGACCCGCCGGAAGCTCTGCAGGGAGTTGGCGAAGCCGTGGAGCAGCAGTGCCGTCGGCTTGTCCGGCGCCGGCTCGCCCCAGGTCCGATAGCGGATGTTCACGCCGTCCACGCTGACGAAGCGGTCTGCTGGACCGGCCAGGTTCACCGCGGGCACTTCCTCGATGCCGGTGGGCCAGTAGGCGTAGACGACGAGCCCGAGCCAGGCGATGACCAGCAGGCCGAGGAAGCCGACGGCGAGGCGTTTCAACCATTTCATGGGGCCGGCAGTGTAGTGGACCGGCACGGGGTTCGGCACTACTCTCGGGCCGTGCCTTTCGTCATCTTTCTACTTGTCCTGCTGTCGGGCACGGCCTGCGCCCCCGACAAGCCGCCGGTGACCGCGGCTGCCCCCGCGTTCGTGGGACGCGACACCTGCGCCACGTGCCATGCGGCGGAGGCGCAGGCCTGGTCCGGCTCTCACCACGACCTTGCGATGGAAGAGCCGACGGCCCGGTCGGTTCGCGGCCGGTTCGACGGCACCGTATTCGAGGGCCGGAGCGGGACCGCCGCCTTCATCCAGCAGGACGGCAAGTTCCGAATCCGCACCGCCGGCATGGACGGCAAGCCGGCCGACTTTCCTGTCAGCTGGACCTTCGGCGTGGCGCCGCTGCAGCAGTACCTGGTGCCGTTTCCCGGTGGCCGCTTCCAGGCCTTCGGCGTCGCCTGGGACGACCGGGCGGCTGACGCCGGCGGCCAGCGCTGGTACGACCTGTACCCGGACCAGGCCTGAAGCCCGGCGATCCGCTGCACTGGACGGGCATCGACCAGACCTGGAACTACCAGTGCGCGGAGTGTCACGCCACCAACCTGCGCAAGGGCTACGACGCGGCGACACGCACCTACCAGACCACCTGGGCCGAGCCCGACGTGAGCTGCGAGGCCTGCCACGGCCCGGGCTCCCGCCACGTGGAGTGGGCCCAGGCCCGCGGGAACGCGGGCGGCAAGCCTGAAGCGGATGCATCCCGCGGCCTCGCCGTCAGCCTGCGGTCCACCGGCACCTGGGCCTGGGACGCTGCCGCGGGCAAGCCGGTGCGCACGGGCGATTCCCGCGCGGACGTGGAAGTCGAGGCCTGCGGGCGCTGCCACGCGCGGCGGGGCGTGCTGACCGAGGACTACGCCTACGGCGAGCCGCTGCTCGCCACCCACGCGCCGGCACTGCTGACCGAAGGCCTCTACTACCCCGACGGCCAGATCCAGGACGAGGTCTTCGAGTACGGCTCCTTCCGCCAGAGCCGGATGTTCCAGGCGGGCGTCGGCTGCAGCGACTGCCACGAGCCCCACAGCCTGGAGTTGCGGGCGGAGGGTGATGCGCTTTGTGGGCGGTGTCACAGTCCGGCGAAGTTCGACGACGACGGCGCACACGGGTCACCCGGTCGCGCCTGAAGGCGCTCCTACGGGAGTGCAGTGCGTGGACTGCCACATGCCCGAGCGCACCTACATGGGCGTGGACCGGCGCCGGGATCACAGCCTGCGGATTCCGCGGCCCGACCTGACGGTGCGGATCGGCACGCCGAACGCCTGCGCGTCCTGCCACGCGGACAAACCGGCGGCCTGGGCCGCGGCGGCCGTCGAGCGCTGGCACGGTCCCGTGGACGGCGCGCGCCACTACGGCGAGATCTTCCACGCCGCGCGGGGCGGTGATGCCGCCGCCGGCCCCGAACTGGCCGCACTGGCGAAGGACGTCGCCCGGCCGGCGATCGTGCGGGCGACGGCGCTGGCGGAGCTGGCCCGTTTCCCCGGCCCGCAACTGGAGTCCGCCGTGGCGGCGGGCGCCGGCGATCCGGAGCCGCTGGTCCGGTACGCGGCGGCCCTGGCGCTCGAGGGACTGCCCGCCGACCTGCGCGTCAGGGCCGCCGGCGTCCTGCTCGACGATCCGGTGCTCGGCGTGCGTGCGGAAGCGGCCCGCTGGCTCGCCGGCGCGTCACCGGACCTGATGACGGCGGCCCAGGCGTCGGCGCTGGCCCGCGCCGTCGACGACTTCCGCGCCACGCTGGCGGTGAACGCCGATCGCCCGGAGGCGCAGCTGAACCGGGGCAACCTGGAGCAGGCGCTCGGCCGGAATGCGGAAGCCGAGTCGGCCTACCGCGTGGCCACGGAGCTCGATCCCGAGCTTCGCGCCGGCCTGGGCCAACCTCGCGGACGCCACCCGCGCGCGGGGCGACGAGGCCGCCGCCGGCGCCATCCTGCGCGCGGCGCTGCTCCGCCTGCCCGACGACGCCGGGCTGCATCACGCGTCCGGCCTGGCGCTGGTCCGGAGCGGCGATCTCTCCGCGGCGCTCGCCGAACTCGAGCGCGCCGCCCAGCTGGCGCCGGACTCCGCGCGCTATGCGTACGTGTACGGCGTGGCGCTGAACTCCGCCGGGGAAACGACGCGGGCGCTCGGACACGCTCGCCGCCGCCAGCCGGCGCCATCCGGCGGACCGGGACATCCTGCTCGCGCTCGCGACGATCAACCGGGATGCCGGACGCCTCGCTGAGGCGCGGAACGTATGCGGAGCGGCTTGTGGCGGGTGATCCGGACGAGCCGCGGCGGCCGCGCTATTGCAGGAACTGGGTCCGGGCTGAACGGGCACGAGGCAAGGCCCATGACTGCCAGCACACTCCGTGACTTTCTCGCACTCGCCGAGCGCCACGGCCGCCTGCGCCGCGTGCCCCAGCCCGTGGACCGGCTCTGGGAGCCGGGTTGCCTCGTCAAGTGGGTGTTCCAGGGACTGCCGGTGGAGCAGCGCTTCGGATTGCGCTTCGACCGGGTGGCCGGGTCGCCGTTTCCCCTGGTGGCGGGCGCGCTCGGCGCGTCGGTGGAGAGCTATGCCCAGGCGCTGGGCGTCGCCCCTGCGGACATCAACGAGCACTGGGTGCGGGCCCTGCTGTCGCCCCGTCTGCCGGTGACAGTCGACTCCGCCCCGTGCCAGGAGGTGGTGCGCCTGGGCGATGACGTGGATCTCGACATGCTGCCGATCCCGGTCTGGACTCCCGGCCGCGATCCCGCGCCCTACATCACCACCTGCGTGGTGAATCGCCACGCCGATACCCGCGTACAGAACATGGGGGTCTACCGCACCCGGGTGCGGGATGCGCGCAGCGTGATCGTGAACCTGGCGCCCGGCCGGCAGGGCCACGCCTGCGCCCGCTCGTACCTGGACCAGGGCAAGCCCGCGCCGATTGCCTGGGTCATCGGCGCCGAGCCGGCGGTGTACCTGGCGGCGGTGGCGAACCTGCCGATGGGTGTGGACGAACTCACGGTGGCAGGCGGGCTCCAGGGCGCACCGGTGGAGCTCGTGCGGGCGAAGACCTCGGACCTCCTGGTGCCAGCCTCGGCCGAGATCATCATCGAGGGCGAGGTGCTGCCGGGCGAGATGGCGCCGGAAGGGCCGTTCGGCGAGTCGGCGGGCTACATGAGCGACGTGGAGGCAAAACCCGTGGCGCGCATCACCGCGATCACCCACCGGCGGGATGCCATCTACTACGGCCTGGCCAGCCAGATGCCGCCTTCCGAGAGCACCACGCTGCAGAGCCTGTCCAACGCGGGGCTGATCCTGAAGACCCTGCGCCACGACCACGGGGAGACCACCGTCCGTGACGCCTGGATCGACCTGATGTTTGGCGGCGGGGCGGCGCACATCGTCATCAGCATGCGGCCCACTCGCCCCGGTCACGCAAAGGAGGTGGGCCGGCTGGTGGCCCGGACGACGTCGCTGAAGCGTGTCACGGTGGTGGACGAGGACATCGACATCCGCGACCGCACGGACCTCGACTGGGTCATGAGCTCCCACTTCGACCCCGCGCGGGACACGGAAATCCTCACCGGCTTTCCGGCCGGCATGGACCATGCCGTGACGCCGGACGAGCAGGGACGGAAGCTCGGCAGCAAGCTGGTGATCGATGCCACGCGGAGCCTCGACACGGGTCCGTTCTCGCTGCCGGCGGCGGACTTGATGGAGCGTGCGCTGGTCACCTGGCGTGCCGCCGGCTGGCCCGAGTTCAACCCGCCCGGGCGGCTCCGCCGCCGCCTGTAGGAGCGGCTTAAGCCGCGACCCTGAGTTTGCACATTATGTCCGGCCTGCAGCCGGCCGCGGTCCGGCACTGATAGCATCGCAGCAACGCCCACCAAACAACATTCAAAAGAGGCCGTTCCCATGACCCGGTACGCGTGGCACCTCACCGCAGTCTCCGTCGCCTGCGCCACGCTGGCAGCACCGCTGGCCAACGCCGCCCTCATCGATCGCGGCGGCGGGCTCATCTACGACACCGATCGCGACGTCACCTGGCTGCAGGACGCAAACTACGCGCAGACCAGCGGCTACGACGCCGATGGGCTGATGAGCTGGAGCGCCGCCACGGCCTGGGCCGACCAGCTCGAGTTCGGCGGTTCCAGCGACTGGCGGCTGCCCTCCACGACCGACGTGGGCCTCGCCGGCTGCAGCAACACCACGCCGGGCGACGAGTGCGCGATCATCCCGGACCCGTCCACCTCCGAGTGGGCGCACCTCTTCTACACGGAACTGGGCAACACGTCCGGCTACTTCGAGGACGGCAATCCCCGGCCGGGCGGCGGGCTAACCAGTGTCGGACCGTTCATCAACCTCAAGAACGACGTGTACTGGGGCGGCACGCCCCACATCGGGCAGAACATCGCCTACATATTCGAGGTGATCACCGGCAGGAACATGGCCAACTTCGTCGGCAATCCCTTCTACGCGACGGCCGTGTCCGACGGCGATATCGGCGCCGCTGTCGTGCCGTTGCCCGCATCGGCGTGGCTGCTGGGTACGGGCATTGCCGCTGTCATCGCCCGCCGCCGTCGGCGGTAGGAGCGGCTTCAGCCGCGACCGCCCCAGCGCCCCTCGGGCATCAACCCGACGCTGAATCGGTAACCCCCAGGGCCTGAAGCAGGGCCAGCCGCCGGTCCGCGAAGCGGCGGGCCTGCTGCGCAAGTTCCGTCGCACCGGCGGTATCCAACCACCCGGCAGCGCGCTGCCGGGCGTGGGCGACCCAGTCGTCCGGCGTCCGGCCTCCTGATGCGATGGCTTCGAGGAACAGCTTCTCGAGCCGATCGACGTTCACCCCGCCGCCTGTCACCGGGCTCGCCAGGACGGCGATGTCGTCTGACGTGGCCGCGAGGGTCACGAGCCGCGCATTCAGCCGCTGTGTACGTTCAGTGCAGCGCGCGACCGTCGCGTCGTCCTGCGCGACCGACACGTACCCGAAGGCAGCAAGCTGGAATACCACATCGGCAAGAGTGCCGACGGCCAGGCCCGTCGTGGCCCGCAGGTATTCGATCGCCCGAGGGGCGTGAACGCCGAGCGCGGCCAGTACCTCGCGATGCACGGGATCGGCAAGGCTCTGCTCGCCGAGAGGCCCAGTCACCCGCTCGGCAACGTCCCCACGCGGCACGGTGAGCACGACGCGCGTCGCGCGCCAGGCCTCATGCAGTGCCTCTGGCGTCAGCCGGCGCGCATCGCGAACCCAGTAGTCGCGCCGGACCTGCGCATTCGTCATGAAGTCGCGCATAGTCTCGCGAAAATCCGCATCGGAGATCTCTGCAAGCAGGCGGCGTTGCCCGTCGGTGAGGTTCAGCGCATCGAGGTGGTCGCGGAGCTGGGCCGAACACGCGTAGCTCAGCCCCGCGGCGCCGAATAGGCTGGCCATGTCGGCGAAGTACAGTGGATCCCAGTCGCGGTTGAAGTACTCGTGTGCCAGGTAGCGGCGGTCGGCATGGCGCAGCCTTTCGAAGCGCCCCGGCACGCCAGGCGCCGAGCGAATCGCCAGCGGGTGCGTGTCGAGCAGGCGTGCGGTGAAGGCGACGGCGGCATCGATGCGTTCCACCGTACCGCCAGCCCCTGCGCGCGCCGCGTGCTCCGCCATCAGCCGGCGCAGCGGAACCATGTCTGCCCACCCGGGGAGCGCGTTGTAGCCCGTATACACGACGCCACCGGGCGCAAGCCGGTCGCGCAGGAACCCGGCGATACGCGCGCGGTTCTCGGCCGAGATCCAGCTCAGCACCCCGTGCAGGCCGATGAAGTCGAACCGGGGGAGGCCGGCGGCGCGCTGTGCAAATTCCTCGAAGGTGGCTTCGATGAGCGTGCTGCCGGCGCCGGAGGTACAGTCCAGTGACTGCGCGAAGCGCACGTGCTCGGGAATGAGGTCATTGCCCCACCAGCGCGCGGGCGATGCCGCAGCGTGCAAGGCGAGGCTCACGCCCTGGCCAAAGCCCAGTTCGCAGGCAGTGTTGATGCGCGGCGGTTCGAGCCCTGCCCGAAGGAACGCAAGGCGGGTGGACAAGGGGTTCAGCGCGGCGTGGTACCCGAAGGTGTAGCCCACGTCGGTGACGTAGCCGGCCGACCGGTCGGACACGGAGCGCACTCCCAGGATGGTGCCCGAAGCCTACCCGGATCCGCGGCCAACCGCAGCGCGGCGGCCAGGCCCCTATCCGGTTCGGCGCGCCGGGCTTATGGTTGCAGCCAGAAGCCCCAGAGGATGCGCCATGAACGCCGCCGTTCCCCGTCCCGTCGTCACGCCGCCGGTCTCCACCTTCGACTCCATCCGCGACTACGTCCGCGAGCTGGATGCCCGCGGCCGGGTCCTGCACGTGGAGGCCATGGACCAGGACCAGTACGAGGTCACGGCTTTCGCCTACCGGCTGATCGACAAGTTCGGCATCGAGCAGGCGCCTGCCTTCATGGTGGATCGCATCCGGATCAACGGGACCTGGATGGAAGGGCCGCTGCTCGCGAATCCCTACGGCCGCTGGCCCGACGAAGCGGTGCTCTTCGGCGTGCCGGACATCACCAGCGACTACCAGCAGATGTACCGAGCCGTGATGCGGGAGATGGAGAAGCGGCTCGATCCCTCCGGCGGCTGGCGGCGCATTCCGCCCGTGGAGATCAGCGATCCGCGCACGGCGCCCTGCAAGCAGGTGATCCTGAAGGGCGACGCCGTGGACATCGAGAAGTTTGCCTGGCTGAAGAACAACCCGGCCGACGCCGGCCGCTACGTCAACATCACGTCCGTGATCATGGACGATCCGGAGTTCGGCAAGAACACCGGCACCTACCGCTGCCAGGTCCGGGACGGGAAGCGGATCAGCATCAACCCCGAGCCGACCCAGCACGGCTGGCGCATCCTCACGTCCATGCGCAAGCGCGGCGACAAGGTGGCGAAGGTCGCCATCGCCGTGGGCGCCGACCCGTTCACCTTCTGCGCCAGCAGCACCAAGATGGCGGGCTTTCAGGAGGACGAGCTGGAGTTCGCCGGCGGCCTGCGGGGCAGGCCCCTCGAGGTGGTGAAGTGCGAGACCAGCGACATCCGCGTGCCCGCCCACGCCGAGATGATCATCGAGGGCGAGGTGCCCCTCGACGAGGGAATGGACGAAGGCCCCTACGGCGAGATGTACGGCTACCTGGGGCCCATGAAGCCCAACAACTTCTTCATGAACATCCAGTGCATCACCCACCGGCAGAAGCCCTGGATCGTGAATTCCTTCACCGGGCTCACCTGCGACATGCCGCGCTCGCCGCAGATCGCGGCGAATTTCTTCATGTACCGGAAGCTGATCCCGAACCTGACGGGCCTGTATTCGCCCCGGGGCGCGAACGGCGTGATCGTGATCAGCATCGACAAGAAGCTGCCCGGCGAGGGCATGGCCGCCGGCCAGTACCTGGCCGCCAACATCGGCCTGAACAAGGTGGTGATCGTGGTGGACAAGGACATCAACATCCTCGAGCCCAGCCAGATACTGCACGCGCTCGGCGCGCGGTGGCAGCCGTCCGCCAGCCTGATGATCCCGCAGACCCAGATGATGATGCCCGACCCGAGCCGCACCCACTGGGCCCTGTCGAGCAAGATGATCATCGACGCCACCCGCCAGCTCGAGGCCGAGGGCGGCCCGAAGAGCTGGGCGCCGCTCAACCGTGAGCTCCTCGTGAAGGGCGCGCCTGGGTGCTTCCCGCTCGTGGACGCCAAGTGGGACGAATACCTCAAGGACTGGAAGTAGGAGCGCCTTAAGGCGCGACCAGAGCCTGCTTATATGTCGAAGCACTCATGGCTGGCACGAGCCACTGCCGCACTCATCGTCCTCACCCTGGCCGCCGGCATGGTGCTATGGGCCTGGGGCTTGCGCACGCCCCCGTTCCCGCAGCCGGCACTCACCGGCAAGGTCGAACAGCGTCGCCTCGACGTCGGCGGCATCAGCCGCTCATTCCTCGTCTACGTGCCCCAGCACCTCAGCGATCCCGTGCCCGTTCTCCTGGTGCTGCACGGTTCGGCCGGTTCGGCGGAGCGCATGCGCAGCGCCACGGCCTGGGCCTTCGAGCAGCTCGCGGACCGCGAAGGCGCGGTGGTGGTCTACCCTGAAGGCTTCGAAGGACACTGGAATGACTGTCGCAAGGAGGGTGACTTCGCGGCGAAGCGCCTCGGCGTCGATGACGTGAGCTTTTTGCGCGCCGTGGTCGCCCGGTTGAGCGGCGACCCGGCTCTCGGGGCGCGGCAAATTGCCGCAGAGGAAGTGTTTGCTGCCGGCCTGTCCAACGGCGGCCACATGGCGCTGCGGCTCGCACTCGAGGCGCCGGATTTCGTCGCGGGCGTGGCCGCCATCGCGGCAAGCCTGCCCGTCGAGTCCAACTCCGAGTGCACGCCGAGCGGCAAGGCAGTGCCGGTCTTGCTGCTGAACGGCGACGCTGACCCGATCAGCCCCTACGAGGGCGGTGAAATCTGGTCCCTGGGCTCCTTCAATCGCCGTGGAGCCGTGCAGTCAGCGGTGGCCACGGCCGGGTACTTCAGCAGGCTCGCGGGATTCGCGGAGCCGCCCTTCGAGCACCGCTACCCCGACAATGACCCGGTCGACGGCACGGTGGCCAGCCGCAGGGTGTGGTCTGCCGGGGACCGGCCCGAGGTGGACCTGATCACGATCCACGGCGGCGGCCACACGATTCCGCACCCCGTGAAGGCCATGCCGCGGATTCTCGGGCGCACCAGTCATGACGTGCCTGCAGCAGAGGAGATCTGGCGCTTCTTCCGCCGGCAGTTGCTTAGCGGCCGGGACCCCGCATAGGATCACCTGAGTGCGGATAATTCTCATTCAACCGCCCACTCACCCCTGACCCCGCTGGAGATGAAGAACATGCCCGCGACGAGCAGCCCCCGCAGTTTCAGCAAGCCCGCAGCCCTGACCACCGGGCTCTGCCTGGCAGCGCTCACCGCCTTCGCCGCCGACAAGGCAGCGGACAAGTCCGGCAGCGACATGAGCGGCATGGACCACTCCCAGATGGACCATTCCGGTCACAGCATGGATACCACCCGGGATGCCGAGGGCCGCAGCCTCTACGGCATGAAGCACAAGATGGATCCGGCCATGACGAAGGAGCTGCGTGAGAAGGTCGCGCTCTACAAGAACTACAGCGACGCCGAGATCACCCTGTCCATGGACATGATGGGCCCGGAGTACGCCTGGTACATCAGCCCGCCGGACGTGAAGGGCGAGCAGGGCATCCTGATCCTGATGCACGGCTTCCGCGAGCAGGGCGACAAGATCTTCAGGCAGCAGGTGCAGCCCATGGGCGACATCTTCCCCACGTCCATGGGCGTCGGCATGGCCATGATGATGTCGGACCACATCCAGGTGGCGCTCGACGACCTCAAGGCGGCTGGCGCGAAGAAGATCGTCGTGGTGCCCATTACCTCGTCCGGCACCAACGAGCTCTACCGCCAGTGGCTCTACATCTTCGGCAAGCAGGACAAGCCCGAGTTTGCGTCCGTGCCGCGCGTGAAGACCGACGCGAAGCTGCTGTTCGTCAAGCCGCCCGGCGATGATCCCCTCGTGGCCGAGGTCCTGCTCGACCACGCCATCGAGATCAGCAAGGATCCCAAGAAGGAGGTCGTCATCATCGCCGGTCATGGGCCTTCGTCGGCCGAGGACAATGCCGAGGAACTCCGCGTTCTCGAGGGCCTGGCAAAGATCGTGAAGCAGGACGGCGGGTTTGCCGACGTCCGCGGCATGACCCTGCAGGACGATGCACCCCCGGCGATCCGGGATGCCAACGTGAAGAAGATGCGGGAGGTCGTGGAAGCGGCCACGAAGAAGGGTCAGCGGGTGCTGGTCGTGACCAACCTCATCGGTGCCCGGACGATCCAGGCCAAGCTCCGCAGCGACCTCAAGGATCTGACCTACGAGTTCAATGCCAAGGGCCTCGTCAATCACCCCAACTTCATGAAGTGGATGGGTGAGGCGGTCCGGGAGCAGTTCGAGCGCAACAGCTGACGGAGGCGCGATGCGCCAGCCGGGGGGAACCTGGCTAGCTGGCGGCGACTACCAGCAACGGCCCGGCGGAGACCACGACGCCACCGGGCTGTTCCGCCGTGATGGCGAAAGCCCTCGGTGAGCGGATCCGCAGCTTGGCCTGGATGGGAATGATCACTTCGCCCGTCGAACTGACGTTGAACACGCCGCCGTCCACCGGGTGCTTGCCATCCCGCTCGGGATCCACGATCCACAGCTGGTACTGGACGCGGGCAGGATCGTTCACCGGCATGTTCGCCAGGCGCAGGTAGCCCTGCTGCTGCGACTGGCTCCACACCACGTCACCCGTTACGCCCTCGTAGCCCGCTGCCGTGGGCACCGCCCAGGGCAGCGTGACCACATCGGGCGCTTCGTCGACCAGGCTCGCACGGGCCGCGACGCCATCAGGCGCTGCTGGCGCCGGCGCCTCCGTGCGGACGACGACGAAAGCCACGGCCAGCATGGCGGCGAGCGCCCAGCCCAGATAGCCGGCGGGAGAAGCGCGGCTGGTCAGCGGGGACGGGCGGGAATCCTGGGCACCTGTCTTGACTGTGCGCAGGGGGGCCGACTGAGCCCGCCGGCGAATGGCCACTGCTTCGCCCTGGCTGGCCAGGCGTTCCTTGAGGCCGGGGGCATCCGGGTCACCGACCGCTGGGCCCGCCGCAGGAACGCAACCTGGGTCAGCGCGGCGGCCTGCATGAGCTCGTCGCGACGCATGCCGGGGTTCCGTTCGAGGAGGCCCTTGAGCTCCGGCGCATCGCTGGCGTCCAGCGCGGCGGAGGCTTCGTCGGCGAGCAGTTCGGCCAGCCGGTCCATGTCGCGCATGCTGTTGGCGTTCATCCGAGCAACTCCTCCGCAGGGTCGCCGGTCGTCGTGAATCTTCAGTTGTGCACGGATGTGAATGAGTCCCCGGCGGACGCGCGTCTTTACGGTGCCGAGAGGCAGCGAGAGGCGCTCGGCGATCTCGCTGTGGCTGTAGCCCTCGTACAGGGACATGGAGAGCACCTTCTGGTGCTCCGGGTCCATTTCGGCCAGGACACGCTCGACGATGGTCACTTCCGTGTCGTCTTCCACCGTTGCCGGAACGCCCGGGTCTATGGGGGCGCCCTCGTCGTCGTCGAGGGAATCCATCAGGGGGCGGCGTCCGGCCGCGCGGATCTTGTCGATCAGGCGGCGGCGGGCGATCGTGGAAATGAAGGCGACTTCGCTCGCAATGTTGCGGTCGTACCGGGCGGAGCTGCCCCAGATGTCGATGAAGATGTCCTGAACGGCATCCTCGGCGTCGGTCGCATTGCGCAGATAGCGGCGCGCCAGGGACCAGACGAGATCGCCGTACCGGTCCAGGCATTCACTGACAGCGGCCGTATCGCCAGCTGCAACGCGCTCGAGTATGGATTGGGTCGTGGTCAATCGGGTCGGGGAGCCCTGGCTCAGTCGTCGGGTGGCGGGCTTGATTTCAGCGACCGTCATCATACAACAGGCTCGTGGGCTTGCAGGCGGGTGGTGGCGGGGGCTGGCCGGACGGCGGTCGGGGCGCGTTTGCCCCGACCGCCGGAACCAGCTGCCCTCTACGTCACTTCGCGGGCGGCAGGACGACGGTGTCGATGACGTGGATGACGCCATTGCTGGCGCCGATGTCAGCCTTCGTCACATTGGCGCCGTTAACCGTCACTCCGGAGGCCCCGGCGATGATGGTCAGCGTCGCGCCCTGGAGCGTGGCGGGCTTCACGGTGCCCTTGAGGTCGGTGGACATCACCTTCCCGGACACCACGTGGTACAGCAGGATGCCCTTCAGTTTTTCCTTGTTCTCGGGCTTCAGGAGGTCGTCGAGCGTGCCGGCCGGGAGCTTGGCAAACGCGGCGTCGGTCGGCGCGAAGACCGTCAGCGGGCCAGGACCCTTGAGCGCATCCACGAGGCCCGCAGCCTTGACGGCGGCAACCAGCGTGGTGAACGAACCGGCGGCGACGGCGGTATCGACGATGTCGGCCGACTTGGGGGCAGCCCCGGCGCCGGTGTGAGCGCCGGCGTGGGCGGCCGGAGTGACGGCCAGGCCGACGAGGGACAGTGCGAAGAGGCCCGCGAGGGCGCGCACACTGCGGAAACCGGAGGAACGGGCGACAGCAGTCATTGCTGGGTTCTCCTTGGAGCTGGTTGTTGATCCGGCCCGTGAACTGCACGATGCCGGGGGTAGGAGCGCCTTCAGGCGCGACCCGCGTATCGGGTCCTGATGACCTTTCGCGGCGTTACCGGCGGTGGATTCAATCCGCTGGACTGTTGCCTGCTTTGCAGGTGTGATGCAGCGCTGAAGAACGGAGGACACTGTGCGTTCGATAATCCTGCGCGGCACGCTCGTGGCACTGCTGGCCTTTGCCGGGATCGTCAGCTGGTCCTACTGGCAGGACCCGCCGTTCTGGCGCCGCTGGTGGAACATCCTCACGCACCTGGAACCGGACCACATGGACTTCCGGCCCACGGCGCGGATCGGCGGGGGTCCTGTCCTCGAGCTGCCTGTCGCAAAGCCCGATGGGCTCACCATCTCGCCTGCCGCGTTGCGGGAGGCCGAGCGCTACGCCGCGGAGTTCGATTCCTACGCGCTGTTGGTGGTGCACTGGGGCGTGGTGCAGACGGAGTGGTACGCGCCTGGGTGGGACCGCGACCGGCTCACCCAGTCCCAGTCCATGATGAAAACGCTCGCCGCGCTGGCGCTCGGCGCGGCGATAGCGGACGGGCACATCAGGTCGGTGGACGAACCCGTCGCCACGTACCTGCCCGAGTGGGCGGACGATCCGCGCGGCGCCATCCGCATCCGCGACCTCCTGCAGATGGCCAGCGGACTTGCCCAGGTGCGCTTCACGCTCAATCCCTTCGCACAGGATTCCGCGTTTCGCTTCCTGAACAGCTCGGACCGGGCGGCGGTGTACCTGCGCACGCCGGCCGTCATGCCGCCGGCGCGGGAGTTCGACTACAACGACCTGAACGCGGCGCTCGTCGGGCTCATCGTGCAGCGGGCCACGGGCAGGCCCTGGAGCGAGTGGCTGGACCAGAAGATCTGGCGGCCGATGGGCGGGCAGCGGGCCGAGGTCTGGCTCGACCGGGAGGGCGAGGGCGCGACCGCCATGACGGCGTGTTGCATGCTCGCGCCCGCCATGGACTGGGTGCGGGTGGGCCTGCTGATGAAGGACCGGGGTCTGGTGCGCGGCGTTCCGGTGCTGCCCGCCGAGTGGATCGACGCGATGATCACCCCATCACCGGCCTATCCGGGGTACGGCTACTTCACCTGGCTGGGCCAGGGCATGGGTGACAGGCAGCTCCGCCCCGATGACCGGGAGCGGCCCCAGACCGAGCCGTTCCTGGCACCGGACATCTTCATGCTGCTCGGCCGGGGCGGCCAGCGCGTCTACGTGTCCCGGGCGCTGGACCTGGTGATCGTGCGGCTGGGCCCGCACAACGGCATGGCGCCGCTCAAGGCCGGCTGGGACAACTCCCGCCTCCCCAACATCATCGTCCGCGGCCTGAAATGAAGAGGGCCGGCTCCTCGCGGAGCCGGCCCTGGATCATCGTGGCCTGGTCAGTGCGGTCGGCGTCAGCCGATCTTCCACTCACCGCCCTGGAAGCCGCAGCCGATCTCGAGGCCGCCCGGGTCGCCTTCGTAGTAGACGCGCTTGCCGGCGTCGCCCATGTCGCAGACGCCGACCTTGCCGTCGGTGCCGCAGTCACCGGCGCCGTGGACGGCGTCGCTGTTCTCGTCGGTCTTGCCGAGCTCGGCGCACTTTTCCGGGCTGGCCGGCTGGTCGCACACCTTGAAGGGGCCGGCGAACATGTTCTTCTGCACGTAGTTGCAATGGCCGGCGCCGTCCTGGGCCGAGGCGGTCAGCGGGCCGATAGCCAGCAGCGCAACGGCTGCGATAAGACTCGACTTCATGATTAAGGCTCTCCTGCCATTAGTGTTGGCATCAGGTTGGCTTGCGAATGACGAAGCGGGCCGATAATGGCACGCGGGTTCCGGGTAATCCATAGGCGCAGGGGTAGCCTGGCGTTCGCAGGCTGAACAGCCTCTTAATCCGGCTACTTGGCCGCCTCCAGGAACTTGATCGGCAGCGCATAGGCCACGAGATAGTCGTCGATGGTCTTTGCATTGATGAACATATGGCTGCCGGCCGCGATGACCACGAACTGGCGCCCGTCCCGCTCGTAGGTCATCGGGTTCGCGTGGGCCGACGTGGGCAGCGGCGTGGACCAGAGTTCCGCGCCCGTGTCCGTGTCGAAGGCGCGCAGGCGCTCGTCGCCCGTCGAGCCGATGAACACCAGCCCGCCGGCGGTCACGATCGGCCCGCCGGTCACGGGCGCACCCCACTTCAGCGCCGGGATCGGCACCGGCGCCAGCTTGTCGATGGTGCCCAGGGGCACGCTCCAGCGGATCTCGCCCGCCGCCAGATCCACGCCGACGAGCGTCGACCAGGGCGGACGCGTGCACGGCATCATCGTCGGGCCGAGGAGGATGCGCTGCTCGATGGCCCAGGGCGTGCCCTCGATGATGCCCGGCGGGCCCATCGGTGCCCCGCGGGTCGGATCGAAGGCAGCCGCCTTCGGCACGGACTCGCGGGGTAGCAGTTTCAGGTAGAGGCCGATCTGCGAGAGGTTGGTGACGAGCAGGCTCCGTTCCGGGTCCCAGGCGCCGCTGCCCCAGTTCATGCCGCCGGCCGAGCCGGGAAACATGATCCAGCCCTTCTCGCTCGGCGGCGTGAAGAGGTCGCCGTGCCGGGCGCCGGCAATCAGGTCCCGGCAGCGGTTCTGGTCCCAGAAGGTCAGTCCCCAGGCGTCATCGGGCGTCAGCCGCGTCTTCATCAGCGGTGGCGGCCTGACGGGGAAGGGCTGCGTCTTCGACAGCACGTCGCCCGCGACACCATCCGTTGGCACCGGCCGCTCCTCCACGGGGAAGAGCGGCTTGCCGGTCTCCCGGTCCAGCACGAACACCAGTGACTGCTTGGTGAGCACGACGACGGCGGGCACGTTGCGGCCATCCTTGGGCACGTCCACCAGCAACGGCTGCGCCGGCGTGTCCCAGTCCCACACGTCGTGGTGCACGGTCTGGAAGCTCCAGACCACCTCACCCGTCTTGCCCCGCAAGGCCACGACGGAGTTGGCATACCGGTTGTCGCCGGGGCGGGTGCCACCAAACCAGTTGGGCGAGGCGCTCGACGTGGGCACGAAGACCAGGTCGCGCTTCTCGTCGACCGAGAGCAGGCTCCAGGCATTCGCCCCGCCCGTCGTCAACCTGCTCTCCGGCGTCCAGTCGCCGGCCTGGGGCTCGTCCTTGCTACGCGGGATCGGGTCGAAGCTCCAGCGGAATTCTCCGGTGCGCGCATCGAAGGCCCGCAGCGCGCCGCTCGGGGCGCTCGCGTACTGGTTCTTCATGTTGTTGATGTGGCCGATCACCAGCACGCCGTTCACGACGACGGGCGGCGCCGAGAACTGCACGCCCCAGGGGTCATCGGGGGCGGGCTTCGCGGCGGCGAAGAGCGGGTTCACGTCCACCTGCCCGTCGGTGCCGAAATCGGCGCAGGGCTTGCCGTTCACCGCATCGACCGCAAGCAGGCGGCGGTCGTTGGTGCCGGCGAGGATGCGGTGCGCGCACTGCTGGCCGGCGGGTGCTGCGTTGTCGTGCCAGTAGGTGACGCCGAGGCATTTCAGGCGCTTGGGCGCCTTCGTCACCTGGATCTGCGGATCGAAGCTCCAGCGTTCCTTGCCGGTGGCGGGATCCAGCGCGACCAGTCGGTTGCTGGGCGTGCACAGCACGAGGCTGCCGCCAGCCACAGCCGGCAGCAGGATCGGCGTGGCGTGGAAACCGGCGAAGGGACGACGCTCGGGAAACTTCTCGAAATCGCCGTGACGCCAGGTCCAGGCCCGCTCAAGCCGCCAGACATTCTTGCGGTCGATCTGTGCCAGGGGCGAATAACGGGAGCCGCCCTGGTCGCCGCCCACGTGCTCCCAGCCGGACGGCGCGTCGGCCGGCGATGTGGTTTGCGCGCCGGCCGTCGACAGGCTGCAAGCCGCCACCAGCAGTGCAATCGCCCGTTTCAGCTGTCGGAGATCCATGCCTCAAGCCTAGCAAAACGATCCCCCGTTACCAGTAGAATCCCCGGGACTGACCGTTAGGTCCGAGGCCCTCCCGGCACCTGTGGGATGATGCCGGCATTCAACGCTTTGACAGAACCAGGAAACCCGATGGCCACTGACGTCCCCAGAAACAGCGAAGTCGCAATTGCCGTGTTCGTCGACTTCGAGAACCTCGCCCTCGGCGTCCAGGACCGGAAGGGCGAGCGGTTCGACATCGAGCTGGTCCTCAAGCGCCTGCTGGAGAAGGGCCGCATCGTCGCCAAGCGCGCCTACTGCGACTGGACCCGCTACCGGAACTTCATGCAGGAGTTCCACATGCAGGGCTTCGAGATGGTGGACATCCCCCAGACCAAGGTCAGCGGCAAGAACAGCGCCGACATCCGCATGGTCGTGGATGCCCTGGACATGTGCTACTCGAAGGCCCACATCGACACCTTCGTGCTGCTGACGGGCGACAGCGACTTCTCGCCGCTGGCCTCCAAGCTCAAGGAGAACGACAAGCGGGTGATCGGCTGCGGCGTGCGCAATTCGACGTCCGACCTGCTCGCGTCCAACTGCGACGAGTTCATCTTCTACGACGACCTCATCGCCGTCTCCAAGCGACCCCGCACCCGGGCGAAGCCGTCGAAGAACACCGAGCAGGCGGATGCCCTCGACAAGGTCGCAGCCACCGTGGAATCCCTGTCCCAGGAGTACGACCCGCTCTGGGGCTCGCTGGTCAAGCAGACGGTGCGCCGCGTCTATCCCGGCTTCAACGAGACGGTGTACGGCTACCGCAGCTTCTCCGAGCTGCTGGAGGATGCGGCCAAGCAGGGCATGCTGGAGCTGGAGTTCGACCAGCAGCGGGGCAACTACAAGGTGCGGTCGAAGCCGAGGTAGGAGCGCCTTGAGGCGCGACCGGGTATTTCCCGTCAGGCGCGACTCAGCGCCTGACGGGAAATACCCGGTCGCGCCTCAAGGCGCTCCTACTTCAGCGCGTTCTTCGAGCCTGAAGTTGGTGCCGGCGACCGCACGAGCTTGTACATCGGCCGGGCGCCCGGCGCCTCGTAGTACGGCATCATCTGGGGCGCCAGCGCGGTGAGGGTGGCCTGGCGGTTGCCCGGTGCGGGGTGGGTGCTGAGGAACTGGGGCGGGCCGCTACCGCCGGCCTTGCCCATCTTCTGCCACAGCGTGGCGGCCGCCCGCGGGTCGTAGCCGGCCTTCGCCGCGAGCTCGATGCCGATGCGATCGGCCTCCGTCTCCGAGGAGCGGCTGTTGGGCAGCGTGATCGCGAGGGCGGCAGCGCCCTGGGCGCCGGCCATGACGGCGGCGGAGTCCGTGGCGATACCGACCCCCAGCGCGCCCACCTGGCTCACCATCGCCACCGACATGCGTTCCGCCGTGTGATTGGCCAGCGCGTGGCTGATTTCGTGCCCCATCACCTGCGCAAGCTCATCGTCGGTCGGGTCCACCTTCTGGATGAGCCCGGTGTAGATGGCCATGCGCCCGCCGGCCATGCACCAGGCATTGACCATCTTCGGGTCGTCGATGACCTGGACGCTCCATTCCCACGACTTGGTGTCCGGCCGCATGAGGATGGCCTGGGAGATCAGGCGCCCGGTGATCGTGTCCACCCGCTTGAGCACCTTCGGGTCGGTGACCAGCTTGCCCTCTGACTGGAGCTTGCCCATGGTCTGGAGGTACTGCTGTTTCGACGCCGAGATTGCCGTCTGCTCGGAGACCAGCATGAGCTGCTTGCGGCCGGTCGGGCTGGTGGCGCAGGCGCTGGCCAGCGTCAGCACGAGCAGGGCGAGGCCGATCCTGTGGATGGGTGTTGTCATGGACTGAACTCCGCTCAACCGCTAGCGGTACCAGGGGCTGTCCGGGTACCGGGCGTGGAAACGCCGATCCAGGCCGAACCACTGCCCGGTCGGGAAGACGATCATCAGCGCGGCGACGCCCCAGAGGGGCAGCAGCGATGCGTCGTAGTAACCGCCGATGCCGATCATCGTCATGAGCCAGAAGGCGGCGACGCCGCCGAACCGTGTCGCCAGGCCCAGCGCGAACGTCACCGTGACCGTCAGGGTCGTGGCGACAAAAACCCACGAGACGGGCAGGTGGAAGGGGATGGCGAACCTGCTGAGAAACTGCGCGCCGAACGAGGCCGGATCGAGTTCCGCCAGGCGGCCCTCGAAGACCTGCTTGCCGTAGTCCGACCACAGCCAGCCTTTCGTGATCTTGTTGAGGCTGGAACTGAAGAAGAACAGGGCCATCGCGTAGCGCAGCAGGAGCACCACCGAGATGCCCAGGGCCCGCAGGGGGGCCGAGCGGAATTCCGAAAAGGTCAGCGGCCGGACATCCACGGCAACATTCATGCTGGACCTCCGGTGGAAGTTTCGGCAAACAGCTTCAGCATCTCGCGGCCCTCGGCGGGCTTCAGAAGCCGGCACGAGCCGCGGATGCTGTCGTCGGCGTCATGCCAGTCACCGGTCACCTGGTCGATCCAGCCCGATGGGAGGTGGATGCGGTTTGCCACGAGGTCCGTCCGGGCCTCGGCATCCCTCGTGACAGTGCGCTTGAAGACTTCTGTCTCGCCGGGCCGCTGGGCGTAGATGGACAGGGGCCGGAAGTCCTCGGTGCGGGTGTGGAAGAGCTGGATGAGAAACTCCCAGACCGTCGCCAGCTGCGCGAGAATGTTCTTGGGCTCCAGCCGGTAGAGGTCGAAGGTGGGGTCGTAGACGGCGGCGTTTGCGCGGCCGCCGTCGCAACGGATGAAGTCCTCGCAGGTCGTGCACCTGGCATTGACCGGGATCAGCAGATCCACCTTCGGCGGCGGCGATCCGCAGCCCGCCAGCATTCCCAGGAGGACGACCAGCAGGATTCCACGCATGGCTACTCCACTATTACCTGCTGCAGGGCGCCCGTGGCCGACTGGTACAGCAGGGGCGCCACCAGGATCTTCGGGTAACGGCTCCGCAGCCGCGCGGCCTCTGCCGCCGCGAACTCCACCGGGTTAGCGACCTCGAAGAGGTCGCTCCAGTGGTCGAAGTGTTGCTCGGCCGCCGGCCGTTCCCAGCCCGCTGCCTCGATCATCTGCACGACGAACTGTTCCCGGTGATTCCGCAGCTCCACGAGCCGGCAGTCGTCATGGCCGACGATCGCGATCGCCTTCACGCCGGCCACGCCGATGGCCCAGGACACCTTGAACGGGTCGCGCTTCAGGCTGGCCGCGGCAGTGTGCAGCGAGATGGCAAAGCCCTGCGGTATGCGGAGCGGGGCGCTTTGCTCGAGGCAGGTGGCGATCAGTATTGCCGGACGCTCGTACCTGGCCGGGGTTGAGGCCGGGCCCGCTCCGAGGTTCTGGAACCGCAGCAGGTCGGCGACCGGAGTCCCGCGGTACGCCGGCAGGATGTCCGAGTCGTTGCGGACGGGGGCCAGACTGGCAGTGAGGATTGCGGTCATGGACGGTTGGGGCTGGCTGGCGTGACTGGACGCGGCTGCTTATTTGGCCGGGATTCCGCGTCGGGCGCAAGCGCCTCAAAGGTGTCTGCCGCCAGCCCGACGCCGGCCTCGGTGAAGTAGTTGTAGGTGATATCGGCGCCGGCCGCGATGATGGGAGCCTGCTCCTCGGGCCAGACGTAAGTCGCGCTGATGAGCCCCTTGAAGCCGCGGCGGCGCAGCTGCTCGCTGGCCAGGATCTTGGCTTCCGTATCCGGCAGGGCGAGCATGATCACCCGCACGTGGTCCAGGTTCAGCCGGTGCCAGAGCAGCGGGTCCTCCGCATCCGCGTAGACGACGCGGCGACCCTCGCTCAGGTGCTTCTCGACCTTGCCCAGGTCGCTGTCCAGGCCAACCACCTTCCGCCCGAGCTCCCGCGCATGGTCGTACGCGCCGGTTCCCACGCGTCCCATTCCCGCGACGACGACTTCCGCCCGGCCCAGGGAGATAGGTTCGTCGTCCGGGTGCCGGCGATGCCGCTCGAAGATCCGCAGGAACCTCTCCAGCACCGTGAAGATGTCGTGGGAAAAACGACTCAGCGGCGCGGCGATGGCGAAAGACACGGCGACCGCGATGGCTGTCGCCACCAGCCACTCGGCGGGGACCAGCTCGCGGTCCACGGCGGCCGCCATCACGATCAGCCCGAACTCACTGTAGGTCGCGAGACTCAGGCCCGCCAGGAAGCCGGTACGGGCCGAGAGGCCAAAGGCGAGCAGCAGCAGGAAGTACAGCAGAACCTTGAGCGGCAGGATCGCGATCGGCAGGGCGGCGAGGCCCAGCGTGTGCCAGGTCGGCAGTCCGGTGAGGCCGATGCTGAGGAAGAAGCCCACCAGGAAGAACTCCTTCAGGCTCCACAGCGAGTCGGAGAGCTCGACGGCCTTGGCGTGGTTGGCCAGCAGCATCCCGATCAGCAGTGCGCCGAGCTCGCCCGACAGCCCGATGGCCTCGAAGCCGTAGCCGCCGACCCCCAGCGCCAGCGCGCTGCCCAGCAGGATCAGCAGCTCCCCGTGACCGGCCATGTCGAGCAGCCTGCGGACCAGGGGCTGGGCGAGCGGCAGGAGCAGGGCGAGCGCTGCAGCCCACGTCAGGGCCCGCCCGTCGTTGACGCCGAGCAACGCGACGGCGATGACGTCCTGCACGATCAGGATCCCGATGGCCACCCGGCCGTGGAAGGCCCGGATCTCCCGTCGCTCCTCGAGGATCTTGGCGGCGAGGACCGTGCTGGAGAAGGACAACGCGCTGGCGAGGACGAGCACCACGGGCAGCGAAGCGCCGACTCCGGCCCCCATTGCCACGGCCACCACCAGCAACGCCACCGCGAACTGCAGGAGCGCCACGCCCCAGACCTCGGCACGAATCAGGTTGCGGAGGCGCAGCTTCAGGCCGACCGAGAACAGCAGGAGGAGGACGCCCATGTGGGCGGCGTCCTCGAGTAGCGGCACGCGCTCGATGCCAGCCGCGTTGAGCAGGAAGCCGGCACCCAGGAAACCGATGAGGGGCGGCAGTCCGAGCTGGCGCGCCAGCAGGCCGAGGGCGAAGGCGGCAGCTATCCATACAGCGAGCATGAAGTCGCATCTTGCTGCAATATTGGCCAATGCAGAAGCCGCAGATCTCCGCCCGCAAGCTGTTGAAGACCGGCGGCGTCATTGCGGGCCTGGTGGCCCTGTATGCAGCCCTTGGGTTCCTCGCGGTACCGCGCCTTGCCACGAACCTGGCTCAGGACACCGTCAAGGCCGATTACGGCCGGGACCTGGCGGTGGGGGAGGTGCGCTTCAATCCCTTCACGCTGACGCTGGAAGTGGACGAATTGATGCTGCCCGACGCCGATGACAGCCCGATGCTGGGCTTCGACCGGCTGCTGGTGGACCTGGACGTCAACTCCATCTGGCGACGGGCCCTGTCGTTCCGGGCAATCAAGCTCGACGGGCTCGCCGTCAATGCCGTGGTCCGGAAGGGCGGCAATCTCAACCTGGCCGACCTGGAGACCCCGCCGGAGCCCGGCACGCCGCCGGCCGGGGAGGACGAGCCGCTGCCCCGCCTGGTCATCGGCGAACTCGACGTGAGCGCGGGCCGCGTGCGCTACGAGGACCGGGACCGCCCCAAGCCCTTCGTGGCCGATCTGAAGCCGCTCACCTTCCGCCTGACGGACTTCAGCACGTATATCGGGGACGGCGAGCGTTATGAGCTGGATGCCACCGTGTTCGACACGGGCCGCTTCGCCTGGCGCGGCACGCTGCAGGCCCAGCCCCTGGCATCCGACGGCGAGTTCACGCTGAGCGACCTGCCGCTGGCACGGCTCGCGGAATTTCTCGGTGATGCGCTGCGCCTCGAAATCACCCGCGGCGCCGCCACCCTTCGCGGCCGCTACCGGTTTGCGGACCGGGACTCTGGTCCGGACGTCGTCGTGGATTCCGGGGAGCTGGTCATCACGTCGCTGGCGATCCGGGACCGGGGTGAAGCGACAGACTACGTGGACCTGGACAAGATCACCGCCACGGGCCTCGGGCTGTCGCTGGTGGAAGAAAAGGCCATCGTCGGCGAGATCACGCTGGACGGCGGAAGCATCCAGGGCTGGATCACGCCGGAGGGCGAGCTCAAGCGCTCGGGGATCTTCGATCCGCTGGTCGTCGAGGCGACACCCGCGGAAGAGACGGCATCGGCTCCCGCCGACGCTGGCTGGGAGGTGAGCATTCCACGCATCAACGTGCGCAACCTCGCCCTGGGGCTCGAGGATCGCAGCCTGTCGCCCGCTCCGGTGTTCGTACTGAAGCCGCTGAATGTGACGATCGAGGGCTACTCCACCGCACCGGGCACGACCGTGACGGCCGGCATGGAGGCAACCCTGAACGAGGGGGGCAGCCTGAAGGTCACGGCGAACACCAACCTGGACACGCTCGCAACGACCGCGGAGATAGACGTCAACGGCCTGGACCTGGCGCTGGCCCAGCCCTACATCGCCCGGGAAACCAGCCTGACACTGACCAGGGGCACGCTGGCGGGAAAGGGCCAGGTGACCTACGCCGACGTGCCGCCCGGCTCCGAGCTGGGCTTCACCGGCGACGTCAGCATCAATGGCCTGCGGACGATCGACAATGTGCTGCGCGAGGACTTCGTGAACTGGGAGGTGCTGCGCCTGGAGGGTGTCGAGTATCGCTCGGTCCCCGCGAGCCTCCGGATCCGCACGGTCGATGCCCGCAGCCCCTTCGCCCGGGTGATCATCGGGCCCGACGGCACCACGAACATCGACGCGATCCTCGCGGCCCCCGGCGCGACCGCTGCCGCGGTGGAGGGGCCGACCGTGGGACCGGCGGAGAGCCGCGCACCGGAGGCCGTGGCGGTCGTGAAGGCGCCGGCGACCGGACCGGCCGGCGCCGAGGCCGCGCCGTTTCCCATCCGCATCGGCACGGTGCGGATCAGCGACGGCTCGGCGAAATTCGCCGACTTCACCACCCGGCCCAACTTCGCCATCGGCATCGAGAAGCTGAAGGGCACGATCGCCGGCCTCTCATCGTCACAGGGGTCCCGCGCCAAAGTCGAGCTGGATGGCCAGGTGGACCGCTTCTCACCGGTCACGATCCGCGGCGAGGTGAACCCGCTGGCCGCAGAGACCTTCCTCGACATGGCGATGACTTTCCGCAACGTGGAGCTTGCGTCCTTCACGCCCTACTCGGGCCGCTTTGCCGGTTATTCCATCCGCCAGGGCAAGCTGTCCGTGGACCTGAACTACAAGGTCAATGACCGCCAGCTCGACGCCGACCACCGGTTCGTCATCAACCAGCTCGAGCTCGGCGACAAGGTCGAAAGTCCCGACTCCGTTGGCCTGCCACTCAAGCTCGCCGTTGCGCTGCTCAAGGACCGAAACGGCGTCATCGACCTGGACCTGCCCGTGACCGGCGACCTGGACGATCCCCAGTTCCGTATCGGTCCCATCGTCTGGAAGGTTCTCGTCAACCTGCTGACCAAGGCGGTGACGGCGCCCTTCGCGTTGCTCGGCAGCCTCTTCGGCGGCGGCGAGGAAATCAACCTTATCGGTTTCGCCGCCGGCGATCCGTCCCTCGACGCTGCCGGCCAGGAGAAGGTGGCGACACTCGCCAAGGCCCTCACGGAGCGGCCCGGTCTGCAGCTCAACGTGCCGGCCGTGTTCAACCGGGACGCCGACGAGCCTGCCCTCCGGGAGGCCGGCCTGCAGGCGCGGGTGGTTGCGGCACGCAGGGCCGAACTGACGGCGAAGAAGCAGCCGGTCGATGCCGTGACCTTTGCCAGCGTCAGTGCGGAGCCCGAGGCCTACCAGCGACTTCTCACCGCCATTTACCGGCAGGAGTTCGGCAAGGACGCGCCCCTGCCCGAGCCGCCGCCGGAGGCCACTGATCCTGCGGCGCGCATCGCCCTGCTGGAAGACGGCTTGCGCCAGCGCGTGCCGGTGTCCGACGCCGGGTTCTTCGCGCTGGCGAAGGCCCGTGCGGAAGCCGTGCAAACCGTGCTGCTCACCGACACGGGCATCGATCCCGGCCGCGTCTTCCTGACCGCGCCCGCCGAGGGCAAGGCGGCCGAGGCGGGCGTGGTCATGGAGCTGGCGCTGCAGTAGCGCCAGCCCGCCCGCGTCAGGCGGGCTTCTTCACGTAGCTGGCGCACCAGCCGGCGGCACTGACCCTCTTGCCGGGGAAGAGCGAGCACGGGCCCGCTTCGTCGCCCGCCGAGCCCGAGAATAGATTGCAGTTGGCGCACAGGCTGCCGGCGACGAAGTTGGCATGCTTGCCGGTATCCACCCGGGCCGCGTCGGCGACGTAGCCCAGCGCTGCCGCCACCGGATCCGCCTCGTCCAGCATCGGCAAGGTTGCCGGATCCATGGCGGCGGGTGCTGGCGCCGCGGCTGCCGGCGCAGGAGGAGTCGGTTCCGCAGCCGGTGCCGGGGCGGGGCTGCCGGTCGTGTCGGCCGGCTTGCCGCCGCAGGCCGCCAGGACGGCTACTGCTGCGAAGGGCATCAGCTGGATGATTTCACGTCTGCTTTTCATGGTGTCTCCGGGCCACGGGGCCTCGTTGGTGGGTTGGCGAACAGTGGAATGCACAGCGACCGAGTATAGATGGAGATGGTCAATTCGTTACCAACGTCTGCAGGGAATCGTCATGAACAGCATCATCTATATCGTGGGCCTGGTCGTCGTCATTCTCTTCGTCGCCGGATTTCTCGGCCTGCGCTGATCGAGGGCCCCGGCCTGACGGCGTAGCAGCTCAGGTGAGGATCAGCTTGAACCCGGCGATCGTCAGCACGATGGCCAGCAGGCGCTTGATCACCAGGTGCGGCAGGTGGCGGCTGCCGAACCATGAGCCGATGGAGCCGCCGACGATCACGGCGATCACAAGCGCCCACGCGAACGCCGGAAAGGACTTCGTGGCGCTGAAGTTTCCAGCCAGTCCCGAGGCCGAGTTCAGCAGGATGAAGGGCGCCGATACCGCGGCAGCCGTCCTGGTGCGTCCCCAGTGCATGAAGATCAGCAACGGCGTCAGGAAGATTCCGCCGCCCGTCCCGGTAAGCCCCGACAGCAGCCCCAGGAGGCTGCCGGCACTCATGGCGACGAGCCGGGGCGGCTGCCGCGGCTCGCTCTCGGCGGGGGGGCGCACCAGAAACTGGAAGGCCGACAGCAACAGGACGATGCCGACCAGGATCTTGAAGATCTGGGTGGGGAGGTCCAGGTAGCCGCCGATGAACGCAAACGGCACGGACAGCAGCGCGAATGGCCAGAACAGTGGCCATGAAAAATGACCTGCCCGCCAGAACTGGAAGGTACCGATCGACGCCACGAGGATGTTCAGCGCCAGGGCGATCGGCTTGACCTCGGCCGGCGCCACGCTGAGCAGGGACATCACGGCGATGTAACCCGACGCCCCGGCGTGACCCACCGAGGAGTACAGGATGGCGACGGTAAACACTGCAGCAGTAAGGATCCAGAGCGTCTCGGGAGGCATGGGGCTGATGCTGACGAGGCCCGCCCGCCGGGGCAAGTGTGACGGCGTGCTTGGCCCGGAGGCGCCTTTCGTGTATGGTGCACGGCGTTACACAAGCTTTCGTCCGGTCAGCTCGTTCATCTGAGCCTTTCGACCAACCGTCCTGGACTACCTCCAGTAGGCTACTCAATATCCCGCCTCTACCGGACCAGAGGATTAACCCCCGACAGGGAATTGGCCACGGCCAATAGTGTCAGGGGTCTCTGCAGGCTGGAGAGGAAAATCACTACATGTCTTTTCAATCTCTCGGGTTGAAACCCGAACTTCTGCGCGCCGTTACCGAACACGGCTACACCATACCCACGCCGGTGCAGATGCGCGCCATCCCCGAAATCCTGGCCCGCCGGGACCTGCTCGCGGGCGCCCAGACGGGCACCGGCAAGACGGCCGGGTTCACCCTGCCGATCCTGCAGCTGCTGACAGCGCCTGGAATTCCACAGAGCCGCACGCCCCGCGTGCTGGTGCTGGTGCCGACCCGCGAACTCGCCGCCCAGGTGGCGGAGAGCGTGAAGACCTACGGCAAGTACGTGCCGGTGTCCGTCACGGTCGTGTTCGGCGGCGTCGGCTTCAACCCGCAGGCCGACAGCCTCCGTCGCGGCACCGACATCGTCGTGGCCACGCCCGGCCGCCTGCTCGATCACGTCCAGCAGCGCACCATTGATCTCAGCAAGATCGAGATCCTCGTGCTCGACGAGGCCGACCGCATGCTCGACATGGGCTTCATCCGCGACATCCGCCGGATCCTCAAGCTGCTGCCGCCGAAGCGGCAGAACCTGATGTTCTCCGCCACGTACTCGGACGATATCCGCGAGCTGTCGGGAAGTTTCCTGCACAACCCGGTGACCATCGAAGTGGCGCGCCGGAATGCCCCTATCGAGCTGGTCACCCAGCACGCCTTCGAGATCCGCAAGGACGACAAGCGCCGCCTGTTGTCCCACCTGATCCGCAACAGCGACTGGGGTCAGGTGCTGGTGTTCACCCGCACCAAGCACGGCGCCAACCGACTGACCAAGCAGCTGGAGGATGACGGCATCAACGCGTCCGCCATCCACGGCAACAAGAGCCAGTCGGCCCGCACGAAGGCGCTGGCCGACTTCAAGGCAGGCAAGATCACGGCCCTGGTGGCCACGGAAGTGGCGGCCCGCGGCCTCGACATCAACCAACTGCCCTGCGTCGTCAACTACGAGCTGCCCAACGTGCCGGAGGACTACGTGCACCGCATCGGCCGCACGGGCCGCGCTGGTTCCTCCGGTGTCGCGCTGTCCCTGGTGGCGGGCGAGGAGCGCGGCCTGCTGAAGGACATCGAGCGGCTGCTCGGCCGGCCGATCCAGCGGGCCCAGCTGCCGGCGATCTCCGATCCGCCGGTCCGCCCGAACCGGCCTGCCGTCAAGGAAGAGCGTTACGTGGATCCGCGCGCCGTTGCCCAGCGCAACGGCAATGGCGGGCAACGCAACGGCAACCAGCGGGGCGAGGGCGGTCCGCGCAACGGCAATTCCAATGGCCACAGTCAACGCCGTGGCGGCGGGCGCCCGGGCGGTTATTCATCGAACCGGTCCTCTAGTCGCTAGGTGGGGCGCTGACGCTCCCCGACGCCCCGGCGGCTTGACCCGCTGATCCGTGTCCGGCACTTTGCAGCCAACTCGCTGCGGGCTGGCCGTCTTCATGCTGCGCCTCATCGTCATCCTCGCCGGAATGCTGCTCGCCGGCGCCTCTCCTGGGGAGCAGCCTGCTCTGCCGGAAGCGTCGGACAGCTTCGCCTGCGAAGCGCTGAAGGCCATCGACCTCAGCGAGGCCGTGGGCGCCGGCGTCCGGCTGCAGGCTACTGGCATTCTGCCGCCGTCCGGCGACCAGCCAGCACTCTGCCGGGTGAACGGCTTCATCGATCCCCAGGTGGGCTTCGAGATCCGGATGCCCGTCAATGGCTGGAACGGCAAGCTGCTCGTGACCGGCTGTTCGAACCTGTGCGGCATTCTGCAGGTCCAGGGCATGGAGGATGCGCTGGCGCGGGGGTACGCGGTTGCCACCACGGACATGGGCCACCGCACGGGCGATCCGTCCGACGCCCGGTGGGCCTGGAACAACCCGGCGCTCGAGGCCGACTTCGGCCACCGGGCCACCCACGTCACCACGCTGGCGGCGAAGGAGCTCGTCGCCGATTACTACGGTGACCGGGCCAGCTACTCCTACTTCCGGGGTTGCTCGACGGGTGGCCGACAGGCGCTCGTCGCTGCCGAGCGCTATCCGGACGACTACGACGGCATCATCGCGGGCGCGCCGTTCAACCAGTCGCTGGCCGTGCCGCACATGGCCTGGGTGCTGGCGGCAAACTCCGGGCCGGGCGGCGAGCCGCTGCTGAAGCGGGCCGAATTCGACCTGCTCGGCAAGGCCGCCATCGGCGCGTGTGATCCGGCGGATGGCCAGGTGGACGGCGTCATTGGCGATCCGGAGGCCTGCGGGTTCAGGCCCGAGTCGTTGCTGTGCCCGGCGACCGGCCCGGTGACTGGCAAGGCAACGCGCGGCTGCCTCACCGCGGACCAGGTCGAGGCCGCGAAGCGGATCTACAGCGGGCCGCGCACCAGCACGGGCAAGGCCTGGTCGTCCGGCGGATCGCCGGTGGGCAGCGAGTTCATGTGGGAGAAGTTCCTCCTGGCGCCACCGGGCAAGGTGCCGTACTTCCAGTTCATCGTGCAGAACTGGTCCCGGTACCTGGCCTGGGTACCCGACCCCCCGGTGCCGTCATCATCACGGGAGGGAGATCCCGCCAGCGCCCTGCCGGCGGTGAACTTCGATGCGGGGCCCGGGCAGTTCGCCGCCACGGCAGCGGTGACCGGCTTCAAGCCGGACCTGGAGCGGTTTCGCGCCCAGGGTGGACGGCTGCTCGTCTATCACGGCTGGGCGGACGAGAGCCTGATGCCCGCCCACACCCTGGACTACTGGCGTGGGGCGCGGAAACGCCTCGGCGCCGACCCGCTCGACGACTTCGCGCGGCTCTTCATGGTGCCTGGCATGCTCCACTGCGGCGGCGGTCCCGGCGCTGCCGACATCGACTACCTGACGGCCCTCGAACGCTGGGTGGAGGCGGACGAGGCGCCCGCCAGCCTGCTGGCCCACAAGGTGAAGAACCCGGTGCCGACATCCAGTCGCCAGCCCCGGTTTCCCCTGCCGCCCGCCACGGTGGAGTACACGCGGCGGGTGTATCCCTGGCCGCAGACCGGTCCCGGGATTGGGGAGCCGGGCCTGAATTCGTCTAGACTTCCGGTCCGCCCTCACTGATCCGGATCTTGCTGCGATGAACACTCTCGTCTGCCGGCTGGCCGTCGCCGTCCTCTCCCTGATTGCAATGATCGCGCCCGCGACGGCGGCCAAGGTGCGCGATCCGGCGAGCCCGACCATCCTCCTCACCGGTTCCAACCGCGGCGTCGGCCTGGCGCTGGCGACGGAGTTCGCCGCGCAGGGCTGGAACGTCATCGCCACCACCCGCACGCCGCAGAAGGCGACCGAGCTCAAGGCCCTGGCCGCGGCGAATCCGAAGGTCATCATCGAGCAGCTGGACGTCACCGACGTGCGCCAGATCGGGAAGCTCGCCGCGAAATACCAGGGTGTGCCCATCGACGTGCTGTTCAACAACGCCGGCTGGCTGGGCACCCCCATCGAGAACCAGCAGCTGGGCAGCTTCGACCAGGAGCTGTTCAACGAGGTGATGAACACCAACGTCTACGGCCCGCTCAAGCTGTCCGAGGCCTTCGTGGCCAACGTCGAGGCCAGCAAGCAGAAGAAGATCATCGGCATGACCAGCGGCCTCGGTTCCCTGACGCTGATGGGCCGGATGTCCCGCTTCTATTACTACCAGATGAGCAAGGCGGCCATGAACATGGGCATGCGCGCGCTGCGCAACGACCTCATGGGCCGCGGGATCATCGTCGCGCTGCTCGCCCCGGGCATGGTCGAGACCGACATGCTCGCGGACTCGGGTTACTCGGGCAAGGCGCTGAAGCCGGCCGAGAGCGCAGCGGGCCTCTACAAGCTGGTCGCCGAACTCACGCTCCAGGACAAGGGCGTGCCCGTCAACGTCGACGGCAAGCCGATCCCCTGGTAATTTCCCGGCGCAAACTGCTGGCAGGGACCGCCGCGCTGGCTGGCGGCGGGCTCGTGCTCAGCTGGCTGCGGCCGGATCCGTCCGAGGCGCCGCTCGTGGCCGGCGCCCAGGGCTTCAACCCCAATGCCTGGCTGCAGGTGCGCCCCGACGGCGCCATCATCCTGCAGGTCGACAAGATCGAGATGGGGCAGGGCGTGACCACCGGCTACGTCACCCTGCTCGCCGAGGAGCTCGATGTCGCGCCCGGCCAGATCACCACGCAGATCGCGCCCGTGCACCCGCTCTTCCAGGATCCCGCCCAGGTGACCGGCGAAAGCCGGAGCATGGCGGGGCGCTGGCTGCCGATCCGGGAGACGGGAGCCCGCGCCCGGCAGATGCTGCTGGCCGCCGCGGCGCGCCGCTGGGACGTGGACGTCGCCACGCTCGACACGAATGGCCGCGGTGCCGTCACCGGCCCGGGCAACCGGACGCTGACCTATGGTGAACTGGCGACGGCCGCGGCGGCGCTGCCGGTGCCCGACGCCGTCGTCCTGCGCAGCGACACCGGCACGCGACGCTGGATCGGCCGCGACGTGCCGCGGCCCGACGTGCCGGCCAAGATCCTCGGCCAGGCGAAGTACGGCATCGACACACGCCTGCCCGGCCTGCTGACGGCCATCGTGAAGCGACCGCCCCGGCTCCAGGCGGTCCTGAAGTCCCACGATGCCGTGGCGGCCCGGCGCCTGCCCGGCGTCCGCGACGTCTTCCCCATCCACAGCGGCATTGCCGTAGTGGCCGAAAGCTTCTGGCAGGCCCGCGCGGCTGCCGCTGCGATCGACGCGGAGTGGGAGCCCGGTCCGCTGGCCGGAATCAGCAGCGCATCGATCCGGGCGGAGCAGGGCCGCCAGCTCGACAGCCAGGCGGGCCATCGCATCCGTGACGACGGTGCCGCGATGATGCCTTCGGCAAGGCCGGCGCAGGTGCTGGAAGCGGAGTACTGGCTGCCCTACCTGGCCCACGCGCCCATGGAGCCCATGAATGCCACCGTGTGGTTCCGCGACGGGGGCTGCGAGGCCTGGATTCCGACCCAGGCGCCCGACATCGCGCGCCAGGCAATCTGCGAGGCCTCCGACCTGCCGCGCGCCGCCGTCACCGTGCATGCCACGTTCGTCGGCGGCGGCTTTGGCCGGCGCTTCATCGTGGACTACGTCACCGAGGCGGCGGAGATCGCCCGGCGCGTGCCCGGGCCGGTGCAGCTGGTCTGGACGCGGGAGGACGATCTCCAGCACGGCTTCTTCCGCGAGGCGACGCTGCATCGGTTGCGGGCCGGGCTGGACGGCGAGGGGCAGCCGCTTGCCTGGCAGCACCGCCTGGTTGCCGCCAGCATGAACGGGCTGGTGTTTCCGCTGACCACATCGCTCTTCATGCCCGAGTGGGTGCCGAAGCCGGTGGTCGCTGGCTTGACCGACGGCTTCGTGGCGCTCTTCGACCGGCTGATCGGCTCCTTCGCCGCCCGGGAAGGCTCCAAGGCCATGCCCTACGCGGTGCCGAACGTCCGCGTGGAACTCGCCGAGTGGAATCCCGGCGTGCCGATCTCGATCTGGCGCTCCGTGGGCCACTCCTACACCTGCTTCGTCATCGAGAGCTTCGTCGACGAGCTGGCTGCGGCGGCGGGCGAGGATCCCGCGGCGTTTCGCCGGCGCTACCTGAAGGATTCGCCCCGCCATCTCGCCGCGCTGGAACTCGTGCTGGAAAGGAGCGGCTGGCAGGACCGGCCGCCTCCCGGCCGCCGACGCGGCCTCGCGATCCAGGAGGCCTTCGGCAGCGTCGTGGCGCAGGTCGCCGAGGTGTCGGTCGCGGCGGACAACGCGATCCGCGTGCACCGGGTCACCTGCGCCGTGGACTGCGGCACCGCCATCAACCCGGACATCGTCCGCCAGCAGATGGAAGGCGGCATCCTCTTCGGCCTGTCCGCCGCGCTCTACGGCGAGATCACGCTGGAGGATGGCGCGGTCAGGGAGAGCAACTTCCACGACTACCGGCAGCTGCGCCTCGCCGATTCGCCGGCGATCGACGTGCACATCGTGCCGAGCACCGAACCGCCGAGCGGCGTCGGGGAGCCCGGCGTGCCGCCGATCGCCCCGGCCGTCGCCAACGCCGTCTTCGCCGTCACCGGCCAGCGCCTGCGCACGTTGCCGCTCCGCCTGTCGTAGGAGCGCCTTCAGGCGCGACCCGGATCCGGAATCCGTAGTACATCCCGCGGCCATCGCCCGAAGACCCCGCCCGCTGACGTGAGTACACGTCTTGTCGCGGGCGAGGCATCGGCCACTGGCCGCTCGGATGCGGACCCCGGTCGCGGCTGAAGCCGCTCCTACGGAGATCGAGCCGGAGCGCCCCAGCCGGCGATGCGCCGGAGGATCGACGCGATCCAGCGCCAGAGCTTCGGCAGGAGCCACAGTGCCACGAGGATCGCGAAGAGCAGCAGCGACCAGCAGAATCACCGGCGCCACGATGGCGAGCCACACGATGCCCGGCGCCGCAACGTCCTCGAAGAGGGACGCCACCCAGTTGGAGAACGGCTCGGGCGAGTGGTTGATGGCCACGCGGCTGCCGGCCTTCGTGAAGTGGCTGCCCGCCGTGATCGTGCCGCCGATGAGCCCGGCGGCGATCATGAGGGGGAGGCTGTCTTCGCCCAGCCCGCCCACCGAACCCGCGGCGAGCAGCGCGCCGGCCGGAATCCGGATGAAGGTGTGGACGGCGTCCCACAGGCTGTCGAAGCACGGGAACTTTGTCGGCGAAGAACTCGGCTACCGCCAGCGTGCCGCTCGTGCCCAGCACGATCGGGTTGGCGAGCACCTCCAGGTGCGTCGGCAGCACGATCCACCCGAAGTGGCCGGCGATGCCCACGAGGAACATGACCACGTAGAGGCGCAGGCCGCTGGCCCAGGCCAGCCCGGCGGCCAGGGCGATGCTCTGGATATCCACGCTACTGACTCCTCGCCATCAGGCGGTGCCCTCAGCGCAACCAGTTCACGAAGCCGGTGATCACCAGCGCGTTGATGAAGTCGATGAAGAAGGCCCCCACCAGCGGCACGACGAGAAAGGCCCGTGGCGCGGGCCCGAAGCGGCCCGCGAGCGTGCGCATATTGGCCACGGCATTGGCCGTCGTGCCCATGGCAAAGCCGATGAAGCCGCCGGCCATGACGGCCGACTCGTAGTCCCGCCCCATCAGCCGCCACGAGACGAGGATCGCCAGGCCAACCAGCAGCGCCAGCTGGGCCACGAGGATCACGAACAGCGGCAACGCCTGGCCGGCGAGCTGCCAGATCTTCAGGTCCATCAGCGCCACGACCAGGAAGATGTTCAGGGCGATGCCGCCGATGAAGTCCATGGAGTCCTCGTCGATGCGGAGCCAGCCGGTGGCGTCGTCGACATTGCGCAGTGCGCACGCCACGATCATGGCGCCGATGTAGGCGGGCAGGGTGAACCCCGTGGCCTGGATGTAGCGGCTGAGGATGCTGCCGACGCCCATGGCCAGGGCCAGAACGGCCAGGTTCCGGATGATCGCCGTGTCCTCCCGCTCCACGTGCACGACGATCTCGCGCGCCTGTTCGCCGGGAACGTCGCCACCCGCTGGCTGCGGCTGGCTGCGCAGCCGCCTTCAGCTTGTGCCGGTGGACCAGCCAGGTGCCGACCGGGCCGCCGGCGAGCCCGCCGCACACGATGCCGAACACCGCTGAGGTGATCGCCAGCACCTCCGCCCCGGGCAGGCCCGCCTTCGTGAACTCCGGTGCAAAGGCCAGCCCGGTGGCCGGCCCGCCCATCAACGTCACCGAGCCGGCCATCACGCCCATCAGCGGGTTCTCGCCGAGCGCCGTGGCCACGCCCATCCCGAGCACGTTCTGCGCGACGCACACCACGGTGGCGAAGGTCAGGAAGATCACGACGGCGGCGCCCCCCGAGCGGAGCAACGCCACGCTCGCTCCCATGCCGATGGTGGTGAAGAACGCGACCAGCAGCAGCGGCTGTCCCGTCGTCTCCAGTTGCAGATTCAGGAAGCGATCCCGGCAGACGAAGACCACCGCGGCGAACACCAGGCCGCCGACCACCGCCGAGGGGATGTTGAGCCGGTTCAGCAGCGCGATCCGCTGCCGGAGCAGCACGCCGGCGTAGTAGACGACGGCCGCCAGGGTGAGGGTCTGGAGGAGATCGAGCGTCAGGACAGGGACTGGCATCGGCGCGATGCTATCCGCCGCGAACGATGATGAGCTGGAGGGTAGCCGAGGCGCTGGCGTTGTCCGCCCGGAAGGGCGTGGCCGCGGCCACGAGGACGGTATCCCCGGGACCTGCCGGCGTCTCCGCGACCAGCGCGGGGCCCCACTTCACGCGCACATGGCCCGCTACCACGTAGAGAAGGGTTTCGTCACCGGGCGTGAGGCACTCTGCCGTACTGCCGCCTGCCGGCACGCTGACCGTTTCCATCTGCCCGCTCGCGATCCCCGTGGGCAGGTGGGTGATTTCTGCCAGGCGCTGCAGGCCGAGGCCGCTGGCGAAGCTGTCATCCAGCTGGCCGTGTCCAACAAGACGAACGCCTGCTGGCTGGATGCGGGGGTGCCCGGTCATGACGCGAGTATCGCACGGTGAATCGGCCCGCCAAATTCCGCGCGCCGGCAGGGTCAGGGCTTCTGCTCGTCGTGAATGCCGTAGACGCCCACGCCGATGCGCAGGGTTCGCGCCTTCGGGGCCGGTTCCACCGGGGCCTCATGCCGCGACAGCCATTCGTCCACGCGTTCGAGGAAGGCCTGGCCCTCCTGTTCCAGGTACGCCCGGAAGCGCCGGGCGTCGGCTGGCCGGATCCGCGTATTGGTCGCACGGCCGGCAAATCTCCGCGGCTCCTCTTGCGACTTGCCGAGATTGAAGGTCACCGTGGTGCCCAGGTCCTCGAGCATGGAGCCGCCGCGGATCATGGCGTCCGGATCCATCTGCAGTGGCATGTAGTAGCGCTTGAGGGCTCGCAACTCGCCGTTCGGCAACTCCTGGAGGGCGCCGACGCGGCCAAGTTCCCGGCGCATGGTGATGGGAGCCAGGTCGCCGCCGTAGCGTTTGCAGAGGTCGGTGAACGAGGGTCCCGAGGGCTGGCCCGGCGAACTCTCGAAGGCCAGGTCCAGCGGCGACCCTGCCTCGTCCGTGAAGTCCTCATCGAGGTACCAGCCGGTCAGCACGCGGGTGGCGCCATGCAGCCGGCCGGGTTCGATCGCCGGCGCCTCGGCCAGCAAGTCCCGCAGGCGCTTGACCTCCCGTCGCCCGAGGCCGGTCATGATCGCAACCCGGGACATGTTGGTCGGGCGGCCGTGCAGCCCGTAGTCGTCCGTGGCGACCTCCACGAGGGTGGCCTTGCACACCTCGCTGGCTTCCTGCCAGGTCACACCGCTGCGAAGCAGGAGCCTGAAAACCGGTCGGAGGGCCAGTCGGAGGGCGGCGAGGGCGGCGTGCTGGGGATCATTGCTCACGGCTCTCCCCACTCTCCACCGGAGAATGTCTTCGACTGTCGTGTTCCAGGTCGGGTAGGACTTCGGCCGGTGGCACCCGGACACGTTGCAGTCCTTGGTGTTGCTGGTGCTCTCGTGCGTCTTCGTCTCGACCGCAGCCGACGTCTCCGTCTGGCCCGTGTAGTGACAGTAGACGCACTTGGCGCCAGTCACGGGCTTCGCGTGATCGTAGTCAATGATCCTGGCGCCCGTGTTGGTCCCGTGACAGCTCGCGCAGGTCAGTCCCGCCTTGGCCGAATCGATGACCGGGTGAGGCGCCGTGATGCTGGGCCAGTTCTTCCCCGTCGGCGGCGTCAGGATGACGCTCGACGGCACCGCCGATGCCCCGGTCCACTTCTTCCCGGCGAAGGCGTGGCAACTGCTGCATTCGCCGAGGCCCGGCAGGGAGTGATCGAAGGACGTGGCGCCGGCGCCAGGTTTGGTGACCGTGTGGCAGGTCGAGCACTTGGTGGGCACCGGACTGTGGCTGTAGCTGCCACCCGTCCAGTCCGTCTGCGTCGCGCTCTGCTCCCGGTGACAGGCGACGCAGTCGCCGGCAACCAGGCTGTGCAGGTAGTCGTTCTGGTAGGTCTTGCCGTCGGTGGACACCCCGGTGCCGCGGACGGCCGCCGCCGGCTTGTCCGCCGTGTGACAGCCGGCGCAGGTCGTCGGCTTCGGCGCGTGGCTGAAGGTGCCGCCCGTCCAGTCGGTCTTCGTTGCGCTCTTGATGGCGTGACAGCTGGCGCAGTCGCCGGCGCCCTGCGTCGTGTGGAGCGTGTCCGCCGGTCGCCGGTACTCGTGGCAGGTCGCGCACACCTTGATCGCGCTGGTGTGGGTGAAGGTGCCGCCCGTCCAGTCGGTCTTCGTCGCGGTCCTGACCGCGTGGCAGGTCGCGCAATCGCCCGAGCCGCCCAGCGCGTGGTCGAAGACGGGTGAGCCGGACGGGCCCACCGGACGCTGGTTCAGGTGGCAGACCGAGCACTGGCCGGGGTCCGGACTGTGGGAGTAGATGCCCGGAGACCAGGCGCCGCCTGGATCCAGGTGGCAGCTCTTGCAGTCGGTGGTGGCCAGCAGTGAATGCAGGAACAGGTTTGGACTGGCCGGGTGGCCCGGCCAGGCAACGCTGACGGCGGCGGACGGGCGCTCGGCTTCGTGGCAGCTGTCGCAGCGGGTTCCGGCAGGCGTCGTGCTGTGATCGTAGCCGCCAATGGCTCCGGCCCACGTGACGCCGGGATTCTGGTGGCAGGCCGCGCAATCGCCGGTGCCGCCCAGCGCGTGATCGAAGCCGCTGCCCGTCACGGTCGCGGGACGTTGCGGCAGGTGGCAGTCGATGCAGGTTTCGGGTGCGGGGACGTGGGAGAACGTGCCGCCCCGCCAGTCCGTCTTGGTGGCGCTGAGGGGGAGGTGACAGCTCTTGCAGTCGCCCAGTCCCGCGATCGAGTGATCGAACGCGGGCGAACCCGTGGGCTCCGCCGGCCTGTCGACCGCATGACAGTCGATGCACGTGGCCGGAGCCGGATCGTGGGAGAAGCTGCCCCCCGACCAGTCCGTCTGGGTCGTGCTCTTCGGGACGTGACAGCTGACGCAGTCGCCCAGCCCGCCGTTGGCGTGATCGAAGGCCGGCGTGCCTGCGGGACCGACGGGCCGGATGCCCAGGTGGCAGTCGATGCAGGTGGCGGGCGCCGGACTGTGGCTGAAGCTGCCGCCGGTCCAGTCCGTCTGCGTGGCGCTCTGGGGCGCGTGACAGCTCTTGCAGTCACCCGTGCCGGAGACGGCGTGATCGAAGGGCGGCGTGCCGACGGGGCCCGCGGGGCGGGTGACCGCGTGGCAATCGGCGCAGCGGGCCGGGGCCGGCGAGTGCGAGAAGAAGCCGTCGCTCCACTTGATCCCCGGGCTGTGGTGACAGCTGGAGCAGTCGCCGGTGCCGCCGGCGTCGTGGGAGAACCCGTTCACGACAGTGGCCGGACGCTGCGCCGAGTGACATTCCGCGCAGCTGACGGGAGACGGTTCGTGGACGTAAGTCGCCGTGTTCCAGGAGACACCCGCGCCGGCCGAATGACAGGCCGCGCAGTCGCCGACGCCCGGGTAGGAATGCAGCATCGTGTCGTTGACGATCGCCGTGGGCCTCACGGTGGAGTGGCAGTCCAGGCAGGTGGCAGGGGTCGGGGTGTGACTGAACGTGGTGAAGACCCGCCAGGTCTCGCCGCCTGCGGTATGGCATTGCCCGCAGTCCGCACCGCCGCCGTGGATCAGGGCGGCGCCGGTCGTCGTGTCGGTGACCGGGGCGGGCCGGTCCCGGTCGTGGCATTTCAGGCAGCTGATGTCGGCGAAGGGCGTGTGGTCGGGAATGCCGGGCTCGCCCAGCGGCTGGACCCTCTCGGGAGAAGGCGGGCTCGAGCAGCCGCCGAGGCCCAGGAGCAGCAGGACGAGCAGGCCGATCCCGCTCCCGCAACGCTTCAACAGGTGCGCTTTCATGGGATCGACCTTTCGAGGCTGGGTCATCGCGGCAGCAGCTCCACGATCCGGGAATTGTTCGCGAGCGCCGCCAGGTCCCGTGCCGTGCGATGGTCCACATTGACGACGTCCGGGTCGGCGCCGGCGGCCAGCAGCAGCCGCACGGTGTCGTCCTGTCCCTGGGCGGCCGCGATCATCAGGGCCGTGTTGCCGGCGTTGTTCCGCACGTCGAGGTCCGCCTTGACCGCCAGCAACTTCCGGATCACGTCGGAGCTACCCGCCGTCGCGGCGGCAATGACAGCGGTATTGCCGTCGCGGCTGCGGGCGTCCACGGGGACTCCCAGCCGGAGCAACTCCGCCACCGTGGCAGCGTCGCCGCGGCGGGCGGCGGCGATGAGCGGAGTTTCATTGTCGGCAGCGCCGGCGCCGAGGTCAGCGCCGTGCGTTGCCAGCAGGCCCAGGACGCGGGGCTGCCCGGCCTGGGCAGCCGTCCAGGCAGGCGATCGGCCCTTGTCATCCCGGGCATTGGGGTTGGCGCCGCTGTCGAGCAGGGTGCGCACGATTGCGATGGACCCCAGCCCGGCGGCGCTGATCAACGGCGTCACGCCACCCGGCCCTGCCTCATCGACCGGCGCGCCGGCGTCGACCAGGATGCCGACCACGGTTTCGTGGCCGGCGGCGACAGCCAGCGACAGGGCGGTCTGGCCGTTACGGCCGCGCCCGCCGGTGCGGGCGCCACGCTGCACCAGCAGGCTGGCGATGCCGGCGTGGCCGCCGGCGGCGGCCTCCATGAGGGGCGTTGCTCCATCGGCAGCCGCCGCGTTGGCGTCCGCACCACGGGCCAGGAGGAACGCCACGATGTCCCGGTGGCCGCGCTCCGCCGCGCGATGGAGCGCGGTCTTGCCCTCCTGGTCCCGCGCCGCGATGTCAGCTCCGTCGGCGATGATCCGTTCGACGAGATCGGTGTTGCCGCGCCAGGCGGCGTAGATCAGCGGGGTCGCGCCCGGGAGGACGCCGGCGGAATCGACCGCGCTCGCCAGGGCGGGCGCCGCGGCGGCGCGCGCCGGTTGCGTGTCCTTCGCCCCGCGGCTCGCCAGCAGGCGGGCCACGTCCGGGTGATTGCGCTCGCGCGCCGCCGTGAGGGCGGTCCACTGCCGCTCGTCGGGCTGGTTTACCGGCGCGCCGCCATCCAGCAGCATCGTGACCGCGGTGGCGTGCCCGGCGGCGGCGGCGACGATCAGCGGGGGATTGCCCTGGCCATCGCGCCGGTCGAGCTTCGCGCCGGCCTTGATCAACTGGCCCAGGATGCCGGCATCGCCGGCCTGTGCCGCCCTGTGCACCGCCGTGCTGCCCGTGTCGTCCGCCGCGTCGGGGTCGGCGCCCGCCGCCAGGAGCAGGGCAACCGCATCCCCGCGCTGGCCGTCCACGGCCTCCATGAGCCCGGACCGTCCGTGCCCGTCGGCCGCATTGACGTCCGTGCCGGCGGCCACCAGCGTGCGCAACGTGGCCGTGTCGCCGCGCTGGGCCGCGCGCCGAAGTGCTTCGGGATCCCGGGCCGGCGCCGCCGCTGCCTGGGCCTGCAGGTCCTTCAGCCGCAGTGCCGCGCGTTCATTGCCTGCGGCTGCGGCGCGCCCGTACCACTCGCGCGCGGCGGCAGCGTCCTTCGGCACGCCAGAGCCGTTGTCCAGCATCTGCGCGTAGTTGTACTGGGCCCACGCGTCGCCGCTCGCGGCCACGTCCTTCATCAGCGCGGCCGCCCGCGCCGCATCGCGCGGCACGCCATTGCCGGAACCGTAGAGCATGGCCAGCTGGTACCGCGCCTGCATGTCGCCACGTTCGGAAAGCGTCGTGTAGATGCGCGCTGCCGTGGCGAAGTCCCTCACACGCACGGCGCTGCGCGCGTCTTCCAGCGTCTGGGCGTTGCCGCCACCGGCCAGTGCCAGCAGGGCAAGCGTGGCTGAAGCCGTAAACGCGCTGCGCTTCATCAGGCGGTTCCGTACTTCGTTTCGACCTTTACGCCGATCGAGTTGAGGAATGCCGTTGGCAGGACGCCGCCGGCGCTGATGATCACGGCGTCATTCTCGAGCGCCATTTCATTCTCCACGAGTCGCAGCAGCACCTTGTCCGGTTCGATGCCGAGCACCTCGGACTTCAGAAGTACCTGGACCTTTCCCGCGTCTGCCGCGGCCTTCAGGCGCTCGCGGTTTGCCGGCTTGACGCGGCTGAAGGCGTCGGCGCGGTACGAGAGCGCCACCCTGGAGCCCGGGACCTGGCTGATGGCGGTGGCGGCCTCGACGGCGCTGTCTCCGCCGCCCACGACCAGCACCTGCCGGTTGCTGTACTGCTCGGGCTCGATGAGCTTGTAGGTGACCTTGGTGAGGTCCTCCCCGGGCACGCCGAGCTGGCGCGGGGTGCCCCGCCGCCCGATGGCGAGCAGCACGTGCCGCGTCAGGATCTCGCGCGCGCTGGTCTGGACCCGGAAACCGTCGCCCTCCCGGGTGACGGCCATCACGCGCTCCCTGAAGCTGATCGGCACGCCGGTCTCGCGCTGCACCTTCTGCCAGTAGGCGAGCAGTTCCTCCTTGCTGGTGCTGCCGAAGTTCACCTTCCCCACCAGTGGCAGGTGCGCCATGCCGGCCATGACCAGCTTGCCGCGCGGATAGTGGGAAACCATGCCGCCGAACGAATCCTGCTCGATCGTGACGAACCTGAGCTTGTGCTCCATCGCGGCCAGTGAAGCAGAGAAACCCGCGGGCCCGGCGCCGACGATGACGACGTCCACGGCGGCGCCGTTCTTCGGCGCAGGTTTCCGGGCGATGTAGCTGACGGCCTGCCGGCCCTGCTCGATGGCGTTGCGGATCAGGCCCATGCCGCCGAGTTCGCCGGCGATGTAGATGCCGGGCACGTTGGTCTGGAAGTCCGGTCCGACGTCGGGGATGTCCATCCCGCGACGCTCCGTGCCAAATACCAGGGTGATCGCGCCAACCGGGCAGGCAGTGCGGCAGGCGCCGTGGCCGATGCAGTCGCTGGGCGAAACCAGTTCGGCCTTGCCCCGGATCATCCCGAGCACCTGGTGCCCGGGCATTTCGGGGCAGGCGTTGATGCAGGCCTTGCAGCCGATGCAGAGGTTCGGATCGATCACCGGGTGAATGGCGGGCGGCTCGATCATCCCCGAGGCGTGGGAGGCCTCGAGCACTGCCGCGCTCCGCCGGTGATGGCGGTTCTGGAACCAGCCATAGGTGACGACGATCACCATCGCTGGCAACAGATACGTCAGCACCGCCATCGTCGAGTTCATGGCTGCAAACACCCGGACATAGATTAGGTCGACCCCTTGACGACCCCGATTCATTTTCAATGGTCCTGCCGGGTCCCGGATGTGCGGGGCTTCACAGTGCCGATTTGCCGTCGCCGTTAACGTGAGCAACGGGTGAGGGCGCGCTTGGTTCATTTGACATAAAACGAACCATGGGGATGCAATCCGACGCTCTTGTGCATAAGATGCACAACTACGTGCGAAAGTGCAATTCGCAGATCCGGTCGCGGGCCACCGGATCCTCGCCACCCAGCGGGACAAATCCAGTGACAGTCGTCGATGTGGCGAGGAGGCAGGTCTTGAGCGGAGCATCGGTAGCTGCACGCGTAGCGACGGCTACGACGAACGAGCGGCCCTGGCGAACGTTGCGGTCCCTGTACTCGCGCTACGGAGCGCTGGCGGGCTACGCGATTGCGGCGCTGGCCGTCTATGTGGGTTGGATCGGCCGCGACCAGCGCAACATCAATGGTGAATACGGGCTGGGCTATGCCCTTGGGATCGTCGGCGGCTCGCTCATGCTGCTCCTGCTGCTCTACTCGGTTCGCAAGCGCGTGCGCTGGCTTGCGCGCTTCGGCGAGACCCGGCACTGGTTTCGCACCCACATGATGCTGGGGATCGTCGGACCCGTCCTGATCCTGTATCACTGCAATTTCGAGCTGGGCGACCTCAATTCCCAGGTGGCCCTGTACTGCACGCTGCTCGTGGCTGGCAGCGGCGTGCTTGGCCGCTACTTCTATGCCGGCATCCATCATGGGTTGTATGGCAGCAAGGCGACTCTCCAGGACATGGTGGGAGTGCTCGAGAAGTCGGTCTCCGGTGGCCACGCGAGTGCGTTGATCGAGCCTATCCGCGAGGAACTGGTGGCATTGGATAAGCGCGTGCTCGCCCCGTCCGTCACTGTCATGGATGGCATCATTCGCCACCTGACGATCGGCTGGCAGACGCGGCTGACCTACAGCCGCCTGATGGCCCGGACCCGCCGCGCACTCATGACCAAGGCAATGACATCTGCGGTCGTCGACCAGCACGCCGACCGGCTCGAGGCGACGATACGTAAGTACTTGCGCGAGCACCTGAGCCAGGTGCGCCAGGTGGCGCGCTTCACAGCCTTCGAGCGGCTCTTCGCGCTCTGGCACGTGGTGCACGTGCCGTTCTTCCTGATGATGATTTTCTCGGGATTGTTCCACGTCTTCGCCGTACACCTCTACTGAACGGGATCCGGACGTGGCGTCTGGCAGGAAAACAAGACTGGCAACTCTGATTGCCGTTCTCCTGTGCGCACTCGCCCCCCTGGCCGCCGGAGCTGTCGATTGGGAGGGTCTGGTTATGCCCGGCCCGGTGATCAGCGGTCATGCCGAAACCGAGAAGGAATGCAGGAAGTGTCACGTTCCATTCGCGCGGGACGACCAGCGCAAGCTCTGCCTTGACTGCCACGACAAGGTGGATGCCGACATCAGCCGGAAGTCGGGCTTCCACTGGCGATCCGAGGCGGCGCGGACCGGCCAGTGCCGTAACTGCCACACCGACCACGAGGGCCGGGCCGCAGACATCGTTCGCCTCACGCCACAGACGTTCGATCATGCCCTGACCGACTACGCGCTCGAAGGTGCTCACCAAAAGGTGTCCTGCGGCGACTGCCACGAGCCGAAGAAGAAGCACCGCGATACGCCGTCCGCCTGCATCGGGTGCCACGCAGGCGACGATGCGCACCAGAAGGCCCTGGGAGATGACTGCGCCACGTGCCACAACGTCGCGTCCTGGAAGGAGACGAAGTTCGACCACGCCAAGGCCAGCGATCCGGGTTACCCGCTGACCGGTGCCCACGAGAAGGTCGACTGCGGCCTCTGCCACGCCGGGCAGCGCTACAAGGACACGCCCACCACCTGCGTGGCGTGCCACCGGATTGATGACGCGCACCAGGGCCAGCGTGGCACCGACTGCCAGGCTTGCCATTCCACCGCAGAGTGGAAGGAGCCGACGTTCGACCACCTCAGAAAGACCGGCTTCGCCCTGACGGCCGGCCACTCAGGCCTCGACTGCGCGGCCTGCCACGCCGGGAATGACTTCAAGAAAACCGAGGGCAAGGCATGCGTCGACTGCCATCGGAGCGACGACACGCACCAGGGCCGAAACGGGGTCGAGTGCAAGACCTGCCACACGACGAAATCCTGGAAGGACGGCAAATTCGATCACGCGAAGGAGACGAAGTTTGCCCTGAAGGGCGCCCACGCCGAGCTTGGCTGCGTGGCCTGCCACAAGGGCACAGCGAAGACCGAGAAGCTGGAGATGACCTGCGTGTCCTGCCATCGGGGGAACGACCCCCACAAGGAATCGCTCGGCACCGACTGCGGCACCTGCCACGGCGAAAAGACCTGGCAGGCTGACGTGCGCTTCGATCATGACCTCACGGGCTTCCCGCTCGCGGGACTGCACGCCACCACGTCCTGCGATTCCTGCCACGTGGACAAGAAGTTCGCTGGCACGAAGTCGGCGTGCATCGACTGCCATCGGCCCGATGACGTCCACAAGGGCAACCTCGGTGACGACTGCGCCGACTGCCACACGCCGAACGACTGGCGCATCTGGACCTTCGACCACAACGCGCAGACGGACTTCCGCCTCGACGGCGCCCACTCGGACCTGCGCTGCACCGCCTGCCATGGCCGGCCGCCCGGCGAAGGCCGGGGAATGGCCCGCGACTGCGGCAGCTGCCATCGCAGGGACGACAGGCACAACGGCCAGTTCGGCGCGGACTGCGCCCGCTGCCACAACACCCGCACGTTCTCGGGTGCAAGGAGAAGGTCACAATGAGCGTCATTGCCACCCTACGACGCGCCGGGCTGGCTGTCGCCGCCGTGCTCGCCGTCGGCGCCGGGTTCATCGACCCTGGCGTTGCCCAGACACCCTTCGGCTCCTCCTTCGACCACCTGTCGACCGGGTGGCCGCTGGAAGGCTCCCACCGTAGCGTCGATTGCGCGTCATGCCACGTGGGCGGAATCTTCGAGGGCACGCCCCGCCAATGCGTGGCCTGTCACTCACGGGCGGGGCTGGTCAAGGCCACAGGCCCGTCCATCAGGCACATCCGCACCACTGACGAGTGCGATGCATGCCACCGCGAGACCACCTGGAGCTATGTAAGACCGGTTGATCACAATGCGGTCGTGGGCACCTGCTTCAGCTGCCACAACGGCCTGACGGCAACCGGGAAGCCGCCCACCCACATCCCGACCAGCAGCGACTGCGAGGCCTGCCACTCGACGCGGGCCTGGACGCCCGCCGGCTGAATCCCGTGAGCATCATGCGCAGCCTGTTCGCCTTCGCACTGGTACTGGCCGGTGGCGTTGCCGCGGCAGCGCCTGAAGAGATCGTCTCCGTCCTGATCTCGAGAACCGGCGGTACCGCCGACATCGAGATCCGGTTCGCCTGCCCGAACCGGCTCCTGGCAGGTTCGCCGGGTACGGCGACGGCTCTCAGCGAGATCACGCTCGTCCGGACGGACCGCTGTCCCGGTGCGGATGACTCCATCCGGGAGGCCACGCGGCCGGCCGGCCGCGAGCTTGCCGCACTGGACGAGGTGGAGTACACGGCCCAGCCCGGGGCCAACGCCACGCTACGCCTGCGCTTCGACCGCCCGGTGATCGCCGTGGCGGAGCAGAGCGGAGACCTGCGGGGGCTCCACGTGCGGGTCGAAGTCGTTGCGGGCACCCGGGTGGATGCCCCGGCGTCGATGGCAGCCCCCGTCGTCCCGACCCCGTCGTCGCGGGCGGGACTAACTCCTGAACAGATTGCGCGTGCGGAGGAGCGGGCAAGGCTGGCCTCGCAGCCGAAGCAGGCACCGGCGACGGTGGCGCCGGGCTTCGTGCTGAACCTGCGCTCCACGACTTCGCCGATAGATCCCGGTGCCGAGCCCCCCGGGCTCGCACGGCAGGGCCAGACGGTCTATGTGTCTGATCTGCAGGTTGACGACCAGTTGTGGCACCGGCTGCGCCTCGGCTTCTTCGCCACCGAAGCTGAGGCGGACGCCGTACTCTCCGGCCTGCGCTCGCGCTATCCGGACGCCTGGGTGACGAAGGCCTCCGCTGCCGAGCGACTCGCCTCCGGTGCGGCCACGATCCCCCCGACACAGGGTCCGGTCCCGGCGACGGCCGGACCGGTGGCCGGCCCGCTCAGCGACGCGCAGGCGGCCGACCTGCTCGGGCAGGCGCGCGGCGCCATCATCGATCAGGACTATCCGCGCGCCATCGACGTCACGACCCGCATTCTCGCGGCGCCACCGCGCGCCGAGACGGCGGAGGCGCGCGAACTGCTGGGGCTCGCGCGGGAGCGCAGCGGCCAGGTCACACAGGCGGTGGCGGAGTATCAGCGGTACCTGGCCGAGTACCCCGATGGCGATGGAGCGCTCCGCGTCCGGCAGCGGCTTGCGGCGCTGACGACGGCGCGCGAGCAGCCGAAGGAATCGATCCGCGGCCAGGCCGCGGCGCGCGACAGCGCCTGGGATGTCTACGGAGGAATCTCCCAGTTCTATCGGCGCGACTCCATCGATTTCGGCGGCGAGTCCGGCTCGGTGGACCAGGCCGCCCTCTTCTCCGATGCGCAGGTCGTCGCCCGCCACACCGGTGAGCGCTTCGATTTCGAGTCGAGGGCAACCGTCGGCTACACCTGGGACATGTCCGGCGGGGACGACAATCCCGACAACGAGACGCGGATCTACGACCTGTACATGGACCTGAATGACCAGTCCCTGGGTGTCTCCACCCGGCTTGGCCGGCAGACCCTGCGAAACCAGGGCGTGCTCGGCCGCTTCGACGGCGGAATCGTGTCCTGGCAGGTGGCGCCGTCGTACCGCCTGAACGTGCTGGCCGGCCTTCCGGTCTACAACCCCAATGAGACCGTCGAAACCAGCCGCACGTTCTACGGCTTCAGCGTCGACGCACTGAACCTGCTGGACCTCATCGACGTGAACGTATTCATGAACATCCAGGAGGTTGACGATGTAAACGACCGCGAGGCCGCGGGCGCCGAGATCCGGTACTTCGGCGGGAACAGGGCGCTGATCGCATCGGTCGACTATGACTTCGGCTACAGCGAGCTCAACAGCGTGGCGGCACTCGGCAACTGGACCTTCGACAACAGCCTGACGGTCAACGGGCGGTTCGACTGGCGCAACTCCCCGTACCTGACCACCGAGAATGCCCTGATCGGCCAGCCGGCCTCGAGCATCCAGGACCTGTTGCTGACCTACACGGAGGGTGAGATTCGCCAGCTGGCTCTCGACCGTTCCGGTGCGATGCAGAGTTTTGCGCTCGGTGTGTCCCGCCCGATCTCGGAGCGCTTCCAGATCAGCGCGGACGTCACGGCCTCCCAGTACGACGGGACGCCGGATTCGGGCGGCGTGCGGGAGACGCCGGACTCCGGGACGCTCATCTATTCCTACCTTAGTCTCATCGGGACGAGCCTGATCCGGGAGGGGGATATCTCCGTCCTCAGTCTCCGCTACTCCGACAGCGGCTCGTCGAAGTCCACCGCGGTGTTCCTCGATACCCGCTACCCGCTGAGCCAGGCACTGCGGCTGAATCCCCGGCTTCTGGTCTCGTACCGGGACATCATTGCGGGCGACGCGACGGAACTGCTGGTCCGGCCAGGCCTCCGTATGCTCTACCGCATGACGCGCCAGTTCCGGCTCGAGTTCGAGGGCGGCGGGGAGTTTGGTACCCGCGACAGCGGCGACGAGTCGAACAACTCGACGGGGTATTACCTCTACATGGGCTACAGCGCGGACTTCTGATCATGGGTGCGGGAGCAATCAGGCGGCTTCTGGCAGCGGCAGTTGCGGCGGCACTCGTCGCCTCCTGCGGGACTGCCGAGCCCGGCCGGCGCGCCGGCGAGTATCTCGATGACGCGACCGGCGCGACGCTCACCCGCGTCGAACAGCCCTTCCTCCTGTTCAGCGACGACCCGGCTCGCGCCGCCAACGCGCGGGACTACCTCTCCGCGGCGCCGCTGGCGGTGAACCAGTCCGGCAGGCGCTCCTGGTGGCTCTGGCTGGGCCTGTGGAGCACCATCGACCGCGGGGTCTCCGTCGGTGACCCCCAACTGGCCGACGTGACGGCGATCCAGCTCATCGTCGACGGGGAGCCCATGGAACTGGACCTCGGCGCGCGGGTGGACAGGATCCCGGGAGTGACTACCGTCCCGTACGCGGCGCCAGTTGCCACGGCGAGGTCATTCATCCTGCCGCTCACCGGCAGCCAGGTCACGCGCCTGGGCCGCGGCACCAGCATCCTCATTCGCACGGAACTCGACCGGCGGCGCGGCCCTGCTCTGGGAGCCGTGGATCGGCAGTGGCAACTGGACGGGTTTCGCGGAACTGGCTGCCGCTGCCCGGGCGCCCTGACCTTCGACTACACTTCCGGTCGGTCCTGATCCGGAGTCACCGCCCATGCAGTCCCGTGCCGCCCTTGCCCTCGCCGCCGGCCAGCCGCTCGTCGTTGACACCGTCGAAGTTGATGGCCCGCGAGCCGGCGAGGTCCTGGTCGAGATCCGGGCGACGGGCGTCTGCCACACGGACGAGTTCACGCTGTCCGGGAAGGACCCGGAGGGACTGTTTCCCTGCATCCTCGGTCACGAAGGCGCCGGGGTCGTCGTGGACGTGGGCCCCGGCGTGACCTCCCTGAAGAAGGGCGATCACGTCATCCCGCTGTACACGCCGGAATGCCGGCAGTGCAAGTTCTGCCTGTCGGGCAAGACCAACCTCTGCCAGGCGATCCGGGAGACCCAGGGGCGGGGAGTCATGCCGGACGGCACGAGCCGGTTCACCGCCCACGGCAAGAGCGTGCTCCACTACATGGGCACCTCCACCTTCTCCAACTACACCGTGCTGCCCGAGATCGCGGTGGCGAAGATCCGCGAGGACGCGCCCTTCGACAAGGTCTGCTACATCGGCTGCGGCGTCACCACCGGCATCGGCGCCGTCATCAACACGGCCCGGGTCGAGCCGGGGGCGAACGTGGCCGTCTTCGGCCTGGGCGGCATCGGCCTCAACGTCCTGCAGGGCGCCCGGCTGGTGGGCGCCGACATGATCATCGGCGTGGACACCAACCCGGCGAAGCGGGCGATGGCCGAGTCCTTCGGCATGACCCACTTCATCAATCCCAACGACTGCGACAACGTGGTGCAGGAGATCATCCGCATCACCGGCGGTGGCGTGGACTACAGCTTCGAGTGCATCGGCAACGTGCAGGTCATGCGCCAGGCGCTGGAGTGCTGCCACAAGGGCTGGGGCGAGAGCATCATCATCGGCGTGGCGCCCGCCGGCGCGGAGATCAGCACGCGCCCGTTCCAGCTGGTCACGGGCCGTGTCTGGCGCGGTTCCGCCTTCGGCGGCGCCAAGGGCCGGCGCGACGTGCCGAAGATCGTCGACTGGTACATGGACGGCAAGATCCGCATCGACGAGATGATCACCCACACGATGCCGCTCAAGGACATCAACAGGGCCTTCGACCTGATGCACTCGGGCGAGTCCATCCGGAGCGTGGTGACCTTCTAGAAGAACCCGACCCGCTTCCGGCGCCGGCGCTGCCGCAGTTCCCGGTGGAGCGCGCCGGGATCCAGCAGGATGCCGCCCGGCCAGACGAGCAGGTTCTGGCTGCGGTCCAGCCTGAGGCGCCGGAACTCCCGCAGATCGCGGAGCGGTTCGAGGGACCAGGCCGAGAGCTGGTCCTCCAGGTCGACGGCGCCCTCCGTCCCGTCGGCGTAGGCGAGCCAGAGCTGGTAACGCTCGAGGGGCCAGGCAGCAATCAGTCGCGCGGTCATCGAGGCGAATCCTGCGCCGCGGACGCGTGCAGCAACAACCCGCTTTTCTCCGCGAAGATGCGGCTTTTGTAGGAGCGCCTTCAGGCGCGACCGGATCGTGGGTCGCGCCTAGGGAAGGCGCTCCTACCGGACGCTCCCGCCAGCGGGCGACGCGGTCGCGGATCAGCGCCTCGATCTCTTCCCAGGTGGCGGCGCCGGGCCCTGCCAGGTCCCGGTTCGTCGAGTTCCGCACCACGATGGTCTCGTGGCCACTGGCGCGCAGTGAGCGGATATTGTCGGGGCTGTCCTCGAGATAAAGGTCGGCGCCGACGGCGGCCTTGTCCCGCATGAAGCACAGGTCCCAGTAGGGGATGCCGTGGCGCTCGAGCCAGTCGGTGGTCTGCCGGATGGCTTCCTTGTGGAACCAGTGGATGTAGAGGCGGTGCGTGATGATGCGAATGCGGATCTCGGGAATGGTGTCGAGCCGGCGCAAGGCTGCTGGAGCGCCGGTCACCGGCGGCAGGCGGGCGAACAACTCGCGCTCCTTCACGGCAAAGCGGTGCAGGGGGTCGTAGCCACCCACGGCATCGAGGCCCCATTCGCCGAAGCCGTAGCTGATTTCGTCAGTCAGCGTGCCTTCCGGGACCCCAAGCCATTCCGCGGCGATGGGCTTCAGGCCGCGGGCGAAATCCGCCACGACGCCGTCCAGGTCGACGCCAAGGACGAATTGCCGTTTCGACGCGGGGTTCACGGGCCGGGCGTCAGGCCGAGCGGCGGGTGATTTCGATCAGGTGATACCCGAACTGGGTCTTCACCGGGCCGTGGACCTTGCCCACGTCCGCGCTGAACACCACGGTGTCGAATTCCTTGACCATCATCCCCGGGCTGAACTCGCCCAGGTCGCCGCCCTGCTGGCCGGAGGGGCATTCGGAGTACTGCTTCGCCACCTGGGCGAAGTCCTCGCCGCCCTCGATGCGGGTCTTGAGGTCGTCGCAGGTGGTCTGGTCGGCGACGAGGATGTGGCGGGCACTGGCTTTGCGCATTGCATTGTTCCTGGGCGATGGAGGCGCGATTCTAGCCCAATGGGCCACGACGCCCGGAAATGGCAAAGTGAACCGACAGTCTGGAATATGCCTTGATTTGCCGGGGAAGACCAGGTGGATTGTTGGAGAACACAACTGGGGACCACCCCGGGGAGAGCCACCATGAATATCCCGATCAGGCTGGCCGTCGGTCGCCGGCGTCCTCATCGGGGCCAGCGGCGCCCACGCCATCACGATCACGTCCACCCAGGACGAACGACGCTGGTCGAACGCCCTGGCTGGCGGGAGCACACCGGCATCGCTCGTCACCGGCTCAGACACTGTCCGGCCATACAGCAGACCGTTTCCTGAGCAACTCTCCACGGGATCGTTCACCTCGTCCGGCACCTTCACCAATGCCACCGACACCTACGGCATCGGCCCGGGCATCGTGCTCACCACGGGCGGTGTCGAGGGCGTGTCACTTCCACGGGTAGTGGGTTCCAGGATACGAGGACGTCCCGAACACGACAGGGAATAACGGCCTGCCCTTCGGCTCGGCTCGAGACAGCCAACCCGCCAGCATCCAAACGACGCACCTCCCGGGGCACCGGCGAGCGCTGCGCAGGAACTGCTGCTGGATCCCATCACTGGCGATCCGGGCACACAGCACTTTCTCGACCATTACGATGTGACGGAACTGATCATCAACTTTCGATGTGCAGTCCGGCTATGACCGGGTGAGGGTTCAAGCTCGCCTATGGCACCGAGGAGTACATCGAGTTCAAGGACTCCGACTTCATCGACGGCTTCGCAGTGTTTCTGAATGGCACCAATATCGCCCAGATCGACGACCAGAAGTTCAACGTGGACCATCCGGACTTGACGGAGGTCACGGGCACCGAGCTCGACGGCATGCTCGCCCCCGGCGGCAACCCGCTGCTGACATTCGGCGGCCTGGTGAATCCGCGGGCAAATACGCTCCGGTTCATCATCGCTGACACAGGCGATGACATTCTGGACTCGACCGTCTACCTCTCGGCACTCAGGGCGTCGCCGCAGGTGCCGCTGCCCGCCGGCGTCTGGCTGCTGGGCACGGGGGTGGCCGGACTGCTCGGTCGCCGCCTGCTGAAAAAGCGTGAACTCCCTGCCGCCGAGGCAACATAAGGGATCAGCGGTCGCACGCGCCGACGGACGGCGCTAACGGACTGAAATATATAGTCTTTTTCCGGCAGAACCGGAAACCCGTCACGGTCTTCTCCAGCCCGCTCACCTATCGTTCCGGCCATCGCAAGGTGTGCTGGAGACGAGCCCGTGATGTGCCGCTACCCCCCAGGTCTGATCCGCAACCGCGGCATGACGGCGGTGGAACTGCTGTTCACCATGGCCATTGCCGGCCTGGTCATGGCGCTGGCCGTCCCGAACTTCCGTGACTTCGTCCAGAACAACCGGGCAGCCGAGGAGGCCAACGCGCTCGTCGGGGCCCTGGCCCTGGCCCGGAGTGAGGCCGTAACCCGCGGCGTACCGGTTACCGTCTGTGCGTCCACCGACAACGAGACCTGCGCCGACGCCGTGGACTGGAGCACGGGCTGGATCGTCTTCACCGACGTCAACGCGCCGATAGGCGCCGTGGATGTGGGCGTCCCGCCGGACACCGTCCTGCGGGCACTGCCCGAGCTGCGCAACGGTTCCGAGCTGACCGCCGATGCCAACTTCGTCTCCTACGGCGCCAACGGGTTCCTGAGCAACGGCGCCGATGTCAGCTTCGCACTCGACATCCCGGACTGCACCGGCAATCACAACCGGACGATCTCGGTGAACCTGCAGGGGCGGGGCTCCGTGGCCAACGCCGCCTGCGATTGAGGAGACCCGGGCAATGATCATGCAAAAGCAGCATCCCAGCCAACCCCACCAGGCCGGTACGACCCTGATCGAGGTCCTGATCACCGTGATCCTCGTGTCCGTCGGCCTGCTCGGCCTCGCCGGTCTTCAGCTGACGACGGTGCAGAACACCAACAGTGCCGCCGAGCGCTTCGAGGCCTCTACTTTGGCCCGCGACATCCTCGAGCGGATGCGGGCCAACCGCCAGCAGGCTCTGAACGGCGAGTACGACCTGGACATGGGTGATGCACCCGCCGGCGGCGGCCTGGCCGGCGATGACCTCGACGACTGGATGGCCGCACTGGCGGCGCTCCCGAACGGCGACGGTTCGGTCGAAGTGAATGATGGCGTCGTCACGATCGAGGTTGAGTGGACGGACGCCTCCGACGACAACGCCGGCGACACGCGTGACATGTCGATCTTCCTGAGGACCGGGCTGTGATGAGGAGCAGGATGCACCCGAACACCACGACCCGGCGCCAGCGCGGCGTGGGTCTCGTCGAGATCATGATCTCGCTCACCCTGGGCCTGATCGTCACTGGCGCCATCGTCCAGATCTACCTGACGACCAAGCGGCAGAACGACATGCAGACCAGCCTCACCGGCCGGCAGGAATCGTCGCGCTTTGCCGCGCAGATCATCCAGCGCGATGCGCAGATGGCCGGCTTCCGCGGCTGTCTCCGGGACCTCGGCACCGTCGTGAACACCCTGAACAACTCGAATGACTTCCTCTACAACTACGGCCAGCACGTAGTCGGCTTCGACAATGCCGGCGGGCTGCCGGCGTCGATCACGAACGTCGTCGCCGGGACCGATGTGCTGACTCTGCGGACAGTGGACGACCCGGGAATCGTGCTCACCGCCAACATGGCCACGTCGTCGTCCAACCCGGTCACGACTGCCGGCCTGGCGCCGGCGCCCCTGGCGGACGGTGACATCGCGCTCGTGGCTGATTGCAGTGGAGCCGCGATCTTCCAGGTGGATTCCTACGACGCCGCGTCGGGCGCAATCGAACACGTGGCGGCGGGTACGCCCGGGAACAGCACTCTCGCCTTCGGCACCATGCGCTTCAATGCGGGCGCCCAGGTCTACCGACTGCGTACTACGACCTACTTCATCCGCGAGAGCGACAGCGGCACCGGTCCGGCGCTCTGGCGCCGCGTCGGGCTCGACCCGCCCCAGGAGCTCGCGGAGGGCATCGAAAACATGCAGGTCCTCTATGGCGAGGACACGGACGGCAATCAGTCCCCCAACGTCTACCGGACTGCGGACGCCGTGGGCGACTGGAGCCAGGTCGTCAGTCTGCAAGTCGCCCTGCTGGCCGCCGGCACCCAGGACCGGGTCGCGGATGCCGATCCGAGGACCTTCGACCTGCTTGGCGAGGTGGTGGACCCCACGGACGGCGGCGCCGTTGAGTCCGATGGACGCCTTCGCCGGGTCCTTACCTTCACCGTAGCCATGAGAAACCGAGTGTCATGATCAGCAAGACATCCATCTCAGGACTGAAGCCACGTCGCGAAGCAGGCGCCGCGATGGTGATCGCTCTCGTAATGCTCCTGGTGCTGACGCTGCTGGCCACGGCCAGCGCCCGGATGACGCTCATGGAAGAGCGCATGACCGGCAACACCCAGGATCGAAACATCGCCTTCCAGGCGGCGGAGGCCGCCCTGCGTGCGGGAGAGGATCAGGCGCAGTTACCGGTCCTGCCGGACTTCGATTCGAATGCGGAAGGCCTCTACACGCCGAATGGCCCAGCCGACGATCCGGTCTGGGCGGCGGTTGATTGGAGCGACGAGGACGACGTATTCCTCTACGAGGAGCTGGAGGACGCGCCGGGAATGCTCGCTGACGCATCGGCCAGTTTCGTCGTCGAGCAGCTGCCACGGGTGATCGCACCGGGGAGCAGCCTGGCGGTGGATACGAGCGTTGATGACGCCTCGTTCTATCGCGTGACTTCACGTGGCGTCGGGGTGAGCGGTAACGCCACCGTGACGCTGCAGACCACTTTCAAGCGTTGAGACTGAAGACCACACAGGTCGGGTTGGAGGCAGAATATGGATAGTTCAAACCGGACGCGGATGTCCGCCTTTCTTGGTGGCATGCTGCTGACGCTGAGCCAGGCGGGCCATGCGGTGACTGTGGCGGAGACCCCGCTCTTCATTGCCACGAGCGTCACCCCGAACGTCATGCTGGTCGTGGACAACTCGGGATCCATGGAAAGCATCATCTGGGCGAGCGACTATGACCCTACGGTTACCTATCCGGACTGGAGCCCGATCCGCCTCGTACGGCGGGACCTGTGCCGGACGGCACCGACTTACTCCGAAGGCTGGACATCGCTCACGAGCTCGGTCACCTACTCGACGCTGACACCTCCCGCTACCGGGGCACCTGCGACGGCGTTGCGCCGCTCAACCCCGCGTGACCTGTGCCGACCGCGGGCACGACGCGGGGCGTCAGTGCGGACGGCCTCACGACCAAGTGCCTCACCTTGCCGTACTCCGGCGGGTGGACGCCACCCGTTACACGGGCAATTACCTGAACTACCTGTTCGAGACCTACGCGGACGGTACCAACCTGACGACCGGCACCGATTCCCAACGACTACCGCATGAACGTGGCCAAGAACGTCGCCACCGGCGTGGTCAACGACAACACGAACCTGCGCATGGGCCTCACGGCGTTCAACACGGACGACGGTGGCCGCGTGCTGCAGAGCTGCAACACGGGCAACACGGCCGCCCTGGTTGGCGACATCAACGCACTGACGGCTTCCACGTGGACCCCGCTCGGCGAGGCCCTGTACGAGGTGACCCGCTACTTCCGCGGCATGGACGGCTTCTACAACGACGTGGACTACACCAGCCCGATCCAGTACCGGTGCCAGAAGAACTTCGTCATCGTGATCACGGACGGCTATCCGACCCAGGACACGGAATTCCCGGACGACGATCCGGCTGATGCGCTCTTCCCCGACGCCAAGCTGCCGGACTGGGACAACCTGTCCCCGGCCACCACCGCCGCCGAGTACCCCAACTTCGCTGTCGGGATCGGACGGCTTCCAGCCCAGTGGCAGCAACACCGACGAGGGGTACACGCTGTATCTGGACGATATCGCGAAGTTTGCCTACGACATCGACCTGCGCACGGGAGAGGATGACGATACCGGTGTCAGTTTCGATGATTCCAGGTATCAGCAGCAGAACCTGGTGACCTACACCGTGGGCTTCGCGGTGGCCAACCAGATGATGGCTGACGCCGCTGCCAACGGCACCGGCACCTACTACCAGGCCAACAACGAGGAGGACCTGACCGCGGCTCTGCAGGCGGCCTTGGCCGACATCGAGGCACGCACCAGCTCCGCGGCCTCGGTGGCCACCAACTCCACGCGACTCGCTTCCGACACCTTCATCTACCAGGCGCGGTTCTCGACGAGCGACTGGGGCGGCCAGCTGCTGGCCTATCCGATCGGTGCGGGTGGCCAGGTCGGTGAACTGGGGACACGATGGCGTACCGGTCCTGGCTGGCCGATCCGGCTGGAACGCCGCCCTGGAGATGCCGGATGCGGGTAGCCGGAACCTCTATACCTATGATCCCGACTCGAATTCAGGCATGGCCTTCGAGTGGGCATCGTTGACCAGCGATCAGAAGGCCGAGCTGAACAAAAATGCTTCCGCGGTGGACGACGGGCTCGGGGAGAAGCGCCTGGAGTACCTGCGCGGCGACCGGTCGGGTGAGGCGCCGGATGCACTGGATTTCCGGACCCGCAGTTCGATCCTCGGCGACATCGTCAATTCGGATCCATCCTACGTCGGACAGCAGAACTACGGTTTCGAGATGCTTCCCGGGACTCGAAGGGTCCACCTACAAGACTTACCGGAAGAGCACCGCCTACAAGGACCGGACACCGGTGGTGTACGTCGCGTCGAACGACGGCATGTTGCACGGCTTCGACGCAGAGACCGGAGCCGAGTTGATGGCGTTCGTGCCCAACGCGGTCTACCCGGAACTGACCTATCTCACCGACGACAGCTTCAATGCCAATCATCGCCTGATCAACGACGGTACGCCGCGGGCGCTGGACGCCTATATCGGGGGTAGTTGGAAGACAGTTCTCGTCGGCACCCTCGGCGGTGGCGGCAAGGGAGTTTATGCACTCAATGTCTCCACTCCGGACAGTTTCGATGATGGAGACGTCCTCTGGGAATTCACGTCGGAAGACGATTCCAACATGGGCGTTGCAATTCCGGAGGCCACGATTGCCAGGATGTACAACGGCGAGTGGGCGGCAATCGTCGCCAACGGCTATAACAGCGGTGGCAACGCGACCCTGTTCATCCTGAACCTGGAAACCGGGCGCCAAGATGGCCGAGATCGACACCGGAGTGGGTGGTGACAACGGCCTTTCCAGTCCGACACCCGTGGACGTGGACGGCGACCGCATCACCGACTACATCTATGCCGGCGATCTCATGGGCAACATGTGGAAGTTCGACGTCACGAGCGCAGACGAGGGTGACTGGGAGGTCGCATTCGAAGGCGCGCCGCTGTACACGGCCTGCAGCGAGGATCCCTGCGTCAACCGCCAGCCCATCACGGCCCGGCCTGAAGTGGGGATCAGCCCGCCGGCCGGCTACTTTGTCTACTTCGGCACGGGCCGCTACTTCGCTGTCGGAGACAACGGCGTTGGCACCGGGGCGAACACCATCTATGCGATTCGTGACAAGAACGCGAAGGGCGCCCTCTCGCCGGTCCTGCCGACGGGCGGACGGACCACCCTGCTGGAACAGGTCGTCGAGACCGAACAGCTGGTCACGTTTGGAGACTATGTCGAGGGCATCCGCACCACGTCCGACAATGTGATCCTCGACACCCACGACGGCTGGTACCTGGACCTGCCGACGTCCGGCGAGCGCCAGGTCAGCAACACCCTGCTGCGGTCCGGACGGCTGATCTTCACCACCGTGATTCCGTCCGGCGACGCGTGTTCCGCCGGCGGTGAATCCTGGCTGATGGAAATCGATGCCCTGAGCGGCTCGCGCCTCGTGGAATCTCCGTTCGACCTGAATCGCGACAGGTCCTTCGACATCGAGGACTTCGTGCTCGAGGATCCGAATGGTGACCCGGACGGCAAGAAGATGGCGGCCAGCGGTCGCAAGGGCTCACAGGGCATCATGAAGGGCCTTGGCATCGTGTCGGATGGCGACACCATTGAGTACAAGTACGGCTCGGGAAGCGGCGGCGGCATCGACACCACCATCGAAAATGCCGGCCGGCAGCGGGGCCGCCAGTCGTGGCGCGAAATTCAGTGAGGATTGACAGCATGCGCAAGGCAGTACTGACCGCGGCACTGGCATCCCTGGCGATGTGGGCCCAGGCCGCACCCCCACCGGAAACAGTGGCAACCCGGATCGAGACGGTCAGTCCGGCAAGCCGCAAGTTCGTCGCCGACGGCCTGACCTGGGCATTGTCCAGCACGGCCGCCGTTCGCGTGCCGGGCAAGGCGCGCGCCTCGCTCCGCGACATCCGGCCCGGGATGAACGTCCGCCTGGTGCTGGTGCCCACCGACGGCGAGGTGCCGGTGGTGAGCAGCATCACCGTGCTCCCGGATTGAGCGGACCGGCATTGGGGAGAGACAGGATGAACGTGCACGCGCGGAACCGGGGCTTCACCCTCATCGAGCTGCTCATCGTCATGGTCATCGCCAGCGTGCTGGCGATGATCGCGGTGCCGAGCTACCAGGCCAGCGTCATCAAGAGCCGGCGGGCCGACGGCCGGGTCGTGCTGAACGACACGGCCCAGCGCCTCGAGCGCTGCTACACGCAGTTCGGGGCCTACGACGCGGCCGACTGCGCCATCGCCGACGGCGAGGAGATCGCGTCCGGGGAAGGGTTCTACCTCCTGACCGTGGCGGTCGCCGATGCGGCGACCTACACGCTGACGGCCGCACCCCAGGGACCCCAGGAGAACGACGAGGATTGCGGCAGCCTGGGCCTGACCAATACCGGGGAGCGGTCGATCACCGGTGACGGCGAGCTCGAACGCTGCTGGTAGTCTCCCGCGGGTGTCGGGAAATCATACATTCCGGCCGGAAAACCCTCAGGATTTCAGGCGAATAGGGGCTGGTCACCGGCACTAATTGTGTTAAATTGCGGTCCAACAACTAAACCAACACTGCCCTGGCAGGATCGGGAAACATGAAGAACGCAAGTAAGTTGGCCGCCATTCTTGGCTCGCTGCTCATCGGCCAGGCCGCCTGGGCGATTCCGGCCACCTACACCATCGATACGGGCGCCCTGCCTGGCACGTCCGCCGGCTGGCTCTACCGGGTCAACAACGCCTGCAACACGTCGAGCGACCTGGATCTGAACGGCAACAACGTCGCCGACACCCTGCACTTCTGCGGCTCCACCTATTACCAGGCCACCGGCTCGATCAGCGGTGACTGGGACGGCGAGAAGCTCACCGGTCTATCGGGCATCCTGCTGGACGGAAACATCATCGGTGGCAGCCTGGGCGGTGCCTTCTACAGCGCCACGATGCAGCCCCTCTGGACCATCGTCACCGATCTTTTCGGCACCTTCGTCTTCGAAGAGTTCGATCCGGCACTCAACGTCATTACCGAGAACACCCTGACGTTGTGGGGTCAGAACCTGGTGGCCTACGGTCTGCGCGAGACCTGTTCCCGGGCCGCGGGCCCTGGCACGACGGCCTGCAAGGCCAAGGCCCTCGATATCACCGGCACGGTGGTCTGTGACCGAGCCTGCGACGTTGCTGATGCTGGCGCTGGGCCTCGGTGGCATCGCCGTGACGATGCGCCGGGGCGCTGCCGCCAAGCGTTCCTGAGCCGCGGGCGAACCCTGCATTGATCCCCGAAGGGCGGCGCAAGCCGCCCTTCTGCTTTTCGGCCTTCCTGTTCGCGTGCCTGTGCCCGTGGTAGCGTCGGCCGTTCCAGCCGCTCCGGGGTCATCCGCCATGCAGCGCCGCCTGTTTCTTGGATCCATGCTCGGGGTTGCCGCCGCCGGCACGCCGCTCTCCCGCGCACTCGCCGCCCTGGCGAATGCGCCACTCGCCGGCGATCTACCCGCCACCCGGCTCGGTGGCGGCGAGACCGTGCTCACCCGGGCCGCGGTGAAGGACTTCCAGGCCAGTCTTCGCGGTCCTGTGCTCATGGCCGGGCAGGACGGCTACGACCATGCCAGGAAGGTCTGGAACGGGATGATCGACCGTCGTCCCGCGCTGATAGCCCGCTGCAGCGCTGCTGCCGACGTGGCCCGCTCCGTCCAGTTCGCCACGGCCAATGATCTCCTCGTGGCTGTGCGCAGCGGGGGGCACAGCACGTCGGGCCAGTCCGTCTGCGACGGCGGGCTGATGATCGACCTGTCTGACATGCGCGGAGTGCGCGTGGATCCGCGCGCCAGGCGTGCCTGGGTGCCGGCCGGATCACTGCTGGGCGAGCTCGATCGTGAAGCGCAGTTCTTCGGCCTGGCGACGACGGCGGGCACCGTTTCCCACACGGGCGCTGCCGGCCTGACCCTGGGTGGCGGGTTCGGCCGCCTCGGTCGGCGCTTCGGCCTGTCCTGCGACAACCTGGTGGCCGTGGACGTCGTCACGGCCGGAGGCCAGGTCGTTCGTGCCAGCAAGGATGAGAACCGCGACCTCTTCTGGGGGCTGCGCGGCGGTGGCGGCAACTTTGGAATTGCCACCAACTTCGAGTATCGCCTGCACGAGGTCAATCCGACGATCCTGGGCGGGCCTGTCATTTTCCCCTTCGCCCGGGCCCGGGAGGTCCTCGAGTTCTTCGTGGAATTCACTGCCTCCGCACCCGACGAGCTCAACCTGGACTGCGCCATCGTGGCGCCTCCCGGGGCGAAGCCGATGGTCGTGCTCGAAGTCTGCTATTCGGGCGACCTGGCGACGGGGGAGAAGGTGATTGCCCCGTTGCGCACTTTCATCAAGCCCCTGGCAGACCAGGTGAAGGCCATGCCGTACCTGAAGCTGCAGACGGGTGGCGATGAGGCCAATGCGGCAGGCCGGAACTACTACGTGAAGAGCGGCTTCGTGGAGTCAGTGGATCCCCGCCTGCTCGATGCAATGACTACAGGCTTCAGCGCTGCTGCCGGACGGACGACCGTAATGGTCCTGCAGCAGCTCGGGGGAGCGATCGGGCGCGTTCGTCCCGATGCCACGGCGTTCAACCACCGCAAGGCGAGCTTCGACCTCCTCGTTCTGGGTAGCTGGGAGGACCCGGGCCAGACGCCGCAGCACAGTACCTGGGTCAAGGAGTTCTGGAGCAGCCTCGAGTCCTACACCCGCGGCTATTACTTCAACACGTCGATTGGCGACAGCCAGGACAAGGTCCGCGCCAACTTCGGCGCCAACTACCCGCGGCTGGTGAAGCTCAAGAACCGCTACGATCCCGGGAACCTCTTCCGCCTGAACGCCAACGTCCTGCCGACGCGGCGTAGGAGCGGCTTCAGCCGCGACTCGGCCACTGGGGGTCGCGGCTGAAGCCGCTCCTACGGCTCGTCAGGGCACGTAGGCGTCCGCCTCGATCTCCACGAGGATTTCCGGGCTGATCAGCTTCGCGACCTCGACCATGGCCGTCGCGGGCCGGATGTCGCCGAACACCTCGCCGTGGGCCCGGCCCACGTCTTCCCACCGGCTGATGTCGGTCAGGTAGATCCGCGTGCGGACCACGTGCTCCGGGCCCGCGCCGACGGCCGCGAGCGCCTTGCTGATGTTCGCCAGGATCTGGCGCGTCTGGGCATAGGGATCGTCGACGCCCACGATGTTGCCGTCGGGCCCGCTGGCGGTCGTGCCCGAGACGTAGACGAAGGGCCCGGTCCGGACGGCCCGCGAATAGCCGATGATCGGCTCCCACTTGCTGCCGGTGGAATGATTGATGCGTTTCATGGTGCCTTTCCGTTGAAGGTGTAGGTTAGGTGAATCGTTTCGCCACCGCTTCCAGGGAGTCCACCGGGCTGTCACAGGTGGTGCCGCGACAGACGTAGGCCAGGACAGATGCCGGAGCGGGCGGCGGTCGCCTGGACGCGAGACCGGGCGGCAGTTCACCGGCATCGCCCGGAATGGCAAACACCATCCGCCGCGGGTTGTAGGCCGCGCCCAGCGTCGCCGCCCACACGGCACCCTCGCGTGCATCACCCCGCAGGACGATCAGCTCCGGCGGCTGCAGGTATTCGTCGAGTGCATTCAGCAGGGAGCAGTGCCCGTGGGGGAATTCCTGCAGGCTGCGCCAGGCCGCCCGGAGCGTGCGCTCCGCGGCGTCCAGGTAGCGCGTCTCCACCAGGAGGTAGCCGAGCCGGGCGAGCGCGAAGGCGGCCACGCCGTTGCCGGACGGCACAGCCTCGTCCGCCAGCGGCTTCGAGCGGTGGAGCAGCGCCTCGTGGTCGTGGGACGTGAACCAGAAGCCGCCATTCTCCCGGTCCTCGAAGCGCTCCAGCAGGCCGTCGGCCAGCTGGATCGGCAAAGCTGCAGGTGCGCCGTGTTCCATCGGGTCTGGAGCAGCTCGACGACGGCGTCCAGCAGGAAGGCGTAGTCGTCCAGGTAGCCATTGAGGCGCGCCCGCCCGTCCTTGTACGTGGCGAGCACGCCGGCCGTCCGACCACCAGCGACTGGCGGAGGAAGTCCACCGCCGCCGCGGCCGCGTCCGCCAGGTCCGGGCGGTCCAGCACGCGGGCGGCGATGGCGAGGCCGCGGATCATCAGAGCGTTCCAGCTGGTCAGGAGCTTGTCGTCCAGCCCCGGCCACACGCGCCGGTTGCGCGCATTGAGCAGTTTCGACCGGCCCGACATCAACAGCCGGCGCACCGTCGACACGGGCTGGCCGGTGCCTTCAGCGATCTGCTCCACGGTCTGGTAAACCCGCAGGTGCCAGGCGTGGACGTGGTGGTGGGGCTCCTCGAAGTTCGCCGGCTGGTCCAGCCCGAAGCGGGGGGCGAGCACCGCGTACTCGTCCGGGTCCACCAGCTCCCGGACCTGGTCCGGCGTCCAGACGTAGAACCGGCCTTCCTCGCCCTCCGAGTCGGCATCGAGGCTCGACCAGAAACCGCCCTCCGGCGCGCGCATCTCGCGAAGCGCCCAGTCGGCGGTTTCCCGGGCCACCGTGCGGAAGCTCTCGTCGCCGCTGATCTGGAACATCTGCGCGTAGAGCGCCAGCAGCGGCCCGTTGTCGTAGAGCATCTTTTCGAAGTGGGGGATGGTCCAGTACCGGTCCACCGAGTAGCGGCAGAAGCCGCCGCCCAGGTGATCGTAGATGCCGCCCTCGGCCATGCGCTTCAGCGTGAGGGCCGCGAAGAACAGCCCGTCCTTGTCCGGCTGCGGCTCGTGGGCGCTGCCGCGCCAGTGGCGCAAGCAGGCGGTCGATGGTGGTGGGGTGGGGGAACTTGGGCGCGCCGCCGAAGCCGCCGTGCTCCCGGTCCACCTGCTGCCCCGTGACCTCGCGGAAATCGGTGAGCGGCTGGTCGTTGAGCGCGGCTGCGTCGGCGCTGCTCCCCGGGCTCGAGCTGGCTGAAGGCCTCGCGCAGCGCGTCCGCCTGGCCGCGCACGTCGGCGGCGTGGTCCCGGTAGTACCCGGCGACGCGCTCCAGCACCTGGGTGAAGGAGGGCATGCCGTACTTCGCCGTGTTCGGGAAGTAGGTGCCGCCGAAGAAGGGCACCTGGTCCCCGGGCGTGAGGAACATGGTGAGCGGCCAGCCGCCGCCCCGCTGGGCGATGAAGTGATGGGCCGTCTGGTAGATCTTGTCCAGGTCCGGGCGCTCCTCCCGGTCCACCTTGATGTTCACGAAGTGCCGGTTCATCACTTCGGCGGTGGCCGGGTCCTCGAAGGACTCGTGGGCCATCACGTGGCACCAGTGACAGGCCGAGTAGCCGATCGACAGCAGGATCGGCTTGTCCTCGGCCCGCGCCTTGGCCAGCGCGGCCTCGTTCCAGGGATGCCAGTCCACCGGGTTTGCGGCGTGCTGGAGGAGGTAGGGGCTGGTCTCGTTGGCGAGCTCGTTCATCGGTTCGCACACTACCCGATTTGCGGGCCGGTTTCGGTACCATGCCCGGGCCATGCAGATCGGCCCGCACCGCATCGACCCACCCGTGATCCTCGCCCCGATGGCGGGTGTCACCGACAAGCCCTTCCGGCAGCTGTGCCGGCGCCTGGGGGCGGGCCTGGCCGTGTCCGAGATGACGACCTCGGAACCCCGGCTGTGGGCCACGCGCAAGTCCCGGCTGCGGATGGACCACGCGGACGAGCCCGGCCCCGTCAGCGTGCAGCTGGCCGGCACCGACCCGCAGGTCCTCGCTCACGCCGCCCGCCACAACGTGGAGCAGGGCGCCCAGATCATCGACCTGAACATGGGGTGTCCGGCGAAGAAGGTGTGCAACGTCGCCGCGGGCTCGGCGCTGTTGCAGGATGAGGCGCTGGTCGCCCGGATCCTGGTGGCCGTCGTCACTGCCGTGGACGTGCCGGTGACCCTGAAAGTCCGGACGGGCTATTCCCGCGCGGAGCGCAACGCCGTCCGGATCGCGCGCATCGCCGAGGATTCGGGCATTGCCGCCATCGCCGTGCACGGGCGCACCCGGGAGGACTTCTTCACGGGCGAGGCGGAGTACGACAGCGCCGCGCAGGTGAAGGCCGCCGTGCGCATTCCCGTGATCGTCAATGGCGACGTGGACAGCCCCGAGAAGGCGGCCGCGGTGCTGCGCGCCACCGGCTGCGACGCGCTCATGCTCGGCCGTCCGGCGCTCGGCCGGCCCTGGATCTTCCGCGAGATGGCCCACTACCTGGCGACGGGCGAGCGCCTGCCGCCCCCGGAGGCGGGCGAAGTCCGGGAGATCCTGCTCGGCCACCTGGCGGCCCTGCATGACTTCTATGGGGAGTACCTCGGCGTCCGGATCGCCCGCAAGCACCTGGGGTGGTATTGCCGGGAACGGTCGGGCGCTGGGGCCTTTCGCAATGCAGTAAACCGCGCCGAAACGGCAGGCGAGCAGCTCCGCCTGACCCGGGAGTACCTGGCCGCCGCCTGAAATCCCGCGACTGGACTACAAAGACCCGTACAATAAAACCTTAATAGCGGGAACTTAACAGCAGCGCGGTCCATGAGCAGCCGGCCCGAGAGCACCGACGTCCTCAACGAAAAGCGCCGCCGGGCCGTCGAGATGCGCCTGGCCGGTTCGTCGCTGGCCGCCATCCGCCGGGAAACCGGGCTCAGTGCGCCGACGGTCATCAGCGCCTACAAGGCCTTCGTCGCCGGCGGCTGGACCGCTGTCCCGGTGACGGGTCTCGGCCGTCGCGTCGGGCAGGGCCGGCGCCTCCTTCCCGACCAGGAGCAGGCGCTGCGGGCGGCCATCTTCACCTCGCTGCCGGCCACGCAGGGGCTCGCGAATCCGCTCTGGTCGGTGGCCGCCGTGCAGGACTTCCTGCGGGCCCACTGGAATCTGGAGCTGGCCGAGAGCACGGTCCTCCGCTACCTCGCCGGCTGGGGGCTGGACCTCGAGCCGCTGCGCGACGCTCGTCCGGCCAATGCCACGGAGCGCCGCTGGCTCGCCGACGAACTCCCCCGTCACCTGAACCGGGCGCGGTCGCGACGCGAGAAGATCTTCTGGGCGGGGCAGCTGGCGCCCGGCGATGGCGGCACCCGCATCCTCTGCGGCACGAGTCTCCGCGGCCGCCCGACCTGGCTGCCGCTGATGGCGCCCAACCAGGCGGCCGACTACATCGGGTTCCTCGACCGGCTGCTCCAGGAAGCCGCCAGCCCGGTCTGCGTGCTCCTGCACGGGGTGGGCGTCGCGCAGAGTCCCGAGCTGTCCGGCTGGATTGCTGCGCGGACGGACCGGCTGACCGTCATCCCTTGTCCCATCAGCCTGACACGCGCCATCGACCATCCGGCTGCTCGGCCCCCGAAGGCGGCACGCCCTGCTGCCATTCAACCCGTTCCCCGCAGAGACTTCTCCATGACCCTGACCCACCTGCAGCGCCTCGAGGCCGAGGCGATCCACATCATGCGGGAGGTCGTCGCCGAGGCGGAGAAGCCCGTGATGCTCTACTCGATCGGCAAGGACAGCGCCTGCATGCTGCGGCTCGCGCAGAAGGCGTTCTTCCCCGCGGTCCCGCCGTTTCCGTTGCTGCACGTGGACACGACCTGGAAGTTCCGGGCGATGTACGAGCTGCGTGACCGCGTGGCGCGGGACACCGGCATGGAGCTGATCGTGCACCGGAACCCGGAGGCCCTCGAACAGGGCATCAACCCCTTTGACCACGGCTCCCAGATCCACACGGACCTGTGGAAGACCCAGGGCCTCAAGCAGGCCCTGGAGAAGCACGGTTTCGATGCCGCCTTTGGCGGCGCCCGGCGCGACGAGGAGAAGTCCCGCGCCAAGGAGCGGATCTTCTCGTTCCGCAACGCGCAGCATCGCTGGGACCCCAAGGCCCAGCGCCCGGAACTCTGGCGCCTCTACAACTCGCGCAAGCGGCCCGGCGAGACGATCCGCGTGTTTCCGCTGTCGAACTGGACCGAGCTCGACGTCTGGCAGTACATCCACCTCGAGAAGATTCCCGTGGTGCCCCTCTACTTCGCCCAGGAACGGCCGGTGGTGGAGCGGGACGGCGCCTGGATCATGGTCGACGACGAGCGCATGCCGCTGAAGCCGGGAGAAGTGCCGGTGATGCGCAGGATCCGCTTCCGGACGCTCGGCTGCTACCCGCTGTCGGGCGGCATCGAGTCCGATGCCGACTCCGTGCCCGCCGTCATCCGGGAGATGCTGCTCTCGCGCACCTCGGAGCGGCAGGGCCGCCTGATCGACCACGACCAGGCCGCATCCATGGAAAAGAAGAAGCAGGAGGGGTACTTCTGATGGCCCTGGCAAACGACCTCATGGTCGCCGACATCGAGCACTACCTGAAGCAGCACGAGGCCAAGAGCCTGCTCCGGTTCATCACCTGCGGCAGCGTGGACGACGGCAAGAGCACGCTGATCGGCCGCCTCCTCTACGAGTCGAAGATGCTGTTCGAGGACCAGCTCGCCGCCATCGAGGCCGACTCGGCGAAGTGGGGAACCCAGGGCCGCGACATCGACTTCGCCCTGCTCGTCGACGGCCTGTCCGCCGAGCGGGAACAGGGCATCACGATCGACGTGGCCTACCGCTACTTCTCCACCGACCGGCGCAAGTTCATCGTCGCCGATACCCCCGGCCACGAGCAGTACACACGCAACATGGTCACCGGCGCCTCGACGGCTGACGTGGCGGTGGTCCTCATCGACGCGCGGCGCGGGGTCCTCGTGCAGACCCGCCGTCACAGCTTCCTGGTGTCGCTGCTGGGCATCCGCAAGGTGATCCTGGCGGTCAACAAGATGGACCTGGTCGGGTACTCGGAAGAAACCTTCAGCCGTATCGTCGACGAGTACCGGGAGTTCGCCCGCCACCTGCACCTGGACGAGGTCACCGCCATCCCGCTCTCCGCGCTCCGGGGCGACAACATGCTGGAGCCCAGCGACCGCACGCCCTGGTACCACGGCCCCACGCTGCTCGGTTACCTGGAGACCGTCGACCCGGGCAGGCAGCAGCTCGCGGCGGAGTCCTTCCGCCTGCCCGTGCAGTGGGTGAACCGGCCCAACCTGGATTTCCGCGGCTTTGCCGGCACGGTGGCGAGCGGCAGCGTGAAGCCGGGTGATCGCATCCGCGTCCAGCCCTCCGGCCGCGAGAGCCGCGTGGCGCGGATCGTCACGGCCGATGGCGACCTGCCGGTGGCAGTGGCTGGCCAGTCCGTCACGCTGACGCTCGCCGACGAGATCGATGTCTCCCGGGGCAACGTCATCTCACGCGCGGAATCCCCGGCGGAGGTGGCCGACCAGTTCGAGGCGACACTGGTGTGGATGGCCGAGGAACCGATGTTCCCCGGCCGCGCCTACCTCCTCAAGATCGGCACTGAGACCGTGACGGCCACCATCACCCAGCCCAAGTACAAGCTGAACGTCAATACGCTCGAGCATCTGGCCGCCCGGAAGCTCGACCTCAACGAGATCGGCGTGTGCAACATCGCGCTCGACCGCGTGATCGCCTTCGACCCCTACGAGGCCAACCGGGAGACGGGTGGCTTCATCCTCATCGACCGGCTGACCAACCACACCATCGGCGCCGGCATGCTGCACTTCGCCCTGCGCCGGGCCCACAACATCCACCTGCAGCACCTGGACGTGGACAAGTCGGCGCGCGCCACGCTCAAGGGGCAGACGCCCTGCGTCCTGTGGTTCACGGGCCTTTCGGGCGCCGGCAAGTCGACCATCGCGAACCTGGTGGAGAAGCGCCTCCTCGCAATGGGCCGGCACACCTACCTCCTGGACGGGGACAACGTGCGCCACGGCCTGAACAAGGACCTCGGCTTCTCCGAGACCGACCGGGTGGAGAACGTCCGCCGCGTGGGCGAGGTTGCGCGCCTGATGGTGGACGCGGGCCTGATCGTGCTCACGGCGTTCATCTCGCCGTTCCGCGCCGAACGCGCGCTGGCGCAGAGCCTGCTGGCTGAAGGCGAATTCCTGGAGATCCACGTGGACACGCCGCTGGACGTCGCCGAGAGCCGTGACGTCAAGGGCCTGTACCGCAAGGCGCGCCGGGGCGAGCTCAAGAACTTCACGGGCATCGATTCACCCTACGAGGTCCCGGAGAATCCCGCGCTGCGGGTCAACACGGCGGACTGCAGCGCCGAGCAGGCTGCCGACCTGGTCCTCGGCCTGCTGCAGGAGAGGGGCCTGATCAGCTGAGCGGCGCCGGGTGCGGCAAATTGGCGCGCAGCTGATAGTCCAGATGGACTTTGAGCGTCAGGGATCGCTATAGTCCAAATGGACTATGAGTGCGAAGAAGCTGGCTGATGCGCGAACCCTGATGGTGCTGGGCCTGCTCCAGTCGGGCCCGCTGCACGGCTACGAGCTGCACCGGATCGTCGTTGCCCACGGCACCCTGTACGCCGACTTCAAGAAGCCGACCCTCTATCACCTGCTGCACCGGCTGACGGTGCAGGGCGTCGTGCAAGTGCATTCCGAGGCCGGCACCCGGGGCCGGCGCGGCGAGCGGCTCGTCTTTGCCATCACGCCGAACGGTAGCGGGCTGTTCCAGCAACTGCTGCGCCAGGCACTCAGCACCTACGACCGGACCGAGACCGCCTTTGCCATCGCCACCGCTTACCTGCCCTGGATCCCGGCAAGGGAGGCGCAGTCGCTGCTGAAGAAGCGCCGCCGGGCCATCGAGTCGCTCCACGCCGATGTGGTGAACGACCTGGACCACCTGGCCGCGCAACCGGCCACCCGGATCCGGGCTGCTCGCTCGCTGGCAACGGACCACGCGCTCAGCCTGCTCCAGGCCGAGCTCGACTGGCTGGACCGGGCGATGCGCCACCTGGCCACCCCGGTGGGCCGCACGACCCTGCTACAACGTCCCGGAATTGCCCCCTATCGGGCTACCGTCAACCCGACCACGTCTTTACCCAGGAGTTAAGAACCATGAACCGACGACAGCTGTTCCTCACCGCCGCACCGGCGCTTGCGCTGGTCCTGCTCTTCGCCGGGCTTGTACCAGCCCTTGCCGCCGACCCGCCGTCCTTCGCCGGCACCTGGGTGCTCAACACGAAGAAGGGCGAGAACCTCGGCATGATGTCGGCGGTCAAGGAGACGACGAAGATCACCCAGACGCCCCAGCAGCTCAAGATCGAGTCGGCGGCTAAATTCATGGGTACTACCAGCGAGCGCACGGTCACCTACGATCTCGCCGGCAAGACGGTGAATAACGAGGGCCCCATGGGCAGCCGCGGCGACACCGTGGCGAAGTGGGACGGCACGAAGCTGGTGGTCACGTGGACCGAGCCCAGTGCCATCCCCGGCAGCAAGATCCAGAAGGTCGAGAGCCGGGAGCTCTCCGCCGACGGCAAGACGATGAGCGTCACGACGACCCGTGGCACGAAGCCCCCGATGGTCATGGTCTACGAGCGGCAGAAGTGAAGCCAGCCGTCGTCATTGCGGCCGGCGTCGCCGCCCTGCTGCTCGCCACGGGCGCGTGGTGGGGGTGGAGCCGCCTGGCCGCGGACGACGGAGCCGTGGCGGAGCGCCGCTTCGTCACACCCGAGCGGCGGAAAGTGGGCGCCACGGTGCTGGCCACGGGCATCCTGCGCACGCGGGTCGGCGGCGAGGTGCGGGTGGGCGCCCAGCTCTCGGGCATCGTCGAGAAGCTGAACGTGGTCGTGGGTTCGAAGATCCGCAAGGGCGACGTCATCGCGACGATCGACGCCCGGCCCCTGGAGGCCCGGCTCGCCCAGGCCCGCGCCCAGATTGCCGTTACCGAGCAGGAGCTGAGGCGGGCCGAAGTGGAGCTGGCCCGCAGCGAGCGCCTCGACCAGCAGCGCCTCGTGGCCCGGTCGGACGTGGAGGACAAGGCGCTGGGCGTCAGCGAAGCCCGGGCCCGGCTGGAAAAGGCCCGCCGGGATGCCGCGGTGGTCGAGACTGACCTGAACTACGCGGTGATCCGCTCGCCCATCACCGGCACGGTGGCCTCCGTCACCACCCAGGAGGGGGAGACCATAGCCGCCAGCTTCAGCACGCCGACCTTCGCCACGATCATCGAGGACGGTGCGCTGGAGCTCATCGCGCTTGTGGACGAGACAGACATCGGCAACGTCGCGCTGGGCAACCCGGTGTCCTTCACGGTGGAGTCCTTCCCGGCCCTGGAGTTTGCGGGGCGTGTGGAGCGCATCGCGCCCAAGGGCACCATCATCTCCGGCGTCGTCAATTTCGAGGTGATGATCAGCATCGACTCACCCGTGGAGCAGTCACAGGCGGAGCTGAAGCCCGACATGACCACGAACGTGTCCATCCGCACCGCCGAGCGTGAGGCCCTCGTGCTGCCCAGCGCCGCGATCCAGAAGGACGATTCCGGCCGCTACGTGTGGGTGGAGAAGGGCGGTGAACTGCAGCGCCGTACCGTGACGGTGGGTGCGCGGGACACGGGCATCACCGAAATCCGCGACGGCGTGGTTGCCGGTGATCGCGTGCTGCTCAGCCCGCTGCCAGCCGTTGCCCAGGAGGCCTCATGATCGAGCTCGAACACGTGGTGAAGACCTACCAGCGGGATGACGGCACGCCAGTGCCCGCCCTGCGGGACATCACCTGCCGGATCGCAGCCGGGGAATTCGTCACCGTCCGCGGCTCGTCAGGCTCGGGCAAGTCGTCCCTGCTCAACATCCTCGGCTGCCTCGACACGCCCACCAGCGGCGCCTACCGCCTGGCTGGTGAGGACGTCTCCCGCTACACCGACCAGGAGCGGTCGGCGGTGCGCGCAAAGCGGATCGGCTTCGTCTTCCAGGCCTTCAACCTCCTGCCGCGCACCACGGCGGTGGAGAACGTGGAGGTTCCTGCCCTGTACAGCGGCGGTGACGTGGACCGGGGCAAGGCCCTGGCGCTGCTGAAGCGGGTGGGCCTGGCGGAGCGGTCGGGACATTTCGTCACCGAGTTGTCCGGCGGCGAGCAGCAGCGCGTGGCGATCGCGCGGGCGCTGATGAACAGCCCGCCGTTGCTCCTGGCCGACGAGCCCACGGGCAACCTGGACTCCGCGGTCGGCGACTCCATCATGGAGCTGCTCACCGACCTGAACCGGGAAGGGCTCACGATCGTCCTCGTGACCCACGACGAGCGGGTCGCGTCCTATGCCGCGCGGGAACTGCTGATCCGGGATGGGGTGCTTGCCTCGGACCGGGCCCGGGAGCCGCGGCCCGCGTCCCACACCGCTGCTCAGGCCACTGCGAAGGGGGCCTGCGCATGTCGTGGGCTAGGACGCTGGCGCTCGCCCTCCGCACCCTGCGGCGCAACCCGGTGCGGAGCCTCTTCATGCTGCTTGGCGTGGCGGTGGGCATCGCGTCCCTCGTCGCGATGGCATCGGTGGGCGAGGCGACCCGCCAGGAGACCATGCGGCAGTTCAAGCGGATGGTGGGCACTTTCGACCGCATCAGCATCCAGCCCGGGTCGGCCCGGAGCCGCGGCATGCCGTCCCTGACCTCGGTGGAGCCCACGCTGCGCTTCGAGGACGCGGATGCCATCGCCGCGGAGATACCCAACGTCCGGCGCGTCTCCCGGGAGCAGAGCGCCTTCGACATCGACGTGCAGGCCCGGGACAAGACCGCCACCACCTCCATCTGGGGCATCTCCGCCGAATGGATGGAGATCCGGGGCGACGACGTCACCGTGGGCCGCGGCATCAGCCCCGAGGACGTGGAGACCCTGGCCCGCGTCGCCGTGATCGGCGAGGACCTCGTCAGGGAACTGTTCCCTGACGAGGATCCCATCGGCAAGACCATTCGTATCGCGGAGGTGCCGTTCACGGTGCAGGGCGTGCTGGTGCCGCGGGGCGCCGGCCCCGGCGGCTCGAGCCTGGACAACCTGCTGCTGATGCCGGTCAGCACCGCCTCGAAGCGGCTCTTCAACCGGGACTACCTGACGACCATCACCGTGCAGCTCGAGGACCCGGAGCAGTACGCGCCGGCCGTCGCCGCGATCACCGCACTGCTTCGCGAGCGGCACGGCATCGTGCCGCCGGTGGAGGACAACTTCACGGTCAGCAACCCCCGGGCCGCGATGGAGCAGGTGGAGGAGGTGGACACGACGCTGTCCGCCGTGCTCGTCGGCATCGCCGTTATCGCGACGCTGATCGGCGGCGTGGTGATCATGAGCCTGATGCTGATCGCCGTGTCGGAGCGGCGGCGCGAGATCGGCGTGCGTCGCGCCGTCGGCGCCACCCGGGGCGACGTGCTCCGGCAGTTCCTGGTGGAGGCGGCGTTGATCTCGGCGCTCGGCGGCGTCGTCGGCGTGTTGCTCGGCGTGGCAGGCGCCACGGTGGCGGCGTACCAGCAGGAGTTGCCACCCGCGTTCCTGTGGGGCGCCATGGCCGGCGCCGTCGGGCTGGCCACGCTGATCGGGCTCGTGTTCGGCCTCCAGCCCGCCTGGCGTGCCGCCAACGTGGATCCCATCCAGGCACTCCGGTCATGACCCGCGCGCGAAGCTCCTGAGGTGACGGACCACTGGCGGCGCCTCTTGCCCGGCATCGGCCGCCAGCTCTGGCGCTACAAGCTGCGCTCCGGCCTCGTCATCCTCTGCGCGGCGCTCGGCGTGGCCGGCGCGACTACCGCCGTAAACTACGCCTCCGGCGGCCGCGAGCAGGTGCTCACCCAGATCCGGCGGCTGGGCAGCAACGTGCTGACGATCAGCGCCGAGCAGAGCCGGGGCGTGGCGGACCGGGCCCGTACCGGAGCCATCGTCACGACGCTGATCCCCGCCGACTACGCGGCAATCCGCCGGGAGACCGCCGGCATCGTCCGGTCCTCGGCCCGCGTGTCCGGGTCACTGCGGCTGAAGGCCGGCTATCTCTCCAAGGTCGCGCCCGTCGTCGGCGTCGAGCCCGCCTGGTTCGCGATGAAGTCCTGGGAACTCGCCGAAGGGAGCCTCTACACCGAAGAGGACGAGAAACGCTCGGCCCGCGTCGCCGTCATCGGCGCCACCGTGGCGAGGGACCTGTATGGCACCGAGTCGCCGGTGGGTGAGCGGCTCTTCATCAACCGGGTGCCCTTCGAGGTGGCGGGCGTCCTGCGCGAGCGGGGCGCGGGCCTGGACGGCAGCACCGAGGACGGCCAGGTCTACGTGCCGCTGAACACGGCCATGCGCCGGCTGCTGAACGTGGACCACTACGCCGCCATCCTGCTGGAACTGGATGGCCCGCCCCGGATGCCGGTGGCCACGCGCGACATCACCGCGCTGCTCCGGGAGCGCCACCGCATGTCCGGGCACCGGCCCGACGACTTCCGCGTGCAGAGCCAGACCGACCTGATCAATGCGCAGCTGTCCTCCGCCGACCGGCTGGCCTTCCTGGTGCGCTGGATCGGCCGCAGCGGGCTCGCCGTGGCCGGCCTCGGCATCCTGGCGATCGCGTGGATCACGGTGCGGGACCGCACGCGGGAGATCGGCACGCGGCGCGCACTCGGCGCGACGGCGCCGGACATCTTCTTTCAGTTCGCCGCGGAGGCGGGGTTGCTGGCGTCACTTGGCGCCCTCGTCGGCCTCGTGATCGGCGTGCTGGCGTCCCGGGTGCTGGCCGCCCAGGCTGGACTTCCACTGGTGGTCGACGCCGGCAACGCCGTCGTTGCCCTGGTGCTGGCCATCGCGCTGAACCTGACCTTCGCCAGCTGGCCGGCGCTGCGCGCCGCGCGGATGGACCCGATCCGGGCACTACGGCACGAGTAGGCAAGGTGCCGGTGCGGGCTGGCGGAATAGACCCCCCTGCGACGACGGACCGCGGCCCCCCCATATCGCGGCAGATCCGGGTGGTGATAGCCTTCTCCCTCAAGTAACCAGGATCTCTGGGGGTCTGCCATGTCTGATTCCGCCGTGAACTCCGGCCCTGCGCAGGGCTCAGGTTTCAAGAAGCTCTACCAGGCGCCGCTGCCCGCCATCATTGCCCTGATCATCGTCTTCGTCTGGCAGGGGCTGGGCCACACGGTGATGTACCTGATGGAGCACAAGTGGTTCCCGGACAGCGTACTGCTCGCAGCATTCATCATCGGCTGCATAGGCGCCGTCATGGTCTGGGTGGGGCGGGACAAATCGGAGAACGCCGCCACGCTGCTTGGCTTCATCGGCGGCAGCCTGATCTGGCTGTCCTGGATCGAGTTCAGCTTCGTCTGGGTGGCCGATGAGACCGGCGTGGAAGGGGTGATGTGGGGCGCCAAGGAAACCCTGGGCGAGTATCGGGTGATGCTCTCGTCCATCGGCGTGATGTTCGCCTCCCTGATGTACTTCTTCTACAACAAGGACACGCGCTGCAACTTCTTCATGTGGTTCCACCGTAACCTCCGTATGAAGTTCGCTGAGCGTTCGTCCGTCCAGGGTCGCAATATTGCTGTCCTCGTGGCGATGGAGGTGATCTACATCACCTGGTTCTGCTACATCTGGCTGCTGCTGCTCTACAACCCCAATGTGTTCGGCACGGATCACTGGTTCACCCTGGCCAACGCCGTGTTCTTCGGTATCTGGGCCATCTACCTGGGCCAGCGGCTGTGGTGGTTCCAGCGCATGGCGCCGGCGCTTCGTTACGCCATTCCCACGGCGATCATTGGCTGGAATGTCGTCGAGGTCCTCGAGAAGTGGGGCCACCTGAATGAGATCTGGGTGCAGCCCCAGAAATATGCCTTTGAGCTCAGCATGTTCGCGTTGGCACTGGTGGCGGTCATCGTGCTGGCCATCGTGAGTCCGGCCCGGCGTGTGGTCGCGCGGTAGCGGGATGGTGCCGGTGCTTCGGTTTCGGAAAGTCGCCTGCGATGTAGATTGACGCTGCACGCCGCGCGCGGCAATACTCCGGCCATGCAGCTCATCGTCTCTCGCGGCCTCAAGTGGGCTCGCCATCCTGGCCGGTATCGGCGCCCTTGCCTTCCTCGGCACGCGCGCTTTCAACGCCTTCCGCGGTCCCGCGCTCCAGCCCTGGCACACGTTCGTGCCGGAGGAGTTGCGCGCAGGAGGACCTCGATGCGGCGGACTGGGGCCGCTACATCGCCCAGGAGGAGCAGATCTTCGCGTCCGTGCGCCGCGAGGTCACGGAGAAGCTCGAGCCCGACGCGCGCGTCCTCATCAATCGCTACTTCGAAGGAAGCCCGGTCTTCCCCGAGCGGTTCGCCAACAACTGGAACCGCTCCTACGTCATGGAGCCCGATGGCCCGCCCCGGGGCGCGGTCGTGCTGCTGCACGGCCTGACCGACTCGCCCTACAGCCTGCGCCATGTCGCGCGGCGCTACCGCGACCGCGGCTTCCTCGCCATCGGCATCCGTATCCCCGGCCACGGCACGGTGCCTGCAGGCCTGTCCGACGTCCGCTGGGAGGACTGGATGGCGGCCACGCGGCTCGCCGTCCGGGAAGCGCGGCGCCGCGTCCCTGCGCCCGCGCCGCTGCACCTTGTCGGCTTCTCCAACGGCGGCGCGCTCGCGATGAAGTACGCGCTCGACGTGCAGGAGGACCCGCAGCTGCCACGCGCGGACCGGCTGATCCTCCTCACGCCGATGATCGGCATCACGCGTTTCGCGCGCTTCGCCGGCTTCGCGAGCCTGCCCGCGCTGCTGCCGCCATTCGCGAGCGCTGCGTGGCTCTCGGTGACGCCCGAGTTCAACCCGTTCAAGTACAACTCGTTCCCGGTCAATGGCGCGCGGCAGTCCTACCGCCTGACCGACGCGCTGCAGGCCCAGATCTCGCGGCTCTCGCGGGGCGGGCAGCTCGGCGGTCTGCCGCCGGTGCTCACCTTCCAGTCGGTGATCGATTTCACCGTCAGCACACCGGCGATCCTGACCGCGCTGTACGCGAACCTGCCCGACAACGGCAGCGAGATCGTGCTGTTCGATGTGAACCGGACCCTCAGGTTCGTGCCGATGATGCAGCCCTCCGTCTACGTCGCGCTCGAGCGCCTGGTCCCGACCGCGCCGCAGGCCTATCGCTTCACCTCCGTCGTGAACGCAAGCGACGCGAGCGAGGACACGGTCGAGCGCTCCATCGCGCCCGGGCAGCTCGGGGCGGAGTCGCGCCCGATCGGCATCCGGTACCCGCCGGGCATCTTCTCGCTCTCGCACCTCGCGATTCCGATCCCGATGGACGACCCGCTCTACGGCATCGAGCCCGACCCGGCGACGCGGGACGACTATGGCGCCAACCTCGGCACGCTGTCGGCGCGCGGCGAGCGCGGCGTGCTCGTCGTGGACCAGGACTTCCTCGCGCGACTGCCGTCGAACCCGTTCTTTCCCTACCTGCTCCAGCGCATCGACGAGAGCATCGAGCGTCCGTCGGGCCCGAGCGGCCGGGACATCGCGGCCACCGGCGCCGGCGGGCTGCCGGTCCGGCTGGAGGCGATCCTGTCCACCTTCCAGCAGGATCCCGAAGGCCAGCCGTTCGCGGGGCCGTGACGCTTCCAGGGAGAACCGGCATGGCGAGCGGCAAGCCCAACGACGCCGCGACGACCATCAGCCTCGCCGACGAAGATCAGGTCAAGCAGGTCATCCGGGACACGCTGTTCGGGCTCTGGGCCAGCGTGAACAATCTGTCCCGGCTCCGGCCGTCCAAGCGGGAACGGTACCGCGTGACGGTGTTTGGCTCGGCCCGTACGCAGCCGGGGCACTGGGTCTACGAAGACGTGCGGTGCCTGGCTGCCGAGCTGAGCAGGCTGGGCTGCGACATCGTCACGGGGGGTGGCCCCGGGCTCATGCAGGCTGCCAACGAGGGCGCCCGCGAGTCCGGTCGCGAGAGCATCGGCATCCGGGTGCAGCTGCCGTTCGAGCAGGAGGTCAATCCCTTCGTGGAACAGGCTTTCGAGCACCAGACGTTCTTCACGCGACTGCACCAGTTCGTGCTGATGTCGGATGCCTACGTCGTCGCACCCGGCGGCATCGGCACGCTGCTCGAGTCCATGATGATCTGGCAGCTGCTGCAGGTGCGCCACCTGCACGACACGCCGCTGATCTTCGTCGGCGGCATGTGGCGGGGCCTCGTGGAGTGGGCCGCCGCGCAGATGCTCCGGCCGGGCGCCGAGCTGGCCAACCCGGAGGACCTGCGGATCCCGCAGTGCGTGGACGGGCCCGACGAAGCCGTCGCGATCGTGCGCGAGCACCACGCGCGGTGGCAGGCACTGCAACGGAGGACGAAGTCCGTCATGAAGGTCATCATCAGGGCGGCGTGGCCGGCGTCAGGTGGTCTCCACCGCTGCCATGTCCCGAGGACAATTAACGCAATCGCCCGATCAGCCGCTGGCAGCCTTTGCTGCCCTGGTCCCGCCAACCAGCGGCACGACATCGATGGCCCAGTTGCCGGCGGTGCGCCGCTCGGGGCTCGGGATGCAGTAGGCAACGCGGCCCTTGTCGACGTCCACCTCGCGGCTGTTGATGCGCCAGCCCCTGGCCTCCCAGTCCTTGATGTACTCGCGGTAGGCGGCAATCTGCGCGTCGGCTGGCACGAAGACCTCCTTGGTCATCGAGTCGGGGAAGACCATGGGGTCAACGCGCTCGATCACGCCCTTGTCTTCGTCGGCGACGAACAGGTTCCGCTTGTTGAAGGACTCGTCGAACATCGGGTCGATGACGATCGTGCGCACGCTGACCAGGTGCTTGGCGACGTGGAACTCGTCGATGGGGGTCTCGTACATGTACTGGCAGACCTCATCCCGTTCGCTGAACTTCAGCCGGGTGACCGAGCAGTTCGGTCCATAGAAGGAACTGATGGCCGTGACCATGTTCGCCACGGGCTTTACGCCCGAGATGTTCGCATTGCCAAGTTCCGGCCTCGTGGGCAGGGCCACCGTGCGCAGTTGTATCGTCAGGGAGGTGCCCCAGGTTTCGCGCCTGACATCGAGATTGCCCGGGATCACGTACTCCTCGTCGGTGCCCGCGAACTTCATGCCGGTGGGCTCGCCGCTGCTGGCCATGGCGACGTTCTTCACTGATGGGCAGCATCGGCGCTGGCAACTCGTCGATTAGGACGGCCGGGTGATCTGGATCAAGACCAAAGGCCGCACCATGCGGTGCACTGGCCTCCGGATCCTTTGGTCATGAGGGAGTGCGGCCATGTACATCAATTTCTGGTACCCGATCGCCCGCGGCGAGGACGTCAAGAACGATCAGCCCTACCGCACCCAGGTGCTCGGGCTGCGCTTCGTGGCCTTCCGTGACGACCAGGGCAGTGCGCACGTGCTGCACGATGTCTGCACCCACCGGGGCGGTTCCCTCGGCAAGGGCTGGATCCGCGACAACACGGTGGTCTGTCCCTACCACGGCTGGCGTTTCGGCGGCGACGGCAAGTGCTCGTCGATCCCGAGCCTGCCCAATGAGACGCCGCCCGCCCGTGCCAAGGTCGACAGCTATCCGGTGCAGGAGAAGTACGGGATCGTCTTCGCCTTCCTCGGCGACCTGCCGGAGAGCGAGCGCCCGCCGCTGCACCACATCGAGGAGTTCGACAAGCCCGGCTGGCGCGCCAACCGGCTCACGGTCTTCGAAGTGCCGGCGTACTACGAGCGTTCCATGGAGAACGGGCTCGATCCGTCACACAACGAGTTCGTGCACCCGGCCCAGGGCTCGCCGAACATGAATCCGGACCTGCAGAAGAAGCCGCTCGCAGTGGAGAACATTCCCTGGGGCAGCAAGTTCCTGGTGCGCTTCGAGAACAAGGAGGAGCACCAGGGAACCAAGGGGCTGAACGCCCCGCAGACGCTGGTGAACGAGGTCACGGCCGGCTCCGGGCACGTGGGCCCGAACCAGATGATCACCTGGATCCGGTTTTCCGCGACCAACATGTTCCATCAGTATTTCTTCGAGGCGCCGGTCGACGAGAGCCGCACCCGCATCTTCTTCGTCAACATGCGCACCTTCCTGCTGGACCCCCTGCACGACGACCGCATCGGCAAGGTCAACCTCGTGGTCGCGCAGGAGGACATCGATATCCTCGGCGAGCTCGATCCGGTGCAGACGCCGGACTCGACCACCAAGGAGGTGCTGGTGCCCTCCGACCAGGCGATCGTCACCTACCGCGAGTGGCTGAAGAAGTTCGAACAGAAGGGCTGGCGCATCGACCTCGACACGCTGAAGGCCAAGAAGGGCAAGGTTGCTTTCGCCATTCCGTGCCCGGCCCGGCGCACGTCGGGTAACTGGGTGCTGGACCCGGTGCCGCTGCACAAGGCCTGAGGCCTGGCGCAGCGTTTGCCTATAGTGGTTTTCCGCAATGCCGCTGCGTTGTTCCGCGCCTTTCGTAGTGATAGTTTGAAGATTCTTCGGAAATCAATCTTCGAGGGCCTGCGTTTGCAGCCTCCGGCATCCCCAGATCAGGAGTTCCCATGTCCGAGACCTTTGCCACGATCATCGACGTGCGCGAGATCGCGCCGTACGAGCGTCATTCACTGATTTTCGGCCGTTTCAACGCACTGCAGCCCGGCGAGGCGCTGCAACTGGTGAACGACCACGATCCCAGGCCACTCCACAGCCAGTTCCAGGCGATGAGCGCGGGCCGCTTCACCTGGGATTACCTCGAGACCGGCCCGGGCGTCTGGCGCGTTCGCATCGGCAAGCTGGGCGCCGCAGTGGCGGCTCCGGCGGCAGCGAGCGGCAGCTGCTGCTCAGGTGGGTCCTGCGGCTGACCTTGCCGCCCTCGGCACGCCCTGTCCCCCGGGGCTCCCAATGGTTGCGCTACGCGGCCGCCCTGAGAACGTTCATCGGCGCGAATTCCGGGAAGCGGGCATTGGCGAGCGGCGGAATCGCCGTCCAGATGAAACAATGCTGGCCGGACAGGCAACCGTGGCTCACGCCGTCGGCGAAGACCGTCCAGGCTGAGTAGGGTGCAAAATGCACCTCGGCGTGGCCGACAGGGTCCGCCTGGAACTCCGGCGTATCCTTCATGAAATCGTGGAAGCGCTTCATCGCCCGATCATAGGGGCTGGAATCAAGCACCTTGGCCAGGGGCGCGATACCACTCAGGCCCCGGACCAGCCCACTGCGCAGGTTATCGAGAGGTCCCTTCTCCAGGCGCCCGACGTGGCCCCCGGGCCCTGTGAAGCCGGCGCGATCGGAGTAGCGGGGAAAGACGTGGCGAAAATCGCCCTTGCTCACCCAGACGCGCTCCCGCACCGGGTTGATGTTGATGAAGAAGCGCAGGATGCGGTCGCCATTCGTCGCGCCGTAGGCACCGGCATCGAAATGGATGAGTTCGCTGGCCTTGTGCGCGTCGATATCCCGCCCGGCTTCCTCCATCGGCCGGAGGCTGCAGGTGGCGATCGGCGCATTGCGCATCAACTCCGGCATGGTGCGCCGGGTGAAGTCGGCGATATTCTGTCGCACGGCCGTCAGGGTCCGGTAGGCGGTGGGATAGATCGCCGAGTCGTCGGGCATGCCCCGCACCGAGTCGGCCTCGGGGTGGTAGCTGACGTTCTTCCGGGTCAGCTGCCGGGCCAGTTCGTTGCGCAGTACGTCGAGATCCGCCTCGGGCGGCAGTGGCACCGGACATTGAGGGAAATAGACGATGTTGCCCTGCTCGAGCAGGTCGCTGAGGGTGCGCGGCCCGGCGGATGCCAGCCGTGATTCGTCGAAGACCTCGAGCATATGCACCACCCCGCCCATGCGCCGACGCGTCAGATGGTGCGCACCATGGGCCACCCGGCCGCCTGTTGCCCTGACCTGGATCAAGATCACCGCAGTTCCGGCTACTCCAGTGCGTCGAGATCCAGTCCCTCCAGGCCATCGACACTCCGGCTGTTCTGCCGGGCCGCCTGCGCCAGCAGCTGCTCCCGGGACTTGCCTGCCACGGCTCGCGCGATGTCTTCACGCTGGCCGTCGTAGCGGTACAACGGCACGCCCCAGCCGCAGGAGTCGGAGATCCTTTGCACGTCGATGCGGACGATGGCCCGGCAGACGGGCGGTGGCGGGAATGTGGCGAGCAGCGCGTTGAAGTCGGGATGGTTGCGCTCGATGACGACACCGTGGCCGTGCAGCCGCAGGATCCGGGGCGCACCCTCGAAGGCGCAGAACATGATGACGATCCGGCCGTTCTCCTTGAGGTGGGCAACCGTCTCGATGCCGCTCCCACCGACATCCAGCCACGCGACTTCCCTGGGGCCCAGGATGCGCAGGGTATCCAGGCCCTTTGGCGAGCAGTTGACGAGCCCGGTGGCGTTCAGCGGCGCCGTGGCGACGAAGAACATCGGCTGCTGGCGCAGCCAGGCGCTGATGCTCTCATCGATTGTCTCGTAGACCTTGGCCATGTTTTCCTGCCTTCGGGTAGCCGGCGGCACCAGGCGCAGGATCATAGCCCCGGCCACGGCGCAGCCGAATGCCCTGCGGTAAGTACTCATACCCGACCGTCGGCCCGCCGTAGCCTAATCCGGCCATCGTGCCGGGGTAATCCGTGCACCGGGGGGATCGAGTGCTGCTGCCCGCCTTCAGGTACCTGCGTGCCGCTGATCTCGGCGAAGCGGTCACTGCGCTCGCCGCCGGCGGCGACGGGGCGCAGGTCCTGGCCGGAGGCACCGACCTGCTGATCAGCATGCGGCAGGGGCTGGTCGCGCCGGTGACTCTCATTGGCATCCGCGGGCTCCAGGAGCTGGACGGCATTGACACCGGGGCGACCGGCGACCTGCGGATCGGCGCCGGCGTCGCGCTGACCGACCTCGCCGAGCACCCGGTCGTGCTGGCGCGGTTTCCCTCCATCGCCCAGGCCGCGCGCTCCGTAGGCTCCCGGCACGTGCGCAACATGGCCACCCTCGGTGGCAACCTGCGCCTGCCCACCCGGTGCTGGTACACGAACCAGAGTGAGAGCTGGCGCGCGTCCCGGGCCCCCTGCTGGAAGACGGACGGCGCGCTGTGCCACGTGATCAAGACCTCGGAAACCTGCCGCGCCATCAACAGCTCCGATCTCGCGCCGGCCCTCGTGGCCCTCGGCGCCCGGCTGAGCGTCCGGAGCGTGCGCGGCGAACGCGAGGCGCCGCTCCCGGCCTTCTACAACGATGACGGCGTCAATCACACCAACCTGGCCCGTGACGAGATCATTACGGCGGTGATCGTGCCGGCGGCGCGGGTGCGCACGCTGTTCGTGAAGGCGGCCGCCCGGACGGGCCTGGACTACGGGTACGGCACGCTGGCTGCCGCGGTGACGGGGAGCAACAAGGCCATCAGATCCGCCCGGCTGGTCGCCGGGTCCGTGGGTTCCTGGCCGGTCACCCTCGAGCGTGCCGGGCAGATCATCGTCGAGCGCGGGCTCAACCCGGCCGCCATCGAGGCGGCGGGGGAGGCGACGCGCGAGGACCTGGGCGAGGTCGCCAACCTGTTCTCGCCGCCGGGCTACAAGAAGCGCCTGGTGCGCGGTCTGGTGGTGCAGGTGCTGGAACAGCTTCGCCGGATCAAGCCAGGCACTGACTGAGCACGGGCCGTGGACCAGCACTTCATCACCCTCACCGTCAATGGCGACAGCCACCGGGTGCCCGTCGCCGTCCAGGACACGCTCGTCGACGTCCTGCGCAACAAGCTGGGCCTCATGGGCACCAAGCGCGGCTGCACGAGCGGCAGCTGCGGCGTCTGCACGATCCAGGGCGAGGACGGGCGCGCCGTGCTGTCCTGTCTGGCACTGGCGATCGAGTGGGATGGCCGGTCGCTGACCACCATCGAGGGCGTGGCCACGCCGGCCGGACTGCACCCGGTCCAGCAGGCCTTCCTGGAGTTCGGCGCGGTCCAGTGCGGCGCCTGCACGCCCGGGCTGATCATGACGGCCAAGGCCCTGCTGGAGACGAACCCGAGTCCGGACGAAGCGGCCATCAACGAGGCCCTCGCCGGCGCCATCTGCCGGTGCACCGGCCACATCAAGGTGAAGGAAGCGGTCCGGCAGGCGATCCGGCGGATGGCTGCGACGACGGAGGATGCCGATGGCCCGTCGCAAGGCTGAGCTCGGCGTCGTCGGGAAGAGCCAGCCCCGGCTCGACGGCCCGGAGAAGCTGGCGGGACGCTCGGTCTTCACCGACGACGTCGTGCTGCCGGGCATGCTTCACGGCAAGATCGTCCGCAGCCCGCTGCCCCGCGCGCGGATCCTGAACATCGATACGTCCGCAGCCCTCCGCCTGCCCGGCGTGAAGGCCGTCATCACCCATGCCGATGCGCCCAAGGTGTACGTCGGCATCGAGCAGCCGCTGTTCCGCAAGGACATCGTCAATTACGTGGGCGACGAGGTGGCTGCCGTGGCGGCCATGGACGAGGCGACCGCCACCGAGGCCGCGCGGCTCATCCGGGTGGACTACGAGCCGCTGCCGGCGGTGTTCACCATGACGGATGCGATGAAGCCCGACGCGGTGCAGATCCACGCCAAGGCCAAGGGCAACGTCGCCTGGGCCCAGAGCCGGGACCTCGGCGACGTCGACGCCGCCTTCGCGGACTCCGCCCACGTCCGCACCGACCGGTACACCACGCCGGCCAGCCACAACTGCTACGCGGAGTTTCACTCGGTGGTCGCCGACTGGTCGCGCCCCGACAAGCTGTCCGTGTGGACGCCCACCCAGACCGCGCTGCTGTTCCAGAAGGCGATTGCGCGCGCGCTGGGCCTGACCGACGGCGCGGTGCGGATCATGAGCCTGCACACCGGCGGCGGGTTCACGGGCCGGTCTGCCGCGCGGCCCCACCATTTCATCGCGCCGCTGCTGTCCCGGAAGGCCGGCCGGCCGGTGAAGATCCGGATGACCGGCGACGAGGAATTCATCGTCTGCCGGGCGGGCGGCGAGGTGCAGTACCGCTTCCGCACCGGGGTCTCGGCCGACGGGCTGATCAAGGCCTTCGAGGCGGACCTGAGCTTCGACACGGGGGCCTATGTCGAGTCCCAGATGATCGTGCTGATCCTGACCGCCGCCTACATCCACACGCTCTACAAGCTGGAGGCGACGCGCTACACCGGCAAGCTCATCCACACCAACAACATTCCCTACTACTTCCACCACGGCGGCGGGATAGCCCAGATGGCCTTTGGCCTCGGGCTGCACATGGACGCCCTCGCCAGGGAGATCGGCCTGGACCCCGTGGACTTCCACCTGCGCAACGCGGTGACGAAGGGCCACACGAACATGACCGGCACCTTCTTCGGCAGCTGCGGGCTGAAGGAGTGCATCACGAAGGTCACGAAGAAGGCGGGCTGGAAGCGCAAGTACGGCAAGCTGCCGCCGCTCAAGGGCATCGGCCTCGGCATCGGTGCCATGGCCTCCGGCGCCAAGGGCGTGTTCAAGCACGACACCTCTGCCGCCTTCATCAAGATCCAGGACGACGGCACCATGTCGCTGTTCATCGGCCTGCCGGACATGGGGCAGAGCTCCCACACGGCCATGGCGATCATCGCCGCCGAGGTCCTCGGCGCGCAGCCCGCGGACATCACGGTGATCGCGGGGGACACCGACGTGACGCCGCTGGACGTGGGCGCGTTCACCCAGCGGGGCACCTTCAACACCGGCAACGCCGTCAAGGCGGCCTGCCTCGACGCCCGCCAGCAGATTGCCGTGACGGCGGCCGGCATCCTGGGCGTGAAGCCCGCCCGCCTGGAATTTCGCGGCGGCATGATCTACCCGAAGGGTGAGCCCGGGAAGTCCATGCCGTTCCGGAAGGCCGTCTACGACACCCTGCACAGCCGGGAGGGCCGCTTCGTCATGGGCAGGGGCTTCTACAACTCTCCGAAGGAGACCGGCACCATGGCCTTCTCCTTCGGCGCCCAGGTCGCCGAGGTGACGGTGGATCCGGTCACCGGGATGGTCACCGTGGACCGGGTGATCGCGGCCCACGACGTGGGGCGGGCCATTAACCCGCGCATCGTGGAAGGCCAGATCGACGGCCAGATCTTCAGCGGCATGTCCCAGGTGCTCTACGAGGAGATGCTCCTGGAGGACGGGCAGGTGATGAACCCGTCCCGGCTGGACTACAAGCTGCCCCGCTCCCACGAGATGCCGGCGGTCGAGCACATCATCGTCGAGACCATCGACCCCTTCGGGCCGTTCGGCGCCAAGGAGGTGGGCGAGGGGCCCATCGTCTGCACGCTGCCGGCCATCGCCAACGCCGTGGCGAACGCCCTCGGCGTGCCGGTCAACGAAATGCCCATCACGCCCTGGCAGATCCTGCGCATCCTCGGCCGGCGCGGACCGGCCGGGGACTGACGACTGCCCGGCGCAGTGCCGGCTAACGATCCTCGGTGGATTTGAGCCATTGCACGCGGAGACCGCGGTCAGCGACCTCCGATTCGATGAACGGTGCGAGTGGGCTAGGTGCCGGCATGGCGCAGCGAGCGGCGCGCCTCGAACTCAAGCTGGTCGTCAGTCCAGTCCGGGTTGGTCATGCGCAGGCCCGCCATCCGAAGCTGGATGCCAGTCGCATAAAGGGCAGCGACGGTCTCAAGCTTCTGCGCGGGCGTGGCGCGCTTCAGTGCCGCGAGGTGGACCGGATGAATGGGTTCGTCCATGGCGAAATTATATGCTAGCCGGCGGTCCAGTCCACGATGCCGGTCCAGGCCGTGACCAGCACCAGCACGCCGAACACGATCCGGTACCAGGCGAAGACCGTGAAGTCGTGGGACACGACGAAGCGCAGCAGCCAGCGGATGCACAGGAAGGCTGACACGAAGGACGTCACGAGCCCCACGGCGACGATGCCGAGGTAGTCGGCGGCGAACAGGTCGCGGTTCGACCAGGCGTCGTAGGCGCCTGCCGCCACCAGCGTGGGGACGGCGAGGAAGAACGAGAACTCCGTCGCCGCCTTCCGCGAGAAGCCGAACAGCAGTCCGCCGATGATGGTCGCGCCCGAGCGGGACGTGCCGGGGATCAGCGCGAAGCACTGGGCGATGCCGACCAGGAGCGCGTCCCGCCAGGTCATCTCGTCCACGTCGTTGATCCGGATGCGGTGCTGCCGCCGCTCCGCCCAGAGGATGACGAAGGCCCCGGCGATGAAGGCCAGGGCCACCGGCACCGGGCGGAACAGGTTCTCCTTGATCGCGCTCCCGAAGAGCAGGCCGAGCACCGCCGCCGGCAGGAAGGCCACGGCCACGTTCAGGGCAAAGCGCTGGGCGCCCCGGTCCGTCGCCAGCCCCGAGAGCACGCTGCCGAACCGGGCCCGGTACTCCCAGACCACCGCCAGCATGGCGCCGGTCTGGATCACCAGCTGGAAGATCTTGCCCCTGGCGTCGTTGAAGCCCAGCAGGTCGCCCACCAGGATCAGGTGGCCGGTGGAGGAAATGGGCAGGAATTCGGTGAGGCCTTCGACGATGCCGAGGATGAAGGCCTTGAGGAGCAGCACGCCGTCCATGGAGATGCCGGGCCAGGTTGGGGCGCAAAGTATAGCTGCGGCGGGGCAATTACTCGCCCGCTGCTGCCCGCCACGTGCCGCCGGTCACAGTGCGATCATTTGCCGTACCCGGGTGGCTGGACAGGCTTCTTCACCCCGGCGTAACCTGCCCCGTCATGCTGGCCCGGTTCCTTTCCATCATCCTGCTTGCCGCCCTGCTCGTTCCGCAGGCCGGCCAGGCGCACGTGCACCTGTGTCTCGACGGCGCGGGTCCGGCCGTCTCGATGCACACGCCGGATGCGGGTGAGCAACGCATTCACGTCGATGCGGCCGGTCACCACGACCACACGGTCGAGGTCGACAGTCCGGCAATCGGCAAGCTCTGGCCGCCAGGCCTTGATGCCGCGCTTCTGCCCGTCGTCCCGGCCCTGTTCGACCTGCCGCGCCAGGTTGGTTTGCTGCCCGTATCGCCCGACCGACTCGCACCGGCGGCGTCGTCGCTCCACCTCCGGCCACCCCTCCGGGGGCCGCCCGCCTAGTCTCCCCGCGATTCGTCGCTGTCGTCGTGCCGCACAGCCGTGCGGCCCACAAGCCGGGAGACCACCATGCTTCTGTTTCGAGCGCGCGCCGTGAGTGCGCGCCTGCTGATTGCCGGATTGGCGCTGGCCCTGGGCGCGCTGGCGCCTGCCAGTGCGCAAGCGGCGGATTCCGTCGCCGCGCCGCTGACCCTCGGGCAGGCCATCGGGCGTGCCCTGGCGTCCAATCCCGCACTGGCCGGCTTCACCTATGCCGTGAAGGCGCAGGACGCGCGTATCGCCGGGGCCGGGCAGCGCCCGGCCACAGAAGCCACCTTCGAGCTCGAGAACGTGCTCGGGTCGGGTGACTTCGGCGGCATGGACGCGGCCGAGGGCACGTTTGCCCTGTCCCAGGTGATCGAGCTGGGCGGCAAGAGGGACGCACGGGGCGCCGCCGCCCAGTCGGGCCGCGAACTGCTGACTGTCGGGCGGCAGGTGGCCCAGCTGGATGTGCTGGCCGAAGTCACCCGGCGCTTCGTGGCGGTGGCTGCTGCCCAGGAGTCGCTGTTGCTGGCCCGGGAAGGCGTGGGCCTTGCCCGCGGCACCGTGGATGACGTCACGTTGCGGGTCCGCGCCGCGAAGTCCCCCGAGGCCGAGCTGCTGCGCGCCCGCGCCGCGCTGAGCCGTGACCTGCTGGAAGAGCAGCGCGTGGTGGCCGAGCTCACTGCCGCCCGCCAGGGACTGGCGGCGACCTGGGGCAGCTCCCGGGCCGATTTCAGCGAAGTGCGCGCCGACCTGTACCGCATGCCGGAGCTGTCGGATTTCGAGGCGCTCGCCGCCCGCCTGGACGCCAATCCCGATTTCCTGCGCTTCGCGTCCGTCGCGCGGCTGCGCGACGCCGAAAGCCGCCTGGCCCGCAGCCTGCGCCGGCCCGACCTGGAGGTGTCGGGCGGCGTGCGCCGGCTCGAGGAGACGAACGACCAGGCGCTGGTGCTGGGCATTTCCGTTCCCCTGTTCGCCGGCCGGCGGGCCGCGCCCGCCATTGCCGAGGCCGATGCGCTGCGGGAGCTAGCCGACGTGGAGCGGGACGCGGCCCGCCTCGAAGCGCGGACCCGCCTGTACGGGTTGTACGAGCAGCTGCCGGCAGGCCATCCGGGAAACCGACACGCTCCGGGGCGATGTCCAGCCCCAGCTCGACGAGGCCCTGCGCGCGACGAAGTACGCCTACGAGCGCGGGCGCTACGGCTACCTGGAACTCGTGGACGCCCAGGGCGCGTTCCTCGAGGCGCGGGGTGCGGCGATCGCCTCGGCGGCCACCGCGCAGCAACTGCTGGCCGAGATCGAACGATTGACGGGCGAGCCGCTCGCGGACGTCCCGCCGCCAAGGCACTGGAGAACCCATGAACACGCTGACCCTCACGACTGCACGCTTCCTGCTCGCCGCCGCCCTGCTTGCTCTGGCCGCGGGTTGCGGCGACACCGGCTCCAGCTTCGGCGGCAGGCAACTCCGGCGCCGCAGGCCGGCGAGCACGAGGAACATGGCGATCACGACGAGGAGCACGAAGGTGATCACGAGGAGCAGCCGACGAGGAGGAGACTGCCGGGCCGATCCGACTGACGCCCGAGCAGATCCAGGCTGCCTCGATCACCGTGACCGCGGCGGGTCCGGCGACCATCCGGGAGCGCCTTCCCCTGTACGGCGTGATCGCGCCGAACGCCGAGCGAGTCCGGGACATCACGCCCCGGTTCCCCGGCGTGATCCGCAGCGTGTCGAAGCGGCTCGGCGACCCGGTTCGCCAGGGCGAAACCCTGGCGAACCGTCGAGAGCAACGAAAGCCTGCAGACCTACGCCCTGCCGTCGCCACTCACCGGCGTGGTGACGGCCCGCAACGCCAATCCGGGCGAACAGACGGGCGAGCGCGCGCTGTTCACCGTGGCCGATCTCTCCACGGTCTGGGTCGAGGTGGCCCTCTTCCCCAGGGACCGCAGCCGCGTCCAGGTTGGCCAGTCCGTGCGGGTGAGAAGCGGCGAGACCGGGGAGGCCGCGGATGGCAAGGTCGTGTACGTCGCGCCCTTCGGAAGCGCGAGCAACCAGACGCTAACCGCCCGCGTGCTGCTCGACAACGCCGACGGACGCTGGGCGCCGGGGCTTTACGTCACGGTCGATGTCACGCTGGCCGAGAGCGCAGTGCCCGTCGCCGTCCGTAACGAGGCCCTGCAGATTCTCGACGGACGCACCGTGGTCTTCGCCGAGGGCCCGGAGGGCTTCCAGCCGCTGACCGTCGAGACCGGGCGCAGCGACAGCGAGGCCACAGAGATCGTCAAGGGCCTGAAGCCGGGCGACCGCTACGTCGTCGGCAACAGCTTCATCCTGAAGGCCGAGCTCGGTAAGGGCGAAGCCGAGCACGAGCACTGAGGTCCACGCAATGGTTGACGCATTCTTACGCTTCGCCATCGCCCGTCGCTGGGTGGTGCTCTTCCTGGTGCTGGTGGTTGCCGGGGCTGGCGTCTGGAGCTACCAGCAGTTGCCCATCGACGCGGTTCCCGACATCACCAACGTCCAGGTCCAGATCAACACCAGCGCCCCCGGATACTCGCCCCTGGAGGTGGAGCAGCGGATCACTTACCTGGTAGAGACCGCCATCGCGGGCCTGCCCTCGGTGGAATACACGCGCTCCTTGTCCCGCTACGGACTTTCCCAGGTGACTGTCGTGTTCGCTGACGGCACCGACATCTACTTTGCCCGCAACCTCATCAACGAGCGGCTGCAGCAGGCAAAGGGCCAGATGCCCGCAGGGCTCGAGCCCGGCATGGGGCCGATCGCGACCGGGCTCGGCGAGATCTTCATGTACAGCGTGCGATGCCGAGCCCGGGGCCCGGCAGCCGGACGGGCGGCCCTACGACGCCACCGCGCTCCGCACGCTGCAGGACTGGGTGATCCGTCCCCAGCTTCGCCAGGTTCCCGGCGTGACCGAGGTGAACACCATCGGCGGCTACGAGAAGCAGTTCCACGTGACGCCGGACCCGGCGCGGCTGCTCGCGTTCGGGCTCGACGTTCCACGACGTCGTGGCCGCGCTGCGAGAAGAACAACGCCAGCGTCGGCGCCGGCTACATCGAGCGGAACGGCGAGCAGTATCTGATCCGCTCACCCGGCCAGATCGAGGACATCGAGGCCATCGAGCAGGTCATCGTCGACCCACCGGGACGGCGTGCCGATCACCGTCCGGGACGTTGCGGACGTCGCCCTCGGCAAGCAGCTGCGCTCCGGCGCCGCCACTCACGACGGCAAAGAAACCGTGCTGGGCACGGCCGTCATGCTGGTCGGCGAGAACAGCCGCACGGTGTCCGCCGCGGTCGCCGCCAAACTGGCCGAGGTGGCGAAGACGCTGCCGGAAGGGGTCACCGCCAAGCCGGTCTACGACCGCACGGTCCTCGTGGACAAGACCATCGCCACCGTCCGCAACAACCTGCTCGAGGGAGCCGTCACTGGTGGTGGCGGTGCTGCTGCTGATGCTGGGCAACGTCCGCGCGGCGCTCATCACCGCGATGGTGATCCCGCTGTCCATGCTGATGCTGATGACCGGCATGGTCGCGACGAGGGTGTCCGCCAACCTGATGAGCCTCGGCGCCCTCGACTTCGGCCTCATCGTGGACGGCGCCGTGATCATCGTGGAGAACTGCATCCTGCGCCTGGGCGAACGCCAGCATCAGCTCGGGCGCCTGCTCAACCTCGATGAGCGGCTGAACACGGTGTTCAACTCCACGCGGGAGGTGTTCACGCCGAGCCTGGTCAGCGTCCTGGTGGTGATCCTCGTGAACATCCCGCATACTCGCGCTCACCGGCGTGGAGGGGAAGATGTTCCAGCCCATGGCCTTCGCCGTGATCATCGCGCTGCTGGCGGCGCTGGTGTTGTCCCTCACGTTCGTGCCGGCGGCGGTTGCAATCTTCCTGACAGGCCGCATCGAGGAGAAGGAGAACCGCATCGTCCGGGTCGCCCGCCGGGCCTATGTTCCCGTCCTCGACGCCGCCCTGCGCCTGCGCGTGCCCGTCCTCGCTGGCGCCGTGGCCTTCGTCATCCTCTGTGGCTGGCTGGGCACCCGGCTGGGTTCCGAGTTCATCCCCAGCCTGGACGAGGGTGACCTCGCCGTCCAGGCGCTGCGCATCCCGGGCACCAGCCTCACCCAGTCCCTGGAGATGCAGTTCCAGCTCGAGCGCGTGCTGGCCGGGGTTCCGGAAGTGAAGACGGTCTTCGCGCGGGTCGGTACCGCGGAGGTGGCCACGGATCCGATGCCCCCGAACATCGCTGACGGCTACGTGATGCTCAAGGAACGCGCTGAGTGGCCGGATCCCCGCAGGACCAAGGCCGCGGTGGCGCTGGATATCGAGGAACGGCTCGAGGGAGTGCCCGGCAATGCCTTGGAAATCAGCCAGCCAATCCAGCTGCGCTTCAACGAGCTGATCTCGGGCGTGCGCTCCGACCTTGGGGTGAAGGTCTACGGCGATGATCTAACGCAGCTGCTCGAGACAGGTAACGAGATCGCGGAGGTGCTGAACCGGATCCCCGGCGCCCAGGGCGTGAAGGTCGAACAGGTGGCGGGGTTGCCGGTGCTGTCCGTGGAACCGAACCGCGCCGCCCTGTACCGCTTCGGCCTGAACGTCGCCGACGTCCAGGAAGTGCTTGCCGCCGCCACCGGCGGCGAGGAGGCCGGCCAGATCTTCGAGGGCGACCAGCGGTCCGCACTGGTCGTGCGCCTGCCGGAAGAGGTGCGCGGCGACCTGGCCGCGCTCGGCCGGCTGGCCATTCCGCTGCCGGACGGCGGCTACGTGCCGCTGGGCGAAGTGGCCTCTCTCAGGCTGGCCCCTGGCCCGAACCAGATCAGCCGGGAGAACGGCAAGCGCCGGCTGGTCGTCTCGGCCAATGTCCGCGGTCGCGACCTCGGTGGCTTCGTCGCGGAGGCCCGGCAGGCAATCGACGAGCAGATCCGCCTTCCCGCGGGTTACTGGCTCGCCTATGGCGGGACTTTCGAACAGCTACAGTCCGCGACGGAGCGCCTGTCACTGCTCGTGCCGGTTACCCTGGTCCTGATCTTTGCGCTGTTGCTGATGACCTTCGGCTCTGCCAAGGACGCTGCGCTGGTGTTCAGCGGCGTGCCGCTGGCCCTGACCGGGGGTGTCATGGCCCTCTGGCTCCGCGGTATCCCGCTTTCCATCACGGCAGGTGTTGGCTTCATCACCTTGTGCGGGGTGTCGGTCCTGACGGGCGTCGTCATGGTCTCCGCCTTCAAGGACCGGCTGGCCGACGGCGCTGGCATCGACGAGGCCATCCGGCAGGGGGCGATGCTCCGCCTCCGGCCGATCCTGATGGTCGCCCTGGTGGCAGCCCTGGGTTTCCTGCCCATGGCGCTCAACACGAGCACGGGTGCAGAGGTCCAGCGGCCGCTGGCGACTGTCGTTATCGGCGGAATCATCTCATCCACGATCCTGACGCTGCTGGTGCTGCCTGGCCTGTACCGCATGGCCTGGCGGACGCGGCCTGTTCGTGCGCCAGCGGGCGTCGTCACCGGGGAGTCCGTCGCATGAAGCTCGTGAAGGCCTTCATTCATCATCTCCGCGCGCCCGAGGTGATCCAGGCGCTGTCAGCCGCCGGTTTCCGCAGGATCTCGCTGCTGGAGTCCAAGGGAACGTTGCGGGCGATCAGTGACGCCGAAGTGGATTTCTCACTCGAGGCTGGCGGGCTGCTGATTGCCGAGGCACAGCTCGAACTGGTGTGTGACGACCCGGAGGTCGAGGCTGTCACGGCGATCATCAGGACACATGCGCGAATCGGTCCGAGGATCTCCGGCTGGGTGTACGTCAGTACCGTGGACCAGGTGCTCCCGGTCGGCGAGGGTCAGGAATAGCTACAGGAGAATTGCCATGTTGCCGAGGGTTGTGCTGGTCGTCGTGATTTTCTCCGCTATAGCCGGCTGCACCGCCCGGGCGCCCGCGCAAGATGACAATTTCGCGCACGCGTTGTCCGTGTGCCGGTTCCAGCACACCGGTGCGACGAACCAGAAGGTTGCATTGCCTGCAACCGAGGAGCACGTCAGGCAATGCCTGGCGGGACGAGGGTGGCTGCCTACGGGAGAACGGGTGCCCGCCGCCGGCAGCCAGTGACGACGGACGGGAGGCGGTCGCCAGGTCCGCAGCGCGCTCCGGGCGTCACTGCCGCGAGTGGTCGCGCAGATAGCTGGTAATGGCGTCCAGTTCCGCCGCGCTCGGTACCTTCACGCCAGTGCCCGCCGACTTGCTCTGGTCACCGATATGCGCCTTCATGCGCGTCGTCACCTCACCCCATTCCTTGCGCGTGTGCAGGGCCGGCGAAGGCGGCGCATGGCACTGGGAGCAGTAGCTGGCGACCAGCTTCCCGCCCTTCGAGCCGGCATCGGGAAGCGAATCAGCAGCATTCGGTGCCCACATCCACCCCATGCCGCGCATAGTCTGCATGTGCTGGTACATGGTGTTGTAGTGATCGCGCATCAGAGCCTCGCGCTTTGCAGGATCGGTCTCGGCAGCGATGGCCGACATCTGCGAGCGCATCGATTTCATATGCCCGGCCATTTGCTCTTGATAGGCATCGGGAGTCATGTCTGGGGGTAGTGCCCAGCCCATCATGCCGGAGCCCATCCCCATCCCCATCCCCATCCCCATTCCCGTCCCGGCACTCATGCCGTGGCCCATCATCGGGCAACCGGCCGTGCCCTGGTTCATCATCCCGGGACCCATCATTCCCTGGCCCATCATGCCGGGCCCCATCACGCTGGGGTCCATCATCTGCCAGTTGGCGCAACCGCCGCCGCTCATTCCCGGCATCCGCCGCGTGGAACCCATGTGGTCCTGCATCATCCCCCAATGGCCCTGCATGATCTGGTTTCTGGCCTCCGGACCGGCCGCACCCTTGAGGCGGGCCAGTTCGCCACTCAGGTCATCCACCTGCTTTTGCAGTTGCTGGACTGTTGGCGTATCGGCAGGCGGCGCGGCGTGAACCGGCGCCCCGACGATGAACAGGAGCATTCCCGTGGCGAGGATGGCGCAGGTTCATTTCGCGGGGGTTCATGGCTGGTTCCTCCGATGCGCGATTGCCCACTCAATGGATGACGAGACTCGACCCTGTAGCTGCTACAGGGTCAAGTCCGATGAACTACGTACAGGCGGAGCCCCGGTACTCGGGCTGCGTAACTGGTCCAGGATCCTGCATTCGGCAACGCGAGCGCCGTCGCAGCAGTTGGCCAACCGCGCCAGCTGTCCTTCCAGCTCGTGGAGTTCCTCGAGCTTGCTCCGGACTTCGGTCAGATGCGCCCTGGCGAGCACCGTAATTCCCGCGCACGGCCGGGCCGGGTCGGCTGCCAGCGTCAGCAAGCTGCGGATCTCGCCGAGGGAGAATCCCAGGGTGCGGGAGCGGCGGATGAATGTCAGACGTTGCAGATGGTCCTGGCGGTACTGACGGTAGCCGGACGGACTGCGATCCGGGTCGGGCAAGAGGCCGAGCCGCTCGTAGTAGCGGACTGTCTCAACGATGGTCCCGCCTTTGCGGCAAGTTGTCCAATTCGCATGATCGATACCTCTGCTACCGCTTGGACGCTGCCGACAGCATAGACCTGCCGGCGCACCGCGGCATCCACGCCCAACTGGCGTCTCAGGAGAGCGAGAATCCGCTCTTGACCCGTCTTGCTGCTTCCAGGGGTGACAACCAGGCTGCGCGATGGCTATTCTTGACGAATGCGGAAGGCATCCGGCCTGTTGATTCTTCTGTTTGCCCTGGTCTTCCATGGCGTGGCCCCGTTGGGTGCGGCCCCGGTCTCTTCTGGCGGGGAACACGCCTGCAGCCACGGGACCGGACAGTTCGCTGGTGTCAGACGAAGGTGAGCTGCTGCCCGACGGACGCCGCGCAGTCCTGCTGCCAGGTCGCGTGCGCTGTTGCTCCAGGGCTCCTTCACCAACCCGCGATCGCAGCAGTTGTACCCGCGATGCCGGGTGCGTTCCTTGAACCTGTCGCCCTGTCGGGTTACTCGAACCCGCCCCCCATACGTCCTCCCATTCAGCGACCGTAGCCGTTCGAAACGCCGCGCCTTTGGGCGCGGCGGGCTCGATTCTCGCTGAACTTTTCCGGGAGGGCTCATCATGCCCGCATATTCTCGTTTCGCCGGGGCGTGCGTCGCGGTGCTCGGCGCACTGCTCCCACCTGACTCAAACGCCAAGCCCATCGCCTTCGCGGGCGGTACCACCGCCATGGTCGAATACGGTGCCGGGACCATGGAGGAGGCGCAGATCTTTTTTGCGCCGTCCCACCGCTACTCCGTCGGCGGTGGTTACCTGAAGCTCGAAAGCGACGTTGATGGCCGCGAGCGAAGCATCGCCTACGCACGGGCCAACCTGCTGGTGAAGCGCTGGAACCTGGAAGCTGCCCAGGCCAACGTGTTCGCCTGGGGTGGCGCGGGGGGTGCCAGCGGCAATGACTTCAGCGGTGGCGTGTTCACCGGCAACGCCGGCGCCCAGGCCGATTACGAGACCCGCCGGGTCTACGCCTCGCTGAAGACCGACTTCTACGACAGTTCCGAGTTCACGCACCGCATCGATACGCTGCAGCTCGGTGTCGCCCCTTACGAGCACGAATACGACCAGCTGGCCGTCTGGCTGCTGGTGCAGGGACGCACCTACACAGGTGACCTGTACCGCGGCACCGAATGGGCCGCCCTGCTGCGGGTCTTCAAGGGCAGCGTCTGGGTCGAGGCCGGGGTGACCGAAGACGGCAACCTGCAATCCATGTTGATGGTCAATTTCTGATCCGGGAGCACAGTCCATGAAAATCGTAGATGCATACCCACCATCCTCCTGCTGCTCCTGTCCACGATCGGCCAGGCGGAAACCATCGAAGTCACCGTGAATGGCCTGGTGTGCGGCTTCTGCGCCCAGGGCATCGAGAAGCGCCTCCGGAAGTTTCCGGCCACCGCGGAGGTGCTGGTGAGCCTGGAGCAGCGCCTCGTGGCGGTGGCCCTGCAGCCCGACCTGGACATCAGCGATGCAGAGCTGACCGAGGCACTGGAAGGGGCGGGCTACGCGGTGAAGGCCATTCGCCGCACCACGACGTCAATCGCCGCGCTCCAGGAGCAGGTGCAGGCGGCGCAGAAGTGATGGACCCCCTCCGGCGGAATCTCTGGCTCTCCACGGGTGCACTGTTCACCAGCCTGACCACGCTGGTGTGTTGCGTCCTCCCGGCCGCGCTCGTCTCCATCGGGGCAGGCGCCGCCGTAGTCGGGCTCGTCACGGCATTTCCCCAGCTCGTCTGGTTGAGTGAGCGCAAGGCGCTGGTCTTCGGGGTCGCTGCAGCGATGCTGCTGGTGAGCGGTCTGGCGCTTCGCCATGCCAGGAAGCTGCCCTGCCCCGCAGATCCGGCGCTCGCGGCAGGCTGCGAACGGCTGCGCCGCGCCAGTGCAAGGCTCTTCGCGGGCTCGGTCATCGTCGTGGCAGTTGGGGCATTTGCCGCCTTTGTACTGCCCGCCCTGAGCGGTTGAACCTGCAGCCCGCTCAGCCCCGCGGTACCTGAACGACCTGGCGTCGCTGAACTGCAGTTCCCGGCTGCGCAGCAGGACGGCAGCCGCGCCGACCACGCCGTTGGCGATGGCGATCGCGATGATCGGGGCCTGGGGCCCGACCGTGTCGTAGAGCCAGCCGCCCCCGGCGGAGAGGGCGAGGATGCCGATGGCCCCGCAGAAATTCTGCAGGCCGAAGACGGCGCCGCGGATGCCGGCGGGGGACTCCTGGGCCAGCAGGACCGACGAGGTGAGCACGGTGCAGGACTGGCCGATGCCCATGCAGAGCAGGGCGGGGATGGCGGAGGGCGCCAGGATGTCGTCGAGCGAACCCACCCACCCGTAGCCGACGGCCGCCAGCAGGAAACCGCCGCAGAACAGGGTCAGGCGGTTCACGCGGTCGGCGACGATCCCCAGCAACGGCGAACAGAGCATGGACGCCCCGAGCGCCAGGCCGATGACCATCCCGGACCGGGCGGCCGCATCTTCGGGACTCAGGCCACGGCTCGTGCCCGCCTGCACGATCCACAGCGTGAGGAACAGGCTGATCGCCGCCATGTCTGCCCGCGCGGCGAAGGCGCCCAGGTAGGACAGGCCGATCCGCGGATTCCGGGCCGCCCGCACGCCGTCCCGGAGGAGCAGCGTCACCGACGGCCGGTCCCTGACCTGCTCGGGACGCCCGGGCCTGAGCCCGAGCATCACCAGGGCTGCCAGCAGCGCCACGCCGGCCACCGTCCAGTACGCGTAGCGGCCGGCCGCCGCCGGGTCGGCGCCCTGGGCCGCGTAGACCGCGGGCAGCCGGGAGAGCAGGACGAAGGACAGGACGGCGCCGATGCCGTTGAGCAGGAAGGAGAAGCCGGTGAGCTTGCCCCGGGAATCATCGTGGGCATAGTCCGCCGCCACGGCCGAGAGCATGGCGGTGAGCGCCGCCAGGGCCACGCCGAACACCAGGCGGTAGGCCGTCAGTTCCAGCACCGAGGAGGCGGTGGGGTACAGCAGGTAGGCCACGGCCAGGACGAAGAAGCCGGCGACATAGACCGGCCGCCGGCCCAGACGGTCCGACATGGCGCCCCAGAAGCCGATGAGGCCGAGCATCAGGATCTCCTGCCAGAACTGCAGGTTTCCCGTGACGACGCCCTGCTCGCCGGTTGGCACCCGCAGGTTGACCTCCAGCAGGTAGGGGGTCAGCGTCGCGAGGTAGGTGAACAATCCGATGCTGACGAACGCCGCGAACAGGTAGGCGCAGGCGTGGCGGCGCCGGACGCCGGGCGCGAGGCGGATCGGGCCGAGATAGCGGGACGGTTCAGGCATGACGCGGCATCCTCAACCCTTATCCCCGGTCGAGGGTCAAGCCTGCGGCGGGATCCCCGGCTTGACCTTCAACCGAAGTTGAAGGTCTAGCCTACACTACTGATAACCGCTGACGGAGCGCGCCCCATGCTGGGAGTAGACGACAGGCTGGTGACACCGGCCACGCTGAAATGGGTCAAGGTCGGCCTGCTGGCCGGGCTCGCGACGATACCCACCACGATCGTCCTCTATTACGTGCTCGGCCTCACCGTCGACGCGGCACTGGCGGGCACCAACCAGATCCGGGACTGGCTCTTCGTCCTCACCTTCCTGGTGCTGCTCAAGGCCGGCCTCGCCTGGCTGTTCCGCACGGGCCAGTTCCGCGCGTCCAGCGAGGCCAAGCTGAACGTCCGGGACCAGATCTACCAGCAGGTCGTGAAGCTCGGCCCCGGCATCCTCGGCAAGCGCCGCACCGGCGAGATCGCCAACACGGCGACCGAGGGCGTCGAGTACCTCGACTACTACTTCAGTGTCTACTTCGTGCAGATCTGGGTGGCCATCGCCATCCCCATCTTCCTCTGCGCCGCGATGTTCTCCATCGACTGGGTGGTGGGCCTCTGGACCCTCGCCGGCGTGCCCCTGACGCCGCTCTTCGTCGGCTCGTCCGCGCGCGGCTTCCGCCGCATCAGCAAGCAGAACGAGGAGGTCAAGAACCGCAACAGCTCCCAGTACCTGGATTCGATCCAGGGCATGAGCACCCTCAAGATGTTCAACGAGGGCGACCGGCGCGGCCAGCAGATGGAGGCGGGCAACGAGACGCAGCGCCAGCTGACGATGAAGCTGCTGCTGGTTGCCCAGTTCCAGTTCGTCTTCCTCGAGCTCGGCTTCGCCCTGTTTTCCACCGCCGTGGCCATGGCCGTGGCGCTGTACCGCTGGTCGGGCGGCTTCATGACCCCGGGCGAGGTGGTGGCCGTCGTGCTGCTCAGCCTCGAGTTCAGCCGCACGCTGCTCCTGATCGGCGAGTTCTTCTTCGCTGGCGCCCTGGGCAGGGAGGTGGCGGCCAAGGTCGTCGAGTTCCTCGACGAGAAGGCGCCGGTCTCCGCGGGCGTGGGCCGCAATCCGGGCGCGAAGCCCGACAAGGCCGTGCGCATCGAGTTCCGGAACGTCACCTTCACTTATCCGGGCGCCGACAAGCCAGCCCTGGAAAACCTCAGCCTCACCCTCGAACCCAACGAGACCGTCGCGCTGATCGGGCGCAGCGGCTCGGGCAAGACCACGGTCACGAACCTGCTGCTGCGGACCCTGGAGCCCGACGCCGGCGAGATCCTCTTTGACGGCATCCCCGAGAAGGAGCTGGCCCTGGACTGGATCCGCGAGCAGATTGCGCTGGTGCCCCAGGACCCGTTCCTGTTCTACGGCACGATCGCCGACAACCTGCGGGTGGCGAAGCAGGACGCCACGGAGGCTGAGCTGATTGCGGCCACGAAGGCGGCGGAGCTCTACGACTACATCCGGTCCACCCCTGACGGCTTCAACACCAAGGTGGGCGACCAGGGCATGGCGCTGAGCGGCGGCCAGGCCCAGCGGCTGGCCATCGCCCGGGCCTTCCTGAAGAACGCCCCCATCGTGGTGCTGGACGAACCGACGTCGCAGATCGACGTGGAGACCGAGACGCTGCTGAACCGGGCCCTGGCCCGCCTGACGGCGAGCAAGACCGTGCTCCTGATCGCCCACCGGCTCAGCACGATCGAGCAGGCGGACCGCATCATCGTCCTCGAGGGCGGGCTGCTCGCGGAGAGCGGCACGCGCCAGGCGCTGCTGGCCCAGGGCGGCATCTACGCCAGCATGATCCGGACCAAGCGCGAGATCGAATCACAGACCCAGTCACACTCTTCGGCGCCTGCGGCAGCAGGCGGCTAGACGGGAGAACCACACATGAGCGTCGAAGCAACCGCCGGCGAACTGCCGGGCACCACCAAGGCGACCAACCTGCAGATCATCCGGCGCCTGCTGACCTACATGACGCCCTTCAACGCGATCATGTTCACGTCACTGACGGCGCGGGTGGTCAAGATCGTCGCCCAGGCCGCCGTGCTGGGCATCGCCGCCGCGAGCGTCGGCATCTACATCGAGTCGGCGACGCCCGGCGTGGTCAACTGGGACGTGCTGTGGCGCCAGGTCAAGTGGATCGCCATTGTCGGCACCGTGGTCGGTTTCGCCTCCTACCTGGAGAACTACACCGGCCATTACGTGGCTTTCCGCATCCTCGCGGCCTTCCGCGACAAGTTCTACTACGCCATGCTGCCGCTGGCGCCCGCCCGCACGGCCAAGCTGCAGTCCGGCGATGCGGTGAGCCGCGTGATGACGGATTGCGAGCGCGTGGAGCCGTTCTACGCCCACACGATCGCGCCGGCGGTCGCCGCCATCACGGTGCCGATCATCCTGCTGGCCTGGTGCTGGTCCGTGCACCCGACACTGCTCTGGGCGCTGGCCCCGTTCTACGTCGCCACCACCTTCGTCCTGCCCTGGCTCGTGTCGAAGCTCGGCGGCGATGGCATCCGCTATCGCGAGCAGCTCGGCGAGGTGAACGCCTTCGTGGCGGACAGCATCCAGGGTGTGCGCGACACCGTGGCCTTCGGCTACGAGAAGCGCCGGGCCCGCGAGCTCTGGGAGCGCGGCGCGTCCATGCAGGCCGGGCAGGAGAAGCTCTACGGCGCCGATGCCACCCAGCGGGCGCTGGCGGAGATCTTCATCACGGTTGGCATCCTGGCCTCGGCCTGGGTTGGCGTGGAGCTGGCCCTGGCCGGTGAGATTTCGACCCTGGTCGAGCTGCCGGCCGTCATCGCCGTGTCGATCGTCGGTTTCTACGTGTCGGTGGGCATGGCCAACAACTACACCGACTTCCGCGTGTCGCTCATCGCTGCCCGGCGGCTCTTCAGCATGATGGACCAGCCACCTGCGGTGGTGGACCGCCTGCAGGGGGTGGCCTCGGCCGGCGTCGAGCCATCCATCCACTTCCACAACGTGCATTTCGAATATGACGCGGACGACGTGGACTGGAGCCGGCAGAAGAAGGTCTTCGACGGCTTCTCGCTTGATGTGGTGCCGGGCCGGCGCGTGGCCCTGGTGGGGCCGAGCGGCACGGGAAAGTCCACAGTGGTGAACCTGCTGCTGCGCCAGTGGGATCCCCAGACGGGCGAGATCCGCATCGGCAACCGGCTGTTGAAGGATTTCTCCCTGGTCGAGCTGCAGAAGTTCTTTGCCGTGGTCTCCCAGCGCGCTTTCATCTTCAACGAATCGATACGCGACAACATCCTCCTCGGCCGCCACGACGCCACCCAGGCTGACGTCGAGGCGGCGGCCCGCGGCGCCGGGCTCGCCGACTGGATCGCCACGCTGCCCGAGGGCTACAACACGCCCTGCGGCGAGCGCGGCAGCAAGCTGTCGGGCGGGCAGCGCCAGCGCGTGGCGATTGCCCGCGCCATCCTGAAGAATGCCCCGATCGTCCTGCTGGACGAGGCCACCTCGAGCCTCGACGTGGAGACGGAGCAGGGCGTCATGCGGGCCATCCGGAACCTGTCGAAGGGCCGCACCTCTCTGACGATTGCCCATCGGCTGTCCACGATCATGGACAGTGACGAGATCCTGGTGATGCTCGAGGGGCGGATCGCCGAGCGCGGCACGCACCAGGAGCTCATCGCGAAGGGTGGCTGGTACGCGCGGATGTTCGAGATCCAGAAGGACGAGGTGGACGCGACGCTGGTGAACGGCTAGCCCGGTTCAGCCGCCGCTGATCCGGCTGGCCAGCGCCTTCGTGAACGCCGCCGTGCTCGCGGTGCCGCCCAGGTCGCCGGTGCGCACCTTGTCGACGTTCAGCGTGGCGTCGATGGCCTTCCGCAGGCGGCCGGCAAGCTCCGGCAGCTTGCAGTGGTCCAGCATCATCGCGGCGGCCAGCAGCAGCGCAATCGGGTTGGCGATGCCCTTGCCGGCGATGTCGGGGGCCGAGCCGTGCACGGCCTCGAAGATCGCGGCGTTCGCGCCGATGTTGGCGCCCGGTGTCATGCCCAGGCCGCCGACGAGGCCCGCCACCAGGTCCGACAGGATGTCGCCGAACAGGTTGGTGGTCACCAGCACGTCGAACTGCCAGGGGTTCAGCACGAGCTTCATCGCGCAGGCGTCGATGATGGCGGTGTCGAGGGCGATGCGGCCCTTGTACTTGCGCTCCCACATCTCGGTGCCGGTTTCCAGGAAGATGCCGGTCAACGCCTTCATGATGTTGGCCTTGTGCACGATCGTGACCTTCTTGCGCCCGGTCGCGATGGCGTGCTCGAAGGCAAATTCGAGCAGGTTGCGGCAGCCCTGGCGGGTGTTCACGCCGGTGGCCATCGCCACGGCGTGGGGGTCGTCGTCGATCGGGATGTAGATCTCGTGCCCGATGTACAGGCCCTCGAGATTCTCGCGGACGACGACCAGGTCGATGTTGTCGAAGCGCCCGCCGGGGATCAGGGTACGCGCCGGCCGCAGGTTGGCGTAGAGCCTGAACTCCTCGCGCAGCCGCACGTTGGAGGACCGGTAGCCGCCGCCCGATGGCGTCTCCAGCGGGCCCTTCAGCGCGAGCTTCGTGCGGTGGATGCTGTCCAGCGTGGCCCTGGGAAGCGGATCTCCCGCGGCCTTCACGCCCGCCTGGCCCGCCACCTGCCAGTCCCAGGCGAAGGGGGCCTTGAGGGCGTCCAGCGCCGCCAGCACGGCGTCGATGATCTCGGGGCCGATGCCGTCGCCAGGGATCAGGGTGGCCGGAATGCTCGGGGTCACTGGGCCTTCCGGTCCAGCACGATTCCCGTCACGAGGGCCCGGCCCTGCCTCTCGAGCTCGGCGGCGGACGCATTGCCGGCCAGCTGGGCGGCGCAGCGCCCGTGGGCGGAATCGGCAATGACCGTGGCGGGTTCCTGGACCGTGGCCCAGCGCTCGCCCTGGGCCTGCATGCAGGCCAGGTAGGCATTCGTGGTGGCAACCGCCGGCGCTGTCGCTTTCGGGGCAGGCGCAGCGACCGGAACAGCCGCCGCGGGCATGGAAACCTCCCGGTTCAGCACCTTCTCGGTGATCGCGGCCTCGCCCTGGGTGTCCAGGGACTTCAGGGCGGCTTCCACCTGGGGCTCGGAGACAATGTACTTCGTGGCCTGCAGTTCCGACTGCGCGCGCCCGGCGGCCTCGCGGGCTGACGTGCAGTTCTTGACGGCGACGGTGACGATGGCCCGGACATCGTTGCCGGTGCCCAGGTACCGATCGGCCTGCTCGCTCAAGCAACCCAGGTAGGCAGCACTGGCGGCATCGGCCGTGGACTGCAGGTTGCCGCGCTCGGCACTGCTGGTCGTGAACTGTGCGCAGCCCGCGAGCGCTCCGCCGAGCAGGTACAGTAAGGCACGACAACTCGTCCGGTTCATTGGCGCTATTCCCCTGCGCGGCGGAAGTTGATGGCGACGTCCTGCTCACGGCCGTCCCGGCGGATCCGGGCCATGGCCATGTCGCCCCAGCGGTAGTCTGCCATGAGCTTGCGCAACGTATTGTCCGACTTGATCGCCTTGCCGTCGAGGCTGAGCAGGACATCACCGACCTTGAGGCCGGAGCGTTCCGCCACGGACTTCTCGCTCACCTGGATGATCTGGCCGGGATCCTTGCCGAGGGATCCCATCAGGGACACACCGATGCTCGGGTAGACGGTATCGACCTCCTCCGGGAGCCCCCAGACGAAAGATGCGTAGGAGGCACGGACGCTCTTCACGGGCTTGCCCTCGTCGTCCACGATCGTGACGGGGACCAGGGACGCGATCCGGCCGTCGTAGTGCGGGTCGATCTGCCGCTCGGAGCCCAGACCGAAGGTCACGTGGCCGGCCCCGATCAGCACCACCATGATCGCGTCTGGCCCGCCGTGCTGCCGGAGCGCCTGCAGGGCATTCCAGCCCATCGTTGCGTCCCACATGGTCTGGGCGCGGTACAGGCCGTCCAGCGCCGCTTCGTTCATGTGCAGGGCATCGTCCTTGTCGAAGAACGCGCGGTACATGCGGCGGTGCTCGTCGCTGTCGGGCGCGAGGGTTGGCGGCAGCCGGGCGGCTTCCTCCGGCGTCAGGTTCCCGAAGCCCTTCGTGCGCACCGACTTCACCACGTCCCGCGGGCTGTTGATGGCGAACATGTTGATGCCGTGCTTCTGCGCGTACAGGAAGATGTCGCGGTAGTAGTTCCAGTGGTAGCCCCAGTTGTCGTACCAGCGGGCGAGCTCCACGAAGCCTTCTTCCGTGTAGCGGCCGGCGTTCCAGTTATCCAGCGATGCCTGCTCGGTGTAGGGGAACATTTCGAGGCCGATCAGCACTTCCCGGCCCGCCTCCCGCAGCGCCCTGATGGTGCGGAACTGGACGTCGTGGAACTCCTGGTTCGTGTGGTTCTCGCCGATGAACAGGATCCCGGTGCCGGCGAGCCGCCTGGCCATTTCCTCCGGCGTGACCAGAGCGCCCGTGGCGGCGTCCGTGATCCCGTCCAGCACCACCGGCACCTCGCGTCCCTTGCGCGCCGGATCGCCGATCTCCATGTGCAGGACGGCCTGGTCCGCGAGCAGGCCAGGGGCGGTGGCCAGGCCAAGGCAGGCAACGAGGGTGCCGGCAGCCCGGCGGTAAATGCCGGACTTCAGGGGGTGGTTTTCCATCAGCGGGGTCTCCGGTCGTTCAATGACGTCGTGGGGAAGGGCCCTCGGCAATTGTGCCCTATCCCGTGGGCACGCCCGATCGACACGCCCAATGCCAGCCCGGGGCGCGCTTCACGAGCGCCTGCGCAACGCGGCCCGGATCAGCGTGGACCAGGGAGCCCTCATGTCATACCAGACCCCCTCCAGACCCTGTCCTGAGCCACGGCAAAACCGGGGAAAACCCTCGTCTGTTCAACGGGTTTGCCGCAGTCGTCTCAGGCCGGTTGAGTGGTCTGTACGTGGAAGTACGTATCGACCACTGCCGGTCGGCTGAACCAAAAGCAAACGTCATGTTGATATGACGTTATGCCGACCCGTCGTCCGGGGGGACGATGCGAAGTCTCGAGCCGGCACATACAGCACACCGAGGGGGATGACGATGAAAGCGACAGCAGGGTTCTTCAGTTGGTCTATTGCGGCGCTATTGCTGCCGCTGGGTAATGCGGCACTCGCCGAGTGCCGCGCACCGACCGCGTGCATCAGTTGCCACGCCAATATTCCAAACTCGCCGCCGCCGGCGGTCCTGGCGCAGATCGGGCCAGCCAGCTGTGAAGTCGGCGATTTCACCCGCGGCCTCAACATGACGTCCCCGCGGTTCATTCACCGGGCCGCGAAGCTCCTCGACGGTCGCGTGCTGCTCACCGGCGGGCAGGTGCAGAACACGCCTTCCGCCGTGATCACCGCCTCCGTGGATGCGTTCAATCCCGCCGACAATTCCGTGTCTCCCGTGGCGCCGATGACCATCCGGCGCTGGTCGCACACGGCCACGACGCTTGCCGATGGCCGGGTGCTCGTCACCGGCGGCCGCACGGGCTCGACGTCTGCCAACGGGATCGTGCTCAACACCGCGGAGGTCTACGATCCGGCAACCAACGCCTGGACCGAGACCGCGGGCCCCATGAGCGTGGCCCGACGCAGCCATACCGCCACCCTCCTGCCTGGCGGCAAGGTGCTGATTGCCGGCGGTGGCAGTGGCGTCGCGACGGCGAGTTCGCAGCCCATCCAGTCCGCCGAACTGTTCGATCCGGCGACCGGGCTGTTCACCCTGATCGGCAACATGGTGGAGCGCCGGTCGGCGCACAGCGCGATCCTGCTCGATGACGGGACCGTGCTCATCAGCGCGGGCTCCAACGGCGCGGGCACGCTGTACCCGACGAACACAGCGGAGATCTTTAACCCGGCGAACAACAGCTTCACCGCTGTTGGTCCGATGAACTATCCGCACCTGGCCCAGTTGCCGGGCAAGTTGCGGGACGGGCGCGTGGTGCAGGGCAGTTCCTACTACAACCTCACCCACACCGCAGCGGGTGGCCGCATCACCGATGAAAGCGAGATCTACGATCCCGCAACGCAATCGTTCACGCCCATTGCGCCAATGTTCAAGCAGCGCATCGACATCGGTGCCCAGGGACTCCTGGACGGCACCCTGCTGATCGCCGGCGGTGTCACCACGAGCCCGAACTTCCCCAGCATCTTCCAGTCCACGTCCGAGGTCTTCGATCCTGCCAGCGGCTCCTGGAAGTTGTCCGGGATCATGTCGTCCGGCCGTGACGAGTTCAGCGGCCTGCTGCTGGACGATGGCCGCGTGGTCATCTCCGGAGGGTTTGTCTCCCCCGGCGCCGTGCTTCTGAACAGCGTCGAGATCTACACGCCCGGCCTGATCCCGCAGCACGAAGGGCCTGTACAACGTGCGTCATGGATCTGCCCGACGCCGCCTTCAAGGCGGGAAGCGGGCCGGCCCGAGGTCACAAGCTACTTCCACTTGGCGAGGTGGACGTAGAAGCATCGACAGCGCCATGTTGGATGACCACTGGCGGTCCCTGGACGTCAAGGCACTACACGAAGGCCCTGAAGCTCGCCTAGATCGCGGAGCAAGGTGGCATCAGAATCCTGTCCGGCGAGCGAGCGCGCCTGGGTCCATCGTCGCAGGTCCTCATCAACACCCTCACCGACAAGATCTCACCCAACCTGCTGCCGACGGTCGCCCCGGTGGCCGCGCCCCAGTCCGGGGTGGAGCCGGTGTCCGTGGCCTTTACGGGCAACATAAGTGATGCTGACGGCTCGATCGCCAGCATCCTGTGGAAGTTCGGTGACGGCACCACGAGCAATGTCGCCAACCCGACCCACGTCTTCCAGTGCGACGGCACCTACCAGGTGACCCTCGAGGTGGTGGACGATCGCGGTGGTGTCGGCTCGGCCACCGTGCCGGTGACGGTCAGCTCCGCGGGCGGCCCGATCAATTACGCCTGCGACGTGCAGCCGGTGTTCAACCGGACCTGCACCGGCTGCCACGGCGGGTCGGCGCGCCTCAGCCTGACGACCTGCGAGAACCTCCAGCTCGGCAGTTTCCGCGGGCCCGTGGTTACCCCGGGCACCAAGGAGACCAGCCGCCTCTGGCTGCGCCTCAATAGCACCACCAGCCCGATGCCGCCAATCGGCGGGCTGCTGCCGCAGAGCGAGCGGGACGCCGTCGGCGCCTGGATCGACAGCCTGGATCCGCTCGACGCCAACTACTGCGACTGACTTCGGCTCGGAGGGTCCTGGAGGGCCGGACGGCAGGGGGCCGGGTCGAAAGACCCGGCCCCTTTGTTTTGTCGCCGTTCAGTGCGCGGGCGCGGCCCTGGTGGCGTGGGACATCAGCCGGTCCGTCCAGGCGATGCCGATGGCCGAGAGGATGAAGATGCTGTGGATCACGGTCTGCCACATCACGCCGTCGAGGGTGACCGTGGAGCAGGCCTTGAGATTCGAGCCCAGGTCGATGCCGGCCTGCACGGCGGCCATGCCGGCGGGGCTGCTGCACAACGGCAGCCCCCCAGGGCGCCGGCCTCGATGAAGGTCTTGAGCAGGTGGATCGAGCTGATGCCGATGATCGCCATCGCCAGCTTCACCTTCAGCACCGAGGCGTTCACATGGCTCAGCCATTCCGGCTGGTCGGGGTGGCCTTGCAGGTTCAGCCGCGAGACAAAGGTCTCGTAGCCGCCGACGATCACCATCACCAGCAGGTTGGAGATCATCACCACGTCGATCAGGCCGAGCACCACCAGCATGATCGATTGCTCGGTCAGCGAGGCCGCGTCCGTGATCAGGTGCAGGAGTTCCTTGCCGAACAGGAACACATAGACGCACTGGGCCAGGATCAGGCCCAGGTAAAGCGGTAGCTGCAGCCAGCGGGAGGCAAAAATCAGCGTGGAGAGGGGGCCGGGGCCCGGGTTCGCGGTGGTCGCGCCGTTCGACATGGATGGGTTCCTGAAGGGTTGGTTCGCCCTATACTGCCGCATTCCGTATCCAGAGGAGAGACGCCCCATGCGCCACCTGCTGCTGTCCTTCGCCCTCGTCACCATCGCGACTTCGGCCCAGGCCCAGTTCATGCCCGAGAAGCTCTCGCCCATGGGCGAGAAGATCGCGGCTGCGATGCAGAGCGATATCCGCACCGCCGACGAAAAGGCCCGGGACGCCGAGCGCAAGCCGCGCCAGACGCTGGAGTTCTTCGGCCTGAAGGACGACATGAAGGTGGTCGAGCTGGTGCCCGCCGGCGGCTACTTCACGAAGATCCTGGGGCCGGTGCTGGCCGACAAGGGCGAGTTCCACGTTGCCATCGGCACCACGCGGCTCGAGCCCGTGCTGAAGTCCACGCCGTCGCTCGCGAAGGTCAAGGTCGCCCAGACGGACGCGAAGATGGCGCCGGCGCCCGGCAAGATGGGCCTGTTCGACCTCGGCGACTTCTCCCTCGGCGTGAAGGACGCGGACCTCGTGCTGACCTTCCGCAACTACCACAACCTGACGCCGTCGGCGCGGGCCAGCCTGAATCGCGCCGTGTTCACGTCGC
>CAWBMW010000015.1:0-218831 GCA_963790015.1 uncultured Gammaproteobacteria bacterium
TGTTCGCCTCGGTCGAGGCCGAGGTCGGCCAGCAGTTCGTCGCGCTCGCCGTGCTCGATGAAGCGGTCGGGGATGCCCAGGCGGCGGACGCGGCTGGCGTCGAGGCCGGCGTCGCAGGCCGCTTCCAGCACCGCGCTGCCGAAGCCGCCCATCAGGCCCCCTTCCTCGACCGTGACCACGAACGGGCACTCGGCCACGGCCCGGAGGATCGTGCCGGTGTCGAGCGGCTTGACGAACCGGGCGTTGATGACGCCGACGTCGAGGCCCTCGCTCGCGCAGCCGCTCGGCCGCCTCGACGCACGCGTCCAGCAGCGTGCCGCAGGCGACGATCATGCCGTCGCGGCCCCAGTCGGAGCACCTCGGCCGTGCCCAGCTCGATCGGCGCCGGCTCGCGCGGTCGATCGTCTCGGCCGCGGCCTTGGGATAGCGGATCGCCGTCGGGCCGTCGTGCGCCAGCGCGAAGTCGAGCATCGGCGCCACGTCGGCTGCGTCGCCGGGGGCCATCACGACCAGGTTCGGCAACGGCCGCAGGTAGGCCAGGTCGAACACGCCGTGGTGCGTCGGCCCGTCGGGCCCGGCCAGCCCGGCGCGGTCCAGCAGCAGCGTCACCGGCAGGTTCTGCAGGGCCACTTCCTGGAAGATCTGGTCGTAGCTCCGCTGCAGGAAGGTGCTGTAGATGTCGACGATCGGCCGCAGCCCGGCCTTGGCCAGCCCGGCGGCGAAGGCCACGGCGTGCGACTCGCAGATGCCCACGTCGAAGAACCGCTCGGGAAACTCGTCGCGGACCGGCTCGAGCATGTTGCCCTGGCACATGGCGGCGGTGATCACCGCGACGCGCGGGTCGGCTCGCATCTGCTCGAGGATCGCGTCGCGGACCACCTCGGTGTAGGCGCGCGGCCGGCTGACTTCTTGAACGGCACGACCGCGCCGTTTTCGCGCGCGAACGGCGGCGGGCGCGTGGAACGACGTCGGGTCCTCGGCGGCCGGCTGGAAGCCGTGCCCCTTCTCGGTCACCACGTGCAGCAGCACCGGCCCGTCGAAGTCGCGGACCATGCGCCAGGTACTTCTGCAACTGCGGCGATGTTGTGCCCGTCGACCGGGCCGATGTAGCGGAAGCCCAGCTCCTCGAAGAGCATGCCGCCGAGCAGGCCGGCCTTGACCGCGTCCTTGACCTGGCGCGAGGAACCGCTCGACCGGATCGCCGATCAGCGGCACTCTGGTCGAGCATCTTCTGGACCTCGCTCTTCAGGCCGGTGTAGAACGGGTTCATCCGCAGCCGGTCGAGGTAGTCGGCCAGCCCGCCGACGCGCGGGCAGATCGACATCTTGTTGTCGTTGAGGATGACGATGCAGGTTCTTCTTCAGCCCGCCGGCGTTGTTCATCGCCTCGAAGACGATGCCCGAGGGAAAGGCCCCGTCGCCGATCACGGCCACGACGTGGCGGTCCTCGTCGGGCCGCACCAGGTCGTCGCCGCACTTCAGGCCCAGCGCCGTCGAGACGCTGCAGCCGGCGTGGCCGGTCATGAACAGGTCGTAGTCGCTCTCGGCCGGATTGGGGTAGCCCATCAGGCCGCCCTTGGTCCGCATCGTGTCGAACTCGTCGTAGCGGCCGGTGATCATCTTGTGCGGATAGATCTGATGGCCGGTGTCCCAGATCAGCCGGTCGCGGCTGAAATCGAACGTGGTGTGCAGCGCCAGGCGTCAGCTCGACCACGCCCAGGTTCGAGGCGAAATGGGCGGTCCGCGTGCGCGACCAGCCGGCAGAGCGCCTCGCGCATCTCGGCGGCCAACTGCTCGAGCTGCTTGTGCGAGAGCCCTTGCAGGTCCTGCGGGCGAGTCGATCGTGCGAGAGCAGCTTGTCCATCAGCGATTCCTTTCCAGGACGTACCGGGCCAGCGCTTCCAGGCCGTCGGCCTGCGGCCCGAAGCGGCGCGAGCGCCTCGCACGCCTCGGCGATCAATTGCTCGGCCCGTCGCGCGCTCTCGTCGACGCCCGAGCAGCCCGGGAAAGGTGAGCTTGCCCCGGTCGGCGTCCTTGCCGACCCGCTTGCCCAGCGGCCGCCTCGTCGCCGCGGACGTCCAGCAGGTCGTCGGTGATCTGAAAGGCCAGCCCGAGCCGCCGGCCGTACTCGGTCCAGCGCCGCCAGTCTGCGTCGGCGTCGGCCCCGGCCGACCAGCGCCCCCAGCCGCAGCGAGACCTCGATCATCGCCCCGGTCTTGCGGCGGTGGATCGATTCCAGCGCGTCGATGCCCGCCGTCGGCCGCCGGTCGCCGGCCGATGTCGTCGGCCTGGCCGCCGACCAGGCTGGCACGGCCCGGCCGCCTCGGCCAGCGCCGCGCAGCACGCGGCGGCCACCGCCGGCGGGCGCGATCCCGTCGGCCAGCACCTCGAAGGCCAGCGCCAACAGGGCGTCGCCGGCCAGGATGGCCATCGCCTCGCCGAACGCCTTGTGGCAGGTCGGCCGGCCGCGGCGCAGGTCGTCGTCGTCCATGGCCGGCAGGTCGTCGTGGATCAGCGAATAGGCGTGGACCATCTCGACGGCGCAGGCCGCCGGCATGGCCGCCTCGCGTCGCCCGCCGCACGCCTCGGCCGCCAGCAGCACCAGCATCGGCCGCAGCCGCTTGCCCGGGGCCAGCAGGCTGTAGCGCATCGCCTCGCGGAGGCTCTCCGGGCAGCCGCTGGAAAACGCGTGTACCGGCGGAGCGCTCGACGCGCGGACGGGGTGCGCCGCAGCCTGGATAGAACGAGGGCGACTGTTCGGCAGCGTCAAGCTCGGTAAACGAAGCCGCAGATCGAGGCCAGGAACTCACACGATTCGCGATTCCTAGGGTGCGTCAACGTCCGCCCCATTCTACGACGCAGGCCCGGCTCGTCCACGGCGGGGTCCTCGGTCCCCGGTTCACGGGACCGCGCCGAGCGGGTGCGCGGGGGACGCCGCCGGCCGACTCCGGCTGCCTGGCCTTTTCCTCCAGCGGCACGAGCCGGGTCCTCCAGCGGGGTGGTGATCGGGTTGCCCTCGGCGTCGACGCCGCTGAGCAGTTCGATCCGCCGCTCGGCCCGCTGGAGCAAGTCGTGGCAGCGGCGCAGCAGCTTCACGCCCTCCTCGTAGCCGGCCAGCGCCTCGTCCAGGCCGAGCTCGCCTTCCTCCAGCGGGCGGACGATCCCCTCCGAGCTCGCTCGAGCGCTTCTTCAAAGCTCGGCGGTAGGTCGGACGGCGGCTCGGGGGTTGCTTGGACACGGTCGGCTCGCTTCCGATGGGGCATTGATCGCTCGTCCCCAATCCCTATTCGCTTTCCCACCCCCCGCTACTCCCACTCGATCGTTGCCGGCGGCTTCGAGCTGATGTCGTAGACGACGCGGTTGACCCCGTGACTCTCGTTGATGATCCGCGTCGAGATGCGGGCCAGCAGGTCGTGGGGCAAGTGCGTGGCCGACATCGAGGATCGACCCGACAACACCACCCGCTTCCTGGTGATTGGCCGCAAGCTGCTGGAGCCCAGTGGCCACGACAAGACCAGCCTGCTGCTGTCCATCAAGGACACCGACGACGCCGGCGCCCTGCAGAGGCTCCTGGCACCCCTTGCGGACCACCAGGTCAACATGAGCCGGATCGAGTCCCGTCCCTCGCGCCGGCGCAAGTGGCACTACGTGTTCTTCGTCGACATCGACGGGCACGCCGACGACGGCAAGGTGGCCCCGGCACTGGTCAAGCTGCGCAAGCGGGCGCAGCTCTTTCGTGTGCTGGGTTCGTATCCCGAAGGCCGTTCTCTGACGGTCCCTGCCCGGCCCCGGAACTGGTCAATGCGGCCGAAGCCTGACTTCGCCACCCTGGCCGCTACCGGCGTGCGGGGCTTGCAGCCCTACGTGCCCGGCAAGCCCATGGCGGAGCTCGAGAGGGAGTACGGCATCGCCGATGTCGTCAAGCTGGCATCCAATGAGAATCCCCTGGGCCCACCCGAAGAGAGCCTGGCAGCGATCCAGGCTGGTCTCTCCGGCGTGTCCCGGTACCCGGACGGAGCCGCCTTCGAGCTGAAGCGCGGACTGGCGGCACATCTCGGTGTCGTCCCGGAGCAGATCACGGTTGGCAATGGTTCCAATGAGATTCTCTCGATCATCGCCGAGACGTTTCTCGGTGTCGGCGATGAGGCCGTCTACTCGGCATTCGCTTTCGTCGTGTACGGCCTGGCAGTTCAGGCGACGGGCGCGACTGGCGCGTTGCTGCGCCGGCCAACAGCGCTCAGGGCAGCCAGCCGCTGGGTCATTCGCTGGAGGCATTCAGGGCGCTGATCAATGCCCGGACCCGGCTGGTGTTCATCGCAAACCCCAACAACCCCACAGGCACGTGGCTTCCGCCCGTGCGACCTGCTGGCATTCATTGAGGATCTTGCCGCGGCACGTCCTGGTGGTCGTCGATGAGGCATACCTGGAGTACATGCCGCCTGACGATCGCCCGGCCACCCTGGACTGGCTGCCGGCGCTTTCCCAACCTCATCGTCTGTCGGACCTTCTCGAAGATGTACGGCCTGGCTGGTATGCGGGTTGGCTATGCCATCAGCCATCCGGAGCTGGCCGAATTGCTGAACCGGGTCAGGCAGCCCTTTAACGTCAACGGGCTGGCGCAGGTGGCTGCATTAGCGGCGCTCGACGCCCACGACCATGTGCTCCGGTCCCAGGAGGCCAACCGGCGCGGACTGGCCCAGCTGCGCACCGGGATGACGAAGTTCGGGTGGTCGGTGCCGCCCTCAGCCGGCAACTTCGTGCTCGCTGATACCGGTGGATCGGCGGCTTCCTGGTACGAGGGGCTGCTGCGGGCCGGGATTATCGTTCGCCCGATGGCCAGCTACGGACTTGCCCCGGCATCTGCGGGTCACGGTGGGTCTGCCCGAGCAGAACGACCGGCTCCTGCAGGCTTTGGACCAGCTCCGGCAGCGAGGCGTTGGCGGGTAATGGAGCACGTCTCCCAGCGTTTCAGGTGCAGCCCTCGGCTCGCGTGGAGGGCATCATTCAGGTTCCAGGCGACAAGTCGGTGTCACATCGGGCGCTGATGCTGGGAGCCATTGCGACGGGCACCAGCCACGTTACCGGGTTCCTGCCCGGGGAAGACTGCCTGGCGACGTTGGCGGCCGTTCGCAGCCTGGGCATCGAGATTCGGCAGCAGGATGCCACCACCATCGACGTGGTCGGGCAGGGCATGCATGGTCCGGCAGCCGGACGGGCACTCGACATGGGCAATTCCGGCACCGCGATGCGCCTCTTCATGGGCCTGCTGGCCGCCCAATCATTCCCGACCGAGCTGTTTGGTGACGAGTCGCTCAGCAGACGCCCCATGGAGCGTGTGGCGCGAGCCGCTACGCCAGATGGGTGCCCGCATCGAGACGACCCAAGGGACTCCGCCGGTGCGTATTGCCGGTGGCGGCAAGCTGCAGCGGCATTGCCTTCGAGATGCCGGTGGCGAGCGCCCAGGTGAAATCCGCGGTGCTCCTGGCGGGTCTGTATGCCTCCGGAGAAACCTCGGTCAGCGAGCCCGCTGTCACGCGGGACCATACCGAACGGATGCTTGCCCGGCTCGGCTACCCGGTTCACCGCTCCGGATCGACGGTAACCATTGCCGGCGGCGGGACGCTCGCTGCCGGTCCGATCGCTGTGCCCGGCGACCTGTCGTCGGCGGCATTCATGGTGCTTGCCGGGTGCCTTGCGTCAGTCGGCGAACTCGTCATTGAGGGCGTGGGCCTGAATCCCACGCGCACCGGCATCCTGCGGATCCTGGAGCTCATGGGCGCCGATCTCCGGATCGAGCAGTCGCCGGGCGAGGTGGGCGAGCCGGTCGGCCGGCTGATTGTCCGGCCTCGCCGCCTGTCCGGGATCGAAGTACCGCCCGAGCTCGTGCCGCTCGCGATCGACGAGTTTCCCGTGATCTTCGTCGCCGCAGCGCTCGCGAGCGGTGAGACAGTCGTGCGTGGCGCAGGCGAGCTGCGGCACAAGGAAACCGACCGGATCCGCGTCATGGCCGATGGCCTGCGAACGCTGGGCATCGACGTGGAGGAGTACCCCGACGGCGCCCGGATCCGGGGCGGCCGGTTCCGGAGCGGAACCGTGGACAGCGCGGGTGACCACCGCGTGGCAATGTCCTTCGCCGTTGGTGCTGCCCAGGGCGGAGGGGCCGGTGACCATCCTCGACACTGCCAACGTCGCCACGTCCTATCCGGGGTTCGCAGCCCAGGCACGGGCCATCGGCCTCGACGTCACGGTGGCGGGGGATGAGTGAATTCCCCGCCGATCCGGCTGCACCGGTCCTCGCGATCGATGGTCCCGGGGGGGCGGGGAAGGGCACGATCAGCCGCCTCGTGGCGGACCGGCTCGGCTGGCATCTCCTGGACAGTGGCGCCCTGTACCGTCTGGTGGCCCTGGACGCCATTCAGCGTGGCCTGGGGCTGGATTCGGAGCCCGCTGTCGCCGACCTGGCATCCCGCCTGGATGTGCGGTTTCTGAGCGGCGGCGACCAGCCCCGGGTGCTCCTCAACGGCCTGGACGTCACGGAGGCCATTCGCTCGGAGGTGGCCGGCGACGGGGCGTCCCGCGTGGCAGCCTTGCCGGGCGTTCGCCAGGCCCTGATCGAGCGCCAGCGGGCCTTCCGGCGTCCCCCTGGCCTGGTTGCGGACGGCCGGGACATGGGTGCGGTGATCTTTCCGGATGCCGGCCTGAAGGTCTTCCTGACTGCCAGCGTTGAGGAACGGGCCCGGAGGCGTCATAAGCAGTTGAAGGACAAGGGTATTGATGTTAGCCTCTCCGCCCTTTCCAGGGACATGGTGGAGCGCGACCGGCGAGATTCGGAACGCTCCATTGCGCCGCTCAAGCCCAGCGACGATGCACGGATTCTGGATACCACGGGGATGGACATACCGCGCGTGGTGGACGTTGTGCTCCGGTGGGCCGCGGAAAGGCGCCTGACGAACTGACGTGCCGACGACTTGGACTGGGTCCGATTCACTGCGGAAGTGAATCGGGAGTTTGGTTTAACCGCCGCCCTGCGCGTTGGGCTGGCGCTTGCAACACACAGGTCCGCCTTCGGGCGGTAAATCGACACACATGACGGAAAATTTCGCCCTTCTCTTCGAGCAAAGTCTCGCCAACACACGGATCAAGCCCGGCACCATCCTCATGGGCCGCGTGATCGAAGTTTCCTCCGAGGCGGTCGTTGTCAGCGCCGGCCTCAAGTCCGAAGCCGTCATTCCGGCCAGCCAGTTCAAGAACGAACGGGGCGAACTCGAGGTCAAGGTCGGGGACGACGTCGAAGTCGCGCTCGACTCCGTCGAAGATGGCTTCGGTGAAACACGCCTCTCCCGGGAACGTGCCAAGCGCGTGCGCACCTGGGAATCCCTGGAAGATGCCTTCGAGCACCAGAAGATCGTCAAGGGCGTCATCAACGGCCGTGTCAAGGGCGGCTTCACGGTCGACGTGGAATTTGTCCGGGCGTTCCTGCCGGGGTCGCTGGTCGACGTCCGTCCCGTTCGCGATCCGTCCTACCTCGAAGGCAAGGAACTCGAATTCAAGGTCATCAAGCTCGACCGCCGGCGCAATAACGTGGTGGTTTCCCGCCGCGCCGTCGTCGAGGCAGAGTACAGCGCCGAGCGCGAGGCGCTGCTGCTCGAACCTGCAGGAAGGCTCGATCGTCAAGGGTGTCGTCAAGAACCTGACCGACTACGGCGCGTTCGTCGACCTGGGTGGCATCGACGGCCTCCTGCACATCACGGACATGGCGTGGAAGCGCGTCAAGCATCCCTCCGAGGTGGTCACCGTCGGTGACGAAATCGAGGTCAAGATCCTGCGCTTCGATCGCGAGAAGAATCGGGTTTCACTCGGCATGAAGCAGCTCGGGTCGGATCCCTGGGAGGCAATTTCCCGGCGTTACCCGCCCAACACCCGCTCTTCGGCAAGGTCACGAATATCGCTGACTACGGCTGCTTCGTCGAGATCGAGGAGGGCGTGGAAGGTCTGGTTCACGTCTCCGAGATGGACTGGACCAACAAGAACGTCAATCCGTCCAAGGTCGTGCAGATCGGCGACGAGGTCGAAGTCATGGTCCTGGATATCGACGAGGAGCGTCGGCGTATCTCCCTGGGCATCAAGCAGTGCAAGACCAATCCCTGGTCTGACTTTGCCACGGGTTACAACAAGGGCGACAAGGTCTCCGGCAAGATCAAGTCGATTACCGATTTCGGCATCTTCATCGGCTTGCCTGGCGGTATCGACGGCCTCGTGCACCTCTCCGACATCTCCTGGGACGTGCCTGGCGAGGAAGCTGTCCGCAAGTACAAGAAGGGCGAGGATGTCGACACCGTCGTGCTGGCCATCGACCCTGAGCGCGAACGCATCTCCCTCGGCATCAAGCAGCTCGACCAGGATCCGTTCTCCAAGTTCCTGGCCGACAATCCGAAGGGCACCATCATGAAGGGCATCGTGTCCGAGGTGGATGCCCGCGGCGCGGTGATTGACCTGGAGGGCGGCATCAAGGGTCAGCTGCAGGGCCAGCGAACTCTCCCGTGATCGCGTCGAGGATGCCCGGACCATCCTCAAGGTCGGTGATGAGGTCGAGGCCAAGTTCACGGGCCTGGATCGCAAGAACCGCCTGGTATCCCTGTCCATCAAGGCCAAGGACGCTCATGAGGAGGCCCAGGCCATGGAGAGCTACCGGTCCGATGGCTCGGGCAGCTCGGCCACCACGCTGGGCGAGCTCCTGAAGGAGCAGATTTCGAACGCTAGCGACTCCTGACCTCGGTCGCCGCAGCGAGAGGTAGGCCGGGGACGCGTGAAGGGGGACGCAGCGATGACGAAGTCGGAGTTGATCGAAGTTCTGGCGCGCAAGCAGAAGCATCTGCCAACGAAGGATGTCGAGTTGGCGGTCAAGCACCTGCTGGATCTGATGAGCGATGCGCTGGCCGGTGGCCAGCGCATCGAGATCCGCGGTTTTGGCAGCTTTTCCCTGCATTTCCGGCCGCCTCGCATGGGGCGCAATCCGAAGACGGGTGATGCCGTGGCACTTGCCGGCAAGTATGTTCCGCACTTCAAGCCCGGCAAGGACCTGCGCGACCGGGTCAACGAGAACCGGCAGCTACCGATCAAGGACTGAGTGTTGGCCTGACAGGACTGTCCAGCAACGCTGCCTTTGGCCCGGTGGAGATTGTCAGATGATCCGCAGTTTGCTGGTGTCCATCCTGGTCCTCGTCTTCATCAGCCTTGCCGCCGTCTTCTCTGCCCTCAATCCGGGCCGGATCTCCCTGGACTTCGCTTTTCTCGCCACCGAGATGGAGAAATCCCTCGCTATCGTCGGGGCTGTCGCCGTCGGTTGGGCCTTTGGCATGGCTTGCGCCGCTGTTCGGCATCCTTCGCCTCCTGGCCCAGCGCCGCTCACTGCGGCGCGCACTGCGTCTTGCAGAACAGGAGGTTCAGGCGCTGCGCAGCCTGCCGGTGCAGGATGCCGACTGAGTCCACCTTCCTCTTTGCCGGTCTGCTGTTCCTGGCGGCCGCGCTCGGCTACGTGTTTGCCCGTTTCGGTGACGCCGACGAGGAGGAAGAGGCCGAGCAGTCGGCCCGCACCAACTTCCTCAGGGGCTTTCGGTACCTGCTCAACGAGGAGTCCGATCGCGCCGTCGACGTCTTTACCGGCGCGAATGACCTCAGCGATGACGCCATGGAAACCCAGCTTGCCCTGGGGACGCTGTTCCGCCGCCGGGGCGAGATTGACCGGGCGATCCGACTGCACCAGAACCTCGTGGAACGGCCGTCGAGCAGCGTGGCGCAACGTGAGGCAGCTTCCTTTGCCCTCGCCGAGGACTATCTGAGCGCCGGACTGTTCGATCGGGCCGAAGAGATCTTTATCCGCGCTGCGGGACTCCCGCGTACATGGCGTCCGATGCGCTGCGGCGGCTGCTGCGGATCTGCGAGGTCACCAGCGACTGGGACAGGGCCGTGGACCTGTGTGCCGAGCTGAACCGGCTCGGCTCCGGCAACGTCAGCCCGCCTCAGCTGGCGCACTACTACTGCGAACTTGCCGAGCAGGCACGGGTGCAGAAGGCGCCGGAGCTGGCACGCCAGATGCTTGAGTCAGGCCGAGGCGATGGAGCCTGGCAAGGTCCGCACGGCACTGATCCGCGCCGATCTGGATGCGGATTCAGGTCGGGCTGCGGATTCGATCGATTCGCTGATCCATCTCGGCACAGTGCGACCCGACCTGCTCGGTGAGCTTCTTCCGCGCCTGATAGGTCTTGCAACGACACCCCAGGGCCGGGAGCGAGTTGTCCAGGGCCTGCGGCAGATCGCGGCCACTCCGGATGGCCTTCGTGGAATTGCGCTGGGCGTGATACGCGACCCCCGGATCAACGATCCAATTGCCCTGGAGTTCCTGGCTGTGTTTGTCGCGGCGGCAACCCGTCCTCCGCGCCCTGCTGGCTCCGGAGGACCGCGGGGTGGCGCCCTTGCAGGCGTCCCGCGCCTCCGCCCCCTGCTGCACAAGATTCTCAAGGCCGGCATGAGGTTCCAGTGCGACAACTGCGGCTATGAATCAGCCGTGATGCACTGGCAGTGTCCCGGTTGCCGTTCCTGGGACACCGTTCAGCCCACGAGATCCAGTGTGCTCGAAGGGATCGTGACTTAGTGACTTTCTCTACGAAGTCGGCCGAATTGCGACTTCAGAAACCACCGCGTCTCTTTCTAGGATGAGCGGGCTGTCGGATTGCGACAGCGTGGTTCGTCCGTAACTTCAATGAAGGAGAGTCTCATGCTACGAGTTATCTGTCTGGGCATTCTGGGCTGTCTGCCGGTGCTGGCGCTGGCGGGGCCGGTCGATATCAATACGGCAGATGCGGCGACGATTGCCCGGGAGCTCAATGGAATCGGTGACAGCCGTGCCCGGGCGATTGTTGAGTTCCGCGAGAAGAACGGCCGGTTCGCTTCGCCGGAGGACATGCTCAAGGTCAGTGGGATCGGGCCCCAGGTCCTTAAGTTGAATCGGGACAACATCCGTACTGGTCAGCCCGCAAAGGCAGCCGGCCAGCCCTGAAACGCACCGGACGGCGGGGCTCGCGCCCCGCCGTCCGGTGAACCAGCCTGCAGCGATCCAGCCATGGATTGGCTATGATCCGCGGGCCAACAACAAGTATGTGCGGAGATTCCCGATGTCGCGACTTGTGCGTACCGCCGTGTTCCCTGTCGCTGGTCGTGGCACGCGCTTCCTGCCAGCCACCAAGGCGATGCCCAAGGAAATGCTGCCCATCGTCGACAAGCCGCTTGTTCAGTACGCGGTCGAGGAAGCGCTCGAGGCGGGTGTCACGCGGCTGGTGTTTGTCACCGGCAGCAGCAAGCGCGCCATCGAGGACCATTTCGACCGGGATCCCGAGCTGGAAAGGTCCCTGAGTACCACTGGCAAGCAGGATCTGCTCGAACTGGTCCGGGCCATTCTTCCGGCCGGGGTTTCGTGCGTCTACATCCGGCAGGGCGAGCCCCTGGGCCTGGGCCACGCTGTCCTCTGCGCGCGGCCTGCCGTTGGCGACGAGCCCTTCTACGTGCACTTGCCCGACGATCTCATCAGGGCAGAGACGGGGTGCCTCGCGCAACTCCGGCGCCACTACGAGCAGCACGGTTCCAGTGTGCTCGCCGTCCAGGAGGTTCCACAGAACCGCACTCGTGACTACGGAATCGTGGCCGTGGATGAAGGCAACCGGTTGCGCCAGATCGTGGAGAAGCCGGCGCCCGAGGTCGCTCCCTCGCAGGCTTGCCGTCGTCGGCCGCTATCTCCTGACCCCGGCCATTTTTGGGATACTGGAATCAACCGGGCGGGGGGCTGGCGGGGAGATCCAGCTGACCGACGGAATTGCCCGTCTCCTGAAGGCCGAGCCGGTCTATGCCCTGCCGTTCACTGGCCGGCGATATGACTGCGGCAGCAAGCTGGGCTACGTCGAGGCCACGGTGGATTATGCCCTGGCAGACCCCGGGCTGGCGGAGCCGCTCATGGCGCATCTGAAGAGCCTGATGTAAGGGCTCGACCGGAGCGTCGCTGCGAGTGAGATGGCTCCCCGGGCCGGATTCGAACCAGCGACCAACCGGTTAACAGCCGGTTGCTCTACCACTGAGCTACCGGGGAAGCGAGGTAAAGCCCTGAAGCGCGCCGGATTCTCAGCGATCGCGGCGTGGCAAGTCAAGAACGCAGGGCACGTTAGCCCATGGCCCGGGTGATCCGGCGGACGGCCTCCTTCAGCGTGTCGAGGCTGCAGGCGAAGGAGAGCCGCAGGTAACCCGGGGCCCCGAATGCCGAACCGGGGACCACCGCGACCTCCTCCTTGTTCAGTAACAGCTCTGAAAGCGCCAGGTCATCCTTCAGGCCCTTGGCCCGGAGGGCCTCCGTGACGTTCGGGAAGGCGTAGAAGGTCCCGGCGGAGGGCAGGCACCTGAAGCCCGGAATGCCGTTGAGCGCCGCGACGATGTAGTCGTGACGCTCCTTGAAGGCCTTCGTCATCTCCCGGACGCAGCTCTGGTCGCCCGACAGCGCTGCAACGCTGGCGGCCTGCGAAATACTCGACGGATTCGACGTGCTCTGGCTCTGGATCTTCTTCATCGCCCCGATGATGGTCTTCGGGCCGCCGGCATAACCGATCCGCCAGCCCGTCATGGCGTAGGCCTTCGACACGCCGTTGATGGTGACCGTCCGGTCATACAGGGCCGGGCACGCTTCAGCGAAGCTCACGAAGGGCTCAGGCGCCCAGTAGATGTGTTCGTACATGTCGTCAGCCGCGATGACGATGTCGGGATGCTTCGCCAGTACCGCGCCCAGCGCCTGCAACTCGGCGCGCGTGTAGGCGGCGCCGGTCGGGTTGGATGGGCTGTTGAGGAAGAGCAGGCGCGTCTTCGGTGTAATCGCTGCTGCGAGCAGGCGCGGCGTGATCTTGAACCCGTCTTCCATCATGGCTGCGACGATGACCGGTTCGGCATCGGCGAGCTTGATCATGTCCGGGTACGAGACCCAGTAGGGTGCCGGCACGATGGCCTCGTCGCCGGGATTCAGCACCGCACCGCAGACGTTGTAGCAGGTCTGTTTCGCACCGCATGAGACCACGACCTCATCCATCCCGTAGGTCAGGTGGTTCTCGCGGTGGAACTTGTCGATGACGGCTTTCTTGAGTGCTGCAGTGCCCTCGACCGGCGTGTACTTCGTCTGGCCGCCCTTGATGGCGGCTATCGCCGCTGCCTTGATGTGCTCAGGGGTGTCGAAGTCAGGCTCACCGGCGCCGAGGTCGATGACATCACGCCCCTTGGCGCGAAGTTCGGCTGCCATGGCCGTGACGGCCATCGTGGGCGAAGGCTTGACTCGCTGACAGCGCTGCGAAACTGCTAAACTCACCGGAATTCCTTGCTGGACTCGTGGCGGAAGAGGGCCGCAAATTCTAAGGGATTCGGGTCCCGCAACCAACTGCCGGTTCACGCCGGCCATGCCAATCTCGATGGACCGAATTCAGCTATCCGCGGAATTTCGCCCGGCCGGCGACCAGCCAGCCGCCATTGCGGCCCTGAACAGCGGCCTGGCCAGCGGCCTTGCCCGCCAAACGCTGCTGGGCGTCACTGGTTCCGGCAAGACCTTCACGATGGCGAGCGTCATCGAGGCCCAGCAGCGCCCCGCGCTGATCCTGGCGCCAAACAAGACCCTTGCCGCCCAACTTTACGGCGAAATGCGGGATTTTTTTCCCAACAACAGGGTCGAGTACTTCGTCTCGTACTACGACTACTACCAGCCGGAAGCCTACGTGCCGTCATCCGATACGTACATCGAGAAGGATGCGGCGATCAACGCCCACATCGAGCAGATGCGGCTGTCCGCAACCAAAGCACTGCTCGAGCGGCGTGATTGCGTGATTGTCGCAACAGTTTCGGCGATTTACGGACTGGGCAATCCGCAGTCTTACCTCAGCATGGTCCTGCACCTGTCGCGCGGCCACCGGCTGCCTGAGCGGGACCTGCTGAGACGGCTGGCCGAGCTCCAGTACACCCGAAACGACATGCAGCTGACCAATGGCACCTATCGTGCCCGCGGCGAGGTGATCGACATTTTCCCCGCGGAGTCCGAGCGTGAGGCCGTCCGCGTCACCCTGTTCGACGACGAGATCGAGAATCTCGCCTGGTTCGATCCGCTCACCGGGGAGGTGTCGCGCAGTGTCCCGCGGCTAACGATATTCCCAAAGAGCCACTACGTGACGCCCCGGGATTCGGTCCTCCAGGCCGTTGATCAGATCAAGCGGGACCTCGTCATCAGGCTGGAGGAACTCCGCCATGCCAGCAAACTGGTCGAAGCCCAACGACTGGAGCAGCGGACGATGTACGACCTGGAGATGATGGCGGAACTGGGCTACTGCAATGGCATCGAGAACTACAGCCGTTACCTGTCGGGGCGCCAGCCCGGCGAGCCGCCGCCCTGCCTGTTTGACTACCTTCCTGCCGATGCCCTCCTGATCATCGATGAGAGTCACGTCACCATCCCCCAGCTCGGGGGCATGTACCGGGGTGATCGTTCCCGCAAGGAAACTCTGGTGGAATACGGCTTCCGGCTGCCATCCGCCCTGGACAATCGTCCGCTGCGCTTCGATGAGTTCGAGGCGTTGTCACCCCAGACCATCTACGTATCCGCCACTCCGGGTCCCTACGAGCGGGCCCATTCTGATGCCGTGGTGGAGCAGGTCGTGAGGCCTACGGGTCTCGTTGATCCGCCGATCGAAATCCGGCCCGCGTCAACCCAGGTGGACGACGTGCTCTCCGAGATCCAGCTGCGGGTTGCCAGGCAGGAGAGGGTGCTGATAACCACCCTGACCAAGCGGATGGCGGAAGACCTCACGGAGTACCTCGAGGAGCATGGCGTCCGCGTCCGGTACCTGCATTCCGACATCGAGACCGTCGAGCGCACCGAGATCATTCGCGACCTTCGGCTGGGAACCTTCGATGTGCTGGTTGGCATAAACCTGCTGCGCGAGGGACTGGACCTGCCGGAGGTCTCGCTCGTTGCCATCCTGGATGCCGACAGGGAAGGCTTCCTGCGGTCGGAGGGCTCTTTGATCCAGACCGTGGGCCGGGCGGCCCGCAATCTCAATGGCATGGCCATCATGTATGCCGACAAGGTGACGGGTTCCATGCAGCGGGCCATTGCCGAGACTGATCGCCGGCGGGGCAAGCAGCTGGAGTTCAACCTCCAGCACGGCATCGAGCCCCGGAGCATCGTCAAGGAAGTCCGTGACATCATGGACGGGGCCCGGGCCGCCGCGTCCCGCCGCGGACGGCGGGCGGCCGAGCCTCGCCCGGAGTATCGCCAGCTGACCCCCGAGCAGCTCGCCAGGCGAATCTCCCGCCTGGAAAAGGACATGTTTGAGCATGCCCGGAACCTGGAATTCGAGGAGGCCGCGCGGCTCCGGGACGAGCTTCAGGCCCTTCGTCGCGTCGAACTGGGGCTCCCGGCTGACTCTGCCCTGTGAGCCCGCCTTGCCTTGGGCGCCTGCCTTTCGGTATCGTTCCGCCCGGCCCGCAGCAGGCGCGTAGCTCAGTGGTTAGAGCACTTCCTTGACATGGAAGGGGTCGGTGGTTCGACTCCACTCGCGCCTACCATTAACGATAAGCACCCATGCCCGTTATCACACTGCCGGATGGCAGCCAGAGAGTATTTGATCGCCCGGTCTCCGTTGGCGAGGTCGCCGCCGCCATTGGGGCGGGTCTGGCGCGGGCGGCCCTGGCCGGGCGGGTGAACGATCAGCTGGTCGACACCAGTTACGTCATCGAGAGTGACTCGCGAGTCTCCATCGTCACCGCCAAGGACCCGGCTGGACTCGAGGTGCTCCGGCACTCCACGGCGCACCTGCTCGCGCAGGCTGTCCAGTCGTTGTTTCCCGATGCACAGGTCACCATCGGTCCGGTGATCGAGGACGGCTTCTACTACGACTTCGCGTTCAAGCGGCCGTTTACCCCCGAGGACCTGGCCGCCATCGAGGCCCGCATGAAGGAGCTTGCGGCGGCCGATCTGCCGGTCGAGCGTCGCGTGATGTCGCGCGACGCCGCGGTCCAGTTCTTCAGCGACCTCGGCGAACGCTACAAGGCCGAGATCATTGCGGCCATCCCGGCGGACCAGGAGATCAGCCTCTACGGGCAGGGTGGCTGGGTCGATCTGTGTCGCGGCCCCCACGTTCCGTCAACCGGCAAGCTCAAGGCCTTCAAGCTGACGAAGCTGGCTGGCGCCTACTGGCGCGGTGATTCCCGCAACGAGATGCTCCAGCGCATCTACGGCACGGCCTGGGCGGATGAAGCCGCGCTCAAGGCCTACCTGACCCGCCTCGAGGAGGCCGAGAAGCGCGATCATCGCAGGCTCGGCCGCGAGCTCGACCTGTTCCACTTCCAGGAAGAGGCGCCGGGTGCCGTCTTCTGGCATCCCAAGGGGTGGACCCTGTTCCAGCAGCTGATCGGCTACATGCGGGACAAGCAGCGGGATGCCGGCTACCAGGAAGTGAACACGCCGGAGATCATGGATCGCGCCCTGTGGGTCCAGTCGGGCCACATGGAGAAGTTTGGCGACAACATGTTCATGACCCAGACGCCCGACGAGCGGGTGTTTGCCATCAAGCCCATGAACTGCCCGGGGCACGTGCAGGTCTTCAACCAGGGGCTCAAGAGTTACCGGGACCTGCCGCTGCGGCTGTGCGAGTTCGGCAAGGTTCATCGCTACGAGCCCTCCGGGGCCCTGCATGGCCTGATGCGGGTCCGGGCATTCACCCAGGACGACGCGCACATTTTCTGCACCGAGGACCAGATCACCGCGGAGTCTGTCGCCGTCACCGACCTCATTCTGGGGATCTACCGGGACTTCGGTTTCGACGACATCCGGGTCAAGTTCTCGGACCGGCCCGCCAGGCGGGTTGGCAGCGACGATATCTGGGACCGGGCCGAGGCCGCACTCAAGGAGGCCGCCCGGGCCGGTGGCCTGGAGCTGGAGTACAACCCGGGCGAGGGGGCCTTCTACGGACCCAAGCTGGAGTTCGTGCTGCGAGACGCCATCGGCAGGGACTGGCAGTGCGGCACCCTGCAGGTCGATTTCAACCTGCCCGAGCGGCTGGGCGCGTCCTTCGTGGGGGACGACAGCCAGCGCCGGGTGCCGGTCATGCTTCACCGGGCCATGTTCGGCTCCCTGGAGCGCTTCTGCGGGATTCTGCTGGAACATCACGCCGGGCGGCTCCCTGCCTGGCTGGCTCCCGTGCAGGTTGCCGTGCTCAATATCACGGACCGGCAGGCGGAGTTTGCCGGACGGGTTCAGGAAAGCCTGAAAAATCAGGGCTTTCGGGTAGAAGTGGATTTGCGGAATGAGAAGATAGGCTTTAAGATTCGCGAGCACACGCTGCAGCGTGTTCCCTACCTGCTCGTGGTGGGGGACCGCGAGGCGCAAAATCTTGAGGTGGCCGTGCGCACGCGCGGTGGCAAGGACCTGGGCACGATGCCGCTCGAGCGGCTGGCCGCAGGGTCTCGCTGCCGAGATCGCGAGCCGCGGCCGCACTGTTATGGAGGGTTGAAGTATCGCTGCTAACAAACGAGTCCGCCGGAATGATGAGATCGACGCGCGGGAGATACGCGTCATTGGTGCCGGTGGCGAGCAGGTTGGAATCCTGAGCCGGGAAGCCGCGCTCCAGATGGCGCAGGAAGTGGCGATGGACCTGGTGGAAATCTCACCAACGGCCGTGCCACCCGTCTGCCGGATCATGGACTTCGGCAAGTTCCTGTTCGAGACGAACAAGAAGGCGCATGCAGCGAAGCGCAAGCAGAAGCAGATCCAGGTCAAGGAAGTCAAATTCCGGCCGGGAACTGAAGAGGGTGATTACCAGATCAAACTGCGTAATCTCCTGAAGTTTCTGGGCTCGGGTGACAAGGCGAAGGTGACCTTGCGCTTCCGGGGCCGGGAAATGGCTCACCAGGAAATCGGGGTGCGTCTCTTGCAGCGCGTCCGTCAGGACCTGGAGTCAGTGGGGACCGTGGAGCAGTTTCCCCGGCTGGAAGGCCGGCAAATGGTCATGGTCATCGCCCCCAAGAAGAAGTAACTGCAGAAGACGCGAGTGCCTTATTCAAGACGTGCCTGATGCAAGAAAAGAGAGTGACGGTTGATCGCCGGGGCAATCCCGCCGCGTGTGGTCGCCGGAACCCGCCTGCAATGGCCACCAGTGGCTCCCCAGGGAGTCCAGTCGCGGTTCAGACCAGGCTCGAAGGAGACTTAGAATGCCCAAGATGAAGACCAATCGGGGCGCTGCAAAGCGCTTCCGGGCGACGGCCAATGGCTTCAAGGCCGGCCAGTCGCATCTCAATCACATCCTGACGAAGAAGAGCTCGAAGCGTAAGCGCCAGCTGGGTGCAATGAACCAGGTGGCCGAATGCGACGTGCCCGGCGTCAAGCGCATGTTGCCGTACGCATAGGGAGGACCGAACCATGGCACGCGTAAAACGTGGCGTGACGGTCAAGGCCCGTCACAAGAAGATGCTCAAGAAGGCCAAGGGCATGTCCCAGGCCCGGAGCAAGCTGTACAAGACCGCCAAGCAGGCCGTCATCAAGGCAGGGCAATACGCCTTCCGTGATCGCCGGGTGCGCAAGCGTGAGTTCCGTGCCCTGTGGATCACACGGATCAATGCTGCTGCCCGACTCCACGGCCTGTCTTACAGCCGGTTCATGAGCGGACTCATCAAGTCCGGCATCGAGGTCGACCGGAAGATGCTGGCAGATCTGGCCGTGCACGATGCCGCAGCTTTTGGCGCACTGGCTGAAAAGGCCAAGGCTAGCCTGGCTGCAGCCTGAGCGCCCCTTCGGAGCGCTGTGCGGGAACAGGCGGGCGCGCCCGGCGCGCCCGCGCTTCTCGCCCCGACTTTTGCCGTGCGAATTGAAGAGCGGTAATGAATAACGTGGAGTCGTTGCTCGCGCAGGCACGGGAAGAAGTGGCTGCCGCAGCCGATCTGCCTGCCCTGGAATCCGTCCGGGTCCATTACCTTGGCAAGAAGGGTGAGATCACGGCCCTTCTCAAGCAGCTGGGCAACCTTCCGGATGAGCAGCGGCGAGTCCAGGGGCAGGTCATCAATACCGCAAAGGCCGCACTGGTCGAGGCGCTGGACCAGCGACGCGAGTTGCTCGAGGCCGATGCCCTGGCCAGGCGGCTCCAGGCAAACTCGATTGACGTGACGTTGCCAGGCAGGGGGCAGCATGCCGGCGGGCTTCACCCGGTCACGCTTACCCTCCAGCGAATCGAGAGGATCTTCGCGGCCGCCGGCTTCGTCGTCAGCGAAGGCCCGGAAGTCGAGGATGACTTCCACAACTTCACTGCACTGAACATTCCCGCGGACCACCCGGCCCGGGCGATGCACGATACGTTCTACCTGCCCGATGGCAGGTTGTTGCGCACCCACACGTCGCCGGTCCAGATCCGCGCCATGCTGCGCCAGGGGGCGCCACTCCGGCTGATTGCCCCCGGCCGGGTCTACCGGTGTGACTCGGATACCACCCACACGCCCATGTTCCACCAGGTCGAAGGCCTGGTCATCGATACCAATGTCAGCTTTGCCAATCTCAAGGCCGTCCTGGCGGCGTTTGTCGAGAGGTTCTTCGAGCGTGCCGCCACGGTCCGCTTCCGGCCTTCCTATTTCCCGTTTACTGAGCCCTCAGCCGAGGTGGACGTCCTGTCTGAGTCCGGCCGCTGGCTCGAGATACTCGGGTGCGGGATGGTGCATCCCCGGGTGCTCAGCAATGCCGGCATCGATCCGGAGAAGTACACCGGCTATGCCTTCGGGATGGGTGTGGAGCGCCTGGCGATGCTCCGGTACGGAATCAACGACATCCGGTTGCTGTTCGAGAACGACCTGCGCTTCCTGCGCCAGTTCCATGCAACCTGCTGATCGACCGGCGTCATGAAGATCAGCGAGTCGTGGTTGCGGGAGTTCGCCAGTCCGCCGGGGGACACGGCGGTCCTCGTGCACCAGCTGACGATGCAGGGCCTCGAGGTCGAGAGTGTTGAGGCCGCGGGTCCTCCCCTGGATGGCGTCGTCGTGGGCCGGGTCCTCGACGTTGCGCCGCATCCCAATGCGGACCGGTTGCGCGTGTGCCAGGTCGACGTCGGCACCCAGACCGTCCAGATCGTGTGTGGTGCGGCCAACGTGCGCCCTGGCGGCCTGTATCCGGTCGCCCTGCCCGGTGCAATCCTGCCCACGGGCATGGAGATCGGCAGGGCCGCCCTGCGGGGGGTGGAGTCCGGGGGCATGCTGTGTTCAGCGGCTGAGTTGGGCCTGGGCGAGCCCGGCGCGGCTGCCAGGGCGGAGGGGTTGCTCGAACTCGATCCTGCCGGGCGCCCCGGGTCCCCGGTGGCGGCCGCCCTGTCGCTACCGGACCACATCCTGGAACTGAAGATCACTCCGAACCGCGCGGACTGCTTCTCCGTCGTGGGCGTGGCCCGCGATCTGGCGGCGACCACCGGGCTGGCATTTGCCGAGCCCGCCGTTCCTTCCGTGCCGGACCAGACTGGCAGTGGGTTTCCGGTGCGGGTCGAGGACCCTGCGGGTAGCCCGACCTTTCTCGTGCGCGCCGTGCGCGGCATTCACCCGGATGCGAAGTCGCCGTTCTGGCTCCGTGAGCGGCTCCGCCGCAGCGGAATCAGGTCCATCCACCCGGTTGTGGACATCACCAACCTCGTGATGCTGGAACTCGGACAGCCCTTGCACGCCTACGACCTGGACAAGCTCGATGGCGGGATCGTCGTGCGGCGGGCACACAGCGGGGAGCCACTCCAGCTCCTGACCGGCGATGACGTCCGTCTGGACGACGAATGCCTCGTGATTGCCCACAACTCCGGTGCCATCGGCCTGGCGGGCATCATGGGTGGCAGCGGCACGGCGGTATCAGCCAGCACGACCAACGTCCTGCTGGAGTCCGCCTACTTTGCCCCTTCTGCCATCGTGGGCCGGGCCAGGCGCCTGGGCCTGCAAACCGACGCCTCGACCCGCTTCGAACGGGGCGTTGACCCGACCGGCCAGCGGCGGGCCCTGGAGCGCGCCACCGGGCTCCTGTTGGCCATCGTCGGGGGAGAGCCGGGCCCGTGCCAGATCGAAGGCTCCGGAGCCACCTCAAGTCGCCAGGTAGCCCTGCGCCGGGAGCGCCTGGCACGGGTCCTTGGCGAGGCTGTCCCGGATCGCGATGTAGAGACCATCCTGGCGCGCCTCGGCATGCGGGTGATGCCCGATGAGGATGGCTGGCAGGTCCAGCCTCCGGCCTTTCGCTTTGACATTGCCGTCGAAGTGGACCTGATCGAGGAAATCGCCCGGGTCCACGGCTACGACCGGATGACGCCGCGGCAGGGGACCCAGACGACGACGCTCGGGAATGCGCAGTCCACGCGAGTACGTTCCGACGGCCTCCGGGCGGTGCTCGTCCAGCGCGGTTACCAGGAGGCCATGACCTACAGCTTCGTGGATCGTGAGCAGGACCGCCTGCTGGCCGGAGGCCAGGAGGGGGTTCCGCTCGTGAATCCACTGTCGGCGGAACTGGCAGTCATGCGCCAGAGCCTGTGGCCGGGACTCGTCCAGGCGGTCAGGCATAACCTGGCGCGCCAGCAACGACGGGTCCGGCTATTCGAGACCGGCGTGCGGTTCATTCCCGGTACCGCCAGCACGACGGAACAGACGGTGCTCGCAGGCATCGTGATGGGCACAGCAGTTCCCGAGCAGTGGGGAGAGCCGGCGCGGGCGACCGATTTCCATGACGTCAAGTCGGACCTGGAGGCCCTCCTGACCATCGTGGGTGCGGAAAGCGAGTTCGACTGGGTGGCGGACGTGCATCCGGCGCTGCAACCCGGACGGGCGGCGCGACTGCGGCGACGGGGTCAGCCCGTGGGCTGGCTGGGCTCCCTGCATCCGAGCCTGATCAGGCCGTGCGGACTCGAGGAGGCACCGCTGCTGTTCGAGCTGGATCTCGGGTCGTTGACCGCAACCACGGTCACGGCTTACCAGGAACTGTCCCGCTTCCCGGCCGTGCGGCGCGACATCGCAATCCTCGTGAAGCGCGACACCCCGGTGGGAAGGCTGGTTGGCGCGGTGACCGATGCGGCAGGTCCCGCCTTGCGGGAGGTCGTCGTATTTGACATCTTCGTCGGTGAACACATCGAAGCCGGTGAAAAGAGCGTTGCTTTGGGCTTGATTTTGCAGGAAACATCCCGCACCCTTACCGACGCTGAGGCAGACAAGATCATCAGTGGCGTTGTCCAGCGTTTGGCCAGGGATTTCAGCGCCAAGATGCGAGAATAAGAACAAGAGAACAAGATGAGCATGGCTCTCACCAAGGCGGATATGGCGGAGTCCCTGTTCAACGAACTGGGACTGAACAAGCGTGAAGCGCGCGAACTCGTGGAACTGTTCTTCGAGGATCTGCGAGCGGCGCTTGCGAGTGGAGAGCAGATCAAGCTCTCCGGATTCGGCAACTTCGACCTGCGGGACAAGAACCAGCGGCCGGGCCGGAATCCAAAAACGGGCAAGGAAATCCCAATCACGGCGCGACGTGTGGTCACGTTTCGCCCCGGACAAAAACTGAAAGCCCGAGTGGAAGCATATGCTGGAGCCGGGGAATAACGACGACCTGCCCCCAATCCCGGGCAAACGCTATTTCACGATCGGGGAAGTCAGCGATCTGTGTGCGGTAAAGCCTCACGTGCTTCGTTACTGGGAGCAGGAATTCCCGCAACTGAAGCCCGTGAAGCGCCGCGGCAACCGCCGCTATTACCAGCGGCAGGATGTCCTGATCATCCGGCAGATCCGCAGCCTCCTGTATGACGAGGGGTTCACGATCGGCGGCGCCCGCCAGAAGCTCACGGGAGAGGAAGCGCGGTCCGATCTGACCCAGAGCCAGCAGATCATCCGGCAGCTGCGTCTGGAGCTGGAAGAAGTGCTGCGCCTTTTGCGGCGCTAAAGTCCGACGCGGAGCAGATTTCGGGTATCATTCCGCCCGCTGTTCGAGCGGTCTTGGGCCGATCAATAACCATTCAGGGACGGGGCGTGGCGCAGCCTGGTAGCGCACCTGCATGGGGTGCAGGGGGTCGCAGGTTCAAATCCTGTCGCCCCGACCATTCATGGCATTGATCGATATCCTGTGATGCGGGCAGCAGCATTCATAGCCGTTCTGGTGCTCGCCTCAGGTACTGCCCTGCCGGCAGGTCAGGGCCCGGCGGGTGATGGCCCGCAGGCACTGGCGCTCATCCGCCAGTGGGTCGCAGGCCGCTACGACAATGCCCGCCAGTCCGGGCAGGACCTGGCCGACGATTCCATTCCGGACGACGAAAAGCATCGCCTGATGCACCAGTTGTTCGTCCCCGTGACGGTGGAAATTCCAGCAATCCCGGGTTACCTGGTCTACCAGCAGTCATCGGTGGACGGGTCGGACGATCCGGAAGCGATTACGCGAGCGGGGTTGCTGCAGTTCTTCATCGATGAAGAGGGCCAGGTCCGGCAGCGCGAGCTGAATTTCAGGGATCTGGATGCCTTCAAGAATCTTCATCGCGATCCGGCGCGAATGAAGGCACTGACGCTGGACCTTTTCCGCGTCGACCCGGGCTGCGACTTTCTCCTGAAGTTGAATACCAAACGGACGGAGATATCCGGGCCTATCCGCCCCGGCGCCTGTCGGTTCTTCAGCAAGGGGCTCAACAAGGAACTGATTGCCGACGACGCCGTGACCATCCGGCCCGATGAGTTCTGGTTCCTGGGACGGTTCGTGGACGAAACGGGCAGGGTCATGTGGGGTAATGCCAGCGAGGAACCCGTCAAGATGGTGCGTCGCCGCGGTCCGGACTGAGACACTGTCCAGGTGACCTGTTGTTATAATAATATGATGTCTATGGGCCGTGGCGCCCCGGCGGCCTCCGGAGCATCCGCATGCTGATCAACAACTGGTACGTCGCCGCCTGGTCCCACGAAGTGACCACGCGCAAGCCCATCGGAGTCCGGATGCTGGGCTGCGACTTCGTGCTGTTTCGGAATGCCGATGGTCGCGTGGCCTGTCTCAGTGATGTCTGCTGCCATCGGGGCGGGGCCCTCTCCGGCGGCAAGGTCAACAGCGCGCGCGTTGCGTGCCCGTATCACGGCTGGAACTTCGACAGCAACGGCAACTGCGTCCTGATCCCGTCCATGGGCGAGGGCGCGCCGATCCCCAGGCGGGCCCGGATCGACAGCTACCCGACCCAGGAAAAGTACGGCTGGGTCTGGGCGTTCCTGGGCGACCTCCCGGAGGCGGAACGTCCTGCCATCCCGGATCTCTTCCCGGAGTACGACGACCCGGCGGGATGGCACCGCGTGTCCTACGGGTTCGAGGCCAAGGCCAACTGGATGCGTTTCGAGGAGAACTCGCTGGATACCGCCCATACGACGTTCGTCCACCAGCAGTTCGGCGCGATCCGCAACCCGAAGCTCGAGGTGTTCCCGCTGGAGCACAAGGAGTGGGGTGCGCGGGTTGCGCGGGTCAAGCCAGCTCCCGGCGCAGACCAGAAGACGGGCGAAATGGCGAAGCTGCTGTCTGCCGAGCGCAAGTCAACCCAGGTCGCACTGGAGTTCAGCCTGCTTGGCCTTTGTCATCGTATCCAGCCCACGTTCCGGGAGGGCATGAGCCTGATCAATTTCACGGCTCGCACGCCCGTGGAGGACAAGCTCAGCCGCGCCTTCGGCTGGCAGGCGCGCAACTACCTCAAGGAGCCGCAGTACGATGCCGAGCGGATCGCGGCCATCGAACTCGCCGTGCGGGAGGACCTCGCCGTCGTCGAGAGGGTTCGGCCCGTGCACACACCCGGCGCACTCTCGGAGGAGCTCCTGGTCGAGACCGACGGCATGGAGGTCGCGTTCCGGAAGTGCTGCTGGCGTTGGGCCGCCAGAGGTTGGGAGATCGACCGGGAGGAGACCGAGCGCCTCGGCCGCAGCCAGATTCTGGTGATTCCGTCGCCGGCCCGCCGGGAAGACCCCAAGAACTGGATCCACAAGACCGTGCCCCTGCGTCCGGTCTCGACTGAATCTGACCAGGTTGACTGAAAGGAATGCGTTATGGCGCGGCCCCACATTGAACCACTCGTCGATCGGGACATGCCCTTCAGGAAGATGACCCTGCCGGGCTTCCCGAAGGGCATGCACTACAAGATGCTGAGCCTCGATCCGAATACGGGGGCCTGCTCGATGACAGTCCGGTTCGACGCCGGTTTCCGGCTGCCGCCGGGCATGAGCTACTCGGAGATGGAGCTTTTCGTGACCTCGGGCGCCGTCCACTTCGGCGGCGAGAAGTACGGGAAGGGCAACTTCTTCTTCGTGCCCGCAGGCGTGTCCATGCCGTCGATGTCGGTGCCCCGCGGCGCCGAGGGCCTCATGTTCTACAACTACGGGGAGCCCAGCTTCCTCGAGTCGGACGAGGATCACCCGCGGGCCCAGCGGGAGCAGCTCGTGATCGTCAATGCGTACGAGGGCCTGCAGTGGAAGGCGGCGGACTTCATTCGCCCGTCCGTGGCGCCGGGTTGCATGGTCAAGATGCTCCGGTCGGACCCGCTGACCCACGCCCACTCCCTGCTCTACTGCATGACGCCAAACTACTGGCAGGACAACATCTCCTATCACGACTGCTGCGAGGAGAGTTATCACATCTACGGCACGTCCTGGATGATGCAGTTTGGCAATCTGCCCACCGGCGGGCTACTTCTGGCGGCCGGAGTATATCAACCACGGCGCATTCGCCAGCGAGCTCGGGGTCCTGGGTTTCGGGAGGACCGACAGCCAGCTGCACAACTACTTCCACTTCAATCCCTGGACGAGCCCGGACGACAACCGGCAGCGCGCCGCGGCCCAGTGGGCCCGGAACAAGCCAAAGCTGTACGAGTGGGTGCGGTCTCCCGACGGACACAATCACCCGCACGATTTCGAGCATCCGGGCTTCGACTATGTCGAGGGCGAATTGAAGGACGGGCGGTCCCGCTAGCGCCGGAAGGCGCGACCTAGACGCGTCCCTCGCGGGCAAGGCGGCCGATTGTTGCCAGTTGCAGGTCCTGCAGCTGACTGCGCGAGGCGCCGCTGGCCTGCGCCAGTTCATCAGGCGCGCGCCCGGTGAGCCGGCCATAGCTGGCGGCGAACGCCTGCAGCGGCAGGCGGCTCAGCGTGTTGGCGAGGCCGCCGCGCTGGCGGCGCTCCCTGAGCCCGGCAATGTCGATGACCCCGTGCGCCGCGATGCTGGCCCCGCCCGGCGGGGCTCCAGCGAGGATCCGGCCCTCGAAGTCCACGATTTTCGACATGCCGGTGCTGGAGCGGGCGGGCAGGCCGGTGCCCGGCACGCCCGCCGTATTCGCCGAGACGACGTAGGCGAGGTTCTCGGCAGCCCGGGCCTGACGCGCCAGTTCCTTGGCCGTCGAGCGCGGACTGCCCATCTCGCTCGTCGAATGCACCAGGATCTCGGCACCCCGCATCACATGGCAGCGCGCGATCTCGGGGTAGAGGATCTCCTCCGATGCCACGGCCGCGATCCTGCCGATGCCGGTATCGGCAACGGGATACAACGCCGGCCAGGCCGTAAATATCCAGGTACCGCTCCCAGACGTCATAGGGACTCGGTGAGTAGAGCGATATCAGGCGCCGGTAGCGGAGGACCGGCTCGCCCGTCGGGCTCAGGACGAAGCTGCACTGAAAGTACAGCTCGGGGAAATGGGGGTCTGCCTCGTAGGCATTGCCGGCCAGGAAAAATCCTCCCCGGGTCGCGATGGCTGCGAGCGCCTCGTACTCGGGTCCGTTCATCTCGAGGCATGCCAGCCTGCGCCAGTCAGCAAAGGTTCCGCCGCCGGGCGCGCCGGTCAGCACGTACTCCGGCAGCACCACCAGGCGCACCGGCAGACCGTGACTTCTCCGCAAGGTGTGGCGCGCTGGCGTCGAGCGCGACTCCGATTGACGCAATGTTGGTGGCAATCTGCAACCGGACCGCTTCCCGATCTGCAAGCCCTGCCACAGGGAGAGTGGGGACCTGGAACGCAAGAGCCAGATAAGGCTGGTATGGGGGTCGGTGCCATGTGCTGGTCCGGCAGGGGCGTCAGTCGCCCGCCCGGGCAGCCTCGACCCGGGTGGTCCTGATCAACTGGGTGGTGGACATCGAATAGCCAGCTGTCTTCCCGGAGTTGCCGGTCCTCGATCCCGAGCAGGATCGGTGCCGCTCCGCGCCGATGGATGTTCACCTTGGCATTGAATGCATTCCGGCGCAGGCCGTGCTTGTCCTCGATGGCCAGTTTCCGGATGGAGAACGTGCCATCAGGGCAGGCCTCGCCCGTCAGGTAGCACTTTATGGACTCGACCGCCTCGCCCGACAACTCCAGGCCATTCAGCTGGGACAGGCTGCCCTGTGCCTGCTCCATGAAGCCTATCGGCGTCGAAGTCCGCGCCACCGTCGAGTCCTGACTGGGGCATCGGGGCACGGAATTCACCAACCAGAATCTGCCCCGGCAAGGCATGCTCGATCATGCGTGCCAGCTCGATGGTAACGTCACCGACGACGTCGCAGTAGATCGTCGGGTTCAGGCCTTCTGCGTGATTGAACTCGTAGCAGCTGCCGACGTGGAAGCTCGTGCGCAGCAGGGGAACGCCGCGGCCGTGCCCCTTCTGCCGGGCGATCGCATTGTCGGCAAGGACCAGATGCATGAAGTGGTAGAGATTGGTGTTGGCCTCGAGGCCAGTGTCCCGGTTCCAGATGTAGAAGCCGTCACCGGTGCTGGAGCGGGCAAAATTGACCAGCATCCGCCGTCCCAGCAGCCGGCTGTGCGCTGCGTTCAGTGAGCACGACAGGCTGTTCAGCTGGTTCATCTGCTCGAAGGGGCCGAGCAGGCCAAAGCCGACGATGTCGAACAGCGCGACGGCCCGGTTGCGCACGTAGCTCACGCTGTAGCGCTTCACCAGGCGCTCGATGGCCGCTGTCTCGTCGGGTGAAGCGGAGAGAGGCTGGCGAAGGGGGACGGCAGCCGGCTCGACTCCGAGCAGTCGGGTCGCATTGTGCATCTGCCTGGACGTGAACTGCCGGGCGCCGGAGAGCAGGTGCATGATGAACTGGTGGGCTGGGGATTCCGCGCGCGGATCACCTGCCGCCGGCGGTGCTCCGGCGCCGTAGCTGGCGACGGCGTAGTGCGGCACCACGAGAAGCTGCACGCCGTCCCCGGTGGGAGACCACGCGAGGACCAGGTTCTGCCCGAGATTCCAGTGGGCGTAGAACTGCCGGTCCAGCTCCAGCAGGTTGCTGCGCTGACGAAGATCGAGATCGAGCTCCGGGCCGCCGAAGCCGTCCGGCGCGAGGGGATCAGTGAGCATGGATCCGGGCCGCAAGCCCCAGGTTCCTTCCATGGGCAGGGCACTGGCTACCGGCTTTGCCAGCAGCCGTTTAGTGACTTAGGATGCACGAGCCCTAATCGTCATTGCAATGGGCGCCATTGCAATGGCCCGGCCACAGGTCCCGCATTTGCCCCCCTTGACGCCCAGCATAGCCGCCGAACTACGGTCAATTGTAGGGGCCAACGGGTATCTGGACGCCTCTGCGGATCTTGCGGGCTATCTGACCGAATGGCGGGGCCTGTACCGGGGGTCGACCCCGCTCGTGCTGCTGCCGTCGACCACCAGCCAGGTGGCGGCGATCCTTCGCGTCTGTTCCACCCACCGTATCGGCGTGGTGCCGCAGGGGGGCAACACCGGCCTCGTGGGCGGCGCCATCCCGCAGTCGACACCGGAGCGGCCGCAGGTCCTGGTATCCGCGCGGCGGCTCAATGCGATACGGTCCGTCGACGAAGACAATTTCACGATAACGGCGGAAGCCGGGTGCGTGCTGGCGGCTGTGCAGGCGGCGGCTGCCGCCGCCGGACGATTCTTTCCACTGAGCCTCGCCGCAGAGGGCAGTTGCCAGCTTGGCGGCAATATTTCGACGAATGCCGGCGGTACCGCGGTCCTGCGCTACGGGAACATGCGTGACCTCGTGCTCGGCCTCGAGGTGGTCCTCGCGGATGGCCGGGTGCTGGACGCCCTGAGGAGCCTGCGCAAGGACAACACCGGCTACGATCTCAAGCAGCTGTTCATCGGCGCCGAGGGCACGCTGGGTTTCATCACCGCTGCCACCTGCAAGCTCTTCCCGCACCCGAGGCGGATCGTGACGGCCTGGGTGGCCGTCCCTGACCCGGGCGCCGCCATCAAGGTCCATGCGGCCGCCCGGGATCAGATTGGCGATGACCTGACCGCCTTCGAGTTCGCCAATCAGCTGGTCCTGGACCTGGTCCTGAAGAATATCCCCGGGAGCCGCTCGCCCCTCGACCAGGCCAGCCCCTGGCACCTGCTGATGGAAGTCAGCACGCCCCGCGACGATCCGGGGCTGGAGGAGCGGGTACAGGAGTTCCTGGGGCGGATGCAGGAGTGTGGACTTGTGAGTGACGGCATGCTGGCCACCAGCGGCGCCCAGCGCGAGGCGCTCTGGCGGCTCCGGCACAGCATGTCGGAGGCGCAGAAGCAGGAGGGTGCCAGCATCAAGCACGACATTTCGGTGCCGGTCGCCAGCATGCAACGCTTTCTCGAGCTCGCGACGCACGCCGCCGGGCAGCTCGTGCCGGGCGTCCGGGTCGTGGCCTTCGGTCACCTGGGAGACGGCAATGCCCATTTCAACCTCACTCAGCCTGCCGGGGCCGATGGCGTGGCGTTCCTCGCCCGCTGGGAAGAGATCAGCAGACAAGTCCACGAACTGGCCATCGGCCTCGGTGGCAGCTTCAGCGCGGAGCATGGCATCGGTGCGCTGAAGGTCCGGGAGCTGGCGCACTGGCGGGGAGGGGTGCCACTGGAGGTCATGCGTGCGGTCAAGATGGCCCTGGATCCCCTGGGTATCATGAATCCGGGCAAGCTGTTCCCGGCTGGTTCCTGAAACCCGGGGCGGCGCCACCGGTGCTAGACTTGCGGCCCGTTCGGGCCGCGCGGCGCGGCGTTTACAGGCACTGTGAGTCTCATGAGCACCCCCAAGAAGGGCCCCGGTGGCCCCGCCGGTAGCGGCGACCGACAGTATTCCAGCGTCGTGGTCGATGGCGTCGCACAGGCCCCGAGCCGCGCCATGCTCCGCGCCGTGGGCTTCACCGACGCGGATTTCCGCAAGAGCCAGATCGGCGTGGCATCGACCTGGAGCATGGTCACCCCGTGCAACATGCACATCGATGGCCTGGCCAAGGCGGCGGCGGCAGGCGCCGACGGGGCGGGCGGCAAGGCCGTCCAGTTCAATACCATCACCGTGTCCGACGGCATCTCGATGGGCACTCCCGGCATGCGCTATTCGCTGGTGTCGCGCGAGGTCATCGCCGACTCGATCGAGACGGTGGTGGCGGCGGAGGGCTTCGACGGCTTCGTCGCGATCGGCGGCTGCGACAAGAACATGCCCGGCTGCGTCATGGCCATGGCCCGGCTCAACCGGCCCTCGGTGTTCGTCTATGGCGGAACGATCCAGCCAGGCGCCGGGCGCCGCGACATCGTGTCCGTCTTCGAAGCCGTGGGCGCCGTGGCCAGCGGCCGCATGTCGGAAGTGGAACTGCTGGAAGTCGAGCGGACGGCCATTCCCGGTCCCGGCTCCTGCGGCGGCATGTACACGGCGAACACGATGGCCTCGGCCATCGAGGCCCTCGGTCTCAGCCTGCCGAACAGCTCCGGCCAGGAAGCCATCTCCGGGGAGAAGCGCGAGGACGCCTTCCGGGCCGGCGCGGCCGTGGTGGACCTGGTCAGGCGGGGAATTCGCCCGTCCGACATCCTGTCACGCGAGGCCTTCGAGAATGCCATCACGGTGGTCATCGCGCTGGGCGGTTCCACCAACGCCGTCCTGCACCTGCTCGCCATGGCCCACGAGGCCGGAATTCCACTCACGCTGGACGACTTCACGCGCATCGGGAAGCGTGTTCCCGTGCTGGCCGACCTCCGTCCCAGCGGCAAGTACTCGATGTCGGAGCTGGTGGCCATCGGCGGCGTCCAGCCGCTGATCAAGCTCCTGCTCGATGGCGGCCTGCTGCACGGCCAGTGCCTGACGGTCAGCGGCCGCACACTGGCGGAGAATGCGGCGCCGGTCCGGCCCTATCCCGCTGGCCAGACCATCGTTCACGGGCTTGATGATCCGATGAAGAAAGACAGTCATCTCGTTGTTCTTTATGGAAACATTGCACCGGAGGGTGCTGTCGCCAAGATCAGCGGCAAGGAGGGACTGCGATTCCAGGGCCGCGCGCGCGTGTTCGGCTCGGAAGAACGGGCGCTGGCTGCGATCCTGGATGGCACCGTGGTGGGGGGCGACGTCGTCGTCATCCGCTACGAGGGCCCGAAGGGCGGTCCCGGCATGCGGGAAATGCTGAGCCCCACCGGCGCCATCATGGGCAAGGGCCTCGGCGACAAGGTTGCCCTGATCACCGACGGCCGGTTCTCCGGCGGCAGCCACGGGTTCGTCGTCGGTCACGTCTCCCCGGAGGCAGCCGTGGGCGGCCCCATCGCCCTCCTGCAGGATGGCGACCCGATCACCATCGATGCCGAGCTCCGGACCATCGATGTCGACCTGTCTGCGGTGGAACTGGAGCGACGTCGCGCCCAGTGGAGCCCGGCGGCAGGAGCGCCCCCTGCAGGCGTCCTGAGCAAATACGCCCAGCTCGTCAGTTCCGCGTCAGTTGGCGCGGTGACGACCCGCTAGCAGCCCACCAGCATGGCAACCAAGCGCACCGGCGGGAAGCGTCCGTCAGACCCGGCCTGGGTCGTCCTGAAGTTCGGTGGCACCAGCGTGTCCACGGCCGGGCGCTGGCGAACCATACTTGGCCTGGTGAAGCAGCGGCAGGCCGATGGCCTGCACCCCGTCGTGGTCCATTCGGCGCTCGCCACCGTCTCCAATCGGCTCGACGAGCTCCTGCGCAGCTCCAGGGACAAGGAGGCAAGGCCATCCATCGAGGACCTCAGGCAACTGCATTTCAATCTGGCCGACACCCTTGGTGTGGACGGCCCCGGTGAGCTGGGTGAGTACTTCAACGAACTGGACCAGCTCGTGGCCGGCGTCCACCTCGTACGTGAAGTCAGCCCGCGGGTCCAGGCCCGGGTCATGGCGATGGGTGAATTGCTGGCGACCCGCCTTGGCGCCGCCTATCTGAGGAAGCAGGGGCTGGCCGTGACCTGGCTCGATGCCCGGACGCTGCTGCGGACGGTCAACGTGGCCGGCGCCAATGAGCGGGGTGCCTACCTCGCCGCCAGCTGCGAGTTCGATCCCGATCCAGCTTTGCAGAAGCAGCTTGCCGCCGTTGATGGCGTAGTCCTCACCCAGGGCTTCATCGCCAGCAACCCGCGGGGAGAGTGCGTGCTCCTGGGCCGGGGAGGCTCGGACACCTCGGCCGCCTACTTCGCAGCCAAGCTCCAGGCGAGCGCGCTCGAGATCTGGACAGACGTCCCGGGCATGTTCAGCGCCAATCCCAAGGTCGTGCCTGGCGCGCGGCTGTTGCGCACGCTCAGCTATGAAGAAGCCCAGGAGATCGCATCGACCGGGGGCTCTGTCCTGCATCCGCGGAGCATCAGTCCCTGCCGCCGGCACGGTATTCCGCTCAAGGTGCTGTGCACGAACCAGCCCGAGCTTCCCGGTACTCTGGTCACGTCCAGGGCCGGCAGCGACGCGCCCCGCGTCAAGGCGATTTCCGGCCGCAGCCGCATCACCCTGGTGTCCATGGAGACCCTCGGCATGTGGCACGAGGTGGGCTTCCTCGCAGATGCCTTCCGCTGCTTCGCCGACCTGGGACTGTCCGTGGACCTTGTCTCCACGTCCGAAAGCAACGTGACGGTCACGCTGGACCCGGGCGCCAATCCCATCGATGCGGGCCTGTTGAACGAACTTCAGGGCCGCCTCGAGCGCCTCTGCCGGGTGAGCATCATCGAGGGCGTGGAGATCGTCAGCCTCGTCGGCCAGAAAATCCGGGCGGCTCTGCACGAGATCGGCCCGGCTCTCGAGGCGTTCGAAGAACACAGGATTCACCTGGTCAGCCAGTCGGCGACGGACCTGAACCTGTCATTCGTCGTCGAAGAAGGGCAGGCGGCGCGGCTCATCCAGAAGCTGCACGGGACGCTCGTCCAGCCGGGACCGGACGACGAGGTTTTCGGCGCGACCTGGGAGGAACTCCAGGACGGGGCGCGGCAGGTCCTGGTGCATCACGAGCCCTGGTGGGTGCGGCGCCGGAGTGAGCTGGTGGCCATCGGTCAGAGCCGGGGGGCCGCCTACGTCTATGACCTGGCGACCGTACGGGCAGCGGCCGCACGCCTGAAGGGCCTTCGGTCCGTCCACCGGGTCTTCTTCGCCATGAAGGCCAACAATTCCAGCGATATCCTGCGCGCCCTGCATGACGAGGGCCTGAATTTCGAATGTGTTTCCCCGAGCGAGATCAGCCGGGTAATGGAGCTCTTTCCCGGCATCGACCCGCAGCGGATCCTCTACACGCCCAACTTCGCGCCACGGGGTGACTATGAGTTTGGTCTGGAACGCGGGGTGTGGCTGACCCTCGACAACCTCCACCCGCTGCGGCACTGGGGCGATCTGTTCAGGGAGCGCCAGGTTTTCCTGCGTATCGATACTGGCCATGGCCGCGGTCATCACCAGCACGTCAAGACCGCGGGCACCCACTCCAAGTTCGGCATCCCGCTTTTCGAACTCGAAGAGGCCCGCGAGCTGTTGTCGGGTTGCGGGGCAACCGTCGTCGGGCTGCATGCCCACGTCGGCAGCGGCATCCTGACGCCGGAGAACTGGCAGGAGGTCGGCAGCGAGCTCGTGGCGGTCGCGGAGGACTTCCCGGACCTGCGGTATCTCGATCTTGGTGGCGGGCTTGGAGTGCCGGAGAAGTCCGGCCAGCCGCCACTCGACATGGCCGCCGTGGATCGCGGCATTGCGGAGATTCGGGCGGCAAGGCCTGGCCTCGAGGTCTGGCTGGAGCCAGGCCGCTACCTGGTCGCCGAAGCCGGCGTGCTGGTGGCAACCGTGACCCAGACCAAGGGCAAGGGCCAGGTTCAGTACGTCGGCGTCAGCACCGGAATGAACAGCCTGATTCGACCTGCGCTCTACGGCGCCTACCACGAGATTGCCAATCTCAGTTGCTGGGGCGAACCCGCGACTCAGGTCGTCACGATCGTTGGCCCGATCTGTGAAACGGGGGATCGCCTCGGGTCCGACCGGCTCCTGCCGAAGTGTTCGGAGGGCGATATCCTGGCAATTGCCAACGCCGGCGCCTACGGCTTTGTCATGAGCTCGCGCTACAACATGCGCGACCCGGCCGTGGAAATTGCCATCTGAGAGGAGTGGGCGTCCGTCGCACTAGGGGCGATGACGGCGCTCGAGTTCCTGGAGGACCTCGTCCAGGCTGATTTCACGCGCAGCCAGCAGCACGAGGACGTGGTAGAGAAGGTCGGCAGTCTCGGCCACAACCCTGGCCCGGTCATCGCCGACACCCGCCAGGGCCAGCTCCACGCCTTCCTCGCCGACTTTCTGGGCAATTCGCTGGCGGCCCGAGGCCAGCAGCGAAGCGGTGTAGCTGCCGTCCGGCGCTGCGCTCCGCCGTTCCGCAATCACCCGTTCGAGTTGCTGGAGAAAACCGGACGCATTCGTCATGACCGTACCTCGATGCCCGTGTTCCGGAGAAAGTCCTTCAGCGGGCCGATATGAATGAGACCCCGGTGGAAAACGCTCGCCGCCAGGGCCCCGTCCACGGCGGCGGCCGAGAACACCTGGGAAAAATGTTCCATCGTGCCCGCCCCGCCGGAGGCGATCAGGGGCACTGCACTGATGACCCGCATCTCCCGCAGCTGGGCAATGTCATAGCCGTTCCGGACACCATCCTGGTTCATGCAGTTCAGCACGATTTCGCCCGCGCCGCGCTCCTGAACCTCCCGGACCCAGGCCGCCGTTGCCAGGCCGGAAAATGCCGTCTTGGACGGATCGCCGGTGTTGCGGTAGACGCGGTACGTACCTTGCTCCTCCCGGCTGTCGATGCCGACCACGACGCACTGTGAGCCAAAGCGCCGGGCGAGCTCGGTGATCAGCGAAGGCTCGGCGAGTGCCGGAGTGTTGATGGAGATCTTGTCTGCGCCATTTCGCAGGACTTCCTCCGCGTCGGCAACGCTGCGAATGCCGCCGGCCACGCAGAAGGGAATGTCGAGTACCTCCGCGACGCGGGTGATCCAGCGCCGGTCCACGGATCGCTCCTCGGGGCTGGCCGTTATGTCGTAGAAGACCAGCTCATCCGCGCCCTCGTCACGGTAGCGACGCGCAAGCTCGACGATGCCGCCCACCACCTCGTGATTCCGGAACTGGACCCCCTTGACCACCTGTCCGTCCCGGACGTCCAGGCAGGGAATTATGCGGCGCGCGAGAATGACTCGATCTCCTCGAGGGTCAGGCGGCCGTCGAGCAGCGCTTTCCCCGTGACCACCGCTGCGGCGCCGGTGGTCGTCAGCTGCCGGAGGTCCTCCATGGAGCCCACGCCACCCGAAGCAATGACTGCCGCCTGCGGAAAGCGCCTCGTGCACTCCCGGTACAGGTCCAGGTTCGGCCCGGCAAGGGTGCCGTCCTGGGCGATGTCGGTGCACAGGAAATGCCGCGCACCGCGCACGCAGAAGCGCTCGAGCAGGTCCCAGAGGCTGCTGCCACTGTCCCTGGCCCAGCCGCGGGTGACGACGAGTGGATCCGCGCCCGCCGGAATCCGCACGTCGAAGGCGAGCACCAGGTGCTCCGGGCCAAGCTGGTCCAGCCATTCCAGGGCGACATCGGGCTGTTCGGCAGCCACTGACCCCACGACGACCCGGTCGGCGCCGGCTGCACGCAACGCCAGCGCCCTGTCCAGGTCACGGATGCCGCCGCCCGCCTGGACGGCGACTCCAACCTGGCTGGCCAGGGCGCTGATCAGGTCCATATTCTGCGGACTGCCGGTCCGTGCGCCGTCCAGATCGACGACATGCAGTCGGCGCAGTCCGGCGTTGCGGTAGCGACGGGCGAGTTCCACCGGGTCGGCGCTGTACACGGTCACGCGCGTGAAGTCGCCCTGGTACAGCCGGACGCACTGCCGGTCGAGCAGGTCGATGGCCGGAATGACTTCCATGTTCAGTAGCGCCTCAGGAAGTTGTCGAGCACCCGGGCCCCGAGAGGCCCGGAGCGCTCCGGGTGAAACTGGGTGGCCAGGAAATTGCCGGATTCGACGACGGCGGAAAACGGCCAGCCATACTCTGCCTGGCCGACGGTTGCCGGGCCCGGTTCGGCGGCATAGCTGTGTACGAAGTAGAAGTAGCTGCCGTCCGGCACCCCGGCCAGCAACCGGCTGCTCCGGGTCACGGCCACGTCGTTCCAGCCCATGTGAGGCACGGGACGGCCGGGCGCCGCCGTGAAGCGTTTGACGACGCCCTTGAGGATGCCAAGGCATGCCGCATCCTCTTCCTCGGATCGCTCGAAGAGCAGCTGCAGGCCCAGGCAGATGCCGAGCACGGGCTGGGTCAGATGCGGGATCACCTCATCGAGACGCTTCTCGCGCAGGCGGTCCATGGCGGCGCGCGCGGCCCCGACGCCGGGCAGGATGACGTGGGAAGCGGCGCGAATGGCATCGGGATCGGCGGTGAGCCTGCTGTCCACGCCGAGACGGGTCAGGGCGAAGCGCAGCGACGCAATGTTGGCGCCGCCGCCATCGATGATGGCAACCGGGCCCGGGCTCACAGGGTGCCCTTGGTACTGGGCAGGGAACTGCCCGACCTCGATATGGCCTGGCGCAGGGTTCGTCCAAAGCCCTTGAAGCAGGCTTCGACCATGTGGTGGGAGTTTTCTCCCTGCACGGCGATGTGCAGGTTGGCTCCCAGGCTGTCCGCCACCGAGCGGAAGAAGTGCGGGACGAGTTCGGTGGGCAGCTGGCCCACTTCAGGGCGGCTGAACGTCCCGTCGAAGACCAGGTACGGGCGACCGGAGAGGTCGAGGCTGATCCGCGCCTCGGTCTCGTCCATGGGGAGGAGGAAGCCAAAGCGGCCGATCCCGCGCTTGTCGCCCAGCGCCGTCCTCAGCGCCTCGCCGAGGGCCAGTGCGACATCTTCCACCGTGTGGTGCTCGTCCACCTGCAAATCACCGTCGCAGGACAGCGTGAGCGCGAAGCCGCCGTGCTTCGCCACCTGGTCCAGCATGTGGTCGAAGAAGCCGATTCCCGTGCTGATGCTGACCGGCTTCTCGGCGTCCAGGTCGACGCTGACCGAAATCCGCGTCTCCCGGGTCTGGCGGAGGACGGTTGCCGTGCGGGGGCGATCGACCACGGCGTGGGCGATCCTGCCCCAGGATTCGGGATCCTGCGGATCGACTCGGAATCCCTGCACACCGATGTTGCGGGCGAATTCGAGGTCGGTGGTGCGATCACCCGCAACGAAGCTGGCCTGGCGATCGATATTCACCGTGGCCAGGAAGTCACCCAGGTGACCGGGGTTCGGCTTGCGGCACGTGCACCGGTCCTCTGGCCGGTGCGGGCACACGAAGACGCGGCTGAAACTGATCCCCTGCGACGCGAAGAGGCGCAGGACGAAATCCTGGACCTCCTGAAACGCGGCTTCGGGGAACGTGGGCGTGCCCCGCCCGTCCTGATTCGTGACCATGACGAACTCGTAGCCGGCGTCCCGGAGTCGGAGGAGGGCGGGGATCACGCCCGGGACGAGGGCGACCTTGTCGAGCCTGTCCACCTGTTCGTCAGCGGGCTCGATGATCAGGCAGCCGTCCCTGTCCAGAAAGGCGATCTTGCTGGTGATGGCCATCAGTTCCTCAGCGCGTTCAGGAGCTGGTCATTCTCCGCCACCGAGCCGATGGTGATCCGGATACCGCCCGGCAACAGGGGATCCCAGCTGAAGTCCCGCAGCAGGATGCCGGCCGCCCGGGCGCGTGCGACCACCGCCGGCGCTTCCCGTGATTCCACCAGAATGAAGTTCGCGGCACTGGGCCACACCCGGTCGATTCCAGGAACGCGGGGCAGGGCGGCCAGCAGCCGTTCGCGTTCCGCCAGTATCAGTCCACGCCGGCGCGCCAGCTCCTGGCTCGCCCCGGGGGTCAGCAGGCGGAGGACGGCATCCTGGCTCGTCGTCGGGAAGCAGTAGGGTGGCAGCACGCGGCTGAGCAGCTCCACCAGGTCGCTCCTGCCGATCAGGGCACCGCAACGGACCCCAGCCAGGCCGAGCGCCTTCGAGAGGGTGCGCAGGACCACCAGGTTGTCGTGGGCCGCCAGGAGCGCCCGCAGGGGATCCTCGCCGGCAAACTCCTGGTAGGCGGCGTCGAGTATCACGACGCCACGGCCGGCGAGGCCGGCGCACAGGCGCCTGACGTCGGTGTCCGGGAAGCGGTTGCCCGTCGGGTTGTTCGGTGAGCAGACGAACACCAGCTTGGTGGCGGGGAGCCACTCGCGAAGGATGGTGTCCACCGGGAGGCTGTACCCCGCGGCCCTGTCGAGCGGCACCTGCTGGACGCCAGCGCCCTGGATCTGGGCGTAGACCTCGTACATGCCGAAGGTCGGCGGGCAGATGAGCACGTTGTCCTGGCCCGCGCGGCAGAAGGCCCGGACCACGACGTCAATCGCCTCGCTGGAGCCCCGGGTCACCAGCAGCTGGCCAGGTTGCAGTCCGTAGAAGGCCGTGAGCCGCTCCGTAAGCTCGGCAGGGCGGGGGTCGGGGTAGCGATTGAGGCCATCGCGGGTCTCGTCACCGGGCGGTCGCCAGGGCGTTTCATTGGCGTTCAGCCGGATGAAGCCACTCACGTAATCCGCCGGCTTGTAGGGGCGGAGCTGGCGGATGTCCGGTCGCAGGAGTTCGACGGCGCCGGTCATGGCCGCGTATCCGCCGCATTGAGGCGCACCGTGACCGCCCGGGCGTGAGCGTCCAGGCCTTCGAGCCCCGCCAGCGTCTGCACGGTGGGAGCAAGGCCGCGGAGCCCGGTCAGCGTGACTTCCTGCACGGTCATGCGGCGCTGGAAATCCGAGAGCGAAAGGCCACTGTAGGCGCGCGCATAGCCGTAGGTCGGCAGGACGTGGTTCGTGCCGCTGCAGTAGTCGCCCACGGACTCGGGCGTCCATCTGCCGAGGAAGACCGACCCGGCGGTGTGTATGTCGGCGGCGAATGCGCGTGGATCGGCAACCTGCACGATCAGGTGCTCTGGCGCGTATTCATTCGCCACATCAACGGCCTGGCCCTGGTCGGTCACGACCACCGCAATGGCGTGCCGCAAGGCCTGTTCGATGATTGCACGCCGGCTGAGGGAGGGCAGGGCCTGCTCGATCTCCGCCTCGACCCTGGCGAGCAGGTCCGGATCGAGCGCGACGAAAACGACGTGCGAGTCGGGCCCGTGTTCGGCCTGCGACAGCAGGTCCATGGCGACGAACCGGGGGTCGGCCCGCCCATCGCCGACGACCATGACTTCCGATGGGCCCGCCGGCATGTCCAGCGCGGCGCCCGCTGGATCTGCCGCAACCATGGTTTTGGCCGCTGTCACCCAGGCATTGCCGGGGCCAAAGATCTTCACGACCTTCGGCACGGACGCGGTGCCGTAAGCCATGGCAGCGATGGCCTGGGCGCCGCCAACCTTGAAGATGTCACGAATCCCGCAGGCTCTTGCCGCAACGACGACCGCCGGATCGGCCAGGCCATCCGGGCGGGGCGGCGTGCAGAGCACGCGCGTGCGACAGCCGGCAATCGCCGAGGGCACGCCCAGCATGACGGCAGTGGATGGCAGCGGCGCGCTGCCGGCCGGCACATAGAGTCCGACTGACTCGAGCGGGGTGCTCACGCGTTCGCACACCACGCCGGGCGCCGTCTCCACCCGCAAGGGCGGCGTCGCCTGGGCTGCATGGAAACGGTGCACGTTGGCGATCGCAGTCCCGATCGCGGCCCGGGCCTCTGCCGGCAGGGCCGCCTCCGCCGCCCGGGCCTCGTCCTCCGACACGCGCAGGTCGATGAGTTCAGCGCGGTCAAGCTCCCGCGCCAGCCTCCGCAGGGCAGCATCGCCGTCCTGGCGGACCGTGGCGATGATGTTGCGGACCTTTTGTTCCAGGCCGGAATTCTGGGTGACGGCAGGTCGCTGGAGCGCCTCCCGGCGGCCTGCAGAATCCAGTGACGACCAGTCGATGCGGCGGAGACGCGTCACGCGAGCATCTTTTCCACGGGCATGACCAGCACGGACGTCGCGCCGGCGGCTTTGAGGCTCTCCAGGGTCTCCCAGAACACGTTCTCCCGGCAGACGACGTGCACCGCCACGCGATCATCACGCCCATCGAGCGGCAATACGGTTGGCGCCTCCGATCCCGGCAGGAGTGCCGCAATCTGGGCAAGTGCGGCCTTGGGCGCGTGCATCATGATGTACTTGCTCTCCCGGACCTGCATCACGCCCTCGACGCGCTGTAACAGCTTGCCGATCCATTCCGCCTTCTCCGGCGGGACCTGCACTGGCGTCTGCAGCAGCACGGCATGGCTTTCGAGGATGGTCTCGCCTTCCCGGAGCTTGTTGGCAATGAGCGTGGCCCCCGTGGACACCAGGTCGCAAATCGCGTCCGCCCGGCCGAGGCTCGGAGCGATCTCGACCGCGCCGGAGAATTCCACGACCGTCGCGGTGACATTCTGGCGCCTGAGGTAATCCCGGACGATGGACGGGTAGCTGGTGGCGATTCGCCGGCCTTCGAGGCTGGCGACAGCCCGCAGGGGACTCCCATCCGGGTAGGCAAAGGCGAGCCGGCAGTGACCGTAGTCGAGCGAGCGCAGGATCCGGAAAGGCTCGATGGGCTCCTGCTGGAGGAAGTGAAGGCGCTTTTCCTCGACGATGTTCAGGCCCGCGATGCCCAGGTCGCAGACGTCGTCGCGAACCAGGCCGGGAATGTCATCGTCGCGAACCAGCAACACGTCCACGGGCATGTTCTCGCCAAACGCGATGAGTTGGTCCGGGCCCTTCGTGTACTTGAGGCCGCAGCGCTGGAGGAGATCCAGGGATTGCTCGGTGAGCCGTCCAGACTTCTGGATAGCCACCTTGATCCGGGCAGGTTTGTCGGTCATGTCAGCCTACTTTCGCCTTCGTTCCAGCGCCTTGCTGTAACCACCGGCTCCACTCTTCAGGTATCGGGCCACGCGGCCGATGGTCGTGACGCTGACCCCGGTCCGGTCGTGGATCTGGCGATAGGGCAGGCCGCGGTCAAGTAATTCCGCGACCAGCCATCGGTCTTTCAGTGCCTGCAGTTCCGCAGGCGTGCACAGGTCAACGAGGAATGCCCGGACCTCGCCAGCGTCACGCAGGCTGAGGATCGCCCGAAAAAGCGCCTGCTCGGCGGCCTCCTCATCGCGAGGGGCGAGGATCCTGTGGTCCTTCACTGCTGCTCCAATGTAATAACGTGCTAATACGTTAATACAGAGCCCCCTGCGAACGCAAGTCCTGGGAGGGACCTCCCAAACCCCGGGAGGCGGTTGGGATGGGTCAGCGTGCTGTAAGGCCGCGGAGCACGGCGTCGCCCATGGCCTGGGTGCTGACGGGCGGGGCTCCCGGCAGGGCGATGTCTGCCGTCCGGTGGCCGGCCTCGATGGCCGCGAACACGGCCTTTTCCACGGCCTCCGCCTCGGACTCCAGGCCGAGGGAATGCCGCAGCAGCATGGCTGCGCTCAGGATCGTGCCGCAGGGGTTGGCCCTGGCCATCCCGGCGATGTCCGGTGCGGACCCGTGGATGGGTTCGTAGAGGCCACGGAGGCCATCGCCAAGGGCGGCAGAGGGCAGCATTCCCAGTGAACCGGTCAGCATCGAGGCTTCGTCCGTCAGGATGTCGCCGAACATGTTCTCGGTCACCAGCACGTCGAAATCCGCTGCCCGCGACAGCAGGTGCATGGCGGCGGCATCCACCAGCAGGTGCTCGACCTGGACCTCGGGGAACTCCCGGGGAAGCAGCTGGGAGGCGACGGACCGCCACAGCCGCGACGTGTCCAGGACGTTGGCCTTGTCGATGGAGGTGAGTTTCCGCCGCCGTTGCATGGCCAGGCGGCCCGCCATGCGCAGGACCCGCTCGATCTCTTCCCGCGAGTAGGTGCAGACGTCCGTGGCGGAGTCCGCAGTCCGTTCCTTACGGCCGAAATAGATACCGCCCGTAAGCTCCCGGATTACGAGAATATTGACTCCAGCAAGACGCGCCTCCTTCAGGGGCGATGACGCGTAGAGGGACGGGTGGGTGACCACCGGGCGGAGGTTGGCATACACGCCCATGGCGGCGCGCATATCGAGCAGTCCCTGCTCGGGACGGACCGGCGCGTCGGGGCTGCTCCACTTGGGCCCACCCACGGCACCCAGGAGCACCGCATGGGCCTCGGCGCAGAGTCGCCGCGTGGCCGGCGGGAAGGCTGAACCCGTGGCGTCGATGGCAGCCCCGCCAATCAGGGCGGCGCGAAACTCGAAGCGGTGGCCGTAACGGGCACCGACGGCCTTCAGCACCCGCACGGCTTCTGCCGTGACCTCGGGGCCGATGCCGTCGCCGGCGAGAACGCCGATCAGGGCTTCCACGAGCGGGTTTCTTCGAAGCGGCTGATCGCGTCCGACTGATTCAGCAGGTAGCCGAGTTGATCGACGCCATTGAGCAGGCAGTACTTCGAGAAACCGTCTATCGGAAAGGACACCGCGCGACCGTCCGGCAGGAGCAGCTTGCTCGCCGCCACGTCCACGGTCACTTCCACACCGGGATTTTCGACGAGCCACCGGTGAGTGGCCTTGTCGACAGTCACCGGGAGCAGTCCGTTCTTGAGGGAGTTGCCGCGAAAGATATCGGCAATCTCGGTGCTGATGACAGCGCGAATGCCGAAATCCAGCAAGGCCCAGGGAGCGTGTTCCCGCGATGACCCACAGCCGAAATTATTGCCGGCGACGAGGACTCCGCAGCCGGCGGCCTCCGGGCGATTCAGCAGGAAATCAGGCTTGGGATTGCCGGCACGGTCATAGCGCCAGTCCGCAAACAAGGCTTTGCCCAGGCCCTTCCGGGTCGTCGTGGTGAGAAACCGGGCGGGAACGATCTGGTCGGTATCGATATCGGACTGGGGCATGACCACGGTCCGCGACTTCACGATGGTTACCTTATCCATGAAATGTTCTCTCAATGGGCCAGGAGGGGCCGCGGGTCGGCGATATGGCCCGCAATTGCAGATGCTGCAGCCGTCAACGGGCTCGCGAGCACCGTCCGGGCCCCGACGCCCTGGCGACCCTCGAAGTTCCTGTTGCTGGTGCTGACGCAGAGCTCGCCGCGCGCCGTGACGTCGCCATTCATCCCAAGGCACATGGAGCAGCCCGCTTCCCGCCACTCGGCTCCGGCTGCCAGGAAGATCTCGTGAAGGCCCTCGCGCTCCGCCGCGCGCTTGACCTGCTCTGACCCGGGGACGACGAGCATGCGCACGGACTTCGCAACCTTGCGACCGCGAAGGATGCCGGCGGCCTCCCGGAGATCGGACAGCCGCGCGTTGGTGCAGCTGCCGACGAAGACGACGTTGACCGGCATTCCCAGCATGGGCCGGTTCTCCGTGACCCCCATGTAGGCGAGGGCCTTGCGGAAGCTGTCGTCGGTGGCAGAGGGGACCGGCTCCCCGATGGGGACCACCATTCCCGGATTGGTTCCGAAGGTGACCATCGGCGTGATCTTGCTGGAGTCGATAGAGGCCTCGCGATCGAAGCTGGCATCCCCATCGGACGGCAGCTGCCGCCAGCGCGCCACTGCGGCGTCCCAGTCAGCTCCCCTGGGGCGCCATCGGTCGCCCATTCAGGTACTGGATGGTCGTGTCATCGGGCGCAATCATCCCCGCACGCGCGCCGCCTTCTATGGACATATTGCAGATGGTCATGCGCTGCTCCATGTCCAGGGCGCGAATCGCGCTGCCCCGGTACTCGATGACGTGGCCGGTGCCACCGTTCACGCCGATCTTGCCGATGATCGCGAGGATGATGTCCTTGGCCGTCACGCCCGCGCCGAGCTTGCCGTCGACGGTGATCGCGAGGGTCTTTGGCCGGCGCTGAAGCAGGCACTGGGAGGCGAGAACATGGCCGACTTCAGTCGTGCCGATGCCAAAGGCCAGCGCACCGAATGCGCCGTGCGTGCTGGTGTGACTGTCACCGCAGACGATCGTCTTGCCCGGCTGGGTGATGCCAAGTTCCGGCCCGATGATATGGACGATGCCTCGGGAATCGCTCTCGAAGCCAAGCAGTTCGATGCCGTACTCCCGGCAATTCTCGATCATCACGCGGATTTGCGCAGCCGCTGCCGGCTCGGAGACGATTTCGAGATCCTTCAGCGAGGCCACCGGAACCGTCGGCGTGGAATGGTCGAGTGTGGCCAGAGTGAGGTCCGGGCGCCGAACCTTGAGCCCCCTCGAGCGCAGGACGGAGAATGCCTCGGGCGACGTCACCTCGTGCGTGAGGTGAAGGTCGATGTACAGCACGGCGGGCGCATCGGCCGACTCGGGAACCACGATATGGTCTTCCCAGACCTTCTGGAAAAGTGACTTGCCGCTCATTTCAGATGTTCCTGACCGGGAGTGTGGGTGTGGCAATGGCAAGGAGGCGGGTCAGCGACTAGGTCGCGACACGCTTGCCGGCGGGCGGCGCGTCCAGGGGTTCAAGCCATCCCCAGCGGTCGGCGGTCGTGCCGCTGAACAGGCCAAAAAATGCATCCTGCAGCGCCTTCGTCATCGGGCCGCGTGAACCGCTGCCCACGACCAGGCGATCGACGGACCGGACGGGGGTGATCTCGGCGGCGGTTCCGGTGAGGAAGATCTCGTCGGCGATATACATCATCTCGCGCGGCAGAGTCTGTTCGCGGACCTCGATCCCGAGGTCCCGCGCCAGGATCATGACGCTGTCCCGCGTTATGCCTTGAAGAATGGATGCCGCAGCAGGCGGCGTGATCAGCACGCCGTCCCGAACCAGGAACAGGTTTTCCCCGGCGCCTTCACTCACGGTCCCGTCTGCCGCCAACGCGATGCCCTCGGCGAAGCCGCGGTCGCGGGCCTCGAATCCCACCAGGGTGCTGGACAGGTAGTTGCCACCCGCCTTGGCGAGTGCGGGAATCGTATTTGGCGCCACGCGCTGCCAGGAGGAGACACAGACGTCCACGCCCTTTTCCAGGGCTTCCGGTCCCAGGTATGCGCCCCATTCCCAGGCGGCAATCGCCAGCTCAACCGGGTGGCCCGCCTTGGGCACGACGCCCACCTCGCCATAGCCGCGGAAGGCGAGTGGCCGTATGTAAGCGCTCTTCAGGCCATTCCGAACGACAACTTCCTTGCAGGCCGCATCGATCTCTGCCGCTGACCAGGGGATCTCGATGCGGTGGATCTTTGCGGAGTCGAGCAGCCGCCGGGTGTGGGCCTGCAAGCGGAATATCTGGGGCCCCGTGGGTGTCGAGTAAGCCCTCAGCCCCTCGAACACCGACGACCCATAGTGCAGCGCGTGGCTCAACACATGCACGGTGGCGCTCTGCCAGGGCACCAATTTGCCGTTGTGCCAGATCCATTCGGTAGACTTGATAGCCATGCTAGGTCCTTTAGAGGCGTACGACGTTGTCGCCCGCAGCGCTGGCGAGGGCCGATCGGCCCGCTGCCTGCCGGCAGACGCGATTGATGACTTCCAGGTAGGCGAGGGCGCCGGCTTCGACGATGTCGGTGCTGACGCCGTGACCCCGATGACTTTGCCCATTATAGTCGACGGTCACCGTAACCTCGCCCTGGGCGTCCTCGCCCACGGTCACGCTGCGAACCTCGAAATTCTTCAGATCGAGGTTGATGCCGGTGGCCCGCTCCAGGGCCTTGAATGAGGCCTCTACGGGTCCGTCACCCACTGACGCCTCATCCACCGTCCGGCCATCTGCATGGCGCAGGCGAACTGCGGCAGCGGCTATGGCGCCAGTCCCTGCCGAGATGTGCAGTTCGGCCATCTCCCAGGGCCCTTCGCCACCCGACTCGGCGTTCATGATGATGGCCTCGATGTCGCCATCGAACATTTCCTTCTTGCGGTCGGCAAGCTTCTTGAACTCCGCGAAGGCGCTATTGAGTTCCTCGTCGCCCAGATTGAAGCCGAGTTGCTGGACCCGGTCGCGAAATGCATGACGGCCGCTGTGCTTGCCGAGAACGAGATTCGACCGGCTGATGCCCACGTCCTCGGGGTTCATGATCTCGTAGGTCGCGGCGTTCTTCAGCATCCCGTCCTGGTGAATGCCGGACTCATGGGCAAACGCATTTTCGCCCACGACGGCCTTGTTTCTGGGAACGTGCATGCCCGTGATGCTCGCGACGAGGCGGCTGGTGGGGTAGAGCTTTCGGGTATCGACGCCCGTGGTCAGGCCGTAGTGGTTCGTCCGAGTCCGGATGGCCATCACGACTTCCTCGAGCGAGCAATTGCCCGCCCGCTCGCCGATGCCATTGATCGTGCATTCAACCTGCCTGGCTCCTGCGGAAACCGCGGCCAGGCTGTTCGCGACTGCCATGCCGAGGTCATCATGGCAGTGAACGCTCAGCACTACGTGCTCGATGCCCCGCACATTGCGCCTGAGGTAGGTGAAGAGGCCGGCGAACTCCTCTGGCACCGTGTAGCCGAGCGTGTCGGGAATGTTGATGGTCCGGGCGCCAGCCTCGATGACGGCTGTAACGACCTCGGCGAGATAGGCCGGCTCCGTCCGCGAGGCATCCTCCGCGGAAAACTCCACGTCGTCGCTGTGGCTGCGGGCCATCCGTACGCCCTCGACGGCCCGGCGGATGATCTCCTCCTTGGCCATGTTCAGCTTGAAGGTCCGATGAATTTCGCTGGTGGCGAGGAATACATGGATGCGCTTGCGGGCAGCCGGTTTCAGGGCGGCCGCGGCCCGCTCGATATCCTGAGGGTGGCAGCGGGCCAGGCTGCAGATCACGGGGCCGTGAATGTCAGTGGCAATTGCCTGGACGGAATCGAAGTCCCCGGGGGAGGCCGCGGCAAACCCCGCCTCGATCACGTCGACCTGGAGGTCCCGCAGCGCCGAGGCGACCCGCAGCTTCTCACCCAGCGCCATGCTGCAGCCAGGGGCCTGCTCGCCGTCGCGGAGGGTGGTGTCGAAAATCAGGACGCGGTCCTGTTGCTCGTCGCTCATGATCGTCCTCTGAATCGTTCTCCAGGAACAAACGGTATTCGAAGCAAAAAAAAACCCCGTCACCTTGCGGGTGCGGGGTCTCGGTGACTCGTGAAAAAATCAGCCGTTCAGACGCCCGCTCCTCAGTCCGCAGCCAGGCCCGCAGCCAGCAGGCTCCGCAGGGGCAGGAGCAGAGCAAGCGATACCGGCGACGTGCTGCTGGCAGCCTGGTCTGACGTCTGGCAGGGGATCATTCGCATGCGAAGCAATGGTCGAGGAACGAGCCCGGGTTGTCAACCGCGACGCCACAGCCGCCATGCTATTCTCGCGGCCGTCGCGGGGCCCCTGGCGGATCCCGGATTACGTCGCTGGATGCCCATGCCCCGAGTCATTTTTCACGACATCGATGGCCACCGGATCGAGGCGGAAGTGGCCGCTGGCAATACCGCCATGGAGGCCGCACTCGACAATAATGTTGCCGGAATCCTGGCGGAATGCGGCGGTGCCTGCGCCTGCGCCACCTGCCACGCCTATATTGCGGACGCCTGGTTACCGCGTCTGAATTCCCTGGAGGATATGGAGGATGCAATGCTCGACACGGCCATCGACCGGCGGCACTCCAGCCGCCTGCTCTGCCAGCTTGAACTGACTCCCGATCTGGACGGACTCGAAATTTTCGTCGCCCGGAACGAGGCCTGACCTCGCATGCGCCTGGTGACACTCGACAGCAGGGAAGTGGGTGGGCGGCCGGGCATCAGCCTGCCGTCGGGAGAGATCCTCGACCTCGCGGCCTCGCCGTCGGGATTGACGGCTTCCCAATGGCGACCACAGTCGGTTGTCAGCGTGCTCGCCGAAGGTGAGGAGGGATCGGCCCGGGTAGCCCGCCTGCTGGCGGAACTGGACTCTGCGCCTGAAGCGCAACGCCAGGAGTGGCGCCGCAGCGGACGCCTGCTGCCAGCGTCCGGTACGCGACTGATGCCGCCAATCCGCCGCCCTGGCCTCCTGCTCATGGTCGCTGATCGCAGTGGTGGCCGGTCGGCATGCTATGTAAAGAATCCAAATTCAGCCACGGGACCTGATGCCACGATTCCGCGGTCCGAAGGCGATGACCGTCAGCTTTATCTCCTTGCAATGATCGGTCTGGTCGTCGGGCGGCCACTGTTCCGGGCAACGGCGGCCCAGGCGGCCCGGGCGCTGGCCGCGGTGACGTTGGTCGCGGACCTCGGCACCCGACGTCTGGCGGGAAGGCCCGAAGACGGAGGGGCAGATGCACGGCAGTTTCCCGGCGCCTGCGTCATCGGTCCTGCGCTGGTCACTCTGGACGAACTGCCCGCCACCGTATCCTGGGAAGTGCTTGTCCGGGTTAACGGGCGGGCCGTGGGCTCCGGGACTTCGGACCTGACTGTGGAGCAGGGAGCCAGCATCCTGGCGGCCCTTTCGTCACGCTACGCGTTCAGGCCCGGCGATATCGTCGGCCTGCCGGCCGGGGTGAGCGAGTTTGAATTGCCGGGAGCGAGCGAAGTCACCCTGGCGCTGGCTGGCGCTCTCGAGCTGCGTTTCGCCACGGGCAGCTGAGCGGCGGTGTCCAGTCGCACCCTGAATCTCGACGACCGCGCGTACAACTTCACGCAGACGGCCGCTTCGACCTGTCGATGATTCCGGTGGGCGACGGCGTGACCCTGCTTCGCAAGCGACCCTGACCGAAGCTCCCGCAGCGGAACCGGCGGTCACGGGCAGCGGATGATCTCCAGCAACTCGCCCGCAGCGCCCCGCACACACTCGACACCCGTGGCGCCCGAGTAGGGAGGGCCGCTGTCGGGTGGTGCGGACAGGGTGTGCCCCTCCTCACCGGCGGTCATCGGCGCGAAGAAACTGACCATGGAAATTCCTGCAGGCAGTTCCCTGTGCCGTTCCGGCAATGGCCGGGCGGCAGCCGGCATCTCGTCGGCCTCGATATAGCACCGGCCGCGCAGCGGCAGCGCCGCCAGCCGGAAGCGATGCTCACGTGACAGCCCGAACTCGATCGCCATGGTCTGCACGCGCGATTCCATCGCCGGCGTCTCGGGAACGCCAAAGGTGCGCAGGAAGTATTGCTGCATGTCTGCCAGGGACTTGCCCCCGACGATGACGATGAACGTGCGGTCCACCGCGCACCGGGCCGGGGGCGACTCGAGGCCGGGCACGGGCTTCTTGAACTCGGTCAGGTAAATGATCTCGCCACCCGGACCGCGGATCTGCATGGCACGGATGTCCGGGCAGAACGACAGGTCGAGGGGCGGCGCGACGATTTCGAACGGCGAGTTCCGCAATTGATCCGCGAGCGGGTCCACCCTGTCGACAATCAGTTCCGCCGCGTGCCAGCCATGCCGGGTGAAGGCGCGGTAGCCGGGCTCGGGCGGCCGTTCAATGAACCTGAAAACGAAGTCGGTCGCTGCTTCCGGGGCCATCAGCAGCGCTGGCGTCCCGGCGAGGTCCGGAACCCCCCACAGCCTGGCCTGCGCCGGGGACACCGGGCCTCGGCCGATGGCACGGTAGTGCAGATAACGGCTGTAGGCTGCTTCCGTTGCCGCCAGAGAGGGTGTTCGGACGGTTACGCAGGCGATCGGTCCAAGCCGGTTCGTATCGGGACTCAGATGATCCCCCGCGCACGCAGGTCGGCGATGCGCCCCGAGTCGAAGCCCAGGAGGCTGCGGTAAATCTCCTCCGAGTGCTGGCCCAGTTCCGGTGCGGGCGAGTGGATGCCGCCAGGTGTCCGCGACAGCTTCGGAGCGACGTTCTGCATCCGCAACTCCCCGAACTTCGGATGCATCGTCTTGACGATGGCTTCCCGCGCGCGGAAGTGGGCGTCTTCCAGCATCTCCGGCGTCCGGTAGATCTTGCCGGCGGGAATGCCGAACTTTTCCATCAACTCTTCGAGCGGCCCGGCATCGATGGTGCGCGTCCAATCGGCGATGAGGTCGTCCAGCTCTTTCTGGCGCGCGCCGCGCGCCGTGTGGGTTGCGTAGCGCTCGTCCTTTGAAAGCTCCGGCCTGCCCATGGCCTCCGCAAGCCTTCCGAACACGGTGTCCTGGTTGGCAGCAATCAGGATCATCCCGCCGTCCCGCGTGGGGTACACGTTGGACGGAGCGACGTTGGGAAGTATTGCCCCCGTCCTCTCGCGGATGTAGCCGGTCTTGTCGTATTCGGTGATCAGGGACTCCATCATGTTGAGTACAGACTCGTAGATGGCCGAGTCCACAACCTGGCCGTGCCCGGTGCGTTCGCGGTAGTAGAGAGCCGAGAGCGCGCCGATGCACGCGAACGTGGCGGCCAGGGAGTCACCAATGCTGATTCCCATGCGGCTCGGTGGCGTTGCCGGGTCGCCGCACACGTAACGGAGCCCACCCATGGCCTCGCCAACGGCGCCGAAGCCAGCCCTTTTGGCATAAGGACCGGTTTGCCCGAATCCGGAAACCCGGATCATGATCAGGCGGGGATTAATCTTCTGCAGTTCGGCATAGGACAGGTTCCAGCGCTCCAGGGTGCCGGGCCGGAAGTTCTCGAGCAGGAAGTCCGCCTTGGCGATCAGGTCCCTGGCAATCGCCTGGCCTTCGGCCTCGCGCAGGTTCAGGGTCACGGACTTCTTGTTGCGCGCCACCACTGGCCACCAGAGCGACATGCCATGCGCCTTTTCGCGGCCCCATTCGCGCATGGGGTCACCCTGCCCAGGGGGCTCGATCTTGAGCACTTCGGCGCCGAAGTCGCCGAGTAGCTGGCCGCAGAACGGCCCGGCCAGAAGGGTGCCCATCTCTATCAGGCGGAGTCCCGCCAGTGGACCGCTGTCCTGTGTTCGTTCGTTTGCCATCCCAAAGCCCTGTTCAGAGAGGTCGAAAATCGCATTGCGCGGCGCAGTCTCGAGGCCCCGGATGGGCCGTCGGCCTGGTGACTTCTTGTAACGCTGACTGCGGCGTATAGAATACCGTTTTTCCAGCCTCCTGTAAGGCCATGAGCCAGTCACCACGCCACGTTTCGATCATCGAGGTCGGTCCGCGCGACGGTCTCCAGAGTGAGCCCGAGATCCTGCCGACAGCGACCAAGATCGAGTTCATTCGCCGCGCCGTCGACGCCGGCATCCGGCGCCTCGAAGTGACCAGCTTCGTCCATCCGAAGCGCGTGCCCCAGATGGCGGACGCCGAGGAGGTGATTCGCGGGCTGACTCACCAGGAAGGCGTGATCTACATCGGCCTTGTTCTCAACCGGAAGGGTTTCGAGCGCGCCCAGGCCACGGGAATTCACGAGATTGGCATGGCGGTGGTCGCCAGCGACACCTATAACCAGCGGAACCAGGGCGTTCCCACTGCCGAGTCCGTCAAGGCCTGGGTGGACATTGCCAGGGCCGCAAAGGCCGCCGGCATCCGGGCCAACGTCATGATCTCGTCGGCGTTCGGCTGCCCGTTCGAGGGTGAGGTGCCCGTGCAGCGGGTACTCGACCTGGTCGACCAGGTCATGGAAGGCGATCCCGTGGAGCTTGGGCTCGCTGACAGCATCGGAGTGGGCGTACCCTCGCAGGTACGCGACCTCATCGGCGCTGTCCGCGAAAAAGCGCCGCACGTCCCGATTCGCTGCCACTTCCACAACACCCGGAATACCGGCATTGCCAATGCGCAGGCGGCACTTGATGCCGGTGTCGCGTCGCTCGACGCAAGCATCGGCGGAATCGGTGGCTGTCCCTTCGCTCCGGCGGCCACCGGCAATATTCCCACGGACGACCTTCTGTACATGCTGGACCGCTCCGGCGTGGAGACCGGCGTTTCGCTGGAGCGGATAATCGCCACGAGCCAGTGGCTGATCGAACAACTTGGCCGCGGCACGCCGGCGATGCTGCCGAAGGCCGGAATCTTTCCGCAGATTGCGGCAATAAATCGTACCCGGCTGGCGAGCTGAGGCCGGCAGGGTAAATGGCGTAGAAAGCACCACAGGCCCCGCATTGACGCTTTTCGGCGCGGCGCCTCACAAGAATAGTTGTCGTGGCACAGTCTGCTGCGATCCCGAAGCTGAGCACTGGAACATCTGAGAGGCCTGTATGAGTTACCGACTAGGGGTTGACGTTGGCGGAACGTTTACGGATCTGCTGCTCATCGACGAGCAAAGCGGTGACGTCTTTACGGCCAAGGTACCGAGCACCCCGCACGATTCATCCGTCGGCGTGCTGAATGGCATCGAGAGGGTCTGCAAGAACGCGGGCATCGATCCCAACAAGATCACGCATTTCATGCACGGCACGACCGTCGCCACGAACACGGTGCTGACGGGCTCGGGCGCCAAAGTGGGGCTGGTGACCACCAAGGGCTACCGGCAGGTCCTGCAGATCGCCCGATCCTTTGTGCCGGGTGGCCTGGGCGGCTGGGTGATCTACAACAAGAGCCTTCCGATTGCACCACTGGCGCTGACGATCGAAGCTGACGAGCGCATCGGCGCTCGCGGTGAAGTGGTCCGCAAGCTCGACGAGGCCAAGCTGCGCCGGGACCTGAAGGCACTCAGCAAGAAGGGCATCGAGGCGCTGACGATTTCCCTGATCAATTCATTCGCGAATGGCGATCACGAGACCCAGGTCGCCAAGATTGCGAAGGAGGTCATGCCGAACATCCCGATCTCCCTGTCATCAGAGATCGTCCCCGAGATGCAGGAGTACGAGCGAACCATCACCACCGTCGCCAACTCCTACGTCCGGCCAAAGGTTGAAACCTACGTCCGAAACCTGCACCGGCAGCTGCAGAAGACCATGAGCAAGGTCCAGCTGCACATCCTTCGCTCGGATGGCGGCCTGGCCTCGGCCAAGGCTGCAGAGGCGTTCCCCGTGAACCTGCTGATGAGCGGTCCGGCCGGGGGCGTGTCCGGCGCCGTGTGGGTTGCCCAGCAGGCCGGGTTCAAGAATCTCCTCACGTTTGACATGGGCGGCACCTCCACCGACGTTTGCCTGGTAGAGGATGGAAAGGCGCAGTTGCGCCGGGAAACCACGGTTGGCGACGTCGTGGTCCGCGCATCGTCCGTCGACGTGCGAACTGTTGGCGCCGGCGGCGGCTCGATTGCCAAGGTGCCGGAACTGACCAAGGCGCTTCGCGTGGGTCCCGAGAGTGCCGGTGCGGTCCCTGGTCCTGCTGCATACAACCGCGGCGGCACGCTGCCGACTGTCACGGACGCCAATGTCGTCCTGGGCTATCTGCCGAGTGGCGAAGTACGGCTTGGCGGGGACATGAAGGTCCGCCGCGATCTCGCGGAAAAGGCCGTGCAGTCGATCGCGGACGCCCTCAATCTCAGCCTCAAGCAGGCGGCGTCCGGAATCATCGACATCGTCAACGAGAACATGTACGGGGCACTGCGCCTGGTCTCCGTCGAGAAGGGCTATGATCCGAGGGACTTTGCGCTGATTGCATTCGGCGGCGCCGGCCCTCTGCATGCCAATGCCATCGGCAAGCTGATGAACTCCTGGCCGGTGATCATTCCGCCGGGTCCCGGCGTGCTGTGCGCTTACGGCGATGCCACCACGCGGGTTCGCGACGAGGCTTCGCGCACGTTCATTCGCCGGTTCAGCGAAACGACCAACAAGGAAGTGTCCAAGATCTTCCGCGCACTGGCGAGCGATGCCTCCAAGGCACTCGACAACGAAGGCATCGCGAAGGCAGACCAGTCCGCCAGCTACCAGGTGGACATCCGTTATCACGGCCAGGGTCTTCTGCTGACGGTGGACTTCACGATTGAGGAGTTCGAGCAGCGCGGCCTGGATGTCATCGGGGAGCGCTTCGACGAAATGCACCGGCAGTTATTCACCTTCGCCCTGCCACTCGAGAAGGAACTGGTGAACCTGCGGGCGGTAGCCCAGGGCAAGCCGACCAACGTTCGCGCCGTGCGTGTGGAGAAGGGTGGTGAGAGCCCGTCTGCGGCCGCGTCGGCGAAGCTGACCCTCTTCGTCGAGGGCAAGAATCAGGAGGCTACCCTGTACGACCGTTCGAAGCTCAGGTCCGGAAATGTTATCCAGGGTCCGGCTATCGTGCTCGAGATGGACTCAACCACGTTGATCCTCCCCGGCCACGTTGGCACGGTTGACGACTGGGGCAACATCCTCATCACCCCGGCGGCCTGATGCACCCGGTGCACGGCGAAGCCAGCCATAGAATTCAGGAGTAACGAAATGCCAGCCAAAATCGTTGAGACCCGCCCCCGCCCGTTCAAGCGGGTCAAGATTGACCCCATTACGCTCGATATCATCGAGAATGCCATGCTGAACGCCCGCCACGAAATGGACACCGTGCTGTTCCGCACGGCCATGTCGCCCGGCATCCGCGAGCAGCACGATGAGTTCCCGATGATCGCGAACCTCGACGGCAAGATGGTCGTCGGCCAGTTCGGCAGCTTCATCTACGGCTTCAAGGCCGCCTATGACGGTACGATCGAGGAGGGCGACATGTTCCTCACGACCGACCCGTACACCTGCAATGGTGCCGTCAGCCACTCCAACGACTGGTTGCTGCTGCGGCCGATCTTCAAGGACGGGCGCCTGATTGCCTACGCGGCGATGTTCGGCCACATGACGGACATCGGCGGCAAGGTGCCTGGCAGCCTCCCGACCGACGCCCAGTCGATCTTCGAGGAGGGCATCCGAGTCCCGCCGACCAAGATTTTCAAGAAGGATGTCCTCCAGGAGGACCTTCTCGAAGTCATCCTGCACAACTGCCGGATGCCCCAGTGGAATCGCAGCGACTTCTACGCCATCGTCGCCGCGATTCGCACCGCCGAGAAGCGCGTCATCGAGATGTCAAACCGCTTCGGCGACGACACGCTGTATTCCGCTCTCGAGGACCTGCTCGACCGCAACAAGCGTGCCATGAGCAAGCTCATCAACGCGGCCGTGCCCACGAAGAAGCAGTACTTCGAGGACTACTTGTGCGACGACGGCATGGGCATGGGTCCCTACAAGATCAAGTGCGCGATGTGGCGGGAGGGCGATAAGGTCATCTTCGACTTCGAAGGCACCGATCCCCAGTCGACCGGCTCCGTGAACTTCTACCTCAACGAGGAGATGTTCAAGATGTTCTGCGGCGTCTACATGATCATGGTCTTCGACCCCCAGATCATGTTCAACGACGGGTTCTACGACCTGATGGAAGTGCACATTCCGGAGGGGTCGCTGCTGAAGCCCCGCTTCCCGGCAGCGCTTTCCTGCCGCACCCACGCGCTCGGCCGGATCTTCGACATCCTGGGTGGCCTCCTCGGCCAGGGCAATCCGGACTTCCTCTGTGCCGCGGGATTCTCCGACAGCCCACATTTCATGTACTCCGGCCACCGCAAGACGGGCGAGTGGTACCAGCTGTACAGCATCGGCTTCGGCGGCATTCCCGGTAAGCCGTTTGGCGACGGTCCGGACGGGCACTCCCTCTGGCCCAGCTTTACCAACGTCCCCAACGAGTTCCTCGAAAGCTACTTCCCGCTCCGGATCGAAGCTTACGAGACCCTGGCCGACACCGGTGGCGCGGGCCTGCACCGTGGCGGTAACGCGCTCCGCGTGGGCTATCGCTTCCTGGAGCCGGGCCAGATCTCGATCCACGATGATCGCTGGCTCACTTATCCCTGGGGCGTCAATGGCGGGCTGCCGGGAGCCCGGAGCCGCAAGATCATGATTCGCAAGAACGGCAAGAAGGAGCTGTTGCCTTCCAAGTGCGACCGCATACCTGTGGCCGAGGGCGACCTGCTGTACTTCGACACCTGGGGCGGCGGCGGCTGGGGCGATCCTCTCAAGCGGCCCGCCGAGAAGGTGGCGTTTGACGTGGAAGCTGGCCTGGTTTCCCGCGAAGGCGCCAAGCGTTACGGTGTCGTCATCAAGCCGAATTACACCGTCGACGAGAAGGCGACGACTGCACTGCGAGCGAAGATGGCCAAGAAGCGTGGCAAGACCAAGCTCTTCGACTTCGGGGGCACCATTCCCGAACTGAAGAAGTCTTGCAAGAAGGAAACCGGTCTGGAGCCACCAAAGGCCCCGGTATTCCAGACGTGGGCGAAGCCGCACGCGGAAGGGGCCAAGGCGGGTGCCGGCAAAAAGCCTGCCCGCAAGGTGGCCTGACAAGCCGGGCGGACACCACGTGCGATAACAGGGCCCTGGTGCACCTCGAGTGCGCCAGGGCCTCCGTCTTTTGGGCGCGCCGGGCCCTTAGTGGTCGGAGGCCGGAGCGGGGTTATCCGTGGCGATCGAGAGGGCCTGCTGCTCGCCCTGGGAGAGAAAGTCCTCACCGATGCGCTGGGCGGTTGCCCGCAACCGCGGGATGAAGCGCTGAATGGCCTCCGCTTCCGGCACCGCAGTGCTCGAGAACCGGATCGTCAGGGACGCCAGGAGGCGTTCTCCGGCCAGGATCGGCACGGAAAGACTCAGTTCGTCCGACACTCGTCTTGGCCGGCGCCACGCCGCATAGCCGCGTTTGCGGGTTTCCAGGAGGAGATCGTTGACCTTCTTGCGATTTGCCGCGGACTGGTCTTCCGTCCGCTTGGATTTTGCCAGGAGATCGAGCAGCGCATCGCGCTGCTCTTTCGGGCACCAGGTCAGGTACGCGATGCCCGAGGCCGACCCGAGGATGGCAACCCGAAAGCCGGGGCCACGCTTCTCGACAGCCAGCGGACTCCGGTGGTCGGTCGTTTGCCGGATGAGCATCGTGGATCCCGACAGTGTCGCAATGGCAATCGGCCACACGAGCTCGTTGCAGAGCTCGTACATGTAGGGGCGGGCAATCTGCGTGACCCAGGCTTCATCATCGAAGCCGTCGGAGAGGCCGCGAACCAGGATGGTCAGGCGATAACGCTCGTCACTTGCGGCGCGATATGCATAGCCGGCGTGACAGAGCGTCTCGAGAATGCGGTAGGTGGTTGTGCGAGGCAGGTCAATGGCAGTAGCCACCTCGGACACCGTGGCCCCGTTCTGCTGGTTGAGGACGTGCAGGACCTCGAGTCCGCGAAGCAGCGCGCGTATGGGTCGGGTGGAAGTCATCTGGTTTCAGTATCCTGGCCTGACCAACAGGCGGATGATGGTAGTCAACGAGCCTGCCCAATCCAAGAGCAATCGGCATTTGTTACATCCCGTTACGAATCCCCTTCAACCACTGGTCAGGGAGCCAGGAGCGCCCTCCGGCAGCCAGAGGGAGGCCAGACGGGCGGCCAGATGGGCGGTTAGGATGGTGCTGGCATGCGGCGTGTGCGTCGCGCCCAACGATCCCGGGAACCGGCGCAAATGCGGAGCGCCGATCCCCGGCAAACTGGCTGGTTGAGGGAAGACGATGAGTGGTGCAGAGAAGATGGCGGGGACAGTACTGGTAACCGGGGCGAATCGTGGGCTGGGACTGGAATACTGTCGTCAGCTGGCTGCGGCGGGCTGGCGGGTGCTTGCCTGCGCCCGGGACCCTGATCGCGCTCCGGCCCTGCGGGAACTCGCCGATGCGAATTCCGGGAAAGTCCGTGTCCTGCACCTGGAGGTCGTTGACGAGGTGGGCGTCGAGGCAGTGGCCCGGGAACTCCGCGGTACTCCCCTGGACATGCTGATCAACAACGCAGGTACCTTCGGCCCGGAAGGTTCGCCCGGCGGGATGCGGTACCAGAGTCTCGCCCACATGGATTACGCGATCTGGCGGGAGATTCTGGAAGTCAATCTGCTGGCGCCATTTCGCCTCACGGTTGCACTCGCCCCCAGCCTCCGCCTCGCCGCGCGACCGGTCGTCATCATGCTCTCCAGCGACCTCGGGTCGATCGGCAACAACCGGCTCGGTCATTCGCACGCCTACCGCACCAGCAAGGCCGGGCTGAACATGCTGACCAAGGGCATCGCCAACGAATGGCGTGACCTGATCGTCGTCTCGATGGCGCCGGGTTGGTGCAAGACGGAACTCGGCGGCGAGGAGGCCGAGATCGACCCTGTCGAGAGCGTGCGCGCGCAGCTCCAGACGTTTGCCACGCTGAACGCCGGTCACAGCGGGCAATTCCTGGACAGATTTGGGGCCCTGGTGGCCTGGTAGCCTCAATAGATGACGGTGGTGGCCTTCGTCTTGAGGTAGGGATCCAGCCCCTCGCGACCGAACTCGCGGCCCCAGCCCGACTGCTTGTTGCCGCCGAAGGGAATGGCCGGATCGACGGCCGCATGGCAGTTGATGCTGACCTGACCGGCGTCGATCATGCCAGCCATCCTGTGCGCTACCGAGATGTCCCGCGTCCAGACGCTGCCGGACAGGCCGTAGATGCTTTTGTTGGCCTCGTCGGCCACGGCCTGCAGGTCTGAATCACTGAACGATTGCGCGCAGAGCACGGGCCCGAAGATCTCCTCCCGGGCAATCTGCATGTCCATGTTCGTCTTGCTGAAGAGGGTTGGCTTGACGAAGAAGCCACGGCCGGGCAACGCTTCACCGCCACACACCAGCTCGGCGCCGGACTTCCTGCCCGACGCGACGTAGGACATGACCCGCTCGCGCTGCTCGGCAGAAATCAGCGGGCCGAGGTCACTGTCCGGGCTCAGTCCGGGCCCGATCCGGAACTTGTTCGCCATGTCGCCGACCCGGCTGACTACCTTGTCGAAGATATCCCGGTGCACGAAGAGGCGAGTGCCCGCCATGCAGTTCTGGCCTTGCAGGAAGAAGGCACCGCGCGTGACGCCCGGGATGACGCGGTCGAGGTCTGCGTCGGGGAAGACGACCATGGGCGACTTTCCGCCGAGCTCCAGGGTGACCCGCTTCAGGTTGCCGGCGGCGGCATTGATGATCTTCTTGCCGACTTCGGTGGAGCCGGTGAAAGCGATCTTGTCCACGTCGGGGTGAGCAGCCAGGGCCGCCCCTGCAGACTCTCCGAGTCCTGGCACGATGTTGATCACGCCGTCCGGAAAACCAACGCGTTTGATGAGTTCGCCGAGGAAGAGCGCAGTTAGGGGCGTCTGCTCGGCAGGTTTCAGGACGACAGTGCAGCCGGCCGCGAGCGCGGGGCCGAGCTTCAGCGTCGCCATGATCAGCGGTGCATTCCACGGAATGATGGCGCCTACCACGCCGATCGGCTCCCGACGCGTGTAGGTCAGCGATTCCCCATTGCGGACACCCCCCGGGGAAACCGGAATGGTGTCCCCCGTGATCTTCGTGGCCCAGCCGGCGTAGTAGCGCAGGAAGTCGCAGCCGAAGGATGCGATGGAGTACGTCGCAACCATGAGCGGCATGCCGTTATCGAGGGTTTCCAGCTCGCTGGCCAGGGCCAGGCTGGCCTCGAGCTCGTCGGCCAGCTTCCAGATGAGCTTCGTGCGCTCGTAGGAGGTCAGCTTCGACCATTCACCGCGAAACGCCCTGCGTGCCGCCTGAACAGCGCGATCGATGTCTTCCTTGCCCCCGCCGGCCACCCGGGCGAGTTGCGCCTCGGTTGCGGGATCGAAGACGTCTATCGTTTCCCCGGAGGCCGACGGGACCCACTGGCCGCCGATCAACAGGCGGTGATCGCGGGCGAGGAATGCCCGGGCTTCGGGGCTTGCTGTAAAGTGCGGGGCAGCGGCGCTCATGGATCATCTCCGGGTGCGAGGCCGGGCAGCATAATTCCCGGCCCCGGCCCGAGGCAAGGCATGACGTACGGCGCGCAAACGCCCGCACGGTCGCGCCGGGATGACTACCGGCGCTCGCCCTGTACAATGTTGCGCATTCAGACCCTACCCCCACAACACCAACAGAAAAGGGACACGACCATGGCGATCAAGGTTGGCGATCGGTTGCCCGCCGGCAAGCTCGGGATCATGACCAAGGACGGCCCCGGCGCCCTGTCGACCCAGGAGCTCTTCGGTGGCAAAAAAGTAGTCTTCTTCTCCGTGCCCGGGGCCTTCACTCCGACCTGCTCCAACAGCCACCTGCCGGGCTATGTGAAGCACGCGGCCGAGATCAAGGCCAAGGGCGTGGACACCATTGCCTGCATGTCCGTCAACGACGTGTTCGTGATGGATGCCTGGGGCAAGGACCGCGGCGTGGGCGACAAGGTGCTGATGCTGGCCGACGGCAATGGCGAGTTCACGAAGGCCCTGGGCCTCGAGCTCGACGCCAGCGGCTTCGGCATGGGGCATCGCAGCCAGCGGTTCTCGATGGTGGTCCATGACGGCGTCGTCAAGGAGCTCAACGTGGAAGCCCCGCGCGAGTTCAAGGTGAGCACTGCGGAGTGCGTCCTCGGTCAGCTTTGAACCACAGCCGGTCACTCAAGCAGTCCACGCAGGAAAGGTCCGATGGAAGAGACGCAGGTTGTCCAGACGCTGCCGTTCGTCTATGCCGCATTCAAGTACATACACATACTGCTGTTCGTGTACTGGCTGGGCGGTGACGCGGGGGTGTTCTACTCCAGCACGTTTGTCGTCAACAACAAGCTCTCCAGGGACTCGCGCCTGACGGCGTTCAAGATCTTCATCAATCTCGACATGCTGCCTCGCTACTGCCTGGCCCTGATGCTGACGGTCGGCGGCATCCTTGCCGAGTTCGTCGGCTACGAGCACCCGACCTGGCAGATGATCGGCATCGTCGCCCTTGGTCCAATCTGGGTCTGGGTGGTCCACATGGTCCACGCGAAGGAAGGCACGGATTTCGGCCGGGCACTGGCCAAGGGTGATTACTGGTTTCGCTTCATCATGATCTTCGCTCTGCCGACCTCGGTCGTCTATCACTGGATCACCGGGCCCCTGAAGCCCTTTCCGTGGCTCGCCGCCAAGCTGCTGATCTTCTCGTTCCTGATCTTCTGCGGGTTCATGATCCGGAAGAAGCTGCCGCCCTTCATCGACGGCTTCAGGATGATGGCAGGACAGGGCGTGACGCCCGAGAGTGACAGCAAGATGTACGACGGCCTGATGGCCTGCCGGCCCTACGTCTGGGCGATCTGGGCGGGCGTGGCACTGTCAGCGTTCCTCGGCGTCTGGAAGCCGGGAATGTAGACCTCAGCGGGTCAGCCAGTAGGTGACGCCTGCCATTGCCGAGGATGCGGCAATCAGTGCGGCGACGGGCAGGAAGTCCCCCGAGTACAGGTAACCCGCCATGATGCTGAAGCTCCCGCTCAGCACCAGCGCCATCGAACTGGACAGGCCGGCCGCAGTGCCGGCGATGTCCGGCCGGCAGTTAACGGCTCCGGCCACCGAGAGCGGGGTCTGGATGCCTGCTGCAAACATGAGCAGCGTGAGCGGGGCGAGGAGCCCCGCCAGCGTGACCCCCGATGCCGCGACATCGAGCAGCAGCGCGGCCCCGGAGAAGACGATCATCAGCGTGCCGGCCCACAGGACCCGCCGCATTCCAAGCCGGCTCGTGAGGCGGGCACCTCCCGCCGCTCCCGCAACGTAGACCAGCGCCATCCCGCCCCAGATGACACCGAAGCGTGCCGCGCTGATCCCGAGGTGGTCATTGAAGACCACGGCGGCCACGGCCAGGAAGGCAAAGAAGCAGCCCTGCATGAAGGCATACATGAGCGTGTAGCCGACGAACACCCGTGAACGCAACAGCTCGCCATAGCTGGTGGCCCAGTGCTGGCTCTGCGCGTTCGTTGCCGCCGCGTGCCGGGTTTCAGTCAGGCGCAGCGACATGGCGATCGTCACCAGCAGTCCGAGGGCGGCGCTGGCCGCGAACACGGACTGGGGACCGGCCCAGGCGCTGAGTAAGCCACCAATCACGGGACCTACCACCGGTGCAATTCCCATGGCAGCGCCAATCCACGCAAGGGCACGAACCGCCCCCAGGGCATCGTGGGTGTCCCGCACGATGGCCCGGGAGCCCACCGTACCAACGCTGACGCCCAGGGCCTGAAGAAGCCGGCAGACGAGCAGGGCGGGAAAGCTGGTGGCCACCGCGCAGGCGACGCTCGCCGCGGTAAACAACACAAACCCGGCAAGAATCACGGGGCGACGGCCATGCCGGTCGCTCAGGGCACCGGCCAGCGGCTGCCCGATGCCGAGGCCGAACAGGTAGGTGGCGATCAGGAACTGGGCCTGGCCCTGGTCAACCGCGTACCGTTCGGCGAGTGCCGCCAGGGTCGGCACGACGACGATCATGCCGAACGGCGAGAGCGAACTCGCCAGGCTCAGCAGCCAGAGTGAAGGGGCTGGCCTGGCCGTCAACGGAGGCGTTTCTCGATCTCCGGAATGATCTCGAAGAGGTCCCCGACGAGGCCGATGTCGGCGATCTCGAAGATCGGCGCCTCACCGTCCTTGTTCACGGCGACGATCGTTCCGGCATCCTTGATCCCCGTCAGGTGCTGAATGGCGCCCGATATGCCAAAGGCCATGTAAAGCTCGGGTGCGATGATCTTGCCTGTCTGGCCAACCTGCATGTCGTTGGGCACGAAGCCGGCGTCCACGGCGGCACGCGATGCGCCGACGCCCGCGCCCAGGCGCCCGGCGAACTGGTAGAGCAGGGCGAAGTTCTCGGCACTGCCGACGCCCCGACCGCCGGACACCACGAGACGGGCGGTCTGCAGGTCTGGCCTGTCGGATTTCCCCGAGCGCAATTCGATGAACCGCGTGTGGCCGGGAACGGATGCTGATGTTTCCACCGGGCGGACCGGCGCTGAATTGCCCGCTTCAACGGGTTTGAAGGAGGCGCCGCGAACCGTCGCCACCACCTTCGTGCCGGCGGGGACCTCGACGGTGACGATGGCATTTCCGGCATAGATCGGGCGCTGGAACGTGCGGGGCCCGATCACGTTCATCACGTCACTCAGCTGCGGGACGCCGAGGAGGGCGGCAACCCGCGGCAGCAGGTCCTTGCCGAACGTGGTGGACGGGGCCAGCACATAGTCGTAGTCGGCTGCGATGCCCGCAATCTGGGGCGCCTGGATGGCTGCCACGGCCGGTCCGTTAGCCGGTCCCGTCACCGTGAGGACGGCCGTCACACCGGCGAGGGCCGCTGCCTGTGACGCGACGGCGCTCGGGTCGCTACCGAGGATGATCACATCCACCGCACCCGTCGCCAGTACCGACGCACAGGCGACGCAGCGCGCCGTGCTTTGATTGAGCATGCGGCCGTCGTGCTCACCGATGATCAGGACGCGGCTCATGCCAGGAGCCCCCGGTCACGCAGGGCGCCCACCAGTTCGTCGACGTTCTTGACCATCACGCCCCGGGATCTGCCCGCCGGCGCCTCGTACCTGATGACGCGCAGAACCGGCGCAACGTCCACTCCCAGGGAATCGATGGGCAGCAACTCGATCGGCTTTTTCTTGGCCTTCATGATGTCCGGCAGCTTCACGTAGCGCGGCTCGTTGAGGCGGAGATCGGTGGTCACGACGGCGGGCAGGTCCACCTCGAGGACTTCGAGGCCCGCATCCACCTCCCGGGTGACCGTGGCCACGTCGCCATTCAGTTCAAGCCTGGAGGCAAAAGTGGCCTGGGGCCGGTTCCACAATGCCGCCAGCATCTGGCCGGTCTGATTGCAGTCGTCGTCGATGGCCTGCTTGCCGAGCAGCACCAGGCCGGGCTGTTCCCGGTCAATGATCCGGTGAAGGACCCGCGCAGCCGCCAGTGGCTCGAGTTCCGCCGCGGTCTGGACGAGTATTGCCCGGTCGGCGCCCATCGCCAGCCCCGTGCGGAGCTGCTGCTGGGCGTCGTCCGGGCCGATCGACACCAGCGACGACTTCCTGCGCCTTGCCCTGTTCCCGGATGCGCAGCGCCTCTTCCAGCGCGATCTCGTCGAAGGGATTGATGCTCATCTTCAGGCCCTCGGTGACGACGCCGGAGCCATCCGGCTTGACGCGGATGCGCACGTTGTAGTCAACGACGCGCTTGAGGCATACGATGATCTTCTGCATGGATAACGTCCTTGGAACCAGGCGGGCCGCTGGGGCAGCCCGCTATTTTCAACGAGCAGGCCAGGAGGAACAAGCCGTGTCGCAGACTGACAGCCGGGGCCCGCGATCGTCGTTGCTGATGTCCGTGGAGGATCTGGCGAGCGCGTTGCGCCCGTCGGCAGGCGGGCCTCAGGCGGGAGGCCGGACTGGTCGTCGTGGACTGCCGGTTCAACCTGCTGAAGCCCGAAGCCGGTCGGGCCGCCTGGCTCGAGGGGCACATTCCAGGCGCCTTCTACGCCGACCTGAATCAGGACCTGTCGTCGCCGCCACGGCCGGACACGGGCCGTCACCCCCTGCCAGACCCGGAGCAACTCCGTACGCTGCTGGGTGGCTTCGGCATCGGGAAGGCCACCCGGGTGGTGGCCTATGACGAAGGCGGTGGCGGCCTCGCCGCCCGACTCTGGTGGCTGCTCCGCTGGATGGGGCACGGCCCGGTGGTCCTGCTGGATGGCGGATTTTCCGCCTGGCAGAAGGCCGGCCTGCCAGTCGACCGGGACGTGCCGGCACTGCGGACCAGGCGTTTCGAGGGCCAGCCCGGACAGATGCCCGTTCGTGACGCGAGTCAGGTTGCCGCGGGCCTGGCCGGCGACAGCATCAGGCTGCTGGACATGCGGGCTGAAGAGCGCTTCCTGGGCAGGGTGGAACCCATAGACCCCATTGCGGGCCACGTGCCCGGTGCCGTGAACGCTCCCTTCGGGGGCAACCTTACGGCTGACAACCGGTTCCAGCCGGCCGAGGTTCTGGCCAGTCGCTACGCCGCCCTTGCCCACGGCCGGGCGCCCGGCGAGATCGTCTGCATGTGCGGCTCCGGTGTGACCGCGTGCCATGGCATTTTCGCGCTGGAACTCGCGGGCATGCCGGGTGCCGCCCTTTACCCGGGCTCCTGGAGCGAATGGATACGGTCACCGGACAGGCCCGTGGCCACGGGTTGAGCATTCCGGGCCCCGGCTCAAGCGGACTGGGGCGCGGGAAGATGGGGCGCACAGTTGGCTACCGGCCCCTTTACCCGTACAGTCTCGGCCGCAAAACCCCACCAGGAAGCCCGTCCGGAATGAACAGCAGCATCCTCCAGCGCGACCATCGCGTCATCCGCGGCACCATCGCCTACACCAGCAACAAGCCGGACAGGCTGGGCCAGGAGCGCGGCCGGGAGCATTTTCACATCTCCGTCCACAGCGACGGGCGACGCACCTGCAGCGCCCATTCGGAGATCGACGATCGCCCGAGCGTCATGCGAGACATCGTCTACAGCCTGGACGAGCACTGGCTGCCCACCGACTGCTTCGTCCGGCTGACCGTCAACGATCGCTTCATGGGCACCGGCTGGTTTCGCTTCGGCCCCGATTTTGCCGAGTGCGAAACCCACACGGCCCTCGAGGGCCGCGTCACGCAGCGCATGGAAACCAAGGGCCGGCTGCAGGCCTTCCAGAATCATGCCATCGTCTGCGATGCGCTGGCACATGCAATTGTTCGACAGGCACAAGGGTCCGGGCCTGCAGACCATCGACGAGATGCTGCTGTCCTCACCCGACCACCGTGGGCGCGACAGGGCCGCTGCTGTTCCGCATCGGTTTCGGCGTGGAGTACGTGGGGGAGGAGAGCATCACGGTGAAGGCCGGCAAGTTCGATGCGCTGCACTTCCGCTTCGTCTCGTCACCGGGACTCCCGCAGGCGCATCCCGCCTATGACATCTGGTGCACGGCGGACGGCGATTACATCTTCCTGAAAGGCGTCATCGGCGGTTACATGCTGACCGAGTACGAGCTGGTCCGGCTGGAGTACGAAAAGGCCTGATGAAGCTGACCCTCTGCTTGGGGATGGGCCGCGATTCCGGTATGGTGACCGCCGCATCGCGCAGGGGCTGGGATTCATGACGGGAAAGGGCGGCAGCGGGCTGTACTACGGCTGGATCATCGCCGCCGCCTCGGGTGTCATCCTCCTGGTCACGAACGGCATGACCCTCGGCGGGCTCAATGTCTTCGACAAGCCGCTGCTCGAGTCGCTGAGCCAGGCGGCCGGCGAACCGGTGAGCCTCGCGGGGCTCAAGGCCCGCGATGCCATCACCCTGGCCGTCAGCGGCCTGATGGCGCCTCTCGCCGGCGCGGCGGCCGATCGTTTCGGCGTCCGCCCCTTGATGCTCGTTGGCGCGCTCCTCCTGTCGGCGGGCTACTTCCTGTACTCGACGGCAGACAGCCTGAGCGACATCTACGCCATCCACGTGCTGTTTGCCGCCGCACTGGCCACCTGCGGCCTGGTCGTCAACGTCATCCTCGTTTCCCGCTGGTTCGTGAAGGACCGGGGACTCGCGATGGGCATCGCCCTTGCGGGCACCAGCCTCGGTAATGGGACGCTGCCACCGCTGAATGCCGCACTGATGGCCGAGGTTGGCTGGCGCTCGGCCTTTGCCTGGACCAGCCTCCTGCCGCTGTTCCTGATACCGGTGATCCTCTTCGTGGTCCGTGAACGACCGGCTGACCTCTCTGCCCAGCAGCCCGCGGCCGATTCCGGGGCGGGGCTCCCGCCAGCGCCAGGAGTCTCGAGCTCGGCGCGGCCCTGCGCACCGGGAACTTCTGGGTGCTTGCCCTGGTTGCCATGTTCACCTTCTTCTCGATCATCGGGACTCAGGCGCACCTGAACCTGTACATGCTGGGCCGCGGCTTCTCGCAGATGGACGCGGGCTTCAGCTACACGGTGCTCTTCTACCTCGGCCTCCTGGGCAAGATCGCCAGCGGCTTCCTGGCCGACCGGTTTGGCCGCAAGCAGGTGTTCGTCGGGACGCTGGGCATCATGAGTGCCGGTTCGGTTTCGCTGAACCTGGCTGGCCTGGAAGTCCTGTGGATCGGGCTCGTGCTCTTCGGCCTCGGCTGGGGTGGCTTGTACACCCTGCTGCAACTTCTCGCGGCGGACTACTTCGGCCCCCGCCATCTCGGCAAGATCCTCGGGGCCATCACGGTACTCGACACCCTGGGAGGCGGCCTGGGGCCGCTTCTGATCGGCGCAATCCGCGACAACACCGGCTCCTACGACAACGCCTTCATGCTCGTGTCCGGCCTGGTGATTGCTGCACTGCTGATCTCCACCCAGTTCCGGCTGGACAAGCCGGCGGCCCGCACAGCCCCCTGAGACACGCTCCGATGAACACGCCATTCAAGCCCAGTGACGCGTTGCGCGACGTCCGCTACGAAATTCGCGGCAGCCTGGCCAACCGGGCTCACGACATGGAGCGGCGCGGCTACGAGATCATCTCGCTCAATATCGGGAATCCCGGCCGCTTCGGGTTCCGCGCACCCGAGACCATGCGCCTCGCCATGATCGAGAATCTCTCCAGCGCAGAGGGCTACTGCCACCAGAAGGGCATTTTCCCGGCCCGGGAAGCGGTCGTCATGCAGCAGCAGCTGCGTGGTGTGAGCGGGGTGACTGCCGAGGACGTCTTCATCGGCAACGGCGTCAGCGAGCTCATCGACCTGACCTTGCGGGCACTGCTCGATCCCGGCGATGAGATCCTCATTCCCAGTCCCGACTATCCGCTGTGGACGGCGAGTGTCACGCTGAATCAGGGCAGGGCGGTGCACTATCCGTGCCGTCCCGAGGCGGGTTTTCAGCCGGACCCCGAGGCCATAGCAAAACTGGTAACGCCACGCACGCGCGGCATCGTCGTAATCAATCCGAACAACCCGACGGGCGCCGTGTACTCCGCAGACACGCTGCGGGCAATCGTGCAGATTGCCGAGAAGCACCAGCTGGTGATCTTCAGCGACGAGATCTATGACCAGATGACCTACGACGGTGCCCGATTCGTCCCGATGGCGACGCTGGTCAACGACACCCTTTGCGCCACGTTCAGCGGCCTGTCGAAGGTCTACCGGGCCTGCGGCTACCGCGTCGGATGGGTCTCCTACAGCGGCGCCCGCGAGCACGCCCGGGACTATATGCACGGCCTCGATCTGCTGGCGTCGCTCCGCTTGTGCAGCAACGTGCCGGGGCAGTGGGCGGTGCAGACGGCCCTGGGTGGCTATCAGAGCATCCAGGAACTGGTCCGCCCCGGGGGACGGCTCTACGAGTCACGGCGCGTCATCATCGACTCGGTGGCAGCGAGCCCCTTCCTGTTCGTGAACGCTCCGGAAGGCGCCATGTATGCCTTCGTTGGCGTCGACAAGGCGCGTTTCCCGGAATTCGATGACCAGCGCTTTGCCCTGGACCTGCTGGAGAAGAAGCACGTTCTCGTGGCGCCGGGGACCAGCTTCAATACCCGGGACAGCAATTTCTTCCGCATCACGAACCTTCCCGATGCAGCAACCCTGCGGGAGGTCTTCACCCGGATCCATGACCTGCTGGAAAGCCATGCCGCCGAGCAGGCGGCCTGACGAACGGCCTCGCGAGCGGCGAGGCGGGCCGCTGCCAGGGCCTGCATCTGGCCGGCCGGTTCCGCGGTGATAGAGCCGGCCACGGACGAGGACGTACTGGCCGGGGGCGGCACGGTCATCACCGGCACCCACCGGCTGGCGCGGCAGATCCGCCAGCAGCACGACCGTACCCGTGCGGCCACCGGTGCCCGGGCCTGGCCCACGGCCGATGCACTGCCTCTCGACGCCTGGCTCCGCCGCACGTGGGAGTCCACCGCGCTTCGCGAATTGCTGCCGGGCCGCCATCGACTGCTGTCGGACGACGAGAGTCGCCTCGTGTGGCGACGGGTGATTGCCGGCGAAGGCCAGGACGGCATCGATACCGGCGTCCTCGTGCCCCTGGTGGCGGCGGGCTGGCGGCTCTGCCAGGCCTGGGAGATCTCCCCCGGCAGTCTGGCGACGGCCGCCGATTCCGACGACGCACGGATTTTCGCCCGGTGGGTGCAGTCCTATGCCAGCGAGCTGGAGCGCCGATCCTGGATTGATGGTGCCGGCTTGCTGGGCGCCCTGGGGCACGCGGGCCAGGACAAGGATCAGGGCGCGCAGGTCAGCGCTGAAGCACCGATCGGCTTCGCCGGCTTCGAGCCGTGGACACCCGCGCTGGCGCGCCTGGCAGACCGCCTCAGCGCCGGCGGCACCCCGGTCAGTCTGATCGCCCCGCCGCCGAGGAGTGGCACCTGCAGCATCGTTGCCGCCCGGAATGGTGACGACGAACTCGCCCGCGCGTTCGCCTGGGCGGCCAGTCACGGCGATCCCGGCGGCGGTTCGCCGCCGGCGATTGTCCTGCCGAACCTGGAGCGGGATGCCGCAAGCACCCGCCGGCTTGGCCTCGACATCCTTGCGCCCGGCTGGCAGCTGCAGGAGCCCCCGGTGCGCCCGCTGGCGCTCGCTGTAGGACGACAGCTTGCCGATTACCCTGTCGTCTTCTGCGCGCTGAACCTCCTGCAGCTGCTGGCCTTCGGCGTGAGTTTCGAGCAGGCCAGCACGCTCCTGCGCTCGGGCTACGTCGCCGGTGCCCAGGGGGAAAGGGCGGGCCGGGCCAGCGCCGAGCTCGACTTGCGCCGGATTCCCGTCGAGCGCGTGCGCCTGCCACGGCTGCTGACGTTGCTCGGCAAGCAGGCGCCTGTCCTGGCGAAGCACTGGCAGCAGGCTGAAACACTCGCCGGCAACCTGCGTGCCCGGCGCTTGCCACCGGGACAGTGGGCCGGGCATTTCACGGCGTGGCTCGCCTCTGCCGGATGGCCCGGCGACCGCGGTCTCGACAGCGAGGAGTTTCAGGCGGCCGAGGCATGGCAGCGGTTGCTGGAGTCATTTGCCGGGACCGACGACGTGGCGGGAGTGCTCCCGCTGGGGGCGGCGCTGGGCTTGCTCTCGCAGCAGGCCAGGGACAAGCCCTTCGAACCGGAAAGTGCGGATGACGCCATCCAGGTGCTCACGCTCAGGGAAGCGGAGGGCCAGCATTTTCGGGCGCTCTGGGTCTGCGGCATGACTGCCGACCAGTGGCCGCCACCAGCGCGTCCTCACCCGCTGATTCCGCTGGCTCTCCAGCAGGCAGCGGGCATACCCGAGGCGACCCCCGCCATCCTCGAGGCCCAGACACGGCGACGCTTCGAGCGGCTTCTGGCCTCGGCGGATCAGGTCACGCTGAGCTGGCCCGCCGAGCTGGACGAGGCCGAGACGCTCCCGAGTCCGCTGCTCGCCGGCCTGGAGTGTGTGGCCGTTCCTGCCGGCGAGATCCTGCTGCATCCGGACCGGCAGCACGTGGCTGACTCGGCCCGGGTGGAGGAAGTGCCCATTGATCGGCCGCCGCCCTTGCCGGGGGGGCAGGGCGTGAAGGGTGGGGCGCGCGTCCTGGCCATGCAGGCCGTTTGTCCCGCCCGGGCTTTCGTGGAGTTCCGGCTGCGTGGGGCACCCCTGGAGCCGCCGGCGAGGCCTCTGGACGCCCCAACGCGGGGCAAGGTGGTGCACAAGCTGCTGGAGCGACTTTACCGGCTCGAACCGTGCGCCCGCGGGCTCGGACGCCTGGGCCGTGATGAACTGCACGAGCTGTTCGAGTCGCTGATCGGCGGCGTCCTCGATGAATTCCTCGAGGCCGGAGACCCCTTTTTCGACGGCTTGCGACTCCTCGAGGCCGAGCGCTTGTGGTCCCTCGTACTCACCCTCCGGGATCACGAGGTGGACAGGCCGGGATTCAGCGTGGTCACCGAGCTGGCCCGGGACGTGCAGATCGGATCCCTGTCACTGAGCGTTCGGCTCGACCGCCTCGACAGGCTGGATGGGGGAGGTGAACTGGTCATCGACTACAAGACCGGGAAGTTCGATGCCGGCGGCTGGAAGCGTCCGCGCGTGCCGGAAAGCCAGCTTCCCCTCTACGCGGTCAGCGGCGGCTGCGATGGCGTGGCGGTGATCCAGCTGCGTCCGCCGGCTGCGCGCCTGCGCGGCGTTGGCGCTGAGACCATAGCCATGGCTGGACTCAAGGCGCCCCCGGCCTTCTTCAGGGAGGCGGGACTCGACTGGCAGGGCACGCTTACCCGGTGGCGGTCACAACTCGAACAGCTGGCCCGGGAGTTTGCTGCCGGCGACTTCCGCGTGAACCCCGCGGACCGGAAGTGGGCCGTAGGCCAGTTCGCGGGCCTGACGCGGATCCACGAGTTCCTGCCCGCCGCCGAAGGTGACGAATCAACGGAGGAGGACGGCGAGTGATGCAACCCGGCCAGCCGCCCGATGCGGATGAGCGCGCGCGCGCACTGGACACCGGCCGCTCATTTCTCGTGCAGGCGCCGGCCGGCGCCGGCAAGACCGAGCTTCTCGTCCGGCGCTACCTGCGGCTGCTGGCGCAGGCCACTGAGCCCGAGGAAATCCTTGCAGTCACGTTCACGCGGAAGGCCGCTGCCGAGATGCACCGCCGGATTGCCGGTGCCCTCGCCGCACCCGAAGACGGGCAGGCCACCGGCGCCAACCGTGTCGCGCCGGAACTGCGCCAGATGGTTGCCGCCGTGCGCGCCCGGGACGCGGTGCGCGGGTGGAATCTCGCCCGGCACCCGGCCCGGCTGCGAATCAGCACGATCGATGCGCTGAATGCTGCCCTGGCCCGCAGCGCGCCCGTTAGCGGTGGTTCGAGTGTGCTCCGCCCTGTCGCGGCACAGCCCGAGCGCCTGTACCGGCTGGCAGCGCGGGCAACGCTGCAGCTGATTTCGGAGCCAGGACGGCCGGGTGCCGCCGCGGCCAGCCTGCTGCGCCATCTGGACAACGACCCGGCCAGGGCTGAGGAAATGCTCGCCCAGCTGCTGGCGCGGCGTGACCAGTGGCTGCCCATCGTGGGACCCGGCCTCGATCCGGCCCGGGCGCGCGCTGAGCTGGAGGCCAGCCTGTCACGCCTGGTGGAGCGGGAGCTGGAGCGCGTGGTGGCGCTGATTCCGGACCCGCTGCTGGCGGAACTCGCTGAAGTGGTGCACGCCACCGCGATCAACCTGCAGCTGGAGCTCGGCAACGGCCGGCACGGCTCGCTGGCGGAGCGGGCGCACTGGTGGGGCAGGGCGGCGGACCTGTTCCTGACGGGGACGGGCGAGTGGCGCAGGGCGTTCAACAAGAACAACGGCGTGCCGGCGGACCAGAAGGACCTCAAGGCCCACGCCCTGGGCGTGCTCGGCGCCCTGGCGCCCATCAGCGGCCTGCGAAGCGCCCTGGCCACGGTGCAGTCGCTGCCGCCGCCGCACTACTCGGCAGGCCAGTGGAATGCACTGGAATCCCTGCTCACGCTGCTGCCATTCGCAGCAGCACATCTCAAGCTGGTGTTCTCTGCCGAGGGAGAAACCGATTACGCGGAGGTAGCGGCGGAGGCAAGGTCGGCCCTCGGTGACGAAACCGCACCCAGCGAGCTCGCCCTGCGGGTGGACTGGCGCCTGATGCACCTGCTGCTCGACGAGTTCCAGGACACATCCCAGGGGCAGTACGCGCTTCTGCGCGCGCTCACGCGCGGCTGGAGCCCGGGAGACGGCCGCACCCTGTTCCTGGTCGGCGACCCGATGCAATCCATTTACCGCTTCCGGCAGGCAGAGGTACGCCTGTTCCTCGACGTCCGGGATCACGGCCTGCCTGGCATCGTCCTGGAGTTCGTCCGGCTGCGGGCGAACTTCCGATCCGTACCCGCCCTTGTGACCTGGAGCAATGAGGCCTTCGCACGGATCCTGCCCTCCCGGGATGACCTGGTCAGCAGCGCCATCGCGTTCTCCCCCAGTGAGCCCACGCGCCCGGGAAGTCCCGTCGGCTCTGCCGCGGTAACCGTGCATGGGTCACCGTGGGAGGACCCCGCCGCCGAGGGCCGCGGCGTGCTGCGGGTGGTCAGGGAGACACTCGCGGCGTGGCCCGATGGGAGCATCGGGATTCTCGTGCGCAGCCGCGGCCATGCCGCGCACACGGTTGCGGCTCTCCGCGCTGCAGGCATCGACATGGGTGCCAATGATCTCGTGGAGCTCGGGCGCACGGGGCTGGCGGGCGATTTGCTGGCCATCACCCGTGCGCTGGTTCATGCGGGCGACCGGCTCGCCTGGCTGACGGTCCTGCGCTCGCCCTTGTGCGGCTTGTCGCTTGCAGACCTCGACTGCCTTGGATCGTCCCCCGGCCCGCGTACCCTGCTCGAAGTGGCGCAGGATGCCACCCAGGATGCCGGGCTCAGTGCCGATGGGCGGGCCCGCACCGTGCGGCTCGTGGCCGCGTTCGAGTGCGGAATGGCGCGGCTGGGACAGGTACCGCTGCGCGATGTCGTGGAGGGCATCTGGCTCGATCTGGGCGGGCCGGCTCTGGCGGGAAGGGAGCTGCCGCTCACGGACCTGATTCTCGACGAGATTGGCCGGCACGACGCGGGGGGTGATTGCGCGGACGTTCTGGCCCTCGGCAGGGCGCTGGACAGGGCTCGCGCCTCCCTGCCCGGGGCCGGCGCGAGCGTGCAGGTCATGACGATTCACAAGGCCAAGGGGCTCGAGTTCGACACGGTCATCGTCCCGGGACTGGGACGTGCCATTCGACGGGAGGAACGCCCCGCCTTGCTCTGGCAGGAGCTGGCCCAGGCGGGTGCGCTGGACCTGCTGCTGGCGCCGATCAACGCCAGCGGTGCTGACGATGACCGGCTCTACGAGCTGTTGTGGGGCGTGAGGACGCAACAGGACCTCGCCGAAACTGACCGCCTGCTGTACGTCGCGGTCACGCGGGCCCGCGAACGCCTGCACCTCTTCGGCCAGACCCGGGCACCGCAGGGGTCAGCCGACGATATCGGCAGTTCACCCGGACCCGGCGGAGGCAGCCTCCTGGCCCGACTGTGGCCGCTGGTCGGTTCAGGCTGGCCCGTGGAGCCGGCCGTAGCGGGGGCGGCGGGACGGAAGGCGGGGGTCAACGCCGATGGCTCGGTCGACTGGCCCCAGCCGCCGCTCCGTCGCCTGGCGTCCGGCTGGGAGCGCCCGGCGCCCCCGGCCGGGATGCGGCTGAGACAGCAGGACATGGCGGACGCACGCAGTCTGGTGCCCTTCGACTGGGCCAGCGCCTGGACGCGCCAGGCAGGCTCCGTTGCGCACCGCTGGCTGCAGGAAATTGCCCTCGCGGGCGTCGAGCACTACGCACCGGGAGACATTGACGGTCTGCGGCCGCGCATACGGCAGCTGCTGCTTCGCGAGGGCACTGAAGCTGCGTCCCTGGACCGGGCCATGGAGCGCGTCATTACCGTGCTCCGGGCGGCGTTGGGCGACGAGCAGGGACGATGGCTGCTCTCGGCGATGCACCAGGAACGGGTCAACGAGTACGCCGTGACCATGGCCGAGGGCGCCCGCTTCCGGCACCTGGTGATCGACCGGGCCTTCGTCACGGCGGACGGCGTGCGCTGGATCATCGACTACAAGACCGGCAGCCACGAAGGCGGTGACCGGGAGGCGTTCATCCGTTCGGAGGTCGAGCGCTACTCGCCCCAGTTGCGGGCGTATCGCCAGGCATTCGACTGGCTGGAGGACCGGCCCACGACGACCGCGCTCTACTTCCCGCTGTTGCAGCTGCTGCAGATCGTCGACCCGGACGATACCCGCGGGCAGGGAGCGCGTCCCGGCTAAAACGATCCGGCGATGCTCAGGTCATGCGCACCATCGGGCGTCGCCGGACCGAGCATCTGGAGGGCATTGCGCAGCTCGGGCGGAGCCTCCGGCCGGGGTTTCGCCTTGCCCTTCAATTCGTAGGCGCGCGGTGGGGTGAGGAGCACGGTGCCCGCGATTTCCAGGGGCCCGCCCGTGTCGCTGAGCAGGCCGGTGAGCGGCTCCTCGGAACCCAGCGCTTGCGCATCGAAGGCAACCGAATAAGAACCGGGACCGAGCTGGCGGCCGGCGGTCGGTATGGGCAGCACGACGCCCGCCACGTTGAGGGTGCCGATGGCCGTCTCAACCCGGCCGGCCCTCAGAACGAGCTTGTCGAAACGCGCGGCCAACTGGCCTCCGGAAGCGCCGGCAGCCGGTGCCAGCCAGGATAGCGGCGCGGCAGCCTCCAGATTGGTGATGGCGATCTTTCCGCCCATGGCGAGGGCGATGGTGCCGTTCACGAAGCCGTCGGGCAGGGTCGCCTCGACGTCCGCCGCCACCTGGCCCGCGAGCAGCCGGGCTGGCCGCGTGGTCCAGCGAACCGGACCGAGCGTCACGCCTCCCAGTGAAAGTCGTTCTGCCGTGCCTCGCCAGACCGTTCCCGAGAGGCCCGACGCCGCCCCCGCAGGCAACCCGAGAACGCCGAAGACCACCCGGGCAGGAAGGAGTGCGACCAGGGAGACGAGCAGCGCAGCAAGCCCGGCGCCCGCAAGCAGACGGATCTGGCGCATCGGCTGGCTAGCGCCCGATGCGCTCGAGCACGAGGTTGGAATTCACACGACCCGGCTCGCCGCTGGGGTCGAAGGATGCGGCGACGGCAGCCAGGCCGTGTCGGGCCTGTACGTCCGCCAGCCAGCCGGTGAGCTCGTCGAACGGGACATTCTCGAGGCGGAGGCGAACACCGCTGGCGCCCTCGGGCTGATTACGCTTCAGGTAGGCGCCGAGGCCTCGCTCCCGTGTCGACCGGTCGACCACCACGACGAGGGACTCACCCGCGGCCGCGGCGGGCACGGCCGCGGCACCCTGGGGCCCGAACCGGCGCGCCACCTGCTCGATGTCGCGGAGCAGGTCGCGCCGCGCCTCGACTTCAGCGGCAGCACGTCCGCGTGCGGCATACAGCGGCTGCAGGCCGAGTGCATAGATGAGCGCCAGGCCGGCAAAGATGGCGCCTGCCAGCACGAGCAGGCGTTCGCGTGGCGCCAGCTTCTCCAGCCATTCACGGACCTGTACTACCGGGTTCAACTCAGCCACCTCACGCGCCTGCGCCGGAAATGCGAATCCGGCCCTGAATCTCTTCGCCAGCAGCATTCGATGACTGGATGTCGGCCTTGAGATTGCCAGCCTCGACGACGAACTTGCGAATGGTGTCGAGTGCCTCCGCGCTGGGTGCGCGCACCTGCAGTTCGAGAACGCCCGCACGGTAGTTCAGGCCCTCTATCTTCGCATTGCCGGTCTTGGCCACGGCAACAGCCACGGTCTGCATCGTGTCGAGGAACTGGCGGCCTGCCGCCTTGGCCGCGGCGCTGCCGTCACCCTGGAGCCGGGCGTTCACCAGCGCACGCAGGTCATCGCTGGCGTCCACGCCCGGAAACGCGAAACTGGCGGCCTGCCGGATCTCCAACTCGAGCGCCGCGCTTTCCTGCCTCAGCCGCCAGGCATCGGCGCCGGCTGTTGCGACGATGGCGCCGGCCAGCGTCGCGACCAGCGCTGCAGCGAGCCGCCAGCGGGGCCAGTAGCTGCCCAGGGAGCTCCGGCTGACGTAGTCCCCCTGGAGAAGGTTGACGCCCGGACTGGTGACGATGGCGGCGGCCAGCCGCAGCAACGCACCGTCGGGCAGCCGGCGGACCTCGAGACTCGCGACCCGGTCCTGGAACCGTTCCCAGGTCTCGTTGGGTACCCCGTCGACGGTTGCGTCATACACCTGGAGATTACGGGGCGGTACGGCGCCATCGGCAGCTGCCGGGCGCGGCTGGGCCAGCCACAGTTCGAGCAGACCCTCGAGCGAGTCGAGCTCGGACACGACCGGGTCCCCGCCAGGATCCCGCAGCAGGGCGTGATGGTCCTCGAGAACCAGAGTCGAGTTACCCGCGATATCCACGACCGCGTCGCTGTCGGCATGAATCGCCTGGGGCTGGATGCCTGCAGCGGAGAGCTGCGCCAGCCAGGAATCCATCCGCTCACGGCGCACCACGGCGACGGCAACCTGCTCATCGGCATAGCGGGCGCCCGCGGCAAAGTGGAGTTCCTCGACGTCCTCGGCAAGCAGATCCTCGAGCGCGAAGGGCAGGGCCTGTGCGATGCGGCTGGTACCCTTCACCGGTACCTCGACGCGGGTGCGCAACACGCGGACCGCCGGCACCAGCACGACGGTGCGCCGGCCTGCGCACAACGCCGCCGCGTCGCTGAGGCTGCCCGTGGCGGGCGCCAGCACGCAGGCGCCGGTCGGATCCACGACCGCCCATTCAGCTTCGCCGGCTCCCCCAGCCTGGGCGGGGTCGTCGGTTACGAGGCGGATGACAAGGGTTTCACTCATGGCTCATGTCGCGTGGCTCAACTCGCATCGAACATTCGCAGGCGGGTACGCACCGTCTCGCCGTTGCGCTCCAGCAGACTGTACATAGTCGATTGTGCAGTGCCAATAGTCGCGGTCACGGTTAACAGAAACCAGTTGCTCTTGATCCCCAGGGTGTTCTGCGGGATTTGCTCGCTGCCCGGAAAGTCCTCCCGGAAGTCGGCCTCGTCTTCATAGGCCCCGTTCAGGAACGGTTCCACGTCCAGGGGACCGAGATTGGGCAGCAGGGATGCCAGCACCAGGTCTGTTGCCGTATTCACGTTGAGCTTCCAGCGCTCACCATTGGTCGGGGGAGGGGGCAAGGCGCTGACGTGGGGCCGGAGCGCGGCGTAGATCTCGGGCGTGTAACCCTCGATGGCGAGGAGCTCACTCGTGGACGTGAACCAGAAATTTGCCGGCCGGTAGGGCGGCTGACGGCTGGTGTACTGGTCGTCCTCGGCGCCGTTCAGCAGGGGGGACTGGTCCGGATCGATCCAGTCAATCGTGGCCTCGACCAGCGCTGTCGCCGTCCCCGAGTCCAGCGGGCGCTCGATCGGGAGCAGCATCAGCAGTCGCTCGAACTGGTCAGCTGCCGCATCGACGCGCTTGCCGTCCGCGCCGACCAGCCCATTGAGGTCGAACCGGCCCTGCTGGTCCAGGAGGTAGCCCTCGAGCTTGCCGGCCTCGACGTCGAATACCAGTGGCTTCGCCCAGTTCTCCTGCAGGGTGTCGTTGCCGCTGGCCCCGTCGTCCCGGAAGTCCTCGGCCAGTCCGAACTTGGCGAACTCCTCGCCGCCCAGGTCGTACTGGCGGGCCTGGTCCTGCAGCAGGAGAGTTTCAGTCCGGCGCAGGTCCACGCTCGTCTGCCAGAGCAGGTTGACTGCCAGGACGGTGGCGATTGCCACCACGAGGATGGCGGTCAGCGCCGCAATGCCGGCCTGCCGGGATCGCGATGAGGAATTCACTGCACGACCTCGATGAGCCGCTCGATCGTGCCCCAGTCATCCAGCTCGAGCGTCACCTGTATGGCCCGCGGGCGGTCGCCCGCGGTGGTGTTGGCGTCGCGCAGGGGTGGCCACTGCTGCTGCCATTCACCGGCCCCGTCCCCGGCGTCGTAGAAGAGGAGCTTCACGTCCTTGACGCCGGTCAGGAGCTCCTCGGTGCGGGGTTCCTGTCCCAGGACCCGATCGAGGACGGGCCAGTATTCACGGATCAGCTTGCCATCCTCGAGCCGGTACTGAACCCGCTGGAGAGTGCCGCGATGGGGAAGGTTCGCGGGATTTGGCCACCCGCTACGGGTGAGCTGAATCAGGTAACCGATCCGGCCATCGGCGACCAGTGGCAGCTCCTTGCAGGGCGTGCCCAGCTCGTCCCTGACAAAGCGCGGCATGGCGCCGCCAAAGTCATTGGTCATCAGGCGCAGGGCCCGCTGCAGGGCCGCGAGCCTTTCCGTCTGGATTCGTGCCTGGGATTCCTGGCCAACGACGGCGTTCAGGCCGCCCAGCGCCATCGCACCGATGATCGCGAAGATGCCCATGGCTACCAGCAGCTCCAGCAGTGTGAACCCGCCCTGCGCGGGCTTGCGCGAGTGAATCACGGCCCCACCGGCTCCGGGCAGTACCAGTTCGCCTGGTCTACCGGCGTGCCCGCCCCCTGGGTAGCCGCTGGCGGCCGGCCCAGAAAGCCCGTGAGCGTGGTCACCACCCTATCCGGGCGCTCGGCGAATGCAATGCTGATGTCCACCCGGCGGAGGGCTTCAACCGGCGTCTTGACCACCTTGATGGTGTAGCGCCAGTTGGTATTTGCCATTTCGACCTCGTCCGAGCGCGACCCGATGGCCGGAAACTCGGCCAGCAGTCGCAGCCTCGTCATCTCATTCGTTGCAACCCAGTGTGCCAGGGTCTTGTCGCGAAGCCGGGTGGCGACGGTCAGGGTTTGATTGACCTGGCCGAAAGCGGCCATCAGCCCCAAGGCAACGATCACGAGCGCCACCAGCACCTCGAGGAGCGTGAAGCCGGATTGCCGAGGGGAGTCAGTCATCGCCTTTGGTCAGGCTGGTTGTGCCATCAATAGCTACCGCGAGGGAGTAGCTCCGGTCCTCCTCGAGGCTGCGCAGGTGGATATCGAAGGAATCGCTGATGTCCCCGGACGAAAAGATGAACAGCTGCGGTTCGTACTTCTTCTCCACGTCCTTCTCGCTGCGCTCCAGATTCACCGCCCGGCCCTCGATTTCCAGTTCGAGAGCGAATGCCGGAGGCAGCTCCCGGGGACCAAGGACGTCCTCCCCGATGGGAACCCACTTGTCGTCCTTCGGGTCGAACGCATCGCCTCGATCGAAGACCGAGAATTCATAGCGTCGCGGGTAGAGTCGCAGGCCGAGTTCGCGCGACTGGAAGGACGCGTCTTCGAGCGCCAGGGCGAGGAGCGTCTGCAGCCTTTCGGTTTCACGACGGAGCTCGCGGTCAGTCCCGCCGGCCACACCGACTGACAGTGTGAACATGGTGGCCATGATGCCGATGATGAAGACCACCACCAGCAACTCGAGGAGGGTGAATCCGGCCGCCCTCCCGCCGGAGTCGCGCATCGGCCCTCTAGTCGAGATCCCAGTTGCCGACATCGGCATCGGGGCCATCGCCTCCGGGTTGTCCGTCGCGGCCCAGGGAGTAGATGTCGAACTCACCCTGCTTCCCGGGATTCTCGTAGACGTAGGGGCGGTCCCAGGGATCCTTCGGCATCCGGTCCAGGTAACCGCCTTCCGGCCACTTCTGGGAGGTATCCTGCGGCGGCGTGACGAGGGCATCCAGGCCCTCCTGGCCAGTGGGGTAGCGGAAGCGGTCAAGCCGGTACAGCTTGAGCGCGCTCTCGACGGCGCGAATGTCCTGCTTGACCTTGGCGCCCTGCGCGTCATCGATACGATTGATGACGTTGGGGGCGATCAGGGCGGCGAGGATCCCGAGGATCACCACCACCACCATGATTTCGATGAGCGTAAAGCCGCGTGCGGCCCGGAACGACGAGTTCGCGAACTTCATGAATTGACCCTGCGATTCTGCGATGATCCGCCGCAACCCGAAGCGGCGGAATGCCCGGCGGGATTATCTGCCACCCGCCAGGCCCTGTCAGCAGTTTTCAACCAGATTTGACCAAGTGGCCCTAAGCGTCGGACAAATAACGTTTTCTCCACGACTGGAATCCTCATCGCTGGTCTGGGCGACCGGCTTTGCTGTGATGCTCATCGCACTCCAGGGGCTGCCGGCGGAGTGGCAGCGGGTACTCTGGTACGACCGGGAAGCGATCGCGGCGGGGGAGTACTGGCGCATCCTGACCGGCAACCTGGTGCACCTGGGCTGGATGCATCTCGCGCTGAACGTGGGCGCACTGCTCATCGGCACCTGGGTGTTTTATCCCGCCCGCAATCCGATTGCGTGGGCCATAGCCCAGATCGTCTGCTCGGTCGTCAGCAGCCTCGGCTTGTTTTTCTTCAGTCCGGACATCGCCTGGTGCGTCGGCATGTCCGGCGCGCTGCACGGGTTGCTGATGATCGGGGCCATCGACTGGATCCGGCAGGGTGACCGCGTGGGGTGGCTGCTGCTCGCGATCTGGACCGGAAAGCTGGCCTGGGAGCAATTGAACGGCGCGATGCCGTTCTCGACTGAAACTGTGGGCTCCGCGGTGGTCACCGATGCTCACCTCTGGGGCGCTGTTGGCGGATTGCTGTATGTTGCCGTGGAACACATCTACCGCCGCCGCGTCGCCGTGTCCGTGCCGGGCTGACTGAGGGAACCAGACTTATGACCGCTGCAAACGAATTCCTCTCCCTTGCCGGCGAGATCGCGCTGGTCACCGGGGCCTCGCGCGGCATTGGTGCGGGCATCGCCGATACGCTTGGCCGCGCCGGTGCGACGGTACTGGGAACGGCGACCACCGAAGCCGGTGCTGCCGCCATCACGGCGCGCCTCCACGATCGCAGGTATTGCCGGACGGGGGCTCGTACTTGACGCTTCGTCATCGGCATCCGTCACCGCTGCGCAGAAGGAAATCGAGTCCCACGAGGGTGGGATAACCGTACTCGTGAACAATGCCGGGATTACGCGGGACAACCTTCTGCTCCGCATGAAGGACGAGGAATGGGATGCCGTCATCGCCACGAACCTGTCCTCGGTCTTCCTTACCAGCAAGGCGTTTGTGCGCGGCATGCTGAAGCAGCGACATGGCCGGATCATCAACATCTCATCGGTGATCGGGGCGATGGGCAACGCGGGCCAGGCAAATTACGCGGCTGCCAAGGCCGGCATCGTCGGTTTCTCCAAGTCCCTGGCGCGTGAGGTCGGCAGCCGGGGCATCACGGTGAACGTCGTAGCGCCGGGATTCATACAGACGGACATGACCAACGCGATGCCTGAGGAACTACGGGCCAGGCTCGCGGCGCAGATCCCGCTCCAGCGACTCGGCGCCGTGGACGATGTGGCGGGCGTCGTGCTCTTCCTGGCATCGCGGGCTGGCGCGTACGTGACCGGAGAGACCATCCATGTCAATGGCGGTCTCCTGATGGCCTAGGCCGGCATTCTGGTCGCCCGGACCTCCGGGCGGGACGGTCTTTTTGCAGTGCTAGATTGGCCGGGACGCTTAACTTAGAATACCCGCCGGTCAGGGGGTGCGATCCGCGATTTTCGCGGGCCGCTCATCTGCCTGTTCGGTCTCACGAATGAGGACATAGCACACATGAGCAGCATTGAGGCACAGGTCAAGAGCATCGTCGCCGAGCAGCTTGGCGTTAAGGAAGAAGAAGTCACGAACCAGGCTTCTTTCGTCGATGACCTCGGCGCCGATTCCCTGGATACGGTCGAGCTGGTCATGGCGCTCGAGGAAGAGTTCGAAACCGAAATTCCGGACGAGGATGCAGAGAAGATCAAGACCGTTCAGCAGGCGATCGACTACATCACCCAGCGGGCCGCAGCTTCCTGATCGCCGCTTCCGGCCCGGCGCAGCCAAGGATGTCCAGCAGACGCGTCGTCGTCACCGGGATGGGAATCATCTCCCCGGTGGGCAATGACCTCGAGGTGGCCTGGGAGCAGGTCGTCGGCGGTCATTCGGGCATCGGGCCCATCACTGACTTCGATGTCAGCCAGTTCTCCACTCGATTTGCCGGCAGCATCCGCAACTTCGATGCCAGCCAGTACATTCCTGCAAAAGAACTGAAGAAAATGGACCCGTTCATGCACTTCGGGATCGCCGCAGCCTCCCAGGCGATCGTGCATGCCGGCCTGCCCGACAGCGGCCATGGTCTCGACCGGATCGGTGTGGCGATGGGGTCAGGCATCGGCGGCGTCGGTACGATCGAGGCCAATCACGCGCGACTGCAGGAGGGCGGGCCGCGCAAGATCTCGCCATTCTTCGTGCCGGGCACCATCATCAACATGATCTCCGGCCATGTCTCCATCCAGCATGGCTACCGTGGCCCCAATATCGCGCTGGTGAGCGCCTGCACCACGGCCACCCACTGCATTGGCATGGCGGCCCGGCTGATCGCCCATGGCGACGCGGACGTCATGCTGGCTGGTGGCGCAGAGCACGGCATTACGCCACTCGGCCTTGGTGGATTCTGCGCGGCGCGGGCACTGTCCCAGCGCAATGACGATCCCACGACGGCAAGCCGCCCTTGGGACAAGGAGCGGGACGGCTTCGTGCTGAGCGACGGCGCTGCCTGCCTGGTGCTCGAGGAAATGGAGGCCGCGCGCAGCCGTGGTGCCCAGATTTATGCCGAAGTAATCGGCTTTGGCATGAGCGCCGACGCTTACCACATCACGGCTCCGCCGGATAACGGGGAGGGGGCCCAGGCCTGCATGGCGGCAGCCCTGAAGGATGCCCGGCTCAATCCGGACCAGATCGACTATATCAACGCCCACGGGACGTCCACGCCACTCGGCGACATGGCCGAAACACGAGCGATATGCGGTGTGTTCGGTCCCCACGCCAGGAAGCTCGCGGTCAGCTCAACCAAGTCGACGACGGGGCACTTGCTGGGTGCTGCGGGCGCGATTGAGGCAGTGTTCAGCATCCTCGCGATCCGCGATCAGGTCGCACCGCCGACAGCTAACCTGAATTCTCCCGACCCCGAGTGCAATCTGGATTACGTTCCCGAATACTGCGCGTCGCATGCCGATCAGCTGCGTCCTCAGCAACTCGTTCGGTTTCGGAGGCACGAACGGCAGCCTGATCTTCCGGCGAGTCTGATCGCAACGAGATGGCCCGGTCTGCGGCCATGCCAATCCAGCCAGTCGAACTTCCGGCAGATATTGACCTGCTGCAGCTGCACGCGGGCAACCCGGGCCGCTATCCCTACCTGCTGGAAAGCGTCGCCGCTGGACGGCTCCGCCGCGAGGAGGATGCCTTCGATATCCTGTTCGCTTTTCCCGGTGAAACACTTCGACTGGACCGGCACTTCCGGCTGCACGGGCCGCGTGCCGCCGGCTCCGGCAATCAATTCCTGCCGGCCCTGGACGACTGGTGGCGCAGTGTGCGGCAGTCGCCCGCTGCCGAGGCGGTGGTGCCGTTCCGCGGAGGCTGGTTTCTTTTCCTCGGCTACGAACTCGTCCGCCAGATCGAGCAAAGCATACGCACGCAGGATCCACCGGCCGGTCCGGTCGCATTCGCAACGCGCATTCCGGTTGCACTCGTGCGCAACCGGCGCAGCGGGCAGGCCTGGATCGTGGCGGACCCGGCGCACCAGCGGGAGGCGGCTGTTCTGGAGCAGGACATCCGTGCCTGCCGTCCGCAGCAGGATGTCACAGCGCCGGGTGACGGCCCGGTGAGCGGGATCATCGAGCCGGATCCGGCGGCATTTCTCCGCGCCGTCGACGGGGTTCGCCAGCTGATTGCCCGCGGCGACGTGTATCAGGTCAACCTCGCACGGCGCTGGACCGCGACGGTGGGCCCCGGCCTCAGGCCCGCCGATCTCTATCGGCGGCTGCGCCACACCAACCCGGCGCCGTACGCCGGCATCGCCACGCTGGGCGACTGGTCACTGATCAGTTCGTCGCCGGAACGCCTCGTCCGCAGCCGGGAGGGCCGGGTGGAGACGCGCCCGATTGCGGGAACGCGTCCCACCGCCGATGATCCCGGGCTGGAGGAGGGACGGCGGAGGGACCTTCTCGCCAATCCAAAGGAACGTGCCGAACACATCATGCTGATCGACCTGGAACGCAGCGACCTCGGGCGGATCAGCCAGCCGGGCTCCGTGGAGGTCGATGAGTTCATGGCCGTCGAGTCCTACGCTCACGTGCATCACATCGTCTCGAACATCCGGGGCCGGTTGCAGGCCGACGTATCCCCCGGGGACCTGATCCGTGCCATGTTTCCCGGGGGGACGATCACGGGCTGTCCCAAGGTACGCTGCATGGAAATCATCAGTGAGCTCGAGAGCGCCCCGCGCGGCGCCTATACCGGTTCCATGGGGTACCTCAACCAGGACGGGAGTTGCGACCTGAACATTCTGATTCGCAGCTTCGTGCTTCACGGGCAGGCTCTGTCCTTCGCGGCGGGGAGTGGCATCGTGGCCGATTCCAATCCTGCCCGGGAGCTGGAAGAAACCCGTGCGAAGGCCAAGGGCCTGCTGCTGGCTCTGGCGGGCTAGGCCGACATGGAGCGCTGGTGGATAAATGGGCAACCCGGCCGTTCGATAGACGTCACCGACAGGGGACTCACCTATGGCGACGGCCTGTTTGAGACGATTGCCATTCGGGACGGGCGGCCGCGCTTCCTCGCCCACCACCTCGACCGGTTGGCGGAGGGCTGCGACCGGCTCCGAATGGCGAGGCCGGACCGGGTGCGCCTCGCGGCAGATATTGCGGCGGCGGCGGAGTTCCCGCACGGCGTTCTCAAGCTGGTGCTCACCCGCGGACCGGGGCCCAGAGGCTACGCGCTGCCCGCGGCATCGACCCCAATGCTGGCCTGGGGCACGGTCGCCTCCGAGCCCCGCGCGTCAGGGCCGGTCCGTATCCGCTGGTGTGAGACCATGGTGACGGCCAATCCGGCGACGGCGGGACTCAAGACGCTGGGCAGGCTCGACCAGGTCCTGGCGCGCGCGGAGTGGTCGCAGCCGGAGGTCCGCGAAGGACTGATGACCAGCACGGAAGGACGACTCATCGGCGGCACGGCCAGCAACGTGTTCCTCGTCACGGGCGACCGCCTGCTCACTCCCGCACTGGGTCGGGCCGGGATCGCCGGCGTCATGCGGCGCGTGGTGCTGGAAGCGGCCCGCGATGCAGGCATCTTGGTGTGCGTATCGGACCTGCCGCCGTCCGCTGTCGCGGGTGCAGCGGAGATCTTCCTGACCAATGCGCTGACCGGAATCCGTCCCGTGCACACGCTCGGGGCCCACACCTGGAGCACGGGGCCGATTACCCGCCTCCTGCAAGCGAGGCTGGTCGCGGCGGGGGTGACGGAATGCGCAGGCTAGTCCTGGTCACGCTCGTCGTCGGGGTCTGCCTGGCGGGTGCCGGCGCCGCATGGATCCGGAGCTACCTGGCGACGCCGCTGGCAATTCCCGAGAGCGGTTACCCGCTGGAAATCGTCAGTGGTTCCAGCTGGTCAGCGGTCGTGCAGGACCTGGCAGCGGACGGCATCGTGGAGTTTCCTGCCATTCTGACCGCCTATGGCCAGATCACCGGGCAAGCGGGGCGGGTAAAGGCGGGCGAATACCGCCTCACACCGGGCACGACGCCGCCGTCGCTCCTCCAGCTTCTGGAGTCCGGTCGGGTCCTGCTGCACAAACTGACGCTGGTGGAAGGGTGGACCGTCCTCGACATCCTCCGGACGATCCGGGCCGAGCCGGCCCTGGGGAAGACGCTCCAAGCCAGCAGTGCCACCGAACTGGCCCGGGAACTGGAACTTTCCTGGGCGAGTGCCGAGGGCGCATTTCTGCCCGAAACGTACCTGTTTGCCCGGGGTGAGTCCGATCGCGCAATACTGTCCCGGGCCCATGCCGCATTGAAGGAGCGACTTGGGCAGGCCTGGGAGGGCCGGCAGCCCGGCCTCCCGCTCGCGGACCCCTACGAGCTCCTCACCCTCGCATCGATCGTGGAGCGCGAAACGGCCCTGGCCAGCGAAAGGCCGCTGATCGCGGGTGTCTTCATCCGGCGACTGCGCAGCGGCATGCGGCTCCAGACGGACCCCACGGTCATCTACGGGCTCGGCTCCCGCTTCGATGGCAACCTGACTCGCCGGCACCTGGAGACGGATTCCCCGTGGAATACCTACACCCGCGCTGGCTTGCCCCCAACCCCGATCGCCGCACCCAGCGCCGCGGCCATCGATGCCGCCGCTCAGCCCGCGGACGGCACCGCGCTCTTTTTCGTTGCTACCGGAGCCGGCGACGGCAGCCACCGCTTTAGCGATACGCTCCGGGAACACGAAGCGGCAGTACGTGATTACCTGGCCGCGCTGAATCGTCGCGATCGCAACTGAAGGCACGGGTCATTGGTCAGGAATAGCAAGGAGCGTGGCCGCTTCATTACCGTGGAGGGGATTGAAGGGGTTGGCAAGTCCACCAACCTTGGCTTTGTCGCCAGTGAATTGCGCCGGGCAGGTCGTGAGGTGATTGAGACCCGCGAACCCGGGGGCACCGCGCTCGGGGAGCGCATTCGGGAACTTCTGCTCAGCCCGGCATCCAGGATCGAGCCGCTGACCGAACTGTTGCTGATGTTCGCGGCGCGAGCCGCGCATATCGACGAAGTCATCCGGCCGGCCCTCAGCAGTGGCAAGTGGATTGTCTGTGACCGCTTCACCGATGCCAGCCATGCTTACCAGGGTGGCGGCCGGGGACTGCCTGCCGACACCATCGACACCCTCGCGAGAATCGTCCAGGGAGACCTGCACCCTGACCTCACCCTGTTGCTGGACGCGCCCCTCGCCGTCTCGGCAGAGCGCCAGGTGGGGCGTGGGCAGCGGGATCGCTTCGAGCAGGAATCCGGGCAGTTCTACCATCGTGTCCGCCAGGCCTACCTGGACCGCGCAGCCCGGGAACCCGGGCGGATCCGGCTGATCGATGCGGCCAGGCCCCTCGGGGAGGTTCAGGAAGACATTCGTCAGGCGCTGGCGGCTTTGGGTCGGAGTTTCCCCGAGGTATGAGATTCAAGATCCTGAAATGGTGGAGTTATTCTTGTGCTTGATGCTCCCTGGCTAGCCACGGCCCAGGCGCGCTTCGAGGCGCGGATTGCCCGGGGGCAGACGCCGCAGGCGCTGTTGATTCACGGCCCTGCCGGTATCGGGCGCCGGCATTTTGCCCTTGGGCTGGCCGCCAGGCTCCTGGGCTCCGCGTGGCGGCCCTCGCTCGACGTCCCCGGGGATCGGCTCGAGGGGGTCCCGCACCCGGACTATTGGAACGTCGGGCTCGAGGATGAGTCGCGGGTCATCAAGATCGACCAGATCCGCGACCTCATCCGGTCCCTCAGCCTGACCAGTCACAGCAGCGGGTGGAAGGTCGGGCTCATCTGGCCCGCCGAGCTGATGAACCACAACGCTGCCAACACCCTGCTGAAGACGCTGGAGGAGCCCCCGGCGGCCACCACGGTCATCCTGGTAGCCGAGGCTCCAGCGCGCCTTCCGGCGACGATACTCAGCCGCTGCGAGCGCATTCGCCTGTCGCCGCCAACGCCGGCCACGGCCCTCGCCTGGCTTGCCAGTCGCCATCCTGACAGGGTGGCCTGCGAGCGGGCCCTGGCCTTCGCGTCTGGCGCCCCACTGATGGCGAGGAGCCTCCTGGGTGACGACCAGGATCCGGGCGTCAGCCGGCTCCTCGGAGAGCTCGGCGACGAGCTACAGCAGATCATCGACCGGAAAAGCACGCCGACCACCGTCGCGCGCTCCTGGGCAAAGAGAGATGCGGCAATCTGTCTCCGCTGGCTGTATCTGCAGGTAGCGGAGTTACTGCGGAGGCAGGTCCGGATCGCGGGGGAGCCTGCTTCCGCACTCCTGCCCTTGAAAATTCCGGGGGCGGCATTGAACATGGCAGCCTGCTGCGCGTACCTGGACCAGGTGATGGAGGCGCAGCGCCTCAAGGATCGCTCCCTGAACATGGAGGCCATGTTCGCGGACCTGCTGATGTGGTGGTACGGTGCGGCTGGAGCCGCCAGGTAGGGATATGTCGAAGCCGGGACTGCTGACGCTGACGATAAGGGACAAGAGCGCCCTGTATCTCGCCTACATGCCGTTCATCCGCAATGGTGGCCTGTTCATTCCGACGAGCAGCAGTTACAGGATTGGGGACGAGGTATTCATGCTCCTCAACATCATGGGCGAGGATGAGAAGATTCCCGTCGCCGGTCGGGTCATCTGGGTGACACCCAAGGGCGCCCAGGGCAAGCGAACGGCGGGCATCGGTGTCCAGTTCAGCGACCAGGACGGTGGCGCGACCCAGAAGAAGATCGAGAACTACCTGGCTGGTGCCCTCGGCGGCGACAAGCCCACTCACACCATGTAGCCGCGGCCTCAGCGGCTGGTCAGATTCAGTCCGCCGCGCAGGACGCGGGTATCAAAGCCCCGCTCGTTGAGAACGAAGGCACCGGCTGAACTGCGGCGCCCGGTGTCACAGCACACGACGTAGGTCGTCTTGGCGTCCAGCGTATTGAGCTTCAGCCGGATGAAATACAGCGGGAATATTGATCGCCCCGGGCTCGTGATATGCCTCGAACTCGCTCGGCAGGCGCACGTCCAGCCACTTGCCGCCGGCCGCAACGATGCGCCGCGCCTCGTCGTGATCGACCCACGCCACCATGGGTTCGTTCAGCAGGGTATTGAAGTCCTGCTTGCCGAGACGCATCAGTGCGCCGTCGGTCAGCATGGTGACGGTCGCATTCCGCCGGCTATGGGAGATCAGCGCCTCTTCCCCGAATGTGTCGCCGACGTTCAGCTCGGCAAGCTTGATGCCTTCCTTGTTCAGGGGCGTCTCGCGGGTCACGGCGCACTTGCCGCGCGTGATCACGTAGAAGTAATCGCCTTCGTCGCCCTGCTTGATGATGACGTCGCCAGCGTTGAAGTGCACCTGCTGCATGCGCATGAAGATCGCCTGGATGTTGCCGGGCGGAATGCGGTGAAAGGCCTTGGTCTGCAGCAGCGTCGTCATCCAGTCGTCGGAGTTTCCCCGGTCGTCGCTTCGGAGTTCGTTGACCTCGTAGCTGCCCGTCTGGTCCCAGGTCAGCATCACGTCGAGCAGTTCGGTGTCTACGGAGATGTACTCGACGCGATCGACCGCCCGCACCGTGTACCGGCGGGGCAGGACCGGAGTGATGGGATTGCGGGCCTCGTCGGTCCCGGCACGGAGCAGACGCACATTGCCATTGCGATCTGCGAGTTCGAGGGTGCCTGAGACCAGGTAATAGGTGCGCTTGTCCGTGTCACCCTCCCGGAGCAGCGGCTTGCTGCCATCCAGGGTCCGGACTTCCATTTTCTTGGCCAGTGCCGCGACATTCTCGCGCTTGAGCCCATCAAGCGGGGAGAAGCGACGCAACAAGTCCGGGGTAACAGTTGAGTCTGCCATCAGCTGTGCATTGTAACCGTAAGATTTTCCAGTGTGAAAGCCATCAACCAGCCATTCTGTGACGTCAGTGCTGCAGCAGCCTCCAGCCGGGCGACGGGGCAAACCTCGGGCCGTGACGCTGGGCAAGTTCGCGGAGCCGGGCTTCCACCTTCTCAATCCCGAGCGCCCGCGCGTAGTGGAGCGGGCCGCCGCGAAACGGGGCGAACCCGGTACCGAAGATTACTCCCGCGTCCACCAGGTCGGGATCCGTGACAATGCCGTCGTGAAGGCACGCCGCGGCCTCGTTGAGCATCGAGTAGATCAGGCGATCCTGGACCGCCGGGCTCGATGAGCCCCACTCCAGGGCCGGCTTTACCGGCTTCCGGTCGCGATAGGTGTAGAAGCCCCGCCCGGTCTTGAGGCCGAGATTACCCTGCCTGACCAGTTCCTCCACTTCGGGCGCCGGGCTGCGGCCCAGCACCGGGCCGAGGATCTTCGCGACATGCTCGGCAACGTCGAGTCCGACGGCGTCGGCGAGTTCCACAGGCCCCATCGGCATGCCGAATTCCAACGCGGCCTGGTCGATCTCGGCCAGCGGGACTCCTTCCCTGGCCATCTCCATGGCCTCGCCCATATAGGGCGCAAGGATGCGGTTCACGAGGAAGCCGGGGTGGCTCCGGCACGGTAGCGGGCAGCTTGCCGATACGGCGCGCAAATGCTGTTCCCGTGCTCAGGGCGTCGGTGCGGCTGCCGGTGGCAGCGATGATCTCGACGAGCGGCAGCTTGGAGACCGGATTGAAGAAGTGCATGCCGATCAGCCGCCCCGGCTCGCGCAGGCAGCCCGCGAGTTCCTCGAGGGGGATGCTCGAGGTGTTGGTGGCAGATCACGACGCCCGGTCTCAGGTTGCGCTTCGAGCCGCTCGTAGACAGTCCCGCTTGACCGTGAGGTCCTCGAAGACGGCCTCGATCACGAGATCAGCCGTCGCGGCCCCGGCTCCCTCGGGATCGGCCCGCAGGCGCGCGACGGCGGCATCGATCGCCGCCGGCTTCCTGAGCCTGCGGTCGAAGAGCTTGGCAGCTCGCACCAGAGCCGGCTCGATGAAGCGCAGTTCCCGGTCCTGGAGCGTCACCTCGAGGCCCTTCAGGGCACACCAGGCGGCGATGTCGCCACCCATCACGCCGGCCCCGACGACATGAACCCGGCTGACGGTGCTTCTCGTCGTGGCCAGTTTCTTGAGCCTCTCCTGGAGGAAGTAGACGCGCACGAGGTTCCGCGATGTCGGCGTCATGACCAGCCGGCCGAAAGACCGGGCCTCGGCCTCGTAGGACGCGGCCGAAGGGGCGGCGCCGTGCTCTTCCCAGAGGTCGATGATCGCCCCGGGAGCAGGGTAGTGCTCCGGGTGGGCCTTTTCCGCAGCCTTGCGGCGCAGGGTCCGGGCCAGCATCGGGCGAACTGGACCCAGAGCGAGCAGCCTGTCCAGCAGCGGTACCGGGGCCCTCGTGCCGGGTCTTTCCAGTTGCCCGATCGCGGCGCTCCGCCAGTCGCCGTCAGTAATCAGGGCATCAACGAGACCGACGCGAAGGGCTTCGCCCGGGCCTGAGGGACCGCCCGGTCAGCATCATGTCCATCGCCCGACGGACGCCGATGAGTTCGCGGAAGGCGCACCGTCCCGCCAAATCCCGGATGGAGGCCCAGCTGCACCTCCGGCAGCCCGAAGACTGGTTCGTCACCTGCCATCGCGACCCGGTGACTGCAGGCAAGCGCCAGCTCGAGGCCGCCACCCAGGGCAAAGCCATTGAGGACGGCAACGCTCGGGTAAGGCAGGCGCTGCAGGCGGTCGAGAATGGTCTGTCCCTGGCGGGTCAGCGCAAACGCACGCTCCTCGGAGTCGAGGGCCGGAAACTCGTTGATGTCGGCGCCGGCGATGAATCCCGACTCCTTGCCGGAATGGATGACAAGCCCCCGCAATCTTCGCTGCGACAACTCGTCCAGAACGGCATGTAGTTCGGCCATGGTCTCGGTCGACAGCGTGTTTGCCCCTGCATCCTGTCGGTCAAAGCACAGCCAGCCAATATCCGTTGGCATCGCAGTCCAGTCGCCAGTGCCTGGAAGGGGGCATCGCGCTACCTCAACTCGAAATCGCACAGCAGGGGCAGGTGGTCCGAATGCAGGACTTTCGGTACCTCGAACGAAGTAATCTCGATCCCGGCGCCATACAGTATGAAGTCGAGCTCCATGCGGGCCATCTTGCTCGGGTAGGAGGGGAGGCCGGCGGTGTTGGCGCTGCGCAGGCCGGCAGCCTTCATGAAAAGGAACATTTCGCTCTCTCCCCAGAAGGTATTGAAGTCGCCGGCCAGAATCACAGGCTTCGGTGCCCGGCTGATCAGTTCATAGAGGTGGCGGAGCTGGAACTGGCGGTGCCGATACTTCAGGGAAAGGTGCACCAGGAATATGATCACGCCGTCCAGTTCCAGTTCGATGATGAGCCGCTTGATGCCGGTATCGAAGTAATGAAAGCGCTCGCCCGAGGATATGCGGGGCGGCGAGAAAGGCATTGGCCTGCTTGCGCAGGATGGGCAGCATCTGGTTGAGGGACTCCTCCCCATACTTGCACTCGTAGCACGAGTAATGCCCCAGGGCACCGGCAATGGACTCAGCCTGGTTGACGCCACCGCTGCGGACCGACCCGACATCGACCTCGATCAGGCCGACGATGTCGGGGCGGCAGGATTTGATGAAATCTATGATGTTGTCGAGGGTTCCTGGATTGCCGAACAGGTAGCCTGCACCGGGGACGGGGATCTGCGGGGGCATTCCGGCGCCTACGGCGTAGCGAATGTTGTATACGAGAAGGCGCATTGTCGAGGCAGTGTAATGCCGTGCCACCCGGGTTGAAACTCCATGGTATTTTGCGACGGAGGAGAGGAGGGAGAGTGATGTCAGATTCAAGTCCAATCCGGGTCTTCGTCAGCCATCTCTTCGAAAAGCACCCGGACTACCTGCGTGTCTTTGAGTACCTGGAAAGCCGCGACAAGTTCCTGTATCTGAACGTCAGTGATCCGGACCGGGTTCCCTCGGGCGGCAAGGAGGCACTCAAGGACGAGTTACGCAACCAGATCAAGGCGTCGGAGGTCATGATCCTGCCCGTGTCGATCTATGACCTGAACCGGGATCTCGTGACCTTCCAGATGGACTGTGCGGGCGCATTCAACAAGCCGATCATCGGCGTGAAGTCCTTCGGGGAGACCGTGGTCATTCAGAAGCTCATTCTCGAGCGGGCTGCCGAGGTGGTGGACTGGAATGCCCGCAGTCTGGTGGATGCCCTCCGGCAGCACGCCCGGCACGAGAATACGGCCCGCTGGGACGTCGTCGAGTTCAAGCTGGACTAGCGCTGCGGGACTACCGCGGCGCCGTGCCGCAGCCGGTATCGCTTGTTCCGGTCCCGGCCGGTCACGTAAGATTTGCGCCCCGCCGGCAAGCCCGGTGACACCCCAGGCGATGCTTGGTCCCTGTCGTTGACAGCCAGGCCGCCTCCACAGAGATGCTCATTCAGACAGACGCGCTGATCATCGGTGCAGGCCCCTGTGGCCTGTTTCAGGTATTCGAGTTGGGACTGCTGGGAATCAAGGCGGATATCGTCGATTCGCTCCCGGCCGTCGGTGGCCAGTGCAGCTGGTTGTACCCCGAGAAGCCGATCTACGACATTCCGGCCGTGCCGGTGTGCACCGGTGCAGAACTCGTTGCCAACCTCATGAAACAGATCGAGCCGTTCAAGGCGACGTTCCACCTTGGCGAGGAAGTTGTCGGACTGCAGCCCGTCGAGGGCGGTTTTCGGGTGCGCACGGCGCCGGGCAAGGAGTTCAGCGCCAGAACCATCTTCATTGCCGGGGGAGTGGGCTCCTTCCAGCCCCGCAAGCTGCATCTCGACGGCGCCGACAAGCTGGAGGATCGCTTCATCCATTACCGGGTGCAGGATCCCGCCATCTTCAAGGGCCGGCGGGTCGCGATTCTCGGTGGTGGTGACTCTGCCCTGGACTGGGCGCTCGCCCTCGGCCCCGAGGCGGCGGCGTTAACCCTGGTCCACCGGCGGGACGACTACCGGGCGGCCCCCGCGTCCGTGGCCCAGCTGAAGGCTCGCGCGGCTGCCGGCGCCGTGGAGATCATCGAATCGGCGAACGCCACGGCGCTGCGGCTGGATGGCGACCGCCTGACCGGCCTCGAGCTGGGCCTGAAGGACGGGGGCTCCCGCGTGCTCGATGTGGACCATCTGCTGGTGTTTTTCGGCTTGTCGCCCAAGCTGGGGCCGATCGCCGACTGGGGCCTCACGCTCCACAAGAAGGCCATTACCGTGGATACCGAGGCGTTTCAGACGAACGTCCCGGGGATATTTGCCATTGGTGACATCTGCGACTACCCGGGGAAGAAGAAACTCATCCTGAGCGGCTTCCACGAAGCAGCGCTGGCAGCCTTCGCGGCCAAGGCAATTCTCGAACCCGGCAAGAAGGTACACCTGCAGTACACGACGACGAGCCCGGTGATGCAGAAGCGTCTCGGCGTGGCAGGCGAGTAGCCCGCGCTCATGAACACGGCGCCCGTTGTGATCGCGCATCGGGGCGCCAGCGGCTATCTGCCGGAACATACACTGCCCGCCAAGGCCCTGGCCCATGGCATGGGCGCCGATTTCCTGGAGCAGGATGTCGTCGCGTCCCGCGATGGCCGGCTGATCGTCTTTCACGACCTGCACCTCGACCAGCTGACGGACGTCGCGCGAGCGCTTTCCCGGCCGCGCGCGGCCGGACGGGCGTCACTACTGCATCGATTTTTACCTGGCCGAGCTCCGGACACTGCGCGTGACGGAGAGGCGGCGGAAGGATGGAACCGGGAGCGCGTTACCCGGGCCGCTTTCCCGCGGGGAGCGGGCACTTCAGCATCCACACGCTCGAGGAAGAGCTCGAATTCATTCGCGGGCTGAATCGCTCGACGGGCCGGAACGCGGGCGTGTACACGGAGATCAAGGGTCCCGACTGGCACCATCAGCACGACATTCCCCTCGGGGACCGGTTGATCGGGACGTTGAGGGATTTCGGTTATCGCACCCGGGATGACGGGTTTTTCGTCCAGTGCTTCTCGGCTGGCGAGTTGCAGCGCGTGCGCACCACCTTCGGGGCAGAAGTGCCGCTAGTCCAGCTGCTGGAGGAGGGCGCTGATGTCAGCCGGACAGGCCTCTCAGCCATCGCGGGATACGCCAACGCGATCGGACCCGCCATCAGCCTGACCTGGCCCGACCGGGGTCTCGTCGGGACGGCCCATGAACTCGGCCTCCTGGTGCATCCCTTCACGTTCCGTGCCGATGAACTGCCGCACGGTTTCACGGCCTTTGGCGGACTGGTGTCCGCCTTCGTCGACGGTCTGGGCGTCGACGGCCTGTTTACGGACTTTCCCGACCTTGTGGTGCAGCAACTGGGCCGGCGGGCCTAGTCGGGCCAGCGCTGGGGAACTCGCTCCAGTCGCTCCGTGGCATAGCCGCGGGCTTTCAATTGCTCGACCAGCTGCCCGTACGGTCCCGTCCGGCATCACGGGTGTCCGGGACATGATCCAGACGTACTTGCGGTCCGGAACGCCGATCACGGTGTGCTGGTAGTCCGGGTCCAGGCTGAGGATCAGATAGTCGGCCTCCGGCAGGTACCAGTCGAATTTCATCTTCCATTCGGAGTTGACGGGTGAATTGGCGACCCGCGCCTTCGGGGTAAACGTCCTTTCCGGACCATCGAAGCTGCCGCGCCTGAAGATATAGGTCGTCTCGATCGTCCCGTCCGGTGCCAGGCGGTAGGTTTCCACGCCGTTGTGGGCACCTTTCTCGGAGAACATCGGCAGCAGTGGGATGTGGATGGGAATGGCCGCAATCACGTACCAGGGCCCCATGAACCGCTCCAGGTCCACCGGCTGGTCGGTCCCGCGCAAGGGCGGCAGGTCAGTCGTGGTGCTGCACGCGGTCAACAGCGCCGCCAGGAAGGCGGCAGGGAGGAGTTTCGTGGGCATGGAGGCAAGTTTCCTACATCGTTTGCGTATAATATATATTATGTTAAATTTGCACTGGCCTTGGGGAATCTGCGGTACCCGCCGTTAGGGAGCGACCACCCGGTCAATGATGATCGCCACCGGTCCCGACCCGCCCTGGGCTCGTTGCCACCGGGCTTCGCCATAAACGTCGCCGGGCCTGGCCACGGGGTCACCCCCGTTCGCCACCCGCGCCACCAGCGTGGCCGCCGTGACGTTGGCCAGGGTCCTTCCCGGCAGCATGATGTCCGCGTCACTGATCCGGAGCGTCACCGGCAGCTCGCTCGCCAGCCGGCGGATGACCGCCAGCGGCGGCCCCGCGGCCTGCGCATCACGGACAAAGACAAACAGAGGCGCCGACGCGGACACCTGCCCGCGCAACGCGTCGCTCACGGACACGGTGATGCCAATGCCACCGCTGGCAGTCACCGGGGACTCTGCGGCGGCGGGCGCCTCACTGCCGACAGCCGTACCACCGCCGTCGAGTTCCGCCAGCTGGGCTTCTATGATCTGCCGGACGCGCTCCGGGGGCGCCAGATCCAACAATGCCCGCCAGCGCTCACGAGCCACCTCCGGCTGGCCCCGGGCCAGGCTGAGAAGCCCGCCATACCAGAGCCCCTTCGGATTCCGCGGCTCCGCCGTGAGCACGGCCTCGATCTCGTCGCCGACGGGTCCCGACAGGGAGCCCGGGTCGAGAATGATGCGCGCCTCGGCCACGCCCAGCCGCGCATCGACGTTGCGGCCAGCGGATACATCCAGCGCCTTCTGATAGGCATTGGCGGCGTCTGCCGGGCGATTGAGGCTGAGGTACGAGCTGCCAAGCAGGATCCACCCCTCCTCGTCTCCCGGTGCCGCTGCCAGCTTCCGCTCGAGTGACGCCACGGCCTCCTCGACGGAGCCCGGTGCGGCGGCCGAGGTCGCAGCAGGCCCGCCGGGCCCGGATGCCTGCCAGTCGTGGTTGCTCACGAGCAGATAGACCACGAGTACGGCCGCAGGTATCGCCAGCGCCGTGAGCGTGGCCGCCACCGGGTGGGCCTTGGTACCTCCACGCAGCAGCGGCCAGACCACGAACCCCACGGCAATGAAGGTCAACAAGACGGCGATGGTTGCGAAGACTGTCAACGGCTACCCCTCTTCGGTCGCGCCCGACTCGTCATCAGCCGGGACCGGCAATGCGGCCCGGCGGCGGATAATCCTTGCGAGGCCGAGGCCCCCGACCAACAGCAGCAGCAAGGGTGCGAGCCACAGCGCGGCGGTGCTCGGCTTGAAACGGGGCTTGTACAGCACGAAGTCCCCGTAGCGCTCCAGCAGGAACACCTTGATCTCTTCCTCGGAACGGCCGGCTTCGATCATCTCGCGAATCTCCCGCCGCAAATCGGCTGCGAGAGGCGCGCTGGAGTCGCCAATGGTCTGGTTCTGGCAAACCAGGCAGCGAACCTCGCTGGTGAGCCGCTCATAGGTGGCCTGCTGAACCGGATCCGCGAGCTTCGGGTCGGTGTCAATGGCAAGACCCGGACGTGCAACGAGCAGGAGTCCGACGAGCAAGGCGATCGGCAGCGCCCGGACCGTCATTTGGCGGCCCCCGCTTCTGCCATGCGGGGCAGGAACTGCTCGCGCCAGACCTCCAGTGTGATGGGAGCAATGTGCTTGTAGAGCACGGTGCCATCGGGACCGATGAGAAAGGTCTCGGGCGCTCCATAGACACCCCAGTCTATGGCCGTGCGGCCATCCTGATCGACGCCAACGGCCACGTAGGGGTTACCCAGCGTCGCCAGCCACTCACGGGCCAGTTGCTGGTCGTCCTTCCAGTTGATGCCGTAGATGGGAATGCCGCTGTCGCGGGCCAGGGCGAGCAGCGCATCGTGCTCCTGACGACACCCGGAGCACCAGGTGCCCCAGACATTCACCAGGCTGGTCTTGCCAAGCAGGTCGCCTCGGCTCAGGGTCTTTGCGGGGTCATCGAGACGCGGCAAGGTGAATTCCGGCGCGGGCCTGCCGATCAGCGGGGACGGCACCAGAGCAGGGTCCTTCCCGAGGCCCAGGACAAAGACGGCCACCAGAAGGCCGAAAATTGCGACGGGCAACAGGAACCGCCACATGGCCCAGCGGGATTTGGGGGACGAGCTCAGGACTGGGCGGTCTGGGCGGCCAAGGCCCCCGCCGCTTCCCTGGCACGGAGGCGATACCTGCGGTCCGTGGCAGCCAGGATCCCGCCCAGGGCCATCACGATCGCCCCCAGCCAGATGAAGCGTACCAGCGGCTTGTACTGCAGGCGGACGCTCCAGGCGTCATTGCCAAGCGGATCGCCGAGTGCCACGAACAGGTCCCGGGACCAGCCGGCATCGATCCCCGCCTCCGTCATTGCCGAGCTCCGCACGACGTAGGTGCGCTTTTCCGGGTAGAGCGTCCCTATCGCCTTGCCATTGCGCGTGACCGTCACCTCGCCCCGCAGCGCCTGGTAGTTCGGGCCAGCCACTGGCCGGGTGCCCTTGAACGAGATCTCGTAGTCGCCGACACGGGCGGTCTCACCAGGGGCAATGCGCTGATCGGTAGCGAGCCCGAACGTCGACGTCACCGTAATACCGAGGACGCAGAGACCGAGCCCCAGATGGGCGACGGACATGCCGAGTGCCGACTGGGTCAGCCGCGGCCCGAGGCCGGCGAGCTGGCGAACCGGATCCAGCAGGGCCGCAATGATGAGCCAGGCCGCCGCTGTGACACCGGCGACGGTCAGGGCGCCATTCCCGCCGCCATAGACCACCAGCGGCACGAAAATTCCCGCAAGCACCGCCAGTGCCGCCGGGATCCGGAGCTTCCTCGCCACGTCTGCGGCGCTGGCACCACGCCAGGCCGTGTGCATGCCGATGCCGACAGCGATGAGCAGGGGCAGCATGGGAATCATGAACGCCGTTTCAAAGTATGGCGGGCCAACCGAGATCTTGCCCGCGTTGAGCGCATCCAGTACCAGCGGGTAGATGGTGCCCAGGAAGATCAGCCCGGCGGCTATGCACAGCAGGATATTGTTGACGAGAAGAAAACTCTCGCGCGAAAACGGCTTGAAACCGACGGCGCGGTCCAGCGACGGGGCCCGCCAGGCATACAGGCCCAGTGCGGTACCGATCACCACGGCGAGGAACGAAAGGATGAAGAGTCCCCGGGCGGGATCGGCCGCAAAGGAATGTACCGACACGAGGACGCCCGAACGGACGAGGAACGTACCGATCAGGCTGAGCGAAAACGCTGCTATCGCCAGCAGCAGCGTGGATCCCTTGAATATTCCCCGTTTCTCCGTGACAGCCAGTGAATGCATCAGCGCCGTGCCGACCAGCCAGGGCATGAACGAGGCATTCTCCACCGGGTCCCAGAACCACCAGCCGCCCCATCCGAGCTCGTAGTAAGCCCACCAGCTGCCGAGCGCGATGCCCACGGTAAGGAACACCCAGGCGGCTGTCGTCCAGGGGCGAGCCCAGCGTGTCCACTCCTGGTCCACACGGCCGGCCAGAAGTGCGGCTACGGCAAAGGAGAACGCCACCGAGAAGCCGACGTAGCCCATGTACAGCATGGGCGGATGCAGGGCCATGGCGGGATCCTGAAGGAGCGGATTCAGGTCATTGCCATCGAACGGAACCGGGCTGAGGCGCAGGAACGGATTCGACGTGAAGAGGATGAAGGCGAGAAAACCGACGCTGATGGCCCCCATGACCCCGGTGATGCGGGCCGCAACCTCCCGTGGGAGGGTGCGACTGAGTGCCGTGACCGCGATCGTCCAGCCGGACAGGACCAGGACCCACAGGAGCAGCGAGCCTTCGTGACCACCCCAGACCGCGGCTAAGCGATAGATTTCGGGAAGCTGGCTGTTGGAATTGCTGGCAACGTACAGCAGCGAGAAATCATTCTTGAGGAACGACCAGGCGAGCATCCCGAAGGCGCCGGCGACGAAGACGAACTGCCCGGCTGCCGCGGCGGGCCCGGCGGCCATCAGGCCGTGCTGCCCCCGATGGGCGCCACCGAGAGAAAAGAGCATCTGGCAGATCGCAAGGCACAGAGCCAGGATCAGGCAGAGTTGACCAAGTTCGGGGATCATGCTGTCGTTCAGTTTGGCGTTGCGCCACCGGGTCCGGGCTGCACCGGCTGGCCCTGGTCGGCCAGGGCCTCGGCCACCTCCGGCGGCATGTAGTTCTCATCGTGCTTCGCGAGGACCTCTTCGGCACGGAACACGCCGTTTGGCTCCAGGACGCCCATGGCAATCACGCCCTGCCCGTCACGAAACAGGTCGGGAAGGACTCCCGAGTAGGCAACCGTGAGGCGGTCCTTGTTGTCCGTGACGTCGAAGCGGACTTCGAGGGCGCCGGACTCGCGTCGCACACTGCCCTTTTCGACCATGCCGCCGAGCCGGAACTTCTTGCCCGCGGGCGCCTCGCCGGCCAGCGCCTGCGACGGGGTGTAGAAGTACAGGAGGTTTTCCTGGAAGGCCCGCAGGGAGAGCCCAACCGCGCCGGCAACGCCCGCCAGCACCAGGCCGACGACCAGCATTCTTTGACGACGTGGGGTCATTGATTTCTCCCGACTGTAGCCTCGTTGCCGCCCGCGCTGCCAACCCTGCCGCTGGCCTGGCTTGAACCCGGAACGGGACGCCTGCCGGACCGCCGCTCCAGCTGTTCGCGCAACCGCCGGTGGACTTGGCGGAACTGGCGGCGTGCAGCAACCAGGTTGCCGACCACCACCAGCGCTGTCACGCCGTAGGCAATCACCAGATAGCCCGTGTAGCCGTCCACGGCAAGGATACCGTTCAAGAGTTTACGCCTACCGGGCTGGCACCACGCAGCATGTCCTGGGCCCAGCGGGACTGAACCTCCCGCTCCAGCACCTCAGCCCGCACACGCATCGCCAGGATACCCAGGAAAAAGAGCGTAAATGCCAGGATCATGGTCAGCAGGGGCCAGAGCATATCGCCGGAGATCGAGGGCGCCTCCAGCTTCGACAGCGTGGGACCCTGGTGGAGGCTGGCCCACCAGATTACGGAAAAATGGATGATCGGGACGTTCACCACGCCCGCGATTGCCAGCACGGCGCTGGCGCGATCGGCCTGGGTCAGATTCTCGAAGGCGCCGCGCAAGCCCATGTAGCCGAAATACAGGAACAGCAGGATCAGCTCTGCGGTCAGGCGCGGGTCCCATTCCCAGTAGGTGCCCCACATCGGCTTGCCCCAGACGGCCCCCGTGACGAGAGCGGCGAATGTGAACGAGGCCCCGATCGGGGCGCAACTCGCTGCCACCGCATGGGCAAGCTTGATGCGCCAGATCAAGCCGATGGCCCCTGCGACTGCCATCGTCACGTAGATCAGCATGGAAAGGTAGGCGCTGGGGACGTGAACATAGATGATGCGGAAGGCATCACCCTGCTGGTAGTCCGGTGGCGCCAGGATGAGTCCGCCCCAGGTGCCAATGGCCAGGAGGAGAATGGCGGGAACCAGCAGCCAGTAACTCAGCTTGCCCGCGAGTGCATAAAAGTGTGGTGGCGAAGCCAGTTTGAAGAACCAGTTCCACATGGTGCGCTCTCCTTCCGCTGCGGCCGTCTAGTCGGCGCTGATCCGAATCGCCCCGGCGGCTACCGCGGGCGCCAGGCTGATCGCCAGGACCAGCAAGGCGGCCAGCAGGTACAGGGGGCCGGTGACGTCCTCACCCGCCAGCGCCAGGTCGGTAGCCCTCGCGCCCAACATGAGTACCGGCAGCATCAGGGGCGCCACGATGAAGGCCAGTAGCACCCCCGCACCCCGCAAGCCTGCTGTCAGGGCAGCACCGATGGACCCCAGCAGGATCAGGGTTGGCGTGCCCAGCAGCAGGCTGAACGTCAGCACGCCCACTGCCGACGCCGGCAAATGGTAGGTGATTGCCAGGACAGGTGCCATGACGACGACGGGCACACCGGTAATCACCCAGTGCGCGAGCGTCTTGGCCAGAAGCATCCAGCCCAGCGGATAGGGCACGGTGAGAAGTTGCTCGAGGGTTCCATCTTCCAGGTCGGCCCGGAACAGAAGGTGTAGCGAAAGCAGCGTGGCAAGCAGTGCGGCGATCCAGATGACCCCCGGCGCGAGCATGCGGAGCATCTCGGCCTTGGGGCTGAGAGCCAGGGGAAAGAGGGTAACGACCAGAATAAAGAACAGTGCGGCGTTGCTGGCATCGGTCCAGCGTCGGAGCCCCACCCTCAGGTCCCTGATGAACACCGCCCGGAACAGGGTTACCAGGCCGAGAGCCGGTGCTTCCGTTGCCTGACCGGGTGCGGCGGCGAGAGTAGGTACTGCCACGGTCAGGCCTCGCCGAGCTTCAGCCGCGATAGCGATGCGCTACCCAGGTCCAGTGCCTGGTGGGCTGCGACGACCACGGTACCGCCCTGCCCCAGATGGCCACGGATTGCCGCTTCCACGGCCTGGCGGCCCGCGGCATCGAGATTGGTCTGGGGCTCATCCAGCAACCAGAGCTCGGCCCTCGAGAGCAGAATCCGGGCAAGGGCCGCTCGACGCTTCTGGCCTGCAGATAGCTGCCTGACGTCCAGATCGGCGCAGTTGCCAAGGCCGGTCAGTTCCAGGATCTCGCCGACCTTGTGCGCCATGCCGGACAGCCGGGCGAAGAATTCGAGATTGGCGCGCGTGCTCAGCTCGCCCTTCAGGGCGAGTGCGTGGCTGGAAAACGTCATGCGCAACTGGCCGACCCGGATCTGCTCGCGGAAATCCGCTCCACGCCAGGTGACGGTGCCGGACTCCGGCATGGTCAGACCGGCGATGACCCGCAGCAGCGAGGTCTTGCCCGCGCCATTCGGACCCTCGATCAGCAGAGCTGTGCCCTCCCGAACGACGAAGGACAGTTCCTCGAAGAGGAATGTCGTTCCACGCCACAGCGTCAATCCCGCGCCTGCCAGCACGCCTGTCTCCAAAACCCGGTTCAAAGCCCGCTTGAAAAGAATCGACCGCCCACCCTGAACGGCGCGCCATCCTCCCTGATATATCTATTTAAAACAAGTTTCTACAGCACTTTACTACACTGACTTCACGAGCGGGCCCAAGGGAATGCCGAGGGGCCGGAGACCGGCTTTACATAACTGGAACCGATACTTAGACTGAACTTCAGGAGTCAGTTATCGGCAGACCACGCGGACGGTCGCAGCACCTCACCCGTGTGACAAAGCATAAGCCGGACTGACTGCCGCCAAGGAACGGAGTTTCCACTATGGCCGCACTGTTCGAGGTCACCAGCCTGAGCCCGGCTTCGGGCGCACGCGATCCTGCCAGCCCTGGCGTCGACCCGGCGGGTGTGACGGCGGGGCTCGGCTACATCAATCGTTGTCTCCGGGGCCATCGCTCGTTCGGCATCGTGACGGGGTCAGCGGCGCCCATGGCTGCACTCATCGCGCGTGCTGCCGCAGAATTCGAGGCCAGCGAGGATCTGCACCCTGTTCACGTCACGACGCCGACGGACAGCGTCCAGACGTTTCTCGCCAGCTGCCTCGAACAGCTTGGTTTCGAACTCTTCGAGGCACACCTGGATGACCTGCACAATCTCATGGTCGTCTTTCTCCGGCACGAAGGCGCCCGCGGACGGAGGACGGTCGCACTCATCGAGGCGACGGAGCGCTGTGGACCGCGTGTCCTGGAGTTCATGCAGACCCTGGCAAAGGTTCGTGCCGGCGCAACCCCGGCCATCACGTTCCTGCTGACCGGCTCGCGGGATCTGCACAGGGTGCTGGACTCGCAGGGCATGGCCGGACTCCGGCAATTCACGCGGGAAAGATTCGATCTGGACCGATCGCTGGCCTGGGTCACTCCGGGCAACAAGCCAAGGCCGGCAGCGCGCTCCCGCAGTGGCCAGCCAGAGCACGCACCGGCTCGCACCCGCGGCTGGTGACGTTTCGCCGGGCAGTCTCGTCGTCATGCTGGACGGCGTAATCATCGAGCGGCGCACCCTCGCGCCAGGGCGGCTGGTGATCGGCCGCAGCCCGCAGAGTGGCCTCCGCCTGGACAGCCGCTACGTCAGCCGGCACCACGCCGTGCTGACCGTCACTCCGGACGCTGTCACTGTCATCGACCTGCGCAGCACCAATGCCACCGTCGTGAACGGCACGGCAACGACCAGCAGGCAGCTGGAGCATGGCGACCTGGTGGCGATCGGCAATTTCCGGCTCCGCTACGACTGCCGCGGGCGCTAGCTGCCTTAGCGTTGTCGCCGAGACCAATGTGCCCAGGGCCGGATTTGAACCGGCACGACCTGTTAGGGGCAACGGATTTTTAGTCGGATTGTGCCTATTTCTGCACACCGCGCCGCACAACTAAACACGTCTGAAAGCCTTAGAATTTAAGGGTTTCAGCCACTCGTCAAGAAATGCCGTGTTGTGACGCTTTGTGCGGTGTACTGCACCCTGACTGCACCCGACGTGCCACCCCTTCCGCCACGCCGCTCAGGATTGCCCAGGCGCCACGATCTCGTCGGGCCTACGCCCCTCCTCTCGGTCGCCGCCCTGCTGACGGGTGTGCGGGGCGCTCGGTTGCTGCCCGGCCCGCCGGCCGACGATGCCGGGACCGGCGGCGAATCTGGGGATTTGTGGATTCGGTTTGACGCAATGCCGCTGCGCCCACTACCGAGACCGCTGGGGTCCGGGGAGGAGTAGTCTCAGCCCATGGCAACACCCGGGCCGCGTGGGCCTAAGCAGATAATTGCGACGGGAGATCACACCATGAAGGACATGTGGAGAGTCGTCGGACTCTGCCTGCTGTCGTTGCCGGCCAACGCAGCCTTGCAGAGCCGAATGTCCGGCCAGGCCTACTATGACGATGTGCTGAACATCACCTGGCTGGCAGACGCGAACCTGGCCGACACCACCACCTTCGGTGTCCTCGGCATCAACGCCAATGGCAGCATGACTTGGGCGCAGGCCAACGAGTGGATCACGGCCATGAACACGGCGGCCTATCTCGGCACGAGCGACTGGCGGCTGTCCAGTGCGGATGTCAATCGGGACGGCAACACGTTCCTTGGACCCGTCGATTGTTCCACAGCCACCGAACCTGACTGCCGCGATTACGAAATGGGCTACATGTACTGGCAGAACCTCATCAGAGCAGTCTCACCCGGCCCATTTAGTAACCTCCAACCTGATGGCTACTGGTCCGGCTCCGAGCAACCTCCTTTTATCGACAGTGTTTCAACCTTCTCCTTCGCCAGCGGCGAAAACATCGTCCGCTTTAAAGTCAGCGAGAACTACTCGTGGGCCGTGCGGTCGGGCGATATCGGGCGGTACCCCGTGCCGGGGGCCGTCTGGTTGTTCGGCTCCGCCCTCGGCGTGATGGGCGTGCTGCGCCGGAAGCTGGCCGGCTGACTGCTACAGACAGGCTGCACCAGGGAACCCGCTTCGGCGGGTTTCTTGTTTCTAGGGCCAGGGCGGCACGGGGGCCAGCGGCGAAATCTGGTGCTTTCATTGGGATCTCCGGTTTGACATGACGGCTGTGCCCCTTGCGGCCAGTACTTACGCCAGCTCGGGTTCGGGGACGTGTAGCCTCAGCCAATAGCAACGAGCGGGGCCGAGTTGGCCACTGCGAATAGCAATGGCAGTGGAATTCAAAAAGTTATGAACACTCAAGGCAAGAGCGCCCTGGCTGTTCGGTGGCCACCGCCATCGGCGGTGTCGCCGCGGGGCCGGCCGACGCCGCCGTCTACACCGCCACGCTGACCTCGTTCTGGTCTATAGCAACAACGGCACGGCGGGCAGCACCGAGCCAACATCACGTCGTCCACGGCTACCTTGGTCCGTACGACGATGTGACAGGCCTGCTTACCCAGACCTTGGCCGCTCAACAGCGCGTCACCACGGCGCCCACCAGCACCCTGTACCGGGTCTTCATCACCGGCCTGGTGATGGGCAACGGCGCGGCTGCCAGCGCCGCCACCTACACCTGCACGGAGGGCAACTTCGGCGGCAACGTGGGCGCCAGCATCTGCGGCAACTACACATTCGGCGCCAACTTCTTCAGTGAATCCACCACCTCGTGGGGTCCCGGCACTGCCGTTCTCCCGCACCGATCGGTGGCGACGACGAAGTTGGCCAGTTCCCGTTTGGCCTGCCCGGGGGCGACCCCCGAGTCAATTGCCGTGTACGACAACATGACGACGGCCAGCTTCGACGCCCGGGCCGGCACGCTGGTCCTGCGCAACGGCGACCTGCAACTCCACCATCTGCAACGGCACCACGTCGTTCAACAATGGCCAGCGGTGGACCTTCGCCAACGTGCCGCCGCCCGATGACGCCATTCCAGATCCCTTCGCGTTCATTGATCAGGCCGACGTGGCAACTTCCAGTATTGTCACGTCATCGCCGGTCGTCGTTACCGGCATCAATGTCGCCGTGCCGATCTCAGTTACTGGTGGCGAGTATTCGATTAGCGGCGGAGCCTTCACGAGCGCGGCCGGCACCATCACCAACGGCTATTCCGTGCGAGTCCGCCACACCAGTTCGGACGCGCCTAGCATGGCGGTGGACACGGTGCTGACCGTGGGCGGCATAAGCGTTCACCAGCACCACGCTGCAGTACGCGATCGACGACAGCGTCACGACCGCCCAGAACCAGCCCGTGGTGATCGATGTCCTGCAGAATGACAACGGACTGGCAGCTACGGTCTTCGTGGGAATCTGGATCGATCCATTGCACGGTACCGCGGAGGTGAGCGGCGCCCCCGGGTCGCCGTCCGGAATCCGCATCACCTACACCCAGCCCGGCTACGTGGGTCCAGACAGCTTCGAGTACTGGGTGGAGAGCGGGGTGGATGTGGACTATGCGGTCGTGAGCGTCACCGTGACCAACCCGGATCTCGACGGGGATGGGGTGCTCAATAGCTCGGACAACTGCACCACCTTCGGCGAACCCCACCAGTGCGACTCCGACGGCGATGGCTACGGCAATCGCTGCGACGGCGACATGACCGGCAACGGCGTCACCAACGCCCAGGACACCAGTGTGTTCCGCGGCCAGCTCGGGCAGCCGAGCGTCGGCCCGACGTTCAACAAGGCCGACATTAACTGCAACGGTTCGGTGAATGCTCAGGACACCACACTGTTCCGGCAACTGCTCGGTCAGCCACCGGGGCCGTCGGGGTTGGTGCCGTAATTGCCGCCGTCTGGCTCTTCGGCTCCGCCCTCGGCGTGATGGGGTGGCTGCGGCGGAAGGCACTGCCGTTTCAGGCTTCTGCCGGGGGGTCGAAGTCGCGGTCAGGCTAACCAGGGGAGCCCGCTGTCCGAGGCCGTGTAAACCCAATGGCCCTCAGAAGCGCCGTTTCCGGAAGCGGGTTGGCACGCCTGAAACCCTTGCTGTGCTTGGTGCCCAGGGCCGGACTCGAACCGGCACGCCCTGTTAGGGGCAACGGATTTTAAGTCCGTAGCGTCTACCAGTTTCGCCACCCGGGCCAGGCAGCATTGTAGGCGGTCGGGTGGGGATGGAGGCTAGGGTCGGAATCGAACCGGCGTACACGGCTTTGCAGGCCGCTGCATGACCACTCTGCCACCTAGCCGCTGTATTGGCCTCGCTGGGCGACGTCGCGCGACGTCCGTTCGGAGGCAGAATCTGGAGCGGGAAAGCGGGCTCGAACCGCCGACCTGTACCTTGGCAAGGTACCGCTCTACCAACTGAGCTATTCCCGCTTACAAGAACTGCATATGCTACCGGGCGGCGCTGCCGTGTCAAGAAAGGGGCGCACCTTCCGCGGCGATCGGGCCAGGCAGCGCGGATATAGCCGAACATCGACCAGATGGTGAGGCCGGCGGCCAGAATGAGGAAAACCACCCCAATTTCGTAGATTGGCAGCCCCAGAAGCGGCTGTTCGAAGAGCATGCAGCAAAGCCCCGTCATCTGGGTGATCGTCTTCAGTTTCCCGTAGCCGGAGACGACGACGCGGTGGCGGTTGCCGAGCTCGGCCATCCATTCGCGCAGGGCGGATACCGCGATCTCCCGCCCGATGATGATGGCCGCGAGGGTCGCGATGATCACGCGCGGATCGGACTGGACGAGGAGGATCAGCGCCGTCGAGACGATCATCTTGTCGGCGACGGGGTCCAGAAATGCGCCGAACTGGGACGTCTGCTGCAGGCGCCGGGCCACGTAACCGTCCAGCCAGTCCGTGATGGCGGCCAGCAGGAAGACGATGGCTGCCGCGGGCCGGGCCCAGGGCGATGACCAGTAGAACACGACGGCTACGAGCGGTATGGCCGCGATCCGGAACCACGTCAGTGAGGTCGCGATGTTGAACTGGGGATACACGCGCGCATTCTAGCCTGTCCGCTCGCCAGGCGCGTCTTCGCGCCGGCGCCGGATTTCAGGGCTGGCCACCATGGAGGTGGTCGTAGATTCGCTGCGCGAGCGACCGGCTGATGCCATGCACCTTGGCGAGATCCGCTACCCCTGCCTGACGGATGCCCTGCAGCCCACCGAACTGCCGGAGCAGGGAGCGCCGGCGCTGGGGGCCGAGGCCATCGATGGACTCCAGGGTCGACGTCACCCGGGCCTTCGACCGGCGCTGGCGGTGTCCGGTAATGGCGAAGCGGTGGGCCTCGTCCCGGATCTGCTGGATAAGCAGCAGCGCCGGTGAGCCTGGCGGGCAGGTGCGGGCGACTGGCTTCGCCGGGAAAGACCAGCTTCTCCTCCCCGGCGCGCCGGTCCCTGCCCTTGGCGACCCCGACCAGTGGGAGATGGCCCAGCTGGAGCTCCTCCAGGGCCTCCCTCGCCTTCTCCACCTGCCCATGGCCGCCATCGATCAGGATCAGGTCCGGAACCGGCGATTCGCCACGCCGGATCCGGGCAAAGCGGCGCTCGACGGCCTGCCGGATGGCGCCGTAGTCGTCACCAGGCTCGATGCCCTGGATGTTGAAACGGCGATAGTCGGACTTGATCGGGCCATCCGGACCGAAGACGACGCAGGACGCCACCGTCTCTCCGCCTCCGGTGTGACTGATGTCGAAGCACTCGATGCGCCGCGGAACGTCATCCAGTCCCAGGGCGTCGACCAGGCTTTCGAGCTGCCCCCGCACCGAGGCTCCGCTCGCCAGCCGGCTGGCGAGTCCCTGACGGGCATTGGTCGCCGCCATCTCGAGCCAGCGCCTGCGGGTGCCCCTCACCTGGTGACGGATCAGCACGCGGTGCTGCGTCCTGCTGGTCAGCGCGGCCTCGAGCACGGCTCCGTCGAGCGGTGGAACCGGCACGAGAATCTCAGCGGGCGCCTGCTCATGAAAATAGTGCTGGCTGATGAAGGCGGCCACAACCTCGTCGTCGTCGGTCCCGGCGGCCACCCTCGGGAACCAGGTCCGGCTGCCGAGCACGCGGCCGCCCCGTATCAGGATGACGGCAATGCACGCCTGTCCCTCGTCCTGGTGCACGCCGATCACGTCTGCCTCCTCGATCCCGGTTCCGGCGATGACCTGTTCCGCCTGGATCTTCCGTATCAGCGCAACCTGGTCCCGCAGGACCGCCGCCCTCTCGTAGTCCAGTTCGCCGGAAGCCTGCTCCATCCGGCCGACGAGATTCGCCAGCACGGCAGTGTTCCTTCCCTCGAGGAACAGAATGGCGTCCTCTACGTCGCGGCGGTACTCGCCCGGCGGGATGAGTCCGACACAGGGCGCAGTGCAGCGCTGGATCTGGTACTGGAGGCAGGGACGGGTGCGGTTGGCGAAGAACGATTCGGAGCATTGGCGAACCCGGAACAGCTTCTGGAGCTGGACCAGGCTCTCCCGAACGGCGCCGGCACCCGGCCACGGGCCCAGGTAGCGGCCCGGTGCCTTCCTGGAGCCGCGGTGAAACTCGAAGCGTGGAAACTCCTGCTGGGTCGATACGTAGATCCAGGGGTAGCTCTTGTCATCGCGGAGGACGACATTGAACCGGGGGCGATGCTCCTTGATCAGGTTGTGCTCGAGCAGCAGCGCATCCTGCTCGGTTCCGGTCACGGTCACCTCGACGCGGACCGTCTGGGCCATCAGCGCCTGGGTCTTCGGGTGGTGGGCCTTGCTGCCGAAGTACGTGGCGACCCTCTTGCGCAGGTCCCGGGCCTTGCCGACGTAGAGGATGGCGCCGCCCGCGGCCAGCATGCGGTAAACGCCGGGACGATGGGTCAGCGAAGCGAGAAACGCCTTGCTGTCAAATGTCTCGTCCATGACCAGCGATTCGCATGGCGACTTCCATTGCCTGCTCATAGTTCAGGCGCGGATCGACCTGGGTCCTGTAGTCACGCTCGCAGGTCCGATTCGGTGAGGCCGCGTGCGCCGCCGGTGCACTCCGTCACGTGGTCGCCAGTCAGCTCCAGGTGAACCCCGCCCAGGTGCGAGCCGGCGGCACGGTGCACCTCGAAGGCCGCATCCAGCTCGCCGAGGATGTTCTCGACCCGACGCGTCTTCAGTCCGGAACTGGCCGTCTCGGTATTGCCATGCATGGGATCGCAGACCCAGACCACTCGGGCGCCGGCCTCGTGCACTGCGTCGATCAGCCCCGGCAGCACCTGCCGGATCCGCCCGGCTCCGAGCCGGTGAATCAGCGTGAGCCGGCCCGGCTCGTTGGCTGGATTCAGCGCCCGCAGGAGCCCATGCAGGAATACGGGCGTCGTGTCCGGCCCGACCTTCACCCCGATCGGATTGCGTACGCCGCGGAAGAACTCCACGTGCGCGCCGTCCAGCCGACTCGTGCGCACGCCGATCCACGGAAAGTGCGTCGTGAGGTCGTACCAGGCCTGGCGGTGCTCGAGGAAGCGCGTCTGCGCCTGTTCGTAGGGCAGATGCAGTCCCTCGTGAGATGCGAAGAAGTCCACCCGCCGCGCCTGATCAATCGACTTGCCAGTCAGGCTCTCGAAGAAGTCGAGTCCGTCCGCAACGGTCTGCACCGTGCGCCGGTACTGGTCAGCCATCGGGGAATGGCTGACCCAATCCAGGTCCCAGTTCTCCGGATGGTGGAGATCCGCAAAGCCGCCATCAATCAGCGAGCGAATGAAATTCAGCGTGAGTCCCGAGCGCTCATAGGCCCGAAGCATGAGCTCGGGATCCGGTTCGCGGTCCTTGGCGGTGAAGGTGCTCCGGTTGATGATGTCGCCGCGAAAACTGGGTAGCGTCTGATCGGTGCGCGTCTCCGTGTCCGCGGACCTGGGCTTGGCGTACTGCCCCGCCATGCGCCCTATCCGCACGACGGGCCGCTTGAGTCCGGAGATGATCACCACGCTCATCTGCAGCAGGATCTTGAGCTTGGTGACGATCACATCGGAACGACAGTCGTCGAAAGTCTCCGCGCAGTCCCCCCCCTGGAGAATGAAAGCCTTGCCCTCGCCGGCCAGGGCCAGCTGCTCGCGCGAGTGCATCGACTTCCCACGAGGTGACCAGTGGCGGGAGGCGCGCCAGGGTCGCCATTACTGCTTCTGCGCGCTGGGTGTCGCGATAGGCCGGGATCTGGCCGGCGACGCGGCCCAGCCAGCTGGCAGGGTGCCAGCCGGTGTCAGGTGTGGGATCGATCATGCGACCGGACTATGCCACAAGCGTTCTGGCACGGGCAGGCAATCACTCCAGCGCCTTGGCCTCTTCCCACAGTCGGTCCAGATCCGCTGCACCGAGGTCACGCCACTCCAGGCCCTGAACCCGCACCGCATCCTCCACTCGCCGGAACCGTGCCTCGAACTTGCGGCAAGCCTGCCTCAGCGCCTCCTCCGGATCGGTACGGCAGTGCCGCGCCAGACTCGCGCAAGCCAGGAGCAGGTCGCCAAGCTCCTCCTGGATCCGCCGGGCATCCCCCTGCGACAGGGCTGCCGTCAACTCGTCCAGTTCCTCCCGGACCTTGTCGGCAACGCCGTTCGCGTCCGGCCAATCGAAGCCCACGCGGGCCGCCCGCTTGCCGAGCTTCTCGGCCCGCGCGAGTGCCGGAAGCGCCTGGCCGACGCCCCCGATCGCGGATGCACCGCGCCCCGCGGCTGCGCGCTCCGAGGCCTTGAGAGCCTCCCAGGCATCGCGCTGGTGCTCGGCAGACTCTATCCGGCCAGTACCAAAGACGTGGGGGTGGCGCCTGATCATCTTCTCGCTGATGGCCGCGACGACGTCGCCGAAGTCGAAGGCGCGCAACTCGCTGGCCATCTGCGCGTGAAAGACCACCTGGAACAGCAGGTCACCCAACTCATCCCGCAGCTCCGGCAGGTCGTCCCGATCGATGGCATCGGCGACCTCATAGGCCTCCTCAATCGTGTAGGGCGCGATGGAACCGAAGTCCTGCTCCCGATCCCAGGGACAACCCCGTACGGGATCGCGCAGGGTCGCCATGATCTCGAGCAACGTCCGGATATCGCGCTTACTGGTCTGCTGCATGGATGCTTTCACGAAGGGTATGCAGGATCTGGGCCGTTGCGCCCCATATCAGATGGGCTCCGTACTGGCAGGTATATACCGGCAGGTGGACGCCCCGCACCGTTCGTTCGCCGGTAATGAAATGCGCGGGATCCAGCAGGTAATCGAGCGGGACCCCGAAGATCTCGGCCACCTCGGACGGGTCGGCCCGCAACGTGAACCCGGGACGCAGGATCGCAACGACAGGACTGACTGCGAAGCCCGTGACCACGGCATGCGGCGGGAGGTAGCCGACGACATCGATGAACTTCGGGTTCGATACCAACCTCTTCGCGAGCCTCGCGAACAGCTGCGGCCAGCGGCCCTTCATCGTGAGCCTCCAGCCGGCCCCCGGGAAAGCTGACCTGGCCCGGGTGATCACGCAGCTGGTCGGTTCGCCGGGTCAGCAGCACTTCCCAGCCCGCCTCCCTGGGCACCAGACCGACGAGCACGGCAGCGGGAATCAGTGGCTCTGGAAAAAGTTGGGCCGCCAACCCGCTGGGCAGCCGCGCCAGGGCCTCCCGCTGGAGATCCACGGGTGGCCGCGACGCCCTCAGACTGACGATCAGCCTGTCGATCACCTTGCAGGTATGGCCAGATTCAGGATTTTATGCCGCCCTTGGTCAGATCCCGGGCATTCAGCAACCGGTTGATCTCCTTGCTCGAGAGATCCGTCAGCTCAGCCGCAACGTCACGGACGGGACGGCGCTCTGCGTAGGCCTTCTTGGCGATGGCCGCGCCCTTCTCGTAGCCAATGACCGGGTTCATCGCCGTCACGAGGATCGGGTTTCGATCGAGGGCTTCCGCGAGCTTGTCGTGATTGACCTTGAACCCCGCGATTGCCTTGTCCCCCAGAACCCGGCTGGCATTCGACAGCAGCTGGACGCTCTGGAGAAGGTTGTAGGCCACGACGGGCAACATGACGTTGAGCTGGAAATTTCCGGACTGGCCGGCCACGGTGATCGTGGAGTCGTTGCCAATCACCTGCGCAGCCACCATGGCCACGGCCTCGGGAATCACCGGATTCACCTTGCCGGGCATGATGCTGCTGCCGGGCTGCAGCCCGGGAAGCGAGATCTCCCCAAGGCCGGCGAGGGGGCCGCTATTCATCCAGCGGAGGTCATTCGCAATCTTCATCAACGCAACGGCCAGCGTCCGCAGGTGGCCGGACAGCTCCACGGCCGTGTCCTGGCAGCTGAGTGACTCGAAGAGGTTGCGGGAAACGTCGAACTTAACCCCGGTCTGCTCACCGAGCAGCACCGCGACCTTCTTGCCGAACTTCGGGTGCGCATTGATACCCGTGCCGACCGCGGTACCACCCTGCGCAAGCCGCGTGAGCCGCGGCAGGCAGTCCTGGAGCCGTGCCTCGGCATTGGCGACCTGCTGTGCCCAGCCTCCCAGTTCCTGGCCCATGCGCACCGGCATTGCGTCCATGAGATGGGTACGCCCGGTCTTCACGACATCGTCGGTTTCCTTGGCCTTCCTCCCGATGACCTCCCGCAGGTGCGTGAGCGCAGGGAGCAGTGCCTCGGAAACCTCCAGGGCGGCGCTCACGTGAATGGCGGTCGGAACGACGTCATTGCTGCTCTGGCCCATGTTGACGTCATCATTGGGATGCACCTCCGAGCCCAGGCGCTTGGTCGCGAGGCGCGCAATGACCTCGTTGGCATTCATGTTGGAACTGGTCCCCGAACCGGTCTGGAAGACATCAATGGGGAACTGCGCATCGTGCCGGCCGTCGGCTACTTCCAGCGCCGCTGCCTGGATCGCCATCGCCTTGCCGGTCTTGAGCAGGCCGAGCTCCGCATTCGCACCGGCAGCGGCCCACTTGATGAGGCCCAGGGCGCGAATGAAGCCCCGCGGCATGGGCAGGCCGCTGATCGGGAAGTTGTCCACCGCACGCTGCGTCTGGGCGCCCCACAGGGCCTGCTCCGGCACCCGCAACTCGCCCATGCTGTCGCGCTCGACGCGATAACCCTTGGTAGCCATCAATGCTCTCCTGATCAATGCCGGGGGCCACTCGCGGCGCTGCTTTAGCCCGCGACGACCAGCCATGTTGGTGTATGATTTCGGGGCTGAATTATAGGGTTTTTCCTCGCAACGGATATGGACCGGGAACCGCTTACTGCAATTTCTCCGCTCGATGGGCGGTACGCCGCGAAGACGGACCCGCTCCGGAACATCTTCAGTGAGTACGGCCTGGTCCGTTTCCGCGTTCTGGCCGAGGTTCGCTGGGTGCAGTTCCTGGCCCGGGAGCCTGGTGTGGACGGGCTGGGGCCGCTCTCCCCGGTCGTCAACGATGTCCTGAGTGCCCTCGCCGAGCACTTTGGCCCGGATGATGCCCGGCAGGTCAAGGACATCGAGCGCCGGACCAATCACGACGTCAAGGCCGTCGAGTACCTGATTGCGGAGCGCCTGGCGCACGGCGCCGACCTGAGCCGGATCCGGCCCTTCCTGCATTTCGCGTGCACATCCGAGGACATCAACAATATTGCCTATGCCCTGATGCTCCGGCATGGCCGGGACGACCTGCTGCTTCCGCAGCTTCGCCAGGTCGTGGCCGTGCTCGATGCCATGGCACGAGGCCTGGCCGAAGTTCCCATGCTGGCCCGCACTCACGGCCAGCCTGCCAGCCCAACGACCATGGGCAAGGAACTGGCCAACAGCGCCTGGCGCCTGAAGCGCCAGCTGCAGCAGCTTCGCGCCGTGGAGCCGCTGGCAAAGATGAATGGCGCCGTCGGCAACTTCAATGCGCATCGGGTCGCGTACCCTGACGTCGACTGGCCGGGGGTATCGCGCCGTTTCATCGAATCACTCGGGCTGGTCTGGAACCCTTACACGACCCAGATCGAGCCTCACGACTGGATCGCGGAGTATTGCCACTGCCTCGTCCGGTGCAATGTGATCCTTCTCGATCTCACCCGCGACCTGTGGGGCTACATCTCGATCGGCTATTTCAGGCAGCGGAAGGTCGACACGGAAGTCGGCTCCTCCACCATGCCGCACAAGGTGAACCCGATCGACTTCGAGAATGCGGAGGGCAATCTCGGTATCGCCAATGCACTGTTGACGCATTTCGCGGAGAAGCTTCCCGTTTCCCGCTGGCAACGGGACCTCAGCGACTCAACCGTCCTGCGCAACCTGGGGGTTGCGATCGGCCACACGACGCTTGCCGTGCAATCCCTGCTCACGGGCCTGCGGAAGCTGGAGGCCGATGGCCCGCGCATGCGCCTCGAGTTGCAGCAGTCCTGGGAAGTGCTCGGCGAGGCTGTCCAGACGGTCATGCGCCGCCACGGGCATGGGGATGCCTATGAGCGCCTGAAGGAACTCACGCGCGGCTCGGCCATCAGCCGGGAGTCGCTTGGGGCATTCCTGCGAACCATTGACCTGCCTGCTGCAGAGCGGGATCGGCTGCTCGCAGCTGACTCCGGAGGCCTACACGGGCGACGCGGCCCGCCTCGCCCGCCTCGCAGCCGATTCAGAACCCTGACCGTGCCTCCGGCAGACACCGGGGCCGCCAAACGTGATCCAGTTGGCACAGCACGGGTCGGCCGCCTTCGTACAATCAGGCGTGGCCAGCGGCAACACACCAGGCGAGATGCAGTCCGAGCGGACCCAGGGCCGCCGCTGGGTCCTTGCGACCATGGAAGACACCCTGGCCGCGGCCATCGAAATCGCCGGGGTGGCGAGGCGCGGCCTGGCGATCCTGACCCCCGACCTGGAACCTGGCGTCTATGACCACGAGCAATTCCTCGAGATCGTGAAGCGCCTGGTCCTTGCGAAGCGCTTCGCGCGCGTGCGCGTCCTCATTTCGGACCCGCAGCGGACGATCCGCCTCGGCAACCGCCTCGTCGGGCTAGGCCGCCGGCTGAACACTTATGTCGAATTCCGCAATGTGCACGAGGACTACCGGGAGCATCGCGAGGCGTTCCTGCTCGCCGATGACGTGGCACTCCTCTACCGCATCAACCACGCCCGGTGGGAAGGCATTGCCGATACCTACGAGCCTGCCGTGGCCCGCCGTTACCTGTCGCTTTTCGACGAGATCTGGGCTGCGTCCGAGACCTCCCGTGAGCTCCGCCAGCTGCGCGTATAGCCAGGCGCCCGCCCCGTGCTGAATCGAGACCGAACCGGGCTCCACCCCGAGCTGACCGTGGCCGCCGTTGTCGAGCGCAACGGCCGCTTCATGCTGGTCGAGGAGCGTGTCTCGGGCCACCTGGTCCTGAACCAGCCGGCCGGCCACGTAGAACCAGGCGAGAGCCTCGCGGACGCAGTCGTCCGGGAAGCACTCGAGGAAACGGCCTGGTGTTTCGTCCCTGAGGCCATCATCGGCGTGTATCTCTGGGGCCGGGAGGGGAAGCAGAACCCGTTCCTCCGCGTCGCATTCTCGGGACGCTGCACCGCCCACGACAGCCAGCGCGAGCTGGATACCGGCATCGAGCGCGTCGTCTGGCTCAGCCGGTCGGACCTCACGGCACGCAGCGCCCGGCTCCGCAGCCCCATGGTCATGCGGGCCGTCGACGACTACGAGCGGGGTATCCGCTATCCCATTGACCTCTTCCAGGACCTGGCCGTCGAACAGCTGACGCTCCGCGCCGCGGTGCTCTGAGCAATTTCGCGGGGACTCCACCCGGCTGCTAGAATTTCGCGCCATGTCCGGCGCTCTTCCAGGACGCGTAATCGTTGGCCTTTCCGGTGGAGTCGATTCCGCCGTCGCGGCGCTGTGCCTGCTGCGGGCGGGCTACCAGGTCGAAGCCCTGCACATGACCAACTGGGAGGACGCCAACGAACATTGCACGGCCGGAGCCGATCTTGCGGACGCCCGGCGGGTTTGTGCAGACCTGGACATTCGCCTTCATCACGTGAATTTCGCCCGGGAGTACCGGGACGACGTGTTCGCAGACTTCCTGAGCGAGCTTAGGGCCGGGCGCACGCCCAATCCCGACGTGGCGTGCAACCGGCACATCAAGTTCGGCGCCTTCCTGCGGCACGCCCTCCGCCTCGGTGCCGACCTCATTGCGACCGGGCACTATGCCCGCGTCGAGCACGGTCCAGCGCCCCGCCTGTTCCGGCCCGCGGATCGTGACAAGGACCAGACTTATTTCCTGCACGCCGTCGAAGCGGCGGCATTGTCCCGGACGCTGTTCCCGCTGGGCTCCATCGCGAAGCACGAAGTCCGTAGCCTGGCGCGTGATTACGGCCTGGCCAATCACGCCAAGCGGGACAGCACGGGTATCTGCTTCGTGGGCGAAAGACCATTCCGGCAGTTCCTCGCCGAGCACGTCAGTGCGGATCCGGGGCCGATCCTGACCACGTCAGGGCAGCTGGTCGGGCAGCACGGTGGCCTCCCCTTCTACACGCTGGGCCAGCGGGAGGGCCTCGGGATCGGGGGCTGCCAAGGCGGTCTGGAGGCGCCGTGGTTCGTGGCCGCCAAGGATGCTGCGAGGAATGCCCTGATCGTCGTCCAGGGCGGCGATCACCCCGCCCTGCTCCGGCAGGAGATTGTTGCCGGCACCTTCCGCTGGCTGGCCGGAGTGCCGGCGGCGGTTACCCGCGGCAGGGAACTACGGGCGCGCATCCGGCATCGCCATGAACCCTCGCCCTGCCACGTGCACCTGTTGCCCGGCGACAGGCTTCGGGTCCGCTTCGATCAACCCCAGAGAACGCCCACGCCGGGTCAGTACGTCGTCCTCTATGACGGCGACGAGTGCCTCGGTGGCGGGGTAATCGTCGACGACAGCACACAGCCGGAGGCGGGGTCCGTCACGCGCCTCGCCACGGCGTAGGCCCGGTCGATCCGCTATAATTTCCCGCTGTTCCTGATCGACTTTTCCCGGCCGCCGCCCGTTGCGGCCTGGAGACACCCGCGCCTGTCCTGCTTTGGAGAAATGCCCCATGAGCAAAGTGCTTGACGCAAAGTCCACCCTGTCCGTGCACGGCGCGGACTACGACATCTACAGCCTTTCGGCGGTGAAGGAAGGCCACGTTGGTCGCCTGCCCTACTCCCTGAAGATCCTGCTGGAGAACCTCCTGCGTCATGCGGCCAGCGGTGATGTGCGCCCCGAAGACATCAGTGCCCTGGCCAACTGGGATCCGAAGTCCGGCAAGGAACATGAAATCGCCTTCACGCCGGCGCGCGTGGTCCTCCAGGATTTCACCGGCGTTCCCGCCGTGGTCGACCTGGCAGCAATGCGCGACGCGGTGGTAAAGCTTGGAGGCAAGGCGGAGTCCATCAATCCGCTCTCGCCGGCGGAGCTGGTGATCGATCATTCCGTGCAGGTGGACAGCTACGGCACCGCCGGCGCGCTGGCGGCCAACACCAAAGTCGAGTTTGCCCGCAACCAGGAGCGCTACGGCTTCCTCCGCTGGGGACAGGATGCCTTCCGGAACTTCAAGGTGGTGCCGCCAAACACCGGAATCGTTCACCAGGTAAACCTGGAATTCCTGTCTCGCGTCGTTTTCAGCGCGGAGGCCAACGGACGCCGCGTCGCCTATCCGGACACGGTCGTGGGCACGGACTCCCACACGACAATGATCAACGGCCTCGGGATACTCGGCTGGGGCGTCGGCGGCATCGAGGCCGAGGCGGCCATGCTCGGCCAGCCCGTCACGATGCTGATCCCCGAGGTCATCGGCTTCCGGTTGACCGGCCAGCTGCGCGAGGGCACCACGGCGACGGACCTGGTGCTGACGGTCACGGAGATCCTCCGCAGGAAGGGCGTCGTGGGCAAGTTCGTCGAGTTCTTCGGCGATGGCCTCTCCAACCTCCCGCTCGCGGACAGGGCAACCATCGGCAACATGTCACCGGAATTCGGCAGCACGGTCGCGATCTTCCCGATCGATGGCGAGACGATCCGTTACCTGGAGCTGTCCGGCCGGCCCGCCCAGGAGATCGCCCTGATCACCGCCTATGCCAAGGCGCAGGGCATGTGGCGAAATGACGGCCAGGCCGATCCGCTGTTCACGGACGTCGTGTCCCTCGACCTGGGTGATGTCGAACCGAGCCTCGCGGGACCGCGTCGGCCCCAGGACCGCATAGCGCTGCGCAACCTTGCGGCCGCCTACCGGAAGATCGAGACCGAGCAGGTTGCCGATGGCAAGACGGGGACTGCCGCCGTCCAGGTGACGAGCAAGGGGCAGACCTTCGACCTGAAGAATGGCGCCGTCCTGATCGCCGCGATCACCAGCTGCACCAACACGTCAAACCCGTACGTCATGGTCGGCGCCGGGCTGCTGGCCCGGAATGCCGTCCGGCGCGGCCTCGCCTCGAAGCCCTGGGTCAAGACCAGCCTCGCTCCCGGCTCCCGCGTGGTGAGCAACTACCTGGAGAAGTCCGGCCTGCTGAAGGATCTCGATGCTCTGGGCTTCAATATCGTGGGCTTCGGCTGCACGACGTGCATCGGCAATTCCGGCCCGCTGGACGAACCCGTCGAGAAGGCGGTCCGGGACGGCAAGCTGATCGGCTGCAGCGTCCTGTCCGGCAACCGCAACTTCGAGGGGCGCATTCACCCCCTCGTCCGCAACAACTTCCTGGCGTCGCCACCGCTGGTGGTCGCCTACGCACTGGCGGGCAACATGCACGTCGACCTGGAAAAGGATCCGCTCGGCACCGGCAAGGATGGCACGCCCGTTTATCTGCGGGATATCTGGCCCAGCCAGAAGGAGATCCAGGCCATCGTGGCAGGAACGCTCGACTCGGCCATGTTCCGGGAGAGCTATGCGAACGTGTTCGCCGGCGACAAGAACTGGAACTCCATCCAGGTGCCGCGCGGCGACCGCTTCACGTGGGCGGACGACTCCACTTACGTCCGCAATCCGCCGTATTTCGAGGGCATGACGCGGCAGCCGGCCGCGGTCCGGATATCTCGGGCGCCCGGGTGCTCGCCATGCTGGGCGACTCGGTCACCACCGACCATATCTCACCGGCGGGTTCGATCGGCAAGGACAGCCCGGCCGGAAAGTATCTTGTGAGCAAGGGCGTACAACCTGCTGATTTCAATCAATATGGTGCGCGCCGCGGCAATCACGAAGTCATGATGCGCGGGACCTTCGCCAACACCCGCCTGCGCAACCAACTGGTCCCTGGAACCGACGGTGGCTACACCGCGCATCTGCCCGGTGGCGAAAAGCTGTCGATCTACGACGCGGCGATGCGCTACGCGGCCGACAAGGTTCCGCTGCTGATCCTCGCCGGCAAGGAGTACGGCAGTGGCTCGTCCCGCGACTGGGCCGCCAAGGGCACCAAGCTGCTGGGCGTGCGCGCGGTCATCGCGGAAAGCTACGAGCGCATCCATCGCTCCAACCTGATCGGCATGGGAGTGCTGCCGCTGGAGTTCCCGGCCGGGCAGAACGCCGCGTCTCTGGGCCTGACCGGTCGGGAGGTCTACGACATCACCGGGCTGGACCAGGGCAAGGCCCGTGAGGTGACGGTCATCGCCCGTCGCGACGACGGCACCAGCATCACCTTCCGCGCGCGGGTGCGGATCGATACGCCCAAGGAGCGCGACTACTTCGCCCACGGCGGCATCCTGCATTACGTCCTGCGCCAGTTGGCCAGTGCCGGCGCGGCAGCCTGAAGCGGAGGTGCCCGAGCTGATCGACGTCGGAGCCAATCTCACCCACGAGAGCTTCCGCGACGATCTGCCAGACGTCCTCGAGCGCGCCGCCCGTTGCGGCGTCCGGCGCCTGGTCGTGACCGGCACGACACTGGCCGCGTCCCGCGCTGCCCTGGAGATGGCCCGTGCGCGACCCGGCGTCCTGTGGGCCACCGCCGGCGTTCACCCGCACGCTGCGGCGGGCTACGACGACGCCACCGAGGACGCCCTGCGGACGATGCTGCGCCAACCGCTGGTGGTTGCCGCAGGCGAATGCGGCCTCGACTACAACCGCGACTACTCGCCGCGAAATGCGCAGCGCGCTGCCTTTGCACGCCAGGTCGAGCTGGCCGCCGCCAGCGGGCGGCCTCTCTTCCTGCACCAGCGCGACGCCCACCAGGATTTCCTCGCCATCTTGCGGGAGCAGGGCTCGCGCCTGCCGGCAGGGGTAGCCCATTGCTTCACGAACGGCCCGGAGGAGATGGCGGACTATCTGGACCTGGGCCTCCACATCGGGATCACTGGCTGGATCTGCGATGAACGCCGGTCGTCGGAGCTGCGCGGCAGCGGTCGCCTCCCTGCCGCTCGACCGCGTCCTCGTGGAAACCGACTGCCCCTACCTGCTCCCGCGCAGTATCCGGCCGCAGCCCCGGAGCCGGCGGAACGAGCCCGAAACGCTTCCCGAGGTGGTGCGCGTCCTCGCGTCGTTCATGAATGTGAGCCCGGAAGTCGTCGCCGAGGCGACCACCCGGAACGCGAAGGCTCTGTTCGGCCTCAGCGCGGGCCCGCGCTGAGCAGGTGATCCATGCGGGCAGCGATGGCCGCCTGGCGGAGCCGCTCCCACGCGGTGAGGTACCCCTCCGCGGCCTGCCGGGCGCTGGCACGCCTCCTTCTCCAGTTCCTGCAGCAGCGGCTCGAGCAGCGTGACGCTCCTCGGCTGCCCCTTGGTGAATCTCGCCCGACCGGTGAACCCCACGAAGCCGATGACGGGCACTTCGGGCGTCAGGCGCTTGACGGCGGCAACGCGGTCCCAGAGGCCCGGCTGCGGATTGGCAAAGGTGAACCGCCGGTCATCGGCAATCACGGTCCAGTCCTGCATGGCCTCGCTGCCGAAGACATGGCCCTCGACGTCCTTGATGTCGATGATCAGGATGCCACGCGCCGTGAGCAGGGCGTACTGGACCTGGATCTCCTCGCCATTGCCGTCCGGAATGACGAAGTTGGCGAGCACGCCACGGCAGGCATCGCGCAGGCGACGGTCTATGTCACGCCGCCGGCGCTGGACCAGCCGCCACCACCAGAACCCGGCGACCACGATCAGCAGCGCTCCGCCGGCAGCCAGCATCAACCAGAGCGGATCGTTGGCGGCTGCGCTCAACTGCTGGAACACGGCGTCAGAGCCTCGCCGCCAGGGCGTCGAGATCTGGCTGCGATCGTCTCGAAGCGGGATGGCCGGGTCAGGATCGCCATGAGTTCCTCGGGTGGCTGGATCCGGGTGCCGAGCAGCGGTTCCACGATGGTGTCGAACTTGGCGGCGTGCGCGGTAGCCACCACGGCCCAGTCGCGGTGCGTCCGTTCCTGCTCCGGAAGCTCGCGATACACGCGCAGTCCGGTGGCCGTGTGCGGGCACCAGGCGAGGCCGTGGCGCTGGAACTCGTCCACGATCGTGGTGCGGATCTCCGCGTCGGACACCGGAACCGCCGACACCTCCTGGCGCAGTGTCTCGAGGTCGCCGCACAGCTCCCTGAGGCGCTCCATGTTGCTCGGATTGCCGACATCCATGGCGGACGCGAGCGTGGGCAGGCTGGGCCGTGGCAGCCACTGGCCCGTGGCGAGGAAATCGGGGATGGTTGCATTGGCATTGGTCGCCAGCACGATGCGGTCGATGGGCAGGCCCACGCGGCGCGCCCAGACGCAGGCGAACGCGTTGCCCAGGTTCCCGGTCGGCACGATGAAGCTGAGCCGGCGCCCGGTGGCCCGCCAGTGATTCAGGCTGGCCAGGGCGTAGTACGCCGCCTGGGGAAGCAGGCGTCCCACATTGATGCTGTTGGCGGAACACAGCCGGTGCCGCTCTCTGAGGCCGGCATCCGCAAACGCCGCCTTCACCAGCCGCTGGCAGTCATCGAACTCGCCGCGGACCGCCAGCGATACCACGTTGTCGCCCCAGCAGGTCAGCTGGTGCTGCTGCCGGGGTGACACCCGCCCCTGCGGGAAACAGGACGACGACGCGAGTGCCCGGTCGCCGGTGGTAGGCCGAGGCCACGGCCCCGCCGGTATCGCCGGACGTCGCCACCAGGACCGTCACAGGGGCCGTGGCAAACCGCCGTCGCTGATGATCTGCTCCATGCAATGGGCAAGGAATCGCGCGCCGACGTCCTTGAAGGCGGCGGTCGGCCCGTGGAAGAGCTCGAGTACTGCCAGAGAACCGGGGACCGACTCGAGGTGACGCAGCGGCAGCGGAAAATTAAGTGCCGCGCGGCAAATCTGCGACAAGCGGCCGGCGAGGGATGATCCGGCGAAGAAGGGCTCGAGAAACCGGGCCGCTATGTCTGGAAACTCGGTGATACCGGACGAAATCCTCGGCCTGGATTACCGGCAGCGCCTCGGGCACGTACAGGCCGCCGTCGTCGGCGGTGCCACCCATGATGGCTTTCTCGATGCCGACGGCCGGGCCGCCGCGCGTGCTCACGTAGCGCATCGCCAGGCTCAGAGCGACGCGCCAAGGTAGGTCGCGAGCCGCAGGATGTCGGCGAAGACACCGGCGGCGGTGACCGCGGGTCCGGCTCCCGGACCCTGGACGACCAGCGGGTTCTCGCTGTATCGGGCGGAAGCATACCGCACGATGTTGTCTGTCAGGTTGATGTGGGCGAACGGATGTGCCCGGGGCAACGCCTCGAGCGAACCGTGGCAGTACCCGACTGCCGGTCGAGCCTGCCCACATAGCGCAGCACCTGGCCCGTCGCATCGGCCTTCGACCAGCGCTCCGCCATGGCGGCAGTCGTGGGCCGGCAGCGCCTTCAGGAAGTCGTCCGGCGTGCCCGCTTCGAGCCCGGCCGGAATGAGGCTCTCCACGACCAGATCCTTCATCTCGAGCCGCATGCCCATCTCGCGACTGAGAATGATCAGCTTGCGGGCCACGTCGAGGCCGGAGAGGTCATCCCGCGGATCGGGCTCGGTGTAGCCCGCGTCGCGCGCTTCGCGGACGATGGTCGAGAATGGCTTGCTGCCGTCGAAGACATTGAACAGGTAGGCAAGTGTCCCGGAGAAGATGCCTTCGATGCTGCGGATCTCATCGCCGGTCTCGCGCAGGTCACGGAGCGTGCCGATGATCGGGAGGGCGGCCCCGACGGTCGTCTCGTAAAGAAAGTGCGTGTTGTGCCGACGGCGAACCTCGTGCAGCTGGTCGTACATGGCGAGCGGACCGCTGGGGGCCTTCTTGTTCGGCGTGACGACGTGGACGCCACCGCCGAGCCATTCCACATAGCGGGCGGCCACGTCCTCGCTGGCACTGCAGTCGACCACCACGGCATGAGGCAGGTGCTCGGCGTGGACGTGGTTGGTGAACCGGGCCCAGTCCAGGGGTACGGCCTGCTTGTCGAAATCGGCGCGCCACGTCGCCAGGTTGATGGCCCGGTCGCTCAGCAGCATGCGGCTCGAGCCGGCAATGGCCCGAACGCGAAGGTCCAGGTTGAACTGGGACTTCAGCCGGGGAATTTCCGTAGCCATCTGCTTCAGCAGCACCTGGCCGACGTTGCCGGGGCCGATGATGCCGATGGAAATGGTCTCCGCGGAGAGGTAGAAGCCCGAATGCACGGCGCGCAGCGCACGCGTGGAGTCCTGCCGGGCGATCACGGCGGAGATGTTCCGCTCGGACGAGCCCTGTGCAATTGCCATCACGTTGATGCCTGCGCTCCCCAGCGTTCCGAGGAAGCGGCCGGCGACGCCCGGGCATGCCGGCCATGCCATCGCCCACGACGGCAATCACGCTGCACGGGTCCTTCACCGTCACGCTCTGGACCAGCCCCTGCTTTAGCTCGACGGCGAAGGCCCGCTGCACCACACGCTCCGCCTCACGTGCCATCCGGCTGGGAATGCCGATGCAGATCGAGTGCTCCGAGCTGGCCTGGGAAATGAGAATGACCGAGATGCTGGCCTCGCGCAGCGCACCGAACAGCCGGTCCGCGGTGCCGGGGACGCCGATCATCCCGGCGCCCTCGATGTTGAGCAGGGCCACGTCATCCACCGCGGTGACGCCCTTGATCGGCTGCCGGGGATCGGAGGTGGGCCCGATGAGCGAGCCGGGGGCGGCCGTGTTGAACGTGTTCCGGATCCAGATCGGGATCGCGCGCTGGACGGCGGGTGACATCGTCTGGGGGTGAATCACCTTCGCCCCGAAATAGGCGAGCTCCATGGCTTCGCTGTAGGACAGGGCACTGATGATCGCGGCCTCGGGGACCCGGTTCGGGTCCGCGCTCATGACGCCGTCGACGTCCGTCCAGATCGTGATCTTCGTCCGCGCTCCAGCAAGGCACCAACGATTGATGCGGAGAAGTCGCTGCCGTTCCGACCGAGCGTGGTCGGCAGGCCATTGCGCTCGCTGGCGATGAAGCCGGTCACGACGGCAATGCCACTGGTGGCGTCCGTGAATATCCGGCGGGCGTTGGCGCGGGACTCGTCCCATTGGACGGCAGGACCCATTTCCCCCCGCTCGATGACGATGAGTTCGCGGGCATCGACCCAGTGCACCGGCCGGCTGCCCGACGAGGACCGGCCGCGTTCAGTCAGGTAGGCTGCCAGCAGCCGGGACGACCACAGCTCACCGTAGCCCGAAATGAGGTCACGGCTGCGTTCCCCCGCCTGGCGAACGAGCGTGATGGCATGGAGCACGTCGCGAATGTCGGCAAGGTCGGCCGTGAAGGACTTCAGTACGCTCGTCCGCGCCGGATTTCTGCTTGAGCAGTGCGGCGACCGTGGCCCGGTAGCGTGTGGCGATCGCCTCGATCCTCGCCGCCACGTCAGACGCCGACTGCTCGGCAGCAGCCACCAGGCCAAGGAGTGCGTCCGTGGTCTTGGCCATGGCCGACACCACGACGGCCTGACGGGCCACAGGTTCATCAAGAAGTATGTCGGCAACACGCCGGAAACAGTCTGCGTCACCCAGGCTGGTGCCGCCGAATTTGTGGACATGCCAACCGTCCCGGTTGGTCGGATCACTGGGTTTGGAAGTCATGGCTGCGTCGTCGCCGGATCAGGGAAAAACAACGGACAATGATACCCGTTCTGACCCCGGCTACAGCCGTCGAGCCATCCGCGGGGGATGTGGGCTAGAATCCTGCGTCGATGGCCAGGATCTTCATAGCAGCAGTCGAAACGCAGCGTGACCGCATGGATCTCGACCGGTCCGTCGGGGCCCAAATCGAGCGCCAGCTGATCATCCGCAACTTCAGCGACGCCACCTACCCCGAGCTGATCGATATCGAGCGCCGGGGCCATGGCTTCTACGCCTGGGGGCTGCGCGCGACTCCGCAGAATATCGAGAACTGGTTCCTGATGAGCGTCGGGGACTTCGTCCTCATTGCGCAGAAGGGTTCTCTCCGGCATTACGCCAAGGTGCTCGGCCGCTACGAGAATGCCAAGGCCGCCCGTGCCATCTGGGGCCCCGATGCGCCGGAAGACGAGGTCCGGGAGTACCTCTTCTTCCTCTCCGAGCCCATCGCTCTGGGCCTGCCCTGCAACGAGCTGGCGGACTACATCCAGGTGGACGCGGGGGAGTTCTCCCGGGTGCCCGACGAGGCCATGGACCGCATCGAGGCAGATTTCGGCAACGTTGAGCGGTTTGCACGCCGGCGTCTGCTGAACACCGCCGTTGGCGGGCCGATTCTGGACATGAGCGGCATGATCCGGGTGTCGGAGCGGGATATGGCCAGGATGCAGCTGCTGGAGCCCCAGAACAGCAAGGACGGCCGCCAGGCCGTCATCGACACCATCATCAAGCGACGGGGCCACCCCACGTTCCGGCAGGCGTTGCTGGAGGCCTACGAGTACCGTTGCGCGATCACCAGCTTCAACGCGCCTGACGCCCTCGAGGCGACCTGCATCGTGCCGTTCAGGGGCAAGTTCACCCACCATCCCTCGAACGGACTGCTCCTTCGTGGCGACATTCACACCTTGTTCGACCTGGGCAAGATCGCCATCGACACCGGCACCATGTCGGTCGTGATGACCGACGACCTCATGCAGACCAATTACCGGATCCTCGCTGGCCGCCCCCTCCGCTACCCGAAGGAGGAGGCGCATCGTCCCAGCAGCGAGGCGCTGGACCTTCACCGCCGCCTCGCGGGCCTCTGAGCGCCTGCCCGGTATACTGCCAGCCCATGCGCCTCACCGCGGAACAATTCCTGGCATGGCCGAGACGGGCCGTTACCCTCCTCGGCATGTCCGGCGTGGGCAAGACAACGCTTGCGTACAAGCTGCCCCAGTCCACATGGTTTCACTACTCCGGCGACTACCGGATCGGCACCAAGTACCTGGAGGAACCGATTCTCGACAACATCAAGCGGCAGGCCATGCAGGTGGACTTCCTGCGCGACCTCCTGCGCAGCGACTCGATCTACATCGCCAGCAACATCACGGTACACAACCTCAATCCGATCTCGACCTTCCTGGGCAAGGTTGGCGCGACGACCCGCGGCGGCCTCTCCCTGGATGAGTTCAAGCGCCGCCAGCGGCTGCACGGACAGGCCGAAGTCGCCGCGATGAAGGACGTGGCGGATTTCATCGTCAAGGCCAAGGAAATCTACGGCTACGACCACTTCCTCAATGACGCGGGTGGCAGCCTCTGCGAACTCGACGACCCCGGCATGCTGAAGGTGCTGGCCGACCACACCCTGATCCTGTACCTGCGGGCGGGCGACGACATGGAGCAGGAACTGATTCGACGGGCAGCAGCGAATCCAAAGCCGCTCTACTACCGGGAGGATTTTCTGGACAGGGAGCTGACGGCCTACCTCCGGGAAGCCGGGGAGCGGACCGCCGATGACATCGATCCGGACAAGTTCGTTCGCTGGATTTTCCCGAGGCTCGTGCAGCACCGCCGCCCTCGCTATGCAGAATTGGCCAGCCGCCTCGGGTATACGGTCGACGCCAGGGACATCGGAGGCCTGCGTGACGAGCAGGATTTCCTGCAGCTCGTCGTCGGCGCGATCCGCCGGCAGGGCGACGCATGAGCTTCTACGCGGATCGGATCATGCCCCGCATGATCGCTGCAGGAATGCAGAACAAGGCGATGAGGCGCTACCGCCCGCGGATCCCGCCCCTGGCGACGGGACGCGTGCTCGAAGTCGGCATTGGCTCCGGCCTCAACCTCCCGTACTACGGTCGCGAAGTGACGCGCGTGTTCGGCCTCGAGCCCTCCGAGTTCCTGCGTAACCAGGCTGCGGAGGCCGGGCGATCGGCCCCTTTCCCCGTGGAACTGCTCTCTGCCGGCGCCGAGAGCATTCCCCTCGATTCCCGCAGTGTGGACACCGTGGTCAGCACCTGGACGCTGTGCTCCATTCCCGACCTCGATGCCGCCCTCGGCGAGATCCGCCGCGTTCTCCGCCCGGACGGGCGCCTGCTGTTCTTCGAGCACGGCAGGGCCCCCGACGCCTCCGTCAGCCGCTGGCAGGACCGGCTCGCACCCGTGTTCCGGGGCCTCGCAGGCTGCAATCCAAATCGGCAGATCGATGCCAGCATCACTGACGCGGGCTTTCGGCATGCTGGAGATTGAGCGCGCGTACCTGGATGGACCCCGGTTCATCTCGTGGCATTTTGTAGGCCAGGCCGTGACCACCTGACGCTTCGAAGCCACCGGCCATGACACCAGCGCCGCGGAGCTGGCAGAATGCTGGTCACTGCACCCAGACAGTAAGCCAGCGAACATAATCAGTCCCCGTCGCCAGCTCGAGCACTCCACATGAACACGACCCCATGAACAAGAACCAGGGGCAACGCCCCCTCGACGGCTACCGCGTGATCGAAATGGGCCAGTTGCTGGCTGGGCCCTTCGCCGCCAGCATGCTCGGCTACTTCGGTGCGGAAGTGATCAAGATCGAGCCACCCGGCACCGGTGATCCGATCCGCACCTGGCGGGTGATGAAGGACGGCGTGTCGCTCTGGTGGCACAGCCTGGGCCGCAACAAGAAGTCGGTGACCCTCGACCTGCGCCATCCCAAGGGCCGGGCCCTGGCCCGCGAACTGGCCCTGAAGTCCGACATCCTCGTGGAGAATTTCCGGCCGGGCACCCTGGAAAAGTGGGGCCTGGGTCCGGCGGATCTGTGGCAGAAGAATCCCGGCCTGATCTACGGCAGGATCTCGGGCTACGGGCAGAATGGCCCCTACGCCTCCAAGCCCGGATTTGCTTCCGTCTGCGAGGGCGTGGGTGGGTTCCGTTACGTCAATGGCTTTCCCGGTGACGCGCCCGTTCGGCCGAACCTCAGCATCGGCGACACGCTCGCGGGAATTCACTGCGTGATTGGCGTCCTCCTGGCCTGCCATCCAGCGGTCCCGGGACCCGCAGAAGCGGGGCCAGGTCATCGACGCGGCGCTGTACGAGTCGGTCTTCAACCTGATGGAAGGCGTCGTGCCCGAGTATTCCGGCGCGGGCGTCGTCCGCGAGCCATCGGGCTCCACGCTGACCGGCATCGTTCCGACCAACACCTACCGCTGCAAGGACGGCAAGTTCGTCATCATCGGCGGCAACGGGGACTCCATCTACAAGCGCCTGATGCAGGCCATCGGCCGGCCGGAACTGGCGGATGATCCCCGCATGGCGAATAACGCGGGACGCGTGGTCCACGAGAAGGAACTCGATCAGGCCATCGGCGCCTGGACGGGATCCCTGCACGGCATCGGACGTGCTCGATGTGCTGGGCAAGGCGGACGTTCCGTCGGGACCCATCTACAGCGTCGTGGACATGCTGGCGGACCCCCACTTCAACGCCCGGGGACTGTTCGAGGAAGTCCAGGTCAACGGTCAGCCGCTGAAGATCCCGGCGATGATGCCGTTCCTCAGCGACACGCCCGGCCGCACGGACTGGCCAGGCCCAACGGTCGGCGCGCACAACGACGAGATCCTCGGCAGCCTGCTGGGCTACGGCGCGGACGACCTCGCCGCCCTGTCCCGGGATGGAGTGATCTGAGCACGGCATTGTCCTGATGTCATCACCAACCGGTCCCTTCGATTCCCTCCGGGATTACGTCGCTGCCCTGGATTCTCATGGCCGCCTCCTGCGAATCGCCGCGATGGACCAGGACCGGTTCGAGGCCACCGGGTTCGCATACCGGATGATCGAGGAGCTGGGGTATCACGCCGCTCCCGCATTTCTCATCGACAGGGTAAAGACGGGCGGGCGCTGGCTGGACGGGCCGGTCCTCGGCAATCTCTACCCGGGCTGGCTGGCCGAGGCCCTTGCCTACGGCGTGCCGGACGTCGCAGCCGGTGACCGCAACCTGTACAGGGCCACGCGGGAGCACCTCGCGACCAGGCTCGGTGCCGATGGCCGCTGGCCGCGCATCCCGCCCCGCGATGTCGGGCGCGATGGCGCTCCGGTGAAGGAAGTCGTCGCGCTCGCAGGCGATGCCGACCTGCTGCAGTTCCCCTGGCTGCAGACCAATCCGGGCGACGCCGGCGCCTACATCACCGCCGGGACAGTCTTCATGGAAGACCCCGAACTGGGCCGGAACGTCGCCACGTACCGCTGCCAGGTCAAGGGCGCCCGCAAGATCGGCGTGAACTGCGAGATCGGCCAGCACGGCTGGAACTTCATCCAGCGGGCGAAGAAGCGCGGCGAGACGACACTGCCCGCGGCGGTCGTCGATCGGCGTCGATCCGATCACCTTCTCCATCGGCACATCCAAGCTCGCGGGTCTGGGCGAGGACGAACTCGCGATCGCGGGCGGCCTCCGTGGCCGGCCCGTGGACCTGGTGCGCCTGCGAAACGAGCAGCGTCCGCGTCCCCGCTCTCGCCGAACTGGTCATCGAGGGCGAGATCCCGACGGATCACGGCGAGGAGGAAGGCCCCTACGGTGAGGTCTACGGCTACATGGGCCTCAAGAAGCCGTGGAACTTCGTCATGAACGTGCGTGCGATCACGCACCGGCGCAGGCCCTGGCTCGTCAATGCCTTCGCGGGCGTGACGAAGCTGACGATGAGCATGCCCCAGGCGGTCGCCAACTTCGTCCACTACAGGAAGCTGATGCCAAACCTCGTGGACCTTTACCGGCCGGTCGAGACCAATGGCGTCGTGCTGGTCAGCATCGACAAGCGCCTGCCCGGGGATGGGATGAGCGCCGGCCAGCACCTCGCCGCGGGCGACATGTTCAGCAAGTGCCATCATCGTCGTGGACAAGGACATCGACCTGCACAACAAGGACCAGATCTTCCATGCACTGGGTACCCGGTGGCAGCCCAGCCCGGGCTCCCTGCTGATTCCCCGGACCAAGGGCTTCCCGCTCGACCCGAGCGCGCCCACGCGGTGGCTGACGAGCAAGATGGTGATCGATGCCACGCGCCAGCTGCCCGCCGAGGGCGGCCCGGAGAAGTGGCCCGCCGTGTCGCGGGAGCTCCTGAACGACCAGAGCCCCGGAACCGAAGCCCTGGTGAACGCCCGGTGGGCGGACTACTGGAAGGACTGGAAGGCCTAGAGGGCTGCGGTCAACAAGTCGCTGCCGAACAGGACGGCCGGAAGGCGCTGGAGATCAGCGAGGATCCGGTGGGCGCCCGCCCCCGACAGCAGTGACGAGCTTCCGGCCCCGGTGAGCACCCCGACGGCGTACAGCCCTGCGGCATGGCTGGCACGGATGTCTGCGACGGTATCGCCGATGTAGACGGTCTCATCGGCCGAAACCCCCATGCGCTCCATGCACAGCAGTATTCCCTCCGGATCGGGCTTTCGCCGCACCACGTCCCGGGCCGTCACGATCTGCTCGAAGAATTCCAGCAGGCCGGCCCGCTCGAGGGGCCGGAACGACTCGCCGCGGGACGCCGTGCAGATGCCCAGCCGCACGCCGGCAGCCTTGAGGGCCTCGAGGATCCCCCGGATGCCGGGGTAGACCAGCACGCACTCGTCCAGCACGGCCGGCCAGTGGGCCATGGTGTCGCGACGGAGTCGCGCAATCAGCTCCTCGTCACCGAGGGACTCCGGGGGAACAACCAGATCCCAGAACCGTTCGCCGAAATTCATCGCCCGGCACACGGCTTCCGCGGACACCGACCAGCCGTAGGGCCGGACCGCCCGTTCGGCGGCCAGACGGTAGCCGTCAATGGAGTTGACGAGGGTCCCATCGACGTCGAAGAGGACCGCGCGACGGTTCCGCGCCGGGACCGTGTCGAGCACGACGACGTCCCCATCGCCGACGGCAAGGGCGTCACGCAGGGAAACGGACGCGACCACCTCCACCTGGTCGTGCGCGTAGCCGGGAACTTCCGGCACCACGATGCCTGCCGTGACCGGACTTCGCCCGGGAACCGAGGCCCGGACCGGGTAGCAGCGCGCCGCACAATCCCCGGGCTGCGCGGGGACCAGCGGGAGGCCGGGGCCGGCAGTGAGGGCCTGCCAGGGGGCAAGGGCGGCGGCATCCAGCCGCAGATTGAGCGTGCCCGGAAAGGGCTCGATGCCGAGCACGTGCATGAACTGCCGGCGCGCCCAGGGCAGGTGCGTGAACCCCGCGCCATGGCCCAGGCCGGTCCGGACGCGCCCGCCGATGCAGAGGCCCAATGTCCCGCAATCCATGGTGTGGTGATTGTGCCGACCGGAAGCCCCGGCGCACAACCTGCTGCTGCTAAACTGCCGTAGTTACCCCACCAAGGACCGCAGTGACATGAAGATCGCGATAGTCGGCGCCGCCTACACCGGAATGGCCGCTGCACGGCATTTCCGGAGCCAGGGCCACGAAGTCCGGGTCTCGACGACGCGCGCCGACCGCGTTGCCGAACTGGCTGCGGTTGCCAGCGAGGTCATCGTGACCCGGGGCAGCGACGTCGACGGCATGCGGAAACTGATCAGCTGGTGCCGACGCGGTCGTCCTGACCATGGCCGGCGGGCTGGGCTTCAAGGATGGCAAGCCCTACATGGACCCGGTGGCCTACCGCGACTCCTACGTGGGCACGGCCGACGGCCTGATCGGCGCCCTCGCCGCGGCGCCGAACCTCCGGGCAATCGTTTTCTGCAGCTCGCTGAACGCCTATGGCGACGCCCACGGGGTATCACCCGTGGTCGAGGCTACGCCACCCAACGCGGCCTCTCCCGCTGCCCAGGTCTTCATCGAGACGGAACAGAAGCTGTCAGCGCTCGGCACCGAGACCCTGCGAGTGTGCAATTTCAGGACCGGCACGATTTACGGCCCGGGCCGGGAGCACCGCAACGAGCTGCGGCACATTGCCGGCAAGCAGATTCCCTTCGATGGGAAGTCCGATGCCATGCTCATTCATCGCGACGACGTCGTCCGCGCCATAGCCTTCGCCATCGACAAGAAGCTGTCGGGGCTGTTCAACCTGTTCAATGACATTCCCGAGAACAAGGAAGACTTCTTCGCCCGGATCGCGCAGCGCGAAGGGCTCGAGCCGGTGACCTGGCTCGGGGTGGTCAAGGGCCCGAAGGGCGTCTCTAACGCCCGCATCAAGGGCACCGGCTTCACCTTCGCAGATCCCGTGGGCGCCCGGGAGGGCGAGGACCTGCTGGCCCGGTGAGCCTCCTGCCGGCACCGGCGGTCTTCCAGAGCCGGGATTTCAGTTTCTACCTGACCGCGCGTTTTCTGTCGGCTCTGGCCATCCAGATGCAGAACGTGGCGGTCGGGTGGCTGGTCTACGACCTCACCCGCGACCCGTTTGCCCTGGGCCTGGTCGGTCTGGCCTCGTTCCTTCCGGCGGTGGCCCTGGCCCTGGTGACGGGGCATACCGCCGACCGCTACGACCGCCGCAAGATCCTGGTGGCCTGCTATCTCGTCACGCTGGCCACGGCAATCGGCCTGCTGGCGATTGCTGTGTCCGGCTCCGGCCAGACCTGGCTGATCTACGCCCTGCTCCTGATCTTCGGCGTCAGCCGGGCCTTTGCGAATCCTGCCGGCCAGGCGCTGGTGCCGAACCTGGTGCCCCCCGAGCAACTGGGCATCGCCATCGCCTGGAACTCCACGGCCTGGCAGACCGCGACGATCGCGGGGCCGGCGCTCGGGGGCCTGCTCTACTACCTCGGCGCCAGCGTGGCGTTCGGCGCCGCGGCCGCGTGCTTCCTGGCGTGCTGCATCCTGTTCGGCCTGATGCGGAGCCGGACGCAACCGAGGCCCAGCGACGTCACCTGGGAAACCCTGCTTGCCGGCATCCACTTCATCCGCTCGCGCCCGGTGATATTCGGGGCGATCTCCCTGGACCTGTTCGCCGTGCTGCTCGGCGGTGCAACCGCACTGCTCCCCGTGTACGCCCGCGACATTCTCAATGTCGGTCCCGGAGGCCTCGGGCTCCTGCGCAGCATGCCGGCGGTCGGCGCCCTCCTGGTCGCGCTCTGGCTCGCGCAGCGGCCCCTGCAATCCCGCAGCGGCCTCCGGATGTTCCAGGGTGTGGCCCTGTTCGGCGTCGCGACCATCGGCTTCGGCCTGTCCACGAACATCGTGCTCTCCTGCGTGTTCCTGTTCGTGCTGGGGGCCGCCGACATGATCAGCGTGTTCGTCCGCTCCACCCTGGTGCAGTTCGACACGCCGGACGCGATGCGGGGGCGCGTCGCCGCCGTCAACTCGGTGTTCATCGGTGCGTCGAACGAACTGGGCGAGTTCGAGTCCGGCGCCGTGGCCGCTGCGATCGGGACCGTGCCGGCAGTCGTGGTCGGGGGCATCGGCACGCTCGTCGTCTGCGGCCTCTGGATGCGCTGGTTTCCCGCGCTGCGCTACCGGGACCGGCTGACAGCCTGACCACCGGCCAGGCCGGCCAGCAACTGGCCCGCGGACCGCGCCCGAAGGGTGATGCCCAGCAGGGTGAGCCCGGCGGCGAGGACCCGGCGCGCCCGGCCGCGGCCGAGCAGGAAAGTCACGGCAACGCCCGCCGCGATGAGGACCGGCGGCGTGGCCACCCGGCGCACCAGGTCGAGGCCCCGGTCGGCGCGATCCAGCGTCAGGCTGATCAGCTCCAGATTTCCTGCCAGTTCCTGCCGCTGGACCCCGGCCTGCCGCAGCAGCGCTTCCCGCCTCCGTCGAAGCCCGTCAACTGTGCCGCTCACGGCAATCGTCCGCGCAGCTCGTCTTCGTCCCTGGCCAGTTCAGCCAGGGTGGCCTGGAGGAACGGGGGTCGGGTCCGGAGCCGGGACCGGATGACCAGCCCGGCGACTGCCGCCAGCACGAAATAGGCGACGGTCACCAGTACCGCAGCCAGGACACGGTGCGTGTCCCAGAACGCAAAGATGATCGCGAGCCCTGCGAACAGCACCCCGCCACCCGCGGCAAGCACCGCAACGGCGCCCCAGACCACCAGTCCGGCGGTCCGGTGCAGCTCCTCCCGCAGCTCGACCGACAGCAGCTCAAGCCGCGTTCGCCCGATCCCGATGGCCGTCGCCAGCAATCCGCTGACGGAACCCATCAATTGACGGAGCGGGCCGCGTGGCCGTCCGGATGCTTCCGGCCCGGAGTGGTCTGCAGTCACCGGCGGCTGATCAGCAGGCCCAGCAGAAGCCCGACACCGGCCGCAACCCCGACGGCCTGCCAGGGATTCTCGTGGACGTACTCGTCGGCGCTGGCGGCCACTTCCCGCACCTGCTCCAGCGCCTCGCCCTCGGCCTCGAGAAGCCGGACCTTGGCCTGTTTCAGGGACGCCTTCGCGCGCTCGCGGATGCCATCGACGCGCTCGCCAGCCTGGCCCGCGGTGGCCTGCAGCAGAGCCTCGGCATCCTCCACGACGGTCTGCAGGTCGCGGAGCAGTTTTTCGCTGGGAGTCTTCCTGGGCATGAGCGGATCTCCTGGTGAAGCGGCTGAACAGCGGCAATCTTAGCAGCCCGGTGCGGCGGCCGCGGCCCGGGGAAAGTACGTGTTGTCGGGCTGCAGCGCCCCGGAAACGTGACCTTCGTCCCCTGCCGGTGGCCCGGCCTTTGGCACATAATCCCACGCTGGCGCCGCGGGGTCGGTCGCCCTGGAGGTTTCATGCGAATCAAGTCCGTGGCTGTCGCGGCAGCCTGTGCGTGGCTGGCTGCGCCCATACATCCCGTGGCCGCAGGCGAAGGCCATGCACCGGGCAGCGGCGGGGACGCCAGCGCCACCACCCGCCTCATCATCAAGCTCCGTGCGGGAACCGCGCCGGGGACCAGCGGCCAGGACGAGGCGGACACCGGCGGGCGTGTCACGGTCCAGGGCTCCGGACCGAGCCAGCGCGAGCGCGCGCGGCGCCTCGCCGAAAGGTCCGGGCTCGGCGTGCGGGCCGCCAGGGATCTGGGCCGGGGGATGGTCGCCATCGGCCTGGGCAAGCCGGTGGCAGGCGAGCAGCTTGAAAGTACGCTTGTCACCCTGCGGGCCGATCCGGACATCGAGTTCGCGGAGGTCGACAGACGCCGGTACATCCGGGCCCTGCCCAGCGACCCGCTCTTCACCAGCCAGTGGTACCTGCAGGGAGTGGAGACATCTGCCACTAACTTCCAGGCCGCCTGGGACACCTCGACCGGCACGGCAGACACGGTGATCGCTATCCTCGACACGGGCATCCGCTTCGATCATCCCGATTTCGCTGGACGCGTTGTGCCGGGCTACGACTTCGTGTCGGGCGAATCGTCCAGCTCTTTCGTCAGTGCCAATGATGGCGACGACTGGGACGACGACGCCTCGGACCCGGGTGACTGGGTCTCCGTCGCGGAATCAGAGAGCGGCCCGCTGGCAGGCTGCGACGTCAGCCGCAGCTCGTGGCACGGCACGCGGGTGGCGGCCATGGTCGGCGCGGCAACGGACAATGGCGCCGGCGTCGCCGGTGGCACCTGGTCAGGCAGGATCCTGCCCGTGCGCGTGCTGGGCAAGTGCGGCGGCTACGACTCCGACATCGTCGCCGGTATGCGCTGGGCCGCGGGATTGCCTGTGGCCGATGCCCCCGCGAACCCGAACCCGGCACGGATCATCAACCTGAGTCTTGGCAGCGCGGATACCTGTGCCACGGTTTACTCGAACGCCATTGCGGAGCTGACTGAGGCCGGCGTCCTCGTCATCGCGTCCGCCGGCAACGACAGCGGTCCCGTGGAAACGCCGGCCAATTGCTCCGGCGTCCTGGCCGTCGGCGGCCTCCGTCATGTGGGCACCAAGGTGGGCTACAGCAGCCTTGGCTCCCAGGTTGGCATCTCGGCGCCGGCGGGCAACTGCCCCGACGTGGACACGACTTTCCTGTGCAGCTTCTCGCTCGTCACCGCGGACAACACGGGGCAGACCGTCCCGGCTGCGTCCAGCTACACGGACGATGTCAATTACAACATCGGCACCAGCTTTTCGGCGCCGATCGTGGCGGCCGTGGCCGGCCTCATGTACAGCGTGAACGATGGCCTCACGCCGGGGGAATTCATCGCGCGCATCAAGTCCGGTGCCCGGCCCTTTCCGGAACCGCAACCGGGATTGCCAACCTGCCCGGACCTGGACAGCGAAACCGCCCAATGCAACTGCACGACCAGCACCTGCGGTGCCGGCATCGCCGATGCACCGGGAGCGGTGAACGAGGCCCTGCGTCCGATGGCGCGGGTCGTGAAGCCGAGCGGCAGCGGCGCCGGACTGAACGTGACGCTGGATGGCGGCAGCAGCGCCGCGGCCCGCGACCGTACGATCGTCAGTTACGCGTGGACAGGCACCAGCGGCGATCCGACCTTCGTCGGCGGGACGAGCGGTCAGACCGCGACCGTGGCGGTCCCCTCCTCCGGTCAGGTAACGGTGCAACTGCAAGTGACCGACGACGCCGGCCGGACTGACGCACAGGACGTCACGCTCGGGGCAGCACCGGTGGCGGTGGCGGTGGCGGCGGCGCACTCCACCCGCTCCTGCTGGCCGGCCTCGTACTGCTCTCGGCCCGACCCCGGAGGCCTCAGCGATAACCCTGCGCCTGCAGCAGGAACAGGCGGGCATAGTCCCCGTTCCGGGCCAGCAACTCGGCGTGCGTGCCGTACTCGATGATGTGGCCGTGCTCGAGGACCGCGATCCGGTCTGCCTGGCGCACGGTGGAGAAACGGTGCGAGATGAGGATCGAGATGCGGCCCACCGTGTGCTCCCGGAAGTACTCGAACAGCTCGGCCTCGGCGGCAGCGTCCATGGAGGCCGTGGGCTCGTCGAGCACCAGCACGTCCGCTGACGTGCGCATGAAGGCCCGGGACAGCGCCACTTTCTGCCACTGGCCCGTCGACAGTTCCTTGCCGCCCTTGAACCAGCTGCCGAGCTGGGTCCCGAAGCCGCGCTCCAGGGTGCGGATGAACGGGAGAGCCATGCCCTTGCGGGCGGAATCCTCCCAGCGGGCCTCGTCCGTGTAGGCCTCGATGTCCCCGGCGCCGATGTTCTCGCCCACGGTGAACTGATAACGGTTGAAGTCCTGGAAGATCACGGCGATCTGCCGCCGGAGTGCCTGCCGGTCCCACTCGCGCACGTCCATCCCGTGCAGCATGACGCGACCAGAAGTTGGTTGATAAAGGCCGCATAGGATCTTGATTAATGTTGATTTACCAGCGCCATTCTCGCCGACCAGCGCGAGGCTCTGGCCCGGCCGGATATGCAGGCTGATCTCCCGCAGGGCCGGCTCCCGCGCCCCGGGGTAGGTGAAGGTCACGGCATCGAAACGCACACCGTCGGCCGGGTCCGGTCCCCGGGGCACGTCACCCCAGGTCTGGACGGGCGCCTGTTCCAGGTACTCGTAGAGATTGCTCAGGTAGAGGTTGTCCTCGTACATCCCGCCAATCGAGCTCAGGCTGGCCGCGACGGCCGCCTGCCCCTGCTTGAACAGCAGCAGGTACATGGTCATCTCGCCGATCGTGATACCGCCCTGCACGGCCGTGACGGCGATCCAGCCGTAGGCGCCATACAGGACGACGGTACCGAACAGGCTGAGGGAGAGGCCCCAGGTCTCCCGCCGGACGGTCAGGGCCCGGTCTTCCTGGTAGATCTTGTGGAAGATGGCCTTGTAGCGGTCGAGGAGCATGGGCCCCAGCTGGAACAGCTGGACCTCCTTGGCGTTGTCCTCGCGCGCCATCACCGTTTCCAGGTAGAGCTGCAGCCGCGACTCCGGCGCGCGCATGCGGAACAGCCGGAAGGCGTCGCCGGAAAATTTGGTCTCGGCGACGAAGGCCGGCAGGCCCGCCAGGATGAGCAGGCCCATCGCCCAGGGCGAGAAGGCGGCGAGGAGCGCGCCGAAGCTCACCAGCGACACCAGCTGCTGGAAAAGCGCAAAATTCCGCATGACCAGGCTGAGCGGCCGGCTGGATGCCTCCCGCCGGGCCCGCGTGAGCTTGTCGTAGAACTCCGCGTCCTCGAATTGCGTAAGGTCCAGCGTGAGAGCCTTCTCGAGGATCATCTCGTTGACGCGCTGACCCAGCTGGGCGCGGAGCAGGGACTGGCACGCGGCGATGCCCCGCTGGGCACCGCCCAGCAAGGCGATGATGGCCGCTTCCAGGAGCACGAGCTCGAGCACGGGGGCATAGGCCGGGGATCCGCCCGCCGAGACCAGCCCCATCTGGCCCACCACCGCGTCGATGACGAGCTTGCCAACCCAGGCGGCGGCGGCGGGCAGAATGCCGGCGGCCAGCGTGAAGAACGTGAGCAGCAGGGTCAGCTGGCGGTTGGTGGACCACACCAGGGCCACGGCGCGCCGGCTGTAGCGGAGCACGCCGAAGTTCAGGCCGAGCCTGCCGAGCAGGCCGGGCATCACCGTGGACGTGGCGGACGGGGCTGTGTGTGGATGGGGGGCGTTCAATCCCGGCCAGTATAATCGCCCGGCATGTCAGAACCCGAGGTGACCCGCTTCGCGCCGAGCCCGACCGGCCACCTGCATCTCGGCCACGCCTACGCCGCGCTGCTCGCGCACCAGGCAGCACGGAAGACCGGAGGGCGCTTCCTGGTGCGGATGGAGAACCTCGACCAGGCCCGCTGCGATGCCGGGTTCGAGGCGGCCATCCTCGAGGATCTCGCCTGGCTCGGGCTGGCGTGGGACGGGCCGGTCCGCCGGCAGTCCGATTGCGTGCACGCCTTCAGGGCGGCGCTCGATGCGCTGTCCGCCAGCGGCGTCGTCTACCCCTGCTTCTGCACCCGCGGCGACATCGCCCGGGAGATCGAGGCCATGGCCAGCGCCCCTCAGGGGCCGGACGGCCCGCTCTACCCCGGTACCTGCCGGATGCTGTCGTCCGCGGAGCGCCGGAACCGGCTGGCAGGCGGCGAACCCCATGCCCTTCGCCTGGACGTCGAGGTGGCGCTCGCACGCCTCGGCTCCCCTGCCCTGCACTTTGAGGAAACCGGCCGTGGTCCGCGCGGCGAGACGGGCCGGATCGCGGTCGAGCCGGCGCTGCTCGGCGACATCGTGCTCGGCCGCAAGGACACCGGCGTCGGCTATCACCTCGCCGTGGTCGTGGACGACGCCGACCAGGGCATAACGCTGGTCACGCGGGGCGACGACCTGTTTGCGGCGACCCACGTCCAACGACTCCTCCAGGCGTTGCTGGGGCTGCCGACACCGCGCTACGGGCATCACGCGCTGATCCGGGATGCACAGGGTCGCCGCCTCGCCAAGCGGGATCGCGACCAGACTCTCGCCGCGCTCCGCACCGCGGGAGTGACACCGAAAGACATTCGCCGGCAATTGGGAGTGGGATAGCATGCCGCGCATGGAAACGTCTGACCTCACGCCACGCCAGTACTGGTCGCAGGTGAAGGCCAATCCGGCCAGGGCACGCTTCGGCTTCGGCAGCAAGGCGGCGCTGATCAACATCGACCTGCAGCGCGCCTACACGGACATCGCCCGCTTCCGCACTGCCTACGCAACGGACCCCCGGCAACTGGACTACGTGAACCAGCTGGCGGATCTCACCCGTGCCCGCGGCTGGCCCGTGATCTGGACCTACGTGGCGTACCTGCCCGACGCTTCCGACGCCGGGGTGTGGGGCACGCGCACGAACACCGAGGATTCCCTGCAGAACATCCGGGAAGGCTCCGAGCGCGCCCAGCTGGATCCGCGCCTGTCCGTCGACCGGCAGCGGGATGCCATCTTCAACAAGCGGATGGCGAGCGTGTTCCACGAGACTCCCATCGGGTCCGTGCTCAACTGGCACCGGGTGGACACGGTGATACTCACGGGCGGGAGCACGTCAGGCTGCGTGCGCGCGAGTGCGGTGGATGCCCTGTCCCGCAGCTATCGGGTGATCGTCCCCGAGGAGTGCGTCGCCGACAAGCACGAGATCCCGCACTTCGCCAGCCTCTGTGACCTGATGCTGAAGTACGCGGACGTGGAATCGTGGACGGTCGGTCAGGGACTGGCTGGCGAATCCCGCCGGAGCGCGCTGAACCCTGCCCGCCAGGCATCCCGTTTCGCCTGGTCGTCGCTGATCACTTCGAATGTCTTGCGGAGCGCCGCCGGGTTGTCGAGGGCCGCGATCATCACGGCGGCCACGTCGGCCCGCGAAATCCGCCCGGACCCTTCGTCTCCCTGCTGCAGGGCGATGCCCGTCTGGCCGCCCGGATCATCCGTCAGGCCACCCGGCCGGACGATGGTGTACGGCACTCCGCTCGCGCGCAGGTGCGCCTCGCCCTTCGCCTTCCATTTCAGGGCGTCGCCCGAAAGCAGGTTGAGCATCATCCCGAGCAGGCCGCCGCCGCTGCCAACGCCCATGGACGACTCCAGTACCAGCTGGCGGACGCCGGCCGCACGGGCCGCGTCCGTGAGGTTCTTCACGCCACCGTAGTCCACGAACTCCGGGCTGTTCGGCCCCGAGCGCTCGGTGCCCCCGATCGTGACCAGCACCAGGCTGACACCGGCCAGCGCCGGCCCCAGCGTCTCGGGCTTCGTCACGTCACCGGCCACCCACGCGTAGTCGGCGCCGATGTTCTTGCGTGCCGCCGCCACGTCACGGGCCATGGGCCGGATGGCAAACCGCGGATCCCGGCGCAGCTGCTCGAGGACCAGGCGCCCCGTTCGCCCGGTGGCACCAGCCACCAGGACGATGGCGGGACCATCTGCCCGCGGGCTTCGGCAGCTCGCCCGTCAGCGAGTGCTGCGCCAGCGCTGCCGGGCCCAGTGCCCGCCAGCAGAAGGACGGCCGAAAGAAGGACGGGCAGTTGTCGACGGTTGATCATTCGCGGCTCCAGCAGAACGGGTGGCGCCCGTTTCCGGGCTGACGGTCCAGGCCTATGATGACGGCAGGACCCGCCAACGCCAAGACAGGAGGACCCGGCAGATGATCACATTACACGGCGGTTGCCAGTGCGGGCGTCACCGGTACTCCGTCCGGATGGAAAGGCCGGAAGGCTACTTCTGCCATTGCCGGATGTGCCAGAAGGCCTTCGGCAACATCTTCGCCACCTTCATCAACGTCGGGGTCGCCGATGTCCGCTGGGAAACCGCCGAACCCGCCTGGTACGCCTCGTCGCGGATCGCGCGCCGGGGGTTCTGCGCGAATTGCGGCACGCCACTCGCGTTTCACTACCTCGGCGGCGATCACATGGACCTGGCCGTTGGCAGTCTCGATGAGCCCGGCAACGTCACGCCGACCGAGCACACCGGGGTGGAGGGCCGCATTCCGGGCTGGTGTGAGCCCGTCGCACTGCCGGAAAGCCGGATTGACGACAATCCGCGCATCCGGGAGCGCTGGCTGGCCGCCTACCGCATGTTGTAGTCCCGCCAGATGGCGATCTTGCCGTCGCGGACGATGAACATTCCGGCGATGTGGGGATGGTTGTCGTACCTGCTGTCGTGGGCGTAGAAGTGGTCGATCCGCTCGTTGATCACCATGGGGCCGAGTGCGTGGGAACGAACCACCACCCAGTCGACGGCCTTCAGTTTCGTGAGAAACGGCCCCATCTGCTTGATGAAAGCTTCCCGGGTGCTGATCACCGGGCCGCCTTCCCAGACCATGTACTCGAAGGGCTCGGCGAAGTAGCCCGTCAACAGTTCTGCGTCCCTCTTCGACCAGTCACGGCAGAACCGGTTGACCAGGTCCTCATTCGCCTGCTCTGCTTCTGTTCGCATAAGCCTCCCTTGGTCTGCCTGTTAGATCCAGCCACAGCACCCCGGCGCGCCGCAACGGCACGCGAGCTGCCCGTCATGGTGGCTCAAACCGTAGTCCACCGTCAGCTCCTCGCCCGCCCGGATCCGCCGCAGGGCATAGAATTCCGCGCGATCGCAGGTCAAGCGGGTGAACGTGTTCGGCGCGCAGGAGTGATTGATGTAACGAAAGCCGCGCCCGGTACCGGTCGCATCAATGGCCTTCCTCTCCAGCTCGACAATCGCCACCACCGTCCGCCCCCGGGCCCGCCGTCGCGCCTCCCGGATCGAAATAACCTCCCCTTCGAACTCGCCGATCTTGGCCCGGGCCGGAATGGCGCAACCGGCGAACAGCCCCCGGCCCGTGATCGTGCTCGGGCCGACACGGAGCTTGTCGTAGATCGGCGATGAATAGATGATGCGCGCCACTGGGCTGATCCTAGTTGAGGTCACGGCGTGCAGTCGATCATTTCGGTGCAGGGACTCACCAAGACCTACGCCTCCGGCGACCAGGCGCTCCGCAACGTGAGCCTGGAGATCCGGCGCGGCGAGATCTTCGCCCTGCTGGGCCCCAATGGGGCCGGCAAGACGACACTGATCAGCATCATCTGCGGCATCGTGAGCCCGACCTCCGGCATCATCCGCGCCGCCGGTCACGACGTGGTGACGGATTTTCGGGCGGCCCGCGCGGCCATCGGGCTGGTGCCCCAGGAACTGCACACCGACATGTTCGAGACAGTCCTGGCCACCGTGAACTTCAGCCGGGGCCTGTTCGGGAAGCCGCCGGACCCTGCCCGTGTGGAGCAGGTCCTCCGCGACGTTTCGCTGTGGGACAAGCGCCACGCAAGGATCATGCAGCTGTCTGGCGGGATGAAGCGCCGGGTGATGATTGCCAAGGCCCTGTCCCACGAACCCACGATCCTCTTCCTGGACGAGCCCACGGCCGGGGTGGACGTGGAGCTCCGCCGGGACATGTGGGCGATGGTCCGCGGCCTGCGGGATAACGGCGTGACCATCATCCTGACGACCCATTACATCGAGGAGGCCGAGGAAATGGCCGACCGGGTGGGCGTGATCAACCACGGTGAGATCATCCTGGTCGAGGACAAGGAGGTCCTGATGCGCAAGCTCGGCAAGAAGCAGCTGCGCATTCACCTGAAAAGCCCCCTCCAGTCGATTCCCGACGCGCTCCGGGCCTATCCACTGGAGCTGGCGGCCAACGGCCTCGAACTCGTCTACACCTTCGATGTCCGGGTCGAGGGCGGCGGCATTGCGGAGCTGCTCCGCAGTCTCGACGAACAGGGCATCGACTTCCGGGACCTGCATTCCACCGAGAGCTCCCTGGAGGACATCTTCGTCAGCCTGGTGAGGTCGCGGGCATGAACGTGCACGCCATCCGGGCCATCTACGCCTTCGAGCTGTCGCGGTGGTTCCGGACCCTCGGCCAGAGCATTGCCTCGCCCGTCATCTCGACCTCGCTCTACTTCGTCGTTTTCGGCGCCGTGATCGGCTCCCGGATGGGCACGATCGAGGGGGTCAGCTTCGGAGCCTTCATCATTCCCGGCCTGGTCATGCTCAACCTGCTGAACGAAAGCATCTCGAACGCCTCGTTCGGCATTTACATGCCGAAGTTCTCGGGGACGATCTATGAGGTGCTGTCCGCGCCCGTCTCGGCCGCGGAAGTCGTGCTCGGCTACGTGGGAGCGGCTGCCACCAAGTCCGTCCTCCTGGGACTCCTGATCCTGGCCACCGCCCGGTTGTTCGTGGCCTACGAGATCGACCACCCCTTCCTGATGCTGGGCTTCCTCGTGCTGACGGCGGTCACCTTCAGCCTGTTCGGCTTCATCATCGGGATCTGGGCCGACGGCTTCGAGAAACTGCAGGTGATCCCACTGATGGTGGTCACCCCGCTGACCTTCCTCGGCGGCAGCTTCTACTCGATCAACATGCTGCCGCCGGTCTGGCAGACCATCGCCCTCTTCAATCCGGTCGTGTACCTGGTCAGCGGCTTCCGCTGGAGTTTCTACGGTGTCTCGGACATTGGCGTGGGAGTCAGCCTCGGGATGATCGCTGTCTTCCTGGCAGCCTGCGTGGCCGTGATTGCGTGGATATTCAGGACGGGGTACCGGCTGAAGAACTGATCTGCTCACGCACCAGGGCGAAAAGCTGCCGGTAGGCACGTCCCTGGCGTTGAGACTCCCCGGGCCTGCTGTCCCGGGAGTCCTTCCGGGCCTGGCGGATCAGGGCGCGCAGCTGCTGGGCATCCGTCCCCGGATATTCCTCGAGCCACGGCCCGAGTTGCGCGTCATCGGCGATGAGCGCGTCCCGCCACTTCTCGGCCCGGTGCAGGCGCTGGACGTCCTGCGCCGACTGGCTGCGCTGGACCCGGAGCGCCGCAGCCACGGCCTCCAGCGCCTCGGCATCCAGCCGGTGCATCAGCTTGCCAATGAACTGTTTCTGACGGCGCTTGCCCTCGAAATTGGTGATGCGCTTCGCTTCGACGATCGCGTCCCTCAGCTTTTCCGGCAGCGGCAGCCCCGCGAACAGGTCGGCCCGCAGCGTGAGGAGCTCCTCCCCGAGTTCCTGCAGCTTCCCGCTGGCCTCCTTCAGCTCAGTGCGGCTCGGTGCCTCACCGCCCTTCAGCTCGTTGCGGAACTGCAGGTCGGCATCGCTCCCCTCGGGAATGAATGCACCCTCCACGTAGTAGCCCTTGCGGGATTTGCGCGCCATGGCAGCCCCTGAAGTCCAGGGCTCATTGTAGTGGGAAGCCGGTGGGTCGGACCTATACTTGCCCGCGTGACCGACGCCCCGCCAGTCAGCAGGACCAGCAAGGCCATGCTGCTTCTCGCCCTGTACCTCGCCCAGGGCCTGCCCTACGGATTTTTCACGCTGGCGCTGCCGGTCCTGCTGCGCGACGCGGGGCTGTCGCTGACGGCCATCAGCGCGCTGGGCCTGCTGTCGCTCCCCTGGGCCTTCAAGTTCCTGTGGGCGCCACTGCTCGACCAGCGGGGCAGCCGGCGTGGCTGGCTGCTGGCGTTGCAGGGCTCGTCCATCGCGGGCGCCCTGGTGCTCACGCAGGTGGACCTGGACACCGGCTTCGTCACGCTGTTCGCTGCTGCGCTGGCCTTCAACATCGTGGCCGCTTCCCAGGACGTGGTCACCGACGGCCTCGCCGTCCGGCTGCTCGACGCACGGGAGCGGGGACTCGGCAACGGCCTGCAGGTGGGCGCCTACCGTCTGGGCATGATCCTGGGCGGTGGCCTGCTGCTGTGGATCTTCGCGCGCACGAACTGGAGCGTGATGTTCCTGTGGATGGCTGGCCTGCTCGTCCTGGCGCTGATCCCCGTGCTGCAGTTTCCCGAGCCGCCCCGGCCGCCAGCGCAGAGGCGTGTGCGAAGCGCAGGCCTGGCGACCGCCTGGCTGCGGCGCGCACGGCAGCCCGCCATGCTCACCCTCGCAGGGCTGATTTTCTGCTACCGGTTCGGTGACCAGATGGTGACGTCACTCCTCGGCCCGTTTCTCACCGACGTGGGGCTGGACCTGGAAACCATTGCACTCATGAAGGGTGCAGTGGGTTCGGCAACCAGCCTCGTCGGCGCGGCACTTGGCGGCGCCTTCGTCTTCGCCGTCGGCCGCCGCCGTGCACTGCTGGTGAGCGGCCTCGCACAGGCTGCCTGCTTCGGGCTCTACATCGCCGCCGCCCGCGGCGCCGGCGGCGCGCAGCTCCTGTGGACGGCGACGGTCCTGGAGGGCGTGATCGGCACGATGGCCACGGTGGCGCTGTTCACGCTGATGATGGATGCGGCGGACCCGGAGCACGCAGGAACCGACTACACGCTGCTCGCCAGTACCGTGGTGCTCGTGGGCGCCCTCGCCGGCTTTGTCGCGGCTGTCATCGCCGATGCCGTCGGCTACGCAGCAACCTTCGTGCTGGGCACCGTGCTTGCCGTCGGCGGCTGCCTGTTCCTCGTCTGGTGGCTGGATCACCACCCCACGTTGGGGCGGGTCACGGCGGCCTGGCGGGGCGCTCCGGCGGCCTAGTGCGATCCAACATAATCCGCAGGAAGGCCAGGTGGTACCGTTTCATGTGCCGTGGCAGCATCCCGTGAGATACTTGCCCTCCAGTCCAGCAATCGCCAGTTCTGCCCGCCCTCTTGACCCCTTCGTCCCACACCAACAAGTACCTTGCCACGCCTGGCCCGGTGGCCACGCGCCTCGTCGGCGTATGGGCCGGCCTGGTGTTGCCGTGGGTTGCGGTGGCAGCGGACTATCGGGACGATATCGGCCACGTCGCCCTCGTCACGGAGCTGGGATCCGCCACCCCTTCGGGCATTGGCGTTCCCGTCTCCCACGTCGAGGCCCCCGGCTCGAACCTGGCCTGGATGCCCGAGATCAGCAACGCCGAGTTCCTGGGCAAGACGATCGTCGACGAGTCCGGCAGCCCGGCAACGTACTCGAGCCATGCCACCTCTGTTGGCCAGATCTTCTATGGCCTTACAAGTTCCACTGCCAAAGACATCGCGTCCATAGCCGTTTACAACGCGAACCCCTGGTGGCAGGGCGACTTCCTCCGGACGCAGTGCCGCCGCTCTCGGGCAACGGCTCGCAGCCGCTGTTCTCGGACTCCCGTGTCGCCAATCACAGCTGGACCGGCACGACGACCAACGCAGCCAATCAGAACGACTTACGATTCGCCCCTGCTGAGGCGCCTCGACTGGGTCATAGCCCGGGACGAGTTCATTACGGTGGTCGGCCTGAACAACGACGGCTCCAACGCTGCGCTGCTGTCCAGTTCGTTCAATGCCATCGCCGTGGGCCGCTCTGACGGGGGCCACGCCACTGGCACGACAGTCGTTGGCTTGGCACCCTACGACGACGATCTATACCGCCGGCAGGGCAAAGCCCGATCTCGTGGCTCCTGCGTCCGTCACGAGCCTCGCGACGCCAATGGTCTCGGCCGCTGCGGCCATGCTGGTTCAGCTCGGAAATGCGCAATGCGGCCTTGTCGACGGACCCGGTATCCCAGTCCACGACCAACCGGCAGGGCAATCTGGTACGGAATGCGGAACGCGTCGAAGTCATCAAGGCGGCACTCATGGCCGGGGCGCTCCGCTCCACGAGCGGCAATGTGGCGGCGCCCGACATTACGGATTACCGCGCCACGGCCGGGAACCAGACCAGCAATGGGCTCGACCGGCGGTTTGGTGCTGGCCAGCTCAACATCGCGAACAGCTACCACATCATCGCGGCCGGTGAGAAGAACAGCCTCCAGGACTACAGCGCGGGCGGCGGCCAGGCCGGGCTCCGCGGCTTTGACTACGACCCCCGATTCGGCGGGGCCGCCGGCACGAACAACGATATCGCGACCTACTATTTCCCGGTTCAGGCCACGGACGCGACGTTCACCTTCGCCCTGGTCTGGAACCTGAAGATCCACGGCGGGTCGGCGAGCAACTTCAACAGTACCGCATACTTCTACAATCTCGACGTCCGGCTGTATGACGTCACCAATGCGTCACCCGGTACTCGTGGCCAGTTCAACCAGCACGACCGAGAATACCGAGAACCTCGATGTGGTCCTCACGGCGGGCCGCTCCTATTCCGTCGAGGTAAAGAAGGCCACCACCCAGGGAACGTTCGACTGGGACTACGGCGCCGCGTGGCAGATCGTGCCGCTATCGGCGGACGCCGACGGCGATGGCATTGCGGACAGCGTCGACAACTGCATCAACCATGCCAATGCGGACCAGTTCGACGCGGACAATGACGGCTTCGGGAATCGCTGTGACGGCGACTTCAATAACAATGGCTCGACCAACAGCCAGGACACCACGATCTTCCGGGCTTCGCTCGGCTCAAACAACCCGCTCACCGACCTCAACCACAACGGCACCGTGAATGCCCAGGACACGACGATATTCCGCAGCCTGCTCGGCTATCCACCCGGGCCTTCCGGCCTCGCTCCCTGAGCCGGACTATTCGTCGCCCGAAACCGGCCTTCAGTCCGCGCGGCGCGCGATGATCTCCATGCAGACCCGGTAGCGTTCGCTCACGTGGTAGTGCACGGGTACGAAACCAGACTCCTCCAGCAGGGCATGCAGCCGCCGGCGGCTGAAGTTGTGAAAGTGCTCGAGCTCTCCCCAGTACGGGTTGGCATTGGCGGCGTCCAGCAGGCGCCACGCCGCGCAGTCGTAGTGGGGCATCGACAGGAACAGGACCCCGCCGGGCCGCAATAGCCGGTGCGCCGCGGCGAGCCCTGCCCGCGGGAAGGGCATGTGCTCGAGCACATCCGCGAGGCTGACGACGCTGAATCGTCCCGGCTCATCGAGGGTGGTCAGGTCAGCGCACCGCGCCTCGATGCCCAGCCGGCGCACGGCCTCCACACTCGAGGGCCGGAGGTCCAAACCAACGGGCGCAAAGCCCCACTCCTCCGCCGTGAACAGGAGAGAGCCGTTGCCGAAGCCGACGTCCAGCCAGGCCCCGAGGTCGGCGTAACGCGCCACGCGCTCGACGATCCGGGCCGAGATCATGCGCTGCTGCTCGAACCCGGCGCCCGGCTGCTGGTTCGGGTGAGTCCGCGCGAAGATCACCTGCAAAACGTCTTCCGGGAAGTAGCCGTCGGTGAACACGTGCGTCACAATCCTCGCAGCGCAGCCAGGAGATTTGGGGCGACACCACGGGATGATAAAGCGGATGCGCCGAGCAGTCCGCGGTACGCAGGAGCCGAAGTCGACCGCCGCTGCAGAGCGGACAAGCCTGGAACGGGATTCGCGGCGTGGGCATGGAACTCATCGACAAGAGTGCTACGGCGCCCCCGCCGGGACCGCCCCGCTGATCCTCAGTTCCTGCTCTTGTCCACGATCTTGTTCGCCGCGATCCACGGCATCATCCTGCGCAGCTCCGCGCCGACTGTCTCGATCGGGTGGGCCGCGTTCGCCGCCCGGGCCTTCGTCATCTCCGGGTAGCCGGCCGCGCCCTCCGCGACGAAGCGCTTTGCGTAGGAGCCGTTCTGGATGTTGGCCAGCGCCTCGCGCATGGCCTTGCGGGACTCGGCGTTGATGATCTTCGGGCCGGTCACGTACTCGCCGAACTCGGCGTTGTTGGAGATCGAGTAGTTCATGTCGGCGATGCCGCCCTGGTACATGAGGTCCACGATCAGCTTGAGTTCGTGGAGGCACTCGAAGTAGGCCATTTCCGGCAGGATAGCCCGCCTCCACCAGCGTCTCGAAGCCGGCCTTCACCAGTTCGACGCAGCCGCCGCAGAGCACCGACTGCTCGCCGAAGAGGTCCGTCTCGCACTCATCCTTGAACGTGGTGCCGATGATTCCCGTGCGACCGCCGCCGATTGCCGAGGCGTAGGAGAGCGCCGTGGCGAGCGCCTTGCCGGATGCATCCTGGGCAACCGCCACGAGGTCAGGGATGCCCCGGCCGGCCTGGAACTCGGAGCGCACGGTGTGCCCCGGCGCCTTCGGCGCGATCATGATCACGTCGAGGTCAGCCCGCGGCTTGATGGTCTGGAAGTGGATCGAGAAGCCGTGCGCGAAGGCCAGCGTGGCGCCCTTGCGGATATTGGGTTCGATCTCCTTCGTGTAGAGCTCCGCCTGGAACTCGTCCGGCGTCAGGATCATGACGACGTCGGCGTCCTTCACGGCGGCCGGCACGTCGGCCACCTTGATGCCGTGGGCCTCGACCTTGCGCCGCGACGCGGAGCCCGGCTTCAGGCCGACCGTGACCTGCACGCCGGAATCCTGCAGGTTGCCGGCGTGAGCGTGGCCCTGGGAGCCGTAGCCGATGATGGCGATCTTCCGGCCACGGATGATCGAGATGTCGCAATCCTTGTCGTAGTAGACCTGCATGGGGGAACTCCATGGTGAGACGGCTACTCTAGCGCCCGACGTCACGTTGCGTAAAACGATATATTTGCAACGTGATATGCCGTTTCATGCAAGACTAGCGTCATGGACGTCCGGCAACTGCGCCATTTCGTGCACCTCGCCGAAGCCCTGCACTTCGGACGGGCCAGCGCGGCCGCCAACCTCAGCCCATCGGCCCTGAGCCGCAGCATCCGGCAGCTCGAAGCCGAGCTCGGCGCGGTGCTGTTCGACCGGGACAACCGCTCCGTCACCCTCACCCGCCAGGGTGAGACCTTCCTCGCCTGGGCCCGGGACGTGCTGACAGGGTGGGATGTGGTGCGGCACACCGTTCAGGAGCAGTCGGGCGACCTGCAGGGCGAGGTGAGCCTCTACTGCTCGGTGACGGCGAGTTACAGCTTCCTCTTCGAGCTGCTCGGCACGCTCCGCCGCGACCACCCGCGCATCGAGTTGAAGCTGCACACCGGCGACCCGGAGCACGCCGTAGCCCGGGTCAGGACTGGCAGCGAGGACATCGCGATCGGCGCGCGACCCGATGCCCTCCCCGCCGGCCTGGCGTTCAAGCCAATCGCCCGCTCGCGCCTGGTGTTCATCGCGCCCGCCGGGGAGCCGCGGCTGCGCGACCTGGGCAGGCGCCGGCGGGATCCACGCCAATGGGCCGCGACACCGATGATCCTGCCCGAGAGCGGGCTGGCCCGGCAGCGCGCCGACCAGTGGTTCCGCGAACTCGGCGTGCAGCCGCGGATCTACGCGCAGGTCGCCGGCAACGAGGCCATTGTCAGCATGGTAAGCCTCGGCTTCGGCATCGGCGTCGTGCCCGAGATCGTGCTGGATGCGAGTCCGCTGGCGGGCCAGGTGGCCGTGCTGCGGGTAACGCCCGCGCTGGCGCCCTACGAAGTGGGCCTGTTCACCCTGGAGAAGAAGTTGCGCAGTCCGCTCATTCAGGCGTTCTGGGCGGCGAAACTGCTGGAATCGTGAAGGTGGGCCTTCAGCCCCCGTCCGGCTTCGCGATCAGGTACGACCCGAGCGCCAGGTAGTCCATGCCGGAGTCGAAGAAACACCGGATAGCCTCCCGGGGCGCGCAGATCATTGGCTCGCCCTTGATGTTCAGGGACGTATTCAGCAGCGCGGGAACGCCGGTCAGGCGCTTGAACTCGCTGATCAGTCGCCAGTAGAGCGGATTGACCGACGCCTCGACGCATTGGGGACGCAACGTTCCGTCGGCGTGGACCACGGCCGGCAGAAGATGCCGCTTGTCCGCCGCCACGTCGAATGACGTGATCATGAACGCCTCGGGGCGGTACTTGTCCAGGTAGGATGGCGCGTCTTCCGCCAGGATCGACGGGCAGAACGGCCGAAAGGCCTCGCGAAACTTCACCCGGGCGTTGATGATGTCCTTGTTCTCCGCCCGCATGGGGCTCATGAGGATGGAACGCCCGCCCAGGGCCCGGGGACCGGCCTCCATCCGGCCCTGGAACCAGCCGACGATCTTGTCCTTTGCCAGCAGGCCTGCAACGGTAGCCGCGATATCGCTCTCGAAGGTCGCGGTCAGCTTGCGCTCCGCCAGCACCTTCGCGATCTGCTCGTCACTGTAGGCCGGTCCCCAATAGAGATGCTGGAGAGCCTGGATCGGCGCGTCGGCATTCACGCGGTGATGCACGTACAGCGCCGCCCCCAGCGCCAGCCCCGAGTCTCCCGGATTGGGAAAGATGTGCTGGGCGGCCAGCCGGCCGGTGGACCAGAGCCTCTGGTTCAGCTTGACGTTGAGAAACAGGCCACCTGCGCACGACAACCGCGTGGTTCCCGTTCTGTCCATCCACGGCAAGATGACCTGCGCCATCTCCTGCTCGAGGATGGCTTGCGCAGCCGCTGCAATGTCCTCGCGCCCGAAGCGCTCAACCAGGCTGCGAATCTGCACGGCATCCTCGAGATGCCAGTGCCCGGCACCGGTTTCGTTCCAGGCATAAACCTTGCCGAAGTCGTGGCCCTCCACCAGTTCCCCGTCCGCAAACCGTGGCCCAAACGGGGCCAGGGCCTCGACTGCCCGGACCGGATCACCGTAAGGCGCAAGGCCCATCGTCGATCCCTCGCCGTCGCCGTGCCACCAGCCGAGTGCCTCGGTCACGTTGCTGTAGAACCAGCCGAGCGATGCGGACGGTGGGAATTCCTTGAGCAGGGTGAGGCGGCCGTTCTCCCCCTGCCAGATGGCCAGAGGCATGTTGTCGCCCATGCCATCGGCTGTGACGACCAGCTGCCTGTCGGTGCTGCCGGAGGTGTAGTAGGCCGACGCGGCGTGCGCGAGATGGTGCTCGACATGGATAACTTTGACCCGGCCGGGGTCCAGGGGCAGCCGGCTGACGTAGAGCGGTGGCTTGGTCAGCCCCTGAATGGCCGCCTGCCGGTCCAGGGGTGAGCCGTGGCCGTGGCGATCGAGAGCGAGTTCGACGGTTCCCGGACCGATATCGAAGAGATTGCTCAGCTCGGGAAAGACGTAGGTGGACGAGACCGTGACGACGTCGATCTCGTTGCTCGTCAGACCGGCAGCCTGGAGGCAGTATTCGACGCTCCGGAACGGCAAGCCGCCAAAGTGCTTCACACGGCTGAAGCGTTCCTCGGCAACGTCAGCGACGATCTGGCCATTGACCAGCAGGGCTGCGCTGCTGTCATGGCCAATGTGGATTCCGAGGATGTTCACGCCGGACCGGCGTCAAGCAACGACGAGAACTGCAATGCCATGCGCAACGTGCCCCGGAGTGGAGCAGTAGCTTGTACTTTTTCCGGCGCCGGCTGCAAGTGCACGGATGCCGCGCCAGGCAGCAGATATTGTCAAGTAACTTGTGTGCTTTTCACCCGGGCTCGGACCACGATCCTTGCCGGTAGCGCTTGCCGCCTCAAGCTGGGTCGGAGATGTTGACGGCCGCGTGCAGCTGCTTGTTCCCGGTGACGGCCTCTAACGCCGCCCGCGCGACCGAAGCCCGGGATACCTTCCAGGTCTTCTTCTCCCGCGTCACGGCGCCCGACCACACCACCAGGTCGTCCCGAATAGCGGGCTCGTCGGTGAGCTGGGGAGGCCGGAGGATGGTCCAGTCCAGGCCACTGGCCTTGATGGCCTCCTCCTGCCGGTCCTTGTCGGCGAGGACGTGCTTGAGCAGGAAGCTCTGCAGGATACGCGCCAGCAGGCTGCCCTGCCCCTTGCTGTCACCGGCCCCCAGGGAGGAAACCACCACCAGCCGCCGGATGCCATGCTGCTGCATGGCGCGGATCACATTGGCGGTGCCGCGGGAGAGCTCGGTGCGGGGCTCCCGAATGAAAAACGCCGAGGGCGGAGATCACCGCGTCATAACCACCGGCGAGGCCGCGCTCCACACTGGCTGCATCGAGCACATCGCCGGTCACCACCTTCAACTTCGGATCGTTGATCGCCAGTCGCGCCGGGTCACGTACCAGGGCGGCGACATCGTGGCCCGACTCCAGCGCCTGCCTGACGATCTGCGTACCGGTCTTGCCGGTCGCCCCAAGGACCATGATTCGCCTAGTACTCATTCAGCAAAACTCCTGCAAAAACATTCAGGCACATGAGCCTCAGGGCTCGGACAAATGAATCCAGATGGACTTGGTGCGCGAAAAAGCGCTGGTAGCCGGCCCGGCCCGCTTCCCGACCAAAACCGGACTGCTTGTACCCGCCAAACGGGCTGGTCATGTCGGCAGCTTTACGGCCCCAGGTGTTCACCCAGACGGTGCCGGCCTGCAGGCTGCGGGCCGCGCGGATGGCCTTGTTGATATCCCGGGTGTAGACCGCACCGGCCAGCCCGTAGACCGGGTGCTGGGCGAGCGCCATACCCTCGTCCTCGTCGTCGAACGTCTGGACTCCCAGGACCGGACCGAAAATCTCCTCCTGGAAGCCCGTCATGTCCGGACGAGGCCCCGCAGCACTGTTGGCTGGAAATACACACCGCCGGTGGCGCCCTCGAAACCCTTCCCTCCGAGCACCGCCTGCGCACCCTCGGCCAGGGTCTTGTCGACCAGGGCCTGGGTCTTGTTCAGCTGAGCAAAGCTGATCACCGGGGCCAGAGTCCCCAGAGTGCTCCACGTGGCTCCCGGCTGCAGACGCCGCAAACGCTCGACGATCTTGTCGAGCAACGGCGCTTCCACGCGGCGGTCCACGACAAGGCGCGTGCCGGCGTAGCACAGCTGGCCAGCATTTCGCGAGATGCCCCAAGCGACGTTGTCGGCAACACGGTCGAGATTCCCGTGGTCGCAGAACACGAGTTGCGGACTCTTGCCACCCAACTCGAGACTCACGGGCTTGATCCCGGACTGCGCCGCGTCCGTCATGATCTGGATCCCGGTCGCGGTGGAACCGGTGAACGTCACGTACGCCGTATCGGGATGCCGGACCAGTGTTCGCCCGACCGAGTGCCCATAGCCGTGTACGACGTTGATCACACCCGGCGGAATTCCTGCTTCCGTTGCCAGCGCGGCGACACGGGTGATCAATACGGCGTCAGCTCCGAAGGCTTCACGACCACGCAGTTACCCGCAGCGATCGCCGGCGCGATCTTCCAGATTGCGAGCACAAGGGGAAAGTTCCACGGAACGATTGCGACCACTACCCCGTAGGGCTCATGCACCACCAGGGAAAGCGCGCCGGGATCCGTCGACGTCACTGCCCCGTCAATCTTGTCAGCGTACTCAGCGTAGTAGCGGATCCACTCCGCTGCCACGGGGGTATCCACCGCACGTGTTTCCGCAATGAAGCGCGACGACGACAAGGATTCCTCCCGCGCGATCGTCTCCGCGTTCAGCGTGACCAGTTCGGCCCAACGCTGCATGAGGACGGCGCGGCGGCGCGGCGCCAGCGCAGACCAGGCCGGCATCGCCTGCCGGGCAGCGGCCACGGCTGCATCGGCCTCTGCCTGCCCACCCGCCGGAATCGTGCCATGGAGCTGGAGGTCAGACGGGCGACGAACTTCGATGGCGTCGCCGTCGGACATAAGCTGGCCACCGATCCAGTGACCCGCCAGCGGCGTGACCGTTGCCGGATCAAAGTCTGCTGCCGAATTTATGCTCAATGTCGGTCCCCGTGCTGATCTGCCGCGACCAAGAATAGCGCTCCCGGCGCGGCGCCGGCCCGAATGCGGATTGCGCCCATCCAGGGTCGTAGGTATTATTCTAGATACAACGCCATCCGGATACTATGCCCGCGTTCCGCGGACAGCCGGAAATCAGGGTTGGAGGCACTCGGTATGCTTCGAACGGGACGCGACTTTCTTGAGCAGCTGCGGGATGGCCGTAGGGTATTCATCGGCGGCGAACAGGTGGACGACGTGACCACCCATCGCGCCTTCCGGGATGCCGCCCAGACCTATGCCCGCCTCTTCGACTTCAAGGCTGCACCAGAAAACCGGGACCTCATGACGTACGAGGACGGCGGCCAGAGACACAGCCTGTACTACCTGATGCCCCGTACGCAGGATGATCTCATGCGCCGGAGCCGGGCTCACAAGGCCATCGCTGACCAGACCTACGGGCTCATGGGACGCAGCATGGATCACGTCTCCAGCTTCGTGACCGCGATCGCCATGCAGCCGGAGATCCTCAAGCAAGCGGACGGCCGGGACTTCTCGGCCAATATCGGTGCCTACTACCGCTACCTCCGTGACGGCGATCACTTCGCCACCTATGCCGTCCACCCGGCACCCCAGTCCAAGAGCCAGAAGCTCTTCGGCGACGGCAAGGGGCGCCAGGCGGTGATGCGGGTCACCGGGGAGGATGCCAGCGGCGTGACCCTCAACGGCATGAAGATGCTGGCCACCTCGGGCATCTTCTGCGACGAAGTGTGGATCGGGAACCTGACCCCTATTGCCGCCGATCGCCGCAAGGAAGCCATCACCTGCGCCATTCCCATGAACACGCCGGGGCTCACGCTGTGGGCCCGCAAGCCCCTGGCGTTGTACGCCCAGAATAGCTTCGACAGCCCCCTGGCCTCACGCTTTGATGAGAGCGACGTCATGCTCATCTTCGAAGACGTCAAGGTGCCCTGGGAACGCGTCTTTGTGCACGACCAGCCTGATCTGTCCCGCGAGCTGTACCTGCAGACGGCGGCCCACGTGTTCGGCAATCACCAGTCCAACGTCCGGTTCTGGTCCAAGCTGCAGTTCCTGACGGGTCTCGTGGCCAAGGTTACGCGCTCGGCCGGCGTGGACCAGATCCCGGTGGTGGCCGAGCAACTCGGCCGCCTGGCGGCACTGGAAGCCAGCATTGCGGCGATGATTCACGGACAGATCCTCAACCACGAGCCGATCGACGGCGGTTACGTCACCTTCAACCGGCGGTACATGGCCGCCACCCTGAACTGGTGCCAGGAGCACTACCCGCAGATCATCGCCATGCTGCGGGAGCTAAGCGGCGGCAGCGTCTTCCAGATGCCGGCGGACATCTCCGTGATGAGCAACCCCGAGACGCGGGACCGGTTCCTGGAGTACTGGCGAACAGACACCGAATCCGCAGTGGACCGCGTAAAGCTCTACAAGCTCGCCTGGGAGATGTTCGGATCGGAGTTTGGCAATCGGCATACCCAGTACGAGAACTTCTATGCCGGAGCTTCGTTCGTCGTCCGCAGCCACAGTTCCCGGTACGCGCCGTGGGACGAGTTCCGCGCCATCGTCGACGGGTTGCTCAAGACCATCGACTTCCCCGACGCCGCAGCCGAGTCACCCCCGAGCACCGCTGGTGATGCCCGGCCCCTGCGTAAAGTGGGCATCTGACCGGGCATGAGCGTGCGGCCGCTCGAATACGGCACTCGCGGTGTCCTGGGCATCGGCGTGCCCCAGGCCAACCCCACGGTGGAGCAGGAAATGTGGGCTCTCCGGCCCAACGGCGTCAGCCTGGTGACGGTCCGCCTGTGCAGCACGGCGCCAGACACGCGCGCCCGCCTCGACGAGTATCTGAGACGGCTCGGTGACTCGCTGACGCAGTATGACGAACTGGCACTGGACGCCTTTGGTTTCGCCTGCACCGGTTCGACCTACCTGTTCGGCCATGAGGCTGAGCGCAGGCACGTGGGCGAACTGGAAGATGCGCTGGGCTACCCGATCGTCACCGCGGCGGCGGCTATCGAGGAGGCCCTGATCGAACTGGGTGCGCGCCGGATTGCCATGATCGCGCCCTATCCGGAATGGCTGGGCGAACTCGGCACGGCGTACTGGACGCACCGCGGCTTTGAGGTCGTGGCGCACGCCCAGGCGGCACTGGCGGGACCGGATACCCGCAACATCTACCGGCTAAGGAGCGATGACGCCCTGCACGTCCTGGACGGCATGGCGCTGGAGAAGACGGGTACCGGCAGCGTGGACGTGGTCCTGTTCAGCGGGACCGGAATGCCCTCGCTGAGGGCAGTGCGTGCTGCCGCTGACCGCGGACTGCGGGCCATCTCCTCCAATCTATGCCTGGCCCGGTCGCTGAGCCGGGAAGCTCGCCATTGACCCAGCACTGGCCGGCTCGCCTGATGGACCCACGCTGCTACAGGATTGGGACGCGACGGTGGCATCGCTTTGAGCAGCCAGCAGCCAGACATTTTGCCGCCCGCTGCAGACGCTGTCCGGCTGCGCCGGGCATTGGGTACGTTCGCGACAGGCGTAACGATCGTGACGGCCCTGGACGCCACCGGCCAGAGACTTGGCGTGACTGCCAACAGCTTCAACTCGCTGTCGCTCGCCCCCCCGATGGTCCTGTGGTCGCTCGCCAGGAACGCCTACAGCCTGCCAACATTTCTCGGTGCCGAGCGATTCGTGGTGCATGTGCTGGCAGACGACCAGGGCAGGCTGTCCGAGCGCTTTGCCACTCGTGGCTCGGACAAGTTTGCCGGCCTCGAACATGACCTGAGCCCGGAGGGCCTGCCGCTGCTCCGGAACTGCCTGGCACGCTTCGATTGCCGGAAGGCCCACACCTATGAGGGTGGTGACCACCTGATCCTCGTGGGCCAGGTCGAGCGGTTCGACTATGCAGAGGGGATGCCGCTCGTCTTTCACTCTGGCCGCTACGCAAAACTGCATTTCGGCGAAGCCACCGCGCGGCTTCTGGCGCTTCAGGCCTGGTAGGCCGTGAACACATCCGGTCAGCCGGCGGTCCCATTCCGTCGCGACCGTCCATGACGGGGGAGTTCGAGAACATGAACAGACTGCACGTCTCTGCGCTGCTCGCAGCAGCAATGACACTGGGATTGACGCTACCGGTTGGCGCACACGCCCAGACGACTGTGAGTATCTCCGGACTAAATGAAAATTCGGAGGGCGCCTGTAGCCAGGCCACGGTGATCATCGTCAATTCGGATTGCACCTACTCAAACCAGCGCGGGGACGCGTTCTACGGCTGGTCAGGTCCGAACTTTGGTGGCGGCTTCTACGCGGTCGGCAGTATCGGCGATGACTTCACCTACGTACCGGTGGCGGGCGATGCCAAGATCAAGCCCACCATCACGGGCGCGCTGATCATCACTAGTTCCGGCGCCGGTGCCACGATCGAAGGCACGTTCATCATGGGCCCGGCAGTCCGCAATACCGTCGTTGGCAACCTGACGCGCGGCGTGGAGCGCTGGGACTCCATCACCCACACATTGGCACCGACAGCGGTGACCACCGCCGTCCCGAATGGCGGTGGCGGCTTCGATTACGTGATCGCCAACAACGGCAAGCCCGGCGTTCTCTGTCTCACCGCAGACCCGTCCAAGTGCTATCCCGCCGAGGTGGGTTCTAACCCGCTGGATGACGCCGCGCAGCTCGGACAGAATATCTGGAACAACGACGTCCCGCCCGCCGTGGGAGTGGAAGGCACCCCGCTGAACGGTGGTCCAACACCGAACATCGGTACCTCCACGACGGCAGTCATCAGCAACTACTCCAACAGCTGCGCCGTACCGAACGACTGCATCAATGGTCGCGTGGTCTGGGGCGCCACGCCGGGCCTGTTCACGGAGGATCCTGGCTGGGACAACCTGCTACTGGCCATCTCCACCGACGCTGCCGGCAACATCACCAGTGGCGAGGCCTGGTGGACCGAGGAATCCCGGATCGAAGTTGGCCCACAACCCCGTTCGACCAACTCTTGGCAGGGCAGTCGGTTCACGTTCACGGGCGCGGCCGAGGGCGCCGCCTCGGCCTGCGCCGATTTCGGGGCGGGCATCACAGGCGGTAGCGTAGATAACGAGATCGACGCCCGCAGCAGGTGCACGGGTTTCGACGGTACGCCAGCAATCACCATCGTCACCGGGCCAGCCAGCGGCAATGCCGTCATCAACGCAGCCGGCAATATCGTTTACACCCCGAACGGCGGCTTTTCCGGCACCGACACCCTCACCTTCAATGGCAACGACGGCACGTCTGCCGACGATGGACTGCTGACCCTGACGGTGTCCCCGGATCCGGCCCCGGTGATCGCGGACGGGTCCATTGACACCAGCACGTCGAACACCCTGGTGCTCACGGTGACCCTCGGTAACGGCTCCGCCAGCGAGCACACGCTCGCGGTGACGACAGATGGCACCAATGGCAACTGCACTGTCCCCACCGACGGTAGCTTCAGTGTCACCTACGCACCGAACCGCCGTTTCGCGGGCCAGGACACCTGCACGCTCACACTGACGGACACAAATGGCGACAACGACACGGCGCTCATCAGCATCACCGTGCCTGACGACGTGATCACCGAGATCGACGGCGGTGGCGGCGCCCAGGATCCGTGGAGCCTCGCCTTACTCGGTGGACTTGCGGTGCTATTGCGCCGACGAAACCGTGCGGCCGCCATCGCGCTGGCGGTGGTGCTCACAGGTCCTGCTCTGGCTGACGAATGGATCGTGGAAGGCGCCTACGTCGGTACCGGCGTGATAGGGACCGAACTGCAGTCGAATGACCCCTCCGCCCTGACCGCCCAGCTAGATCAGGCAGCGCGTCCGAGCAGTGCGAACGGCGCAGCCCTTGCACTGGGCATGCGGTGGCAATTCGCGCGCCGCTGGGCAATTGCCGGCGAAGGAGAAACCCTCTGGGTCAACTTCGATGACGCCTTCGATGAGCCCTGGCGCATCGGATTGAGCATCGAGTACTGGTTCGGGGCTGGCAAGGCCGCCGACTGACCCCTCACTTTCCATTTGTATTATTATTAATACCACCGTGAGAACATGGCGATAGCAGCCAGCATCAGGAACATCATGTCAAACAGGATCGCATTCGAACCCCTCAACCCCGAGCACAACCTCCGGGCCTTCGTGCGGCTGCTGGGCGACACCAGCGGCCAGCGGGACAGCATCAACTGGTACAAGGGGGCGATTTTCTCCGTCGTCGGTGATGACACTGCAAACCAGTTGCTCTTCGGCTTCGAGGGTTTCAGCGTCTGCCGGACGATACTCCAGCCCGACGGCAGCTTTCGAAATCTGCAGAGGGAGGTTCTGTATTACACCAATCCCCGCACGGGCGAGATCATCGAGACCTGGAAGAACCCCTTCACGGATGAGCAGGTGGATGTAGTCCACGTCTACAACGACCCCGTAAACTCCACGTACGCCACGGTGTTCAAGCAGAAGTTTGGTGAGCACTCCGAGGAAGTCAGCTTCCCCTTCATCCTGCCCTGGACCGTCATGGGCGACACCGTCATGACGGTGTTCGATGTGAATCACCGCTGGCGCAACGTGCTCGATCCCTCCGTGTGGAAACGCGAGTCAGCCAGCACGCACGTGCGGGTCTGCGAAACCCTGTCCATGTACACCAGCCTTGCGGACCTGGAAAACCCGTCGCTCACCTCGATCGGCTACAACGGGGCCTGGCAGCGCATGAGTCCCTGGTGCCCGTGGATGCTGATGGGTCAGCGCCCGGGCCACCTCTTCTACCGGGCCCACTACCGAAAGATCCTGACGGGACTCGACGGCCTTCCGGCCCCGCTCCGGAGCTATACCGAGCGGCGTTTTCCGGCCTACCTGGCGGCGCCGACCGCTTGGGTCGAGCCCAATCTGACCAGCTTCGAGACCTACGCCCGGGACCACAAGCCCCGGCCGTAACCAGCGACATACACGGGAGTTCAGCAGAAATGGCTACACCAAACGCCGCGCCACCGCCCATGAACAAGGCGATACAGGAGTATTTCCAGGCCATGACCCGCCTGAATACTCACTGGCAGGATCATCACCCGATGATGGCCCAGGAGACCCACGACGAACGGGCCCGGCAGTCATTCGTAAAATCACTCCACATGCGGTCCTCGAATCTCTCGCGGGTCGAAGCCAGGATGGTCTATGAAGGCCGTGTCGCACCGCGCTTCGCCCAGAAGCACGCCGGCAAGCGCCCCGCCTCGCGCAGCGAGGCCCGTCTCGCCCTGGAGGACGACATCTTCTGGCAGACCGTGGTGGGCCTGCGGCGGATGTCCCAGGAAATGCTCTGGGCGAGCGTGATCGACACGGTTGAAAGGACCGCACCTGAAATCAACGCGCGGGCGCGCACCGTAGACCGCCACCTGGGCAGCCTGAAGGTCAATCCGTCGCTGGAGATTCCAGGCTACCTGACTGCCGTGGATATTCATGCGATGCCAGGCAACTATCACACCGAGTACGCACCGGACGACGTCAGCGCCGGTGCGATCTTCGATCGAGGTACGTTCCTGTACACCCATGGGTACGTAGGACAGCAAATCGATAACCTTGGCAAAGGCGTGATCGAGTACATCCGGTCCACGTGGCCCGACTTCAAGCCACGGCGGATCCTCGACATGGGCTGCTCCACCGGCGGCAGCACCCTGCCCTACTGCGATGCCTTCCCGGATGCCGAGATCCATGCCATCGATGTCAGCGCCCCCTGCGTGCGCTACGGCTATGCCCGGGCAAACGCGCTGGGCAAGGCAGTGCATTTCTCCCAGCAGAACGCCGAGCACACTGACTTCCCCGACGAGCATTTCGACCTGGTGGTGTCCCACATCATGTTCCACGAGACCTCCCGGCAGGCCATTCCGCAGATCTTCAAGGAGTCCAGAAGACTGCTCAGCCCGGGCGGCAAGATGATCCACGCGGACCTCCCGGACATCCGCAAGATCCCCGACCTCTTCATGCAGGTGGCCGTAAACCAGGACCACCATGACAACAACGAGCCCATGTGGGGAGGCTACCGGGACATGGACCTGCCCAAGCTCATGGAAGCGGCTGGATTCGACGCAGCCAGCATCCGCCTCGACTCGGCGCCGATGCTGGTCACCGTACCCCCAAGTAGCGCCGATCCCGCCACGGATCGGATCGTCCGGGGCATGTTTGGCTACGGCATCATGGCGGCATCACGATGAAACCGATTCAGATTCCCCGCACCGCCAAGGGACCGAGCCCGCAATTCTTCCCCGGAGAGCCCGCGGCCGAACAGTTGCTGTCGATGGTACTGGCGCTCGCCACCGAACTCAGCGTCATCAGGGAACGGCTCGACACAGCCGAGCAGCTGGCAGCCTCCCGCGGCCTCGACCTGCGCGCAGAGATCGAGAACTACCAGCCCACCCTGGGGGACCGGGAACGGCGGGAAGCATGGCGGGTGCAGTTCCTGCAGCGGTTGCTCAGGGGAGTGACTGATGAGGTGCCAGTGGTTGCTGCACCAGCAGGTGGCCCGCCCAGTGGGCCTCCCGGTCCACCACCAGCCGCCAAACCACCGGCTTGAAGATCATCAGCCAAATTAACCAACAGTTGCGACCTTGCGGACCGGCGGTTATTTCCGCAAATTGGGGGAAGGTAATGCGTTTCCAAGGAAAGCTCGGCCCAGGCTACGCTCTGGCTTACATTGCACTGCTCATCCTGGCGCCGGGCCAGGTTTTCGCACAGACGGACCCGGCTTCTCCGGCCGAAGCCTCGGCCGCCACGAACGCACCGACGGAGGTCAAGGTCACGGTGCGCAGAAGGGAGGAATCGCTGCAGGACGTCCCGCTCAGCGTCAGCGTGATATCAGAAGAGGAAATCCAGCGGCAGGGGATCAACAGCCTCAGCGATGTGGCACAGCTGACAACGGGCGTCATCCTGGACGAGGGCTTCGCTCCACAGGACACCCGCATCGTGATTCGTGGCCTGTCGCCGACCCGAGGCAGGCCCAATGCGGCGGTGCTTCAGGACGGAATCGACATTTCCAGCGAGGGCATCACGACCGCAGGTGGCTCCCTGCTGATCAATCCCCGACTCGTGGACATCCAGCGGGTCGAGGTCGTCAAGGGGCCCCAGAGCGCCCTGTACGGCCGCAGTGCATTTGCCGGCGCCATCAACTACGTCACCCAGGAACCTGCTGCGGAGCTGTCACGCAAGGTCAGTGTGCAGATTGGCAGCGATGGCCGCTACGAGGGTTCTGTCGCGGTCAGCGGTCCGGTTACTGACACTCTCCGCCTGGGCATCAACGGCGCGACCTGGTCGGACGACGGTTTCTACCGGAATGCCGTCACCGGCGGCCCCGTCGGCGGAACCGAGGGCAGTGGCTGGGCCGGGACGGCTCTCTGGCAGCCCAGCGACATCGCCAAAATCCGCGGCCGGGTTGAATACTCAGACGACGCTTTCGACCCGCCCACCCAGGCCACCGTAATACCCACCACAACGCGTCCGATACCGGCAGCCGCCGTCGGGGTGGTCGTCAGCTCGGCCATCACCGAAGTGCTCGTCCCTCTCGGTGTTGCGCCCGACGGTAGCCGCGTCACGCTGAGCCAGAGCGAGAACCCCCGGACAGGGGTGGACTACGACGGAACCGATCGAAGCGTCTTTCGCACGTCGCTAATAGCCGAGTTTGAGCTGGGGAACGCGACGCTCACGTCGTTGACCCACTACGCTGATGCAGACACCAGCCAGGCGCTGGATGGTCAGCGCAAGCGCAGCATCAGGGACTTGCCGGTACCCGGTTCGGCCACGAACAACTTTGCCGAGATCAACCTTGAGCAATCGACCGACCTGTTCAGTCAGGAGCTGCGCTACAGCTGGACCGGTGACGGTCCGCTGTCCTGGACGGCCGGCGCGCTCTACTGGTCGGAAGAGGCAGACGTGCGGGACTTGTCGCTCTCCTGCTTCGTGCTGCCGAATCTCACCTGCGAACCTTACGTGGCGGCCATCGGCACGACCGAGCCAGCCAACTCACGCGACTGGAACAGGGACACGGAACACTGGTCCCTGTATGGCCTGGTTGCGTGGGAACTTGCTCAGGACTGGACGTTGACGCTCGAGGCCCGCTATGTCAACGAAGACCTGACGGTCTCGGGCCCAGACACCGCGGCAATCATCGACCCCTTCTTCCTGCTTGGCTCTGGCGACACGGTGCCGCCTCCGGCGAACTCCCTGACGGATGAGGACAGCGACTCCTACGTCGTCCCGAAGGCCACCCTGCAGTGGCAGGCCCAGGACGACATCCAGATCTACGCGTCCATCGGCGAAGGAGTCAAACCAAGCGGCATCTCCACCATCACGGGCGGCGCGGCCGGCTTCGAGCCCGAGACCTACCGGTTTGACCAGGAGAAGATGTGGGCCTACGAGCTTGGCGCGAAGTCGGCCTGGCTGGGCGGCACTCTGACCGCAAATGGCGCCGTGTTCTACCAGGACTACACGGACAAGCAGGCTGTCACGCAGGTGCAGCTGGCTAACGGCACAATTGGCATCGGCCCAGTCAACGCAGGCTCGGCTCACGTCCTCGGGATGGAACTGGAGCTGAACTGGCAGCCTCTCGACGGTCTGTTGCTCAACCTGGGCTACACCCTGCTGGATACTGAGTACGACCAATTCGTGCAGGACACCCGCTCGGCGTCCAACATCGCCAGGGCCGGGAACTGCGCGGTGGTTCCCGCAGCACCTCTGAATCCGCCGTCGCCGACTCCCCAGTTTGCCTGCACCATCGACCTGTCGGGCAAGCGACTCGAGGGCGCCCCAACGAGTTCGCTCCTGGCGGGTCTTTCCTATGTGGCTCCGCTGGAGGGAGAACTCTCAGTCCTGTACGGCCTGCAGTCCACCTATCAGAGCAAGCGGTACCAATCCGAGTTCAACGATCTCGCGTTCGATGCGTTCTGGCTGCTCAACTTCAACCTGGGCCTGTTGAGCGACTCGTGGGAGGTAATCGCGTACATGGACAACGCCACGGACGACGACACGATCAAGTCCGGGTTCACGGCCCCCGATTTTGACTCCTTTTCGTTCATCTCAAACCCGCCGCCATCGACATTCGTCACGACAAACATGGGCTTTTACAGCCTGCCGGACCCGCGGACCGTTGGCATCCGCGCCAGTTTCCGCTTCTGACGCGTGATGAAGCCCTCGGTTCACGATGGGGAGCGACCGGGCATGCGCCTGCGGCCGCCGGCTGGCTTCCGTGTCGCCGTGGTGGGTGGTTGTGGTGGCATCGGCCGGTCCTTTGTCGCCGCGGCACTGGATGCCGGCATGGCGATCGCGATACTGGATCTGCCTGCTTCGCTTGCGGCGCACCCGCCACCGGCCGGCTGCCTGACCCACGCCGTCGACGCAACCAGCCCGACGGACGTGGAGTCAGCCTTTGCCGGCATCCGCGCCGACTGGGGCGCTCTCGACGGCCTGGTGAACCTCTGCGGATTCTCCGGGCCCCGCAAGCCGCTCCTTGAACTTGAGCTTACCGCATGGAGGGAGGTCACCCAGGGCAACCTCGATGCGGCCTTCCTCATCTCCAAGTACGCACTGCCACTGCTCCTGCAGGGCTCGGCACCCGCCATCGTGCACGTGGCGTCGAGCCTCGCCGTAAAGGCCTCGCCGGGTTACGGCCCCTATGCCTCGGCGAAGGCCGGGATCCTCGCCCTGACCAGGCTGCTTGCCGCTGAGCACTCACCGTCCATCCGGGTCAATGCCGTGGCCCCCAGTGCGGTGCGCACCGAGTTCATCACCGGGGGCACCGGGCGGAAGGTCCAGGGCAGCGCGCCACTGTTGGACCTGGACGACTATGGGCGCGCGCTGCCTCTCCAGAGAGTCGCCGAAGCCGAAGACGTGGTGGGCCCAATCCTGTTCCTGCTCGGCCCCGGCTCCCGATACATGACCGGTCAGGTTCTCCATGTGAACGGCGGACTCTTCCAGCCCTGACCGGCCAGTCACTGCGTGGCACGACGGGCACTTTTGCGCCAAGCCTTAAGCAAGGAACGACCGAATGAGCAACACTCCCTCACCGCGTCCCGCGCGCCTGGGTCCCATCGTCCTGGCCCCGGGGGTAACGCGCGGCAACGCGCTGACGCTGTTCTTCGGCAGTATTCTGACGTCGATCGTCAGTGCCTACCTCAGCTTTGCCCAACCCTACATCCTCAATGAGCACCTGCATCTGCCCCAGGAGATCCAGGGCACGGTCAGTGGCAATCTGGCGTTCTGGACTGAAGTGCTGCTGATCCTGATGTCGGGCTTTGTTGGCGCCTGGTCGGACCGCGTCGGTCACCGGTTCGTGTTCGTCATCGGCTTCCTCGTGATCGGCGTCAGCTATGCCCTGTATCCATGGGCCACGAGTGTCGAGCAGCTCTACGCAGTCCGTGTCGTCTATGCCATGGGCGCCGCTGGCATTGGCGCGATGTTTGTCGCGGTGCAGGCCGACTATCCGGCAGAGACCTCCAGGGGCGGTTTCACCGCGATCGTCGGCGTGCTGAGCATCGTCGGTTTTGCTGTCTTGATTGCCACACTGGCACCCCTGCCGCGCCGCCTGACCGCCGCCGGCTTCGACCCGGTGGAAGCCGGGCGCCTGGCCTTCGGCGTGGTGGCGATGATTGCGGTGGCCGGCGCCATATTCCTGAGGGTCGGCCTGCGGGAACGAACAACGGCGCCGGCGCGGAAGTCCGGCGTCCTCACTCAGCTGCGGGTGGCATTCGCAGTTTCCCGGGACAATCCGCGGATTGGCCTGTCCTATGCCGCCGCCATCGTCGGCCGTGCCGACCTTGCGATCGTCACCATCTTCCTGTCCCTGTGGGTAACCCAGGCCAGCCGCAGCGCGGGACTCAGCACGGAAGATGCACTGGTTCAGTCGGGCAAGCTGTTTGGCGTCATCCAGGTCGCCGCGCTGGTCTTCATGCCAATTCTGGGTGCGATCACTGATCGGCTGGACCGCGTCACCGGCCTGTGCATTGCCACCGCTATCGCCGCGGGTGGCTACTTATGGACGGGCTCCCTGACCGAACTGACAAGCACAGAGGCGTTCATGGCTACCGCGCTGCTCGGGATGGGCCAGGCGAGTGTCATCCTCACGGCCACCGCCCTGATGGGTGCGGAAGCTCCGAAGCATGCCGTGGGGGCGGTCTCCGGCGCCTTCTCGCTGTTCGCGGCCGTGGGAATCCTGCTCGCCACGAAGAGCGGCGGCTGGCTGTTCGACGTCTGGCGGCCGGGTGCGCCGTTCATCGTCATGGGCTTGGCCAACGCCCTGGTCCTGTGCCTGGCCATTGGTGTGCGGCTGCGGAACCCGCCGGTACCGCAGAGGGCAATTCCAGCCTGAGGAGCGGCTACAGCAGCCCCGGGATCAGGCGCGGGACACGTTGCCGTCGCCGAACAGATCGCGTTTGACGAACAGGCTCTTCAGCAGGCGTGGCACCGCCTGCGCCGGCGTCATCCAGCGGACCGCGACACCGGTCCTGCGTGCGGCCAGGGCGCCGTCCACGAGGAAAGGGACCACGGTCTCGACGCGATCGGCAAGTATGTTCAGGAAGCGGCGCCGCTTTTCGAATTCCGGAGAGCCTGGCTTGTACAGATCCCGCACCAGCAGGTCCGTCACCACGATTCCAGGGCTCATCAGGCCGATCACCAGCGGCGTGTCCTTGTAGTCCTTTATCAGGGCCTTGGTGAAGTAGCGCACCGCGCACTTGGTGGTGCCGTACACAGACATCCCGGCGTCGGTCAGTCCGTCGCTGCCGAAGCCCTCCATGTTGAAGACGGTGCCACGGCCCTGGGCCAGCATTCCCGCGATCGCAACCTTGCAGCAATTCATGACGCCATTGAGATTGGTCGCGATGACCATGGCGATCTGCTCATCAGGAAGGTTCGCAAAGGGCGCCTTGCGGTTCGTCATCCCGGCGTTGTTGATCCAGATGTCCACGCCGCCAAAGGCGCCGACGGCCCGATCCCACAACTTCTTGGCGTCGGCCGGCTGTGCCACGTCGGCAGCACAGCCAGCGACCTTGCCGGAACCGAATTCCCGCGAGTGTTGCCAGAGCAACGCGCACGGCCTCCTCGCCCCGGCTGGAGACCATCACCTGGTGATTCCGCTGGAGAAATTCCCTGGCAAGACCAAGACCGATGCCCTTGGTGCTTCCTGTAATGACAACGTTCACGTGAGTTCCTTCCAGAATCAGGAACCAATCAACGGCCAGATCGTCGAACAACCGAGATCAGCCGCTAGCGAAATGCCGGTACTACCGTGTCGGCGAAGAGCCTGCTCTGCTTCACCATGGCGGTCCAGCGCTCTCCGTGCGGGTGTGCAACGGGGGACCCGCCGAGCAGATAGACATGCTCCAGGCCAAGCCCGATCAGTTCACGCAACCGGTCGCTGCACTTGGCGGGCGGACCGCAAATGGCAAACCAGTCCACGAAACTGTCGTCCACCTGGGCCAGATGACCGCCCTCCTCCTGGGCATGGTGGGCCATGTCGTAACCCGTCTGCATTTGGATCGCCATGGCTTTGAGTCGCGGCGGCAGGTGATCCACCGGTGCACCCTTCATGCCCGTGAAGTGCGCGATCAGCCCGGAGATGGTCCGACCCAGGTTGATGGCACGCTGCTCGTCCGCGTCGCAGATCAGGTTGACGTAGGCGCCAACGCGGAGCGAACGCGCGGTCGCGACCCGTCTCCGCCAGCCGCTCCTGCAGGATGCCCAGCGCCCAGCTGATGCGCTCCGGTGCGGCTCCAACGGCGAAGCTGATGCGGTCCGCCACGTCGGCAGCCATGCGAATGGTCTTCGGACCCGTGCAGGCAATATCGATGGGCACCGGGGCCAGAGGCGTCGGCAACTCCTCCTGGAAATCCAGCGGAGCCGGGACGCCGTGTCGCCCCGCTGCACGTCCTCGCCCGCCAGGTAGGCGCGAACCTGTTCCACGTAGGTCCGCAGCTGGCTGGTGGTGGCATTGGGCTTGCCAATGTGAGCTGCGGAGGAGTCACCGCGCCCAATGCCACATCGCATCCGGCCCGACGACTCGACCTGCAGGCTCGCCAGGGCGCCGGCCGTTACGGCCGGGTCGCGGGTGACCGGGTGGGTTACGCCCGGTGCCAAGGTGCAACCGTTTCGTGCCGGCAGCCGCCAGGTTGAGCTGGCCGTACACGTCACCACAGAGGTTCTGGGTGTCCGGACAGAGCATCACGTCGAAGCCCATGGCCTCGATCTCCACGGCCAACTTCGCCGTGTAGCCCGGAGATGGCTCCACTACGATGCCGAACTCAGTCATTGGTGTATTCCTCTGCTGCTTCCCCGAGCCTTGCTGGCGGCCTTGCGCCGGGGTTAGCTGGCGAGCTAGCGGCCCGGCAGCGACGCCATGAAGCGCCCCAGCTCGGTGTTGAATTCGTCCGGCGCATCCACGAAGACGGCGTGCCCGGCGCCGGGCATGATCGTCATCGATCCGGTCGGCACCCTTTCGACAAGCCGCGAATCAGAGGCTCCGAAATGTAGGGACTGGAATCGGTCTGGCCAATCAGGAAGCTGACCGGCAAACGGAGCTGGTCAATCAGATCGGCGTTCTCCAGGCCCCGGGAGGCCATGGCCCGGCGGGCGTAGGCCGGCAGCTGCATGTGGCTGACCAGCATGATCTCGTAGAGCTCGGGCGACGGCGGCTCGGGCGGTCATCTGCCGGACGAAGTCGTGGCCGTAGGCAATACCGGCCCTGAGGTCGAGGCGGCGACCGCAGAAGCATTTGCACCTGCGCCTGTCGTCCCGCCTCCTGCTGGGGTGTCCGGGGCAGGCCCTGGGACAGGCCGGCATGGGAACTGACGAACACGATGCCAGCCAGGCCAGCGGCCGGAATAGTGGCGCACATAGTCCATGGTGACGTACCCGCCAAACGACCAGGCCACGACCACGGCAGAATCGTGCACCGAGCGCGCGGAGTACCGCATCGACATCGTCCGCCCAGGTCCGGGAGTCTTCGTAGGCTGACTCAGCCCAGGGCTTGCCGGAACTCCCGTGACCGCGATAATCGAGGCCTATCAGCCGATAATCCCGGGCCAGGTCGGAACCGAATTGCAGGGTGAACACGGCCTGGGTCTGGGAGAACCCGGCGAGGAACAGGATTGGAGGCCCCGCTGGATTGCCAGCCTCGCCAACGCAAAGGGGAACGCCGTCGGGTGCTGTGATGACGCGGTAATGCACCGTTTGGGGGTGGGTCATGGACTGGGTCCTGATGCGCGGAATGCGTAACCAGTCGACTGGTCACCGCGAGCCGGAACCGTACCAAAGTATTAATAATAAGACAACATGACGACAAGGGCAGCTGAAGGAGGCTCAGCCTATCGGTTAGCATTCGGACCATGGTGAGCCAAGAAACGCGGACGAAAGAAGCGGACCAGCGATGACGCCTTCGGCGCGGCGCCTCGCTACCACCAGGTGTACCTCGTACTGCGCGCAACGACTGCGCGACGGGTTCTACCAACCCGAACAGCCGCTTGCCCACGGAGCAGGATCTGCTGCGGGAGTTCGGGGTATCGCGCGTCACCATTCGCCGGTCGCTCGCAGAAATAGAACGGGAGGGACTGATTCGCCGCGTACGCGGCAGCGGCACGTACCCGCTCGACGCATCGGCGAACAACTCCTCCCGGACCAACATCAGCGGCCTGTACGAGAATCTGGCCACTCTCGGGCAGACAACCAAGGCGCGGCTGCTCCGGTTCGAGAACGTTCCGACGCCTTCGATCGTCCGGGCCCAGGAACCATTGTTCGGTGCTTCAGCTCTGCTCATCATCCGTGTGCGCTCCATTGGCAGGCAGCCGTTCTCCTACATGTTGAGTTACTTGCCCGAATCCTCCGCGCGTCACTTCCGGAAGGACCGGCTGGGTAATCAGCCCCTGCTGATGACTCTGGAAATGTCGGGGGTTTCCCCGGCCTCAGCGGAGCAGTCGCTGTCGGCCAAGGCCGCCGATGCCGACATTGCGGCTGCCCTCCAGATACCGGTGGGCTCGCCGCTCATCTACATGAGACGGCTCTCACGGGATCGCGCGGGGGCACCTATCGAGTTCTTCGAGTCCTACTACCGGCCCGACAGGTTCGAGTACAAGATGACGTTGTCCCGGGCCCTGTCCGGCGGCGCGCCCAAGTGGACCCCCACCGGTTGATGGCTTGAACAAGTCCAGTGCGGGTGCCCATGTATGACGAAGGGGCAATCCCGGCAAGGCCGTCCTTAAGCATGAGGCCCATCCCACCCCGTGCCTCCCGGGAAAGGTGCCGGCCCGGCGATTTCCCACCGGGCCGGCGTGCGTTGAGCCTTCGTAGAATATGCAATGTTACGGTCCGGCACCCGGGCCCGGCGGCGAGCCGAGCAGTGCCTTGAACAACGTGTTGTCCTGCGCGTTAACGAAGCCGTTGCAGTTGATGTCGGCCTTGTTGAAGGCCGGGCCGACACTGGGCTGCCCCAGCTGGGCCTTGAACAGTGTGTTGTCCTGCGCGTTGGTGAAGCCGTTCCCCGTACCGGGGCCCAGGTCGCCGTCGCAGCGGTTACCGAAGCCGTCAGCGTCGGAGTCGCACTGGGCAGCGGCACCGGTGTTGTTCGCCGACAGCCGGCAGTTGTCGCACGCATTGCCGCGAAGGTCACCGTCGGTGTCGGCCTGGTTGGCATTGGCAGTCGCGGGACAATTGTCGGTCGCGTCCGGCACCCCGTCGGCATCGCCATCGGGTGCGGTCAGCGTGAGCTGACTACCAGTTGTCGCTGTATTGTTGCCGATGACCAGGGTGGTGCCATTCCAGCTGCTGGTGATGTAGCCGTCAAACGTGCTGCCCAGGCTCTGCTGGGGCGCGGCCAGAGGCACGTCATCTCCCCCGATGGTGCGGGAAAATGCCGTTCCGGGGCCGTAGGAATAGGTCGAATCGTCAATGAAGTCGTCGCCATAGCTGTAGCTGGCGCAGAAGCTTGAAGAGAAATTGATGGGACCGAAGGTGCCCTCCACGCAGACAAAGGTGCTCGCCGCCGCCGGCGCACCCACCCCGACCACGAGATTGGTGGTCTGCCACGTGTAGAGCGTTTGGGGCCCCAGGGCGATCTTTGCCTGGAAGAAGCCGCTTGACGTCAGCACGTCATCGGCAATGGACGGTGTTCCCTGGTCATTGTAAGACCACGTTGCCGTCGTGCCGGTGAAGACCAGATTGGTGGCTCCCTGTGGAGCAAACGTCTGGCCGCTGACGAGATTGAGCGGAAACGTCGCAGCGGCGGGCTGGTCGGTAATCGCCAGCACACCGAGCATCGCCACGACTGTGGAAGCCACTTGGTAATTGATTTTCACGCAAAGATCCTCTTGAGATTTCCTGGACGCTATTTCTTCCCGAAGGTAGTACCGGAGCCACCCTGTAGCAGGCTGGCCACCGACGTTCCGGTGGCGAGCAAGACTCCTGGTACCGCGGCCCCGAAGGTAGTCCGGATCGCGCCCACAGGTATTATTTTTAATACAATAATACGGACGTCGCAATATGACGTTTAACATAATGCTAGGTATTATTGATAATACATTTCTCCCGCACGACTGGTGGATAACTACCGGCCGAAGGAGTCTCGGCAACCCCACCCCGTGGATCGCCCGCAACCGCCCGTGAACAAAACTGGAGTCAGCCCTTGAATGCACGCAGCCCAGGCGAACTCGGCGAACTCTTTGCCACCCGCTTCGCGAGCGGCGATCTCCCAGGCCTCACCGCCCTTTACGAAACCGGCGCCCTCATGCCCACCAACTACGGCACGGCGGTGGGCGCAGACCGAATTCGCGAAGTGCTCCAGGGGTACATCAACTCCGGGGCCAGCCTGAAGTTCATCAGGACGATCGCTTTCGAGGCCGGCGACGTGGCCCTTATCCACAACGAATGGATGATGCAGCTGGCTGGTGGCAAGCAACTTGGCGGCGTTACTGCCGAGGTCGCCCGCCGCCAGCCTGACGGTACCTGGAGGTACCTCATCAACAGCCCGGACGGCGCCGCCCTTCTCGCGGGCTCTGGCCCGGAGACTTAAGAGTCGGCGGAATCTCCCCGGCTGACCGGGCCACCCCGCGTCCAGCTGCCCAGGTCGCCTGGCCGGCGGAGGGCGCCAGGTCTTCAGGGAGCCCAACCCGGCCAGTGGACAGTCCCCGACCGGGCTGCCAGCACCCCTTCCGCGCCGCTTACAATGCTCAAACTCGCGGTAGCGGCAGGAGACCAACCCGTGCACGACTTCAGAGGCCTGGTGAAGATTCTCGAGGAGCGCGGGGAGCTCTACCGCATCAGCCGTCCCGTGGACCCGAAGTTCGAGATGCCCGCCGTGATGGAGCAGATCGAGCGGGAGCGGAAGGCGTTCATCTTCGAGAACGTGAAGGGCGCGAAGTTTCCGGTCATCGGTGGCGTGCTGAACCGGATGGAGTGCTACGGCTGGGCGCTTGGCAGCAAGCCGGGCGAGCCCTTCACCGCCCAGGACCTGGACGTGCGATTCGAGACGGCCAAGGTGGCTGGCATCGAGCCCCGGGAGGTGAAGTCGGGGCCCGTCAAGGACGTCATCCGCACCGGCGCCGAGATCAACATGGCCGACCTCCCGGTCCCCACCGTCTTCGAGCTCGACAGCGGCGCCTTCATCACGGCCGCCGTCGGGATCTCGCGGAACCCCCGCACGGGAAAACTCAACGTCGGCGTCTACCGCACGCTCATCCTTGGCCGGAACATCGTGGCGGTGAACGCCAGCTCCCTCTCGGACCTGCGCAAGTTCTACCAGCACGCCGAGAAGACCGGCGAGCCGATGCCCATCGCCCTCGCCCTGGGCGTGGAACCGGCCCTGCAGATGGCGGCCTCCTGCAAGCTGCCGCCCGACCAGTCCGAACTCGAGCTGGCCGGCGCCCTGCAGGGCAAGGCCATCGACCTGGTGAAGTGCGAGACCAGCGACCTCCTGGTACCGGCCAATGCCGAGATGATCATCGAGGGCCGCGTGGACTTCTCCCGCAAGATCGAGAACACCCTGGGTGAGTTCGCCGGCCAGTACGGCCCGGAGACGGCACCGGTCACGGAGATCACGGCGATCACCCACCGCAAGGACGCGATGTTCTACTCGATCCTCGCGGGCAAGAATCCCGAACACAACACGCTGGGCTCCATCGCCACGTTCGCCATCCAGCGCGCCCTCGCCGGCGCCCTGCGCAAGGAGCTGCCGGCAATCCGGGACATTAACGTGTACCTGGACCCGCGGTTCGGCTCCATGGCCCACATCGTCATGTCCATCACCAAGCAAAATGACGCCGAGCCGATGGCGCTGATGGAGGCGGCGTTCAAGGCGGCGGGCGGCTTTTTCCCCGTCAGTCACATCACGAAGCGGATCGTGGTGGTGGACGACGACGTGAACGTGCACGACCTGAACGACGTGGAGTGGGCCATCTGGACCCGCGTCGCTGCCGCCGGCAAGTTCCGGGTCATCCCCGACGTGGAAAGCTGGGAGCTGGAGCGCTGCGCGAAGGATGGCCGGGGCTCCCTGCGCCTGGCCGTGGATGCCACGATGGACATGGAGGACCGGGAGAAACTCCAGCGGCCCATCATCCCCGGCGCCGACAAGGTTAAGCTGGCCGACTACCTCAGCAAGAAGACGGCAGCCTGATGGTCGATCCCTACATCGCCGTAGCCCTGCAGACCACTGTCCGCCACTGCGCGAAGCGGAGTGAGGTGGAGAAGAACCTGACCCACATCGGGAACATGGTCGACCTGGTGTGCCACATCTGCTCGCTGGAGCTGCCCGTGCGGCTGATCGCCCTCGGCGAGGGCTGCATCCAGGGCTTTGCCGACGAGATCCTGCACCTCTCCTCCGCCGAGTACACGGCCACCATGGCGGCGGAGATCCCCGGCTGGGAGACGGAGTTCCTCGGTAACAAGGCAAAGCAGCACGGGGTGTTCATCCTTGCCCAGCTCAAGGAGAAGCTGCCGGAATACCCCGACCGCTTCTTCAATACCGTGTTCCTGGTCGATCCTCACGGGAAGATCGTCTACAAGCACCGGAAGAACGTGGTGCTGTTCGTCGAGCATTCGACGACTCCCCACGACGTGTACGACCAGTGGGTGAAGACCCACGGCGACACCCTCGACACCTTCTTCCCCGTCGCCCGGACCGAGATCGGCAATATCGGCGGCAGCGTGGGCGTCGAGGGCTCCTTCCCGGAGAGCTACCGGGGCTTCGCCCTCAATGGCGCCGAGATCCTCTACCGCGCCTCCCTGCCGGAGCCCTGGGTGTCCCGCGGGATCTGGGAGGTGCAGAACCGGGCCCGGGCTGCGGACAACACGGCCTACATGCTTGCCCCCAACTGCGGCGCGCTGATCATGCCCGGCAATCCGCCCACCGTGATCGGTGGCGCCCTGGGCGGCAAATCCATGATCGTCGGCTACAAGGGCGAGGTTCTCGCCCAGAGCACGGTGGTGGACGACTGCTACGTCGCCAGCGAGATCAACATCGAGGCGCTGCGGAACTACCGCGAGAACGCCCGCTTCCAGAACTGGCTGCCCTACCTGCGCACGGAGATCTACCGGAAGATCTACGACCAGGCCATCTGGCCGAAGAACCTGCCGCCGATGGACGATGCCGGCACCGAGAAGGTCTTCGACGAGTCGGTACGGGCACTGATTGCCCGGGGCTCCTTTACCCCGAAGTCGCGCTAGGCGTTGCAGGCTTCGCCCGCCGCCTGCCTGCGACCCCCAGCAGCCCGAGGGCCAGCACCATTGCCGGATCGATGGCGGAACTGCCACCACCCCCGGACGGGGCCGGTACGCCGGTGCCGCTGACGGCCACCGTGACCGTCGCCTCATCCGGGTCATCCGACGGAATACTGAAGCTGTCGTTGTAGGGCTGCTCGGCGCCCGGCGCGAAAGCAACGACTACCGTGCAGGTGGCCGCCGGGGCCAACGTCTGGCCCGAACAGGTGTTGGTGACAATGCTGAACGGCGCTGCCACGGCGTTCAAGTTCCCCACTGTGGCGATCACCAGGTTGCCAGTGCCGACATTGGCGACGGTGATGGTCTGGTTGATGGACGACGCGAGCTCGACGTCCCCGTAGCCAACCTGCAGGTCACTCGCCGGGCTCACGGAATCGGCGACCGAGATATCCCCCACCGGCGCCGGTGTACCGGTGCCGGTGACACTGACGGCGACGGTCGGCATATCGGGATCGTCGGACGGCACGTCCAGCAGGCCATTGAAGGCACCAGTCGCGGTGGGTTCGAACCGCACCTGAAGCTGCAGGTGCCGGCCGGCGGGAGAACCTGGTTGGAGCAGGTGTCGGTCCCGATGCTGAACGGCGGCAACCAGCGGATTGGCCATGGCGACCTGCCCCAGGGTCAGGTTGGCATTGCCATCGTTGGTGACCGTAACCGTCTGGGTCGCGGACAGGTTCTGGGTGACGCTGCCAAACGGAATCTGGTTGTCGGTGAACGGGGCGACCGAGTCGGTGACCACCACGTTGCCCACGGGCATCGGCGTACCGGTGCCCGAGACCGTCACCGTCACGACGGTTCGGCCGTGTCATTGGACGGGATGTCGAAGGTGACCGTGAAGTCCCCGGTGGAGGCCGGCGAAAAGTCCACGGTGACCGTGCAGCTGCTGTCTGGAGTCAGGGTCGAATGTGGCGCAGGTGTCAAGTCTCCGGCGCGTAGGGAGATCGAACGGGATCGCAAGGCCATGCACCACGCACCGAGCACGAGATCCTGCGTTGCCGGTATTCGTGACAGTAACCGTCTGCGCGAGCGGACGTGACTCCCTCAGTGACCTGGCCGAACGGCACCAGGAGGTCATCCACTTCCACCACGCTGTCGGTCACCGTGATGACGGGCGCGCGGCCGGCACTAACCTCTACGTCGGCCTGGGTGTAGGCGACCGGGATGTACTCGGCGGTGTCGGCATCGAACCAGCCGGAGGCGTTACCGCCGTCGTCGTTGATAACGATATTGGCGGCGCCGAGCAGCCAGCGTCTCGAACGTGAGGATCGCGGCATTGTAGGGGCCGGGTGAGGCGGCCGTCGCCGTGGGTGTTTCGATGTCGAACACCGTCGGATTCGCCGTCACCAGGCTGTTCTTGACGAAGACGTCTCCAGTCGACCGGTGGCCACGCCGCTCACGTACGCCACCTTGGTGGCATCGAAGGACAGGCCCATGGTCGCCGCCACGGATTGCCGACGTCTCCCTGAATCGTCAGGGTGAAAAACTTCGCCGACGCGCGGCGTCAGAGTGCTCGGGATGATGCGTGACCGTGGCCGCCATGCCTGCCGAGGAGCTGAGCAGCGCCAGCAGGCTGACGAACGGTCCTGGACAACTGGACTGTTCATGCTGGCGTCCTGACCTGGAAGTCGCATGGGAGCGGTCGCGAGTCTGGAAGAATCACTGACCATAATCCGCGACCGGGTTCACAGTCGGGCGACTCGCGCGGCCCTCGGACCAGTTCTAAGCCCAAAGTCCGGCTAGGATCTGCCCGATGCACCCAGCACCAGCCACGTTCCGAGTTCACCCTCGGCTGGAGAGTCGTGGTCGCCGCCATGGTCGGGGTGGCCTGCGGCGCCTCCCCCATCCCCTACAACACCATTGGTTTCATCCTGGGACCGATCCATGACGAGTTCGGCTGGTCGTTCCGGGACATCAGCCTGGGCCTCACCATCTGCGGCATCGCGGGTTCGCTGCTGACGCCCGTCTACGGCTCGCTCGCCGACCGGCTGGGTGTCCGGCCGGTCGCGCTCTTCTCGCTGGTGGCCTTCGGCATCTCCTTCGCCGCGCTCGCGCTGGTGCCCGGGTCACTCCCCGGGTACTGGCTGTTGTGGCTCCTGGTCGGCGTCGTCGGGTTCGGCTCCACGCCGGTTACCTGGACCCGGGGCGTCAACCTGTGGTTCTTCCGCCAGCGCGGCCTCGCCCTGGGATTCACCCTGGTCGGCACCAGCCTCACCGCCATGCTGGTCCCGCCGCTCGCGGCCTTCACCGTCCAGAACCTGGGCTGGCGCCTCACCTTCCCCGTGCTGGCGCTCCTGCCGCTGCTGATCGCGCTGCCGGTGGGATTACTCCTGTTCCGGGAGCCCCGCATCGAGCAACGGCCCCGGGAGCTGACGGTGGACGGCGGACTGCCGGGCATCACCCTCGGCGAGGCGGTCAGGGGTTACCGCTTCTGGCTGATCTGGGTCTCCGTGCTGTGCGTGGCCTTCGCCTACGGGGGCGTCTTCGTGCACCTCGCGCAGATGCTCGTGGGGCACGGCTTCACACTCACGGCGGCAGCCGGCATCGTCAGCACGCAGGGTCTCGCGATCCTGGCGGGACGCGTGGGGACCGGCTTCCTGCTGGACCGCTTCTGGGCGCCGCTGGTCACCCTGCCGCTCCTGAGCGCCCCGGCCATCGCCTGCTGGCTGCTGGCGGGGGATGGCCTCACGGCGGGGTTCGCCGTGCTGTCAGCCGTCATCCTCGGCCTCGCCACGGGCGCCGAGACGGACCTGATCGCCTTCCTGGCGGGCCGCTACTTCGGCATGGCCCACTACGGCAGGATCTACGGGATGCTGTACATGCCCTTCGGGCTCGCGTCGGCGGTCTCGCCCGCCGTGTATGGCTGGGTGCGGGACACCACGGGCAGCTACGACGCCATGCTGTACGTGGCCATGGGCCTGTTCGTCGGCGGCGCGGTGATGCTGCTGGGGCTGGGGCGGTATCCGGATTTCGGCGCCCGCGCCCGACTGGCTGCACCATAGAAAAGGCCGGCCCTGGGTTCCCCAGGGCCGGCCTCGTTTCCTTGACGGCGGGATCGCGCGTGAACGCGCTCCTACGGCGGGCTACTTCGACTCGCGCTCCATCAGCTTGTCGACCAGGCCCGGCGACACCTCGGCGTAGTGGCCAAACTCCATCGTGAAGGTGCCGCGACCGCTGGTGGCGGACCGCAGGAAGTTGATGTAGCCGAACATCTCGGCCAGCGGCATGAAGCCCTGCACGAAGGCCAGGAGACCCTTCTGGCCCTGCTCGGTCACCGAGCCACGGCGGCGGTTGAAGTCGCCGATGATCTCGCCCAGGTAGTCAGCATCCAGCACCACCTCGACGCGCATGATCGGCTCGAGGAGCTTCGGCTTGCTGGCCTTGTGCGCCTCGCGGAACATGGCGCGGCCGGCGATCTCGAAGGCCAGCGCCGAGCTGTCCACGTCGTGGTACTTGCCGTCGATCAGGCGGGCGTTGAAATCCACCACCTCGTAGCCGGCGATCTGTCCGCGCTTGCACTCGGTCCGGATCGCGTACTCGACCGACGGGAATGAACTCACGCGGGAATGCGGCCGCCGACGATCTCGTCGGAGAACTGCACGCCGCTGCCCGGTTCGCCGGGCTCGAAGATCATCTTGATTTCGGCGTACTGGCCGGAACCGCCCGACTGCTTCTTGTGGGTGTAGGTGCGCTCGAGCGTCGTGCCGAAGGCCTCGCGGAAGCTGACCGGGGCTTGCCCATGTTGGCTTCCACGCCCAGCTCGGTGCGCATCCGGTCGATGGTGACTTCCAGGTGCAGCTCGCCCATGCCCTTGAGGATGGTCTGCCCGGTGTCGTGGTCGACCTCGAGGCGCAGCGACGGGTCGGCCTTCACCATCTTGTAGATGGCGGTGGACATCTTGTCGACGTCGGCCCGGGTCTTGGGCTCGACGGAGACGCTGATGACCGGATCGGGAAAGCGCATGCGCTCGAGCAGCGCCGGATGATCCGGATCGCTGAGCGAATCGCCGGTTTCGGTGTCCTTCATCGACACGAAGGCGCAGATGTCGCCGGCGCGGGCCTCGTCGATGTCCTTGGTGGCGTTGGCCTGGACTTCGACGATGCGGCCCACCCGCTCCTTCTTGCCGCGCGTGACGTTGGTCAGGGTGTCGCCCTTCTTGATCACGCCGGAATAGATGCGGGCGAAGGTCAGGGTGCCGAACTGGTCGTTGATCACCTTGAAGGCCAGGGCGCGGGCCGGCGCGTCGTCGCGCACTTCCTGCTCGCCGATCGCCTTGCCGTCCGGATCCACGAGGGCGATGCCGCCGTTCTCGCCGGGGTACGGCAGGTAGTCGACCACGGCGTCGAGCAGCTGCTGCACGCCCTTGTTCTTGAACGACGAGCCGCAAAACACCGGCACCAGCTGGCCGGAGACCGTGCCCTTGCGGATGCAGGCCTTGAGGACGGCGGGATCGAACTTGCCGTTCTCGACGAACTCCATGAAGGCGTCGTCGTCGAACGCCAGCGCGGTTTCGAGGGCATCCTGCGCGCAGCTTGGGCAGCTGCTCGATCCACTCGTTGTCCCGGGTGGTGGCGAACTTGAAGCGGTTCTTCAATTCCTCGAAGGACACGGTCTCCCACTCGCTGTCCTTGTCGTCCGAGTGCCAGACGTAGCCCACGCCGGCGATCAGGTCGACCATGCCGGTGAACTCGTCGTGGCTGCCGATCGGCACCTGGCAGAGCACCACGTTGGCGCCGAGGCGCTCCTTGATGCCCTTGACGCAATGCCCGAAGTTGGCGCCCATGCGGTCCATCTTGTTGACGTAGCACATGCGCGGCACGTTGTACTGGTTGGCCAGGCGCCAGTTGGTCTCGGTCTGGGGCTCGACGCCCGCGACGCCGTCGAAGACGACCACGGCGCCGTCCAGCACGCGCAGGCTGCGGTTCACCTCGATGGTGAAGTCCACGTGGCCCGGGGTGTCGATGACGTTGATCTGGTGGCCCTTCCACTCGGTCGAGACGGCGGCGCTCTGGATCGTGATCCCGCGCTTCCGCTCCTGCTCGAGGTAGTCGGTGGTGGTGCTGCCCTTGCCGTCCTTGGTGTCGTGCACCTCGACGATCTGGTGCTTGCGGCCGGTGTAATACAGGACGCGCTCGGTGGTCGTGGTCTTGCCCGCATCGATGTGCGCGACGATCCCGATGTTGCGGTAGAGCTTGAGGTCTTTCTTCCTGGCCATGATCTCGTCTTTTGTGTGGTGTGATCTTTTGTGGTGTGATTGGGGTTAATCCGCCATTCTAGCCTGTCAGGGTGCACCGATGGAAATTAAGAAGCCCCCTCTCCGACGTTCCCGCAGCAACAAGATGATCGCCGGCGTCTGCGCTGGCATTGCCGATTGGTTGGGCTGGGACCCGACGGTGGTCCGCATCGGCTTCGTCCTGCTGTCGATCCTGAGCGCCGCCTTCCCGGGGATCCTCGTCTATCTCATCTTCTGGCTGATCACCCCCCTCGCGGATGCCTGACCCCCCGGCCCCGGGACCGACCGGGCCGCCCACCGATTACAGGTCTGTGACCGCCGCCCGCGACTCACCCCGCGGGGTCTGAAACCATCGGATTCTTCAGGAGGGGCAGCCCTGGTGGGAGGGCGGCTATGAACGGGATTCTCTGGGCCAGTCTGGGCGCGGTAGTGGGTATTTTGGCCCCACTCCTCTTCCGCTTGTGGCAGCGCAGCCTCACCGGGTCGGAAGATACCCTGCCCACAGCCCGTGCGCCGCGGCTGGGGTCCAAACCGGCCCCGGGCAAGGCCCCGATGCCGGCCCGACACCAGCCCGCACCAAAATCACCCACCGGGCTCAATCGCAAGCTGACCCGGAAGTTCCACGGGGTCTCCGTGAAGCCGGGCCTCCACGCCTGCAAGGCAGTACAGGAACTGGTGGGCCAGCGCTTCCTGCCCCGACGAGGCTCCTGCCATGCCGCTGGCCGCCTGCGACCAGCAGAAATGCCAGTGCGGCTATGGCCACCACGGCGACCGCCGGGACCAGGAAGATCGCCGGTCCGGCTGGGGAACCTTTGGCGGGTTTACGCCGTCGGTCCCCGGCGGCAACCGGCGCGGCAAGGGCCGGGAGAGGCGCTCGAAAAGCCCCCGGCTCTGAGTCTCTACCGGGTTCGGGCGTCAGCCCGCCTGCAGTTCGCCGTAGAGCGCCAGCCACTCGGCTTCCAGCGCCTCGTGGGCTTCTCGCACCGTAGCGTGACGGCGGGTCACCCGGGCCAGCTCCCCGGGCTGGGCGGCGTACAGGTCGGGCGCAGCAAGCTGCCCCTCCAGCATCGCCAGTTCCGCAGCGACGGACTCCATCTGCTCTTCCAGCTTCGCCAGTTTCTGCTGGCGCCTGCCGACCTGCGGATCGGTCCTGGGCCGTGCCCTGGAGCCACCCACAGTGCTGTCGGCCACGGGCGACGGGGCTGCGGCGGGTTCCCGCGCCACCTCTGCCGACTTGTTGGCCCGGGCGCTCAACCAGGCGGCGTATTCGTCCAGGTCGCCGTCGAAGGACTCCACGCGGCCGTCGGCCACCCGCCAGAAGGTCTCGCAGACCAGGCCGATCAGGTGGCGGTCGTGGGAGACCAGCACGATGGCGCCGTCGAAGTCAGCCAGCGCCTCGGCAAGCGCTTCGCGCATGTCGAGGTCCAGGTGGTTGGTGGGCTCGTCGAGCAGCAGCACGTTGGGCTTGCGCCAGGCGATCAGGGCCAGGGCCAGGCGCGCCCGCTCGCCGCCGGAGAAACACGTCCACGATTCTCGAACGCGCGCTCGCCGGAGAAGTACCAGCGGCCCAGGAAGCTGCGCATGTCCTGGGTCGGAGGCCTCCGGGGCGATATCGCGCAGATGGTCCATGCGGCGTCGGCCCCGGCCCGCAGGCTCTCCACGGTGTGCTGGGCGAAGTAGCCGATCCGCAGGTCCGGTGTGCGACGTTGCGCTCGCCGGCGAGCAGTCGGCAGCTCGCCGACCAGGGTCTTCACCAGCGTGGACTTGCCGGCGCCGTTCGGGCCGAGCAGCGCCACGCGGTCGCCCGCCTCCAGCCCGAAGGAGACGTTGCGGAGGATGGTGACGTCGCCGCGGGCCGACGATGGCTCGCCCGGCAGGTGCTCGTCGCCCTCCGGGCGCGCGGCCCGGTAGCCCGCGTCCACGTGGTTCAGGCGGATCAGCGAGATACGGCAGCTTCGGCGGCGCGTCGAAGCTGATGTGCAGGGCGCGCTCGGCGCGCACGGCCTCGGTGCCGGCCAGCTTGGCCAGGCGCTTCATCCGCGACTGGGCCTGCTTGGCCTTGCTCGCCTTGGCCTTGAAGCGGTCGATGAAGCTTCTGCAGGTGCTCGCGCTCGGCCTGCTCCTTCTCGAAGGCGATCTGCTGCAGGCGCAGGTGCTCGGCGCGCTGGCGCTCGAAGGCCGGTGTAGTCGCCGGTGTAGAGCTTCGCCTTGCCGTCGTTGCAGGTGCAGCGTGTGGGTGGTGACGCCGTCGAGGAACTCGCGGTCGTGCGAGATCATCAGCAGCGTGCCGGGGTACTTCAGCAGCCAGTCCTCGAGCCACAGCACCGCGTCGAGGTCGAGGTGGTTGGTGGGCTCGTCGAGCAGCAGCAGGTCCGACGGCGTCATCAGCGCGCGGGCCAGGTTCAGGCGCACGCGCCAGCCGCCGGAGAACGTCGACACCGGCTTGTCGTGGGTGTCGGCCGGGAAGCCGAGGCCGTGCAGCAGGCGGCCGGCGCGGGCCTCGGCGTCGTAGCCGTGGAGCTCGTCGAGCTGCTGGTGCGCATCGGCCACCGCCTCGTAGTCCTCGGCGTGCCATCGCGTCGCCGCTCGGCCTTGATCGCCGCCCAGACGGGCGCATCGCCCGACGATCACGAAGTCGATGGCGGGATCCGGCAGGTGAGGGCGTTTCCTGGGCCACGCTGGCGATGCGCACCCGGCCCGAGCAGCTCCAGGTCGCCCCGGTCCGGATCCAGGTCGCCCTGGACCACGGCGAAGAGGCTCGACTTGCCGCAGCCGTTGCGGCCCGACCACGCCCACGCGGACAGCCCGCGTGGAGCGATCAGGTCCACGTCGGACAGCAGCAGCTGCTCGCCGCGCCGCAGGGCAAGGTTCCGGAAGGTCAGCATGGGGCGCGGAGTTTAGCGGAAGTTGCGCGGGGGTGCCCCGTGTGCTACGTGGAAAGTTCGCCACCGGCACGTCACGTGGTACGGCGACCAGATATAAGCGGCCGGGACTTCCCGCGTTACGGCCGCGGCGACCTGACCAGCCGCAGATTTCGCTGCGGATACTCGAGCATCAGCGCCCGCTGATTCGCGGTGTTCCGCCAGTTACGCACGAGCACCTGGGGGCTGTATCCGCCGGCCACGTCCCTGACCACGAGCAGCTCGGCGTGCTGATGCAGGTTCTGGCCGTACCAGATGTTCTCGAAGCAGGCCACCCGCCGCGCGTTCGCCGACAGCGCCAGCACGGCCGGCATGAACGTTCCCAGCGAGGCGACGAGGCTCGTCGCGCTGAGCAGGATCTCGAGGTCCTCAGCCAGGCTTCCGGCGCGGTACTCGACGGGCGGGACGCCAGGCTGGCGCCAGGCGAGCAACGCATCGACCACCGGGTTCGCCCTGTCTTCGCACACCAGCGTGACGCGCCGCCAGGGCAGGGCCTTGAGGACCAGCGTGTAGAACGCGAGCGGTGGCTGGCCATACAGCGGGTGGCCGGCTCCCTCGAACACGTCGCCCGCACGGATGTGGATGACCAGGTGATCTTCGGGCCAGGCCGGACGGGGAGCCAGCAACGGGATCTGCCCACGCACGCGCAGCAGGTTCTCGCGAATGGCCTCGATCGACTTGCCCTTCGTCGCGTACAGCGGTGCGAGGGAGTCGCGGTAGTAGAAGCGGCCCGCCAGGACAGCCGCTCCTGCGGGCGCCGGCCCGGCCTCCACCGTGATGCCCGTTCCGTCCGTCCCGGCGTGCGGCGAGACCCACCAGAAGTCGGGTGCGTAAACGCGTGCAATGCCATGGCGCGCGGCAATCTCGATGGCATTGCTCAACTGCGACGAGTGAGTTACCCCAGCGCATCACCGCGTCGATCTGCAAGCCGGCCAGCTGCCGAAGCAGGGGTTGCCGGGAGTCGGCGGTCGGGCCCGCCAGCAGCCGGTATCCGTCGCGATGTGCTGGCGGCGCATCGCCGACGGTGACTGCGGCTGGATCGAGGCGGTTCTCGATGGCAAAGCGCCGCACGATGTCGCTCGCGGCGACCGGTGAGGACGAGTTCATGGCGCGCGGGAGCATAGGCCATTCAAAGCCGCTCCCGGAAGTCGTCCCCGCCGCTTCTCGTGGCTTCTCTCACCCCCATAGGCCGGCAGGTGGCGCTCGACCAGCTGGTAGAGCAGCGTGGTCTCCGGCCGAATCTTCAGGAAGTGCAGGGATTACGCATCCCGTTACAACTTCTGGGCCTTGGCGACCCGGGCGGTCACTTCGGGACTCACGGCGTAGCGCTCCCAGTCCGCCGGCGGGGTGAAGACGCCCCAGTCCACCATCTTGTTGATCTGGTGCTTCACGAGCTCCAGCTGGTCGGCCTCGGTGAGGGGCGGATCCTCCATGCAGAGGTTCTTCGGGTAGATGCCGCCCCGGGCCATGGCCGCGTCGTAGATGGTCTTGTACTCCTCGACGCGCATGTCCTTCACCAGGTTCTGCCACTGGGCCCGGACGCGGAAGTCCCGCAGGCCGTCGATGTCGAGCACGGAACTGACCAGCGTCTCGCCGCCGCCCAGGTACTGGGAAATGATGTTGCCCCGGTAGTCGATGATCTGGCTCTTGCCGCAGCTCATCTGGTGCACGCCGCCCGGGAAGTAGATGGCCCCGATGTTCGGCGCCAGCACGTAGCAGTTGTTGAAGACCGCGTGGGCCCGGTTCTGGATCTCGGCGATGCCGTTACCCATCCACGGTTCCGGATACTGGGTGCGCCAGATGATCTCCGCGCCGTTCAGGGCGAGGCCCCGCGCCGCCTCCGGGTAACTGCCCTCGGCGCAGATCAGGGTGCCGATGTTGCCGATCTCCGTCTTCGCCACGGGGAAGACCGCCTTGAACAGCTTCACCGGATCGTCGCCGTACTTCTTCAGGTACACGTTCCAGATGTCGCTGGGTGCCACGTTGGGCTCCCGCTGGTAGAACGCCGTCTTGTAGTGCTTGTGGATCACCTCGCCCTGCGGGTCGATGATGAAGGCGATGTTGAAGATCTTGTCCTCCATCAGCTCCGGGTCCTTGGCCACCATCTGCGCGATGATGTAGACGCCGAGCTCCTTCGCCAGGTCGCCGAGGTCGCGCGTCTCCCGGCCGGGAATCTCCGGCACCACGTCCCGGTAGATGCGCAGGTGCTCGTCGCCGCCACCGAGGCACCAGCCGCCGATGCCGCCCTCGGACACCGCGATCAGTTTCACGGGCAGGTCCAGGCTGCAGTTCCACACCGCGTAGCGCATGGAGAGCGCCAGGTTCTCGATGTCCTTCATGTAGTCGTCGCGGGTCACGGCCATCCGGGACACGTTCTGGATGCCGACGGCGGTGTACTGGAGGCGCATGGGGAGTTCCTTGTTGGGCTGCGGAGAATTCACCCTGTTCCCAGGGTGGCAGCAACCGGTTAGGCTCGTCGCTCGACCCATCAACCGAGGCAAATCACGATGTGGATCCGCAAGAGCGACCAGGACCGGCAGACCGGCCGTGGCACCCCGGTACCGACCCAGATCGTGGGCAACGAGGAGTTCGATCCCATGCCCCAGACGGCCGACCAGCGGCGCGTCGAGCAGCGGATCTTCGAGCTCGCCGACCAGTACAGCAGCAAGCTGGGGATGTCCCGCCGGGCCTTCCTCCGGCACCAGCGGCGGCATGGCGGTGTCCTTCATGGCCATGAACGAGGTGTTCGGCCCGGCCTTCCTGGTGAGCGAGGCCGAGGCGGCGGAGCCGGCAGCCACGCGGGAGATGTGGCCGAAGAAGGAATTCATCCTCGATCTGCAGACCCACCACGTGAAGGACTCGATGGCCGGGCCCACTGGGGTTCCGGACGCTGACCGGCAAGTACGACCTGAACCCGGCCCTGGCGGGCGTCAAGCCCGGCCCGACAGCCTGCACCGGGCCAACTACGTGAAGGAGATCTTCTTCGACAGCGACACGGTGATGGCCTGCATCAGCGGCGCGGCCATCGGCCCGCCCAAGGCCTACGTGCTGCCCTCCGAGGAGATGGTCGGCACCCGCAACTTCGTCAACGAGATGGCGGGCTCGCGCCGCATGCTCTGCCACGGCATCGGCACGCCCAGCAATCCGGACTGGATCGACGACGCCGAGCGCCAGGTCAAGGACCTGAAGATCGACGCCTGGAAGTTCTACACCGGCGACCCGGCCGGCCCCTGGCGCCACGATGACGAGAAGGTGGCCTACCCCTTCTACGAACGCTCCCTGAAGCTCGGCGTGAAGAACATCTGCACCCACAAGGGCCTGCCGATCCCGGGCCCTGGCAAGGACTTCTTCCGCCCCGACGACATCGTGAAGGCCGCAAAGGACTGGCCGGACATCAACTGGATCGTCTTCCACTCCGGCATGAAGCACATGATGACGCAGGTGCCGGCGGGCGAGAGCGGCATCGACGCGGACGGCAACATTCCCTGGACGACTGAGTTCTGCCGGCAGATCAGGGAATCTGGCGTGAAGAACATCTACCTGGAGCTCGGGGCCGTGTTCGGGCATTCCGTGGTCACGCACCCCGAGGTCTGCGGCCATCTGCTCGGCCAGGTGCATCGCCGCCGTCGGCGCCGACCACGTGATCTGGGGCACGGATTCCATCTGGTGGGGCTCGCCCCAGTGGCAGATCGAGGCCTTCCGGCGCTTCCAGATTCCCGGAAACCCTGCAGTCGAAGTTCGGCTACAAGCCCATCTCGGGCCAGGACCGGGAACAGATCTTCGGCCTGAACAGCGCGCGGCTCTTCAACATCGACGTGCAGGAAGCACGCAAGGCGATCCCGGCCGACGCGCTGACCCAGATGAAGGCGGCCTACCAGTCCGAGGGCGCCGAGCCCAGCCTGACCCAGTACGGGTGGGTGGCTGCGGTATGAAGCGCTCCCACTGGCAGGCAGGCGCGTTCCTGGCCGCGGCATTCACGTCCTGGGCAGCGGGCGGCGCGGAATCGGCGCTGAAGGCCGTCAACTGCACGCCCCTCGGGGAGATCCGCGGCGACGTGGAACGCGGCGCCGCTCTCCACGTCAAGCATTGCGCTGAATGCCACGGTGCCGACGGCAAGGCCGAGGTCATCGTCATGCACATGGACACGCCGCCAAAGGACCAGAGCGACGCCGTCTACATGAAGACGCTGCCGGACGCCTACCTCTACCTGGCGATCTGCAGGGGTGGCGTGGGCGTGGGCAAGAACTTCATCATGCCCGCCTGGGGCGACCTGTTGTCCGACCAGGACATCAAGGACCTGGTGGCGCAGATCCGGACCTTCTCCGGGACCTGAGCTTCCGGCTGATATAGTTGCCGCCATGTCCAGCGGCTCCCCGGCCCAGCACCTCGATGTCGATTCCGCGGCGGGGATCTGGGCATCCCTGCGTGCGGTTCCCGGGCATACCTACCGGGTGTTCCTCATCTGCCTGGTCGGCGTGACCTTCGCCAACCTCGACCACTCCCTCTTCACGTTCGTGCTCACCGAACTGTCGGCCGAGTTCGGCTGGTCCGACCTGGAGCGCGGTCTCTACATCGCGCTGACCTTCGTCATCGCCGGCATCCTGATCACGCAGATCGGGGTGCTGGCCGACCGCATCGGCCGCCGCGCCGTGCTCCTCGGCGCGACGCTGCTCACGCCGGTCTTCGTCACGGCACTGGCCTGGGCACCGACGACGGTGACGCTGCTGATCGCCAGGACGCTGGGCTTCACCTCAGCCGCCGTGCAATCGCCGATCACGGGGACGCTGGTCCTCGAAGAGTCCGCCGCCCCGCCTGCGCGGACTGTTCACGGGCGTCCTGCAGATCGGCTTCCCGCTGGGCTTTTTCCTGGCCTCCCTGCTGGTTCCATTCATATATGAAACATGGGGTTGGCGCTATATCTTCCTGTTGAGTCTCCTGTTCCTGCCCTACGCCTGGGTGATCTGGCGCTACCTTAAGGACTCCGAGGCCTGGCAGCGCGCGCGCGCCAACCGCCAGGCCAACAGCACGCCGCCGCCCGCGGTCCGGGAGCTGTTCAGGCCCGCCTACCGGCGCAAGACCGTCCTGCTCTTCCTCGGCACCTTCCTCTACGTGTTCGCCTACGGCGCCACGATCATGCTGACGCCCTACTTCCGCGAGTCCCGGGGCTGGGACGCTCGGGAAGCCATCGAGCTGGTCGGGCCTCTCCTTCTTCATCGGCGCCTTCGGCTACATCCTCGCCGCCTGGTTCGGCGAGTTCCTGATCAGCCGCCGGAACACGATCGTCGCCTGGTGCTGGCTGGGCGGCCTCGCCTTCGGCGTGATGATCTGGTTCACGCAGGGCTGGTGGGCCACGTTCCTGGCCTTCAGCACGATGACCTTCTTCTTCTACGGCGCCTATGCGGTGATGTTCACCTTCATCGCCGAGAATTTCCCCGCCGAGCTCCGGGCGACGGCGGCCAGCTTCGCCAACTCCTTCGCCGTGGAGCTGGGGCTCGGCCTCGGGCCCTTCGCCCTGTCCTGGGCAATCGGGCTGGTCGGCTGGGAATCGGCCTTCACCTGGTGCGCGATACTGCCGGTGATCCTTGCGGGCGCCACCTTTCTCGCTTTGCAGCCGGTGCCGCGGGAAGCGGTGGTCTGAGGGATGCGGCCGTGAGCACCGGAGACGCACTCGTGGACATCGGCCAGGTCATCCAGCTCGCCGTGGCTCCGGTGTTCCTGCTGTCCGGCATCGGCATCGTGCTCACGGTCCTCACGAACCGGCTCGCGCGGGTCGTGGACCGGGCGCGCAAGCTCGAGGAAGCAGCCCGCTCCAGCACGGGCGAGGCCCTGGAGGAACGGCGGCAGGAACTGGGCGTGATGGCCTACCGGGCCCGCCTCATGAATCGCGCGATCACGCTCAGCACCTGTTCCGCGCTGCTGGTCGCGGTGGTGGTCGTCCTGCTGTTCCTGGCCGCGTTCCTCGACTTCAACGCCACGCTGCCCGTTGCGGGCCTCTTCATCCTCGCCATGCTGTCGCTGATCGGCGCGCTCCTGCTGTTCCTGCGCGAGGTCTTCCTCGCCATCAAGGCGCTGAAGATCGGGGTGTAGGAGCGCCTTCAGGCGCGACGGCGATATCCGTCGCGCCTGAAGGCGCTCCTACGACGCTCTCGCCTCGACGTAGCGCTCGAAATCGCAGGTGAAATCCTGGAACGTGGAATTCGGCTCGAACGCCAGCGGCCGGTAGGTGATGTGCCCGTAGCCACTGACGAGCGCCGTGGGCTTGATGAGCGCGGAACTGGCGACGACGGCACTGAAATTGTTCCTGCCGCCCCGGAACAGCAGCGGGTCCCAGCCGTGGTACATGTAGATCATGCCGGGCTGCATGCTCGGCGTCACATGGGCCATGGCGACGAAGGAACCCATCGAATTGAAGATCCGGATGAGATCGCCGTCGCTGACTCCGCGGGCCCTGGCATCGCCCGGGCTCACGTAGATGTCCGGCTCCCCGCGGCGCAGGCTGAGCAGCAGCGCATCGTCGGTCCACATGGTGTGAATGCCATGGCGCAGGTGGCCCATCAGCATCTGCAGCGGGTAGCCGTCCAGCTTCATCGGCGCCTTGTGCCCGGGAAGCTGCTCGTCCTCGGCCAGAAACCACTCGTGATCCACGTAGTACTGCTGGCGGCCGGTCAGGGTCGGGTAGGGCTCCTTCAGTTCCACGCCCCGGATCATCACCGACCCGTAGGGTGAGTCGAGGCCAAAGACCACCCGGTCGGTGCCGTCATTGCGCATGAGGCCCCTGCCGCGCATCTCGTCGAAGGGCACCTTGGGTACGCCCGGATCCCTGTCGATGAGAAACTGGATGACATCCCGGGTGTCCCTGATCTGGCCGCCCATCGTGAACAGGTCGTGGTACCGGGTGAAATCCCGCGGCACCGGCTGGCCGAAGAAGCTGTCCTGGATCGGCCCAATCCCGCGCACCCGTGCCCGTTCCGAGATCGCGGCTGCCAGGCGGTTCAGCGCGTGCCAGTCGTCCATGGCCTCGCCGAGGGGCGGCACGGCGGCATCGAGGACCTGCACGTAGGGCGTGCGCGCCTCGAGCATGTAGTCCTGCCGCTCATAGTGATGGGCGATGGGCAGGACGTAGTCGGAATACAGGGCGGTGATGCCCATGTCGGGCGCCATGGTGACGATGGTGCCAAGCTTCTCGAAGGTGGTTTCGCGCCAGCGGCCGCCACCGGACCGCCAGTTCGCCGTGTTGCTGCCCGCGAAGATCCCCATCTTCCACGGGGTGGCCGCGTAGTCGGGCCACGCGCCCGACCGGGTGGACTCCTGGAAGTAGCGGTCCACCTTGTCGGCAACCGCCTTGCCGTAGATCTTCTCGTTCAGCGCCTTGCCGTCGGCATGCGCGTAGTCCCAGCGCGCGAGGGTCGCGATGCGGAGGGTCGGCGGCACGCCGGCCAGCATGAAGGCGATCTGACTGGCGGTGCTACCCAGGTTCTCCAGCTGGAAACCACCACCCGCCTTGCCCAGGTTGCCCGTGAGCGACAGCAGGAGCATGAAGGCCCGCTGCAGGAGGTCGCCCTGCAGCCACTTGCACATGCGGTAGCCCGTGAAGATCATCGCTGGCCGGGCCTTGCCGAAGATCCGCGCAACCTGGCGGATATTGTCCGGGTGCACCCCGCAGATCGCCGAGGCCTTCTCCGGCGTGTAGTCGGCTGCCCGCTTCTTCACCAGCTCGAAGACCGTGGTGACCTTCACGCTGCCGTCGCGCGTCCTGACCGTCCACGTGCCTTCCAGCGCGGGCTGCAGCTCGCCCAGGGCCAGCGTGCCGGCTGGAATCACGGGAACAGGCGAGCCCGGGGGCGGCGGAGGACCGCCGGTGCCCGGGGCCGGCACGGCCTTGCGGGACTTCTCGTCCCAGACGTAGAAGAGGTTGTTGCGCGCGGCATCCCCTGCCGCGAAGTCACTCTCACGCAGGAACTTGCCGTTGTCGGCGCGGACCAGGAAAGGCAGGTCCGTCTGCTCGCGGATGTAGTCCCGGTCGATGAGCCCGTCGGCGAGGAGCACATGGACCATGCCCATGGCCAGGGCGATGTCGGTGCCTGGCTTCGGATTCACCCACTTGCTGGCGTGCATCGCGCTCGGCGTGAACTCGGGCGAGATCGCAATGACCTCCGTGCCGTTGTACTTCGCCTCCCAGAAAAAATGCGCGTCCGGGATGCGGGTGACCGCCGGGTTGCAGAACCACACCAGGCAGCACCGCGACTTGTAGACCGCCGCCATCGTGTCCCCGAGCAACGGCTCGCCCACGGTCATCTGCACGCCGGTGGGCAGGTCGCCCACGCCCGCAAACGCCTCCGGCAACTCGATCCCGCTGATGGTCGCAAAGCGCCCCAGCGCCGCGAACGACGCGCGCTTGAGCACCATCTGGGTGCCGAGGTCGAAGCTGATGGACCGCGGGCCGGATTCCACCGAGTAGTCGATGAAGCGGTCGGCGATCTCGGCCAGGGCCTGGTCCCAGGTCACGCGCTCCCACTTGCCCTCGCCACGCTCGCCGACCCGCTTCATCGGGTACAGGATCCGTTGCTTGCCGTACATGTACTTCGCGTGCCGCAGGCCCTTCTGGCAGCCGCGCGGGCCGTAGTCGGGTGCGTCTTCCGAGCGCCCGTACTCCCCCTGCTGCTCCTCGCGCCAGACGATGCCGTTCTTGACGTACACGTTGAAGGCGCAGGTGCCCGTGCAGTTGGTGCCGTGCGTGCCGTGGGCAACCCGGTCCCAGGTCCACTTCCGGCGCATCAGGTCTTCCCAGGCCCCGTAGGGCGCCTGCGGCCCGGCGGCGTCCGCCGCGGAACCCGGCGCATACCGGAGGCTGAGCGACAGGGCGACGGCGCCCGAGCCCGCCAGGAATCCCCGGCGGGAGGTCGCGCTGGTAACTGCGGCAGGATCAGACATGCTCAAGCTCCGTGTGCTCCGGGAAGGACGAGCCGCATGCCGCCGAGGCGGGCCAGCGCGGCCTCGACCAGCGGCACGCGATCATTGCCAAAATAGAGGTCCCCGCCTTCCCCGCCGCTGGCGACCAGAAAGGTGGGCGTGCCGAAACCGCCGCGCGCTACGAGTTCCGCCCCGTTCTTCTCGACCTGCAGGCGCGTGCGCTCGTCTCGAACCAGGGCGGCAAACCGGGCCTGATCGAGACCGACCGACGTCGCCAGCGCTTCGACGACGGCCAGCTCACTGATGTCCCGATTATCCGCGAACAGCGCCGCGAACACAGCCGCCAGGTAGGCCGCCGGACCGCCTGTGACCTGGCGGGTGAGCTCGTCGGCCGCAATGACGCCCCGCTGGGCCCACTCGGGTCGGAGGGGCCAGGGCCGTGGCCGCCGCAGCGTCAGGCCACAATAGCGTGCCCAGTCAGCGAGGTCCTTGGCCTGGTAGCGGGCCCGGGCAGGCACCGGGTCGGACCGGTCGGCCGGGAACCCGGGGTTGGCCATGGACAGGACATCGTCAACGAGGACGGGCCGGTAAATCACCCGGGCGCCGGTCCGGATCGTCGCTTCCTGCACGCGCTCGAGCGCCAGGTAACTCCAGGGACAGGATGCGTCGAAGAAGAACTCGACAGCCGGCTTCTCCGCGACGTTCGTCGGCATGCCTGCTCAGCTCCGGGCCCGCAGCGCGGTCTTGAGCACCTTCCCGTTGGCATTGCGGGGAATCTGCCCGATGAATTCCACGTGCTTCGGCAACTTCATCCTGGAGATCCTGGATTCGAGGAAGGCCAGGAGGCCGTCGGCACCCACGTCCTCGCCCGGACGAAGCACGACGAAGGCCTTGAGCACCTCGCCCCACTTCTCGTCCGGAATGCCGATAACGGCCGCGTCCAGTACGCCTGGATGCTGGAAGATGACCTCCTCCACCTCCCGCGGATAGATGTTCACGCCGCCGGAAATCACCATGTCCTTGAGGCGATCGACGATGTACAGGTAGCCTTCCGCGTCCCGGCGCGCCAGGTCGCCCACGGTGACCCAGCCATCGCGGAACGACTCGGCGGTTTCCTGCGGACGCTCCCAGTAACCGTTGAACAGGTACGGACTCCGCGAGAACAGCTCGCCAACCTCGTCGGCGTTGCACAAGCCGCCGTCCCGGCGCCGCACTTCCACCTCCGTGCAGGGGAACGGCTGGCCCACGCACTGGAGCTTGCGCAAGCTGGTCGGGCGGCCGGAGGTTGGAGACGATCCCCGCCTCCGTCGAACCGTAGGTCTCGTGCAATAGCCCCGGCCCGAAGTGGGCGACGAGTCGCTCTTTCATGGCCTGCGGCAGGGCCGCCGCATTGGAAATGACCGCCTTCAGCGGCGCCTTCCGGCTGGCACCGAGTGCGGCGGCGCTCGCCGACAGTAGTGCGTGGAAGTGCGTCGGCACCGCAAAGAACCCCGTGATGTGCTGGCTGCCGAGCCTGGCCAGCACTTCCTCCGGTTCGAACCGGTCGATGATCTCCGCGTAGCCGCCGAAGAAGACCGGCGCGAGCGAGAAGATCATCCCGGCGCCGTGGCACATCGGGGCTAGCGCCAGGAAGCGGTCATCGGGCGCGTAGCAGCCATATTCCACGGCCATGCCGAAGAGCGTCAGGATCCGGGAGCGGTGGGGAACGAGGACTCCCTTGGGCTTGCCCGTCGTCCCCGATGTGTAGGGAATGGTGAAGTCGTCCCACTCCCGGACCGGGGGGAGTGAGGTGGCCGGCATCGCCCTTGCCAGCCAGGCCTCGAACTCGGGACCGATGGCGATGATGACCGGCTTCGTCGCCAGAGCGGCGTCGCGCAGGGCCGCCGCCGACTCGGCATCGGCAAAGACCACGCGCGCCCCGGCATCGTCGCAGATGGCCACCATCTCCTGCAGCGACAGGCGGGGGTTGACCGTGGCCAGTGCCACGCCCGCCTGCGATGCGCCAAGCACGATCTCCATGAACTCGATCGAGTTCTTCGCCACGATGGCGCCGTGCTGACCGGGCCGCAGGCCGAGCCCTGCCGCCAGCCCCGAGGTAACCCTGTCGACCCGATCCAGCAGTTCGCGGTAGGTGCGGGTCCTCTCCCGGTGCCGGTAGGCGACCTTGTCCGGCGCGCGGTGCATGGCGGCCCGGATCCCGCCCGCCAGCGACAGGTGCTGGAACGTTGGTGGCGGGACCAGCGGTGATGCCGTCGGCGCAGAAGGCATATTGAAACCGCTCAGGCCGGCAGCTTGAAGACGCGCAGCGCGTTGTCGCGCATCAGCAGGCGCTTCGACTCGGGGCGCAGGTTGAGCTCGTCGATCTCGCGGACCGCACGTTCCGGATCGATGACCGGCCAGTCGGTGCCAAACAGGACCTTTTCCTTGCCGAAGGTATTGGCGTAGTGGATGAAGGCCTCGGGCCAGTGCTTCGGGGCGTACGCGTCACCGGCGGTGAAGACGTTCTCGTGCTTCCAGCACATCGAGATCATCTCGTCCGTCCAGGGCACACCGATGTGAATGCCGATGAGGCGCAGTTCCGGGAAGTCGATCGCCACCTGGTCGAGACAGATCGGGCGGCCGACGGAGGGCAGCCGGCGCTCCCGGGAGTACACGAGGTTGTGACCGACCTGCATCATGATGGGCACGTCCAGTTCACAGCACTTCGCGTAGTAGGGATAGTACTTGGCGTGATCAGGCGCGAGCCCGCACCAGTGGGGATAGAGGTGGGCGCCGACGAAGCCGTAGTCCCTGACCGCCCTCTCCAGGTCGCGCAGGCCCTGCATGCCCCGGAACGGATCGATGCCCGGCCAGCCCGGAGAACCGCGCCGGGTGTTCCTGGCAGACATCGCGAACGCACTCGTAGGGCAACTCGAAGCCGCCCTTCACGTTGATGTCGCCGGCACGCACCGCGATGAGCAGCGACCGCTCGATGCCCGCCCGGTCCATCCGCTGCAGGTAGTCGTCGACGGTGACACCGCCCCGGATCTCGGGCGGCATCCGCACCTGGGCCTTGAAGGCGTCGTCGAGGCCTGTCTGGCCGTTGGCTACCGCCTCGGGCGTGAACAGGTTGCAGACGATGTCGATCGCGCCATTGCTCACCAGCCGTCCTTGTCCCACTCGCCGGCCGTGCGGGACCGCACGGGGATACCGGCAATCAGCGGACCCTGGGTCTTCGGGTCGTAGTTCAGGGGCGTGCCCTCCACCGTCACCTTCTCATTGATGGTGATCCAGTTGATGATCGAGCCATCCATGCGGAAGATCCCGGTGAAGCCCTTTTCTGCCCCCGAGATGAAGTGGCCGTGCTTCACCCGCGCGGGGCGGAAGAAATAGGTGCCCGCGTCCAGCCGTCCGAAGTTGTAGTCCAGGTGGCCGTCGATCGTGTAGGCCTCCTCGAAGACGGGGTGATGGACCATCCGGTCGTCCGACCAGCCCGGCGGGGCCCAGCACATCATGGTCACGAAGCCCTTCTGCGGGTCGTTCTTCGGCGCCGGGTCGTGGTAAAGGAGCTTCAGCTTCAGGAAGCGCTGCTGATCACCTTCGTAGATGTTGGGCATCCACTCCATCCGGGTCGTGTCCACGAGCGTCAGTTCGCCACGCTCCCTGGATGCCGTGTTCAGGCCCCGGGCAATGAAGCCCGCACGGTCCTTGCTCGAGACGCTGAAGCCCCAGTCCTGGAGTTCCCGGAACAGGAGAACCTCGGTGCCCGCCTGCACGGACATGGCAGGGACACGCAGGCCGGCTGGCGCGCGGAAGTAGGCGCCCTTGCCGAGGCGCCGTTGGCCGAACCGGAGCTCGCCGGCAAGGACGTACCACTCCGTGTCGGCGTGGTGGTACCCCGCCGGGCGGTGCCAGGCGGAGTCGAAGACGAGCTTGGTCGAACCGGCACCGTTTTCCTCGTCGTAGGACAGGTTGCGCTGCCGGACCTTGCCCTCGCCCCGCGGCAGTTCCGCGTGATGCCAGCAAAGGTCGGCTTCCTGGATGAGTTCTACGTGGGGGCGCACTCCGTTCTCCTTAGCCTGTCGGGGCCACGGGCTGTTGATTGCGGCGAGAATACCAAGTATCGACGGGTCCACCTACAGGCGGGCAAGCCGCCTTGCGGTCAAGCGCATCGATTGCGGTACAGTCACCGCCGGCATGCTCCACCGGAGAACGCACCGATGACCGACTACGAAGTCTGGAAGTACGCGCACCTGCTGATGTTCGTCTTCTGGGTGGGCACCGACATGGGGGTATTCCTCGCCGCGCGCCGGTCCACGGATGCCAGCCTGAGCTTCGTGACCCGGGTCACCCTGCTGCACATGGCCCTGCGGATCGAGTTGCTGCCCCGCACGATGTGGAAGGCCGCGCTGCCCCTCGGCGTCATGCTGTCCCGGGACCTGGGCTTCCTGCCGATTTCCGGCCTGGCCGTGACCCTGGTCTGGGTCTTCAGCGTGACCTGGTGGGCGATCAGCATGGCCGGCGCGTACTGGTACGACAAGCCGGTGGGCCATCGGCTGGCACGCATCACGAACTGGCTCACGGGCCTCGTCGGGGTGACGCTGATCGTGCTGTGCCTGTCCTCCTGGCTGGGTTCCGGCCCCTTCGTCCAGGATGCTCCCTGGCTACACCTGAAGGTGGCCCTCTACGGGGCCATCAACCTGATGGTGATCTGGATGATGGTGGCCTTCGACCCGATTGGCGCCGCCTTCGGGCGCCTGGCGGTCGAGGGCTCCAAGCCGGAGATCGAGGCCATCATCAGCGGCACCATGGACCGCTCGACCGTCATCATCTGGTCCACCTATGCACTGATTGTGATCGTCGGCTTCATCGGCACGACGAAATTGTTTGGCTGATCGGCCCTAGAGGCCACCCCCGAAGCGATAGGAGCCGCGGATACCAAAGACCCGGGGATCCGGCAAGCTCGCAAAGTAGTGGGTGGTGCCAAAGCCCGCCGTGAAGCCGAGGTCCGTGACCTGGGAGCCAAAGTCGGGGCCGCTGCCACCCGTCAGGAAGCGGTCATCGTCCAGCACGTTGTCCACGTAGGCGATCACATCCCACTTGTCGGAGACCAGGCCCAGCCGCATGTCCATGCGGGCGTAGTCGGCCAGTTTCACGACATTTTCAGGATCGGCCCAGCGCTCGTCCTGCCAGCTGCCGCTGACCTCGAACAGGTACTGGAAGGGCGTGTCCAGGAAGGGCCGCTGGACTGACATGGACGCCGCATAGGACTGTTCGGGCGAACGCTCCAGCTGGTTGCCCGAGTAGTCGAGGCGGCAGAAGGAGACCGGCGCCTTGGCCAGTGGGTTGCTCGCGGGATCCTGGAAAACCGGATCGTTGGGATCGGTCGACTCCAGCTGATCGTTCGGATCCGCCGTCGACGCATCGCCCAGCTTGTAAACGACCGGGCAGTCGCCGAACACGGCGGCCCGGACGAGGTTGCGGGTGTCATCGGTCCAGTCCGTGATCTCGGCATCCAGAAGGGTTCCCGCAAGACTCAGCGTGAGTCCTTCCATGAAGGCCGGTTGCCAGACGGCGTCGAACTCGAAGCCCCACACACGGGAACCATCGATATTGATGATCCGCGGCTGCGAGACGTTGCTCTCGGACAGGACCTGGATGCCCACCTGCTTGTCCGTGTAGTCATTCAGGAAGATCGAACTGTTGACGTTCCAGAAGCCGGCGGCCTCGAAACTCGTCTTGACCCCCAGCTCCCAGGCCTTCAGCTTTTCCGATTCGAAGCGCTCGTCGTTGATCGACGGCGGCTCGGCGCCACCGCCCCCCGCGAGCTGGTTGATGCCGCCGGGCTTCTGGCCGACACCGTAGGAGAAAAAGTAGTTGGTGTTGTCCGTGGCGTTCAGGGCCAGCGTCACTTTCGGGGTGTTGTACGTGGAGTAGGTCGAGCCTTCGATGAACCGGAGCGTCAGGCCACCGGTCGCCGGGTCCAGGAGCGCCGTGTTCGCATCGATGTTGTAGACGAGGCGCTCGATGTCGCAATAGGTCCGCGCCTCCTGCGGCCAGGTACCGGTCGGGTTGCCGCCCGTGGCGAAGGCGGTCTCGGTGCAGCTCGAGCTGCCGGGCTTGGTGAGGGTGAACTCTTCGTCGACGAACCGGTCTTCCAGGGAGAGCGTCAGGTCGTCGGTCATCTCCCAATCCACCCGGCCGTAGAAAGACAGGTGCCGGGTGCGAGCATCCCAGACGCTCGAATACTGCGGAGTCTGGACCTGGCGGCGGTAATCCTGCCAGCTCGTCAGGGTGTTGTTGGTCCCGTCGCAAATGCCCGGGACGAATTGCAGCGAACCGGTCGTAGGATCCAGGACGCCCGGTGCCACGCCATCGCCATTGCTGTCCGGAAGGACCTGGGCATTGACGCGGCCGTAAGGCGCACAGAAGGTGATGTTGTTGCGATCGTCCAGCTGCCGGTCTTCCTGCCAGAAGAGGACGCCGCCGGTGAACTGCACCGGGCCATCCAGCTGGGTTTCGTAGCGGAACTCCTGGGAGAACTGGCTGGTGCTGGTGTCCTGGTTGGACTCCTGGTGGCCCAGCAGCGTGTCGGTGCGGCCACCGGCGACGCTGCCATCGGGATTGAAGGTGTAGGGGACGCCGCTATTGCCGTTGACGTCCGGTGCGACGCTGGCCTGGTAGTCCTGGTCGTAGATGTCGAGACCGTCGAAGTCGGTCCAGCCCGTGTAGGAAGAAATCATCCCGTAGCCCAGGTCGTAAGAGGCGATGAGGCTCCCCCGGAAGGTCTGGGTGTCAGTGCCCGGAAAGTCGGCGCCCGTGGTCGGATCCTCGCTCTGGGCGACCCGGTACTGGCTGCTGTCCTTGATGACCCCGGGCAGGCAGAACGCGGCGCCGGAACCGTCTCCCGGCGTGCTCAGCGGATCGAAGCCGAACTTCGGACAGTAGGCGCCGAAGTTGAAGAGGTTGGTGGCCGACGACGCGCCGGGCTGCGGAATGTACGGGTTGCCCGTCAGGTCCGGTGGCCGCACGATCGCCTTCGCGGAGTCGGGCAGCGCGTAGGCCGTATCACCCTGGATGTTCACGACGGCGCGCGGATCGTAGCTGTCGTTGCTGTACTCCACCCGACCCTTCACCTTGACGGCGTCGGCCGGCCTCCAGACGACCGTCAGGGCTCCGCCGTAGCCGTCGGTGCCGCCGAAGTCTTCCCCGGAGATGCTGTTGGTGTAGTAGCCGTCCTCGTTGTACTGCACGCCCGTCAGGCGAATGCCGACCGTATCCGACAGCGGGCCTCCGAAGGCGCCGTCGATCGAACGCCGGCCATAGTCGCCGACGTCCATGCTGACCCGCCCCTCGAATTCGTCCGTGGGCTCCTTGGTGATATAGCTCAGGGCGCCGGCAAATGCCGACCGGCCGAACAGCGCGCTCTGCGGCCCCTTCACGATCTCGATGCGCTCCACGTCGGTGAGCAGCCGGCGGTTGGCCAGGAGCCCCGAACCGGCGGAGATCAGGTTCTCGGTGGTCGTGTCGATACCATCGACCAGGAACGCCACGTTGGATTTGCCACGGGTATTGGAGAGGCCGCGAATGGTGATGCGGTTGTCCGCCGGGCCGAAGGACTGGTCGAACTGGACGCTGGGCTGGTTGGCAACGATGTCCTTCAGGTCGGTGATGCCCTGCCGCTGGATCTGCTCCGTAGTAATCGCCGACACGGCGATCGGCACGTCCTGCAGGCTCTCCTCGCGGCGGCGGGTGCTGACCACCACCTCGGCAATCTGTGCGCTCGCCACCATGGGCAGTGCCTGAATCACCGCAAAGGTCATCCACGCGGACGCGGAAATGCCCGTGACACTCTTGATCGTCGTCATTCGAATCCCCCTGGGAAGTGGCCGGAGGATGATACCAAACGGTCGCCTCAACGCTACAGCAACAGCCGGTGCTCACGCCGTCTGCCCACCGTGTAGACGAGCGTTGCAACGACCGGTCCGGTGCACGCCACGCTATAGCCAGTCAGTAGCCGATTCGCTATAGTCCTCGGCGTTTTCGCTGATCCGCGCCATCAACAGGGGGACGTTCCATGACTGCCAGTACTGCCCGGTCGCCGCTTGCCCGGTTGCCTCGACCTGCGCGCCCTCCGCAGCCGTCCCTGGCCAGCTCCCGGTGTGTTGCTGCCCTGCCACGGCCTTTCCTTTTGCGGATGGCTCCGGCGATCACGGTGGCCTGTCTCGCCGGCGCCGTGCTGGCCCCCGCGCCTGCCGCGGCCGCCGACGACTGGTCGGGCGGCCCGCGCTACTCCTACTTCGACGTGGGATACAAGTGGGTCGACTCCAACTATGGCGTCAAGGTGGAAGGCGGACAGCACGAGGGTGTCGAGTTGAAGGGCTCCGTCGGCCTCGCGGAATTCGACCGTATGGGCATCCACCTGTTCGGTGAATTCTTCGATGGTACCTTCAGTGGCGTCCGGACCACCTGTGACGGTGGCGAGGGTGGCAGCACCAGCTTCAACGGCGACCGGGACTCCCAGTCCCTTGCCGGCGGACTCGGCGCAAGCTACGCCCTCGCCGAAACCACCGACGTCGTGGTCCGGGTCGGCTACGTGGATATCACGGAGTTCGAAACTCCGAACAACCTGTGCCAGCTGGTCTCCGGTGACGACAACGGCTACCTCGGCGAGGTGATGGTGCGCAGCGAGCTCTCCGAGAACGTGGAAATCGAAGCGGGCTTCCGCTATTCCAGCCTCGACGACTCCGACGTGTCCGACAACGAAGTGCTGCTCGGCCTCGGCTACCACCTGACGGAATACCTGACGCTCAGGGCACGGGGCATCGTGTTCGACGACGACACCGGTATCGAACTCGGTGCACGGCTGTACTTTGGCAACTTCCTGGAACGTGACACGGTCTTCTGAACCGGTCCACCAGGACCATGGCGCTTGGCAATTGAATAGAACAGTTTCGGGAGTGGGGGAATGAGCAAGAGTCTTGCAGCGCTGGTGGCGATGATCCTGGCGGCGCCGTCCATGGCGATCGCCGGGCCCTACCTGGGCATCGGCATCGGCGGCACGCGCACGGAGTCCAGCCTGACGGAACTCGGCCTGTTCCCCAGCCCACCCCTGCCGCCGCCAACTGTCGGTCCCGACCCGAACTTCACGGGCAGCGACGACTTCACGAGCACGGACGTCAGCTTCGACGTGGCTGCCGGCTGGATGTTCGGCTGGTTCGGCGTGGAGGTCGGCTATACCGACTTCGGCTCTGCCGAGCAACGTTACGCCCTGCCGGAATCCTGCAATCCCAATCCCGGCGGCGGCTGCCAGAGTCGTGAATGGACGGCCGAGATGCAGATGTCGGGCTGGCGGGCGTTCCTGGTCGGCAGCCTGCCCGTCAGCGACAACATCGACGCCTACCTCAAGCTGGGCGCCATGAACTGGGAAGCGGATTACGCCGGCTTCGAGCGCAATCAGTTGTTCGTCCCCGGACCTCCCATTGCCCCGCGCTATACCTCGGTAAACTTCGACAATGACGACACGGGCCTGGCGGCCGCCCTGGGCGTGAACCTCAAGACCGGCTCCCCGTTCAGTGTGCGCGCCGAGTTCAACTACTACGACGTGGACACCACCGACCTGGTCTGGAACGCACAGCTCATGGGCATGTACACGTTCTGACAGGCGCTTCCTGGCAGGACGGCGAGCTGACGATGAGACAGTCAGCGCGATACGAGAGACCCTGCCCCGGCAGGGTCTTTTTTTCCGCCACCCAACCGTTCACTAGCGTCATGCGCATCCTGATGGTCTCCGCGGAGTACGCGCCGTTCGCCAAGACCGGCGGGCTGGCGGACATGGTCACCGGTCTCGGCCGAGCCCTGGCCACCGCCGGCCACGATGTCCGGGTGGTGCTGCCACGCTACGCCGGCATCGCTCCCGGGCCGTTGGCACTGGGTGGCATCCAGGTATCCCCCGTGGCCGTTGACGGTGCGCACCCGGGCTACGGGTTCCAGCAGCTCGCCGCGACGCCGGGCTCCGACCCACTGGTTTACCTGGTCGATTGCCCGCCGCTCTTCGGCTCAGGGGGTATCTATGGCGGTGGGGAACTGGAGGCGCGGCGCTTTGCCCTCCTCGCCCACGCCGCCCTTCACCTTTGCGAATTGCTGGGCTGGTCGCCGCAGATCGTCCATTGCCACGACTGGCACGCAGCCCTGGTCCCCGTGCTGCTCGGGACGGGGTTTCGCTCGTCGCGCGTGCTGCGCGAGGCAAGTTCGGTGCTGACCATCCACAACATCGGCTACCAGGGCGTGTTTGCGGGCACCCTGGCACCGGAGTTGGGGATTGCCGCGCCAGCCGGCGCGGTGGGGCCCGGCGCCGACCTGAACTTCCTGAAGGACGGCATCGTCGCCGCAGACGCACTGACGACGGTAAGCCCGACGCACGCGCAGGAAATCCTGACAGCCGAGTATGGCAAGGGCCTCGATCCCCTGCTGCGTCAGCGCCGCAACCGGCTGGTGGGCATCCTGAACGGCGTCGATTACGCGGCCTGGAACCCGGCCACCGACCCGACCCTGCCCGCACACTTCGATGCGCGGGACCTCACGGGCAGGCAAACCTGCCGGGACGCTCTGCTCGCACGCGCCGGTCTCGGCACCTCGTCGCCCGCTCTGCTGCTGGGCATGGTGACGCGACTCGCGGAGCAGAAAGGCCTCGAACTCGTGGTCGACGCGTTGCCGCCGCTACTCCGGCGACGCGAGGTGCAGGTCGTCGTCCTCGGCCAGGGCGAGGCTCGTTATGCGGCCCAGCTCCGGGAGATGGCCGCCGCTTTCCCGGGCCAGTTCCACTACTTCGACGCCCAGGACGAAGCGCTCGCGAGGCTCGTCTTCGCGGGGTCCGACGCCTTTCTCGTGCCGTCCATCTACGAGCCCTGCGGCCTGACGCAGCTGTACGCGCTTCGCTACGGCGCGGTGCCCGTCGTCCGCGAGACCGGCGGCCTCAAGGACACGGTGCGCCACTTCGACAGCCGCCAGCGGGCGGGCACCGGCAGCGTCTTCAAGCATGCCAACGGCGATGGGCTGGCCTGGGCGATCGGGGAGGTGCTGGCCTGGCACAGGCAGCCGGAACTGTGGGCGGCCCTCCGGCAGAACGGCATGGCCGAGGACTTTTCCTGGCGACACCAGGCTCCCCTCTATGAGGGGCTCTACGCGCGGCTCACGGGCTCCGGCTGAACGGCCGCCACCCGATCCCGGCTCACGGTTCTCCCGGGCGGCTCGCGGCCCGCTTCCCGGGCGTGACGCTGGCAATCGGCCGCGAGTCCGGCCGGCATCTCCGCCCAGTTGAAACGCCAGGTCCAGTTCCCGGTGACGGTCGAGGGCGTGTTCATCCGGGCCTCTGGCCCCAGGCCGAGGAGATCCTGCAGCGGGAAGATCGCAACCTCGGCCCGCGATGCCCAGACCGAGCGCAGCAACGCGTCGGGCATGTCGTCAGGACCGCAGCCCAGCACCCGGTGGACGTACTCCCGGGCTGCCGGGTCGAGCCCACGGTACCAGCCAACGACGGTGTCGTTGTCGTGGGTTCCCGAATAGATGACGGCGTCCTCGACCTGATTGTCCGGGAGATAGGGATTGTCGGCGGACCCGTCGAATGCAAACTGGGCGATGAGCATGCCCGGCAGTCCGAAACGGCGGCGGAGCTCGTGCACCTCCGGCGTGATCGTGCCGAGGTCCTCGGCCAGGAATGGCTGGCCCCCACAGGCGGCGCCGAGGACATCCAGCAGCTCCGCGCCTGGGGCCTGGCGCCAGGCTCCGTCCCTGGCGCTGCCGGCGCCCATCGGCACCTGCCAGTAGGCCTCCAGGCCGCGGAAGTGATCGATGCGCAGGAAATCGAACCAGCGCAGCTGGGCCCGCACGCGTGCCACCCACCAATGGAAGCCATCCGCGCGCATGGCATCCCAGTCGTAGAGCGGATTGCCCCAGAGTTGGCCCTCGGCGCTGAAATAATCCGGCGGGACGCCGGCGACGGCCTCGGGGCTGCCGTCCTCCGCCACGCGGAACAGCCGGCGATGCCACCAGACATCCGCGCTGTCCAGGTCCACGTAGATCGGCAGGTCCCCGAGGAGCCTGATCCCCTGCTGGCGGGCCCGGGCGCGCAAGGCCAGCCACTGCCGGTCGAACATCCACTGCTCGAAGACGATCTCGTGAATCTCGCCGGAGGCCTCCTTCAGCAGGCCCGCCATCGCCGCCGGCTGCCGGCAACGCACCCCCTCCGGCCAGGTCCACCACCCCGCATCGCCATGGCGGCGGCGCGCGACCCGGAACAGGGCGAAGGGCAGCAGCCAGGCCCGCTGGGCCTGCCAGTACGCGTGGTACTCCGCCCTCTCCACGGGATTCGCGCCGGCGGCGAAGCCGAGCCAGGCGTCGTGCAGCAGCGCCTGCCGCGCCGCCCAGGAGTCGCCGCCGCGGGCGTGGCTCGCGGGAAGCCAGCGGGTGACAGGCAGGAAGTGGGGATCGATGAGCCGGGGATTGCCGGCGAATGCCGAATTCATCTGGTACGGCGAGAGTGACCCGCCGACGGGACCCACGGGCAGCATCTGCCAGATCCGGAAGCCACCGTCCTTGAGCCAGTCGATGAAGCGGTGGGCATCGGCACCGAGAACACCGGCCTCCCAGGGCCCTGGCAATGACGTGGGGTGCAGCAGGACGCCAGCGCGCCGCTGGCCGTTGAGCAGTGAGGCTGTCACCCGGCTCCCAACCGGGCTCAGCGCGCGGCGCCCGTGACAGCCACAGCCGGCTGACCCGCCGGCCGGGAAAGTTCGGCCCTCAGCATGTCCTCCGTGACGAGCACCACGCCCTGGTCCGTGACGTGAAACCGCTCCCGGTCCCGGCTCGTGTCCATGCCGATGACCATGCCATCCGGAACACTGCACCCCTCGTCGATGATGGCCCGCGAGATGCGGCAGCCCCTCCCCACCGTCACGTGCGGCAGCAGGACAGACCGGAAGATCTCCGACCTCTCGTCCACGGTGACATCGAAGAACAGGAGTGATTCCCTGACGCTGGCGCCCGAAATGATGCAGCCGCCGGCCACCATCGAGTTGATGGCGGTGCCTCGGCGCCCCTCCTCGTCCAGCACGAACTTGGCGCAGGGCATCTGCTCCTGGTAGGTCCAGATGGGCCACTCCGAATCGTAGAGATTCAGCTCCGGGCTGACGAAGATCAGCTCCATGTTGGCCGAGTAGAACGCGTCCACGGTGCCGACGTCCCGCCAGTAGGCCTGCGCCTGCGTCTCCACGCTCTGGAACGGATAGGCAAAGACCCTGCTGCCCAGGATGGCGCCCGGGATGATGTTCTTGCCGAAATCATGGGCGGAACCGGCATCGGCCGCATCAGCGTCCAGCACCTGCCGCAGGTACTCGCGCCCGAACACATAGATGCCCATCGAGGCGAGGGACACGTCGTCGCGGCCGGGCATGGGCTGGGCGTTGGCGGGCTTCTCGTTGAAACCCACGATGCGCTGCTCCGCATCGACGGTGGCGATGCCGAATTCATGGGCGGTGGCAATCGGCACCTGGACCATGCCAATGGTGATGTCCGCCGACCGCTCCACGTGGAAGGCGATCATGGGCCCGTAGTCCATCTTGTAGACGTGGTCGCCGGCCAGCACCAGCACCAGCTCGGGCGCGTGCGCGTCGATGATGTCCAGGTTCTGGTACACCGAATCCGCCGTCCCCCGGTACCAGAGCTCACCGAGCTTCTGCTGGGCCGGGACCAGCTGCACGAACTCACCCAGCTCGCCGCGGAGGTAGCCCCAGCCGCGCTGGACGTGCTGGATCAGCGAGTGGGACTTGTACTGGGTGAGGACGAGGATCTGGCGGATCCCCGAATTGACGCAATTGGAAAGGCTGAAGTCGATGATCCGGTACTTGCCGCCGAAGGGCGTGGCCGGCTTGGCCCGGTGCGCCGTGAGCTGGCGGAGGCGCTCACCGCGGCCTCCGGCCATCACCAGGGCCATCGTGCTCTTCGTGAGCTGGCTGACGAACCGGCCGGACCGGGCTGGCCTGGCGCTGCTACCCGGATAGTAGATGCTCACCGCAGTGTCCGCGCCTGATCTGTCACACTGTCGCGGAATGTAACACCATAGGTCCCATGGGAGCCATGCCGCCTTCGCTGACGCCGGACCTGCATTCGCTGCTCGAAGCCAGACACCACGACCCTTTCGGCTGGCTGGGGAGGCACCCCCAACCGGACGGCACCGTCATTGTCCGGGCCCTGCGCCCGGACACGGCCAGCATCGTGATCGTCGAAGCCGATGCGCCGATGCGGCGCGTGGGCGAGACCGATCTCTTCGAGTGGCAGGGGCCGGCCCGGTCGGTGCCGGTGCCCTATCGCCTGCGAGCCGTGTCTGGCAGCGGCTGCGCCAGCGAGGCGTACGACCCCTACTGCTTCGGGCCCCAGCTGGACGAGGCCCAGATTGCCGCGTTCAACGGCGGGCATCACAACGCTGCGCACCGCATCCTGGGCGCTCACCCCTGGCAGGTCGATGGCATCGCCGGGGTCCGCTTCGCGGTCTGGGCTCCCAACGCGGAACGGGTCAGCGTGGTGGGCGACTTCAACCGCTGGGACGGACGGTGCCACCCGATGCGGGTGCGTGGGGCATCCGGGGTCTGGGAGTTGTTCATACCGGGCCTGCGCGGCGGCGCTCTACAAGTACGAGATCCGCAACCGACACTCGGGCGCGCTCCGCCTCAAGACCGATCCCTTCGCCCGCGAGCATGAAGTCCGGCCCGCCACCGCGTCGAGGTTTCGCGAGACCGCCCCGTTCCCCTGGCAGGACGACGCCTGGCGGGACCGGAGGCGGTCCCGGGACTGGCTGCACGACCCCCTGTCCATCTACGAAGTGCACTTCGGCTCCTGGCGGCGCAATCCCGACGGCAGCCCGCTCAGCTACCGGCAGGCCGCGGATCAACTCGTGCCCTACGTCCTGGAACAGGGCTTCACCCACGTGGAGTTCCTGCCCCTCACCGAGTACCCGCTCGATGAATCCTGGGGCTACCAGGCCGTGGGCTATTTCGCGCCCGACCAGCCGCTACGGCAGCCCGGACGACCTCCGCTACCTCATCGACGCCTGCCACCGGGCGGGCCTCGGCGTCATCCTCGACTGGGTGCCCGGCCACTTTCCCCGGGACAGCCACGGCCTGGCGGACTTCGACGGGTCTCCCCTGTTCGAGTACGGCGATCCGCAGAAGGGCAGCCAGCCGGACTGGGGAACGCTGGTGTTCAATTTCGACCGGCAGGAAGTGCGCAGCTTCCTCCTCTCGAGCGCCCGCTTCTGGCTCGAGGAGTTCCACGTGGATGGCCTCCGGGTCGACGCGGTCGCCTCCATGCTCTACCTCGACTACTCGCGGAAGCCGGGTGAATGGTCCCCGAACATCCACGGCGGGAACGAGAACCTGGAGGCCGTGCACTTCCTGCGCGAGCTGAACACGATGACGCACCGGGACTTCCCCGGGACGGTCACCATTGCGGAAGAGTCGACGGCCTGGCCGGGCGTGAGCCGGCCGGTCGAGACCGGCGGTCTGGGCTTCAGCATGAAATGGAACATGGGGTGGATGCACGACACCCTGAAATACCTGGCGCTGGACCCGGTGCATCGCAAGCACCACCACGACCTCCTGACCTTCGGCCCGCTCTACGCCTTCAGCGAGAATTTCGTGCTGCCGCTCTCCCACGACGAGGTCGTGCACCTGAAGGGATCGCTGCTGGCGAAGATGCCGGGCGACGACTGGCAGCGGTTCGCCAACCTGCGGCTGGCCTACCTGTTCCAGTGGACTTACCCGGGCCGCAAGCTGCTGTTCATGGGCGGCGAACTGGCGCAGCCCTGGGAATGGAACCATCGGGAAGCCCTCGCCTGGCACCTGCTCGAGGATCCCCGGCACGGCGGCATGCAGCGACTGGTGCGGGACCTGAACAGCCTCCATGCCGCGAACCCCGCGCTGCACCGGCTGGACTTCGATGCCCGGGGCTTCCAGTGGCTGCGCTGGGACGACGCCGACAACTCGACCCTGAGCTTCGTGCGGCGGGCGGACGACGACCTGGCCGTGGTGGTGCTCAATTTCACCCCGGTGCCCCGGCCGGGGTACCGGCTGGGAGTGCCCCGACCCGGCGCGTGGCGGGAGACGCTGAACTCGGATTCCCGCTTCTACGGGGGCAGCGACCTGGGCAATGCCGGCGTCCTGGAGGCCGAGCCGGTGCCCTGCATGCACCAGCCCTGGTCCATCACCGTCACGTTACCGCCGCTGGCCGGCCTGCTACTGACTCAAGCCCGGGGTTTCAGACCCACCGCATGAGGCCCAGTTCGTAGGGATGGGACAGGTGCGGGTGCGACGGCACCGCGCGAACCTGGTAGTGCAAGGCACCGCACCAGGGGGGCCGCAGTTCGACGCGATACCGATGCACACCGTCCACCCCGGCTGGTCCGGCCGAGGCAAAGTCCTGGACGAACAAGTGGCCATCGCCCACCGGGCGCAGCCCGGACTCGCTCCCGCCCCGCTCGGCGTACTGCCGCACCGGCACGGTGAGGTCCGAGCACAGCTCGCGGGACACCACGCATTCCAGGCGGACATCGCCCGGCGACAGTCCGTTCAATGCCACGTCCACGTCGATGGTGACGCTCTCGTTGAACGCGATCCGGTTACCCACCGTGCTCACCAGGCGCAAGGTCACGCCGGGCCAGGCAGCCCGGACCTGCTGCTTCCACTGCGCCAGGTGGCGGGCCACCGCGTAGCCGTCGCTGGCGAGCTGCTGGCCGCGGCGCGCCGCGGGCCCGTAGTAGAGCGCCGCATAGTCATGCACGACCCGGTACATGTTGAAGCGGGGCAGGATCGTCGCCATGGACCGCTTGCACTTCCGCACCCAGCCGGGCGAAAAGCCCAGGCGCTCGTCGCGGGCGTAGTAGAGCGGGATGACCTCGTCCTGCAGGATCTCGTAGAGCGTGCGCGCATCGTGGCGGTCGCGCTCGACCGGGTCGGTGGTGTGGGTGGACGGCGGAATCGCCCAGCCGTTCTCCCCGTCGTAGGCCTCGGCCCACCAGCCGTCGAGGACACTGACGTTGACCCTGCCGTTGATCGCCGCCTTCATGCCCGACGTGCCGCTGGCCTCCATCGGGTGCACTGGCGTGTTCAGCCAGACATCCACGCCGGAGGTCAGCAGGCGACCAAGCCCCATGTCGTAGCCTTCGACGAGGAGCAGTTTGCCGAAGAATTCGGGCAGGTTACTCACCCGGTGCAGCTCCTGCATGAGCTGCTGGGCCGGCCGGTCGGCCGGATGGGCCTTGCCGGCGAAGACGAACACCACCGGCCGCTGGTCGCGGTCGACGATTTCCTTCAGCCAGCCGAGGTCATGCAGCAGCAGGGTTGCCCGCTTGTAGGTGGCAAAGCGCCGGCCGAAGCCGATGGTCAGGACGTCCGGCCGTTCCGGATCGAGGTACTTCAGGAGGCGATGAATGTGGGCCTCGGACAGCTGGTTCCTCGAGTGCTGGCGCCGCAACCGGTCCCGGAGGCCAACGAGCATCGCCATCTTCACCTGCTGCCCGACGTACCAGAACCGGCCGTCGGGAATGTCGTCGATTTTCTTTGCCAGGTCCCGATCCATCAGCTGGTAACGCCAGGAGGGGCCCAGGTTCTGCTCCAGCAGGTCCGCCCACTCGGTCTGCATGAAGGTCGGGACATGCACGCCGTTGGTGACGAAGCCGATGGGATTCTCGGCGGCGGGAATCTCCGGCCAGTTGGGCGCGCAGATCTGCGCCGTGACGTGGCGGTGGATACGGCTCACGCCGTTGACGTGCCGGGAGCCCGTCAACGCGAGGCGGGTCATGTTGAACCCGGATTCGGGGGCGCCGTCCGAGCCCAGCTGCAGGAAGCCCTGCTCACCGACGCCGAGCTCACCGACCAGCTTCCGGAAGTAGTCCAGCAGGAGACCCTTGTCGAATACGTCGTGGCCGGCCGACACCGGCGTGTGGGTCGTGAACACGGTGCACGCCGCCACCGCCTCCACCGCGGCATTGAATTCGACGCCCGCCGCGACCAGCTCGCGGATCCGTTCCACGATCTGGAATGCGGCATGGCCCTCGTTGATGTGCCAGACCTGCGGGCTGATCCCGGCGGCACGCAGGGCGCGCACACCGGCGATGCCGAGGATGATCTCCTGCTGGAGGCGCGTCTGGCTGTCGCCGCCGTACAGTTGCCGCGTGATCTGCCGGTCGGCCGCATCATTCTGGGGAAGATCGGTATCGAGCAGCATGACGGGAATCCTGCCGACATCGGCACGCCAGACCTTGACGGCAACCCGACGGCCGGCCAGGTCGCAATCCACGACGACATCCTTGCCTGCGGCATCCCTGGCCGGCTGGACGGGCGCGTCCTCCGCCTGGATATAGCTGTACCCGGCGATCTGCTGGCCGTGCTCGTCGATGCGCTGGTTGAAATAGCCCTGCCGGTAGAGCAGGCCCACGGCCACGAACGGCAGTCCCAGGTCGCTGGCGGTCTTGCAATGGTCGCCGGCCAGGATCCCGAGGCCCCCGGAATAGATCGGAAAGCTCTCGTGGTAGCCGAACTCGGCGCAGAAATAGGCGATGAGGTCGCCCGCCCCCAGGCCGGCGGGCTTGTACGCGGCCGGCGGCTGTTCGAGATAGGCGTCGTACTCGGTGAGGGCCCGGCGGTAGGCGCCGAGGAAGCTGTCATTGTTGGCGGCCATCTCCAGCACGGACTGGTCGACGCAGCGGAGGAAGACCCGCGGATTCCGCCCGGTCTTCCACCAGAGCTCCCGGTCGAGGATCTCGAAGAGATTGCGCGTCGGCCGGTGCCAGCTGAACCAGAGGTTGGAGGCGAGGTCGTTCAGCCGGGTGATGCGCTCGGGCAGGCGCGGCTGGACGTGGAGGGAGAACTGCTGACCGGTCATAGGGTGGACGGATTAAGAGGGGGAACTAACACGATTTGCGCAACCATCCACAACAACCGGTTTCAATGGTGACACGGATGCGGGCGGCTTTCTATGTTGCGGGTTGTTGTGAATTGCTGGCGGTTTGTGTCGATGCGCCTGGCGTACATCAACTAGTTCCGCCGCTTCGCTCCACTGAAAGGCTTGCCGGGCGCCGATCGCCCGCCGGATTTCGGGGCGCCTTTACGCCCCACACCCACTTCCGCAGACGTGGCAGACGGCAGTGGGTCCCCGTCCCGTACCTGAAACGTGACGCTAAGCCCCAGGGCACCGGCGACCTTGGTCACAGTCGCAAAACTGGGGTTGCCATCCCGGGACAATGCCTTGTACAGACCTTCGCGCGTGATCCCGGTATCCCGAGACAGCTGGGCCATGCTGCGGGCCCGGGCAACCACGCCAAGTGCGTGCGCGATAAAGGCGGGGTCGTCCGCCCCTTCCTCCATGGCCGCTTCCATGTAGGCCGCGATTTGCGCCGGAGTCTTGAGATAGTCGGCGCTGTCGTAGTGGCTGAACGTTTCCTTGGGCATATCTCATTCCTTCCATTCAGCGGCGATGGCCTTTGCCTTGGCGATATCCCGGCTCTGCGTCTTCTTGTCGCCACCACAGAGCAAGACCACAACCATCAGGCCGCGCTGCAGGTAATACACACGGTAGCCGGGGCCATAGTCGAGCCGCATTTCCGAGATACCGCTACCGACGGACTGCACGTCGCCGGGGTTGCCGGCGGCGAGGCGATCAATGCGGACCTGGATTCGGGCGGCCGTTTTCGCGTCCCGGACCCCGGAGAGCCAGCGGTCGAAGGTGGCGCTCTTGAGGATAGCCGGCATTCGTGAACTGTAGTTCACGACATTGGAGGTGTCAACTCTGGTTTACAGTTATCCGGCAGTAGTGGGACTCAGGGGTGCAGGAAACTGGATCAACTCCAGTCATTGATTTATTGGTGGGCCGTGATGGATTTGAACCATCGACCAACGGATTAAAAGTCCGCTGCTCTACCAACTGAGCTAACGGCCCGGGATAAATCCCCATGCACTGCGGGATGGTTTGAGCGAAGACGGTGACTGACACAACTGGCAGGGCATTTTAGCGATAGCGGGTCGGATCCGCCACGCCAGCGGCGGCAAAACCGGCCCGGCGCAGGCGGCAGGCATCACAATCCCCGCACGCCTCCCCCGCCGCCGTCGCCTGGTAGCAGGACACGGTGGCGGCGAAATCCACGCCCAGCCCGAGCCCTGACCGGACGATGTCCGCCTTGCTCATGTGGAGCAAGGGCGCGTGCAGGACGATGGGCCGGCCCTCCACGCCGCGCTTCGTGGCCAGGTTGGCGAGCTGCTGGAATGCGTCGATGTACGCGGGACGGCAGTCGGGATAGCCGGAGTAGTCCACGGCGTTCATGCCCGCGTAGATGCGATCGGCATCCAGGACCTCGGCAAGTCCGAGAGCAAAGGCCAGGAAGACGGTATTGCGGGCTGGCACGTAGGTGATCGGGATGCCGGCGGCGCTTCCGGTGCTGGTCCGGGTGGGCACGGTCAGCCGCTCGTCCGTCAGCGCCGACCCGCCGAAGTCGCCGAGGCCGATGGTCAGCGTCCGGTGCGTCGCGCGCGCCGAGCTGCCGGGCCAGCGACGGCGGCAGCCTCCAGCTCGGCCCGGTGCCGCTGGCCGTAGTCGAAGCTCAGGGCGTGGCACTCGCAGCCGTCCCGCCGGGCCATCGCCAGGCAGGTTGCCGAATCCATGCCACCCGACAGCAGCACCACGGCACGCATCGCAACCTCACTCATCCCGGTTCAGGGCGCTCAGTGCCCGGCCTCGTCGCCCCAGAGGTACTTGTGCAACTGGACCTGGAAGCGCACGGGCAGGCGGTCTGCCAGGATCCACTCGGCCAGCTCGCGGGCGGGCTGCCGTTCCCAGGCGGGCGAGAACAGCACCTCGCACCGCGCTGCGAGGGCATGCTCGCGCAGCGCCTCCCGCGCCCACTCGTAGTCGGCCCGGCTGCAGATGACCAACTTCACCTGGTCCTCCGGCTTCAGGTGGGGAAGATTCGACCAGAGGTTGCGCGCCGCTTCGCCGGAAGCCGGCGTCTTCAGGTCCAGGACGACGGCGACCCGCCGGTCGACGGCCGCGATGTCGAGGGCGCCGCTGGTCTCCAGCGAGACCTGGTAGCCCGCGTCGCAGAGCGCCGCCAGCAGGTCGTGGCAGGCAGGCTGGGCCAGGGGCTCGCCGCCCGTGACGCACACGTACCGCACCTCGAAGCCCGCGATCGTTCGCCAGGATCTCGCCGATGGCCGCGACGCTGCCCGCCATGGAAGGCGTAGGCGGTGTCGCAGTACACGCAGCGCAGCGGGCAGCCCGTCAGGCGCACGAACGCCGAGGGCCAGCCCGACGGGGCGGGACTCGCCCTGGAGCGAGTGGAAGATCTCGGTGATGCGGAGGGTGGGCAAGGCGACTCGCGCTAGAGGCCTTCGCTGGTCATCCGCTCGAGCCGCTGGCCCGCCAGGCGCGCCGCGGTGGTTTCCGGGTAGTTCGCCACCACGGCCTGCAGGGACTTCCGGGCGGCGTCGAAGCGCTTCAGTTCGTAGTTGCAGTAGCCGATCTTCAGCAGCGCATCGGGAATCTTGCGCGACTTCGGGTACTTGTCCACCACCACCGTGAAGGCCGGCAGGGCCTTGTCGTAGGCCTGGCTGACGTAGTGGGTTTCGGCGAGCCAGTACTGGGCGTTGTCCGACAGCGAGCTGTCCGGAAACGCGATCATGAACTGCGTGAGGGCGGCGCTGGCCTCCTTGTAGCGGCCCTGCTTCAGCAGTTCGAAGGCGGCCTGGTAGTTGGCCCGGTCAGTGCCACCGGGAACCGGCAACTGCCCGGGGCGAAGTTCGCCGCCATCGAGCACGCTGCGCGCGTCCGTGCTGGCAGCTCGCCGGCTACCGAGGGCTTTCTCCAGGTTCTGCAGCCGCTGGTCCACGTCCAGGTACTGCTGCTTCTGGGCGGTACCGGCCTGGTCCAGCTTGAACTGCAGCTGGTCGACCTGCTCGCGGAGCGCCTGGTTGTCCGTCTGCAGCTGCTCGATCTGCTTCAGCAGGTTCACCAGCCCCTCGCTGTCGATGACGCGCTCGACCCGGGCCACCCGCGCGTCCAGGTCGGTCTGCTTGATGTAGAGCGGGTCCTCCTCCGGCGGCACCAGCATGGCGCAACCCGGACAGGAGCAGGACGGCACCGGAGCCCGCACCGCGCGCATTGACTGGAGGACCGGGCTCATGGCGGCTATTGCCCGTAGACGATCTCGACCCGACGGTTCAGGGACCAGGCCTCGTCATCGCTGCCGATGACGGCCGGGCGTTCTTCACCGAAGCTCACCGTGGCGATCTGGTCGGAAACCACGCCCTGGAGCAGCAGCACGTTGCGCACGGACTGGGCCCGCTTCTCGCCGAGGCCGATGTTGTACTCGCGGCTGCCACGCTCGTCCGCATGCCCCTCGAGGCGCACCCGGGCCGACGGATTGGCCGACAGGTACCGGGCATGGGCCTGGAGAATGGCGTTGTACTCGGGCTTGATGTCGAAGCGGTCGAACTCGAAATAGATGATGCGGTTCTCCTGGGAGGCACCGGGACCGCCGAGGGCGCTCACCGGCAGCGTCACTGCCCATCGCACCGCCCTGGCCCATGCCGCCGTCGCCCACGCCGGCGACAGCGGCACCGCCCTGCGCAGCACCGGCAGCACCTTCGTCGACGGTGGACTTGGAAGGTCCGGCGCAGGCCGTCACGAGGGTGACGACCAGCAGGGCCGCAAGCGTCTTGAGGTTCTTCATGGGCATCAACTCCTGAAACCAGTCCTTGAGCAAACACTAATTGGGCGGAAAGGGCGACCAGGCGGGCTCGCGCACATCGCCCTCCAGAGCCGACATGCGCTGCTTGATCCGGCCGTTGGCGCTGACCGTGGCCAGCACCCCCCGCGCACCCTCGCGGGTGGCGAAGATCAGCATTTCACCATTGGGAGCAAAGCTCGGCGATTCATCGAGCCGCCCATCCGACAGCACCTGGGTGGTGGACCGCGCCAGATCGACGACGGCAATTCTATAGTTGCCGCGGTCGTTATGCACTACGGCCAGCTGCTTGCCGTCGGGCGCCACACGCGGCCGGGCGTTGTAGGAGCCCTCGAAGGTCACCCGCTGCGCGCCGCCGCCGTCCGCCGCCACCCGGTACACCTGGGGTCCGCCCGTGGCATCGGAGGTGAAGTAGATCTGGCTGCCGTCCAGGGACCAGGCAGGCTCGGTGTCGATGGCTGAACCGCTCGTTAACCGGGTCAGCACCTGGGTGTTGACGTCGAGGGTGTAGATGTCGAGGTTGCCATCCTGGCGGGACAGGGATACCGCCAGCTTCCGCCCGTCCGGCGACCAGGCGGGCGCACCCTGGTGCGCCAGGATGGCGGCGCTCCGGGGCGGAAGGGTGAGAGAGACGGCGCCCTCCGAGAGGGAAACGGCGAGGGCGCCGAAAAGGTCCTTGGGCGGCCGGCCGCCCCACTCCGCGGGGGCGGGGAAGGTGACGGTGACGGGCTCGGCGCCGCGGTTGACGGCGACGGCGACGGCGCTCTTCGACTCCGCGTCGCGGCGGAGGAAGGCGTAGCCGTCGCCCGTCGTGAAGAGCCCCTCGTGCGTCCCGCGCCGGAGCGCGGGCTGGGCCTTGCGGATCGCGACGAGCTTCACGTAGTCGGCCCGGAGCGCCTCGTTCCGGGGAAGGCCCTTGCCGGGGAGGACGTCCTTCTCTCCCCACGGCATGTCGCTCCGGTTGTCGGGCCAGTCGCCGCCGGCGCGGGCGACCTCCTCGCCGTAGTAGATCGTCGGGATCCCGGCCGTCGTCATCTGGAGGACGGCGGCGAGGCGGAAGAGCTCCACGTTCCCGCCGAGCTGGAAGAGGCCGCCCGGGCACGTCGTGCGAGGAGAGGAAGTGCGAGAGCAGGTAGCCGGGGCGGACCTTCTCGCGCGACTTCAGGTAGCGGTCGAAGGCGACCGCCCGGCCGCGCCCCTCGACGAACGCGAGGGCGTTCCCCTGGAAGGCGAAGTCGAAGCCGGCGTCCATCTCGTCCCGCTCGAACCAGGGGTCGAGGACCTGCGGGTCGCCCCCCCAGACCTCGCCGAGGAGGAAGAAGCCCTTCCCGACCTCGTCGCGCGTCCGCTTGCGGTGCTCGGTCCAGAAGTCGTGGGCGACGTGCTTGACGGTGTCGAGGCGGAAGCCGTCGACGCCGAGCCGCTTCGCCCAGGCGATCTGGGCGTCGAGGAGGTACTTCGCGACCTCGGGGTCCTCGGTCTTGAAGTCGGGGAGGCCGGCGACGCACGACGTGAGGTCGTCCGTGCCGCAGTCCCCCTTCTCGTTCGTCCGGAACCACCCCTTCGTCTTCGGGTCCTTCGTGTACTTCGACTCGTAGCCGGCGTGGTTGTAGACGACGTCGAGCAGGACGCGGATGCCGCGCGCGTGGGCGGCGGCGACGAGGGCCTTGAAGTCGTCTTCGGTCCCGAAGCGCGGGTCGAGCGAGAGGAAGTCGTCGGCCCAGTAGCCGTGGTAGGCCCAGTCGGGGAAACCCGCCCCGGTGACGAAGCCCGGCGTGTTCCGTGACGACCGGGGTGATCCAGAGGGCGTTCACGCCGAGGGAGGCGATCTCGTCGAGCCGGGCCGTCAGCCCCTTCGCGTCGCCGCCGTGGAAGTGCCCCTTCTTCGCGACGTCGACGTCGGCGTTGCGTCGACCGCGTCGCCGTCGGCGAAGCGGTCGAGGACGACGAAGTAGAGGACGGCGTCGCGCCAGTCGTCGAGGAGCTTCGGGGCGGAGCGCGGTGGGCGCCGCAGCCGCCGTGGCCACTGCGGCCGGCGCCGGCGGCGCCGGGGCGTCGCGGCCGGCGGAGCGGCGGGCGGGGCGGAGGTACAGGCCGCCAGGGCGGTGGCGAGGACGAGGGCTGCACCCACGCCGAGAGAACGGAAGCCGATGAGGTCGGGCTTGCGAATGCGTCTCTCCTGTTGGGGAACCGTCAGGGCATGTCGAGAGGGACTTTACAGGAAATTCGCCGCTCCGGACGCGCCGGGAACCCGCCTAGAATTCCATCAACCATGCGAGAAGTGCCGCAGCGCCGCGTCCACACCGTCATCCTCGGCGGAGGCCAGGGAAAGCGCCTCTACCCCCTCACCCGCGACCGGGCCAAGCCGGCCGTCCCGCTCGGCGGGAAGTACCGGCTCATCGACGTGCCGCTCTCGAACGCGATCAACTCCGGCTTCCGGGATACCGACTAGTTCAAGCCAGCCTGCCACA